>CAYMDA010000012.1:0-144925 GCA_964389135.1 uncultured Verrucomicrobiota bacterium | reverse complement strand
CCGGCAGCAGAAGCTCGAGGAATCGAAGATCGCGCTGGTGTACGGCCAGATGAACGAGCCGCCCGGCGCGCGTCTGCGCGTCGCCCTCTCGGGACTCGCGATCACCGAGTACTTCCGCGACGAGCGCAACCAGGACGTGCTGCTGTTCATCGACAACATCTTCCGGTTCTCGCAGGCGGGTTCCGAGGTGTCCGCGCTGCTCGGCCGCACGCCCTCCGCGGTGGGTTACCAGCCCACGCTCGCGGCGGAGATGGGTGACCTCCAGGAACGCATCACCTCCACCAAGAAGGGTTCCATCACCTCGTTCCAGGCGGTGTACGTCCCCGCGGACGACCTCACCGACCCCGCGCCCGCGACGACCATCGCGCACCTCGACGCGACGATCGTGCTCGAGCGTTCCATCGCGGAGCTCGGCATCTATCCGGCCGTCGATCCGCTGGCCTCCACCAGCCGCGCGCTGTCCCCCGACATCGTCGGACGCGAGCACTACGAGGTCGCGCGCGGCGTGCAGCGCGTGCTCCAGCGCTACAAGGATCTCCAGGACATCATCGCCATTCTCGGCATGGACGAGCTCTCGCCCGAGGACAAGCTCACCGTGTTCCGCGCCCGCAAGATCCAGCGTTTCCTCAGCCAGCCGTTCTCGGTTGCGGAAGTGTTCACCGGGCGGCCCGGCAAGCAGGTGCCCGTCGCCGAGACCGTTCGCGCCTTCAAGGAGATCCTCGAGGGCAAGCACGACGAGGTTCCCGAGGCCAACTTCTACATGAAGGGCGGGATCGACGAGATCCACGAGGCCTGAGCGTTCGAACCCCGCTGCACGCGCCCCGCGCCATGCCCGCCACGCTGCGTCTCGAAATCGTCACCCCGGAAGCCCGGGTCTACTCCGAGGACGTTGACCTCGTCACCATCCCCGGGGTCGAGGGCGAGATGGGCATCTATCCGATGCACGTCCCGCTCCTCACCCAGGTCGAGGCCGGGGAGATCGTCGCCTGGCGCAATGGCCAGGACTATCATCTCGCCATCGGCGAGGGCTTCGTCCAGATCACGCCCGATCGCGTGGCGGTCATGACCGACATGGCCATCCGCGCCGAGGACATCGACGAATCCCGCGCCGAGGAGGCCCGCCAGCGCGCCGAGGCCCGGCTGCGGGAGCAGCTCGCCGAGGACGACGTTTCCGCCGCCAAGGCGGCCCTCGTCAATTCGCTGGCCCAGCTCAAGGTCAAGCGCCGCCAGCGCGGCGGCTGATCCGCATCCCGGATTCGACTTGCCTCAGCGAATCCGGGAATTCGACTTGCAAGGGCGCCGTCCGGCGCCCACTATCTTCGTCCCGTTGCGCACGTGGCGGAATTGGCAGACGCGCTACTTTGAGGTGGTAGTGGAGAAATCCGTGCAGGTTCAAGTCCTGCCGTGCGCACCAAACCTCGCCTTCCAACCCTCCCAACCGGCAGCAGCCCAACCGGATCCAGCATGACGCGCCCCTCCCTTGCCGCCCTTGCACTGGTCCTCCTCCTCGCCGCAGGTTGCGCCAACCGGTACGTCATCACGCTCACCAACGGCACTCGCGTCGTCACGGCCAGCAAACCCCGCCTCGTGGACAGCCGTTACGTGTACAAGGACGCCAACGGTCAGGAGGTCTCCATCAACGCGATGCGGGTGCGCCTCATCGAACCCTACTCGCGCGAGGCCGCACGGCCGCAGCTGATGGTGCCCGAGATCCAGTGAGTCGCGCGGCAAGGATCCGCTCGACATACTTGCCGAGCAGGTCCGCCTCGAGGTTCACGAGGTCGCCCGCGCGACGTTCGCGAAGGTTCGTCACCTCGAGCGTGTGCGGGATGATCCAGATCACGAAGGTTCGGGCCTTCACCTCGGCGACCGTGAGACTCATTCCGTCGAGCGCGACGGATCCCTTCTCCACGAGGTACTTCATCAGCTCGCGCGGGGGGCGCACCTCCAGCACCCGGTCCGCGCCCGCGGGTTCCCAGCGCACGATCTCGCCGGTTCCATCGATGTGGCCGGTCACGAAGTGCCCCCCCAGCCGGTCCGTGGCACGCAGGGATCGCTCGAGGTTCACCAGGGAGCCTTCCCCCAGCCGCGCGAAGCTCGTCCTTTGCCACGTCTCCTCGAGGAGATCGAACCTCAGCAGGCCTCCGCGGGCTCCGCGTGACACGTTCACGACCGTGAGGCAGCACCCGTTGACCGCCACGCTGTCGCCCACCTTCACGCCCCGCGCGCAGGTTCGCGCCCGGACCTCCAGGCTCGTCGAGCGTTCCGTCCTTCGGATCCGCTCGATCGTGCCGGCCTCTTCGACGATACCCGTAAACATCGCGGACTCACTTTACACCGGCGCGCCACCGGATGCCCGCCGGACGCGGGCGGTCAGGAGGATGTCCGGGCCGAGGACGCGCCATTCCACCTCATCCAGCCCGATCATCTCCTCCCGCCTCTCCGCGCCCTTTCCCGCCACGCCCTTTCGCGAGTCGCGCCCGCCGAGCACCAGCGGCGCGTAGAGGAACGCCACGCGATGCACGAGCCCCGCCTCGAGGAAGGATGCGTTCACCTCGCCGCCGCCCTCGATGAGCAGGCTCGTCACGCCCTCCTCCCCGAGGAAACGGAGCAGCCACGCGCGGTCCACCCGCCCGGCGCCATCAGCCGGCGCGCGGAGGATCCTGGCGCGCGCGGCAAGTGGCTCGACACGCTCCGCGGGAGCGGCCTCCGTCACGACCACGGTCGTCCATCGTGCCGCGTGCCCGTCCTGGATCACGAGCGAGCCCGGCGGCGTGCGCGCCATTGAATCCACCACGATCCGGCGGATGGCTCGCTCCCTCGTGTCCGCGCCGGGTTCGGCGCGCCCCGGCAGCCCCGATCGATGCCCCCGGCGCACGGTGAGCCGCGGATTGTCGGCGATGACGGTGTTCACTCCCACGAGGACGGCATCCATCCCCGCCCGAAGCCGCATGGCCCATGCGCGCGCCCGCTGGCTCGTGATCCACCGGGACTCCCCGCTGGCCGTGGCGATCTTGCCGTCCAGCGTCATCGCGGCCTTCACCGTCACGAACGGTGTTCGGTTCACGATCCAGTGGTTGAACGCCTCGTTCCACCGTGCGCACTCCCGCGCGAGAACGCCCTCAACGACCTCGACACCGCGTTCGCGCAGGATGGCAAACCCGCGCCCCGCGTGCCGCGGATTCGAATCCGTCGCGCCGACAACCACGCGCCGGATGCCCGCGGCAAGGATGGCATCGGTGCAGGGCGGCGTCCGCCCGTGCGTGCTGCACGGCTCGAGCGTGACGTACAGGGTGGCGCCCGCGCTGCACTCGCCGCGGCGCCGCGCATCGGCGAGCGCCTCGACTTCCGCGTGCGGCGATCCCGCGCCATGATGCCAGCCGCGCCCGATCTCCCTGCCGTCCCTCACGAGGACGGCTCCCACCATCGGGTTGGGCGACGTGGCCCCGTAACCGCGGAGGGCCTGGCGCAGGGCGCGCCGCATCCATGGGACATGCTCGTCTGAATCCGCCATCTTGGCCGACGCAATCTCCCGATGGGCCGGGTCGCGTGTCACGGGAAATGCGCGCCTGCGGCCGGCGTCTTTCCCCTTCCCTCCCCCCGACTGCGCCGCCTACGCTGTCAACCAGCATGGCGACGCTACTTGACGCAACCTCCACGGCCCTGATCTCGGAGCTCGGCCGGCGTGTGCTCGACGGCGGCCAAATCGAGCGCGACGAGGCGCTCGCCCTGTTCCACCTCGAAAGTCCGGCGGAGATCTTCGAGCTGATCTCGTGGGCCAATCGAATCCGGGAGCACTACAAGGGCAGGAAGATTCACCTGTGCTCGATCGTGAACGCGAAGGCGGGCGGCTGCTCCGAGAATTGCAAGTTCTGCGCGCAGTCGGCGTTCTACCAGACGGCCGCCCCTCGCTATGGCTTCGTCGATCCGGAGCCGGCGCTCGAGGCGGTCGAGGAGGCGGCCCGCAACGGCGTCACGGCGCTGGGTCTCGTCGCGGCATGGAAGGGACTCAAGGAGGGTCCGATGCTGGACGAGGTCTGCGAGCGCGTGCGCCAGCTCAAGTCGGAAGGCAAGGTTCGCATCGACGTCTCGCTCGGGATGATCAGCAGCCAGCACGTCGCCGACCGCCTCCGCGAGGTCGGAGTCGAATGCTACGGGCACAACCTCGAGAGCTCCCGCCGCTTCTTCCCGAATCACTGCACGACGCATTCCTTCGACGATCGCCTGCGCACCATCCGCCTCCTGAAGAATGCAGGCATCCGGATCTGCTCCGGCGGCATCATCGGGATGGGCGAGACCCGCGAGGACCGCTGTGACCTCGCACTCGAGCTGCGCGAGGTCGGAGCGAACGTGGTGCCCATCAACATTCTCAATCCGATTCCGGGGACGCCCTTCGAGAACCAGCCGCCCATCGAGCCCATGGAGGTGCTCAAGACGATCGCGTGCTTCCGGTTTATCCTGCCTCGCCGCGAGATCATGGTGGCGGGCGGCCGGACGAAGGGTCTCCGCGACCTGCAGAGCATGATCTTCGCCGCCGGCGCCAGCGCCCTGATGGTGGGCAACTACCTGACCACGCTGAACCGGCCCGTCGAGGAGGACCTCCAGATGATCCGGGACCTCGGACTTGATCCCGTCTGGGACCACAACTTCGAGGATCAGGACGCCTAGCGGGGGCCGCTCCCCGAAAATCTGGCGTGAATGTCCCGCCGGGGCAGGCTCGATCGTCGTCCCATTGAGTATGCCTGCCAACACAAGCTCTCTCCCGACGCGCGATGGCTCCGACCACGCGGGTTACCTGCTCCTGTTCCGAGGCGAGGACTGGGATCACTCCGTTCCGACGGAGGAACTGGAGCGCTTCGTGCAGCGCGTCCACGCATGGTTCGACGGCCTTGCCGCCGCCGGCAAGGTCCGCGGGGGCCAGGCGATCGGGCGTGAAGGCGCGATCGTTTCCGCGCGTGCCGTCGTGGATGGGCCGTTCATCGAGTCGAAGGAGGCGATCGGCGGATTCCTCCATCTCGCGGTGCACACGCTCGAGGAGGCGGTCGCCATCGCGAAATCCTGCCCGACCCTCGAGTACGGCATCACGATCGAGGTCCGGCCCGCCCTGAACGAGTGCCCCGTGAACAGGCGGATCCAGGAGCGCCTGGCGTCCGCGGCCGCCTGACGGGCCCATCGACGCATCACCTTCCCCCGACACGAGGTCGCGGCGGCGCGAGCGGCCCTCCCGGCCATCACGCCGCGGCCCCCCCCGGCACTCGTCGCGCCTCATGTCCACGGGACGTCCCAGGATCCCGCCGACCGGGCGGCATTCGCGCGCGATCGGGAGGGAACGCATCCCTCCCCTTGCCGGTGCGGTTCGAAACCGCGTGTCTTCGGACGCGATCAGGCCGACGCGGAGGCCGCCCCGGTCCCGACCATCCGCCGGACGAGTTCCTCGAGCTGATCCGTGCACCGGCTCCATCCCTCGTGGAATCCCATTTCCTCGTGGGCCTTGCGATCGGCCGCGGTCCAGTGCCGGACGCGGGCGGTATACCTGGTCTTCCCCCCGGCATCCTCGAACGTGAGGATCAGCGTCATGAAAGGTTTGAGCGCCGGTTCCCATGCGCTGACGTAGGCGTCCGTGACGACGAGCCGTTCGTTCGGAACGACCTCGAGGTACACGCCGCGGTTTGGAAGATCGACGCCGTCGGGACCGCGCATGACGATGTGGTTCGAGCCGCCGGGGCGAACGTCGAGCTCGGCGACGGGCGTCGTGTAGGGTTTCGGCGCGAACCACTGCTTCAGCAGCTCCGGCTCGGTCCACGCGCGGTATACCATCTCGCGTGGCGCGTCGATGACGCGGGTGAGCACGAGCTCACGGTTCTGGTTCTCGGAGGACATGGTCGGTGTTCGTATTCGTGGGTTCTCGCGCGGCGCGCGCATCGCGGCCGCGATCATCCTCTCGACGAACGAGGCCGGCGCCTCCGGACACAAATCCGCGCGTTCCGTTCAGCCCTCGCCCTGCACGTCCTGGATCTGCTCGAGAACCTCCGTCGCCCGATCGTAATCCTGCCGGTCCACGAACAGGGTCACCCCTCCGCCTGCGAAGCTCAGGTGCGGCGCCCATCCGCCCGCGTCGTCGCCCCGGACGAGGCTCGCGATGCCGGCCGCCTGCAGCACCTGCTGGGCGCGCTCCGCCTCCACCCGGTACGGGAAGCTCTTCACCGGAACCAGGTCCGGGTTTACGGGCGGCTCTTCCATCTTCATGGCCGTGATTGTGATCCAACAGCGACGCAATGCACGCCTTACCGCGCCCCTGCGGGATCGTCGCGGGATGCCCGCCGCGCCGCGGCCGCCCGCGGCCGCGCGAAGCCCGGCCAATCCCGCCGGGCGGTCTCCCGACCGCCACCGAGGTTCGGCGGACGGCTGACGGCCGGCCCGAGCCCCAGCTCGTGCGCGAGGCTCATGGCGTCGAACGGCGCGTGGGCCTTCACGTCATTGTCGAAGTACACGTAAACATCGCGGCCGGAACTCCGGGCCGTGCCGGTGGCGGTGGTTCCGCCCCTCGTCCAGGCTCGAACCCGCCGCGCCCAGTGCTTCAGCGCTTCGTCCGTGTAACCGCTCACGTACAGCTCCTTGTCCCCATGCAGTCGCACATACACGAAATCGGCCGTCACATCCTCGATCAGGGGCCACCGGCCGGCGGTGTCGGCGACGACGACCGCGATCTGATGCTCGCGCAGGAGCTGAATGAACTCCGGAACCGCGAAGGACGGATGCCGCACCTCCAGCGCGTGCCGCAACGGGATCCGATGCCCGGATCGCGTCCATGCCCGTCCCGCGACCCGCTGATCGTGTCCCCTCGCGAGCCGCGCGGCCGCGGCCGTGTCACGGGGGAGCATCCTGAAGAATGCGGCCAGCCGCCCGGCATCGAAGGGAAATCTCGGTGGGAGCTGCCAGAGGATCGGGCCCAGTTTCCGGCCGAGGCACAGCACCCCGGACGCAAAGAAATTCGCGAGCGGGACCTCCACGTCCCTGAGGAGTTTCATGTGGGTGATGAACCTCCCACCCTTCACGGCAAAGACAAAGTCATCCGGTGTGGCCTCATGCCATGCCCGATAGTGTTCGGGGCGCTGGAGCGAGTAGAACGAGCCGTTGATCTCGATTGAATTGAGCTGTCTCGAGGCGAACTCGAGCTCGCGGCGCCGGGCGAGTCCGGCGGGATAAAAGACGCCGCGCCACGGAGGATAGTTCCACCCGGAGATGCCGATGCGGATCTGGCTCATCGGACGGGATGAAGCGCTTCGGCCGCGCGCGGCGGGCTGGAGTCCGGGGGCGTCGTCCGCACGGCGCTGCTATGGCACCGAAGGACGGGACGTCAAGGCGCGCGCCGGGCGCGTGCGCACCGGTCCGGGAACCCAGGGAATCCGACTCACGCCGTGCCGCCGAGTTGCGGAACGGCCATGCCCGGGCTACCCCACACCGTGCATCGCGTGTTTCTTCTGTCGCCGGCCCGTGCGAGCGGCAAGCGAGCCCGCCTTCTGCTGCGGCCGGGGGCGGAATTTGAGCTCGCCCGCAGCCTGAGCTCGGGAACCGCGACTCTCGGCCAGGTCTTTGCGTTCTGCAGCGGCCTCTACTTCCGGGGGAAACTCGCCTACGCCCGGCGCTTTCAACGTCCGCCTCCGGACGTTTCGGGCATTCACGTGATCACGCCCAGCCGCGGCCTGCTGTCGCCCGATGTTCCCATCGGCGCTGAAACCCTCGCGGAACTCGCCTCCGTTCCCGTGGATGTGTCCGATGCCCGATTCGCCGGGGCGCTCCGGCGATCGGTCGGGCCGCTCGCGGCCATTCCGGATTGCGAGGTCGTCCTGCTGGGAAGCATCGCCTCGACGAAGTACGTCGAAACACTCCTGCCCATCCTCGGACCGCGCCTGCTGTTTCCGCGGGAGTTCGTCGGGCGCGGCGACATGAGCCGTGGAGGATTGCTTCTGCGCTGCGTCGCCTTCGGCCGGGAGCTGGAATACATCCCGATTGCGGGCGCGCCGCGGCGTGGCCGCCGGCCTCCGCCCCTTCATCCGGCCGCGGGCGGCGCGGCCCCCGGCCCGTCGTGACACCGTGAACTCCCCGGCGTTCCCTCGCGCGATCCGGAGGACCGGCCCGCATGCGGGGTCGCTAGTCAACCCGGACGCGAAAGAACTCGCACGCCGGGCTCGCCTGGGGAACGGCGAACTCGAACGGCCCCGCGGCCACGCTGTTGGTCTGCATGGCCTGCCATGGGGTCTGGGGAGAGAGACCACCGCGGCGTTCGATGACGAGTTTCGCCGCGGAGGGCGCCGTCCCTCGAACGCGGACGAAGCCGTCCTCGGGTCTCGACAGCGAAATTGCCAACTGCGCGGGATCGGGAATCTCGTCCGGCTCGATCGCGGTGGACAACGACACGCCCGTGTTCAGGAGTCTCCCGTCGCCGTTCTCCGGCAGTTCACAGGGAATCGGCTTCTCCTCGGCGGCCCAGTCGCCGAGCCGTTGAAAATCCTTCTCCCAGAAGAGGTGGCGCCGGCCGTCCTCGAGGGTCATTTCCACCTCCTCGCCGAGGTCGCTCTCGATGTACACCACATTGTCGGCGTAGATGTGGAGGATGTCCTCGAGGTCCGGGCGGGGAGCCACACGGTACGCGCCCCATGAGTCACTCTTCTCCTCGAACGTGTGCGGATAGAACGGGCCGGCGTGATGATTGCGGAATCGGACCAGCACCCGGCCGGTCGGGAAGAAGTACCATTCGCGCGAGTTCACCACCGGCACGCTCCGGATCGTCCCCGCGTCGTTGAAATACACGAACCCGGGGATGAGCTTCCGATAGAACTCGAACTCCGTGAACACGACGGGGTTTGGATAGATCCTGCCGGGGTTGGGATCCGCGGGGATATCGCCGGCGGGGGTGTGCACCGTGTTGGGATCCCGCGGTCCGACGGGAACGCGGGCGGCCCACTGCGCATCCACGAGCGCCTCCTGGGCGTCCGCCGCGTAGGAAGCCTCAATGGCGGCGTCCACGGTGCCCAGGTTGACCGTGAAGGTGCTCGGGGGGCGCGTGCCGCCATGGATTGTCAGCGTGTCGCCGTAGAAATCCAGGCCCTGGTTCTGAACAACCATGAAACGGGAGTCATACACGAGCGACCGCGTGGCCATGTTCACCGAATACAATCCGTAGTCATGGCTCACCTGATCGTTGGCGCAGCGGCTCAGGCGGAACTGGCCATCCTCGCGGAAGACCAGCTCGACGTACTGCCCCGGCAGATTCGCCGTCCACAGGCCCAGAATCGAGCCTCGCTCGCCCTTCATGGAGACCGGATCGAAGGTTTTCTCAATCACCTCCGCGGCGGATCCCGGCTTCTTCCTTGCGACCACGAGCCGCTGGGAGTCGCCGGCGAGGAAGAGGTCTCCGTCATGGTAGTCGAGGTCAAAGCCGCGGGGCTGCGCGAGGGCAAGTCCCGGATAGGGCGCCAGCGTGACCTTCCCGCTCGTGAATCGGTAGCGGCCGCGCTCGACCTCGTGGGGCACGCCGCGGTTGCCCGCCATGGCGATGTACCGTCCGTCCGGCCGGAACGTGAACTCCATCCACCCCGCCGGGTCATTCACCTCCCAGATGCCGACGTGCCAGTCATCCGGCTCCCGATCCGCCTGCGATTGCGCCACCTTCGCCATGACCACCTCCTGACTGCCTGCGCGTTTGCGCGCGATTGTCACCCACTGGGAGAGCGCCTCCAGGTCGATGAACTGCAGTTCCCCGTCGTAGTAGTCGAGTGTGCGCACCCGCTCCACCTTTCCGAACTCACCATTGTTGCCTGAGTAAATGCCCTGACCCGGGAAAGGCATGAGCCGGATCGTGTCCTCCTCGATGACATAGCGGCCGCGGACGACGCCCCGGAGGATCTCGGTGTGATTCGTCGCCGAATAGTATCCGTCCGGGCGCAGCACGAGGTCTGTCTCCTGGTATCCGTCGCGGATTTCCCAAAGGCCGACCGCCCAGTGGGGATCACCGAGGAACTCGAGCGCCTCCGCGGCCTTCGCCTGCACCGACTCGCGGGAACCCGCCACGAGCTCGTAGGTTGCGAATTCGCCGTAGGTATCCTCCTGCCTGACGAGCGTCACCGTGTTGCCGTAGAAATCGAGCTCATACCGCACCGGGATGCCGCTGTAGGGTTGGATCACGACGAAGTCCCGGTCACCCTCGTGGCGGCCTCGGGTGTACTGCGGCGGGAACTGTTCGTCCTCAGGGGTTTCCTTCCTGAAATAGTAGCCTCCGGGCCTGAACGTGTACTCCACGCGCCCCCAGAAGTCGATGTGCCTTCCCCAGGTGCCGGTCAGGTCGCGTCGCACGTCCTCCTTCGCGAGCACCTCCTCCCTGGATCCCGGTTTGAACTGGAATGTCTGGGTGATTTCGAACTCCACCCGGACCAGGGTCAGGACTCCGGCGGAGAGCGTGTGCACATAGTCCCTCCCCGAGGGCTCGCCGAGGTACTCATAGGGCACGAGGGTGAACGTGGATCCTTCCACCGCGTAGAGACCGCGCTCCGTCATGGAGAAGGCCCATTCGGGATCGCTGCTCCGGGTTTCGAGGTGGTAACGCCCGTCCGATCGCAGCACCAGCTCCGTGACCTGGAAGCCCTCATCGAGCACCCAGATGCCGATGAACGGATTGTCCGCCGCGGCCGCTCCCGCCGGAACCGAAATCCAAAGAAGAAACAGGGACAGGCATGCACCGAGGCCGGTGCGGAGGATAGTCTTCACTGGAAGCGTTTGATCACCCGAACGATGCGCCCAGCATCCACGGGCCGGGTGTGCGCTCCAATGCCTCCAAAGGGGTCTGGCGAGGCGAGGCGTCGGCGATTCAGGGGGGCACTCCGGCTCCTCCGCGAACGGCCCTGCCCAGGGACGGCCCGCGGCGGCCGCGATGCGCCCACTCCAAGGAGACCTGACCTGCGACGCACCGCTGGATCCCGTGATTCCCTTCATCCGGGAAGGCGGAATGCGCCGAACGGGACCCGGCGTGGTTCGCACGATCCGCCGCCGGGGTTGCGGTGCCGCCGGCGGTGGTCCGCAATCCCGGAAGCGATGGGGGCGACGTTCCCGGGAGCATCCGGCATGGCGCCGTCGTGCGGGCAGTGCGTCCGTCGAAGCCTGAGCGGCTTTCAGGTGGGAGCGCCGAGGGCCGGTGCAGGAGAAGCGAGACTGGCGGAGAGGGGGGGATTCGAACCCCCGGTACGGTTTTACCCGTACAACGGTTTAGCAAACCGTCGCTTTCGACCACTCAGCCACCTCTCCACGGGGCTGCGAAGGCATGGCCACCTGAGCCGGCCTTGCGCATGGCCCCGGCACTGTACCAGAGCGGGGTCGGCTGTCGAGCCTCGCGAGAATTCCTGATCCCGGGCAACGCCGCGATCCCTCCGGCGCCTGGCATAATCCAATGCCCCTTGAAGCCCCGCGAACGTTCTGATTGCATGCCGCGCATGAAGAATGTCGCGGTCGCATGGGTCCTGCTTGCAGCTCTGGTTGTCACCGCACCGGGGTGCTATCGCACGCTCGACCAGCGTTCGAAGGCTGGTGTTCCGTTCAGCAAGGACAAGATCAGCGGCCAGTACGAGCGCAGCCTCGAGCAGGTCCAGAACGCCGCACGCAAGGTCCTCCAGTACAACGGCACGCTGGCCAGCGACGACATCGTCAATCGCGTCCTGGTCGGCAAGATCGACACACGCACGGTGTACGTCCGGCTCACCGAGTTCGAGCCCAGCCTGACGGGTGTCACGGTCCAGGCCCGCACGAAGAGCGGCGCCCCCGATATCGAGCTTGCCGCCGAGATCGAGAAGCAGATCGCGCTCAATCTGAAGTAGCGGGCGGCGGGCTGCCCCTCTGCAACGGCCTCGGGGCGGTCCTGCTTCAGCCCGGGTTGTTCGAGCCGTCGCCCTCGCGGGCTTCGGCGCGGGATTTCAGGTTGGTCAGGCCCCGTTCGAAGTCGGGTCCCATCATGGATTCCATGAAGAGCGCGAAGTACCGATTGACGGGATTCTTCCCCAGTTCGCCCTGATCCACCCAATCGACGCGCGTCATGCCGTCGGTCTCACTGAAGGTGAGGCTTCCGCTGGAGCGCCAGCGGCCTCCGCGGAACTCGACCTCGTACTCGACTCCGGTGGCGGGATCGGCGGAGGTCAGCGTCAATTGGCCCTCCCCGACTTCCTGCCCGTGCCAGCGATATGCCGCGCCCGCGCCGTATTCGATGTCGCCGAAGCTGAACTGGATCGTGGGATCCTTGCCGGCGTTCCAGACCGTCCATTCGGGCCAGTTCCGCACGCGGGCGAGGTCCTCGAAGATCACCTCGCGATCGGCGCGAATCTCAATGTGACGGGCCACCCGGTAGGTGCGGGGCAGGAAGAGTCCCACGAGGAGCACGAGGGCGATGATTCCGAGGAGTACGACGATGATGTTGCCGAGGACCCGGCGGTTTCGGCGGGAGCGCGCGCGACGTGAGGAGCTCATAAGGGCCGGTGGGCGGGATACAGCCTTCGGAAGGGTCGCGCCAGCCTGAATGAATCCCCGACGGGACCGGAAATCGAGGACGGGGGGGCCGTCAGGGCCCGGATCGGTCCGGCGTCGGCGGCCGTTGCGGGCGTGTCACCGTTCGCTTGAGCGGCACCCATGGAAACCGTAGGTTGCCCGCATGTCCCGCGTCCGGAGTCCTTTCCCGATCCGAGTCTGGAGCGAACGCCGCATGGCGCGGTCGCTCGTGATGGGATTGCTCCTCACGGCCGGCTCGGCGGCCCCTGCCGAATCCGTGTCCGCCCAGCCGGTGGAATTCAACCGGGACATCAGGCCGGTCCTTTCGAAGGCGTGCTTCACCTGCCACGGGCCGGATGAGGAGGCCCGGAAGGCACGGCTTCGCCTCGACGTCCGGGAGCACGCGATCCGGACGAACCGCTCGGGGACTGCCGCGATTGTCCCGGGCGACCCGGATTCCAGCGAGCTCGTGCGGCGCATCCGCAGCACGGATGCAGGCGAACGGATGCCTCCGCCCGACAGCGGGCTCGATCTGGACCCGAGGCAGATCGAGCTCCTGACCCTCTGGGTGGAACAGGGTGCCGAATACGAGCACCACTGGGCCTATCGAAAGCCGGAGCGCCCGGAGGTTCCGGCGGTGGTCTCCGCTCCTGGTGTGGAGGTTCGAAACCCGATCGACGCCTTCGTCCTGGCCCGGCTGCAGCGGGAGGGGATCACGCCCAACCCCCCGGCCCCTCGCGAAACGCTGATCCGCCGGGTGAGCCTCGACCTCACCGGGCTGCCGCCCACGGTCGAGGAGGTGCGCGAATTCGTGAACGACGAGCGCCCGGATGCATACGAGCGCCTCGTCGAACGCCTCCTTGCCTCCCCCGCGTACGGGGAGCGCTGGGCCCGCCCATGGCTGGACATGGCGCGCTATGCCGACACCAACGGGTACGAGGCGGATGCGCGCCGCTCCGCATGGCCATGGCGCGACTGGCTGATTCGCGCGCTGAATGCCGACATGCCTTTCGACCAGTTCACCATCGAGCAGCTCGCAGGCGATCTGCTCCCGAACCCGACGCGCGACCAGCTCATCGCCACGGGCTTTCATCGAAACACGATGACGAACACCGAGGGCGGCACGGACGACGAGGAATTTCGCGTCGCCGCCGTGGTCGACCGCGTGAACACCACGTTCGAGGTGTGGATGGGCACCACCTTCGGCTGCGCCCAGTGTCACACGCACAAGTACGACCCCTTCACCCAGAAGGAGTACTACGAGGTGTTCGCCATCTTCAACCAGACCAGGGACCGCGGCCGCACCCTTGATCCGGTTCTCGAGCTGCCCACCCCCGAACAGGCGGCCGAGAAGGCCCGGGTGCAGGAGCAGATCGACCGGCTCCAGGCGAAGCTCGACACGCAGACGCCGGAACTCGACGCGGCGCTCGACGGCTGGATCTCGAGGATCGAGGCCAACCAGGCGGCGCGCCCCGAAGCATGGCAGCCGCTGGAACCGATCCGCCACAGCGCCACCGACGGCGTGGTCCTCGAACCGCTGGAGGACGGGTCCCTCCTTTCCACGGGCGATCTTCCGGACAACGCGAACTACCACATCGACTTCGCTCCGGCCCCCGGCGTCCTGAGCGCGATCCGGCTCGAGGCGCTCCTCGACGACCGCCTGCCCCATGGCGGGCCGGGTCGCCATGACGAAAGCGACTTCACGCTCACGACGTTCGCCGCGACGGTTCACGAGCCGGACGGCACGCCGCACCCGATCCGGTTCAATCTCGCCTACGCGGATTTCGAGATGCCCGGCTACGGGGTCGCCGCCGCCATCGACGAGAACGCGAACTCCGGATGGGCGGTCGCGGCGTTCGAGGAGAAGAACCGTGTCGCGCGTCACGCGGTGTTCGTGGCGGAGACGCCCGTGATCCTTCCGGAGGGCGGCGAGCTGCGCGTCGTGCTCCACCAGCAGTCAAGCCGGGCCCGTCACCTGCTCGGGCGCGTGCGTCTGTCGGCGAGTTCCCTGCCCCGCGAGGAGCACGCCGGCTGGGCCGCGGTCCCCCCCCGGCTGCGGGAAGTGCTCGCGCGCCCGGCGTCGGAACGCACGGAGAAGGACCGCGAGGCGCTTGCGGCGCACTATCGTTCGATCGCGCCCGAGCTGCACTCGATCCGCGAGGAACTCCAGGCGCTCCGCCGGAAGCTTCCGCGCGACATCGCGACGACGCTCGTCATGGCCGCCGTGGAGAAACCGCGCGAGACGCACGTGATGAACCGCGGGAACTTTCTGGACCCGGGCGAGAAGGTGGAGCCCGGCGTTCCCGGGGTGCTCCATCCGTTCCCGGAGGGCGAGCCGGTGGATCGCCTGAGCTTCGCGCGGTGGCTCGTTTCGCCGGAGAACCCGCTCGTGGCACGGGTCACGGTGAACCGCATCTGGGCGGCGTACTTCGGCATCGGCATCGTGGAGACCAGCGAGGATTTCGGCAGCCAGGGCGAGCTGCCGTCGCACCCTGACCTGCTGGACTGGCTGGCGTGCGAGTTCATGGAGCCGTCCGCGGCGGCCCCGGGAGAGACATCCCCGAGGGCATGGTCCATGAAGCACATCCATCGGCTGATCGTTCACTCGGCGACGTACCGGCAGTCGTCCGAGGTGGATCCGGAGCTGCTCGAGCGCGATCCGTACAACCGACTGCTCGCGCGGGGTCCGCGTTTCCGCATGGAGGCGGAGATGCTTCGCGACAACGCGCTCGCGGTGGGGGGGCTCCTGAACCGGCGGATCGGCGGACCCAGCGTGATGCCCTACCAGCCGGAGGGCGTCTGGGCGAACCCCTACAGCTCGGACCGGTGGCAGGAGAGCCGGAAGGGCGATCAGTTCCGGCGCGGTCTGTACACGTTCTGGCGGCGCACGGCGGCGTATCCGTCGTTCCTCGCATTCGACGCGCCCAGCCGCGAGGTCTGCACGGAGCGCCGTTCCCGGTCCAACACGCCCGTGCAGGCGCTGGTGACGCTGAACGACCCCGCCTTCGTCGTGGCGGCGGGCGGTCTCGCCCGGGCGGTGATGGAGCACGGCGGCGAACCGGAGGTCCGGATGCGCTACGCCTTCCAGAGGACGCTCGCCCGGGCGCCGTCTTCGGAGGAATTCGCGCGCCTGATGGAGCTCTACCGCGCGGGTCTCGAGCATTACCGGCGGCAACCCGAGGCCGCCGAGGCGTTTGTGAAGGTGGGACTCCCCGCCCCGGCGGAGGGGACGGACTGCGCGGAACTGGCGGCGTGGCAGCTCGTGGCGAACGTGCTGCTCAACCTTGACGAGGCGCAGACGAAGGGCTGACTCGGCCGGGTGAAGGCGGCCCGACCGGGCGGCGAAAGGCCTCCGGAAATGTTCCGCGGGCTCCCCGCCCGCGTCGGCGGCTAGGCGTCCTCGGCCCCGGCCTGGGACTTCACCGCCGCGTTCCGTTTCGCGCCGCGTTTGGACGCGGGCAGGAACGGCTCCACGAAGGCGTCGTCGAACGAGTAGCCGTTGTGGAAATCCTCGCGCTGGTCCGACTCGGTTTTCCGCAGGAACCGGTGGTCCACGAGGTTGAACACGATTTCACCGAAGTCCTCGCACCGTCGCACTCCCCAGGATTCGAATACGGTCTTCGCCATGGGACCGAACTCGCGCAGCGCGAGGGCGCGGATGCCCTCGAGCAACTGCTGTCCGTTCACATGGCGCGGCACGTTTCCCGGCCGTCGAACGACGTGCTGCTGCGTGTAGTTGAGTGCCTCCCGAATGAAATCGTAGGCGTCGGGATGATATCGAGGGTCCTTGTGGACGATCCGCTCGACGATGACTTCAAAACTGCTCGGGTTCTGCATCAGTCAGTTGTGCCTCCGGGCGGGGTCCCATCGGCTCGTGCCCCAGGCGCCATGCCTTCACTCCCCATCCCACCAACAGCAGGAGGAGGACGGTCGCCAGGACCTTCCTTTGCTGCTGGCTCAACTGGAGCACAGCGGGACTGTATCAGACCCGCGGCTCCGCGGCAATGGCCTCACCCGCTTCTCACGAGCAATTCCATCCCCCCGCGCCTGCCCCGCCCGGCCTTCCATCCCACCGGGATTCAGCCCACGACGAGGTTCACCAGCTTGCGAGGGACCACGATCACCTTTCTGACAGTCTTATCGGCAAGAAACGCCTGAACCTTCGGCGCGGATTTCGCCGCGGCCTCGACCTCGTCCCTGCCCGCTTCCGCGGGCACGCGGATCACGTCGCGGAGCTTCCCGTTCACCTGCACGGGGATCTCGAGGGTGTCGGTGACGAGCAGTTGCGGATCGTACGCGGGCCATGGTTCGTACGCGAGGTTCGGCGCGGGCCGCCCCGCGTGGCGGTGGAGCCGTTCCCAGAGTTCCTCGCACACGTGCGGCGCGAAGGGCGCGAGGAGCTGCAGGAAGGTCCTCAGCACCGACACGGGGCGAACGGTCCATGCCGTCGCCTCGTTGACGAACACCATCATGGCGGCGATGGCGGTGTTGAACCGCATCCCCTCGAGGTCGTCCGTCACCTTGCGGATGCAGGCGTGCAGCGAGCGCAGCTGGTCGCGGGTCGGCGCCTCGTCCACGATCGCCGCCGAGAGCCTCAGCCTGTCGAGCAGCGCTGCCTGGGACGGGGCGTCCCCGTCGGCGAGCGTGAGCGCCTGTTCGAAATCCTTCTCGGAAGCCTCGTCGATGAAGAGGCGCCACACGCGGCCGAGGAACCGGTACACGCCCTCGACGCCCTTGGTGCTCCACGGCTTGGTGTCCTGGAGAGGCCCGAGGAACATCTCATAAAGCCGGAAGGCGTCGGCGCCGTACTCCCTCAGGATCTCGTCGGGGTTCACCACGTTTCCGCGGCTCTTGGACATCTTCTGGCCGTCCTCGCCGAGGATCAGTCCCTGGTTGACAAGCTTGTAGAACGGCTCGGGCGTCGAGACATGGCCGAGATCGAACAGCACCTTGTGCCAGAAACGTGCGTAGAGGAGGTGAAGCACGGCATGCTCCGTTCCCCCCACGTAGAGATCGACGCCCTGCGGCCCGGGTGAGGCGGACCCCGCGGCCCCTGCCGAGTCGCCCCCCGCGTTTCCCGCGGATCCGCCCATCCAGTACGCCTCGGCCTCGGCATCCGTGAACCGGTCCGGGTGGCGGGCCGCCGTGAACCGCAGGTAGTACCAGCAGCTTCCCGCCCATTGCGGCATGGTGTTCAGCTCGCGGACGGAACCATCCGGCAGCCGGACCCAGTCCGTGGCGCGCGCGAGCGGTGGCCGGCCGTCGGGGGTCGGCTTGTAATCGTCGAGCGGCGGGGGAAGGACCGGGAGATCCTCCTCCGGGAGGGCGGCGTGGTAGGAGTTCCCGAGCTCGTCCGTGCGCCACACGATCGGAAAGGGTTCGCCCCAGTAGCGCTGCCGGCTGAACAGCCAGTCGCGCAGCTTGTACTGAATCTTGCGGCGGCCGAAACCCCGCCGCTCGAGCCATTCAGTAACCACCCGCCTGGCCTCGGGCGTGGGCAGGCCGTTGAGCGAGATTTCATCGTTCGCCGAGTGGATGGCGACGCCGTCATCCACGAAGCCGCGCCAGTCGATTCCCTGTGGCGGCTCCACGACCTGGAGGATCGGGAGATTGAATCGGGTCGCGAACTCGAGGTCGCGGGTGTCGTGCGCCGGGACGGCCATGATCGCCCCGGTCCCGTAGCTTGCGAGAACGTAGTCGGCGATCCAGACGGGGATCCGCTGTCCGTTCACCGGGTTGACGGCGTATGCGCCCGTGAAGACGCCGGTCTTCTCGCGTGCAAGCTCGGTGCGCTCGAGATCGGACTTCCGCGCGACGGCGGCGCGGTACTCGGCGACGGCGGCGCGCTGCTCGGGAGCGGTGATGGTGTCCACGAGCCCGTGTTCAGGGGCGAGCACCATGTACGTCGCGCCCCAGAGGGTGTCCGGGCGGGTGGTGAACACGACGACCGACTCGGAGCGGCCGTCGATGGGGAACACCACCTCCGCACCCTCGCTGCGGCCGATCCAGTTGCGCTGCATTTCCTTCAGCGAATCGCTCCAGTCGATCGTGTCGAGGTCCTTGAGCAGCCGCTCCGCGTAGGCCGTGATGCGGAGCATCCACTGGCGCATGGGCCGGCGCTCGACGGGGTGTCCCCCCACCTCGCTGCGGCCGTCGATGACCTCCTCGTTGGCGAGCACCGTCCCGAGGGCCTCGCACCACCAGACCGGCGCCTCCGCCACGTACGCGAGCCGCTTCGAATCGCGATAGGCGCGGCGCGCGGCCTCGAGCTCGGGAGAGATCCGGGCGCCTGGCGTGTCGGGCGCCTGAAGCTCGGGCGGATAGGGCAATGTGTCGATGTGGCGTGCCCGGCCCGCTTCGGGGTCGAACCACGCGTTGTAGAGCTGGAGGAAGATCCACTGCGTCCAGCGGAAATAGTCGGGATCGGTGGTGTCGATCTCGCGGGTCCAGTCGTAGCTGAAGCCGAGGCTCCGGATCTGGCGGCGGAAGGTCGCGATGTTCGCCTCGGTGGTTTTCCTGGGGTGCTGGCCCGTGCGGATGGCGTATTGCTCGGCGGGCAGGCCGAAGGCGTCCCAGCCCATGGGATGCAGCACATGCCTGCCGGCGGCGCGGCGATAGCGGGCGAGGATGTCCGTCGCCGTGTAACCCTCGGGGTGGCCGACGTGCAGTCCCGCGCCCGACGGGTACGGGAACATGTCGAGGATGTAGTACTTCGGCGGCAGCTCCTGCCGGGAGACGGTGCGTCCACCGAGGCCGTGGCGGACCGCGAACGGATGGTCCGACGGCAGCGTTTCCCCGGGATTCCATGCCCGGAAGGTCTGCTGGTCCTCCCAGCGACGCTGCCATTTCGGTTCGATGAGGTGGAACGGATACTGTCGCCGCGCCATAGAACGCCGAGCATCCGCGACGGCGCGCCATCGATCAAGGCTCGCCGGGGACGACGCCCCGCCCGGCGGGGGCGCGGCCCGGCCGCCCGGGGTCGTGCGGCTTGCGCCCGCTCGGCTTCGCTCCGCATGTTCCTCGCGTGCCCGTCACGGAACACATTCGAAGCAAGCTGTCGCAGGTCCCCCACAGGCCGGGGATCTACCTGCACAAGGACCGCTTCGGGCGCGTGATCTACGTCGGCAAGGCGCGCGACCTGCGCAAGCGCGTCAGCACGTACTTTCAGCCCTCGCGGCGCATGGCGTGGGACCTTCGCCTGAACGCCCTGGTCGATTCCATCCATGACTTCGACTGGCACGTGGTCCGTTCCGAAGCCGAGGCCCTGCTCCTCGAGGGGAAGCTGATCAAGGAGTTCCAGCCGCGGTTCAACATCGACTTCCGCGATGACAAGCGGTTCCTCCTGCTGAAGGTCAACCTGAACGACCCGATCCCGCGCTTCACGCTCACGCGCCTCCGGCAGGACGACGGCAGCGTGTACTTCGGCCCGTTCGCGCATTCCGGGTCGGTGCGCCGCGCGCTCACGGCGGTCCGGCGCAGGTTCAACCTGCGCGGGTGCCGCCCCCTCACGCCGGGCGAGGCGGACTACCGCCACTGTCTCTACGCCAACCTCAAGTACTGCACCGCGCCCTGCATCGGGAACGTCTCCCGCGAGCAGTACCTGACTCAGGTCCGTGCGGCGTGCGATTTCCTCGCGGGGCAGACGGACGAGCTGATCGCCGAGTTCGAAGACGAGATGCGCAAGGCCGCCGCGCGCCTCGAGTTCGAGAAGGCGGCGCAGCTTCGCGACGCCATCGCGGACCTGCGGCGAACCACCCAGAAGACCGAGAAGTTCGAGCGCATTCCTTACAAGCTGCCGGTCGCCATCAACCCGGAAGCCGACCTGCGGGAGCTGGCGCGCGTGCTCGACCTCCCCGCGCCGCCCGCCCGGATCGAGGGCTTCGACATCTCGAACATCAGCGGAACGTTCATGGTCGCCTCAATGGTCAGTTTCTGGCACGGCCGTCCCGACCGCGCGAACTATCGCCGCTTCAAGATGCGGTCGGTCACCCGGCAGGACGACTTCGCGTGCATGGCCGAGACGGTGCGCCGCCGGTACTCGCGCCTTCTGAAGGAGGTGCAGGCCGGCCGGCCGGTCGCGGTTGCCGGCGGCGGAGGCGTTCACCCCCCGGGCGCAGCCGGGGAGCCCGATGCCTCGGGGGGCGAGGCCGGTCCCGAGGAGCTCCAGCGCGCCGTGGACGACGTCAGCGCCGCGTATGCGGGGCGGCGCCCGCGGCATGACACGGACGCGGCGGCGATCGCCGCCGCCGCCGCACGCCGCGCACCCGCGACCGTCGCGGACCATCCCGCGCCGGAGGAAAGCGAAGCGCCTCCCACCGCGAGCCCCGAGCTCGCCGCGCCGTGGGTGCCCAGGCCACCGGTGAAGCCCCGCCTTCCCGACCTGATCCTAATCGACGGCGGCAAGGGGCAGCTCAACGCGGCGGTCGAGGAACTCACGCGGCTGGGACTGCAGCACATCCCGGTGATCGGACTGGCCAAGGAGCACGAGGAGATCCACCTGCCCGGCCGGAAGGAACCCCTCCGCCTCGGGCTCGACAGTCCCGCGGTGAAGATGCTCCAGCGCGTCCGCGACGAGGCCCATCGTTTCGCGAACACATTCAACGCGCAGCTTCGCCTCAAGCGCATCAGCGAGAGCATCCTCGACGAGTTTCCCGGCATCGGGCAGGCGCGAAAGCAGGCCCTGCTGAAGCGCTTCGGTTCGGTCGAGCGCCTGAAGCGCGCAAGCGCCGAGGAGATTGCGGAGGTTCCCGGGTTCGGCGGGAGCACCGCGGAACGGCTGCGCGCATTTCTCGCGGCCCGAAGCTGAGCCTCCCTCCGCCCGGGCAACGAGCCGCCCGGCTCAGTCGGATGCGCCACCGCCCGCCCCGCCCGGCGTGTTCACCACGAGGTCCACGGTGCGGAAGCCCGTCCCCCGCGCGGCGTCCATGACCCGCACGACCTCGCCGACGGCCGCACCGCGATCCGAACGAATGCTCACGGCGAGGTTCGTGTCGCGCGCGTACGCGGAGGCGAACTCCTCGCCCAGGCGCTCGAAGGTGATCGGCTCCGTGTCGAGGTACAGGTGCGGCTCCGACGTCGAGATCGTGACCACGAGCCGGTCGCGGGATGCGCCCGGGCGCTCCGCCTTCCGCGCCTCGGGGAGGACGAGTTTCACCGAGGGCGTGTTGCGGAAGGTGGTGGTGACCATGAGGAAGATCAGCACGACGAGCAGCACGTCGATCAGCGACACGATGATGATCGAGGGCGCCGCGCGGCGCCTGCCCTGGGTGAAGCGCATGGCTAGCGTGAGGCGTGCGGGGTTTCGGACTGCGCCTGCGCTCCCCGCGGGTAGAGGTGCTCCAGCAGCTCCGTGCACGCCGCCTCCATTTCGATCGCGATGCTCTCCACCTTCCGGCTGAAGTAGCTCCAGAAGATGAGCGACGGGATCGCGATCAGGAGTCCGAGGAGGGTCGCGTTCAGCGCGATCGCGATGCCGCGCGCGAAGACGGTGCTGTCGCCGAGCCCCATGTTCGAGAGGTCGCCGAACAGGACGATCAGGCCGTCGATCGTGCCGACCAGCCCGAGCAGCGGGGCGATGCCCACGATGATCTCGAGCACCACGATGCCGCGCTCGAGACGGGACACCTCGCGGCGCGCGCGGGTTTCGATTGCATCCCGGCTTTCCTCGCGCGGGCGCGATGCGCTCTCCAGGCCGAGCCGAAGGAGGCGGCCGAGCGGCGAATCATACTGGAGCGAAGCGCGCTCGAGCGCGGCCGCCGCGCCGCCCCGGCGGAAGTGGTCGAGTTCGTCCAGCAGCTTCGGCGGGATGATCCGCGCCCACCGCAGCGCCACCGCCCGCTCGATGATCATGGCCAGCGCCACAACGGACGTGACGATGAGCATCCAGATGAACGGATTGCCTTCCCGAAGCAGTTGCAGCATACGCCGTCGCAGGTCTTAGCGGTTTCTCGTTTGCAGGGGCAAAGGGTTTCGGGACGAACGCCCGGGTGAAGTTTTCCGTCGTCAGTTGTAGTAGAACGTGAACCGGATCTCGCGCTCGTTCGATCCGATCATGCGCTGCATGTCGCTCGGCCACTCGGCGTACGGCGCCGGGTCCTGCACCGCGCGCACGCAGAGCTGCTCGAGCAGCGCGTCATTCACGGTGGACTGCGCCGGCCCGATGATCCGGACCGAACCGTCGGAACGAAGGTTGAAGCGAACGACCACCTCCCCGCTGGCGCCGCCCGCGAACCGCAGATCGTCCAGCAGCGAGAACCAGCGGTTCTGCACGGCGAGCACGAGCGCCTCGTCGTAGGCGCCGAACCCCGTGCCACGCACGTTGAGGGCATGACGCCCCCTTCGCGCCACCCCGCCCTCCTGATGCATCTTCTCGCCCGCGAGCATCGCCTGGCGCGTTCGAGCCTCCACGACCGTCCTGGGGCGGGGTCGCGGGCGGCGATTGTCGGGCTGCGGCTCGGAAGCCACCGGAGCCGCCGGCCGGGCTTCACGATCGGGAAGCGGCGCGTTCTCCTCCACCTGACGGGGCTCCACGCGCGGGCGGACCATTGCCAGATCACCGATCGGTTCGGGTCGCTCCGGCTCCGGCTCGATGTCGGCGAGCTCGACTTCCTCCATCGTCGCGACCGGCTCGAGGCGGGGAGGTTCATCGACGACGGCGTCCTCGGCGGAGGCGGAGTGGTCGGGCTCCTGTTGCTCCGGTTCCGGTTCGGAGGGTTCGACCGCCGCCGAACTCTGGCCCGCGAGGGATCGCGGGACATCCTCGAGCCGGATCATTCGGGTCTGGGTCCCGTCGATCGCGGGCCGATCCTCGTTCCCCGGCTCGGGATTGGCGGCGAGCGACGATGCCGACGAATAGTACGGCGTGTCTTCAGGGGTCTCCTCGGCCGGTTCGAGCACCTGCACGAAGATGGCCTCCCTCTGGAGCGCCCGCATCCGCGCGACTTCCTCCGGGTCGAGCCGGGTTCCGCGGAAGCTCGCGAATGCGGCCGACTCCCACCAGCCGAATTGCTGTCCGAGCAGGAGGACCGCGAAGAAGGTCGTGTGCGCCAGGATCGAGATCAGAAAGGCCGCTCCGAGACGCTGCGCCAGCGAATCATCGTCGGTGTTGCGGGAGCGAACGGCCGCCATCCGGAGGGAAGGTGTGCGAACAGGCGGCGGACGGCAACCGTGGCCTCGGGGAGGCTGGGAAGCCGACGATTCGTCCGCGCGCCTGTTCAGCTCCTTCGACTCCAGTCGTTCAGTTCCTGTTCAGAAACGGGTGCGACGAAATCCAGCGCCCGCGCCTCGCCCACGAGGTAGAGCGACCCGGTGATCACGACCACGGTCTCGTCCCGCAGGAGGTTCAACGCGTCGGCAAGGTCTTCCGCCACGTTCACCGGGCCGGCGGAACGCAGGCCGCGGCAGAGCTGCTCGAGCACGTGCGGGTCCTGTCCGCGGGGGGTGCGCACCGGCACGATCACCACGCGCGAGGCACGGGGGACGAGGGTCATGGCGGCCGCGGCGCCGTCCTTGTCCTCGAGCATGCCGAGAACCAGCGCGTGGCGCGTGCCGGGGAACACCTCGTCGAGCGTACGGGCAAGCGCCTCGAAGGCGGGGGCGTTATGGGCGCCGTCGAGCACGAGCTTCGCACCGCCGCGCCGGACGATCTCGAACCGCCCGGGCCATGCCGTCTCCTCGAACGCGCGCATGATGCCCCCCTCCGGCACGGGCAGCACGGATCGAAGGGTCCGGACCACCGCGAGGGCGAGCGCCGCGTTGCGATGCTGATGATGTCCGGCAAGCGACAGCCGGATCCCGGCGATCTCCTTCATCTCGGGATCGGCGGGGCCAACCGCGCGGAAGGGCGCGTCCACCGCCTCCGCCGCCGTGCGGAGGACGCCGAGCACCCCCGGGTCCTCCGCCGTCGTCAGCGCCGGCACGCGGGGTTTGATGATGCCGGCCTTCTCCCGCGCGATGTCGGCGAGGGTGTTTCCCAGCCAGAGCATGTGATCCATGCCGACATTCGTGATCGCCGACGCCACGGGCATCACGATGTTGGTCGCGTCCAGGCGGCCCCCAAGCCCGGTCTCCCAGATCACCACGTCACAACGCTGCTGGCAGAACCACTGCAGCGCCATCACCGTCACCGCCTCGAAGAACGTCGGGTATTCGTCCGGGGGAAGGCCCTCGGTGCGGGCGCGGAGGCCCGCGGCGAGCCGGGCGACCTCCGCCTCGGGGATCATCTCGCGGTTCACCTGGATCCGCTCACGGAACGAGACAAGGTGGGGGGAGGTGTACAGGCCCACCCGGTACCCCGCCCGGCGATAGACGCTCTCGAGGAAGGCGCATGTGGACCCCTTCCCGTTTGTGCCCGCGACATGGATGAACCGCATGCCCTCGTGGGGATCACCCACGTCCGCGGCGAGGCGGCGGGTCGTCTCGAGGCCGAACCGCAGGCCGAACCTCGTGAGCCCCTGCAGGAAACCCAGCGCCTCTTCGTACGTCATGATGGTGCCGGACGGCCGCGTCCCGCCGCGGGCGGGACCGGGTTCCAGGCGGAATCAAAGCGGCTTGTTATGGAGGTGTTCGTGGGCCGCCGCGATGAATCCGCGGAACAGCGGGTGCGGCGCGTCGGGCTTGCTCTGAAACTCCGGATGGAACTGCACCGCGCAGAAGAACGGGTGATCCTTCAGCTCGATGCATTCGACCAGGCGGCCGTCGGGCGTCGTTCCGGCGAACACAAAGCCGGCCGCCTCGAACTGGGCCCGGTACGCGTTGTTGAACTCGTAGCGGTGACGGTGGCGTTCATTGACGACGAACGCGTTGTACAGCCGCTGGGTGCGCGTGCCCATCACGAGCTGGCACGGCTGCGACCCGAGCCGCATCGTGCCGCCCATGTTCCGGACGCCGCGTTGTTCCTCCTGAAGATCGATGACCGGGTGGGGCGTCTCGACCTGGAACTCGGTGGAGTGCGCCCCCTGCAGGCCGAGCACGTGCCGGCCGAACTCGATCGTCGCGATCTGCATGCCGAGGCACAGGCCGAGGAAGGGCACGCGATTCTCGCGCGCGTATCGCGCCGCGCTGATCTTTCCCTCGATCCCGCGCTCGCCGAACCCGCCCGGGACGAGGATGCCGCCGACCCCCTTGAGCACCTTCTCGGGACCGTCGCGCTCGATCTGTTCCGCGTCGATCTTCTCGATCTGCACGCCGCAGTCGTTGGCGATGCCACCGTGGATGATCGCCTCGTACACGGACTTGTAGGCGTCGTGCAGCTCGATGTACTTGCCGACGACGGCGATGCGCACGCGGTGCGCGGGGGCGATCAGCTTGCGAATGATTTCCTGCCAGTGCCGCATGTCCGCCGGCGGCACGTCGAGGTGCAGGAGCCGGCAGACGAGGTCGTCCATGCGCTCGCGCTGAAGCATGAGGGGCATCTCGTAGATGGAGTGATCGACGTCCTTCGCCTCGATCACGGCCTCGTACGGGACATTGCAGAACAGGGCGATCTTCTGGCGGACCTCCTTCTCGAGCGGGTATTCGCAGCGGCACGCGATGATCTGCGGGGCGATGCCGATCTCGCGGAGCTTCGCCACCGACTGCTGGGTGGGCTTGGTCTTGAGCTCGCCTGCCGCCTTGATGAACGGCACGTAGGTGACGTGGATGAAGATGGCGTTGTGCGGTCCGACGTCCTGGGCGAACTCGCGGATCGCCTCGAGGAACGGCAGGCCCTCGATGTCACCGGTGGTGCCGCCGATCTCCGTGATCACCACGTCGGCCTTGGTGATCTCGGCGATGAGGTAGATGCGCTTCTGGATCTCGTCGGTGACGTGCGGGATGACCTGCACGGTCTTGCCGAGGTACTTGCCCTCGCGCTCGTTGTTGAGCACGGTCTGGTACACCTGCCCGCTGGTGAGATTGTTGAGGCGCGTCAGCTTCGTGTGCGTGAACCGCTCGTAGTGCCCGAGGTCGAGGTCGGTTTCCGCCCCGTCATCCAGCACGTACACCTCGCCGTGCTGGTACGGGCTCATCGTTCCGGGATCGACGTTGAGGTACGGGTCAAACTTCTGAAGGGCCACGCGCAGGCCCCGGTGTTCGAGCAGCGTGCCGAGCGCCGCGGCGGTCAGCCCCTTGCCGAGGGAGCTGACCACCCCGCCCGTCACGAAAATGTACTTCATGGGATCTCAGGTTCCCAAGGTGCGCACCGCATCGCCAGTGGAAAGTTGCCGGTGCGCACAATCGTGAGCCACGGGCGCCGTCCCGCGGCTGGATCCGCGGAACGACGCCCGGCGCGTGACCTGGCGCCTTCGCCCTTCCCGCCGGGCGGGGCGGCGAAGGCCGGCCGGGGTCATCCGGTGAAGTACAGGTACGCCGCGAGGATCAGCACCAGGACCATGGCGGAGGCGACCACGTCGCGGGCCGACCAGCTCGCGCGCGATTCCGCCCGCTGTTCGGGGGTGATCGTCGCGAAGGTCAGCCCCTGGATCTGCCCCTCCGACGGCGGCGCGGTCGCGCAGCTCACCGCGATCATCACGATCACGCAGACGATCAGGATCAGCATGCTGAAGTACTGGAAGTAGATGTTGTTCACGACCCACAGGAACGATCCGGGGCGATAGCCGTTCTCGTAACCCGGCAGGCCGAGCGCGATCGGCGTGTCCACGGCGAGCCGGAAGAGCCCGATCGCGAAGCCGACAATCAGCGCCGCGATGCAGCCGCGGCCGTTCAGACGCTTCATGAAGATGCCAAGGAAGAACACCGTGAAGATCGGGGGCGCGAGATATCCCTGCATCGCCTGCAGGTAGAAGTACAGGCCCCGCGATCCCTGGATCACCGGGATCCAGAGCAGGCCCACGAGCACCATGGCCGTCGCCGCGATGCGGCCGACGCGCACCAGCTCGATCTGCGACGCCATGGGTCGGAACTTCTGGTACAGGTCGACGGTGAAGAGCGTGGAGCTGGCGTTGAAGACGCCGGCGAGCGAGCTCATGAGTGCGGCGAGCAGGCCGGCCACCACGATCCCGCGGACGCCCGCGGGAAGCACGTGGGCCACCAGCAGCGGATAGGCCCCCTGCGCCACCGAGGGATCGGCCACCCTCACCCCGTCCTTCTCCGTCACAAGTCCCTCGAGCGCCGGGATCTTCCCGGTCACCGCCAGCGCGTGGCAGATCATGCCCGGAATGATGAAGATCAGGACCGGCAGCAGCTTCAGGAAGGAGGCGAAAATGCAGCCGCGGCGCGCCTGCGTCTCGTCCCTCGCGGCGAGGGCGCGCTGCACGATGTACTGGTCGGTGCACCAGTACCAGAGGCCGATCACCGGCGCGCAGATCAGCATGCCGAGCCACGGGAAGTAGCCATTGAAGTACCACGCCTGGCGGACGACGCCGCCGTCGGCACCGGTCTCGATCACGGGTGACCACGTGGCCTCGACGCCGGGCGGCACGAGCGGCTTCCACAGGTTGAACATCTCGGAAGGCAGCGCGGCGCGGAGCTCGTCCCATCCGCCGAGCCGCGAGAGCCCGAACACGGTGACCAGGATCGAGCCGAGGACGAGCACCGCCGTCTGGAGCGCCTCGGTGTACGCCACCGCGCGCATGCCCCCGAGGACCGTGTAAAGGCCGGTCGCGACGAGCACCGCGATCGATCCGACCCAGAAGCTGTCCAGGACCACGAAGCCGAGGTTGATCCGGAGCTCCGGAAGCAGCGCGCCGAACACCACGCCGCCCGCATAGATGCCCACGGCGATCTTCGTGAGCACGTAGGCGACGAGCGAGATCACGGAGAGCACCCAGCGCGAAGCCGGGGAGAACCTGCGCTCGAGGAACTCCGGCATCGTGTACACGCGCGAGCGCATGTAGAAGGGCACCATCATCCAGCCGAGCACGAGCAGGCACCACGCGTGCAGCTCGTAGTGCGCCATCGCCACGCCGTCGGTGGCGCCGGAACCGGCGAGCCCGACGAGATGCTCCGAGCCGATGTTCGAGGCGAAGATCGAGGCGCCCACGATCCACCAGCCGAGGTGCCGTCCCGCGAGGAAGTAGTCTTCCGCCGTGTTTCTCCTGCGCCGAACCGCCCACCATGCGATGCCGAGGAGGACGGCGAAGTACAGGACGATGACGGTCCAGTCGATTCCGGTGAACAGCGCAGGACCGGCCTGGCCGAGCAGGGGCGTCGAAACCATGGAGGGAATGGAATCGGCGGAGTCGCTATTCGGTGGAGAACCGGTACAGGATCGTGTTCCGGTACGTTTCTCCCGGCCTCAGGATCACCGAGGGGAACTCGGGCCTGTTGGGGGAATCCGGGAAGTGCTGCGGTTCCATGCAGAACCCGTTTCGATAGTGGTAGGTCCGGCCGTTCTTCCCGGTGATGGATCCGTCGAGGAAATTGCCGCTGTAGAACTGCAGGCCCGGCTCGGTGGACAGCACCTCGAGCACGCGGCCGCTCTTCGGCTCCACGACGCGCGCGAGCCGGCTGAGTTCGCCGGGCCGCTTCTGGAAGACCCAGTTGTGGTCGTAGCCGCCGGCGAAGCGGAGCTGTTCATCCTGCTGGTCGATCCGGGCGCCAATCGGGGTCGGCGTGCGGAAGTCAAATGGCGTGCCGTCCACGGGCCGGATCTCGCCGGTCGGGATCAGGGTGGAATCGACCGGGGTGAACGCGGCGGCCGGCATCTCGACGACATGACCGAGGATGTCCCACCCGCCGGCGAGGTTGAAGTAGGAGTGCTGCGTGAGATTGACGACGGTGGGCCGGTCCGTGGTCGCGGTGTAGTCGAGGCGGAGTCCGTTGTCGTGGGTGAGGGTATACACCGCGCGGACGGCAAGCGTCCCGGGGTATCCCTCCTCGAGGTGCGGACTCACATAGCGGAGTTCAAGGGACGGACCCTCCGGGGTCTGCCGGGCCTCGGCGGTCCAGACACGCTTGTCAAACCCCCGGATCCCGCCGTGGAGATGGTTCGGGCCGTCGTTCGTCGCGAGGGTCCACGTTTCGCCGTCGAGCACGAACCGTCCCTCGGCGATGCGGTTGCCGTAACGCCCGATCAGGCAACCGAAGTAGGGAGAGTCCCTGAGGTATCCCCCAAGCTGGTCGTAGCCGAGCACCACATCCTCGAACCGCCCTTCGCGGTCGGGGACCCGAAGCGAAGTCACGATCCCGCCGTAGTTGCTGATCTTCGCCTCGACGCCGTTGGCGTTGCGCAGGGTGTAGAGATCGACGGGGGTGCCGTCCTGCAGGGTGCCCCATGCCTCCCGGGTGATGCTCCCGGATCGCGTGGAACTCGTGGCGCAGCCCAGCAGTCCCGGCAGCAGCATCCCGATCGCGGTGAGATGAACGAACGGATTCAGTTTCATGATGTTTCAGTCGCGCGCTCGGATTCTCCCGGCGGTAGCCGGATCACGCGGTGTTCCGGGTTTCCTGGCGGATCTCGATCAGCTGCTTCATGACGGCGTGCAGATCGCCGCGCGATCCGGGAATTCCGAACGCATCGTGAAGGGTCCGGTAGAGGTCGTAAAGCCGCCGGTACACGGCGTGGCGGGCGGGTGCGGGCTGAAAGGCCTTTTTCTTCACGCCGGTCATGGCCCGCTGGGCGGATGGGAAGTCCGGGTGCACGCCCGCGACCACCGCGCCGGCGACGGCGGCGCCAAGCGCGCAGGTCTGCGCGGAGCGGCTGAGGAGCATGGGGCGGCCGGTGACATCCGCGTAGATCTGCAGCACGAGCGGATTGCGCTCGGCGATGCCGCCGCAGTTCACCACCTGACGGATTTCCACCCCGTATTCCTCAAACCGCCGGATGATGGTGAGGGCGCCGAAGGCGGTCGCCTCGATGAGCGCCCGATAGATCTCGGCCGGCGTGGTATACAGCGTCTGGCCGATGAGCAGGCCGGTCAGCCGCTGATCGACGAGAATCGTCCGATTGCCATGGTTCCAGTCGAGGGCGAGCAGGCCGGACTCCCCTGGCCTCAGCTTCCTTGCGGCGCGCGTCAGGGCCTCATGGGAGCCGGCGGATTCCCCGCCCGGGCGGATGTAATCGACGAACCAGTTGAACAGGTCGCCCACGGCGGACTGCCCGGCCTCGAGGCCATGACAATCCGGAAGCACCGAACCCGGCACGATGCCGCAAAGTCCGGGCACGTCCGCCAGTGGATCGGACAGCGGCACGACGGCGATGTCGCAGGTGCTCGTGCCGATGATCTTGACGAGCGTTCCGGGCTGAATGCCCGCGCCGACAGCGCCGAGGTGGGCGTCGATCGCCCCGACGGCGACCGGCACGCCCTCGGGCAGCCCGGTCCGCCGCGCCCATGCCCTCGTCAGGCGGCCTGCCGCGCGATCGATCGAGGCGGCCCGCGGCCTCAGCCGCTGGCGGAGAGCGGCGAGCCCGGGATCGAGCTTGCCCAGGAAATCCGCGTCGGGATAGCCGCCCCACTGCTCGTGGAACATCGCCTTGTGGCCGGCGGCGCAGATGCCGACGACAAGGCGGTCGGGAGACTCGTTCCCCGTGAGCATCGCCGGGATCCAGTCGGCGCACTCCACCCAGAGATGAGCCGCCTCGAACACCTCGGGCGCGGTGCGCGCGCAGTGCAGGATCTTGCTGAAGAACCACTCACTCGAGTAGCGCCCGCCGCACCTGGCAAGGAAGTGCGGTCGCATGTCGCGCGCGAGGGCCGTGATCTCGGCGGCCTCGGAGATGCTCGTGTGATCCTTCCAGAGCCACGCCATCGCGTCGGGGTTGCGCGCGAACCTTCGCTGAAAGGCCAGCGGACGTCCGCGCTCGTCCACGGGGATGGGCGTGCTCGCGGTCGTGTCCACGCCGATCCCGACGACCTGGGATGGCTCGAAACCGCGGACGCGCCGCGCGGCGTCCGCGAGCGCGTCGCGCAGCACGATCTCGGCGCCCTTCACGTAATCCGCGGGATGCTGCCGCGCCAGATTGGGATCACGGCCGAGGATGACGCCGCGCGTGCCGTGCTCGTACTCCCAGACGGCAGCGCCCACTTCCCGTCCGCTGGAGGTGTCCACTACGAGGGCGCGGACCGAGTTCGTGCCGTAATCGAGGCCCACCGTGTAACGCGCGCTCATGGGAGGTGGGAAGGTTGGTCGGTCCGGCGGGCGGTGAAAAGACGGGAATGACGGGCGCGCCTCCCCCGCGGCGGTCATGATCACGCCGCGCCGGGAGCCGCGGAATGACGAAGGGACTGACCCCCGCGGATCGGGGATCAGTCCCTGTGCGCGACGGCCGTCCGGCGGGTGGAACAGCAGGCGGTTCCGCCCCCATTCAGCCGGCCGTCAGCGGACGAGCCGGAAGAAGCCGGCTTCGTCTTCCGGGCTGATGGTCACCCGGTACATGCCGTCCTCAAGGGCGGGTTCGGCGGAGACGTCGGTCCAGTCGGCATCGGGGCCGAGTCTGGACGTGGTCTGCAGTTGCGCATCCTCGCCGATGCTCTCGGGCCACGAGATGACCAGCTGCCCGTCCTCGAGGGCGGCCTCGAGCGACGCGGACTCACCCGGGAGGGCGTCGGGACCGCTCGCGAAGCTGGCGGCCACCTGCGCGTCGGTGAGGATGCCGTTGTAGATGCGGAACTCGTCGTAGCTGCCGGCGAACCGCGGGTCCGCGAAGTTCGAGCGGCCGAGCCAGACATTCTCGTCCGGGATATTCGCGAGCGGAAGGCTGGCCGTGCCCGCGGCAACGCGTTCGCCGTTGATGAACAGGCGGGCATTGCCCGCGGCGATGTTGTAGGTGACCACGATGTGCACCGGTTCATTCAGCGGCAGCGGTCCGCTGCCGCTCAGGGCCGTGATGATTCCGCCGTTGGGATTGTCCACGGCCTCGAAGTACACGGTGCCGCTGCCGTTCTGCGGCGTGAGCTGGAGGTAGGTCTGCCCCGCGCCGTGCTGATCCTCGCCGACGTCGTTGTTGCCGAAGTCAAAGATGCGCTGCCAGTTGCTCGCGCTCGCCCACGTGACCCACATCTCGAGGGTGATGTTCTCCTGACTGGAGATGAGGCCGTTGGGCAGGTCCACGTAGCCGGCTTCCGAGTCGGCGCCCCCGCCCGGCAACGTGAGCCGACCGCCGCCGAAGGTCGCCTCGCCGACCACGGTGCCGTGCGCGTCGCCGACCGAATCGGTCACGGTCGTGCCCCCGGTTTCACTGAAGCTGTAGCGATGGATGAGTTCCGCCGTGAGGGGCTGCCCCGGGGCGGCGGCGACGGTGACGCTGTTCGTCACACTCATGTCACGGAACTGCGCGACGATCCTGGCGGTGCCCGGGGCGACGGCGTCCAGCATTCCGTTGTCATCCACCCGCACGACGTCCGGATCGAGGCTCTCGACGGTTGTCTCGGGATTGGAGGTGACGTTGACCCCCTCCACGTTGGCGAAGTTCGCGGCGGTTCGCGGAGCGACGAGCATTCCGAGCGTCAGCTCCTGCGGCAGCTCGAGGGCGACGGACTGCAGCCCGCCGGGATCGTCCACGAGGGTGTCGGGTCCCGCGGCCGCGTTCACGGCCACCTCCAGATCCGTCAGCGCGCCCTCGTAAATGCGGAACTCGCTGATCGACCCGTTGAGATAGGGGTCCGGCCAGTTGGAGCGGCCGAGCCAGTTGTTGACGTCCTCGATGATGCCGAGGGGGATCTGGGCGATGTTGGTCGCGACGAGTGCGCCGTCCACGTACATCTTCGCGACGCGCGTGACGGGGCTGTAGGTGATCGCGACGTGCGTCTGCTGGCCGATCGGGAGCGGCTCGAGTCCGACGAGCGCGGTCCCCGGCGTGCCGCCCGTGTTATCGATCGATTCGAACATCAGGCGCCCGTTGGACCCGGCGCGCGGGGTGAGTTGCAGATAGGTCGTGCCGTTGCCGTTTCCGTCCTCGCCCTGGGTGTTGTTGCCGAAGTCGAAGACGCGCTGCCAGTTGCTCGCCTCGTTCCATGTCACCCAGACCTCGAACGTGGCGTTCGTGAGTGCCGAGATGATGCCGTTGGGCAGGTCCACGTACCCATCCACGCCGTCGAACACGACCTCGCCGTCGCCGTTGAAGCTCGCGCCGCCGATGAGGAATCCGTTCGCGCCGCCGACGGAATCCTCGGCGGTGTCCCCGGAGGCCTCGCTGAAGCTGTAGCGGTGCTTGAGCGTCGCCGCCGCGGGCACCACCTCGATCGACTGCGACACCTCCTCGCCGCCGTAGGATGCGGTGAGCGTCGCCGTGCCGAGGGAAAGCGCCCGCACGAACCCGTCCGGGGTCACCTCGAGCACCGCCGGATCGGACGAGGTCAGGGTCAGGCCCGGCGCGACCGAGACGTCCACCTCGCCCGCCACCGAGTAGTTCGCGCGGACGACGGGTTCGACCACGGCGTCGAGGATCAGGCTCGGGCTGACCTCGAGGACGAGTCCCCCGAGGTCTCCCGGATCCGTGGAGGGCGTGTCGGGCCCGGAGGCGAAGCTCGCGGCCACCTCGGGCGCGCTCAGCGCATGGTCGTAGATGCGGAACTCCTCCACGTCGGCATTCAGGTACGCGTCCGCCGTGTACAGGGAGCGTCCGATGAAGCTGTGGACGTTGTTCACCTCCGACAGCGGGATGTTGAAGTCCTTCCGGTGCGCCACCAGTTCGCCGTTGATGTAGAGCGCGCCGAAGCCGTTCTCCGGATCGTACACCGCGGCGACGTGGGTCATGCCGGCGGCATCGAGCACGCCCGGACGCGCGATGATGAGTTCGTTCTGGTTGCCCGGGTCGGCCGCGGCGATCGACATCCGGGTGTCCTGCGAGCCGGAGTGGGGCGTCATCATGATGTAGAAGCGCCCCGCGCCGGTTTCCTCGTTCATGTCCCCGAAGTCGAAGATGCGACTCCAGTTGTTGTTGAGGAAGACATTGACCCATGCCTCGATGGTGACGGCCGTGTAACCGGTGATGAGGCCTCCCGGCAGCTCAACATAGGTGCCCTCCGAGCCGTCGAGGGTGACCTGACCTGCTCCCGTGAAGACCGCGAAGCCCTGCAGGGTGCCGTCCGCATCTCCGACACTGTCCTCCACGACCGTGCCGGATGTTTCGTTGAAGGAATAGCGGTGGGTCAGATCCGCCTGTGCGCTCAGGCCCATGCCCAGAACTGCAAGGGCGAGCCCGCGTGGGACGATCGATTGTCGCATGGCAATGCCGATTCTACGTGGGCCCGGTTCGTGTGCAAACAGATGGGGGCGAACTGCACCGTTTCGGCCGCCCGGCCGCGCAATGGGGTATTGCTGAACCCCCGCGCTTCCACACACCATCGCGGCCAATCCACGACCAACGCCGGCATGCAAACCCACTTCCTGTACCCGGTGGCGGCCGCCATGCTCCTCATGGCTCCGGCGGCGCGCTGCGAACTCCAGCATCGGTACTCCTTCACCAGCGACGCCTCCGATTCCGCGGGCCAGGCCCATGGAACTCTCGAGGGGGGAGCCGCGATCGCCGATGGAACCGTGTTCCTCGACGGTGTCGATTCCTACGTCAGCCTCCCCCAGGGCATCATCGCGGGGTACTCCGCCGTGACGATCGAGGCGTGGGCGACGATCAGCGCCAACGGAGCCTGGACCCGCATCTTCGACTTCGGCGACACCGACCCCGCCTCGGGCTCCGGACGAAACTATCTCTTCGTCAGCCCCGCCTCGGGCGCGGCCGACACGCGGCTCGTCATCTCCGATGCCAATCCCGGGTATGACCACGAGGAGATCGTCTCGGCGTCCCCGACCATCGATGACGGCAACCCGGTTCACGTCGCCGCGGTCGTGGACGACACCCGCGGATGGATGGCGCTCTACATCAACGGCCAGCTCGTCGCCTCCCGTTCGGACCTGTCGATCCCGCTCTCGGCCGTCGCCACCAATCACGCGTACATCGGCCGCTCGGTGTACAATCCGGATCCGTACCTCCTCGGTTCCATCGACGAGTTCCGCATCCACAACGAGGCGCTGCCGACCCATGCGATCGCCGCCTCGGCGCTCGCGGGACCGGACGCGCTGGACTATGACCCCGGCGCGATCAGCGCCCTTTCCCTTGCCCTGCCCGCGGAACTGCCCGCCGGCGCCTCCGCCACGCCCCAACTCTCGGCGACGTTCAGCGCGCTCGGTGAGATTCAGCTCGGCCCCGCGGATGTTTCACTCACTTCGTCGGCGCCGGAGGTCATTGAAATCACGGCGGGCGGCCTGATCATCGCCCGCAACCCCGGATCGGCCACGATCACGGCCGAACTCGAGGGCCGCACGGATTCCGTGTCCGTCACCGTGGTTGCCCAGCCCGCGATTCTCGCGCACCGCTACAGCTTCTCCGAGCCGGCGGACTCCTTCGAGGTGACGGATTCGGTCGGGGGCGCGCATGGCATCGTCTATCCCTCGGCAGACGGCGGGAACACGGTCGGACTCGGCACGGGCAGCGCCGTGTTCCCCGGGGGCGCATCCTACGTCGAGGGCGCGTACATCGACCTTCCCGACTACCTTGTCAGCGTGATGACCAACGTCACGTTCGAGCTCTGGGCGACGTGGCGCGGTCCCGCCGGCTCGAGCTGGCAGCGATTCTTCGATTTCGGGAGCAGCGCCAAGGGCGACAGCCCCCACAATTCCGGCGGCGGCACGACCTCCATCTATCTCACCCCGCGAAGCGACGCGGCGGTGGCCCGGTTCAACGCATGGGCCGGGGTGACCCCCGAGGCGATCCTCACAGCCCCCGCCGCCCTCCCCCTCGACCGCGAGGTTCACATCGTCGGCATCTATGCGCCGGGCTACGGCGTCTCCCGGCTCTGGGTGGACGGCGTGCTCGTCAGCAGCGGCGCCGCACCGCATCCCCTCGCGGACTTCCTCGACGTGAACAACTGGCTCGGCGTCTCCAACTGGGACGACCCGCCCCTCAACGGCGAGATCAACGAGTTCCGCATCTACGAGGGGGCGCTCTCCGAGCTCGAGATCGCCCTGAACCGGCAGGCCGGCCCGGACGAGCTGGCCGATCCGCCCGGCGCGCTCGAGTCCGTCGCGCTCAACGCGCCCACCCTGCTGCTCGGAAATCCCGACGCGAGCCCCGCACGGCTGCTCGCCAACTTCGAAAACGTCTCGGAAGTCGATGTCACGGGACTGTCCGGCACCACGCTGATCTCGGCCGACCCGGAGGTCTTCAGCGTGGGCCCGGGCGGGGGACTTCTTCCCGTCGCCGCCGGCGCCGCCGAGCTGGTCGCCCGCTACCGCGGACTTGGCGCCACCTCCCTGGTCGAAGTCGTCGCCCCAACGGCGATCGAGCTCCAGATTCCGTCGCCGCTGGTCGCCGGGGCCGTCGCTTCGAACCTGGTCCTGGTCGCGACGTACCCCGGGACAAACGTCGTCGTCACCGCCTGGCCCGGCGCGGCCTACGAGGTCGACGACGAGGAGATCGCCACCGTCAGCGCCGACGGCGCGATCCTGCCGGTGAGCGTCGGCGTCACCACGATTTCGGCGACCTTCGCCGGACTCCGCGCCGAGGGCGAGGTCCGGGTCCTTGCGTCCGACGCGCCGGAGCCCGTCCTCGTCCATCGCTACAGCTTCGATGGCGCGCCCGGCGAAGTCGTCGTCGAGGATTCCGTCGGCGACGCGGATGGCGAGCTGATCAATCCCGGCGACACCTCGGCGTTCACGGGAACAGGACGACTCCGGCTCTCCGGCGGTGCGTGGGACGGCGATCCGCAGGGCGGCTACGTGAACCTTCCGAACGGGCTGATCTCCGGTCTGAAGAGCACCACCATCGAGGCATGGATCCGGTGGAACGGCCCCGCCGACTCGAGCTGGCAGCGCATCTTTGACTTCGGACGAAACTCCGCGGTTGACGGGAACGGCGAGCCCCTCGAGGACATGTACCAGAACGAGGGCCTCAGCTACATGTTCCTGTCGCCGCGTTCCGGCGATAACACCTATCGCTTCGCGATCAAGGAGGGCAACGGCCCCGAGCAGCCGATCGTCGAGGCGGCCGCGCTTCCGGTCGGCACCGACGTGCACTGCGCGGTCGTTTACGATGCCCATTCGGGCTCCGTTCGCCTGTATCGCGACGGCCAGCGCGTCGCCACGGCGCCGCTCACCCTGCCCCTCAGCGTGGTGGAGGACATCAATGTTTACCTCGGCCGCTCGCAGTGGACCGATCCCTACTTCGCGGGAGAGTACGACGAGTTCAGAATCTACGACGGCGCCCTGAGCGATGGCGCGATCGCGGCGTCGTTCGCCGCCGGGCCGGACTCGCTTCCCGACCCCGCGACTGACCGCCCGCGCCTGGAGGCCCAGGCCGGCGACGGCATCATCGTGATCTCGTGGCCCGCCGAAGCCGGCGACTTCACCCTCGAGTCAACGACCGACGTCGTGGCCGGATCCTGGGCGCCGGTGCCGGAGGTCCAGGGTAATTCCGTCACACTCCCCGCCACGGACGGACCCCGGTTCTTCCGGCTGCGCAGGTAACCCTCCCCCGGCCCGGCGAGGGGCCGCGGCCGCGCCTGCGGCCGGCCCTTCGCCGGGCTGCCCGCGCCAGCCGGCATCCCTTGGCCGGGGCCATGCCCGCATGCCGCCCCGCCCTGCCGCTGCACCGGCGTTCCCGCGCAACCTGCAAGGGCGTCCCGCAATCCGGCATGGGCCCGTACCCGGGGTCCTCCCGCCATTTCCCATGCATTTCGGCTGGCACGCCCCGTGCCGGGAACATGCCGTTCCATGCATGCGTATCCTGATTTGTCGGCGGGCCCGGAAGGGCTCCCTTCGACCGAGCAGTTCCGACGCGAGGTGGCAGGCCTCGCCTACCGCTTCTATGTCGAGCGCGGTCGTTGCGATGGACACGATCTCGAGGACTGGCTGCGTGCCGAGCGCGAAGTGCTGGACCGGCTGAGGCGGACTGCGGAGGTCGCGTCGGAACCCGTGGAAGGCGGTCGGTCCCTGGCCGCATCCATCGTGGCCGCCGCGGGCAAAGGCCTTTCCCTGATCTCACCGAAGAGATCCGGCCGTCGCTCCGCGCGGACCTCGGGCGGCGAGGCACGCGAGCTCACCGGCGGAACGGCCATGAACTCCCGCACGCGGCGGAAAGGCCGCGGCAAGGCGAAGTCAATCGACACCTCCATCGCATGACCAATTCGACCATCATCCTGATCATCCTGCTGGTGCTCCTGATCGCGGTGCTCCCGAGCTGGCCGTACAGCAGGACGTGGGGCTATTACCCCAGTGGCCTCCTCGGGGCGATCCTGGTGATCCTGCTCGTGCTGCTGCTCATCGGATTCCTCTGAGACCCGGGACGGTGGGACCGGCGAAGGGTCCACAGCCGCGTCAACCGGGGCGCTGCCGGGCCGGCTGATGCCACGCGCGCAGCGGTGTCCGGAGACACGACCCCGCGGCCTTCCGGCCTTCAGGTGTCGAGGATCGGTCGGATGATCTCGCCGTGCACGTCGGTGAGGCGGCGATCGATTCCGTTGTGGCGCACGGTGAGCCGGGTGTGGTCAATCCCGAGCAGATGGAGGATGGTCGCGTGGACGTCGTAGCAGTACGTCGGGTTCTCCACGGCCTTGTAGCTCCACTCGTCGCTGGCGCCGTAGCTCACCCCGCCGCGAATGCCGCCACCCGCGAGCCAGTTGGTGAACGTGAAGGGGTTGTGATCGCGTCCCTCCGTACCCTGGCTGCAGGGCATCCTGCCGAACTCGGTCGTCCACAGGACGATCGTGTCGTCGAGCAGGCCGCGGGCCTTCAGGTCCTTGAGGAGACCGGCCACGGGCTTGTCCATGCTGAGGCCCATCTGCCCGTGGTCGCGCTCGATGTTTTCGTGATTATCCCAGTTCCGGCGTGGAAACCCGTTGTCGGCTCCGCTCCAGACCTGCACGAAGCGAACACCGCGTTCGAGCAGGCGTCGCGTGACGAGACAGCGACGGCCCATGTCCTCCGTTTCCGGCCGATCGATTCCGTACAGGCGCCGGGTTGCCTCGGATTCCCCCGAGATGTCGAGCACCTCGGGCGCGCTGAGCTGGAGGCGCGCGGCCATCTCATAGCTGGCGATTCGGGCGTCGAGGCGCGAGTCGCCCTCGCGGACGGCAGCGTGTTCGCGGTTGAGTTCCCGGAGCAGTTCGGCCCCCTCGCGGTCGGACTCGGGGGTGACGAACCCGGCGCTCTCCGGAGGGAACAGGTCATGGATCGGGTTCGGATGTCCCACGCGGATCATGGTCCCCTGGTGCTGCGCGGGGAGAAACGCGGCACCCCAGTTCGCCGGCCCGTTGGGTGCGAAACCGCGCACGTCGGGGAGCACCACGAAGGTCGGCAGGTTCTCGTTCATGCTGCCGAGGCCGTAGCTGATCCACGCTCCCATGCTCGGGAATCCCGGCAGCACGAATCCGGTGGCCTGCATGAACGTCGCGGGTCCGTGGACGTTGGACTTGCTGACCATGGAATGGATGAAGGCGATGTCGTCCACGCAGGATCCGATGTGCGGCACGAGGTCGCTGACCCACTTGCCGCATTCGCCGTACCGCCTCCAGTTCCACGGGCTCTTCATGAACGCCCCGGGCTCGCTCTGGAAGAGCTCGACCTTCTCTCCGACATCGAACGGCTTGCCGGAATCGGCGATGAGCCGGGGCTTGTAGTCGAAGGTGTCGCACTGGCTGGCCGCGCCGGACATGAACAACTGCACGACGCGCTTCGCCCGGGCGCGATGGTGCAGCCCGCCATGCAGGGCGGCGGGCGCGGGGGTGGATCCGGCGAGGAGCCCCTGGCGCCCCAGCAGCCATGCGAGCGCGATCCCGCCGAGACCGCCGCCGTGCCGCCAGAGAAACTCGCGACGGCTGAAGGATCGGGACGCTTCCGGCAGGAACGGGCGCTCCTGGGAGGTGCAGACGTGATGAGGCCTCATGGCTCGGTCAGTCGATGAAACAGAATTCGTTGCTGTTGAACAGAATGCGGCACGCGCCGGCCAGCCCGTGCCTCGCCGCGTACGCCGTCACGCGGTCGTGCTCGGATGGGGCAGGCTGCCGCCCGAGGGCCAGCTCGTACGCGCGCCGCACCTGCGCGCCGAGGTCCGGGCTTTCGGACTGCAGGCGGAGGGCGAGGTGACGCGCCTCGGTGAGGACGAGCGGATTGTTGAGCAAGGCGAGCGCCTGCAGGGCCGTGAGGGTCTCGTTGCGGGTCGGCGTCAGGATGCTCGGATCCGGGCAGTCGAGGGTGTCCATGAATGGATCGGGCACGCTCCGGACAATGAAGCGATAGATGCTGCGCCGCGCGCCCTCACGGCTGCTCACGTCGAACCGGGTGTAGTCGTAGACGGGCGAATGATCGTCCTTGAAGAGGAAGAGCTGGTCACTCGGACCACCCATGGTCCGGTCGAGGCGCCCGCTGACGGCGAGGAGCGAATCCCGGATGGACTCCGCGTCGAGGCGCGTGCGGTTCATGCGCCACAGCAGGCGGTTGCCGGCGTCGACGCGTTCCCCGTCCGGCCGGGAGGACGACACCTGGCGGTAGGTCGCGCTCGTGACGAGCAGCCGGTGCAGCGCCTTGATCGACTCGCCATGCCCGCTGAACCAGCGCGCGAGCCAGTCGAGCAGCTCCGGATGGCTCGGAGGCGTGCCCATCCACCCGAAGTCGTTGGGCGTCTCCACGATCCCGCGGCCGAAGTGATACTGCCAGACGCGGTTGACGATCGAACGCCGCAACAGGGCATTGTCCGGCCGTGTGAGCCACCGGGCCAGCGCCGCGCGGCGGTACTGCTCCCCTTCCCCCTCGATCTCGAGCTCGGCCGGCATCCACGAGAAGCAACTCAGGGTCGCGGGCTCCATTGGCTCGGCCTTCGCGCGCACGTCGCCGCGCCGCAGGAAATGCACCTCCCTCGGCTTGCCGGGCGGCTTGAAGTGAGCCTGCGGCGAGAAGCTCGAGGCCGCCGCGTACACCATGGAAGGCTCCGGGAGGGACTCGATCTCCGCCTTGATCCGGTCAAGGCGCCCGATGATCTCCCGGTAGCCATGATGCCCCGCCGCGGCGAGCCGGGCGCTGGCGAGATCGAGCCGGCGCATGGAATCGCGGTCGATTTCCCGGCGCAGCTCCGCGATCGTCCGCTGCAGCGTTTCGGGATCGACCGGCCCCCCGAGGCGCCGGCGGCTGTCGAAGCCGTCCACCAGCCTTGCGCGGCCCCAGCGCCCCGCCTCGATGGAATCGAGTGAGACCACCCGGGCCCCCTGGGAGATCAGCTCATCCCCGTCGAACACCTGGAGCTCGGCGAGCGCAAACACGTAATCGCCCGTGCGCCTCCAGAGCCGCGTGGCGGTCACCCGCACATGACGCGCCTTCCCTTGCGCCGCGATCACCACCGCGTTCGTGCCGGGATTGGGAAAGTCCCCGTCCGTGTGATCGGCGACCATTCGTGCGTCCGCGAAATCCTCCGAGTCCGCGATCTCCACCCGGAATCGTTCCGGGAAACCGAACCCGGGCGTGTCCTGGAAATCCGTGGGACGCGCCGGAACGAGCCGGATCTCGGAAAGGTCACGAGGGCGGCCGAGGTCCACCTGCACCCACTTGACGACGTCGGGTGAGGCTTCGATTCCGCTGTGATAACCGTTGCCCGGGCTGTCCTCGCCGGTTTCCATCAGGGCGCGCAGCGAGCGGCGGCGCGCCGCGATCGCGGCGTCGAGCCCGGCGATCCCGGGGTCGGAAAATGCGCGGATGGCCTCGTCCATGAAGGACTTTCGCGTGTTGAGCTCCGCCTGCTCCCGGAGCAACGCCTGTCTGCGCGCGTGCACCTTCGGGTCGCGGTCATAGGGACGATCCGCGCGATCCACGCCGGCGAACACGGCCTGCAGCGCGTAATAGTCCCGCTGCGGAATGGGATCGAACTTGTGGTCATGGCAGCGCGCGCAGTGAACCGTGAGGCTCATGAACGTGGACATGGTCGTCATCACCATGTCGTCGCGGTCGTTGTAGCGCGCGATCAGCCCGTCGGTCTTCGACTCGGGCAGTTCGACGTGGCCGACGAAATCCCACGGTCCGGCGGCGATGAACCCGAGCGCGACCACACCGTCCGGGTCGTCCGGGTACAGGACATCCCCCGCGAGCTGTTCCTCGACGAACCGCGAATAGGGCTTGTCCGTGTTGAACGCGCGGATCACGTAGTCGCGATACGGCCATGCGTTGGGACGCGGCTTGTCCTTGTCGTAGCCGTGGGACTCGCCGTAGTGCACCACGTCCAGCCAGTGCCGCGCCCAGCGCTCACCGTAGTGGGGTGACTCCAGCAGGCGATTGACGAGGCGCTCGTACGCGTCGGGCGCGGTGTCCGCCTCGAACTCGCGCACCTCTTCCGGGGTGGGCGGCAGCCCGAGCAGGTCGAAGGACAGCCTCCGGATGAGGGTGCGCCGGTCGGCCTCGGGGGAGGGCTCGAGACCGACCGCCTCGAGGGCCGCGAGTATGAACCGGTCCACGTCGTTCCGCGCCCATGCGGCATTCGAGGGCTCGGGCGGCGCGGGATCCGACAGCGGCTGGAACGCCCAGTGATCGGTGAGGTCGGGGAGGACCGCGTCGTCGGCGGCCTCGGGCCACTCGGCGCCCTGGTCGATCCATGCGCGCAGCAGGCTCACGTCCTCCGCCCTGAGGGGTTCCCCCTTCGGAGGCATCTCGAGGTCGGGCACGAGGCGGGCCACGTAGTGAATCAGCGGGCTTTCCTCGCTCCGCCCCGGAAGGATCGCGGGCCCGCGGTCCCCTCCCGCCATGGCCGCGCCCTTCACATCCAGCCGAAGGCCCGAGCGCTGGCGCTCGGGCCCGTGGCACGAATGGCAGCTGGCCTCGAGCAGCGGGCGGATCTCCGAGATGAAATCCACCGCATGGCTCGCGGGGGGCGGCAGCCTGGACACATCAGGCATCGCTTCCCCGCGCGCGCCCGCGGCGATGACGCCCGCGGCGAGGCACATGGCGCGCAGGCTGAGGACGATCGGGCTCTGGAACATCGAACGGTTCATGGTCATTCGCGCACTCGGAAGAACTGCCGGTCGCCGTCGATGGCGACGCGATGGGGACTCTCCGCGCCCGGAACCGGTGACCACGCTCCGGGAACGTCCGTGGCCGTTTCCAGCGTGCCGGGCCCGGCCCATGTGATCACGACCTCGGCGCCCTCGCGCGCGACCTGCACCGTCGGGCTCTCGCCGCCCGCCGTGGAAGGCGCCCCCGCCGCGGGGCCGGGCAGGCCGACGGCGAAGTTGTCGAACCATTGCGCGTGGGTGCCATTGAAGCCGGCGCCGCCCACTCCCACCGCGCCGTTCGAGTATCCCTCGTAGAGTCCCTCCGCGAAGGTGGCGAGATCGATCCCGGCGACCAGCGAGCCATCCACGAACACCGCGACACGCGAAGCGGGGCGATCGAAGCGCACGGCGAATCGATGCCAGTCCTGGTCATCGATGCCGAGGGCGATCGGTTGGCCCTCGTCGTCGGTCACGGGCGTTTCGGTCGAGCCATTGTACAGGGCGAGACCCGCCCCGTCGGCGGAATCGCGCCGCAGGAAGACGGTGAGCCCTCCCGAGGTCGAGATGGGATCTCCCGCGGCGGGAAGGCTGCTGATGTCGAGCCGATCCAGCGGCAGCACGGCATCCACGACGACGATGTAATCCTCCCGGAGACCGTAGGCGATGCTGAAGTCGCCTCCGCCCGACTGGGCGAGCCCGGTGTCGGCTCCCGCGTTGCCCGCGGCGACCCCGAGGATGTTCGGCCCGGTGGAGCTGCCCGGGGTGTTGAAACTGAAGTTCGCGGTGGGAAGCCAGCCCGCCGGAGGGTTCCCGTATGTGTCCTCGATGTCATACGCGCCGCCGCTGTTGTCATTGTAGAGACCGTCGGTGCGCGGACCTCCGCCCACGGTGAACGTGTCCGAGTAGTCCGTCACCCCCACGAGCGACGGTGACCCGACCCGGAAGTTGTCGAACCACTGTGCGTGCGTGCCGTCGAAGCCGGCGCCCCCGACGCCGACGGCACCATTCCCGAAGCCTGCGAACGCGCCCTCCTGGAACGTGGCGAGGTCGACGTCCGCGACGAGTCGGCGATCGACGTAGATCCCGAGGCGCAGTGCGTCCCGATCGAAATGGGCGGCGAAATTGTGCCAGTCGTTGTCGCTGATTCCCGCCGCGGCGGGCTGGCCCGATGCATCGGTCACGGCGGCCTCGTTCCCGCCGGCGAGGAGGGCGATCTCCGGCGCGCCGCTGCCGGGACGACGAAAGACAACGGTCAGGGCGCCCCCGGCGTCGGCCGGATCCCCCGCGGCGGCGCGCGTCAGGAGGTGCAGCCGGTCACGCGGCATGATGGCGTCCGTCTGGACGACATAGGCGGATCGGAGTCCGTACGCGATGGTGAAGTCGCCGCCCCCCGACTGCGCGAACCCGCCCTCGGCCCCGGGGTTCCCGACAGCGGACGACGTGATCGCCGGGCCCGTGGAACTGGACGGCGTGTTGAAGCTGAAGTTCGCCGTCGGGCTCCACTTGACCACGGGGTTTCCGTGCGCGTCCTCGATGTCGTATCCACCGAAGGCGTCGTTGTTGTACATGCCGTCGGGACGCGGATTGTCCTCGGACGGCGCTCCGGCGGGCCCCACGGTGAAGGTGTCGCTGTAGTCGACGGTGCCCACGAGCTCGAGCGGCCGCGGCGCGTTGGGAAAGATGGCGGTGACCGGAACCTCCTCCGAGACGGCCACCGCGCCGAGGTTGTCGATCGCGCGCGCGGTGAGAAGGAGGTCGCCCGCGGGCAGGTTGGTCACCACGAGCCCGAAGGGCGGCTGCGACACCGATCCGAGCGGCCGCGTGCCGGCGTAGAACTCGACGCGAACGATGCTGCCGTCGGCATCCGACGCGTCCACCTCCAGCAGCACGGGTTCGCCCAGATCCAGTCGCGCGCCGGGTTCCGGTTCGATCAATGACACCTCCGGGGCGGCGTTTCGCGGCTCGACCAGCGCGAGCCCGTAGCGCGCGGACAACGTCGTGGCGAGCCCCGAGCGCTCCTCGGCGGTGAGGATCCGGTTGAACACGAGCACCTCGGCGAGGTCCATGCTCGCTCGGCGGTTGTTGTTCCCGCCCATTTCACGCCCGATGTGAACCGGCTCGACCGGTTCGACCGATGCCGCGGGCATGGCGGGGGTCAGCTGCGCGTCAAGACTCCCGCCGCGGAAGAAGCGGGTCGCTCCCCCGTGGCGATCCTCCTCGACCTGCCAGACCTCGAACGAATCCATCGAGAGAACGCTGGCCGACTGCACTCCGGGAACGTCGTGGCCCGCGGCGCCGTCGGCGAGGTGACTCGTCACCCGACCCGCCGCGCTGAACGAGACAGCCCAGCCGTTGTCGAGGCCCGCGACCCACGGACGCGAGCCGATGATCTGCGGAAAATCGCCGCGCGATCCGGCCCCCCGGCGCGCCACGAAGACCACGGTCCAGTTTCCCTCCGCCGGATGGAGCGAGGGCCCGATGGAAATCTCGAGCACATCATCCTCGCCATCGAAGCGGATCGCGGGCCGGCCGCCGGCCACGGATTCCACCCGGAGGGGAGCCTCGGTCCCGACCGGGGCGTAATCCAGTCCGAGCGGGCCTGCATGATTGCCATGGGGACTCTGATCCTCCCATGAAGTCACGGCGCCATCGCCCGTCACGACGACACCCTGATCGGCGCGCAGCCAGAGCTGCAGCCCCTCGCCCGGCGGCGGTTCCTCGGCGGCCTCGCCCGTCACCTGAACGGACACCGGCGCCGACGTCGTCCGTTCGCCGCGATCGTCCACGGCCACGGCGCGAAGCTCCAGCGTGGCAGGCAGCGGCACCCGCAGCGGGAACCGGTAGGGCGGCGCGGACGCCGCGCCCAGCACACGGTCACCCAGAAGAAACTCCACGCGCGCGATGGTGCCGTCCGGATCGGCCGCCTCCGCCTCGATGACGAGATCTGCGGGGAGGGCAAGGCTGAGGCCGTCGTCCGGTGCGACGAGCGTGACGGTCGGCGGCTGATTCTCCTCGAAGCCCAGATCGTAGCGATCACTCACGTAGCGCGTGATCGCGATCCGCTCCTCGCGTGACAGGACGCGGTTGAAGATGAGGATCTCGGCGAGGTCGACGTTGGCGCGGCGGTTGTTGCTGCCCCCCATCTCGCGCCCGATGTTCACCGGGTTGCCCTGCAGGATGGGGCCTTCCGGCATCAAGGTCGTGTGCACGGCGTCCAGGTCGCCGCGCCGGTAGAACGCCGTGCGTCCGGCCGCGCGGTCCTCCTCCACCAGCCACATCTCGAACTCGTCGCGCGAGAGCGCGGACGCCGACATCGTCTGGGGAACGTCGTGACCGGTGGCGCCGTCCGCGAAATGACTGGCGACAAGGCCCTGGCCGTTGATGCTGACGGCCCAGCCTTCGTCCAGTCCGCTGAGCCACGGGCGCGAACCAATGATCTGCGGGTAATCCCCCTGCGACTGCCCGAGGTGCCTGCCGACGAAGATGACGGTCCAGCCGCCCTCGCCCGGCTGCAGGGACGGGCTGTTCTCGATGTCGAGCACGTCATCGACGCCGTCGAATCGGATGGCGGGCAGGCTGTTCAGCGCGTCCTGCACAAGCATCGGCGCCTCGCCGAACTCCGCGCCGAGCGCCCATGCGTCGTTGCCCTCGCCGCTCTGGTCGCCCCAGTAATAGACGGTCCCGGCGTCATCCGCATCCACGCCCGCGTCGGCCCTGAGCCAGAGCACGAGGCCGGAATTCACCGGAAGATCCGCCGCGAGGGCGGATGTTCCGGCGGCGATCATCACCGACGGGAGGAGGATGCAGGCACGCATCCATGCAAGGCACCGGCTTCTGCAGGGGGTCATGAGCGCGGAACGGTAGGTTCGCCGGAACCGGCGCCACCATAGGCAGTTTGGGTGAGCGTGGCGTGGCGGGCGACAGGACGCGGGGCGCCGTCGGAAGCTGCGAACGCGCGGCGCCGGGGCTTCACCGGGAGGGATCCTGCTCCCGGCTGCCGAGGTACTTCACGACCGCCTCGGTGCGCGAGTGCACATGCAGCTTCTCGTAGATGTTGCGGAGATGGCTGCGCACCGTGTCGAAGCTGATGCCCACCCGCGTGGCGATCTCCTTGTACAGGTAGCCCCTCGCGAGCAGCTCGAGGATCTCGATCTCGCGCTCGGTCAGCTTGTCATGCTGGACCGGCCTGCGGCCGAGACGGTGAAAGTACTGCACCACCATGCGCGCGATCTGGCCGGACATCGGCGAGCACCCGCGCCGGGCGTCGGCGATCGCCTCGAGCAGCTTCTCGGCGGGGGTGCGCTTGAGCAGGTAACCCGAGGCGCCGGCCATGAGGGATCGGAAGATCAGGTCCTCGTCCTCGTACACGGTGAGCATGATCACCTGCATGGCGGGAAGGATCTCCCTGAGGTGGCGCACGCCGTCGATGCCCGACATCCCCGGAAGGTTGATGTCCATCAGCAACACGTCCGGGACCTTGCGCGGCAGCGATTCGATCGCCGGTTCGACCGCGGAGAACACCCCGACGCACTCGAACCCCGGCGCCCCGCCGATCAGCGCGGCGAGGGTGTCGCGGATGCCGCGGTCGTCCTCGACCAGTCCAACGCGAATGACCGGATTCATCGGGGTGCCTCCGTGCGCGCCGAGGCCGGCGCACGCCGCCAGCACCGGCCGAGCGCCCGTCGCCACGCGGGCCCTGCATGCAGCGGCAGGACCAGCACCAGCATGGTCCCGCCGCCCGGTCTCCGGGCGACGGCGAACTCGCCGCCGACGAGGGCGCTCCGCTGGCGCATGTTGACGAGCCCGTTCCCGCACGCGTCCTCGGGCCGCAACCCGCAGCCGTCATCCTCGACGCGCCACTCGAGCAGGTTCCGGTCGAAACGGACACGCACCATGACCTCGGTCGGCGAGGCGTGCCGGACGACGTTGGTCAGGGCCTCCTTCAGGATCAGCAGGACATGGTGGCGGATGTCGGACGGCACCGGCACCTCCGGGAGGTCGGCGGGCGCGTCGACCCGGAACCTCACCGGCGTCGCCTCGAAGAAGCGCTCGGCGTGGCGGAGCACGTAGCCGACGAGGCGCGGCAGCGTGTCGTTGCGCGGATTGACGGTCCACACCAGCTCGTCGAGGGCGCCGACCACCTCGCGCGAACGCTCGGCGATGCGCGCGGTCAGCTCGCGTGTCCTCTCCGGGTCCGAGGCCGTCCGCCGCGCCATTTCGCTCAGGAGCGTGATCTCGGTCAGCCGCGCGCCGAGGTCGTCATGCATGTCGCGCGAGATCCGTGCCCGCGTGCGTTCCAGTTCGCGCTGGCGCACGATGCGCGTGCGGTACGTGGCGATCCCGCCGACGAGGAGGCAGGCCCCGAGGGCGTAGGCTGTCCCGCGGCCGAGGCGCTGAACGAGGGCGGCGGCCATTCGCTCGCGCCGACGCTCGAGTTCCCGCGCGCGCTCCAGGAGCTCGCCCCTTCGGCGCAGGCCCTCCAGCCATTCGTCGAGGGGCGCCAGCCGGTTCTGGCTGTTGTACCCGTCCACGAGCGCGCCCACGCTCCAGCCGTTGCCCTCGTGCGATTCGAGTGCCGTCACGCGGGCGCCGAGCGCGACGTTGGTCGTTCCCGAGAACACCTGCAGCTCGCCCAGCGCGAAGGCGTAGTCGCGCGTCCGCTCCCAGTGACGCGTGGCGTGCATGCGGACCCTGCGCACGGGCGTCTCGCCGCCGGGGAACACAACGAGGTTGTCACCCGGATTCGGGAAGTCCTCCGCGGTCCTGTCGACAAGCGTGTGCCAGCCGGCATCCCCTTCGACCTCGGCCGTCACGTCGATCCGGAAACGCACGGGAAAACCGAAGCCGATGCGATCGGCCCAGTCGTACGGCCGTGCGGGCACCAGGCGGAGCTCGGTGAGTCGATGCACCGCACCGAGGTCGATCTCGATCCACTTGTCAGCGTCCCGCCGCCGGTCGAACTCACGGCTGTGATAGCCGTTGCTCGGACTGGGTTCCCTCCACGCGGGCACGCCAAGGACGCTCTGGAAATCGACGAGGTTCTCGCAGCACCACGTGGGCGGGGTCTCGATCGAGTCCCGCGCGGTGACGTTGCCGCCGGCGGCAACGTTGCGCCCGCCGGAGATCACCATGAGCTCGCCCAGCGCGAAGGTGTAGTGGACCCCGCGGCGCCAGAGTTCCGTCGCGGTCACGCGCACGAAGCGCGCCCTGGTCCCGCGGCCGTCGATGAACACCGGCTCGTCCCCCGGGTTCGGAAAATCCTCCCTCGTGAAATCCGCCAGCACCCGGGCGCTCTCCATCCCGGGATCCTGCGCGGTCTCCACGCGGAAGCGCACCGGGAACCCGTAGCCCGGCCCCGGGTGGGCCCCGAGACTGTTGTGCACGGGCACGAGGACGACCTTGTCGATGGGCAGGTCCTCGCCGAGATCCACCTGAACCCAGCGCGGGTTGGCGGCGCGCGCGCTGACGCCCGAATGATAACCGAGGCTGCCGCTCGTCGGTCCGCGCGCGGGACGAGGCAGCCGTTCCAGCTCGCGCGCGATCGCCGCGCGCTCCCGATCGACCTCGCGGATCCCGGGGCTCAGCCAGTGCGTGAGCCCGCCCGGCCCACCCTCGAGGGTCACGTCGGCTCCCGCCGTCGTGCCGTCCGCTCCCGGGGCCGCCGACAGGACACATGCGGCAAGCAGTCGCATGGTCATCGGGAGTCGCATGCCGGGGGTTGTGGCGAACACGGCGCCCGCTGTCCAGCCCCCCGGCATTCCTCATTGTCCGGCCGCCTCCCCTGCCGCGAAGGAACCCGACCGCGTCCCTGAACTGGCGCAGGTGCAAACCGAGGCTAAATCATTCAGCGCATGCCCGGCTCGACCCTCGCGAAACTCGACTCGGCCCTTATCCGCTCCACGGTGGATGCCATTGTCGCCTTTGACACCGCGGGACGGATCACCCGGTGGAATCCCGCGGCCACCCGGCTCTACGGCTTCCCGGCAGAACGTGTCCTCGGGCAACCCATCGAAACCCTCGGGGTCGGAGCGGAATCGACCGGCCCCAGGACCGCCCCCGACGCACCGCCGTCCGATGCGGACCACGTGCGCTTCGACGCGACCCGGCGGACGGCCGACGGCCGCACCATCGAGGTGGCCGTCAGTCGTTCCGCGATCCGCGGCACGGACGGCACGCTGGTCGGATGGTGCGAAATCGCGCGGGACATCACCGAACGCCGGTGGCGCGAGCGCCGGCTCCTGACCGAGACGAGCGTCGTCCGCGTGCTCGCGCTCGCCGAGACGCTCACGGCGGCCGCGCCGCGCATGCTCCAGCTCATCTGCGAGTCCGAGGCGTGGGACGTCGGCGTGCTCTGGGAACCCGATCCCCGCCGGGAGGAGCTTCGATGCCGCAGCATCTGGAGCGCCGACTCGAGCGTGCCCGCCGCATTCATCAAGGCGCTGCGCGGGATGCGCTTTGCCCGCGGCCAGGGACTTCCCGGCCGCGTGTGGCAGTCCGGGACACCGGAGGTCATCCCCGACATCACGGATCATCCCGCCTACCTTCCCGAAGGAGCCGCGCCGGCCGGCGGACTGCACAGCGCGCTCGGCATCCCCCTGCGGCGCGGCCGCGACCTCGTCGCGGTGCTCGAGTTCTTCGGACGCCAGGCCCGCGATCCCGACGCGCAGCTCCTCGAGATGTTCGACGCCATCGGCAGCCAGATCGCGCTCCTGCTCCAGCGCCGGCGCGCCGAGGAACAGCTCCGCCAGGCGTACCGCGAGGTGAGCGAACTCAAGACGGCCCTCGACGAGCATTCCATCGTCGCCACGACCGATCCCCGCGGCCGCATCACCTACGTCAACGACAAGTTCTGCGCCGTCTCCAAGTACCCGCGCGAGGAACTCCTCGGCCAGGACCACCGCATCATCAATTCCGGGTACCACTCCAGGGAGTTCTTCAGGAACCTCTGGTCCACCATCAGCTCCGGCAAGGTGTGGCACGGTGAAATCCGAAACCGCGCCAAGGACGGTTCCCACTACTGGGTGGACACCACCATCGTCCCGTTCCTCGACGAACGCGGGCGCCCGCGCCAGTACATCGCCATTCGCACGGAGATCACCGAGCCCAAGCGCGCCCAGGAAATCCTCCGGCAGCGCACCGAGGAGCTCGCGCGGTCCAACCAGAACCTCGAGCAGTTCGCGTACGTCGCGTCGCACGACCTGCAGGAGCCGCTCCGCGCCGTGGCCGGCTGCGTCCAGATCCTCCAGCGCCGCTACGGCGGGAAGCTCGACGAGCGCGCCGACGAACTCATTCGGCACGCCGTGGACGGCGCGAGCCGGATGAAGAGGCTCATCGATGACCTGCTCGATTTCTCCCGCGTCGGGCGCCACGGGAAACCGCTGCAGGACATCCCATGCGACGACATCGTCGACGCCGCGCTACAGAACCTCGCCGTCGCCATCCAGGAGTCCGGCGCCGTCATCGTGCGCGAACCCCTGCCCCACGTGCGCGCGGACGGCGGACAGCTCGGCCGCGTCTTCCAGAATCTCATCGCCAACGGGCTCAAGTTCCGCCGTCACGAGACCCCGCGCATCGAGATCAGGGCGCGTCGCGGCGAGCACGAGTGGATCCTGTCCGTCCGCGACAACGGCATCGGCATCGAACCCGAATATCACGACCGCATCTTCGGCATCTTCCAGCGGCTCCACACCCGCACGGAATACCCGGGCACGGGCATCGGTCTCGCGCTGTCGCGGCGCATCATCGAGCGGCACGGCGGCCGCATCTGGGTGGAGTCCACCCCGGGCGAAGGTTCCACGTTCCTTTTCACCTTGCCCGACGCCCGCTGACGCGACACTTTTCCGCAGCCAAGGAGGCGAATGTACAGTCCGGCCAACGCCCCATCGGTCGAGATCCTCCTCGTGGAGGACAGTCCCACCGACGCGCTCATGACTCGTGAGGCGCTCGAGTCGGCCCCTTTCATCGACCGTCTCCACACCGTCGAGGACGGCGTCGCCGCCATGGCGTTCCTCCGCCGCCAGGGGCGCTACGCGAACGCACCCCGTCCCGGCCTCGTCCTGCTCGACCTGAATCTTCCGAGGAAGAGCGGGCGCGAGGTCCTCCAGGAGATCAAGAGTGACCCCGATCTGCGCATGATTCCCGTGATCGTCCTCAGCACTTCCAAGGCCGAGGAGGATATCGTCCGCTCCTACGGACTCCACGCGAACTGCTACATCACCAAACCCGTCGAATTCGACCGTTTCGCGGATGTCATCCGCGGCGTGCGTGACTTCTGGTTCAGCACCGTGACCCTCCCGCCCACGGCCGCATGACGCCGCGCCCGCGTCGCTCGTTCTCCGATCCCGTCGTTTGCCGCCACACAGGCGGACGCTCCGCACTCCCCCGGCGCGCCTTGTTTCGCGGCCCACCCGCCGGATCGTGCCGCGCTTCCGTGCTCTGATGGGCCTGACCGAAGCTGCCAACACCGCCCCGGTGCGCGTCCTCCTGTTCGAGGACAACCCGACCGACTTCCTCCTCGTGCAGGCGGCCCTGGAGGACGTGCCCGGCCAGGAGTTCCACATCGCCCGGGTCGAACGCCTCGCCGAGGGCCTGCAGCTCCTCGCCACCGAGTCCTTCGATGCGGCCCTGCTCGACCTGAGCCTTCCCGACAGCACCGGCCTCGCCACCGTGGAGCGCATCCGCGAGCGGGTCCCCGAACTCCCGCTCGTGGTCCTCACGGGCAATCCCGACCAGGGCATCATCCGACAGATCCTCGCGCGGGGCGCCCAGGATTACGTGATCAAGGACGAGGCGGCGGGACCCGTTCTCGCCCGCGCGATCTCCTACTCGATCGAGCGCCACCGCGTGGCCGTCGAGATCGAGCGACGCGCGCTCGAGCTGCTCGCCAGCCAGGCCCACATCCGGCAGCAGGCCGCGCTGATTGACGCCGCCCAGGACGCCATCCTCGTCCTCGACCCGGAGGCGCGCATCATCTCGTGGAACAAGAGCGCCGAGCGCATCCACGGCTGGACCGCCCCGGAGGCCGTCGGCCGCAACTACAAGACCCTTCTCCGGGCCGACCCCGCGCGCATCGACGAGATCTGGGAGGAACTGCTCCGCACCGGCGAGTGGACCGGCGAGCTCACGAGCCGGGACAAGGCCGACCGCCAGATCCTCACCGACACCCGTCTCACCCTGCTCCGCGACGACCGGGGCGCCCCGCAGTCGGTGCTCTCGATCAGCACCGACATCACCGAGCGCAGGCGGCTCGAGCACCGCTTCCTCCGCGCCCAGCGCCTCGAGAGCCTCGGAAGCCTCGCCGGCGGCATCGCCCATGACCTGAACAACGTGCTCGCCCCGATCGCCATGGCCGTGGACATCCTCCGCGAGCGCATCAGCGACCCCCCGAGCGTCGAGCTCCTGCGGCATGTCGCCGACAGCGCCCGCCGCGGCGCGGACATGGTGCGCCAGGTGCTCACGTTCGCCCGCGGTGTGGAGGGCCAGCGCGTCCTGATGCAGCCCGCGCACCTCATCGAGGAGGTCGCCCGCATCTTCCGCGACACGCTGCTCAAATCCGTGGACGTCCAGGTGCACGTCGCCCCCGACACATGGCCCATCCTCGGCGACCGCACCCAGCTCCACCAGGTCCTCATGAACCTCGGCGTCAATGCCCGCGACGCCATGCCCGACGGCGGCTCCCTCATCCTCTCGGCGATGAACATGACGCTGCAGGAGAACCGCCGCATCAGCCCCGACGCGCGCTCCGGCCCGCACGTCCTGATCCGCGTCACCGACACCGGCTGCGGCATGAGCGCCGACGTCATCGAGCGCATCTTCGACCCGTTCTTCTCCACGAAGGAGGTCGGCAAGGGAACGGGCCTCGGCCTCGCCACGGTCCAGGGAATCGTCCGAAGCCACGGCGGATTCGTCACCGTGTACTCCGAGGTCGGGAACGGCACGACCTTCAACGTCTATCTCCCCGCCCAGCCCGCCGCCGCCGGCCAGTCGGCCGAAGCCGTCGCCGAAAGCTTCCCGCGCGGCAACGGCGAGCTCATCCTCATCGTCGATGACGAGGCGTCCATCCGCGAGATCACCCGCACCGCCCTCGAGGAGTTCAATTACCGCACGCTCCTCGCGGACAACGGCGCGCATGCCGTCGAGATCTTCCGTGAGCACCGCGACGCCGTCTCCGCCGTCCTGATCGACATGATGATGCCCCAGCTCGGCGGCGCCGCCTCGATCCCCGCGCTCAAGGAGCTGAATCCCGGCGTCCGGATCGTCGCGGCCAGCGGCCTTGCCAGCGCCCCGCAGGCCCGCACCGCCACGCTCGCGGGCGCCGACGCCTTTCTCGCGAAACCCTACTCGATCGAGTCCCTGCTCCAGACCCTGGAGAAACTCCTCCGTGAACGATCCCCGGCCCCGTCAGCCTGACCCCGCCTCCCCCATGCCCTTCCGCGGCATCCCGCACAACCCCCTCATCGTCGCCCTCGACGTCCCCGAGGCGGAGTCCGCCCTCCGCCTCGCGGGCGAACTCGCGAGCCTCACGGGCGCCCTCAAGATCGGAAGCGAACTCTTCACCGGCGCCGGCCCCGACATCGTCCGCCGCATCCGCAAGACAGGCGCCGCCGTGTTTCTCGATCTCAAGTTTCACGACATCCCGAACACCGTGGCGCGCGCCGTCGCCGCCGCGACGCGCCTCGACGTCCAGATGCTGACGGTGCACGCGAGCGGGGGACCTTCCATGCTGCGCGCCGCCGTCGCGGCCGCGCGATCCGCCGCCGCCGACCTCGGCCGCCCCGCGCCCCTCGTCCTCGCCGTCACGGTTCTCACCAGCATGGATTCCGCCGAGCTCTCGGCGGTCACCCTGGAATCCGAGCCCGCGCGTCACGTCGAGCGCCTCGCCCGCCTCGCCGTGGAGGCCGGTGTCGGCGGGCTCGTATGCTCCCCGCTCGAGCTGCCCGTCCTCCGCCGGCTCGTTCCGCGCGAGGTGAAGCTCGTGACTCCCGGAATCCGCACCGGCCCCGCGGCCCCCGGCGACGACCAGAGGCGCACCCTCGGACCGGCCGAAGCCGTCCGCGCCGGCGCCGACTGGCTGGTGGTCGGACGTCCGGTGTACGCCGCGCCGGATCCCGGGGCCGCCGCCCGCGCGATCCTCGACGCCTGCGCGCCCGCCGGAGCGTCGGGAGGGAACGCGTAGCCGTCCTCCGCGCCGCCCGCGCGGCGCCCCCGCAGGAGCACCGCCGCGTGCCCGGCTCATCCGCGCCGTGTCGGCACGCATCCAGCTTCATTGACCCGGACCCTGCCGCGGCTTAGCTTTCCCGGTCCCATGAACCTCCGCGCAAGGTCGTGCCTTTCGATCGCTTTGCTTGGCCTCACGCCGCTGGCAGCATGCCTGCCCGTGACCGCCGCGAGTTCCGCCCAGCAGGCGATGCGCCTCGAAACCACCATCCAGAAGCAGGTCGTCGTACCGTACCTTCTGTTTCTCCCGAAGGATTACAACGCCGAAGGCGCCCGCCGGTGGCCGCTCATGATTTTCCTTCACGGGGCGGGCGAACGCGGCACGGACCTCGAGCGTGTCAAGGTCCACGGCCCGCCGAAGATCGTCGAGTCGAAGCCCGACTTTCCCTTCGTCCTCGTGTCGCCCCAGTGCGCGCCCGGCCAGAGATGGGACGTGGACGCCCTCGAGGCGCTCCTCGACGAGGTGCTCGAGAAGCATGCGGTGGACCCCAGGCGCGTGTACCTGACCGGCCTGAGCATGGGAGGGTACGGCACCTGGGCATGGGCGTCGGCCCATCCTTCACGCTTCGCCGCCATCGCGCCGATCTGCGGCGGCGGCGATCCCATCCGCGTCCGCCTCGCCGGCGGCAGGGATCGCGAGGAGCTCGCCCGGCTTCCGATCTGGGCGTTCCACGGCGCGCGCGACACCGTGGTTCCCCTCTCCGCATCCGAGGAGATGGTCGCCGCCTTCCGCGGCCTTGGAAACGAACCCAGACTCACGGTGTACCCCGAGGCGGGGCACGATTCGTGGACCGAGACCTACGACAATCCCGAGCTCTATCAGTGGCTGCTCGAGAAATCGCGGCCGTGAACGCGCCGTTTCCATGATCCCGCCAGGCCACGAGATCCAGGCGGTGACCTTCGACGTCGGCGGCACCCTACTCACTCCCGAACCCTCGGTCGGCGGCGTGTACGCGCGGGCCGCCGCCCGCCATCACAACATCCAGATCCCGCCGGAGCTCCTCGACTCGCGTTTCCGCGAGGCATGGCGCCGCGCGCAGTCGTTCCAGCACACGCGCGACGACTGGGAGCGCCTCGTGGACGAGGTCTTCGAGGGCCTCGTCCCGCGGCCGCCGCGCGAGACCTTCTTCGACGAGCTCTACGCCGAGTTCGGCCGCGCCTCGGCATGGCGCGTGTTCGATGACGTCCTGCCCACGCTGGAAACCCTCGCGGCGCGGGGGATCGACCTCGGGATCATCTCCAACTGGGACGACCGCCTCCGCCCGCTTCTCCGGGAACTCCGGCTCGACCGCTACTTCACGGCGGTGATCATCTCGTGCGAGACCGGTTTCGCGAAGCCATCCTGCGTGGCGTACGAGGAGGCGCTCCGCCAGCTCGGCTGTCCCGCGCACGGCGTGCTCCACATCGGCGACAGCATGCGCGAGGACTTCGCCGGGGCCACGGCGGCAGGGCTCCACGCCCTGCACCTGCGCCGCGACGCACCCCCGAGCGATCTGCAGATCCAGTCCCTCCAGGACATCCTTCCGTGGCTGACGGCGCCGACCGTCCGTTTCCCGGGGCGCGGCCCGGCAAACTTTCTTACGCCGGACGGTTGACCCCCGCGGGGCGGCCTCATAAGATTTTTCCACGCTTGAAGGCCGGGACAGGAACCGAAACTAATAATCCCCAGAAGCAGTTTCGATCCACCCCGCCTCGTGCCGGCCGGGTTCCCGCCGTCACGGCGTCCGAGCCATGAAACCGCTGCAGCTCCTCTTTCAGTCCTCGATCGGGAAGAAATTCATCATGGGCGCGACGGGATTGATCCTGCTCGCCTATGTCATCGGGCACCTCGTCGGCAACCTGCAGATCTTCCTGCCCAAGGAGCGCATCAACAGTTACGCACACCTGCTCCACTCCAGCCCGGGCCTGCTCTGGACCGCCCGCCTGGTCCTGCTGGCGGCCGTCGGCCTCCACATCTGGTCGGCCATCGCGATGGCAGCCATCAATCAGAAGGCGCGCCCCACGGCGTATGGAATGAAGGGCACGGTGCCCTACGGCTCGAGCTGGGCGTCGCGTCACATGTTCATGACGGGCGTGGTGATCGCCGCGTTCGTCGTCTATCACATCCTGCATTTCACGACGCAGGTTCCGGCCGTGAACCTGCTCGGCGGGGGACAGGACTTCCGGCAGTTCTTCGTGACCGAGGGCGAGCAGGCCGGTTACCGCGACGTCCACGCGATGCTGGTCGCCGGGTTCCGCCAGCCGATCGTCTCGCTGTTCTACATCATCGCCGTCGGCCTGCTCTGCGTTCATCTCAGCCATGGGGCCAGCTCGATGTTCCAGTCCCTCGGCATGCAGGAGGGGGCATGGCGCCGCCGGCTCGAGGTCGGCGCGACCGTGCTCGCGATCCTCATCTTCGCCGGATACGCCTCGATCCCCGCCGCCGTGCTCCTCCGCATCGTCCAGTAACAAGCCGCACTCATGAATCTCGACGCGAAAATCCCGGCCGGACCGCTCGCCGAGAAGTGGACCCACCACCAGAGCAGCATCCGTCTCGTCGCCCCCCACAACAAACGGCGCTATGAGATCATCGTCGTCGGCACCGGTCTGGCCGGCGCGTCCGCCGCGGCGACGCTCTCGGAGCTCGGCTACCGGGTGAAGGCGTTCTGCTTTCACGACAGTCCCCGTCGCGCCCATTCGATCGCGGCGCAGGGCGGCATCAACGCCGCCAAGAACTACCAGAACGACGGCGACAGCGTTCAGCGGCTCTTTTACGACACGATCAAGGGCGGCGACTTCCGCGCCCGCGAGGCCAACGTGCACCGTCTCGCGGAGGTGAGTGTCAGGATCATCGACCAGTGCGTGGCGCAGGGCGTTCCCTTCGCCCGCGAATACGGCGGCCTGCTCGCGAACCGGTCCTTCGGCGGCGCGCAGGTCTCCCGCACGTTCTACGCGCGCGGCCAGACCGGCCAGCAGCTCCTCCTCGGCGCCTACTCCGCGCTCTGCAAGCAGATCGGCGCGGGCGCCGTCCGGATGTTCCCGAACACGGAAATGCTCGACCTGGTGGTCATCGACGGGCACGCCCGCGGGATCATCACGCGCAATCTCAACACCGGCGCGATCGAGCGGCACTCGGCCGACGCCGTGATCCTCGCGACCGGCGGGTACGGCAACGTGTTCGACCTCTCCACCTACGCGCGTGGATCGAACGCGACGGCCATCTGGCGCGCGTATCGTCGCGGCGCCGGGTTCGCGAATCCCTGTTTCACGCAGATTCACCCGACCTGCATCCCCGTCAGCGGCGAGTACCAGTCGAAGCTCACGCTGATGTCGGAATCCCTCCGCAACGACGGCCGTTGCTGGGTTCCGAAGAAGGCCGGCGACACGCGCCCGCCCCACCAGATCCCGGAGGAGGACCGCGACTATTACCTCGAGCGGATGTACCCGGCCTACGGCAACCTCGCCCCGCGCGACATCGCGAGCCGCGCCGCGAAGCGGGTCTGCGACGAGGGCCGCGGCGTCGGCCCCGGCGGCCTCGGCGTGTACCTCGACTTCTCGTCCGCGATCGAGCGCCTCGGGCTCAAGACGATCAAGGAGCGCTACGGCAATCTCTTCGACATTTACCACGAGATCACCGGGGAGGACGCCTACAGCTCCCCGATGCGCATCTACCCGGCCGTCCACTACACCATGGGCGGCCTGTGGGTGGACTACAACCTGATGTCCAACATCCCGGGACTGTTCGTGCTCGGCGAGGCCAACTTCTCCGATCACGGAGCCAACCGCCTCGGCGCCTCCGCCCTCATGCAGGGCCTCGCCGACGGTTACTTCGTCATCCCCTACACGATCGGTGACTACCTCGCGACGGTGAAACCGGGCACCACCCCCACCGTGGACGCCCCGGAGTTCGCCGCCGCCGAGAAGGAGACGCGCGAGCGCATCCGCCGCCTGCTGGGCATCCGCGGCAAGCGCACCGTCGCCTCCTTCCACCGCCAGCTCGGGCAGATCCTCTGGAACCACTGCGGCATGGCCCGGAATCGCGAGGGCCTGCAGAAGGCGCTCTCCGAAATCCCGGTCCTCCGCGAGGAGTTCTGGAAGGACGTCACCGTGCTGGGCGAGGACACCACCCTCAACCAGTCGCTCGAGCGCGCCAACCGCGTGGCGGACTTCCTCGAGCTGGCCGAGCTCATGTGCATGGACGCGCTCGCGCGCGAGGAAAGCTGCGGCTGCCATTTCCGCGAGGAGTACCAGGAGGCCGGCGAGTGCAAGCGCAACGACGAGCAGTTCGCGCATGTCGCCGTCTGGGAGTACCGCGAGGGCGCCGCGCCGGTCCGCCATGTCGAACCGCTCGTGTACGAATTCACGAAGATGGCCACGCGTTCCTACAAGTAGTCCCCGCCGCCCCCTTCCCCATGAAAGTTCATCTCCGCATCTGGCGTCAGCAGCGGCACGACACCCCGGGCCAGTTCCGCGAGTATGACCTCGACGGAATCAACCCGAACATGTCGTTCCTCGAGATGCTCGACGTGCTCAATGACCGGCTCACCCTCGGCGGCGAGGAACCCATCGCCTTCGCCCATGACTGCCGGGAGGGCATCTGCGGCACGTGCTGCCTCACGATCAACGGCAAGCCCCACGGACCGGGGCGCGGCATCGCCACCTGCCAGCTCTACATGCGCAGCTTCCGCGACGGCGATGTCATCACGGTCGAGCCCTTCCGCGCCAGGCCCTTCACCCTGATCCGCGATCTCTACGTGGACCGCTCGGCGTTCGACCGGATCATGGCGGCGGGCGGGTTCATCAGCGTGCGCACGGGCGCGGCGCCGGACGGCAACGCCATCCCCGTGCCGAAGGAGATCGCGGACCGCGCGATGGACGCCGCGGCGTGCATCAGTTGCGGCGCGTGCGTCGCCGCCTGCAAGAACGCCAGCGCGATGCTGTTCGTCGCGGCGAAGGTTTCACACCTCAACCTCCTGCCGCAGGGCCAGCCCGAGCGGCACCGGCGCGTGCTCGGCATGGTGCGGCAGATGGACGCGGAGGGCTTCGGCCACTGCACGGTGACCGGTTCCTGCTCCGCGGTCTGTCCCAAGGAGATCAGCCTGGATTTCATCACCCGGATGAACCGCGACTACCTGAAGGCGCTGCTGCACCTCAGCGTGGGGCGGAAGGAGGAGGCGCACGCCGGGGCGGGCTGAGCCGCCCGCCGGCGCGCGGAGGACCGGGTCGGATCTCATCCGGGGACGGTCGGCGGCCGCCCCCCTGTGCGTTTCACCGCACGGGGACTAAATCGTTGAGAGGGGCTTCCGAGCTGCCGTTATATAAGCAGACTGCGCCCGGTACGGAGGCCTGCCCCCGCCCTCCGAACCGTCGGATGCAGTGCAGGCCGCAGGCCGGTGATGGAACATCGCAAGAGACTGTCCGTGCATTACTCAGGTAACGTTCAAGGCGTCGGATTCCGATTCAGGACGCAGGAGATCGCCGCCGGCTTTGACGTCTGCGGCACCGTGCGGAATCTTGCCGACGGCCGTGTGGAACTGGTCGCCGAAGGCGATGAGAAAGAGCTCGAGGCGTTCCGCCAGGCGATCCGCGATTCGGGCCTGGGTCCCCTGATCCGGGATGAGAAGGTTCAATGGGCCCCGGCGCGCGGTGATCTGCGGGGATTTCAGATCCTGCGGTAGTGCACGCAAGATGAGATACGCGATCATCGCCGACATTCACGGCAACCTCGAGGCGTTCGAAACCGTCCTCGCCGACACCCGGGAGCAGCGCTGCACCCATTACGTCTGCCTCGGCGACGTCGTGGGCTACGGGGCCAACCCCAAGCAGTGCCTCGACATCGTCCGGGAGATGAACATGCCCTGCGTCAAGGGCAACCACGACGAGTACTGCTCGAACGAGGCCTTCGCCGAGGGCTTCAATCCCCTCGCCCTCGAGGCCGTGGCATGGACCCGGCAGCAGCTCAGCGCCGAGGATCGGCAGTGGCTTCACGACCTGAAGTACCTCCGCATCATCGGCAGCTTCACGATCGTCCACGCCACCCTCGACGCGCCCCAGCGCTGGCAGTACGTCTTCGACAAGCTCGAGGCCGCGTCCAGTTTCACCTACCAGAACACGGCCCTCTGCTTCTTCGGCCACACCCATCATCCGGTGGCGTTCGTCCGGGACAGCGTGGTTCGGGGCGGGACCTACTCCCGTTTCCGGGTGGAGCCCGGCAAGAAGTACTTCGTCAACGTCGGCAGCGTCGGCCAGCCCCGCGATGGCAATCCCAAGGCGGCCTACGTCATCTACGACATGACGGACAACACGATCGAGCTGCGCCGACTCGCCTACGACATTCCCAAGGCGCAGAAGAAGATTCTGGACGCCGGACTGCCCCCGCGCCTGGCCGAACGCCTCGCGGTCGGCCGCTGAACGCCGCGGGAGATCCCCGCCCCCGTCATCGCCCGGTTCGCCCCGGGCCGTGGCACCGCGGTCCGCGCCCGTTCGCGGCGCAGGGCGGCGCCGTTCCGGATCCGCCCCGGTTGCGCGCTTCGCGCCGCCGCATCACCGCGGGAAGCCGTCCCAACGGCCCTTCCCGACCTTCCCCATGCACGAGGAGAAGGGCTTCGCGTTGATTCGCGGGAGCCGCCCCTTCAGAATCCCCGAACCCATGCAGAAGGAATTTTTCCCGGACATCCGTCCGATCGCGTACGAGGGCCCCGACTCGAAGAACCCGCTCGCGTTCAAGCACTACAACCCGGATGAGATCGTGGAGGGGCGCAGCATGCGCGATCACCTCCGGTTCGCCGTCGTGTACTGGCACACGATGCGCGGAACCGGCTCCGACATGTTCGGCTGGGGCACGGCGCGCCGGCCGTGGCAGACCGGGGAGGGCACGGTCGCCGAGGCGATCGAGCGGGCGCATGCCATGTTCGAGTTCTGCAGCAAGCTCGGTGTTCCCTTCTACTGCTGGCACGACCGCGACGTCGCGCCCCACGGCGAGACCCTTGCCGAGTCGAACCGGAACTTCGACACCGTCGCCGCCGAACTGAAGAAGCTTCAGGCGGACACCGGGATCCGCCTTCTGTGGGGCACGGCCCAGAACTTCGTTCACCCCCGCTACATGCACGGCGCCGCGACGAGCTGCAGCGCCGACGTGTTCTGCTTCGCGGCGGCACAGGTGAAGAAGGCCCTCGAGTGGACCCACGAGCTCGGCGGCGAGGGCTACGTCTTCTGGGGAGGACGGGAGGGATACTCCACCCTTCTCAACACGGACCTGAAGCGCGAGATGGATCACCTCGGCCGTTTCATGCACATGGCCGTGGACTACAAGAAGAAGCTCGGGTTCAAGGGCCCGTTCTACATCGAGCCGAAACCAAAGGAGCCCACCAAGCACCAGTACGACTCGGACGCCGCGGCCTGCCTCAACTTCCTGCGCGAATACGGCCTGCTGGAGCACTTCAAGCTCAACATCGAGACCAATCACGCCACCCTCGCCGGCCACACGATGCAGCATGAGCTCGAGGTCGCCGCCGCGGCGGGCGCGCTCGGGTCGATCGACGCCAACATGGGCGACGTCCTCCTCGGCTGGGACACGGACCAGTTCCCCACCGACCTCTACCTCACCAGCCAGGTCATGCTGACCATCCTGAAGTACGGTGGCTTCACGACCGGCGGCACGAACTTCGACGCCAAGGTTCGCCGCGAAAGCTTCACCTCCGAGGACCTCTTCATGGCGCACATCGCGGGGATGGACGCCTTCGCGCGCGGCCTCAAGATCGCCGCCGCCATCCGCAAGGACGGCCGCCTCGCGGAGTTCGTGCGCCATCGCTACCGCTCCTGGGACCACGGCATCGGCGCCCGCATCGAGGCCGGCAACGCCACCCTCGAGGACTGCGAGCGTCACGCCCTCCAGCTCGGCGAGGTGCGCGATCTCGAGTCCGGCCGCCAGGAGATGCTGGAGGCGCTGTACAACGAGTTCATCTGACCGCGCCCCGGAGACCTGCCGATCCCGCGGACGCGTCGTCTCACGGCGCGTCCGCCCCGGTCCCGGAGCCGAAATCCCGGTGGTACCGCGCGAGCAGTGCCCGGATGTCCGCGGCCACCACGTACACCTTGCCGCGCACGGTCTTGCTTTCGCCCGGCTCCAGGCCGCCGATGCGGAAGTCGGAGTGGATGCAGCCGATCACGCCCTGAAAGAGCTCCTGCCATGGCTCCCACGCCATGGCGATCACCTGCGATTCGTCCGCCGAGAAGCAGCCGATCAGCCCGTTCGACGGGGTCAGGCCGCTCAGCGGGCGCGGGTTCACGTCGTCGCGGTCCACCCCCGGACCGGACCACACCTGACCCGGAGTGTACCGTGCCTTCTCCGCCCATGGCTCGGTGGGAAGGCGGGCGAGGCGTTCCCCGAGGAAGATGAAACAGCGGCGCGCATACTCCGGGACCAGCGACTGGAAATCGTCCCGGGGCGACCCGCTGAAGCGGTCCACGCGCATGCAGGGCTGCGCCCAGTGCGCCGCCGACGCCCGGGGCGTCGGATTCCGCGCCTCCACGACGAAGGTCACCTCGTCCGCGCCCGCGGTGATGGTGTGCTCCACGATGACGCCGTCCTCGAGGGTGTCGCGGAGGCGGATCACACCGGGCTCCGCTGAATCGAGTACCTGGGTCCGGTGCCGGATCACCGTCTCGTCCCACTCGCGGTCCGTGGATCCCGGCCGGCAGTACGCCTCGAGGTACCAGATCGACACCGGTGCGCGCAGCGGGCCGCCCGACAGCGACAGCATCCGGTCCTTCCATTCGATGTGGATGCGCTCGGCCGCGGGCGCCGCCGGGACCAGGCACGCCACGAGCGCGGACAGGATCCATTTCCCGGGGTTCATGGCGTGCAGCCAATCACGGGACGCATGCTTCAACAAGGCCGTGCTGCGGCTGCGCGGGGACTCTTGCGCGCGCCCGCACCGATCACACCAGCGCCATGCGCCGGTCGGCGCGGACGATGGTCGTTCCGGCGATGCGGTCATGCCACGACTGCACCTGGTCATCCCACGCCACCCAGAAGAAGCCAAGACCGAGCGGCAGGAGCGAGACGAGGCTGCCGAGGGTGCGAACGAGGGACGTCTGCCAGTCCACCTCCCTGCCGTCGAGCCGGATCAGCCGCACGCCGAGAACGGCCCCTCCGAGCGTCGTGGCCCGCCATGTCCACATGCCGAAATGATACGCGCCCAACAGGATCCAGAACGCCTCGAAGCTGCCGAACACGAGCTGGTTCACGAACCCGACCACGATCAGGTCGATGAGCGCCGCGCCAAGCCGCGCCCAGAATCCGACGCGCGGCGCCGCGGAGAGCGCCATGGGGGAAAACGGGGCCAGCGGGATCGGCCCCGGCGGATTCGGAATCCGCGGGGGATCCGAGGGCGGGACGTGACCCGCCGGTGACGGCGGGATCGGCGGCGGCGTCCCGGCGACCGAATCGGGGGAGGCGGTCGAGGCTTCCGCGCCGGGGAGTCCCGTGTCGCCGACAAGTCCGTGCGTGGCGGGTCCGGACACGCCGCTGGTCAGGCCCGCCGCCGCGGAAAGGCTCCCGTACGACGGCCGGACCGGCTGCGGCCCCGCGGGCGCTCCCGGCGTCACCGCGTAGGGCGGGCGCCGCTCCCGCCTCAGCGCCTCCACCATGCAGATCAGCGTCGCGCCGACGCCCCACGGAAGCACGAGCCAGTACACGGCGAACCCGAGGATCGGGACCATGTACACGACGTAGAAAAACACCGACCCGATCACCATGGCGGGAAGCGGATTCTGGAGAAGCCGCGCCCCCACGCCCCGGCCGAACCCCGCGCCCGCGGCGGCGTACACCGTGATGCGCCCGAAGACGCAGAGGGCGAAGAACGCGAGCCAGATCAGGGGCGGCGCGAACATCGTGAAGCTCAGGAGCAGCGAGACGGGACCCACGAGCACGCACGTCACCAGGCCCACGAGAAAGGAGCGGGCCGGCTGCGCTTGGAGCGTTTCCATGCAGGTGCGGGTCGCCCCGGGGAACACCATCACGACGAGCACGTGGAAAAGCAGGAAGCCCGCCGCGAACCACCAGACCCACCCGATCCGCGGCGGAAACGGGCGAAGCAGAAACACCCCCTGGAACAGGTATTCCCGTGAGGCCTCCAGATAGGCGGAGAACGGGCCCAGCGAGAAGATCTGCGGATGCTCCTCCAGCGATGCGGCCGGGTCCACGATCGGGACCTCGCCCACCGCGACGATCGCGTTCTCGAGACGCGCGTCGGCGCCGATGGTCGCCGGCGAGACGATCAGCGTCAGTTCGCCCCCGATGGTGCCCTCGATGTTCGCGTCCCCGAGGACCACGACGACGTCGCCGAGGATGGATCCCGTGAGATGCAGCTTCCCAAACAGCACGACGACGTCCCCATCCACCTCGCCGTCGATCACCGCGTCGCCGCGGATGACAACCAGGCTCTCGGCGGACTGCCCCGCACGGACGACCGCGTTGTCGCCGATCGCCACGATGTCACGCCCGCGAGGGGCGCCGCGGAAAACCACTTCCCGGACCGCCTCGTCCGCGCCGGCCTCGTCGGAACGCGCATCGTCGGGAGCGTCGGCCGGGGTGGTGTCGCCGTCCGCGACCGCCCCGGCGGCGGAGTCGTCGATCTGCCCGGCGGCGGCGGGCGGTTGGATGTCGGCCGGGGGTTCCGTCTGCGCCATGGCGGCGCTCCACGCGAGCGCAAGGATCAGCAGGACCGTCCGCAACCGGCCTGTCGGGGAAGCAATCGGGTTCATGGAGTTCAGATGCGCCGCAGCACGAGTCGGTAGCAGAACGTGCCGAGCGCCAGGGTGGTGAGATAGCACGCGCCGAGGACCCCAGCCGCGATCCAGAGCAGCGTGGAGCCGCCCGCCCGCACGATCGCGGCGACGGCGCTGGCGAGTGCGCCGGCGAGCGCCTCGAACAGGAGGAACAGCGACCGCGCGTCACCCGCCTCGCGCGCGAGCGTGTCCATGGTGGCGCCGATCGAGAGCCCCCAGGTGAAGTACACGAGGAGCGACGCGAGTCCGGAGGTGATCGCCAGGAAGACGAGCCGGGCGGGCCACGGCCATGAGGCGTACGACTTGCGCCACCACGGGAGCAGCTCCCGGTCGGCGATCGCCTGGAGCACGCGCGGGATGAGGGTCGCGGGTGCGGGCGGATCCGGGAGCCTGCGCAGTTCCCGGTCAATGATCTGCTCCAGCTCGGATTCGGGTGTCGGCCTCATGAAAAGTGGATGGCGAATGATCTTCATGACGCATGGGTGGCGCCATCCGCGGCGAATTCGGCGCGGTGAATGCCGATCTGCAGCTTCCTGCGCAGAGCCTCCCGGCCGCGGTGGATATCCGTCTTCAGCTTGCTCAGGGAAATCCTCAGGTGCGCCGCGATCTCCTCGTAGCTCATGTCCTCGAAGTGGTAGAGGACCAGCGGGACGCGCTGGCTGTCGGGCAGTTTCTGCAGGGCCTGTTCGAGCAGTTCACGGCGGTCCCCCGTGCCCGCCTCCATCACGGCCCGGTCCTCGACCGGGATGTCCCACGCCCGATCGTCGCGTTCGTCATCGCCCGAGCCGAACTCGGAAAAGAACCTCCATCGCGCGCGATACCGCTGCAGGTGGTTCAGGCAGAGGTTGCGGGTGACGGTCTTCAGCCATCCGCCCGCCGTGGGGCTGTCCCGCAGCTCGGCGAACCGGTCGTACGCCCTGAGGAAGACCTCCTGCGCGACATCCTCCGCATCCACGCTGTTGCCAAGCAGCCGCATCGCGGTCGCGAAGACCATGTTCTGGTAGGACCTCATGAAGTCCTCGAATTGTGCCGCGTCGTTCGTCACTGGCCGTTACCGGTTCCGGCGCCTGACTGCAGGACACATGCGGCACGCGGAAGTTTCGCCCAATTTGCGGCGGGACCGCGATCGCCGGGCGCGTCCCGGGCGGTCGCGCACGGCTCATCCGCCTCTTTCCGCGCCGGGGACCGGCTCAGCCCCTGCGGGATTCCCCCGCATGCCAGCTGGCGCCGAGCTCGTTGAGCAGCTCCTGATTCGGCGGGCCGTCGAACGCCATCACCTGGTACCGCAGGACGAGCGGGCGGCGGACCGGGATCGTCACCGGTCCCGCGCCCGTGATGCAGGGGTTGATCAGGCCGATCGAGGGGACGACATGCCACGTGGTCGGCGGGTTGCGCGAGTGGTTCGCCACCGCCACGGTCGCCTCCGCCGCGCCGGGAGGCTTCAGGTGGAGGCCGTACCAGTGCCGGTCCGGCCAGTTGCGCGAGGGATCCCTGTGATGCGGCGCCGGCAGGCGGACGACGCCATCCGGCCCGATGGCCGTGGCGCCCTCACGCGGGGTGCGCACCGCGAATCCGCCGAACGCCCACCGTCCGAGCGTCAGGTCGGTCGTCGGCGTGAACTGCGTGACGATGTTCACGAGCGTCGCCTCGGGGCGGAAATAGACGAGCACGCGGGCGTCCTCCTTCAGCACGAGATGATCCTCGGCCCACCACTCGTTGAGGGCGCGGAACCGGGCCACGCCGAGCACGGGCGCCGGCGCCTCGATGTCGCGATTGACGATGCGCCGTCCCCTCACGGGCGCCGGCTCGCCCCAGCCCCAGAAATCCCCCCTCCTTCCCGCGCCGCCCACCTCGACCCATCCCGTGAAGACCCCGCGATGATGCCGGTGGTCGTCGGGCGCGACCTCGGTCACGACGGTTCCGGCGGGGGTCGTCAGGGGATGCAGATAGCACGCGCTCTCGACGGTGAGTCTTCCTCCGGAAGGCGGCACGCGCTGATAGCCGAGCACCTGCCGCGAACCCGCGCGCAGCTCGAGGGCGGTGTCGGTTTCCGCGAAGGCAAGCTCCACCTCATTCGCCGCCTCCGCCCGGCGCAGGCCGATGCCGGCACCGAGAAGACTCGCAAGAAATCCACGCCGGCTCCAGCCGGCCGGCGGAAGGGGCTTGTGCGCCTCGGGCATCCCGGAGCGTTACCAGGGGGCGCGGCCGGCGGCTATCCAAACCTGCGCCGCAGGCGCCACGAGTGGTACGCGTGGCGCTGTGCCGAGGTCATCCGGTCGAAATCCGGTCTGCCGTCCGGAAGGACCGGCCATGCCTCGCCGTCCGCGGATGCGTCGTCCGACGCGGCACGGGCGCCGGGGACGCTCGCGGTCGATGCGGCCGCCGTCTCCGCGAGGCGGGGCTCCGTCCCTCCCGCGGGTCGGGCCGTGCCGGGGGCGGCGGGCGCGCCGTTCCCCCCGGATCGCATCTGGACCATCACCTTGCGGGGGCCGCCGCCCGCGTCATAGCTCATCACCGGGTCGGTGAGCTGGAGGTCCTCCTCGAGCGGACGCCGCGCCGGGATGCCGCTGGCCTGCAGCACGCCATGGTATGCGCGCACGGCCTCCTCCGGCCCGATCAGGCCGTCGGTGATCAGGCGCAGCATCTCGATGAACGCGAGCTGATGCTCCGCGTTGTTGATCTTGCGGCCGAACAGGGCCACCCGCGCGCCGTACTTCTGCGCGTCGTGGATCAGGCGGAATGCGTCGTAGGTCGTCCCGGCGCCGCCACCGAGGATGCCGACGATGAGGTTCGGGTCGTACTGGGCGAGCTCCTCCATCGCGCGGGGACCGTGGTACACGATTTTCAGGAAGAGCGGCCGGCCGGCCTCCGGCACGCCGGCGAGCGTGCGGAGGATCATGTCGTTGATGAACTCGCCGAGTTTTTCCGGCGGGATCCCGCTGTCGACGTTGGGATCGAAGACCTCGAGGAAGTGCCGGAAGCGCTTGCGCTCCGCCTCCTCGCGGAACGCCTTGTACCAGAGGAGCGCCTCGCGATCCTGCTCGAGGTCGTTGACGAAGGTGATCGAATAGAGGCCGAGGTTGGCCCCGGGGAAGTCGTCGTCGGAACGGTCGCACTCGGCCTGGCCGCACTGGATGTGGTCGATGCTCGCGGAGCGGAACGGCTGGGAGGGCTCCGCCGTGTAACAGCCATGGCGCACCGCCCACACGTCGGTCGTGTCGTTGGCGCGGGCCGCGGGCGTGACCGGAGAGTCGCGGAAGAGTCCCTCCTTGATCGCGAGCTGCTCGTTCACGTACGCCGACATCAGCATGATGTCCACGCGCTGCTGGTGGACGATCTCCCGGATGACATCGAGGAACTCGGGCAGGTTCCTGTAGCCGAACTCCTCGCGGCGCCAGATCTCAGGCGAGAACTGCGCGGGCCGCGCCCCGCGCGACGACAGGTGAAACCGCGGCCCGGGGGCGCGCACGCCGTAGGCCATGTCCGCATCCTTCGCGTCCGCGAGGATGAACGCGCGCGACCGGGGGTTCGCGCGGATCTCGGCCAGCTTCGCGTCGAGGGATTTCACCGGAGCTTCTGGAGGATCTGGTCGGTGACCGTCTTCACGATGGCCTCGACCTCGGGATCGGCGTCCTGGCCCGCGGCGTCCTCGTCGCCCGGGCGCGGCGGGAGCGCGCACACGACGCCGGGCCGCCATTCATTGTTGTCGCAGAGCTCGCATTCCTTGAGCCCGTGGCGCGGATCGGGGATGCCCAGCTTCTGCTTGATCGCGAGCAGGTCCTGGAGCTGGGCGGTGGTCATCGTCTGCGGGGGCTTCCCGAGCTGCGAGGCGACGAGGATCGTGCGGCAGTACGCCTCGAGGATCTCGATCTTGAAGTAGGCGTCCTCCACGTCGAGATGGCTCCACGACACGACGCCGTGGTTCGCCATCAGGATCGTGTTGTGATGCTCCACGAGGTCGGCGACGAGCCTGCCCATCTCGGGGGTGCCCGGCGTGCGGTACGGGGCGAGCGCGACCGAGGAGAACACCTCGTACTCCGGGATCATGCAGGTCGGCGGCTCGACGCCGGCCACCGCGAAGCCCGTGGCGTACGGGGGATGACAATGCACCGTCGCCTTGGCGCGCGGCTGGCGCTGCATGATCTGCAGGTGCATCAGGATCTCGCTGGTGCGCTTCTTCACGCCCGCCTTCTGGTGGCCCTCGAGGTCCACGAGGCACAGGTCCTCGGGGCGCATGAACCCCTTGCTCACGAGGGTGGGGGTGCACAGCACGAGGTCGTCGGCGACGCGAATGGCGATGTTGCCGCCGTTGCCGTCCACGTATTCGCGCTGCCAGAGCCGCCGGCCGATGTCGCAGATCGCCTCCTTCAGGCGGGTCATCTGGGGCGACTGGAAGAATCGCTCGATGTCCTCGGGCGGGCTCGTGGAGGAGACGGGCCTGGCGAAGACCTCGGCCGTGCGGGTCACGACCGCGGCGGGCGCCCCGCCGTTGCGCTGCGGGGAGCGCTCGAGTTCGCGGAGCGCATCCCGAGCGGAGGGGGTCAGGATGGCGTCCCGGGGCAGCGAGGACGGGTCGAGTCCCTGGGCGGCGAGCTGTTCGATGTCCTTGGCGGTGATGACGGTTGCCATTGAGGAAGAGGTCAGGCCGGGGCGTCCGGCTGCGGCTGGTGAAAGACGGTGTCGATCAGTGCCGCGCTGATCGCGTCGATGGCGGCGCGGCCCTCGAGGGGCTGGGCCGCCTCGCGGCCCTCGACGAACCCGATGATGTCCCCGACGCCGCCGCCGAGGTTGTCGTACACGACGAGGGTGGGTTCGGAGGTGAGGCCCTCGGGCGCCGCGGCGGCGGCGGGAAGGCGATCGCGGGTGAGCGGATTGACCAGGAGCCACCGGGCGCCCTCCAGCCCCCCGGTGGTGTGGCTCAGCGTGACCCGTCCGACGACCCTTCCGAGTCTCACGGTGCGCCTCCGGTGAGGCCCGCGGCGTCCGCGGCGAACCGGTCGTCCACCACGCCGACGACCATCCAGCGGGCCGGGCTCCATTCGTCGTCCACCGCCCTGCGCGCGGCGGCGCCGTCACTCGAGATCACCACCCGCTGGTGCAGGCCGGCCGAATGCATGTCGATGGCGATCTGGGGGGTGCCCTGGGCGCGGCCCTCGAGATCGATCGGCTGGCAGATCACGAGCCGCCTTCCCTCGAAGCTCGGGTGCTTCCGGGTCGCGGTGACGGTTCCTTCCACGCGGGCAAGCAGCATCGCAGGTCGCCGGACTCAGAAGATCCTGAGCTTGTCCACCATCACGCAGCGCCGGACGCGGGTGAATGTGCGCGGATTGCACACGCCCTCGCCCGTCGCGGTCGCGATGCTGAAGTTGGGATAACCCTCGCCGCCGAGGCCGAGGCCGGCCATGCACGAGCCGTTCTTCACGAACAGCGTCGTGTCGAGCGCACGCGCCATGGCGGTCATGTGCTCCACGTCGTGCGAGTGGATCATCGCGGAGTGCCTGTACCCCCGCTCCGCCTTCTTCGCCTCGCGGATGCCCTCCTCGACGGAACGCACGCGCACGATCGGGAGGAACGGCATCATCTGCTCCTCCTGCACGAAGACGTGGTCGGCGCCGGTCTCGGCGAAGAGCAACTGGGTTCCGGGCGGGACGTTCGCTCCCGCGACACGCGCGAGCACCTCCGCGTCGCGGCCGACGAGGTCGCGATTGAGGATCGGGTGGGGACAGCCCGCTCCCTGGCCGGGCGGGACCTGGAAGGATTCCTTCGCGAGGCGCTCGACCTGGGCGTCGCTGAGGCGGTGCGCCCCCTGCCCCTCGAGCGCGGCCATGAAGGCGTCCGCGAACTTCTCGAGCACGAAGACCTCCTTCTCGCCGATGCAGAGGAGGTTGTTGTCGTACGCGGCGCCGAAGACGATCTGCTTCGCGGCGTTGCGGAGGCAGCTGGTGCCGTCCACGAGCACCGGTGGATTTCCGGGGCCGGCGCAGATGGCGCGCTTGCCGCTCGCCATGGCCGCCTTCACGACGCCCGGCCCGCCGGTCACGCAGAGCAGCCGGACGTGCTCGTTGCGCGCGATGGCGTTGAAGGACTCCAGCGTGGGCGGCTCCACGATGCAGGCGACGTTGTCGATCCCGAGTTCGTGCTCGATCGCCTGGTTGAACGCGCGCGCGGCCGTGACGGCGCAGCGGTAGGCGGAGGGATGCGCGTTGAAGACCACCGTGTTCCCGGCGGCCACCATCGAGATGATGTTGCACGCCATCGTGGGGATCGAGTGCGTGCTCGGCGTGATGGCGCCGATCACCCCGAACGGCGCGTATTCCTCGAGCGTGATGCCGTGGTCTCCGCTCAGCGCATAGGGCGAGAGAAACTCCACGCCGGGCACGCCGCGCTGCCCCTGCAGCTTCTGGATCTTGTGGTCGAGGCGGCCGATCTTCGTCTCGTCCAGCTCGAGGCGGCCCCACTCGCGCGCGTTCCGCTCGCAAAGGCTCTTGACGATCTCGATCACCTTCGCGCGCCCGGCGACGCCCTTCTCCGCGAGCTGCAGGAACGCGTCGTGCGCCGCGGCGCACGCTTCGTCCGCGTCGGAGAAGATCCCGTGCCGCCCCCGCGCGGGGCGCACCCGCCCGCCGCCGTTCGATGAGGCGGGCGCGGACGCCCCCTCGGCGCTGATCCTGCCGGCGCTCCCGAGGCGCTGCAGGACCTCCGCGACGACGTCGCGGATCAGATTCTCATTCACAGTGCTCATTTCGCGATCAAGTCCCGCGGGCCGAATACACCTGCCGGCCCAGCACATCGACGGCGTCCACGATGCCGATCACCACGGCATCAACGGGCGCCTCCTTCATTCCCGGCGCCAGGCGCGCGCTGCTTCCCTGGCAGAACATCACCATCTCGCCCTGGCCCGCCCCGAGGGTGTCCACCGCCACGATGGTGTTCGTCCCTCCGCGGAAGCGGGTCGGGTCCTTCTCGTCCACAAGCTGCGGCCTCAGCAGCAGCAGCTTCCGTCCGCTCATGGCCGGATCCTTCTTCGTGCAGACGACGTGACCTTCGACGCGTGCGAGAAACATTCCGTGTCTCCGGATCGTGAATCGCGCGGCGCGCGCCGCCCGGTTTCGCCGGGCCCGCGGCGTCCGCGCCGCTCCGTCAGCGGCGCCTGGGCAGCACCTGGTCGGTGTCCGGGTGGGGCCGGGCGATGACGTGCACGCTCACGAGCTCGCCGCGCACGTTCTTCACCGCCTGGGCGCCCGCGTCGGTCGCCGCCTTCACCGCCGCGACGTCGCCGACCACCGCCGCGGTGACCAGCGCATTGCCGACCTGGGTCATCGGCCCGGCGAGTTCGACGTTGGCCGCCTTGAGCATCGCGTCCGTCGCCTCGACCAGCGCCACGAGGCCGCGGGTTTCGATCAGTCCAATTGCTTGTTGAGCCATAACAATTCTCAGAATCTTCGCGCCGGACCGCGCCGGCGCATGTCCCGTCTCACACCGGCCCGAACCGGGCCGGATCCGAAAGCAGCTCCGGCGAGGGCGGGACCGGTACCCCCCCGGCCGGAACCTCGTGCGCGAGCCAGCGCCTCACCTCGCGGGCCACGACGAGTTCCTCATTGGTCGGCATCACGATCACGCGAACCCGCGACGACGACGCCGAGATCACCGCCTCCTCCCCGCGCACGCGCCGGTTCGCGTCGGGATCCAGCACGATGCCGAGCCGGTCCAGGTTCGCGCAGATCGCCTCACGGATCTCGGGCTGGTTCTCCCCGATGCCTGCCGTGAAGACCAGGGCGTCGGCCCCGTTGAGCTCCACGAAATAGGCGCCGATCCACCGGCGCACCTCGTGCACGAAGACGTCGATCGCGCGGCGCGCCGCCGCATCCCCGCGCGACGCGGCGGCGAGGACGTCGCGCACGTCGTTCGAGATCCCGCTCAGGCCCTTCAGCCCGGACTCGCGGCAGAGCTGGCGCTCGACTTCGTCGAGGCTCCATCCGAAGCGCCGCATCACGAAGGGCACCGCGAACGCGTCGAGGTCGCCGACGCGGTTGTTGTGCGGGACTCCCGACTGCGGGCTCATGCCGAGGCTGTTCCCGATCGCCACGCCGTCGAGGATGCCCGTCACGCTCGAGCTGCCCCCGAGATGGCAGGAGATCACCCGCAGCGAAGGCTCCCGCAGCCCGCCCTGCGCCCCCCCTGTCACGTACAGTTCCCGCGCGCGCCGCGCCACGTCCTCCCGCCCGAGCAGCTCCGCGGAGCGTTCCGCGATGAACTTGTGGCTCGCGCCGTGGAAGCCCCAGCGCCGCACGCCCGCCGCATGCCATGCCTCGGGCACGGCGTAGCGCTGCGCCCATTCCGGAATCCACTGGTAGAAGGCCGTCTCGAACAGTCCGACGAGCGGCACGCTGGGCAGCCTCTTCGCGAACAGCCGCACGCCGCTGATGTACGGCGGATTGTGCGCCGGCGCGATCGCGTTGAACGCCTCCATCGCGCGCACCGCGGCCTCGTCCAGCCGCACGCAGCCGCTCACGCCCTCCGCCATCACCGTCTTGAACCCGACGGCCGCGAGGTCGGCCTCCTGCCGGATGTGTCCCGCGTCGCGAAGCTGCGCGAGGCAGTCCTCGATGGCCTTCGCATGGTCCGTGACCCGTTCGAACCCGCCCTTGTGCAGCAGACGCTCCGAGTCGCCGGCGCAATCGAACAGCCGCCACTTCAGCGACGTCGATCCGAGGTTGGCCACCAGGATTTTCACGTTCACCCGCAGGATCGATGGGTTTCCCGCACCCTCACCCCGTCCCCGCTACTGCAGCCACTTGCCGAGACCGCTGAGCCCCTCGTGCGGGCGCGGAATCACCTGCACGGCGACGACCTGGCCGACGGACGCCGCGGCCGCGGCGCCGGCATCCACCGCCGCCTTCACGCTCGCCACGTCGCCCCGCAGGAATGCCGTCACGTAGCCGCTGCCGACCTTCTCCCAGCCCGTGAAGCTCACGTTCGCGGCCTTCAGCGCCGCGTCGGTCGCCTCGAGCAGCGCGCAGAGGCCCTTCGTTTCAATCATCCCGATCGCTTGAGACATAGATCCTTTCTCGCGCCGTTCCCCGGGTTCCCCCGCGGTCCGGCCGTTGCTGTCACTTCGCCGGCTTCGTCGTTTCACCGAGGAAACCCCGCACCAGGTCCTCATGCGGGCGGGCGATCACGTGCGAGCTGACCAGCTCGCCGACCTTCGCCGCCGCGCGGCCTCCGGCGTCCACCGCCGCCTTGACGCTCGCCACGTCGCCCCGCACCAGCACCGTGATCAGGCCGCCGCCGATGGGGATCGTGCGCACCACGTGGACGTTCGCAGCCTTCACCATGGCATCCGTCGCCTCGACGCTGCCCGTGAAGCCCTTCGTTTCAATCATGCCAACCGCTTCGTTCATAGCTTGTCGTTCATTTCAGCAACTCACACGACGTGTCCGGCTGCAGGTTGCAGGCGTTCCCCTCGTCCGTGTCGATATGGACCTCCAGCTTGAAGCTGGGATCCACCCGCACCAGCACCTTCTCGAACGTCACCGCGCACCCTCCCCCGACGCGCAACCGCATGTTGTCCCCGTTCTTCACCCCGTAGTGCTCGGCGTCGGCCGGACTCATGTGCACATGCCGCAGCGCCCGGATGACCCCCTCCTTCATCTCGAAGAACCCGGCCGGCCCCATCAGCATGCACCCGGGCGTGCCCTGGATGTTCCCGGAGAGCCGCAGCGGGATGTCGAAGCCCAGCGAGATCGAATCGGTGTACGCAAGCTCCACCTGGTTCAGATTCCGGCACGGCCCGAGGATCCGCAGATTCGAAATGACACGGCTGCGCGGCCCGATCAGCGTCACGGTCTCCCGGGCCGCGAATTGCCCCTCCTGATACAGCCACTTGAAGGGCGTCAGCTGATGACCCGGCCCGAACAACGCCTCGACGGCCTCGGGCGTCAGATGACAGTGCCGGGCGCTGACGTTCACCACCAGCGGACTCGGCGCCCGCGCGATCCGCGGCAGGGGGCGCCCGAGCCGGCGGTACACCTCCTGCCGGACGAGATGCTCGACGACAGCGCGATGAATGGCGGGAGGAGCGGCGGCCATGGTTCGAACGGCGCAAGAACAACCCAAAACCGCGCATGGAGTCAAACGGGATCTTGCAAAATCTTCCAAAATCTTCCAAACCCGCGCGTGGTGTGTCGTCGCGGACGTCCATCGCTGACCCCTGTGATCCACGGACATGCAAGCTGAAGAACGTCAGGCGCGCATCGAGGAGCACCTGAACCGAGTCGAGTTCGCCTCCCTCGACGAACTCTCGGAGCTGGTGGACGCCTCCCCCTCCACGGTCCGCCGCGACCTTCAGGTGCTCGAGGGCCGGGGCACGATCCGGCGCACCCACGGCGGCGCCCGGCTGGTGAACCCGCGCTCGGACGAGTTCGTGTTCACCGCACGCGACGCGCAGCAGCTCGAGGAGAAGGAACAGATCGGCCGCGCCTGCGCCGGGCTCATCCAGCCGAACCAGAGCCTGATCCTCGATGCCGGCACGACCGTGTTTCACGTCGCGCGGCACCTGGAGCCGAAGACGCCGCAGATCATCACCAACTCGCTGCCGGTCGCGAACCTGTTCGCGGCGCACCCGCGGGTGGAGGTGCTCCTTTCGGGCGGGGTGATCTATCCGCGGATCGGGGTGCTCGTGGGTCCGCTGGCCGTGGAGACCTTCTCCCGGATGCACGCGGACGTGGCGATCATGAGCAGCGGCGGGATCACCCTCGATGGCGTCACCAACTCGCACGGACTGCTCATCGACATCCAGCGCGCGATGATCGCGGCCGCCGGCAGGGTGATCCTGTGCCTCGACCACACCAAGTTCGGCCGGCGTTCCGTCTCGTTCCTCTGCCCGCTGGACGACATCGATGTCATCGTGACGGATCGCAAGGCGCCGGCGGGCATGCTCGACGACCTGCGCGCGCGGGGGATCGAGGTGGTCGTCGCGCCGTCGGCGGCGGTGCCCGTGGGGCCGGCGTGAGGCGGCCGCCTGGAGGCGCGCGGGGCAAACCAGCGGGGTGGCGCGGGGAGTTCATGGGCCGGGCGGGCGCGCCGCGAAGGAGGTCTGGTATTCCGCGCGGGATTTCGCAGGCTCCCGCCGGACCCGTGGACCTCCCATGAAACGCCTGCCGCTTCTCCTTGGATCGCTCGTGGCCGCCTGCGCGTCGCTCACCGGCTTTTCGGCGAGCACGAACGCGCCGCCGAACATCATCCTGATCCTGACCGACGATCAGGGGTACGGGGAGCTGGGCTGTCACGGAAACCCGATCCTCAGGACGCCCAGCCTCGATCGGCTGCACGCGGAGAGCGCGCGCTTCATCGACTTCACCGTCAGCCCCACGTGCGCGCCCACGCGGGCCGCGCTGCTCACGGGGCGGCACGAGTTCAGGTCCGGCGTCACGCACACGATCTACGAACGGGAACGCCTGAGTCCGCGCGCGGTCACCCTCGCGGAGGTTCTCCGTTCGGCGGGATACCGCACGGGCATCTTCGGCAAATGGCACCTCGGCGACGAGCGCGACCGGCTCCCGGACCGCCGCGGCTTCGACGAGATGTTCATCCATGGGGGCGGCGGCATCGGGCAGACGTATCCCGGAAGCTGCGGGGACGCCCCCGGCAACGGCTATTTCGATCCCTCGATTCTGCACAACGACCGGTTCGTCGAGACATCCGGGTACTGCACCGACGTCTTCTTCCGGCGGGCGCTCGAATGGATGAACGAGCAGCGCGCGCGGGGAAGGCCGTTCTTCGCGATGATCACGCCCAACGCGCCGCACGGGCCCTACGTCAGCCCGGGGGCCGAGTACGACCGTCTGTTCGAGGGACACGGTCTCACGCCGGCGCAGGTGGCCTACTATTCGATGATTCGCAACATCAACGACAACGTCGGCCTCCTGCTGGACCGCCTTCGCGCGTGGGAGATCGAACAAGGCACGCTGGTGATCTTCATGACGGACAACGGGCACCCGTTCGGGGACCTCCACAACGCGGGCATGCGCGGGGTCAAGGGATCGCCGTACCAGGGCGGCATTCGCGTGCCGTCCTTCTGGCGCTGGCCCGGACGGTTCGCGCCCGGCGACCGCGCGCAAACGGCCGCGCACCTGGACATCCTGCCGACGCTGGCGGAGATTGCGGGCGCCGCGATCGCCCCCGACCATCGCCGGTCGCTGGAGGGCGTCAGCCTCGTGCCGTGCCTGAAGGATCCCGATGCGGCATGGCCCGAACGGCAGTTCGTCACCCACGTCGGGAGGTGGCCGTCGGGGCGTGCCGCGGAAGCGAGGCATCGCCGGTGCGCGATCCGCGTCGGGTCATACAAGCTCGTGAACCACGCGGAGCTGTATCACCTGCCGAGTGATCCCGGGGAAGGCCGCGACGTCGCGGCTGAACATCCGGAGATCGTGGCGCGCCTCAGGGCCGCGTACGACGCGTGGTGGGACGATGTGCTGCCGGCGGCGCTGGAGAACGAGCTCGCGGAGGGGCCGGCGATCAACCCGTTCAAGGAGCGCTACTGGATCCAGCATGGAATGGAGCCGGACGCGGCGCTGTTGCCGGAAATGGATCCATCGCGGAAATTCGCGCCCGACGCGCTGCGCTGAGCGTTTCCGCCGCGGCGCGTCGTCGTGCACGGATGGATCCTCGCGCCACGCCGCCCCCGCCGGACACCCTGCTCTTCAGGGTGCGCGGTCTCACGCGGGTGTACGGATCGGGCGAGACCGCGGTCCATGCGCTCGCCGGGGTGGACCTGGACCTGCACGCGGGCGAGCTGGTGGTGCTGCTCGGACCTTCGGGCAGCGGGAAGACGACCCTTCTGAACAACCTTGGAGGCCTGGACACGCCGACCTCGGGCGAGCTGCGCTACCGCGACCTCGACCTCGCGCGCGCCGACGAACAGACCCTCACGCTGTACCGGCGCGACTCGGTCGGCTTCGTGTTTCAGTTCTACAACCTGATCCCGAGCCTCACCGCCCGGGAGAACGTCGCGCTCATCACGGAGATCTCGCGCGACCCGATCTCACCGGAGGAGGCGCTCGCGCTGGTGCGGCTCGAGCGGCGCATGGACCATTTCCCGGCACAGCTCTCCGGCGGCGAGCAGCAGCGCGTGGCGATTGCCCGCGCGATCGCCAAGCGGCCCGAGGTCCTGCTCTGCGACGAACCCACGGGAGCGCTCGACGTGCGCACGGGCATCGCGGTGCTGGAGGCGATCGAGCACGTCAACCGTCAGCTCGGCGCCCTGACGGTGATCATCACGCACAACGCGGTGATGGCCGGGATGGCCGACCGGGTCATCTCGTTCTCCGACGGCCGGGTCCAGAGCGTGCGCCACAATGCGCACCGGGAGGCTCCGGCATCGCTGCGCTGGTGACCGCGTCCGCCGAATGACCTCACAGCTCGATCGAAAACTCCTCCGCGACCTGACCCGCCTCAAGGGCCAGATGGCCGCGGTCGCGGTGGTCATGGCGTGCGGGCTCGCGATGCTCATCATGGCGCGGAGCCTGATCCATTCGCTCGAGTCGGCGCGCGACGCCTACTACCGGTCGCACCGGTTCGCGGATGTGTTCGTGGACCTGAAACGCGCGCCGCTCGACGTCGCCCGCCGGGCGGGCGAGCTCCCCGGGGTGGCCATGGTGCAGCCCGCCATCTCCGCGCAGGTCACCCTCGACCTCGCGGACCTGGATGAGCCCGCGAGCGGCATGGTGCGGTCCGTGCCCGACTCGGGCGAGCCCGCGCTCAACCGCCTGTTCCTGCGCCGCGGACGGTGGCTCCGGCCGGACAGCCGACGCGAGGTCCTGGTGGGTGAGGCGTTCGCCGACGCGAACCGCCTCGAGCCCGGCGATTCGCTGGTGATGCTGCTCAACGGCCGGCGCGAAGTGCTGCGCATCGCCGGGATCGTGCTCTCCCCCGAGTTCATCTTCGAATCCCGCCCCGGCGCCGCGCTTCCGGACAACCGCACGTACGGCATCTTCTGGATGCGCGAGCGCGACCTCGCCGCGGCGTTCGACCTCGACGGCGCGTTCAACCACCTCGCGGTGGCGCTCGCGCCGGGCGCGACCGAGCGGGCGGTGATCGCGAGCCTCGACGCGCTGCTCGATTCGCACGGCTCGCGGGGCGCGTACGGCCGCGCGGATCACGCCTCGGACATCCGGGTGACCGACGAGATCCGCGTGCTGCAGACGCTCTCGGTCGGCTTCCCGCTGGTGTTCCTGAGCGTGGCCGCGTTCATGACGCACGCCGTGCTCTCGCGCCTGCTCGCGCTGCAGCGGGAACAGATCGCCATCCTGAAGGCGTTCGGCTTCGACAACCGCTCGATCGCCCTCCACTACCTGAAGTTCGCGATCGTGCCCGTCGCGGCGGGAACGGTGCTCGGGACCCTGCTCGGCGTCGCCCTTGGCCGGCGCCTCGTCGGGATGTACCACATGTTCTTCCGCTTCCCGGAACTCGCGTTCCGACTGGACACGGCGGCGGTGGCGATCGCGGTGGGCGTGGGCGTGATTGCGGCCCTGGCCGGCGTGCTGGGGGTCGTGCGGCGCGCGGCGCGGCTGCCCCCCGCGGAGGCCATGCGCCCCGAACCGCCCGCCAGCTTCCGGCCCGCGTTCATCGAGCGGCTCGGGGTCGCGCGGCTGTTCTCGCACGCGTTCCGCATCGGGGTGCGCAATCTGGAGCGGCGCCCCGCCCAGGCGCTCTTCACCATCGCGGGATTATCGCTGGCCACCGCCCTCCTCATTGTGCCGAACTCGTTCCGCGACAGCGTCGCCGAGCTCCTCGGCTTCCAGTGGGACGTCGTGCAGCGACAGGACATCAACATCGGCCTCTTCGACCCGGAACATGTCTCCGTCGTTCATGAACTCCGCCACCTTCCCGGCGCGCTGGCGGTCGAGCCGTTCCGCGCGGTGCCGGTCCGGATTCGCCACGGCCACCGCAGCCGGCAGCTCGCCATCCAGGGTCTGCCGGCCGACACCCGCCACAGCCGGATCATCGAGCGCGGCTATCGCGAGGTGCCGGTCCCGCGCCATGGCGTGGTCGTGTCCCGGAAGCTCGCCGAGGTGCTCGGCGCGCGCGTCGGCGACGAGCTGATCCTCGATGTGCTCGACGGACGGCGCGTGCGCAGGGCGGTCCCGCTCGTCGGGCTCGCCGACGATTCGACGGGCGTCTCCGCATGGATGGAGCTCGACGCCCTCAACCGGATGCTGATGGAGGGCGACCTCGTGAGCGGCGCCAGCTTCACGATCGACGCCCGGCGCCGCGCCGACTTCCTGCGCGCGCTCAAGGAGATCCCGGCCGTGAGCTGGGTCGGCATCAAGGCGAGCCTGCGCGAGAATTTCCGCCGGACCACGGCGGCGAGCATCAACCTGATCCAGACCGTGTACCTCGTGTTCGCCACGGTGGTGGCCTTCGGCGTCGTGTACAACAACGCCCGCATCTCGCTCGCGGAGCGCGGTCGCGAGCTCGCCACGCTGCGCGTCATCGGGTTCACGCAACGCGAGGTCGGCGCGATCCTCATGATCGAGCTCGGCCTGCTCGCGGCCGTCGCGGTGGCGATCGGGCTCGTCATGGGCGCGGGCTTCGCCGGCGGCATCCTGGGCCTCGTGAACACGGAGACGGTTCGCCTGCCGCTGGTGCTGACCCCGCACAACTTCGCGTTCGCGGTGCTCACCGTGGCGGCGGCCTCCGCCATGTCGGCCGCGGTCGTCCTGCGCCGCCTTCGAAGGCTGGACCTTGTCGGCGCGCTCAAGGCTCCCGAGTGATTGTCATGCGACCTTCCCCAACCCACCTCGTCCCCCTCCGCCCGGCCGCCGATGGCCCTCGCGCCGACTGCGTTCCATGAGCGCTCCGCCGCCTGAACAGACACGCGCGGCCACGCGGATCGGCGCGCGCTCGCGAAGCTCCCGCCTCCGGCGAGGGCTGCCCTACGCCCTGCTCGCGCTCGTCGCGGCGGCGCTGATCCTCGCGTTCCGCCCCCGGCCGGCTCCGGTCGAGGTCGCCGAGGCGGTGCGCGGCCCGCTGCGTTCGGTGGTTTCCGAGGAAGGCCACACGCGCGTCCGCGAACGCTTCGTCGTGAGCGCGCCGGTGAACGGGCATCTGCGCCGCACGCCGCTCGAGGAAGGCTCGGTCGTGACACAGGACGTCAGCGTGGTCGCCGTGCTGGATCCGCTCAGCCCGGCCCCGCTCGACGCGAGGAGCCGTTCCGTGGCCGTGGCCCGCCGCGATTCCGCCGCCGCGCAGCTCGACAAGGCCCGGGCCGCCCATGAGTTCGCGGCGAGCGAGCTCGCCCGGTTCGAGCGCCTTTTTCGCGACCAGGTCATCTCCGAGCAGGAGCTCGAGGACATGCGCTGGCGGGAGACTGCCGCCGCGCGCGATCTCGCCGCCGCCACCAGCGCTCTGCGCCAGGCGGAGGCCGAGCTGCTCGAGCTCGATCGGCAGGGCGCCGGCACCCCGGCTCCGGGAGTCTCTGCGGCCGCGCCCGTGGAGGTCCTCTCACCGACAACCGGACGGGTCCTCCGCGTCCTCGAGGAGCATGCGCGGGTCGTCTCCGCGGGCACGCCGCTGCTCGAGATCGGCGACCCCGACCGCCTCGAGGTCGTGATCGAGGTGCTTTCCCGTGACGGGGCCCGGATCCGGCCGGGCGCCCTCGTCGAACTGGATCACTGGGGCCCCGGCCCCCCCCTGGAGGCCCGCGTGCGCCTCGTCGAACCGTCCGCTTTCACGAAGGTCTCCGCGCTCGGTGTCGAGGAACAGCGGGTGCGCGTCGTCGCCGATCTCGTCACGCCGCCGGAGGAACGCGCCGGGCTCGGCGATCGCTTCCGGGTGGACGCCCGCATCATCGTCCGGGAGGAGCCGGACGCACTCAAGATTCCGGCCGGGGCCCTCTTCCACCGCGGCGACGGCTGGGCCGTGTTCGTCATGCGCGATGGCCGCGCCGTCCTTCGACCCGTGCGCACCGGCGAGGCGAGCCAGACCGAGACCCAGATCCTCGAGGGACTCGAACCGGGCGAAACGGTCATTCTCTATCCAGGCGACCGCGTCGAGGACGGAGCGCGCGTGCGCCCGGTCCAGGTCTCCTCGCAATGAAGTTTGTGCGACTCATGACAACTCCCCCGACCTGCCGTTCTCCCTCCGACCGCCACGCCACTCCCCTTCGCGGGACGCGGAATTCCCGCGTCCGGCGCGCGGCCGCGCTGGTCCTCGCGGCGATCGCCCAGATTTCGGCGGCGATGCCCGCCGCGGCCGCCATCTTCGAAGTGCCGGGGCACGAGCGCGACATGACCGAGCTCGAGCACCTGTTTCACCAGCACCGGGTCACCGGTCCGAATTCGACGCTGTGGGGCGCATGGATCCCGATGTCGGTGCTCTGGCTCGACACGACGAACGCGCCGGCGCTCGATGACATCCGCGCGGAATGGCGCAGGCGGCTGCTGCGTCGTCCGATGGACGCCGAGGGATACGTCTCGACACTCCAGCACGAGGGGCTCGCGCACGCCGACGGATGGCCCTTCCCGCTCTGGACCCAGGCGGGAGGCGTCGGCTGGCACTTCACCACGCGCGGTGTGCCGTACGGCCCCGAGTTTGGCGTGCACGCGACCGCCTCGGTCACGAACTGGACCGTGCTGGGCGCGGACACCGCCCGTCTCGACCCGCAGCGGGGCTGGACACTCGTCGCCTCGGGCGGAGTCGTCTCCATCACCACGCCGGCCTTCGACATTGCGGCCACCGTCGCGCCCTTCGTTCGCATCCGGTTCTCCGGAGCCGCGCCGGAAGGCGCCCACGGGATGCTCGAATGGCAATGCGCCGGCCAGGCCGATTTCCCGCCCGGGCAGCAGATGGCATTCAACCTCGGCGGCGCGGATGACCGGTCCTCGGATGTTCATGTGCCGCTGTATCGCCATCCCGCGTGGGAGGGCCGCCTCACGCGATTCCGGATCCGGATCCACGGACTGCCGGCCGGAGCCGAATGGACCCTCCAGCGGCTGTTCTCCGCGATCGACAGCCGTCACAACATCAACAACGCCGCGTACCTGCAGGCCTGCGACGACTACCTTCGCTGGACGGGCGACCTCCGCTTCCTCCGGGAGAACATCCAGTCGATGCGGCTGGCGCTCGCGTGGGCCCTGAAGGAATTTGACATCGCGGAACGGCACGTGGTGGTCACGCCGTGGGTCGGCCACGACGGCCGCAGCGGCCACCAGATCAACCCCGACGGCAAACGCGTCCTGCTTCCCGGTGTGGGGGTGGGCAACAACTACTGGGATCTGCTCCCGTTCGGGGGGGAGGATGCCCTCGCCACGATCTACTACTTCGACGCGATCCGGCGAATGGCCGCGCTCGAACGTCAGATCGAACGCCACCCCGGGTGGAACATTCCTTCCGGTCCGCTGCGGTTTCCACCGGCGGAGCTCGTCGCGCTGTCGCGGGCGATCCAGTCCGCCGGCAATCAGCGCTTCTGGAACTCGACGGCCGGACGGTTCGCCGGGTGGATCGATTCCACGGGGCACGCGCATGACTACGGGTTCACGTTCGTGAACAACGAGGCGATCTATTACGGCTTCGCCACGCCGGAACACGCGCGTTCCATCCGGGACTGGATCGACGGACGACGCACGGTTCCCGGCGACACGTCAACCGGGCTGGACATCTACCACTGGCGGTTCGGTCCGCGCGCGACGACCCGGCGGAATGTCCAGTCGTACTTCTGGGGCTGGTCGGATCCGGCGAGCATCCCGTGGGGCGGCCAGGTGCAGGACGGCGGAGCGGTGCTCGGCTTCAGCTTCCACGACCTCATGGCGCGCCTCGACGTCAACGGTCCGGACGACGCATGGAACCGGCTGCGCGAGATCATCCGATGGTACCGAGAGGTCCGCGAGGCGGGGGGATACCGCGCCTACTACGCCCAGCCGCAAAGGGGCACGCTCCAGGGGGGCGGCACCGCGGGCGGCCTCGGGCTCGACCACGAGTTCTTCGAGAGCGTCATGGTCCCCCAGGTGATGCTGTACGGATTCCTTGGCTTCCGCCCGCGCATGGACGGCTGCCTGGTGGCCCCGCGCCTTCCCGCGGCGTGGCCCTCCCTGACGGTTCGCGGGATTCGGCTGCACGACGTCCGCCTTGATGTGACCGCGGAGCCCGAACGCATCCGCGTGCATGTCCACGGGGTGCCGTCGCGCCCCCTGCGGCTCTTCACGCCCGGCGATGACTCCACCGAGGTGGACATCCGCGGCGACGTCATCCAGGTCCGCCTGCCCCGGCAGCCTGGTGCACCGTGATTCCCGCCGCGGGGGCGAGCGGCACGTCGGGTTCCGGCCCGGCGTGCCGCGCCTTGCGCCGTGCGCGCGAGCATGCGACACCTGTCGCTCCTCATGACCTCGGCGACGTCCAGTTCCATCGAATCGCTCGAGCGCCCGAGTCCGAGCCTGCTCACCTGTTACATTCTGCAGTCGCTCATCATTCCGCCGCTGTTCCCGTTCCTGATCCTCCCGCTGTACTTCCGATATCACACGCTGCGGTACCGCTTCGACGCCGAGGGCGTGTCAATGCGCTGGGGAATCCTGTTCCGCCGCGAGATCGTCCTGAACTACGCGAGGATTCAGGACATCCAGATCCGGGCGAACCTCATCGAGCGGTGGCTCGGCCTCGCGCGCATCCAGATCCAGACGGCCACGGGATCTTCCGAGGCCGAGATGACCCTGGAGGGCTTTCCGAACTACGAGCAGATCCGGGACTTTCTCTACGAGCGCATGCGCGGAGCACGCGAGGGCGACCACCATGCCCGGACGGCGCGGCCTTCCGCGAGCGCGCCACACGTTCAGGACTCCCGCGAGCTCGCCGGGATCCTGCGGGAGATCGCGGGGGAACTGCGCTCCATTCGCGAGACGCTGGCCGCGCGCCTGCCACGGACATGATCGGTTCCAGCTTCGTCCTCCGGGCACTCCGGATTCCTCCCGAACCCCAGCCACCCGCGGGCGCCCCGGGTTCGCTGCGGGTGTTTCGCGCCGCCCCCGCCTTCTACCGCCTCCGCCTGATCCAGTGGGGATTCCGGCAGCTCTCGGCGCTTGGCGGCGTCATCATGGCCGTGATCGGGCTCCAGGGAATGCGGACCCATGCAGGAACACAAATCCCCTTCGAGGGCTTCGCCCCCCTGCTGCTGATGCTCGAGGGCCTCGGCATCCTGGTCTTCTTCATCCAGATCCCGTTCACCCTCGCCGCCACCCGCCTCGATTACGAACTGCGATGGTACCTCGTCACGGACCGCAGCCTGCGCATTCGCTCCGGGATCTGGACGGTCGAGGAACTCACGATGACGTTCGCGAACATCCAGGAGATGACTGTCTCCCAGGGCCCGATTCACCGCCTGCTGGGCATCGCGAACCTCCGCGTCCGAAGCGCCGGCGGCGGCTCTCCCGGACCGAAGGGAGGAATGGCGGCGGAGTCCCACGTGGCTTCCTTCCACGGGGTGGATAACGCGGAGGAGATCCGGGATCTCATCCTCGCGCATCTTCGCCGGCTGAAGGACACGGGCCTCGGCGACCCGGATGCGCATCCCGCGGAGCCCGACCGCAGCGAGTCCGCCGCCGGGGAAGGCGGCGAGACCCTGGAGGCCGCGAGGGAACTCCTCGCCGAGGCGCGTGCCTTGCGGGAACTGGTGGAACCCGGGTCGCGCCCCGCCGGGGCGGGTTCACGGGAGGCAACTTCCAGCTCCTCGGAGCCGGCGGGGACAATCTAATCATCTCCTTGACAGGGATCTTGCAGATCGCCAGCCTCACCCCAAGCGCTGCGTAGCGAGACGACTTATGCGAACCCAGACCAACTTGCCGCTCGTAGTCACCATCGCACTGACGGCGTCCGTACCCAGTGCTTTGGCGCTCACGCCGGTTTCCCAGTCGCGTTCCGTCAGCGCCTCCGCCGAGGCGGTCGTTCCCGGAGTGCCCGGATCGAACGATGCGGATTCAGTGAACGCCCCCGGGTTCGGTTTGTTCGATGCGACGGCTTCGGCCTCCGCGGCCGCGATCAGCGCCTCCCCGCGTGCCTCCTCCTTCGCGGATGCGGTGGCGACCCAGGTTTCGGATCACTCCGTCTCCAGCATATCCGCGTCGGGCCTCGCGAGCATCGACCTGCTGATCCAGCGGCCCGGCACGCTGCCCGGGCTTGCCACGGCGTCGAGCGAGGCGGTCTCGCTCTTCGACCTCGTCTTCACGATCGACACGTTCACGCCGTTCACGCTTGTGGGCTCGGTGTTCACCGACATCGGCGCCGGTTCGCCGGGCTCCCCGCTGCTCGACAACGAGTTCTATCTGGAGTCGGTCACCTATAATTCAGTGATCTTCGAGACGACCAGTGTGAACGAGGGTTTCAACGCCTACGGCGTGCTTGCGCCTGGCACGTACCGCTTCTATGCGGAGGCCAGCGCGATCGGAGATCTTTCCACGTCGATGCCCGGGATCACGGCCAGCCTGATCGGGCAGAGCGGGTTCGAGTTCGAGTTCAACATCACCAACTTCACGGTGGTACCCGAGTCCGGGACGGTGTTCGCGGTTGGCGGGCTTGGCCTGCTGTGCGGTCTCACGTGGATGCAGCGTCGGCGCGTGCTCGCCGCATAAGCCTCCCGTCCCCGATCTGCTTCCCTTTCGCTGGAGGGTGATCCGAAGCCGGATCACCCTCTTTCGTTCGCACTCTCGCGAACGCGCGGCCTTTCCATGCCGGAGGCGGAACGGAAACGGGGTGCCCGCCCGTTCGAGCCGACACCCCGTTTGGCCGGACCGCCGCCCGATCCGCTTCGGCGAACGTGGAAGGACCGCGTTCGGTTGGCGCCGGAGCGCGGAGACGACACCTCCCCGCGCCGCCAAAGGCGGCCCATCAAACCTGGGCCCACGCCTTGTTGCGGACCGACTCGTCCACCGCGTCGAGAACCCGCTGGCACTGGAGGCCGTCCTCGAACGTGGGATGCGTGTTCTTCCCCTCGACGACGTTCGTGATGAAGTCGGCCACCGTGTGGACGAAGGTGTGCTCGTAGCCGATGATGTGTCCCGGGGGCCACCATGCGGACCAGTAGGGGTGCACGCCGGGTTCGCTCACGAGGATGTCCCTGAAACCCTGTTTTCCGGCGGGATCCGCGGCGCTGTAGAACTTGAGCCGGTTCATGTCCTCGAACGAGAAGTAGATCGACCCCTTGTTCCCGTTGATCTCGAACTCCATCCCGTTCTTGTGGCCGGTCGCGAAGCGTGTCGCCTCGATGTTGCAGATGGCGCCGTTCTCGAAGCGCCCGACGAAGCTGACCGCGTCATCCACCGTGACCTCGCCCATGGTCTGGCCCGCGCGGGCGCTGAGCCCGGCGCCGACTTCGGCGAGCACCGGCCGCTGCTTGATGAACGTCTCCATGAGGCCGCAGACCTCGCGGATGCCGCCGACGAGGTAGTGCGCGACATCGATGAGGTGGGCGGCGAGGTCGCCGTGGGATCCGGACCCGGCGACCTCCTTCTGGAGGCGCCAGACCAGCGGGAAGTTCGGATCGACGATCCAGTCCTGCGCGTAGCGCGCGCGGAAGTGAAAGATCCGGTCGCCGAGGTCGCCGTTCTCGATCATCTGCTTCGCGAACGCGATCGCCGGGGCGCGCCGGTAGTTATGGCAGACCATGTTGATGGTCCGGTTCTCCCGTGCGGCGGCGACCACCGCCTTCGCCTCCTCGACGTTCATGGCGAGCGGCTTCTCGCAGAGGACCGCCTTGCCCGCCTTGCACGCGGCGATCGCCATCTCGGCGTGCTGGTTGTTGGGGCTGGTGATGTCGATGATGTCGATCTCGGGGTTGGCGAGGAGGGCGTTGAAATCGTTGGACGTGTGGGCCCAGCCGTAGATCCGGGCGTGCTTTGCCGTCGCGTCCGGATTCCGGCCGCACAGCGTGTGCAACTCCACCCTCGCCGGAAGGTCGGGGAAGAAGTGATTCACCTGCCGCCACGCGTTCGAATGGGCCTTCCCCATGAAGTTGTAACCGACCATTCCAACCCGAAGTACTTTGTCTGCCATAGAGAGATCGATGATGTTCCAGACAATCTGATCGTGATCGCGGAAAACCGGGGCTCAGTGTCTCCCGGCGGCGCCCGGCGCGTCAACGTCCGGCGCCGCCGCCCCGGCCGCAAATGGGGGATTGTTCGATCGACATGCCGCCGTATATTCGTGGCGCCTTCGCGGTTGGTCCCGCCCCGGCTCCCCTTGCGGCGGGCGTTCAGGACACCACCGGACCGGCGTCGGCTATCATGCGGGTTCACCTGCTCAAATCGAAGCTTCACCGCGCCACCGTGACGGGCGCGAGTCTCCACTACGAAGGCAGTCTCACGATTGCCGAGGACCTCATGGAGGCGGTCGGCATCCATCCCTACGAGCGGATCCTCTGCAGCAACATGGCCAACGGGGAACGCTGGGAGACCTATGCCATTCCGGGCCCGCGCGGTTCCGGGGCGATCGAACTGAATGGGGCGGTCGCGCACCTCGGCGACATCGGCGACCGGCTCACGATCATGGCCTTCGCCGAAGTCGAACGCGCGATGGCCATCGAATGGCAGCCCCGCGTCCTCGTGCTCGACGAGCGCAACCAGGCGGTCTCCGCCAAGGCGGCGGCACGATGACAACGCGCGAAGTGGCGGAGCTGCTCGGCGGAACCGTCGAAGGCGATCCCAACCTGCCCCTGACCGGCTTCGCACCCGCCCATACGGCACGCGCGGGGGATCTGACGTTCGCCGAGAATGAAGCTTATCTCGCCGCGGCGGAGGCGAGCGCCGCCGCGGCCATCCTCGTGGGACCGGGCCTTGTCTCCTCCGCCAAGACGCTCATCCGCGTGGCGCAGCCGCGCATCGCCTTCGCGCGGGTCGTTCCCCTCTTCTTCCGTGAGCCGGAGTACACGGGTGGCATCCATCCCACCGCCGTGGTCGCGGCCACCGCGGTCGTGGCCCCGACCGCGCACATCGGTCCGCACTGCGTGATCTGCGATCGCGTCCGGATCGGCGAACGCACGGTCCTCCTCGGCGGGAACCATGTCGGCGATGATTCCGTCATCGGGGACGACGTGCGTCTCTTCCCGAACGTGGTCCTGTACGCGCGCACCCACGTGGGCCATCGCGTGCGCATCCACTCGGGCACCGTGATCGGATCGGACGGATACGGTTACGTCTTCGACCAGGGGGTTCACCGCAAGGTCCCGCAGGTCGGCCACGTGGTCATCGAGGACGACGTGGAGATCGGCGCGAACGCGGCGATCGATCGTGGCGCCCTCGGCGCAACCGTGATCGGTCGCGGCACCAAGATCGACAACCTCGTCCAGATCGCCCACAACGTGACCATCGGCGAGCACTGCCTTGTCATCGCCCAGGTGGGCGTCGCCGGCAGCACGCGCCTCGGCAACTACGTCACGCTCGCCGGCCAGGTCGGGATCGCGGGCCACCTGAACATCGGAGATCGCGTGATGATCGGGGCGCAGTCCGGGGTCATGAACAACATCCCGGCGGGCCAGAAGTGGCTCGGGTCGCCGGCCCACCCCGAACAGCGCGCGAAACGGCAGTACATCGCGCTCCAGCGGCTCCCCGAGCTCAACCGCCGCATGGAGGATCTGACGCGAAGGGTCCGTGAGCTCGAGGCGCGCCTCGAGGGGGGGGCCGCCGCGGCGGAGCCTCCCGCCTGAGGCGGCGCCGAACGCGCATCCCCGTCCTTCCCCCATGGCGACGAACACCTCGTCGCGCTCCCGGAGGTTCCCGGGATTGAGCTCGGGCCGACGCCGGCCTAACCTCCTTCAGCCGCACCCCGTCAGGGCTGGCAGCTCCACTGGAGCTGGACACGGCTTCCGTGCGGCGTCCAAGGCCTCATGCGTTACATCGAACCTCACGCCCACATGGTCAGCCGGGTCACCGACGATTACCAGGCCATGGCCATGGCCGGCTGCTGCGCCGTTTCCGAACCCGCCTTCTGGGCGGGCTTCGACCGGAGTTCCGTCGCCGGCTTCGTCGATTATTTCGCCCAGCTCACCCGGCACGAACCGCGGCGCGCCGCCCGGTACGGCATCGATCACTACACGTGGCTGTGCATCAACCCGAAGGAATCCGAGGACGTGCGGCTCGCCACCGAGGTCCTCGAGGTCATTCCCAGTTTCCTCGAGAGCCCGAACGTGCTCGGGATCGGTGAGATCGGCCTGAACAAGAACTCCCGGAACGAACTGCGCGTGCTCGAGATGCACATCGACCTCGCCGCGCGCCACGAGCAGCTGATCCTCGTCCACACCCCGCACCTCGAGGACAAGCTGAAGGGCACCCGGCTCATCCTTGACGCGCTGAGGGCCGACAGCCGCATCCGGCCCGAGCGCGTCATCATCGATCACGTCGAGGAGCACACCGTGAAGATGGTTCTCGATCGCGGCCACTGGGCGGGCATGACGCTCTACCCCGTCAGCAAGTGCACCCCGGCCCGCGCGATCGACATCCTGGACCGCTACGGCACCGAGCGCATCTGGATGAACTCCGCGTGCGACTGGGGCGAGAGCGTTCCCCTCGCGGTGCCGCAGGCCGCCCTTGAGATGCGGAGACGCCGCTGGAGCGGGAACGAAATCGACCGCGTCCTGTACAGGAACCCGATCGCGTTCATGAGCCAGTGCCCGAAGTTCCGTCCGCCGCCGGAGCCTCGCGACGAACCGGCCTGAAAACCGCTGGACCGCGCCTGCGCGTCATCGAAAAGATCGCGCATGCACCCGTCCGTCCTCAGGCCTTCCCATGCGTTCGCCGTGGCCGCGGCGATCGCGATGCCGTCGCTCGCGCAGAACCCTGCCGGCTCGGGACCCGACGCCGCGCGCCGTCAGGCCGAGGCGCTCCGCACGCCCGAGGGAATCGAACTCACCCTCTTCGCCTCCGAACCCCTCGTCCGCAACCCGACGAACCTCGACATCGACGCCCGCGGGCGCGTCTGGGTCACCGAGGGGGTGAACTACCGCCTCTGGCAGAAGTGGGGCAAACTCGAACCCGCCGGGGATCGCATCGTCATCCTCGAGGACTCCGACCTCGACGGACGCGCCGACACGCAGAAGACGTTCTACCAGGGCGACGAAATCAATGCCGCCCTCGGCATCTGCGTGCTCGGCAGCCGGGTCATCGTCTCGTGCTCCCCCAACATCCTCGTCTTCGAGGACCTCGACGGCGATGACCGCGCCGACGGCCCTCCCAGAAAACTCTTCACCGGCATCAAGGGCGTGGACCACGACCATGGCGCGCACGCCGCCGTCTTCGGCCCCGACGGCCGTCTCTACTTCAACTTCGGGAACGAGGGCCGCCAGCTCATGGACGCGGACGGCAACCCCGTCCGGGACCTCGCGGGCAACATCGTGGCTGACCACGGCAAGCCCTACCGCGAGGGCATGGTCTTCCGCTGCGACCTCGACGGCTCGAACCTCGAGACCATCGCCTGGAATTTCCGGAACAACTACGAAACCGCGGTCGATTCCTTCGGCGCCCTCTGGCAGTCCGACAACGACGACGACGGAAACCAGGGGGTTCGCATCAACTTCGTCATGGAGTTCGGCAATTACGGATTCCGCGACGAGATGACGGGCGCGGGCTGGAACCAGAAGCGCACGAACCTCGAGGAGGACATCCCGAGACGCCACTGGCACCTGAACGATCCCGGCGTGGTGCCCAACCTCCTCCAGACCGGCGCGGGCTCGCCGACGGGCATGTGCGTGTACGAGGGCGACCTTCTTCCCGAGCCGTTCCGCAACCAGATGATTCACTGCGACGCCGGCCCGCGCGTGGTGCGGGCCTATCCGGTCACGCCCGCCGGCGCGGGCTACTCCGCCCGCATCGTGGATCTCATCACGACCGAGGATCCGTGGTTCCGTCCGAGCGATGTCTGTGTCGCCCCCGACGGCTCCCTCTACGTCACCGACTGGAATGACGCCGGGGTCGGCGGCCACTACATGGCCGACCAGAAGCTCGACTCCATCTCCGGCCGCGTCTATCGCGTCGCGCCGGCCGGGCACAAGCCGGTGCGTCCCGCCCTCGACCTCGAATCCGCCGAAGGCGCCGCGGCAGCCCTCAAGTCGCCCAACCAGGCGACCCGTTACCTCGCGTGGACGGCCCTCCGCCGGATGGGCGCCTCCGCGGAACCGGCGCTGAAGACGGTCCTGTCGGATCCCAATCCCCGCATGCGCGCACGCGCACTCCACCTGCTCGCGCGCCTCAACCCGGCCCATGTGAATGCCGCGATTCGCGATGAGAACCCCGACATCCGGATGACCGGGCTCCGCATCGCCCGGGCGCTGCGCATGGACGTCATCCCGATCGTCCGGCAGCTCGCGGAGGATCCGAACCCCCAGGTCCGCCGCGAGTGCGCCATCGCCCTGCGCGGCCAGTCCTCGCCCGAGGCCCCGAAGCTCTGGGCGAAGCTTGCGCGGCGCCACGACGGCAGGGACCGCTGGTACCTCGAGGCCCTTGGGATCGGCGCCGAGGGACAGTGGGATTCCTTTCTCGCGGCATACATCGAAGCCGAGGGGGATCCCACGCGCACCGCCGCCGGACGCGACATCGTCTGGCGATCGCGCGCGCGCGGCACCCCTTCCCTGCTCGCCGCGATCCTGAGGGATCCCGCGACCCCGGAGACGGACAAGCCGCGCTACTTCCGCGCGTTCGACTTCCAGACCGGCCCGGAGAAGGAAACCGCGCTGCTGGAACTACTCACCGCCTCGGCGGAGTGAGTCGCCCCGCGGGCAGGCTTCCCCGCCTCGACAGGGTTTGCTTCCCGCGGCCCCTTCCCTGATTCTGCGCCCGTGACGGACCTCCAGTTCGCACGGGCGCAGATGGGGATGTCCCTCGCGTTCCACATCGTCTTCGCGACGGTCGGAATCGGGATGCCCGTGCTCATGGCCATCGCGGAGGGTCTCCACCTCCGCCGCGGCGACCCGGTTCACCTCGAGCTCGCCCGGCGCTGGGCGCACGGAACGGCCATTCTCTTCGCGGTGGGCGCCGTCTCCGGCACCGTGCTCTCCTTCGAGCTCGGCCTGCTCTGGCCGGCGTTCATGGAACACGCCGGCGCGATCATCGGCATGCCGTTCTCCCTGGAGGGATTCGCCTTCTTCACCGAGGCGATCTTCCTCGGCGTGTTTCTCTACGGCTGGAACCGCATCCCCCCGACGGCCCACTGGCTGGCCGGCGTGCTCGTCGCGATCAGCGGCACCCTTTCGGGTGTGTTCGTCGTCACCGCCAACTCATGGATGAACACGCCGGTGGGGTTCGACTTCGCGGACGGCAGGTTCGTCAACATCGATCCGATTCGTGCCATGCTGAACCCGGCCGCGTTGCACGAGGTGATCCACATGACCCTGGCCGCGTGGTGCGCCACGGGATTCCTGGTCGCGGGCATCCACGCATTCTACCTGCTGCGCGATCCTTCCAGCGCCTTTCACAGGTCCGCCTTTCGCATCGGCGCGATCCTCGGCTGCACGACGATCCCGCTCCAGATCGTCGCCGGGGACTATGCCGCGCGGCGGGTGGCGGAACTGCAGCCCGCCAAGCTCGCCGCAATGGAGGCGCACTTCCACACCACCAGGGGAGCTCCGTTCCTCGTGGGAGGAGTCGTGGACCAGGAGAACATGGAGACCCGGTTCGCGCTGAAGATTCCCTACGGCCTGAGCCTGCTCGTCGGAAACAGCCCCCACGCTGAAGTCATCGGGCTCGACCAGTTCCCCCGCGAGGAATGGCCCGACGTCCGGGTCGTCCACTGGAGCTTCGACATCATGGTCTTCTGCGGCCTCTTCATGCTGGCGGTGGCCGTCTGGGCGGGATGGAACTGGTGGCGCGGACGCGGACCTGGCCCTCCGCTGCTGCGCGCCTTCCTCGTCGCGTCCCCCATGGGCTTCATCGCGATCGAGGCCGGCTGGTTCGTCACCGAGTTCGGACGCCAGCCATGGATCATTTACGGCTTCATGCGCACGAGCGAGGCCGTCACCCCCATGCGCGGGCTCGTGGTGCCGTTCACCCTGTTCACGATCGTGTATCTGTTCCTCTCGGTGATCGTGGTCTTCCTCCTCCGCCGGCAGTTCCGGGAAACCGCCTCGCCCCGCCTGATCGAGAGACGCCATGGGACTTGAAGACCTCATCGCGATCGTCACGCTCGTTTCGCTGATCCTCTACGCCCTCATGGGCGGCGCCGACTTCGGCGGAGGCATCTGGGATCTCCTTGCACACGGTCCCCGCGCGCAGCGCCAGCGCGAGGCCGTCGCCGACGCCATCGCCCCGATCTGGGAGGCCAACCACGTGTGGCTCATCCTCGTGGTTGTTCTGCTCTTCACGGCATGGCCGCCCGCGTTCGCCGCCATGATGACCGCCCTCCACATCCCGCTCACGGCGATGCTCGTCGGCATCGTCCTGCGCGGTTCCGCCTTCGTCTTTCGCAAGTACGACTCGCGGCGCGACCACATCCAGCGCCGCTGGAGCCGACTCTTCGGCATCTCGAGCGCATTCACTCCATTCGTCCAGGGACTCACCCTGGGTGCCCTGACCACCGGCCACATCCGCGTGCAGAACGGAGTCGTGCAGACCGGCTTCTTCGCGGGCTGGCTCACCCCGTTCTCCATCGCGTGCGGCGCGTTCGCCCTGGTCCTGTTCGCGTTCATCGCCGCGGCGTACCTGGCCGTGGACACCGCCAGTGAGCCCGACCTCCAGGACGACTTCCGCGTGCGCGCCATCGTCGCGGAAATCATCCTTCTTCCCATCGCCGCGATCGTGTTCTTCACCTCGCGGAGGGGGGCGCCGCAGATGTACCGCGAACTCACGGACTGGTGGGCGCCCCTGCTCCTCGTCTGGACGGCGGTCTGCGGCGCGACGGCCCTGTTCGGGCTACTCCGGCGGCACTTCGGCCTCGCCCGGGTCGCCGCCATCGGACAGGTCACAACCATCCTCCTCGGCTGGTGCCTGGCTCAGTATCCGCACCTCATCTACCCGGACCTGACGATCCGCAACACCGCCGCGCCGGAGATCACCCTGCGCCTCCTCGTCGTTGCGCTGGGGGTCGGCGCGGTCGTGCTCCTGCCGTCGATCTACTACCTCTTCCGCGTGTTCAAGGCCTCGGGCGTACGGTGAGGACCCTTTGCGCCCGGAAGAGGCAGTGACCCGCGCCACGCGCGAGGAGTGACCACCAGGATCCCTCCTCCCCGTGGCGGCGGATATCGAGGAGCGGGAGACATTCCCGGCTTCGATCCCGGGAAGTGGCTGCTGCGCGGCCGGGGTGACCGTGAAGCCGTCCCCCTCCCGCGTCTGCGGAAGCGGGCCGACTTCCGCCCCTCCAGGTCGTCCCTGAAACGCGGGTTGGCGATGACGAACTTATTCGTCGCGCGCGTGGTTCCGTCCCAGACAAGAAAGCGCAACTCCCTCGCGCGCCAGTCGATGGCGGGGAAGCGCGCCGCGAACAGCATCCGATTCGTCGAGAGCCCCCAGCCGCTTCCACCCGTCGAGGGGAAGACCCGTCCCTGGTTGTCCACGGCGGCGAACTGATGGTTCTTCAGGAGGAGGTATGCGCCGGTCGCCGGATCCCGGCGGCTCAACCAAAGGTGCGCCTCCTCCTCGCCCCGCAGGGTGAAGACCCGATTCGGGGCCAGACGGGCCTGAAAACAGGATGGCAGCCGCTCACGCAGCCATGCCTTCCACGCGGGATCCAGCGAGACGTCCTGGGAGCGGCCCCACGTAAAGGCGTGGACGATCAGGATCGAGCCGTCGGCGAGCGGCACCTGCATCGTGCCCGGGGCACCGTCGGGCCGCGCCACCAGGATCAGGACCGCGAGAAGGACCGGAAGGCCGATGGCGCCCCACCGCCATCTCCATGCCATGATCCCCCGCCTCGCCCATGTGCCCGGATCCATTCCCCTGTCAGGTCATTCTTCCGCGTGTTCCCATGTCCGCATTGCACGCCAATCCGCTGTCACCCGCAGCCGCACTGACCGGGACTCCCTACGCCGCGGCCGCGGCGGCCTCCGCCAGCAGCTCCCGGGTGCGCGCACGCGCTTCCTGCAGGCTGATCTCGCCACTGTCGATCCGCGCGAGGAAAGCCTTCTGGACGGGATAGTCCCTGCTGACCACGCCGGCCTTGCTCTGGAGCATCCGCCACGCCTTCCGCCGTTCCACGCCAAACAGGACCAGTTGCCGGCTCGTCGCGTAGTATTTGATCTTCCCGTCCACCTCCACCTTGATGTACGCGCCGAAGTTCGGGACGTAGCTCCGATGGCCGGGGTCGAACACGCGGCGGTGCACCACGTCATCCTGGGTGATGAACATGAGGAGATCCGTGTAGGGAATCATGCCGGCGGCCTGTTCCTCGGTGATCGCCTTCACGTGCTTGCGGAAGCGCCCCTCCGTCACCGCCCAGTGGGCGACGGTGAAGTCGTATTCCTCGCCCGTGCTCGCGAACTTCGTGCGCCACCAGTCGCGGTCCACGGAAGGATTCCCTCGGAGGTCGAACGCCTCCTGCGACGTCTCGCCCCTGCGCGGGTTGAACACGAACTCCGGCATGCCGCGAGCGTCGCGCACGAGCTTGGCCTGGTCGGCGGACATGTTGTCACCGACCCCGTGCTCGGGCTGGCAGGTCGTGTAGCACTGGAAGAACGCGGTGCCGCGGTACTCGAGGCCGTCGAGGATCGCCTTGTAGAGCTTGGCGGCATTTGCCATGGAAACCTGCGCCACGAACGCCGAGCCGTGTCCGCTCGTGAATGCCTCGGCCACGTTCTTCTTCTCGATGAGTTTTCCCTGGGACGCCACGCCGAACTGGTTCATGTCGTACCCGCCCAGCATCGTGGACGAATCCGAGTTCTGGCCGCCGGTGTTGGAGTACACCTGCGTGTCCAGCATGAGCATCTTCACGTTCGGCCTGTTCTGCAGGATGACCTTGGAGACGTTCTGGAACCCGATGTCACCGAATGCCCCGTCGCCGCCGACGACCCACACCTTCGGCAGCTCGCGGATTTCGCGCTCCGTCATGAGCGTGTCGTCGAGGTGCGTGAGCGTGAAGTAGTCGCCGTCGGAGATCACGCGATCGCCGCCCTCGAGCAGGGCGTCGGCGAGCCGCTCGGGCACCACGGAACGCCGGGCGTGGCTCAGGATGACCGACTCCGCCATGAGCCACGAGATCGTCGCGCCGTCCTGGAACAGCGAGTTCATCCACGGGTAGGGATGCGGGTTGGACGGCGGCGTCGATCCGTACACGGTGTTACATCCGGTGCTGGCGCCCATCATCATCACGGACATGCCGTTGGCGCGCCGCCCTTCCGTCGCCTGAAGGTCGCGATGATCGAAGGCATCCTGGCGCATGACCGCCGCGAGGCCGCCGGCGATCTGCGCGGGATCGATCGGACCGTGCTCGGCCTCGTGCCGCGCGATGCGACTCGAGGTGTCCTCGTCGTTCTCGCCGCCGAGTCCCATGATCACGTGGGCGAAGGTCCGGCGATACAGCTCGTACTGCGCCGGGTCGCGTTCGCGCAGCGCCTCGAGCAGACGCACGCCGTCGCGCTCGATCCGGTCGGCCTTCTCCCGGAGCCGGTCCGCCTTGCGATGATAGATGGGCCGCATGTAGGCCTCGGTGACCGAAGCCGCCGCCCTGAGGACGCTCTTCTCTCCGCAGCCCGCGCACGCGCCGTCTCCCGAAACGAGCGCCTCGTAGTTGCGCCGGACCATGAGGTGATTGCGGAGGGCCGCCTCGCGGGACTGTTCCGGGGATTCGTCGTTGTAGAGGCCGAGATACTTCGCGGGGGTGTCCGGCAGCAGCCGCGAGAAGATCTGCGCCGTCGTGAGCTGCGCGTTGAGTTCCTCCGTCTCGCGCGTCATGCGAAGGGCGTCGTGGTCGCCGCAGACCTGGACGCATTCCCCGCACCCCTTGCACAGGTCGCTCACGAAGATCGAGAAGAGCCCCCCCGATCCCGGCGACTTCTGCTCGGGCGAGCGGAAGATCGCCGGAACGTTCGAGTAGGCGAGCGGGAGCTGCTCGAGGATGCCCATGAACTGGGCGCGGGCCGTCTCGGACATGTGCGTGAGCCGGCCGACCTCGTCGCGGATGATGTCCTTGAAGGGAAGCTTCTCGCGCTTCTTGACGGCATCGACCATCCGCGCGCGCGCCCGCTCCTCGAGTCCCTTGAGCTCGTCGACGAGTTTCCGGCGTTCCGCCGGTTCGCGCACGTAATGGATGGCGGCCGTGCGCAGCACCGTGCCGATCTCCTGGGCCGTGTTGGGGAGGGCGGTGTCGGGGCACGCCGAAATGCACTCCATGCACTGGGTGCAGTTCTCCGGGATGTACACCGGGGTCTCGCGGCGGGCGACGTACTTGGACTGCGTCGCGCCCGTCGCCGCGCCCATCACCCCGAGGGATGCCAGGGCGCTCGCCGGCTGGTGATAGCCGTAGCCCGCCCGGAATTCGCTGTCGAACTTCGCCACCGTCTGGAACGGGGCGCGTGTCTGCCCCGCGGGGGCGGGGATGCCCGGCGTCGCGGAACCGCAGCCCGCCGTCGGCGGGAGCGGGTGATCCCCGATGGGCCGCAGCGGCGGATTGCGCATCGAGGAACGATCCGGCTCCTCGATCTCCCCGTAGCGAATCTCGCGCACCCGCGAGAAGCCCTCCGTCATGACGGTCATGTTCGATGCGACGACCGCCTCGCCGAACCGGCCGAACTTCTTCTCGTACTGCTTCCGCACGACCGACGTGAACTGCTCCTCGCTGATCCGGTAGTCGGCGAGGAACGAACTGACGCGGAAGAACGCGCCGAGAAACGAATTGCCCTGCATCCGCAGCTGCAGGTCCGGCCGCGAGGTCGCGTGACGCGCGATCTCGAATCCCGGCAGGATGAATACCCGGATGCCGTTCTCCCGGATGAACTTCCGGTGAGCCGCCGGGATGCGCTGCCATGCGGTCTCCGGGGTCTCGCTCGATTCCCACACCAGGCAGCCGCCCTTCTTCATGCCCTCCAGCGGATTGGTGTGCGTGAACGCCTTGGGATCGCAGCACAGCACAACGTCCACATGGTTCAGCTCGCAGTTCACCCGGATCCGCTCCGGCGCCACGACAAGATAGTAGTTGGTCGGCGCTCCCTTCTTCTCGGAGCCGTACTTCGGGTTCGCCATCACGTGGAGGCGATCGCGCAGGAGGCCTTCCTCGTCGTAAGTCGGGTCGCGCTCGGAAATGAACTTGCCGAGATCGCCGATGATCGAGCCGAGGTTCTTCCCGGTCGTGATCATTCCCCATCCGCCGATCGAATGGAACCGGACCGCGATCGCGCCCTCGGGCAGCAGCGAGGGCGTGTCCCGGCTGATCACGCTGTAGGGATGATCGACACCGAGGACGAAGTAGGTCTCGCCGTCGGCCGCCCCGCGGCCGTCCTTCCGCCGGGTCTGGCCCGTGGCGAACTCGTAGGCGCCGAGGATGTGTTCCGGGCGGAAATCCCTCGAACCGATGCCGTAGCAGCCGCGGAACAGGCGCGGAGTCTCCCCGGGCTCGAGGGGCGGGAGGGTGCCGCCGTGGCGCGCGGCCTCCTGCGCCTTGCCAAGGGCGACACGGATGTCACGCGCGAGCGGGTTCTCGCCGGCCATGCCTTCGTCGGTGCGCTCGAGGATGATCACCTGCTTCTTTCCGCGGAGGGCCTGGACCACGGCGGCCTCGGGGAACGGGCGGATTACGTTGATGTGGATGGAGCCGACGCGCGCGTTGCGCTGTTCCCGGAGGTAGTCGCATGCCGCCTCGATGTTCTCCGCGGCGCTTCCGAGGGAGACGAAGACCGTGTCCGCGTCCTCGGTGCGATGCTCGCTGATGAGGCCGTAGTGCCGCCCCGTGAGCCGGCCGAACTCCGCGTAGGCATGCTCGAGCATGCCGAGGATGGGCTCGTTGAAATTGTTCCGGCGCGCCACCACGCCGTTCATGTGGTGCTCCTGGTTCTGGACCGGGCCGAGGAGGATCGGGTTGCGCGGGTCGATCATCTGCGGAACCCGCCGGCGGCGCGGTCCGAAGAGCTCCCGCTGCGCGGGGGTGGGGCAGTCGATCAGATCATCCGGCGCGCCGAGGAACTCGCGAAGGAGATCCGCCTCCGGCGCGAGGTACGTGCGCTCGGAATGGGTCGTGAGCATCCCGTCCTGGATGTTCATTCCCGGGTTGAGCGACAGCTCGTTGACCTTGCGCAGGATGATGGCCTGGTCGGCCGCCTGCTGGGCGTCGCGGGCCATGAGCATCGTCCAGCCCGTGTCGAGCGCCGCGTAGAAGTCGTCGTGGCCGCAGTGCACGTTCAGGGCGTGCTTCGTCAGGGCGCGGGCGCCGACCTCGAGCACCATGGTCGAGAGCTTGCCGGGAGCGTGGTAGTACTGCTCCATCGCGTACACGATCCCCTGGCCCGACGTGAAGTTGACCGTCCGCCGCCCGGTGACGGCGTACGCGGTCGCGCCGCCCTGCGCGGCATGCTCGCCCTCCGCCTCGATCGCCACCTTGGGATGCCCCCACACGTTCAGTTCGCCCTGGGCATAGGACTGCTGGTACAGCTCCCCACCCTCCGTCGACGGGGTGATCGGGTAAAAAACGCCGCCCTCGGTGATTCGAGCCTCAACCCACTGGGCGACAAGCTGATTCCCGTTACAGGTCACCCGAATTCCCGGATACTTCGGGCGCGCGTGCGTTTGCTTCGAAGAAGAGGCCTTGCTACGGTCCGCCACCGCGATGGGCAGCTCGACTGAACCTGTCATAGATAAACGGGGGTTCGCCGGCGCCGGACTCGTTACGCACGAACCGGTCTTCACCGGCTTTCCCGGAGAGTAACACCGGCCGGTCGCGCTACAATCTCAAACGTTGCCGAGCCCTGGGGATCCCCGCACGCGATGAACGCCCGCGGACCTGCGACACCCGCCGACGGCGGCCTCTCCGGTTCGTGAAAGGCGAACCCCAAACCGAAGCACCCGAATCGCCCATGCATTCGCCCCGCGTTCTCCGTTCCGTTCTCCTGTCCGTCTCGCTGGCGGTCCTGTCATCCCCCGCTGCGGTGAACGTTTATCTCAAGGAGGTTCCCGATTATGAGTGGCACTACGGCTGTTTCGGTACGGCCACGGGCAATCTCATGGGGTTCTGGGATCGCAACGGGCTGCCCGATTTCTACACCGGCCCGACCGGCGGCGGCGTCGCGCCCCTCAACAGCTTCGGCGACAACCGCGGGATCGTCTCCATGTGGGCATCACGCGCCGGCTGGGACGGCCGCCCCGAGAACATGCCCGGCCACGTGGACGACTACTGGTTCGCGTACGAGAGCGTTGCCCCCGATCCCTACGTGGTCGCCGGCCGCGAAGAGCACACCCCCGACTGCATCGGGGACTTCATCGGTCTCAACCAGTTCAAGTGGAATGACCTCGGCGGCGAATGCGAGGGCAACGTCGACGGCTACTCCTACAACTTCTTCGATCCCGCGGGCGAACGGCTCGAAAACTTCACCCCTCCGGCGGGCGTCCGCGACATCCAGTCCGGCCTGCGCGCCTGGGCGCGCTTCCGAGGCTACGAGGCGGACACCTTCTCGCAGCTCGCGGATTTCCATCCCGACGTCGAACCCGGCAAGGGTTTCACCTTTGAGGATCTCAAGGCGGAGATCGACGCGGGTTTCCCGGTTCTGCTGTTCATGCAGCCGTTCGATCAGAAATCGCGGACGCTGCACGGCCGCCCCGGATTGAACCCGCCCATCCACGCGCTGCTGGCCTACGGCTACGTCATCGATGACGCCGGCGGCCAGTACGTGCGGTATCGCTCGAGCTGGGCAAGCGGCGACAACCAGTTCAGCGCATGGACTTCCGACAACTGGACGCCCAACGGACAGCTCAACCTCCCCCTCCGCGGCGTCATCGGGTTCCGCCCGCGCCCGCGGATCATCGAGATGTCCCCGATGGCGGACGGCGCCCTTCGCATCCGCTGGCACGGCCCCCGGGCGCTGCTCCGCAACGAGGGGGACGATGTGGAGCAGCCGGTTCACCAGTATGTGGTCGAGCGCAGCACGTCCCTCGATGCCGGGGAGTGGGAAACCGTCACCGAGCCGACGACCGCGCTCGAGACCGTCGTCCAGGATTGCTGCACGCACCCGGCGGTCTTCTTTCGGGTGCGGATGCTGGAATGAGCCGTCCGGTTGCCGGAGAGGGCTCGCCGCCTCATTCCGCCATCTCGCCGGGCGCGGTCAGCAACTCGTAGCCGCGCTGGAACTCCGCCTCCCGATTCGGGAGCAGCGGTTCGGAATCGGGAGGCGCGCCGCGCGCCGGAATGACCGCGGCGAGGATCTGCCGCCCGAAGGCGGCCCGCACTTCCTCCGGCCCGCCCACGATTCGAAGATCCGGGAGAAACAGCGCCCATTTCGGGCCGTCCTCCGCATTCCACGCCTCGGTCGAGGCGAGGTCCACCGGCAGGCCGATCAGGCTCACCCACACGTTGGCCTGCGGATGTTCCCGCCGCAGTTCGTCCCAGGCGCCGGGTTCGGTGAGATAGCTCAGCGGGGTTGTCGCTCCAGGGGGCATCGGGAACCGGCGGGGGTCCTCGAGCGCGCCGTCGCGCAAACGCGGGTGCGACACGGCGACGATCTCGCCTCCGCCCTCCAGCCCTCTTCGCAGGCCGCGCACGGCGGCCTCCTCCGCGTCGCGGATCGCCCTCCCGGCGCCCGGCGCCCCGACAAACGGATTCCCGACCACCAGCACGCGGGCGCCGGGCACGCGGCGGGCAATCTCTCGCCCGAGCCGTTCCAGAGCGAGCTCACGCCGCGCAAGCGCGTGGTCCTCCGCGGGAGAACCGCAGCCGGTGATCCCGAGGATCAGGAGCATCAGCGGAAACGCCCATGCGTACGCGCCGGGAAGACGGCGACCTCGCACCTGCCGTGGTGACTCCATCATCGCACGGGCGTCCTCAGGGGAAATAGCCGGGCACGGTGTCCTGCTCGAACAAGCCGATGATCCCGAGGCGCTCGAGCCGGTGCGCGTTCAATCCCTCCACGTGGCCGTCCAGCAGGAAGCCGTTCGCCACGCGGCCATGACGTCCGTGCACCTCCTTCTCGCTCTCCGCGCGAAAGAAATAGAACTGCTGCGCACCGAAGCCCTCCCTCCCCCGGCTCGTTGTGTCCGCGATGTGAAGGTACTCCGCGGGATGCTCGACCGCGTCCACGATCAGGTTCTCGCGGAAGGCGCCCCGCGTGACCGAGGCCGGCGGATCCAGGCGGACGCCGTAGATCGTGAGCCAGTTCGTGAACCGAAAGGGCCTGTAGCTCGGGCAGACGAAGAGATCAAACGGCCGGACCGCGGCGTTGGACGCCAGCATGCTGCCCCAGGTGACTCCCTTGAGAAGGGGCGCGTCGATCGGAATGTGCCCGCCGTTGTCTTCCGCATACATCAGGGCGGCGACTCCGGTCTGCCTCAGGTTGTTCAGGCACACCGTCGCCCTGCCCTTCTCCTTCGCCCTGGCGAGCGCCGGCAGCAGAAGACTCGCAAGGATCGCGATGATCGCAATGACGACCAGCAGCTCGATCAGCGTGAACGCCCGATTCGAACGCCGGCCCTCCACGACACCCCGTGCGCACTGAGGGTCTCTGGCCAGTGGCCTTCGTGCTTCCTCCCTCACGAAAGGGATATGCGCCCTCCTCGCGCCCGGGCTCAAGCGCGAATCCTCCCGCCGGAGACCGTCGTTTCCGGCATTCCCGGCGTCGGGTCGCGCCGGATGGGCCGCCGGGACACGGGATGGAATGCCGTTACTCAACGGGCGGGGCGCGGGCCGTGACTCGCCAGCGCCCGCGCGAGCGCCCGTGTCCACTCCCGCGCGCCGTCGGGATTCAGGTGCGCGCGGCTGGCGAACCGATCGTCGGGCCACACCATCGGCAGCTCGTCCAGCGTCGCGTCCGCGCCGAGCCATTCCCCCCACTCCCGGAGCAGCGCCCGCGTGCGCTCGACGTGGTCTGATGCCGCCAGCGACCCGGGCACCGGCGTGATTCCCGCCACCAGACGCGCCGATCCGGGCAGCGAGGCACGAAAACGCCGCGCCGCGCCCTCCAGCGTTCCGGCCAGCCGGACCTCCCGGCTTCCCGCCTCGACGGCCGGATCGAACCGGCCGGGATCCTGGAGGCTGCCCCTCTGCATTCGAAGGCTCCGCGCGATGGAGAACTGATCCCCGTATCTCGCCCCGAACGCACCCGGCATCATCACGGGGATCCACGACTGCAGAACGCGCTCCTTCAGGATTCCGCCGCCCAGCACGCGCAGCCACGGAGCGGTCCACGCGTCCTCCATCCGTCCCTCCAGAAGCGCGCGGAGGTAGTCTTCGTGCCGGGCCACGCCGGATGGACGCCGCAGCGCGTCTGGATGCATCAGCAGCACCACCGTGACGTTCGAGGCCGGATGCGCCCGCGCGTGCGCCTTCACCAGGGCGGCGTGCGAATCGACGCCGAGAAAGCTCAGCGTGCCGAGGTTCAGGACGGACTTCCCGAGCTGCTCGCCGAGCGCGACGGCGTCGGCATCCATCATGCAGGACGAATCCCCGGCGAGGAGAATGTCCGCCGCGCCGCCCGACATCGCGAGCCGCGCCTTGGTTCTCAGGATGGTGCGTTCCAGGTCGGCGGGCGCCGGTGCCGGCAGCCAGCCGGACGCCGCGAGCACGTGGAGCAGCAGCGTGATCACGATGACGCCGCCCGCGAGCGACGCCGTGTTCCGAAGGACGTCGGCGGCCTTGAACTCGCACACATGGCTGCGCGCTTCCATGCTCAGAACTGAAAATAGATGAACGGCGTGCGGTCCTGCTGCCAGTACGCCGCGATGGCGACAAGGAACAGGCCCATGAGGGGCGCGCGGACCGCCCAGTGCGCGCGCATCGGTGCGAGCAGGTCGCCCTTCCGCAGTTGCCATGCCTGGACAAGGATGAGCGGCATCCATCTTGCCGCGACGCCGAGGGCGAAGCCGCCGATCCAGCCGGGCGCGCTCCAGTCCAGCAGCGCGGCATGCAGCGCGGCCAGGTCCGCAAGGCTTTCCGCCCGGAAGAGCATCCATCCGTAGCCGACGACGAGCATCGTGAGGATCCAGCCGGCCCACCGCGGCAGGCGCGCGCGCGACGACCACGCCCGGTGCACGGCGAGTGCGATCCCGTGCCATGCGCCCCACAGCACGAACGTCCATGCCGCGCCATGCCACAGTCCCCCGAGAACCATGGTGATCATCAGGTTCCGCCGGGTGCGCCACTCACCGGACCGGCTCCCGCCCATCGGGATGTAGAGATAATCCCGCAGCCATGTGGACAGGCTGATGTGCCATCGCTGCCAGAACTCGCGCACGCTTCCCGCCGTGTACGGCAGGTTGAAGTTCTGCATGAGATCGAAGCCGAACCATCGGGCGAGTCCCCGCGCGATGTCGGAGTAGCCGGAGAAATCCCCGTAGATCTGCCCCGCGAACGCGAGCACGCCGAGCAGGACCACCGCGGCAACCCGTGGCCCGTCCCCGAACGCGAGGTCCGCGAAGGGCGCGAGCTGATCCGCCACCACCACCTTCTTGAAGAAGCCCCACGTCACGAGCCATGCGCCTTCCTCGAGGTCCTCGGCCCGAATCCTGCGGGTCGTGAGAAACTGCGGCAGAAGGTGGGATCCGCGCTCGATCGGTCCCGCGACGAGCTGGGGAAAGAACGCCACGTACGCGAAGAACGCCGTCCAGTCGTGTGTCGGTTCGATCCGGCGGCGATACACGTCGATCGAGTAGCTGAGGGTCTGGAACGTGTAGAACGATATCCCGACCGGCAGGATGATGTTCCACGTCCACGACGGCTCGCTCACCCCCAGCCGGCCGAGCAGCGCGTGGAAGGATTCCATGAAGAACCCGAAGTACTTGAAGAAGCAGAGCACGCCGAGGTTGCCCGCGACGCTGACCACGAGCCAGCGCCGCCGCCCGGCCTCGTGACGGGCCCGCGCCATGCCGATCCCGGCCCGGTAATCCAGCCAGCTCGAGAAGAGAAGCAGGCCGAGGAAGCGCCAGTCCCACCAGCCGTAGAACACATGGCTCGCCGCCACGACGAGCAGGTTCCGCCAGCGCAGCCGCTCCCGAACGAGCGCGTACGCCAGCGTGAACGCGACCAGGAACAGCAGAAACTCGGTCGTGTGAAACAGCATCGCGCGCGGCGCGAACCCTCTCCGGCGCGGAACCCGTCACGCAAGACCCGCTTCGGGAGGCTCCATGCCGCCACCCGCGGGATCGCGCCCGGCTTCCCTGAAGGACGGGACGGCCCGTCGCCGCTTCCAGCCCGCGGTGATCCGACGTTAGCATTCGGGGCATGACACGGCTGGGCCGTAATGTCGGGGGCTACTTCGGCGACACCATCGAGATCGATCAGGTGCTGCGTGACATCGTGGAGGCGGCCGGCCGGCTCGGATGGAACGTCGAAATCCTCCGCGCCGCCGGGCACATCCAGTTCCCGGCCCTTCACCGCCCGCCCGTGGTCCATTGTTCGTGGGCGCCCCGGATTTATCTCTCCGCGGGGATTCACGGTGATGAACCCGCGGGCCCGCTCGCGATCCGGCGGCTGTTCGAGCAGAACGCCTTTCCCGAGGCGGCATGGGTCTGGTGCTGCCCGTGCCTCAACCCGACCGGATTTCGGCGCAATTCGAGGGAGACGGGTGACGGCATCGATCTCAACCGGGATTACCATCACCTCCGCACTCCCGAGGCGCGCGTTCATGTGGAATGGCTCCAGCGCCAGCCCATGTTCGACATCGCCTTCTGTCTCCACGAGGACTGGGAGGCGGCCGGCTTCTACGTGTACGAGCTGAATCCCGCCGGGCAGCCCTCGCTCGCGGAAGTCATGGTCGAAGCCGTCCGGTCCGTCTGCCCGATCGACGAATCCCCGCTGATCGACGGCCGGGAGGCGGCCGGAGGCATCATCCGCCCGAATCCCGACCCGGCGTCGCGCACGGACTGGGCGGAGGCATTCTACCTGATCCAAAACAAGACGCGCCTGAGCTACACGCTGGAGGCGCCGTCCGATTTCATCCTCGAGACGCGCGTCGCCGCGCTCGAGACCGGCATTCGCGCGTCGCTGGCAGCCTTCACGCATCCCCCCTCGGCGTTGCCGGCGGACGACACCTCGGCTCTCCCGCCCTGACCCGCGTCTGCACGGGGGCGGTTCGTCGCGTTCCCGGTGCGGGACCGGCCGCGGAGCCGCGGGGGAGGCTCGCCCGCCGCGCGGGGGCCTCAAACCGCCGGCAGCACGGCATCGATCGCCGCGAGCGGCGGGGGAAACGTCAGTCCGAGTTCCTCCCGCGCGCGTGCCGCGTCGAGGGTCGTGTGCGCCGGTACATGTTCGACGTCACCGGCGCTCCGGTAGGAGACCTCGCGGACGAGCCCCTCGCGGCCCATCCGCGCGGCAACGTGACGCGCGATCTCGGCGTAGGTGACATCCGAGTCCGCCGAGAACTGCCACACCCCCGGCCGGCGGTCGCGGGCGATGCGGATCAATCCCCGGACGACCATCGGCAGCGGGATCGGCGAGCAGGGCATGTCCTGGAACGCGCGCACCTCGGCGCCCTCGCGAAGCTGATCCACCCATGCGGTGAGCAGCGGCCATTCCGGGTGCACGACCTTCGTCATGCGCACGATCGCATGGCCGGCGTCGGCGACTTCCCCGAGCGCCTCCTCCACGGCGACCTTCTGCCGGCCATACTCGGTGCGCGGTGCCGTGGGGGCATCCGCCGCCTCGTGCGGGCGGGCGCCGTCGAAGACGAGGTTCGTGGAGAGGAACGTGACAAAGACGCCGGCGTCGGCGAGATGCCGGGCGAGGCGCACGGTCTGCGTGACGTTGATCTGCCGGGTGGCAACCGGGTCGCGACGGCAGGCCTCGAGGCTCGTCACGCCCGCGCAGAGGATCGCCGAGCCGATGCCCTCGGGAGGCTCCCACTTCTCGAGCGAGTCAAGGAGGTTGAGGCGGACCGACGCCCGCGCGCTGGAGGATCCGCGCCGCGTCGTTCCGGTCACCGCGAGCCCGTCCCGGAGGGCCTGATCGACCAGCGCGCGGCCGATGACGCTGTCGGCCCCCACCACGAGAAGACCGGAGTTCACTTGATCGCTCACGCCGGTTTCCGGTGAGCGCCGAGCGCCCAGAGGTAGTGGGCCATCGCGGGATAGCCCGTGTGCACGACTTCGTCGTTCATGGAGAACACAAACACGTTGTGAAAGAAGCGCGCCATCAATGCGCGCAGGTCCTTCGCGGTCTTGCAGTTGACGTGTCCCTCCCGGCTCGGCGCGGAGGCGTACGCCTGCGACTCGAGCGAGGGCGTGCCGAGCAGCGCGAACCCTTCCGGCTTCAGCGACGCGACCATGTTGCCGACGAACTCCAGCTCCCGGTCCGCGGGGATGTGCTCGATCACGTCCACGGCGTACACGGCGTCAAAATCCTCGCGCAGCGGGCCCGCGAGCATGTCGTGCACGCGGAAGTCCACGTTCCATGAGCCGGGAGGCCGTTCCAGATTGCGGCGGATGAACACCGGATCGAAATCCACCGCGACAACCTCGGGCACCTCCTGGCGCACGATCCGGGTGCCGAAGCCGTCCGCGCAGCCGACCTCGAGAACGCGCCTGAGGCCGACGCACATCTTGGCGACGAACTTGTACCGGGAGAGCACGAACAGCAACCGGCGCGGATCCTCGCGCCATACCTGGCTGCTCATGAGGCCGAGCGTCTCGAGCCCCTCCTTCTCGAGGTCCAGCAGGAACTGGTACTGGGGTTCCTTGGTCTTTTCGGTCATGGGATGCATCCCTCCCGCGTCGGTCCGTCCGGGTTCCATTTCATTCGAAGAAGATGAACGACCAGTCCCCGACGTAGCCGCACCACTGGAACCACCACTCCCACTCGCGCGGCGTGAAGAACGACTCGCAGGTGAGCTGCCAGTAGAGCAGGTTCACCTTCTCATCCTCGTTCCGGTATGACTCCACGCAGATGTAGCGGTGGCGCCGCCCCACGCGCTGGATCTCGCGCAGCGCACGATCGAGCTCATGGCAGTAAAGGTTGTGGAGCGTGTTGATCGAGATGACGAGATCAAAACTCCCGCCCTCGTAGGGCAGCTCGCTGGCGTGGCCCACGTCAAGGAACGGGCGCACCTCCTCCTTCGCGTTCTCGATGGCGTACCGCGAGATGTCCAGCCCGCGGACCTCGAGCCCGGGCACGGCCTGCGTCAGGTCGTAGAGCAGGAAGCCCTTCCCGCACCCGACGTCGAGCACGCGGTCGCCCGCCTTCAGGCCGTAGTGCTTCGCCATCGCGTCGGCCACAACCCGCCAGCGGCCGTCATAGCGCATGCCCCCGTAGCCGAAGCGCCGGTCGCCGTCCCAGTACTCCTGCCCGAACCGCTTCGCGACCTCGGCGGCCCGGGCCTTCGGGAACTCGTTCACGCGCGCGAGGTAGTCGCGCCGGGTCCGCTTGTGCAGGACACTGACGAAGTCGATCAATGCCATGGTGATTGCAGGGTCCGCCCACCGGACGAACAGCGGGCAAGTCAATCGCATCCGCCGCCGCGGCTCAACGTTTCTGGATCGCCGACAAGCGCATCCAGCGCGCGCCGGGCCTTCTCGAGCTGCGCCCGCCTGCGCGACTCCCGGTCGGCATTCCCCTCCTCCACCGGGGAGGATCCGCCCCTCGCAAACTCCCGCCGCGCGTCCTCGCCGCGCAGGAATTCATTGAGCAGGATGCAGCACCACTTGACCCGGCAGGCCGGCAGCAGCGTCTCCACCCGTTCCCTGAGCCGCTCCCCCCAGCCCACCGCATCCCCCACGGCGCTGATGAACCGATCCCAGTGCTCCAGCCCGACGGGAACCTGCGGCTGCAGGAAAAAGTCGCAGACGAGCTTCGCGGGGTCATCCCAGCCCGCGTACTCGAAGTCGAGGAACCGCAGACGCCCGTCGGCCGCGCAGACGGCGTTGTGGAAACCGAAGTCGGACGGCGACAGGCATCGTTCGGCCGGCGTGAGTTCGCGGTCGCTCGATTCCTCCAGGCGACGGCGGACGCGCTTCCATGCGGGCGCGAGCGCCTCGGTGACGAATCGCAAGGCCTCCCCGTGGATCGCGGAACGGCGCTCCATTCCTTCGAGGCGCGCGACGCGGCGGTCGATGCACGCCGCGTGGGCGCCCAGGCTGAAGCATGCTTCCGAAGCCTCGGGGATCCCCCGTTCCCATGCCGCCTCGCGTCCGTCGTTCAGTTCACGGACGAACGCGGCCGCCTCGTCGACGCGTTCCGAGGTCACCTCGGCCGCGGCCAGCCTGCGTCCGCGGACGAGGTGAAAGACTCCCAGCCGGCCGGCCTCATCCCAGGCCACCGGCCGAGGCGTGCGATCGATTCCGCGTTCCATGACCCACGTGTAGAAGGCGCGTTCCGCGCGGAACCGATCCCGCGTGTCCGCCGGATGCCTGAAGTAGGACTTCACCACGAAATCCTCCGTCCCGAGCCGGACGTGGTGAACACGGTTGTTGGCGCCTCCCTTCAGGCGGCGCCAGTCATCCCCCGAGAAACCGAGGCGCACGAGAAACCCGCGCACCTCCGGGGGCACGGGCTCGAGCGCGTCGAGCTCCAGCCTCCCCCGCGCCTCATCCCAGCTCCGGACCCGCGGGAATTCCACATCCCCGTGCACGCCTCCCGGATCAAAGAGAAGGCGTTCCACCCCGCGCGGAAAGGCGGGCTCGCGCAGGAACTCGGGAAGATCATCGATGAAGTGCGTGCACCCCCGCTGCGCGATCCGCGCGAGCTTGGCCTCCCGCGTTTGTTCGAAGGACACATCGGCGCGGTCCAGTCCGATCACGGCCGGGTCGAAGAAGCCGCGTTCCTCCAGCCACGCCATCGCGGCGGCATGAAGATCGTGGGCGGGACCGAGGATCGGGGTGCGCGTCTTATGGCTGATGATGGAGACCGGGACGCCCGCGCGGCGGCACGCGCGAAAGAACTCGAGCACCCCGGGAAACGGGTCGGCCTCCGACATTCGCGCCCCGTACACCTCGCCCTGCATCCGGGTCCAGACCTCCTCGCGTCCGTCGGCGCGGAGGCGGTTTCTCACGTCGGTCTTGTTCACCGGCACGGACGCGTCAATCCAGCCGCCCTCCCGCGCGACCCGGTGAAACAGCGCGTCGTAGCAGACGATTGTGTTGTCGAAATCAACGCCGATGCGCATGAGGACCGGCGGCTGCGGCCTCGATCCGGTCGGCGATCGCCCCCGGCGTCAGGCCGAAGTGTTCCCGTGCGGATTCCTGCTCGCAGGTCAGGTGGAGAAACTCGTCGCGCGTGCCCAGCCGGAGAAGCGCGGCCGACGGATCCGGGAAGTCCGCAAGCCACTCGGCGACCGCCCCGCCCAGGCCGCCGAGGACACTGTGTTCCTCGATCGTGGCCACGATGCGGTGCCTCCGGAACACCTCCGTGAGCGTCGCCTCGTCCAGGGGCTTGATCGTGTGGAAGCTGTAAACGGCCGCCGCGAGGCCGCGGCCTCCGAGCTCGGCCGCTGCATCGCGCGCCACCCCGAGCACGGTTCCCGCCGCGAGCAGCGCGACATCGCCGCCGTCCCGGATCCGGATCGCGCGCCCGATCTCGAACGCGGGCTCGGACCCGTGGACATCCGGCTCCCCCTTCTTGCCGATGCGCATGTACACCGGGCCGGGGTGCCTCACGGCCGCGCGGATCCCCGCGCGGACTTCCCAGGCGTCTCCCGGCGCGAGCACCGTGAGGCCCGGAAGCAGACGCAGCATGCCCATCTCCTCGCAGGAATGATGGGTGGCCCCGAGCGAGGCGTACGAGAGTCCGGCCCCCGTTCCCACGAGCACCACCGGCACGTCGTGGTAGCAGACGTCCACACGGATCTGCTCCATGCAGCGGTAGGTCAAAAACGGGGTGATGGTGTAGCAGACCGGCCGCAGACCGCTCATGGCCATGCCGGCCGCCATGCCGACCATGTTCGCCTCGGCGACGCCGCAGTTGAAGAAGCGGGAGGGGCAGCGCCCCTTCAGGTCGTCGAACAGGCGATTGCCGATGTCACCGCTCAGCACGACGATGCGCTCGTCCTCGCAGGCAAGCTCGGTGATCTGGCGGGCGAATGCGTTGCGCATGGGCAGTCTTCCGTCTCAACCGGCCACGTTCAGTTCGGCGCGCGCCTCCTCCACCTCGGCGGCCTTCGGGATCCGGTAGTGCCAGTTGTTGTCGTCCTCCATGAAGGAGATCCCCTTCCCTTTCACGGTGTGCGCGATGATCGCCACGGGACGCCCGGAACCGTCCGGCACCGCGCGCATGGCATTCACGAGCGCGGTGCGGTCGTGGCCGTCCAGCTCCACCGCGTTCCATCCGAACGCCGCCCACTTCGCGGCGAGCGAGGGGAGGGACATGATCTCGTCGCTGCGGCCGGTCGCCTGCCACTTGTTGTAATCGATGATCACCGCGAGGTGGTCGAGCCGCTGCGCAGGCGCGAAGAGCGCCGCCTCCCACACGGTGCCCTCGTTGCACTCGCCGTCGCTCATGCAGACGAACACGCGATGCTTCCGGTTCTGAATGCGGCCGGCGAGGGCCATTCCGACGCCGACCGGCAATCCATGCCCGAGCGAGCCCGTGGCCAGTTCCACTCCCGGCGCACAGCGCGGCGCGGGCTGTTCCGCCAGCCGCGAGCCATGTTGCGCGAAGGTGTCGAGCCACGCGGCCGGAAAGAACCCGCGCTCCGCAAGGGTCGCATACAGCGCGGTCGCCGCGTGCCCCTTGCTCAGGATGAAGCGGTCGCGTTCCGGATCGTCGGGGCGCGCGGGATCGACGCGCACCACGCCCCAGTACGCCGCGACGAGAATGTCCACGCACGACAGCGCGGAGCCGAGGTGCGGCGTGCCGGCCGCGTGCGACATCTCGACGAGGCGCAGCCGCAGGCGGCGCGCGATCCGGTCCATCTGCTGTTCGTCCACGGTCGGTGTCATGGGCGGCCGTCTCCGAAATGGATCATGCAGTGCACCACCTCCCCCGCGCGCATGCGGGCGATGGCGTCGTTGACCTCCTCGAGGCGCACGCGGTGCGAGACCATGCCGCGGGGATCGAAGCGGCCGTCGCGCATCATCCGCACGTAGCGCGGGATGTCCTCCGCGGGACGGCTGTCGCCGCCGTGCGATCCGCGCAGGACCTTCCCGAGGTGAAGCGGCAGGGTGTTGATGGAAAGCGTCCGGTCATGCGGCATGACGCCCACGCCGATGCAGCGGCCGGAGGGCGAGGTCAGCGCGAAGGCCTTCTCGAGGACCTGCGGATTCCCGGTGCCGTCCACGACGATGTCCGCCCCGCGGCCGCCGAGGATCTCCTGCGCCGCGGCGGCGAAGTCGGTCCTGCCGGCATGGATGGCGTGCGTCGCGCCATGCGAGCGCGCCACCTCGAGCTTGCAGTCGTGCAGGTCCACGGCGATGACCGGGTGGGCTCCGGCGAGATGCGCGCCGAGCACGACGCCCAGACCGATGCCGCCGCAGCCGATCACCACGACGGACTCGCCGATGCGGGCGCGCGCGTCGTTGTGGATCACGCCGAAGCCGGTCGTCAGCGTGTCGGCCAGCAGCGCGCAGACCTCGAGGTCCGTGTCCGCGGGCACGGGCGTGAGGCGGTTCTCGGAGATGACGCCGAGGCGATTGAAGGTGGTCACGAAGCCCGCGCTGACCCTTGCCCCGTTCCAGCCGTAAACCGGCGGGCGGGCCTCGATCCCGCGGCCGGGGCGCCAGTGGAGCACGACGCGATCGCCGGGCCGGACATGGCGGACCTCGGGGCCGACCTCCAGCACCGTGCCGCCACCCTCGTGGCCGAGAAGGTGGGGCAGGTGGCGATCCGGTCCCTTCACGCCGTCGATCTCGCCGATCTGGGAACCGCAGATGCGGCTCACGTGGATGTCCACGAGCACCTGGCCGTACCCGAGCGGCGGCACCTCCACCTCGTCGATGACGAGGGGTTCCCGCTGTTTCACGAGGATGGCGGCGACGGTCTTCATTCGATGCGTCAGCGGTTGAGAAGCGACATGCCGCTCTTCACGAGGATCTGCTTCGAGATCGGCTGCGCGTTGCCGACGATGCGCACGGCCTGCGCTCCCGCCAATTGACCCATGAACGTCGCGAGATCAATGGGCAGCCGCCGGGCGGCGGCGAGGCCCGCGACGGAGAAGAACGCGTCGCCGGCGCCCACGGGATCCACGACCTCGAGCTCGAGCGGGGGACACACGCACGCGGGCGCGCCGTCGGCGAGTCCGATCGTCTGCACCGGTCCGCGGGTCAGCCATGCGTAGGAGGCTCCGAACTGCCGCTTCAGCCCGGCGAGCTCGGTTTCGAACTCGAGCCGGCGGCGGCCGACGGCAAGCAGGAGTTCCTGCTCGTCGAGGGTGAACGCGTCCGCGCGCCGGTACTGGCGGTTGATGATGTTGAACCCGTGATTGTTACTGTTGGTCTGGCAGTTGAGGACAAGGCACGGGGCGCTCTCCTCGAGGGTCCGCCGCATCTCCTCGTGGAAGAGTCCATGCCCGAAGTCGAGGGCCATCACGACGTCGCATTCCTTCGCGGCGGCCGCGAGGCGGTCCCGGAGCATCGACTGCACGCCGACGCCGGGAGGATCGGCGTCGAGGTAATTCACCGCGAACAGCTTGCTGACCTCGTCCCCGTTGCGGCGGGGTTCGACGAACCGTTCCTTGACGATCGTCGTCACCGCCGCGTCGCGGATCACGAGGTCCGCCGCCCCGGGCAGTTCGGCGCGGAGGATCTCGTCCACCCATGGCTCCGTCCCCACAAGGCTGAGGAAGCGCGCGTTCGGTGCAAACTGCCGCACGTGGCGCAGGGCGGCGAGCGCTCCCCCGCAGTGGGTCTCGCGGGAGAGAAACCGGCCCGAGAGGATCCGGTTCTTCGATGTCAGCCCCTGCACCTTCACCGACGCGTAGCGGTCGAAGATCGTCTCGCCGACCACCAGCACGCGCAGGCTGGCAAGGCTCTCCACGGCCTCCCGGAGGTCCTTGCGCGTGTAGCGCCGTGCGAGGTCGCTGCAGAACTGCGCGACCGGCGCGGTGGGATGCTCGAAGTACAGGTTCAGCAGCCGGGTGGAGCTGAACTTGATCGGGCCCACGAAGCGCAACTCCCCCCCGACCCGTTCGACCGCGCGCATCTCCTCCTGCAGCCCGCCCGTGTCATCGAACTCCGGATCCTCGTACTCCTTGCCCTTGCAGTACACATGGGGACGGATCGCTCCGATGGCCTCCACGGCGCCGGCGAACGGCACGGGCACCACGTAATCGACGCACTCCAGCGCCGCGAGGCTCATCGCCCGCAGGGTCTCGTTGAAGTACGGGCGTCCCGGTCCCTTCTGCACGTAGGGATCCTGGGTGAGTGACACCACGAGCACGTCTCCCAGCGCCCGCGCCGCCTCGAGGTGCGCGATGTGCCCGGGATGCATCAGGTCGAAGATCCCGTGGGACTGCACGATCCGCCTCCCCGAGGCGCGGAGCCGGTCCATCTCGGCCGGGACGGCCTCGAAGGCGAGAATCTTCGACAGGGCTGCAGCCATGACGCGCCTGCAGGCTTCAGCGGGAGAAGAATCGGTACGCGGCCGGGTTCCGCGCCATCTTCATGAACTTCATGTTGTAGTGCTCGGGCGCGTCGATGTCGGCGAAGGCGCCGCCCTCGAGCGCGCGCCGGAGATTCGCCACCTCGGCGCGGATCGAGCTCACCGGCTTGTAATCGAGCTCGTTGAGGATTCTGCGCGAGGAGATGTGATAGTCACGGCGGTCGAGCGTGTCGGTGATCCGGATCTCGACGCCGAGTTCGGCGAGCTCGGACTGGATCAGCCGCGCGATCTCGATCACTTTCAGGTTCTCGAACCCGAAGTTGAACGTCCGCCCCTGGATGCGCGCGGGGTCGATCTCGAGAAGGCGCGCGTACAGGTGGATGATGTCGGTCATCCCCACGTTGGGGCGGCGCTGCTCGCCGCCGTGCACGGTGATCACGCGCTTGCGGATGGCGTCCGCGGTGAGCTTGTTGACCGTGAGATCGAACCGCTGCCGCGGCGAATAGCCGCAGATCGTCGCCGGCCGGACGTTCACCGCGCAGAAGTCACGGGACGCCGCCGCCACGACGAGCCATTCGGAAAGCATCTTGTATTTCGAGTAGGCCGTGATGGGCTCGGGCTCGAGTTCCTCGGTCACGTCGGTCTCGCTCTTGATTCCGAACACGCTGCTCGACGAGGCGTTGACGAACCGGCGCACGCCGGCCGCCTTGCACATCGCGATCAGCATCCCGACCGCGTCGAAGTTGACCTGGCGCGTCAGGACCTCGTCGATCTCCCCGGTCGGATCGTTCGAGATCGCCGCGAGGTGGACGACGGCGTCGATCCCCCGCACCGCGCGCTCCACGACCTCCGGGTCCCGCAGGTCGCCCTCGACCAGCTCGAACCGCGAACGCCAGTCCCCGAGCCCCGGGGCCTTCTCGAGGGCGTCCAGCCCCGCGCGCGTGTAGAGCATCGCGTCGAGCACACGGACGCGGTGTCCGAGTCCGAGCAGGTGCGGGGTCAGGCGGCTGCCCACGTAACCGAAGCCGCCGGTGATCAGTACGTGCGTCATCAGGGATCCTTCAGGGCTTGTGAATATACTCGAAAGGTTGCTGCCGCAGCTCCTCCAGGTTTGCGGTGAGCCACTGGATGGTCTCCTCGACCCCCTGCTCGAACGGGATCTCATCGCGCCACCCGAGCCGCTCCCGGGCCCTCGTGCTGTCGAGCAGGTAGGCCGCGTCCTTGCCCGGCCGGTCTCCCACGACGTCCACCACGTCCTCGAACCGCGCGTTCATCCTCCGGCAGATGGTCTCCACCACCTCCCGGATGGACCGCGTTTCCCGCGTGGACAGGTGGTAGATCCCGCCCGGCTCGCCGTCCTTCGCCACGCGGAATGTTCCCTCCGCCACGTCGCGGATGTGGATGAAGGAACGCACGGAACGCCCCCCGCCGTGCAGCGGAAGCCTCCGCCCGATCAGGATGTAGAGGATCGTGCGCGGCACGATCCGGTAGAGCTGCTGTCCCGGGCCGAAGACGTTCGCCGCGCGCGTGAACGCCACCGGAAAACGGTAGTTCCGGAAGAACGTCATCAGGTGCAGGTCACACGCGGCGCGCGACGCCGCGTAGGGCGTGCTCGGGTTGTAGCGGGCGTCCTCGGCGACATTGCCCTCGCAGCTTCCGTACACCTCGGGCGTGGACACGTGAACGTACTTCCGCAGGAAATCCATCCGCCGCAGTCCATCGTGCAGGCGGACGTTGGCCACGACGTTCGTCTGGTACCAGTGCTCCGGATGCTCCCAGCTCTCCGCGACCATGCTCTGGGCCGCGAAGTTGACCACCCAGGCCGGCCGGAACGATTCCACGAGGCCGAGAATCTCCCGGGTGTGATGGTTGAGGTCCAGCTGCTCGAACCGGAACGTCCCCGTCCGCCGCGCCGCGCCCTCCTTCCACTTGTACGGAAGAAACGCCGTCGCCGGCTCGGGCGACCGGCTCACGCCGATCACATCCGCGCCCTTCTCCAGCGCGTGCGCGACAAAACTCGATCCCGAAAAGGAGTTGCTGCCGATGACGAGAATTCGTTCTGACATATCGACGCGGAACGATGCGCCCGCTTCACGCCGGCCACCGGAATCCGAAGACCACGCGAGAGCGGGCACATTATGCGCCGGGAATCCGCTGGAAAAGGCATTTCAGGGCTGCGGCTCGGGCGCCATGGCCCTGGCCCGCGGCCGCCTGCCCCGCCCCGGGATGCAGGGATCCTCCGGCGCCCTCAGCGCTGCAGCCCGCGAACGAAACGCTCCATCCGCTCGAGGCCCTTCTCGATGTTCTCGAGGCTGGTGGCGTAGCTGATGCGAATGTAGTCGTCCGCGCCGAACGCGATGCCGGGCACCGCGGCCACCTTCTCCGCCTCGAGCAGGCGGCTGCAGAACTCGACACTCTTCAGGCCCGTCCCGCTGATGTTCGGGAAGAGGTAGAAGGCGCCCTTGCTGTTCACGCAGGAGATTCCGGGCATCGCGTTGAGCCGCTGCCAGGCGGTCTGCCGGCGGCGCGAATACTCGGCGAGCCACACGGGAAGATGATCCTGCGGCCCGGTCAGTGCCGCCACGCCCCCCTTCTGCGCGAAGCTCGTCGGGTTGCTCGTGCTGTGGCTCTGGACGGCGTCGATGGCCTTTGCGATGGGGGCCGGCGCCGCAAGGAATCCGAGCCTCCACCCGGTCATGCTCCACGCCTTCGCGAAGCCATGGACGATGATCGTGTGCTCCTGGTGCTCCTTGCTGAAGCTGGCCATCGAGCGATGCACCGCGCCGTCGTAGAGCAGGTGCTCGTAGATCTCGTCGCTCATGATCATCACGCCGCGCTCGATGCAGATCTCGCCGAGCACGCGCAGCTCATCCGGCGTGTACACCGTCCCGGTCGGGTTTCCCGGGGAATTGAGAATGAGCAGCCGCGTGTTGGCGGTGATCGCGGCCCGAAGCTGGTCCGGCGTGACCTTGAACTCCGTCGCGTCGGTCGTCGGCAGGATCACCGGGGTCGCGCCGGCGAGCTTCACCATCTCCGGATAGCTCAGCCAGTATGGGGCCGGGATCAGCACCTCGTCCCCCTGCTGGCACGTCGCGAAGATGACATTGAAGCACGAGTGCTTCCCGCCGCACGACACGATCACCTGCGACGGGTCGTAGGTGAGCCCGTTCTCCCGCTGAAACTTGTCCGCGATCGCGCGGCGCAGCTCGGGTATGCCGCTCGACGGCGTGTACTTCGTGAAGCCCGCCGCCAGCGCGTCCGCCGCGGCCTTTCGAATGTGCTCGGGCGTGTCGAAATCCGGTTCGCCCGCGCCGAACCCGACGACATCCTCGCCCGCGGCCTTCATGGCTTTCGCCTGCGCGTCGATGGCGAGGGTGAGTGACGGGGACAGCGCCGCCGCCCGGCGGGCGATGGGAACGTGATTAAGCATGACCAGGGGCCGCAACGTGCAGTCAATCCGCCCCGTCCAGCAAGGGAGTTCTGATGCGGCGCGGCGATCGGGCGGGACCGAACCTCGCGCGGTGGCGCCATGCGCGCCCCGGCGTCGCCGTTCCGGCCGAATGCTCCGGATTCTGCATCCCGGTCACCCGCTTCGCCGCCATCGCCACACGAGGAGCCGCCCCGTGCCGGGCCGGACGCGGCACGCCTCCCCGATCCGCAGGCCCTCGACCCAGAAGATGCGTCCGCCCGCGTCCGACGCCAGGACCCGCCGGCGCCGCTCGTCCGCGGGCACGCGGGCATTGACGAACAGGTCCTGCAGTCGGACCGGGGCGGGCATGCCGATCGGCTGAAAGCGATCCCCCGGCGACCAGTGACGCAGCGTCACCACGCCGCCCACGACGTCCGCGTCGAACCGCTCCTCCCCCGCCGTACGAACGGGAATCCGGCCGTCCGCCTCCAGGCGGTTCCACTCGATCTCGAGCCCGCCGAATGCCACGGCTCCGGCGGAAGCGCAGACGTCCACGCACAGTGTCGCATCGCGGAATGGCTCGCGTTCCGGCACCGGCAGGAACGCGAGGCAGCCGTCGCGCGTTCGCGCGACACGGCGCGCCCCGCCCACCTGCACGACAGCCGGCGGGTCGCGCCGCAGCGTTTCCACAAGGTCGAACGAGACCGGCACGCCTGCCGCCTCGAGCTGCATTCTCAGAATCTCGCGCTGCAGGGCCGCAGGCAGTTCCCGGAACGGGTCCCGCTCCGCCCCCTGCAGCCATGACGCCGCCGCGGCTCGGATGAACTCCGCCTCGTCACGCAGCACGGCGGCCGTCCGCGAGACCACGCGCGTCAGAGCCGGCTGATAGTCTCGGACCAGGAGCGGAACCAGTTCGTGCCGGATCCGGTTCCGGAACAGTCCGGTGTCCGCGTTCGTCGAATCCTCGCACCATCGCAGCCCGAGCTCCGACGCCGCCGCGCGCACGGCCGCCCTCTCGAACGGCAGCAGCGGACGGATGAGACGGATCGCCGGATCCACGGGTGACGGATCGTCCGCGGACATCCCGGCAAGCCCGCGGCTGCCCGATCCGCGGAGCCAGCGCATCAGCACGCCCTCCACCTGGTCGTCCGCGTGGTGTCCGGTCGCGATGCGGGAGCAGGCATGTGTTCGCGCGGCGCGGGCGAGGAAGTCATGGCGGAGCCGGCGGGCGACAACCTCGAGCGAGGCGCCGCGCGCGGCGGCTCGCACGTCTACCGAGTCCGCGACGAAGGGAAGCCCGCGCTTCGCCGCCTCCCCCGCCACCATGGCCTGCTCGGCGTCCGCGGCGGTCCCGCGAAGGCGATGGTTGAAGTGGGCCACCACGCAGCGCCGTCCGCCGCCGCGGGAGCGGACGAAGGCGGTCATCGCCTCGAGCAGCAGCATGGAGTCGGCGCCGCCCGACACGGCCACGACGCACCCCGTTTCCGGCGGGAACAGGCCCCGCCGTTCGATCGCGTCCATCACCTCGGAAAGGAATGGATGCACGGAACCACGGTGGTCCGGCCGGGGGCGAAACGGAAGCCCGGGCGCCCCCGAATCCGGGTGGAATCGCGCATGGGAGCGCCGGCTCGATGCCCCGAATCAGGCTTGCAAGCCATGCTGCGGTCGGAGATGTTCCCGCGCTTGTAGCACCGAGAAATCAGCCTCGGCGCCCTCGGGTACCATCGGCGCACCGGCGGCAGACCACCCCTCCGCCGTGCAGGCATGAGCTGGGCCCGGCACGATGCCTACACAGGCCGGAATGCCCCGGACTGCGGGGCATCCCGTGCCGCCCACGGTCCGGCAAGCCTGTCTGGTTCCATGGCCCACCGCTCCCGGCGGGAGAACACCTGCCGGACGGCGAATGCACGGGATCGCACGTCGATCCCGCGGGGAGCCTGGCCGCGTTTTCGTGCCAGGCAGGATGTCAGGTTCGTCTGAACTGCCATCCCGAATCAACTGAGTCAATGTGACTTGTCTCTCCCCCAATTCGGGATGCACGGCCGGCCTGCGGCCGTCCCGGCGCCGGCGCGCCGCTCGATTCCCGACAGACCCGTCTCCGCTTTCATCAGTGTGCGCGGTGTCGTCCCCGGGCATTCATCCGGCCGCCCGGCGCCGGGTGAACGACGCGCGCGGAGACGCGGCGCTGCGGGCCGGTCAGGCCAGCCGGACTCCGGCCGATGCGCCGCGGGCGCGGCCGGCCACACCTTTCGCCCCACCCGAACACGACGTCCCTCAGAACACCTGCCCGCGAAAGGCGCGCCGAACGGGGCCACCCCGTTCGAGCGTCTGCTGTCCGCGGGAGAAACCCACTCAGTACCCATCATGACCTGCCTCACCTCCCGAACGAAAACAGCCCGCAGATGGCTTGCGGCGCTGTTGCTCCTTGCCGCAACCCTCCAAGCATCGCGGGGAGCCACCCTGTCCGTGATGGGACAGGGGCTCTCCATGGATGGCCAGCACGGCTGGGTCATCTGGTTCAATCCCACCGACTCACCGGAGGGCGCGTACCTCGGCACGATCCTTCCCGGCGAGCAGACGATCCAGGGATCCATCCCGCTCGGCCGCACGCTGCAGCCGGGACGGTACTACCTGTCGGTCAAACTCTATGACTACAAGAACAACGGCCGCCTTGACGTGCATCTGGGCGGGGCGAGCCAGTCGATCACCGACTTTGATCCCTCGGACTTCACGGGCTGGTGGACGCTCCCTGTCACGCTCGACGTCAGCTCGCCGACCGACACCCTCCAGCTCACGGTGCACAGGTCCCTCCCGCTGAATGTCCGGCAGATCTATCTCCTGAAGGGCATCTGCATCACCACGCGTGAGGACGCCATCGTCAACAGCGGCGACATCCTCATGAATCTCCACTACCCCACCGCGATGGATGACTCCCCGCCACGAAAGGGGAACCTTCTCGACAACCCGGACTTCGAGGTCGGCCTGGGCCGCGGCTGGGGCCTCCGGGAGGCGGCCTCCCGCCCCTACACCGTCAGTTCCCTCTGGACCACCGACCTTGCCTTCTCCGGCTCCGGAGCCGTGCGCCTCCCGAACTACGGGGAGCTCGTCAGCAAGGTTTACCGGGTGCGCCCCAACCGTCTCCACACGTTCTCCGCGTGGGTGCGCGCCAGCTTTCCCTCGAAGGTCACGCTCTTCGCGAAGAACATGACCGCCGCGCCCCCGGGATATCCTCCCACGGTGCAGCTCTCCAGGACGTTCGAGATCGGCACGCACTGGACGCGCGTGAGTGTCTCCGGGTACCTGCTGGACTACCCCACTCCGGATTATCAGTTCCGCATTTTCGTCCAGGGGCCGCTGGAAGGCTACACATGGATCGACGCACTGCAGCTCGAGGAAGGCGAACTGAGTGACTTCGCCCCGAGGGTCCCCGTCGAGGCGGGCCTGACCTGCCGGGCTCCCTCGAACATCTTCACCTCCGACGAGCCGCCGGTCGCGCGCCTTCTCGTCCGGAATCATCAGCGGAACCAGGTCACCGGCCAGGTGCGCTACGAGATCTATGACACGCTCAACCGGCGGGTCGCCTCCGGGGAAGTCCCGTTCAGCGTGCCGGGTGAATCCACATCGGAACAGACGCTCAACCTCCAGACGGGGGCCACCGGCGCGTTCCGCGTGCTGACCTGGATCGTGGGCCTCGACAACACGCTCGATGAGCTCGTTTACACCATCCAGCCGCGCCTCCTCGCGCAGCGCGCCCCGGGACAGGGCATCTTCGGGGCCCACCCGGATTTCACGGACTTCCAGTTCGCCGCACTGAAGCGGCTCGGGACCACCTGGGTGCGCACCACCAGCCCGTCACGCGCGTTCCGCTGGATCGCGGCTCATCCGACCGAGGATCGATGGATCTGGTTCGACGACGAGATCGACCGGGCGGTCGCGAACGGCATGACGGTGCTGGGCACGCTGGGCCAGGAATGGCCCGCATGGGCCGACGCCAACGGCGCCCCGGACCTCGGCAAGTGGTCCGACTTCGTCCGCGGCATCGTCCGCCACTACAAGGACCGCGTGAAATACTGGGAGATCTGGAACGAACCCAACTGGTGGTTCCAGGCGGACTTCTACGCCGCGCTCCTTCGCACCGCCGCGCAGGTGATCCGCGCCGAGGACCCGCAGGCGCGCATCCTCGGATTCGGGGGCGTCACCGACTTCAACTGGTGCCGCCAGGTGGTGCTCGAGCTGGGCCCGAACTGGCGCGACTTCATGGACCTCGGGGCCACCCATCTCTACCCGAAGATGTCCGCCAAGGCCTACGCCGACTTCCACCAGAACGTCATCAACGAGTTCAACCTCGAGACATGGAACACGGAATCCGGCGTCTGGGACCGCGGCTTCTACATGGGAGAGAACTCCGGCTTCGTCGAGTACGACCATTACATCTGGCCGCACCTCGACAGCGAACGCTACCAGTACGGCGCACGTGGCGCCCCGGAACTGACGGCGCAGGCCGCGCTCCGCAGTCTGGGAAATGGCATCGGCAAGTATTTCTACTACGACAACCGCATCTACAACGGCCCCGGCATCACGAAAACGCACGCGACCATCTTTGAGTACGACGATTCGGTGCGTCCGAAGGGCGCGGCCGTCGGAGTGCTCGCGAGCCTGCTCGACTACGCGAAGGGCGTGGTCGACGCCAGCCCCGACCCCGGGATTGTCGCGCAGGTCTTTGAACGGGACGCACAGCCCGTCGCCGCCGTCTGGGCGAACGACCGCCTGAATCGCATCCTGACCCTCGGGGTGGATCCGCAGCGCGTGCGCGTCCATGACCTCATGGGGAACAACATCCCCTTCCACGGCTTCATCCAGTGCAACGCCACCCCCGTCTATGTCACGGCGCAGGGCGTCTCCACGGCCGACCTCGTGAAGGCGTTCCAGGCGGGCGCCGTCTCCGTCGTCCGCGACACCACGCCGCCGAACCTCGCGATGACTTCGTGGCCCACGGGCCCCACGCGCTCCGATCCCGTCCGCTTCCGATGGATCGCGATCGACGAGACCGACCTTCCCTCGCAGCTCGAGCCGTGGGTCATCACCTACAGCTACATGCTCGCCGGCTTCGACTCAGACTGGTCCGAGTGGAATCCGCGCGCCTTCGCGTCCTACGCGGGACTGGCGCCCGGCAACTATTCCTTCCGCGTTCGCGCCCGCGACCAGTCGGGCAACGAATCCCCCATCGTCACGGTGCCGGTCATCGTCGAGGATGCAACCCCGCAGATTCCCGACACCCACCCGCTGATGGACTTCAGGTTCGAGGCGGTGCAGGACGGCATCGCCTACGACTCCAGCCCCTCGCGCCTGCTCGGACTCATTCTCGGGCTCGTCCGTCAGGAGCCCGGCGTGATCGGCAACGCGCTCTCCTTCGATGGACTCACCGGGTTCATGCACGTGCCCGAGCCGAGTCTCTTCAACTTCGAGGCGTCGGAATCCTTCTCCGTTTCCGCATGGGTGCGCACGCCGCGGAACCGGGCGATCACGAGCTTCATCGCGACCGGCGCCGGATCGTTCGTGCGCCCGGGCTTCACGATGCTCCACCTCAACCACCACGAGAGCCGCCTGTTTGTCCGCCTTCGCGACGCGGACGGCGATGACACCGGCTACGTGGCGAACAACAACGGGCCGGCCATCAATGACGGGGAATGGCATCATGTCGCCGCCGTCATCGACCGGTCCCGCCAGACGCTCGTACTCTACACGGACGGCATCGCCAGTGACCCGGTCAACCTCTCCGCCGTCGGGAAGGACGGGATCGGCGACCTGTCGAACAACTACGGCTTTTCCGTAGGCGGCCCGGTGTTCCCCTTCCGCGGCGTCATCGATGAATTCAAGATCGTCGAGCGCCGAATGAGTCCCACCGAGATCAGCAAGGAGTACCAGGCGGGCGCCCTGGCGGCGCCGCGGCGCTGAAGCCGCTGCACCCGCTCAACACAACGGGCGGCGCGCCGGTACCGGTGCGCCGCCCGCTGCGTTTCCCGGCCGCGCCCGGGCCTCCTTCCTCGCGTGCCGGAACAAATCGTCCCCCGGCGAGACCGCCGGGGGACGATTCCAATCTCGGCCCTGATCCCGGAGACGCGCCGGGGGGCGCGTCATCTCAACTCTTCCCGCCGGACTGCTGCGCGTGATACCGCGCCCAGCGCGCACGCGCCGCGGCGGCGATGCGCGCGCGTCCCTCGGGGCTCATCTGGCGGCGCTTCTTTCCGCTGCCCGGCGGCCGGCCGCGACGCTTCGCGGGCGCCGCCGTCGTTCCCCCGCCCGCGGCCCGGGCGCCGCTACCGTTGAACAGAGACACCAGCTCTGACTGTAGGCTTTCGATCTGTCGCAGGATCTCGTTGGCTCGTTGTAGTGATTCAGCGCTTGGGATCATCTTGTTTTTCCTCTTTCGGAAAGCCTTGAAAAAGCCAGAACCCGGCGCAGAGGTCAATCGCCAACTCAGTAAGTGCCCGATGAATGCGCCATTCACTCGCGGAAAAACGTGAGTAAACTCGCGATTTCGGGCATTTCGCAAGGATCACGCCGCCGAAACGGTCTACCGTTTCCCCGCGGCGTCGCCATCCGTATCCGCCTCCGCGCGGAAGAGCTTCTGCGCGAACTCGCGAAGGTACTCCCGCCACACGTGCCATGTGTGCGCGCCCTCCGTCTCCCTGTACTCCACGTCAAACCCGTGCCGCCGGAGCATCTCGACCGTCGCCTTCGTGGTCTCCAGCAGAAAGTCATCCTTTCCCGTGGCGAACCAGACCAGCCTCAGGCCGTCGCGCAGGTGAGCGTTCTCGAGCGCCTCCCGATGTCGTTGCTCCCACCCGGGGTCCCCGGGTCGTCCCTGGCGCCCCGCGATACCGAAGACTCCCGAGCTGAACACGCCGACATACCCGAAGTCCTGCATGCGGGAGGCAAAAATGTTCAGGGTCTGCGCGCCTCCCATGGAGAGACCCGCGATCGCCCGGTGATCCCGGTCGGCCCGGACCCGGTATCTCCGCTCCATCTGCGGCATGATCTCATTCACGAAATCGCGTTCGAACGCATCGCCGGCCGATGATCCAAACCGGAACGGGCCCGTGTGACCCGCGGGCATCACGACGATCATGGGTTCGGCGAGACCGTCCGCGATGAGGTTGTCCATGATGAAGCCGGCGCGTCCGACCGTGGTCCATGAGTCATCCGAGTCAAAGGCGCCGTGCAGCAGGTACAGGATCGGCAGGGGGTCCGTGCCGGTCTCATAGCCTGGCGGCGTGTACACGTGCAGCCTCCGGAAGCGATCGAGCGTCGCGGAGAAATAGGTGACCTCCGACACCGCGCCGCGCGGCACGGGCCGTGTGTCCATGTACTCTGCGCCTGGAACATGGACGAGACTCCACGTGTTCGCATTCGACTCACTTGTGCGAGGATTCAGCGGATCGATCACCTGGAGGCCGTCCACGTTGAAGTGGTAGCGGTAGCTTCCCGGCGCCAGGGGCCCGACCACGACCTCCCAGACCCCGTTGGTGCCGCGGGTCAGTTCCATGTCACCGCCCGATCCGAGGTCACTTCCCCCGAGACGCACCGTGCCCGCCGCCGGCGCGAAGATTCGAAACGCCACCTGCCGGTTCTCGAGGATCTCGGGTGATCTCACCTCCCGGGGAGCGCTGCGGCCGGCACGGGGAGGGGGCTCGGCGGCCATGGAAGAGACCGCAAGGACACATCCGAGAATTTGAACGATGGCCTTCATGGCACGCACTGTGTCCCCGGGCGGACAACCCTGTCGAGCTGGGGCCGGGCGCATCCTCCAGGGGGTCTCGCGCGATCGGGAGATCACGCCGGACGCAGGAATGACGACCGCCGGGTGATGATTCACGAGGCGGCGGCCCTGCGGACGAGAAACTCAGGGCGCCGCGAGCCGGTAGAACCAGTGCCCGTCCGTTCCGGGCGAATGGGAGAAGGTGATTCGACCGCCGGGATCGGCGGTCGCGGTGCCCAGGGTCACCCACTCCGCGAGATCACGGCTGCCCTCGAGGCGGTAGGATCCGAGCGGAGTCCCCGTGCCGGTCAGCCGCAGCACGCCGGCGTCTGCGTCCCACGCGGACTCAAGCCGCAGGGCGACCACCCGGAACTCGAGGTCGGTCCGGTGCCCGAAGAGCGCGACCTGCACGAGTCGTGGCGTGAAGGGTCGTCCCTCCGGAACCGGCTCCACCGTGTAGTAGCCCGGGGGGAGTCGATCGAACTCGAACGCGCCCTGCCCGTCGGTGATCTCGTCCCGGCCATTGGCGCGGACCGTGACGCCGGGCAGGCCCGCGGAGCCGTCGAGGACACGCCCGGCGAGGGTGAAGAGGGAGCCGCTCGACTCGAGGGCGCCGATGTCCGGACCGAGCCCGATCGGGCGTTCGACTCCGCGCTGGTCCCGGGGCGGGGCGGCGTCCGGGTCTCCGGCATCGATCGCGGGACTGCCGCTGAGCGGGATCATCCCGGGTGTGCCTGAGGTCCAGACGCGGTATTCGCCGAGAAGCGGCTCGGCCCCGCGGATGGAACCGGGGCCCGCGGCGCCGGTCCCGGCGTCGGTGAAAAGGTTGTGCCCGCCGTCGGTCACATTTCCGTGCACGGTCGGGATGGCGGCTGACGCGAGGATCGAGTTGATGACGAACGCGGAGCCGCCCTGCGCGGAGACGGCGCTTCCGGCAAGGGTGCCGGGGCGTCCGTCCCGTCCGGAGTTCGAACTCCCCGCCGTCCCGGGTGCGCCGTTCGTACCGGAGTTGTAGGCCATGGTGGCGTTGGTGATCCAGAGGCTGCGCACGGAGTGCACCGCCCCGCCCAGGGCATGGCCGCCGTCCCCGCCGCTGCCCGAGATGAAGGATCCGTTCCCGCCGTCTCCCCCCGTTCCGCCCACGAGGAGGTTGGTGAAGAACGTGCTGTTCACGATGACCGCGTCACCCCATGCGGCGATCGCCCCGCCCACCGCGTTGCCGCCGTCGGGACCGTCCTCGCCGATGTTTCCGGCCGGCGCGCCGCCACTGCTGGAATTGCCCCCGGTGACCAGGTTCGTCGCGAACGCCGATTCCGCGACGAAGAGCCATCCGGAGGCGTGAATCGCCCCACCCGCGGCGTCGCCGCCCGCCCCGCCCTGTCCGGGTCCGACGCCGCCGCCACCGGCGCCGCCCGCTCCGCCATCGCCGCCGGCCGCGATGTTGCTTGCGAAGACGGCCCGCAGGACCTCGAGGGGGCCCGCGCTGGACACGGCGCCGCCGAAGGCATGAGCGCCATTGCCGCCGTCGCCGCCGCTGCCATGGAGAATGGTCCCCGTGCCGCCCTCACCTCCATCGCCGCCCGAGCCGGCCTGCGCCTCGTTCCCGACGAAGGTGCAGTCGACCAGGGAGGCGGAGCCCTCGTTGTACACGGCGCCGCCCATGGCGGGTCCGCCGTCCGCCCCGTCGCGGCCCTTTCCGCCGATGCCGAAACGATCCTCGCCCCGTTCGCCGTCCGCGCCGTCGGCGCCCACGGCCCGGCATCCGGAGAAGACGATGTTGCTCGCGATGAGCACTCCTCGATTGAGGATTCCCGCGCCGTGGGTGGCGAGGCCGTCCTGCAGGTTGAGGTTGCGGAGGTGCAGCGTGACGCCGGGGAGGACCTCGAGCAGGCGGTGACGGTCGCCGCCGGAGATCGTGACGCGCTCGCCGCCGGGTGCCGAGCCTTCCAGGACGGTGTCCGTCGCGATGAGCAGGGGTGTCTGCAGGGTGAGCACCTGGGTGAAGGTCAGCTGCACGCGGCCTCCACCCTCGAGCGCCTCGAGCAGGGCGGCGGTGGTTGCCTCGCTGACGATGCCCTCGGCGCGCGCGCCGGGGGCGGGCGCGAGCGCCAGTGCGATCGCGAGCGCCGCGGAAGGAATCCATCGCGCCCGTCGAAGGCCCGGCGCACGCGGGTGCGCCCGCCGGGTCTCCCTGTCTGCGGCGATTCCGCTCATGGGCACTCCTCAGGCGTAGCCCGCCACCACCTCGATTTCGACGAGGGCGCCTCGCGGGAGCGCCGCGACCTGGATCGTCGTGCGCGCGGGCTGCTCGTCCGGAAAGTAGCGTGCGTACACCTCGTTCATCGCGGAGAAGTCCGCAAGGTTCGCGAGGTACACGGTGCTCTTGACCACATGCCGGAAGGAGAGTCCCTGGTCCTCGAGGATCACACGGATGTTCTCCAGGACGCGCTCGGTCTGCGTGCGAATGTCGCTTCCGGCCAGTTCACCGGTGGACGGGTCCAGCGGAATCTGACCGGAGCAGAACAGGAGGTCGCCGTACCGGACGGCGTGGTTGTAGGGACCTACGGGTGCCGCCGCGCGGGCGGGTCGAATCACGGTTTTCATGGAAGGGTCGGTGGACGGCCGCGGCGTCCGGGATCACGGGAGCGGCCGGCCGGGGGCATCCCTCGCCCGCCCGACCGCGGGCGGGACTCACTTCTCGTCCTGCAATGGCCGGGAAGCCGCCGGCCTCCGCGCATGCGCGCGCGGGGACGCTGGCGCCGGCCGAACTCACTTCGTCTCCTCGTACCAGGCCATCTGGATATTCTCGAGGATCTTCTCGTTGGACCCGTTGGGGTCATCGCCGAAGTCCTCCAGCTCGCACACCATCTTGTGAAGCTTCGGGAAACTCAGCTTGAGCGGGTCCTGGTCCGGGAACTTGTCCATCAGTGCCCAGGCGATTTCCTCGTGGTCTTTCCATGTCAGTTTCATGGCGGCGCGATCGTTCGCCCGAGCCCTTCCGGGTGGTGGGACAGGCACCGGGACGAACCGGGGTTGCTTGTTGTGACTCTGACTAGTTGCGCCGGCGGCTGCGGCGTCTCGGGCGCTCGGGTTCATCCGGCGGCGCGTTGGTGATTCCGGGAATCACGTTGAGGCGCTCGGCCATCTCGGCCTCCTTGCGCTGAAACTCGCGCACGGCGGCGGTGGCGTTCGGAAGGGATCGCTGCTCCAGTTCCGCCAGCTCGCTCGCCTCCTGCGGGGTGTGCAGGATCGTGGGTCGGATCAGGACGATGAGTTCCGAGCGCTGCTGCATGTTGTTCTTGCTGCGGAACACCCAGCCCAGGATCGGGATGTCCTTCAGCCATGGCACGCCGCTCACGGCCTCGGTGGAGCGATCGGTGATGAACCCGCCGAGGATCACCGGCTCGCGGTCGCGGACGGAGAGCACGGCGCTTGCCTGTCGGGTGCGGATGGTCGGGATCTCGTCCTGGCCGATCCGGGTGGGCGGCCCGAGCTGGTCGATCGTCTGCTCGACCTCGAGCGTGACCAGTCCGTCGGGCGTGATGTAGGGCGTGACGGCGAGCTCGGTGAGAACCTGCTTCTCGTCGTAGGTCGTGTACGGTCCGATCGAACCCACTCCGCCGTAGTAGGGAGAGCTGCTCCGCGGGTAGGGGATCGTGTCGCCGATCGCGAAGGACGCGGTCTGCGCGTGCGTGGTCTGGATCCGGGGACGCGCGAGGACCTTCGCGTTGCTGTCGGTCGCCAGCGCGTTCAGGGCGAAGCTGAAATCGTTCCGGTACTGCCCGAAGTAACTGAACCCGGAGGTGAACAGGGACGACAGGATGTTCGTGGCGATCGCGGCGTCGTTGATCGAGCCGCCGGCCGTCGTCCAGTTCCCGAACTGCTGCGGGTTCTGGACCATGCTCACGCCGAAGTCCTTCCCCCTCTCGAGGCCGACCTCGAGGATGATCGACTCGATCAGCACCTGGGCGAGGAGGGTGTCGATCTTCGCGACGATGTTCGTCAGCATCTTGAAGTCCTCCTTGCCGGCATAGACGATCAGCTGGTTGGACCGCATGTCCGGGATGATCCGGGCGTCGCCCAGCAGGTTGAACTGGCTGCCGCCGGCGCCGCCCGTGGCGGCCGATGTCGCCTGGCGCAGGCGGTCCGCGAACGTGCCGCGCGCCGCCCCCGGCGACGGCATGCGGTTCACCTGCTGCGGGGTGAACGTTCCGAGTCCGGTGTTGTAGCCGGAGGTGCCGGTGCGGGACGTTCCCGATCGGAATCCGCTGGCGCGCGTCCCGGTGCGGGAGGATGCCCCGAGCGACGTCGCCTGGCCGGTGATGACGCTGTTCAGCGTGTCGTAGATCTCCTCGACGCGGCCGTAGCGGATGGGGATCACCTCGAGCGCGTAGTCCAGCTCCGGAGTGACATCGAGCTCCTCGATCAACTCGGCCATGCGCTTCACGTTGGCCGCCATGTCGCGGAGGATGAAGAAGTTCTGGTCATCGAAGACGAGCACCGGGTTCTGCACCTTGCCGGAGGCGAACTGCTGCACGGCCTGGGCGATGTCGCCCGGCTTCACCTCCGTCACCCGGACCAGCTTCGTCACGAACTGTCCCAGCTCGGAGAGATCCGCGGCGGGCACGCCGGTGATCTCGCCGCCCTCCTGCGTGGACTGCTGGGACGGGACCACCTTCACGAACTTCTCGCCGACCGGGATCACCGCGATGCCGTTCAGCGCGAACACCGCGTTCATCGCCTCGACCGCCTCCTCCCGGGTGAGGTCCTCGAACTTCAGGGTGATCGGCCCGCCCGGGATCTGCGGCGGACGGAGCAGGACACGACGGACGAGGCTGGCGTAGAGGTCGAGCGCCGTCTCGAGGGGCGCGTTGGGCAGGTTCAGCGTGACAAGCTCGTCATCCGCGAGGCGGGCCACCTCCTCGGGCGTGATGTTGGGCTCGCCCGTGGCGACGTCGGCCGGCTCGGGAGCCGCCTGCCCCGGCACGCCGGTCGGCAGCGTGCCCGGCCTGCGGATCGGGAGCTGGCGCACCTGCGGCTGGGCGGGCTGCGGTGTCTGCTGGGCGTGCAGCACCGTCTCGAAAGGTCCCATCGTCATCCCCATCGCGAGCAGCAGCACGTGCCGCACGCTGTTCCATCGAGTCGGGTTCATGGCTCGTTCTCAGGATCGCGGGCCCATCGTTGCGTTGGTCCGGGCCGGGGCGCGCGAAGGCGCCGGGATCCGGTTGGTTGCGCCGCCGGCGGTGCCGGCGCCAGCCTGGCCGCGCGCGGGCGGCTGGACGACCGAAGCCGTCGCGCCGGTGTCGTTCCCCCCCGCGGAGGTCGTGGGCGGCGGTATCACCGCGCCCTCCTTCTGGACGCTCGCGACCAGCTTGATGGTTCCCACAAGGTTGGTTCTTCCGCCCGCGCGGTGGTCATAGGCGCCCGGCGCGAGGGTGAGTTCCTTCACGCGGATCGTCGAATTGCTGGCGCCGACGCGATACAGGAACTCGACGAACTGCGCCTCGGTCCCCGCCACCTGGTTCATCGTCAGCGAAATCGATTCAAAGAAGGCGTTCGTCCCGCCGCCGCGCTCCGGGAGCACCTCGCCCCATCGCGGAACGTGGAGACCCACGTCGCGCGCGAGCCGCTCCATCTCGCTGCGAAAGAGGATCTGCTCCTCGCCGCTCGGAAGGATCGATCCCTGCGCCTGGAGCTTCTGCAGGATCTCCCGGTAGGCCGGCGCACGCGCGATCTCCGCCTCGTAGATCCGCTTCTTGGCCCGCATCGACTCGATCTCGTCGGCGAGGTCCCCGAAATCCCTGAAGCGCGGCCACACCAGCCAGTAGTTCAAAACGACGACCGCCACGGCCGCCACGATGACGACCAGCCGCCGTTCGGACGGCGTCAGGTTGAGACGGTCAAAGAACTTCAGCATCGCTCAAATCTCCGGCCGCTGGAGCGTGCAGTTGAACCCCCACTGAATCTGCGGCACCCCCTGCACGGTCCTCATGATCGTGGGGCGCAGCTGCACCTGGCTGAACAGGTTCGTGTTGCCGACCCGCTTGCGCTGCAGCGCCCGCCAGAACTCCGAGATCCGGTTCTCCTGGTCCGCCGGGGCATAGCCCGTGATCGTCACGTTCTGTCCGCCCGAGAAGTTCAGACTCTCGAGGTTGAGTTCCTCCGGCATCACCTCCACGGTGGCCAGCCAGCATTCCAGCGCCGCGAAGCGGAGATTCACGGTTTCCTGGAGGATCTGCGCCTGCGCCTTCAGCCGCAGCGCGTTCGTGTAGCCCGCATGGACGGACGCCAGCTCCTCCGCCACGCGCGCATGACGGTACTTCTGAACCTCCACGGCGCCGAAATAGACAAGGACCCCGAAGAGATACGCCATGAACAGCGCCCCGAGTCCTCCCATCCAGAGCTGGTCATTGTACTCCTGGCGGTAACGAGCCGCGTACTCCGGCGGCAGAAGATTGGTCGGGGCGACCCCCTTCGCGGCGCGAACCACGCTGGCAGCCGCGAGCTCCGGGTCCGAGGGACGCACGTGCGGCGTGACCGCGATTCCGGACGCGTCCTCGAGCGGAGCCCGCCACTCGGTGAGCGTCTCCTCATCGGCGACGAGGTGCAGCGCGGGCGCCGGACCCGAGGCCCATCCCTCCAGCTCGCCCGCCCAGGTCAGCCGGTTCAGCTCGTCCACGAGCTGGCGAACCCAGCGTTCATCCGCCGTCACGTTGACGACGTTCAGCGCGCGCAGCGCCCCGTCGGCGTACCAGCCGATGAGGCAGGTCTGCCGCGGGCCGGATCTGAAGACGAAGATGTACGCGCCGTCGCTGACGAACTGCGTCCGCCCGATGAGCGGCAGCAGCGGGGACTCCACGCGATCCGCGCGAAACCCGCGCTTCTCCAGCGAGGCGAGGGTGGACTCGACCACGCTGCGTTCCGCGATCGCCACGAGCACGGGCATCCCGCCCGAGGCAGGCCGCTGGCCGAGCACCTCGTAGCTCCACACGATCTGACCGACCGGCAGGGGCGACAGCTTCTCGAGCTGCAGCTCGATCATGGCCGGCACCTCCGACAGATCGTCCGTGGGAAGGAGCACGAGCTGGAGGAACACCGGCTGGTCCGCGATCCACGCGATGTTCATCCGGGGGCGCGCGAGCTGCGCCCAGCCCTTCCCCACGAGCTTCGGAGGGAGCGCCCAGTCGGACGGCATCTCCGCGGACCCCGCGGGGCGCGCGTCGGCGCCGGAGAAGGACCAGACACGCGTCACCCCCCCGACGTCCACGACGACGTTGGCCGAGTGAATGCGAGGAGAACGGTCTGCGCGGGCCATCGTGCGGTCAGTTCCGGCTGTCCTCGATGAGCGCGCCGAGGTGCTCCTCGGTCTGCGTGACGCGCAGGACCTCCTCGATGGTCGTCAACCCCGCCCGCACCTTGTTCCAGCCGTCCGTACGGAGCGTGCGCATGCCGCATTCAATCGCCTTCTGCGCCAGCGTCGAGGCCGGGGAGCGGTTCATGATCAGGGGTCGGATCGACTCCGTCACCAGCAGAAGCTCGTAGATTCCCATTCGTCCCTGGTAGCCGAGGTCCCGGCATTCCTCGCATCCGGCGCCCTTCCAGAACCGGGCCGTCCCGATCTCGGACTCGGGGAAGCCGATCTTGCGCAGGTAGGCGGGGTCGACCTGCTGTTCGACCTTGCAGTGGGGGCAGATCGTCCGGACGAGGCGCTGCGCCAGCACGGCCTCCACCGACGACGCGACGAGGAATGGCTCGATGCCCATGTCGATGAGCCGCGTGAACGCGCTGGGAGCGTCGTTCGTGTGCAGCGTGCTGAACACGAGGTGCCCCGTCAGCGCCGCGCGGATCGCGATCTCCGCGGTCTCGAGGTCGCGGATCTCGCCGACCATCACCACGTTCGGGTCCTGGCGGAGGATATGCCGCAGTCCCACCGCGAAGGTCAGTCCGATCTCCGGGCGCACCGCGATCTGGTTGATGCCCTTGAGTTCATACTCGACCGGCTCCTCGATCGTGATGATCCGCTTGTGGACCGAATTGATGCTGCTGAGGAACGCGTACAGGGAGGTGGACTTGCCCGATCCCGTCGGTCCGGTGACAAGGATGATTCCGTGCGGCTTGACGATCAGTTCGCGCAGGGCCGCCTCGTCGGCGGGGGCGTAGCCGAGCTTCTCCAGGGTGAGGAAGATCTTTCCGCGCGTGAGCAGGCGCAGGGACACGCTCTCCCCCCACACGGTGGGAACGGTGGAGACGCGGATGTCGAGTTCCTCCCCCTTGATCCGCACGTTGATGCGGCCGTCCTGCGGGAGCCGTTTCTCCGAGATGTTCATCCCGCTCATCACCTTGATGCGGGAGATGATCGCGGCCTGGAACCGCTTGAGCTGCGGCGGCATCGGCGCCTGATGGAGGATGCCGTCGATCCGGTAGCGGATGCGCAGTTCGTCCTCCGCCGGTTCGAAGTGAATGTCGGTCGCCCGATCCTTGAACGCCTCCCAGATGATCTGGTTGACGAACTTGATCACGCTCGCGTCCTGCTCGTTCTCCGTGATCTCGCGGTCGCCGGTGACATCGAGCTCGATCGGCTCGTCCTCGGCCATCTCGTCGAGGGTCTCCGCGCCCACGCCGTAGAACCGCTTCAGCGCCTTCTCGATCTCCGCGCGCGGCGCGAGGGCGAACTCGACGGGGCACTGCGCGTCGAACTGGATGGCATTCAGCATCGCGGCGTCGAACGGATCGCTCACCGCGACCTGCAACACCCCGTCCCGCATCGCGATCGGAAAGACAAGATACTGGAACGCGACCTTGGTCGAGATCCGCCGCTGCGCCTCGGCGCTCGGGGGATTGCGGGGCAGGTCCACGTAGGGCCAGCCGATCACCGGCGCCAGCTTCTGAAGGACCTGGTCCTCGGAGTAACCGGCCTCGCGGCCCAGGTACGCGATCAGGGTCTCCTGATTCCCGTTGTCCCTCGACACGCGCCAGTTGCGAGCCGCCGTCTCAAAATGGCTCGCCCCCGGCATCATGCCGGTCTCCATCAGAACTTCCTTCACCGAGCGAATGGGCATCTCAAGGGCGGCGCAGGTTGCCACGGGTTCAACAAGCGCACACGACTAAAGTTGCGTCGCCGCACCGCGTTTCCGGAAACTCCCGGCATGCCCCGGCCGCTCTCTCCCCGCCATGTGGCGTCCTTCTTCCTCGCGGCGCGCCTGTCGGCCCGCCCGTCCCGGCCGCGCCAACCTCGACGCGTTCCCGTTCCAGCCCGACCGGCGAACCCGGGACGGCCTGTTGCCCGACGGGCAGGGAGACCCGCTCCTGAACGCCATCGTCCTTCGTGACCCGTTCCAGCGTTCGATCCGCATGCCCCACCCTGCGCCTGTCACAACCCCGTCCACGCGGATGTCGACGGCGGCTGGCGGCCGAAAGGAGACACGCCAGGCTGGGAACCGCCCGTCCGCCGCGCGGACATCGAGGAGGTCCGGCGCAGGCTCCGCAAGCACCCGCGCAGGCGGGGAAGGCACGATCGCCCGCCGCCCGAGGGCCTCTTCCCATCGCTGGCGTCGGCGACCAACTACCCCTACCCTCTGCGCCCAATGAATTACGACGTGCAGGACTTCGACCGCGACGTATTGCAGCGCAGCCGCTCCGTCCCGGTGCTCGTGGACTTCTGGGCTCCATGGTGCGGCCCCTGCAAGATGCTCGGCCCGGTCATCGAGAAACTCGCGGGCGAAGCCGGTGACCAGTGGGTCCTCGTCAAGGTGAACACCGAGGAACACCCGGGTCTCGCCGAGGCCTACCGCGTCTCGAGCATCCCCAACGTGAAACTCTTCCGCGACGGCACCGTCGTGGACGAGTTCCTCGGCTTCATGCCCGAGGCCGAGATCCGCCGCTGGCTGTCCCGCCATCTTCCCTCCCCTGCCAACGTCCAGCTGGAGAAGGCCGCCGAACTCATCGACAACGGAGACCTGACCGGCGCACGCGCGCTGCTCGACGAGGCGCTGTCCGCGGACCCGCACCGGGCTGCCGCAAAGCTGCTGCTGGCCGAGATTCTCCTGAGCGAGGACCCGGTCAAGGCCTGCGCCACGCTCGACCAGGTTCCGATCGACGCCGACGAGGCAACGCACGCCCAGGCCCTCAAGCTTCTCGCCACGGCCTCCCAGCGGACCGCGGAGTCGCTCCCCGACGGCCCCCATCGCGAGCGGATGCTCGAGGGTCTCGCGGCCATCCGGCGGCGCGACTGGGACACCGCGCTGGCGGCCTTCACGGATGTCGTCGAGCGACAGCGCAACTATGCGGACAACCTCGCCGCGGACGCGGGCAAGGCGCTCTTCCGCTATCTCGGCATCCGCCATCCCGTCGCCGAGAAGTACTACCGCCGCTTCAGCGGCGCCCTGAACGCCTGACGCTACTCGCGCGCGGTCTCGCCGGGACGCCCGGGTGCCTGCGCCCCGCCGGATCCGGGCTCCCCGGGCCTCGAGCCGCCGGCCGCCTCGCCACTGCCGTCACCGTCCCCGGCGACCTGCGCGGACGGCGCCTGCCCTCCTCCCGGATCGGCCGCCTCTCCGGTTCCGCGGTAGCTGGCGACCACCCAGTCGCTGAGGGTCTTGTCGGGCGCACGGACGGTCTCGGCGTCGATCACGAACTCGGTGCGCCCGGAGTTCTTCGCGATCAGCTTCAGCCCGAACTGGAAATCCTTGAACTTGTCCGCGCAGACGTCGCGCACGGGGCGTTCCGTCGTCTGCGCCTCGTTCACGAGGGCCTCCACGGCGTCCTCGGTGAACTTCAGGACGAGGCTGTGGGACTGCTGGAACCGCTCGGCGAACTCGCTGATGAAATGCCGGAGGGGTGCCTGCTCCTCCTTCGCCTGTTCCACGAGCAGACGCTCGAGGGCGCCCTTCGGATCGTTCACGAGCGCCGCGTCCACCGCGAACCTCTTCACGTTCGTGGAGGGCAGCTCGAATTTCATGTCGCGGAACACGCGCTCGCAGACCGTCATGAGGCCGCGCGCGCCGGTCTTCTCGACCGCGGCGAGTTCGGCGATGCGGCGCAGCCCGTCCTCCTTGAACAGGACCTCGATTCCGTACGCGCCGAACGCCTGCTCGATCTGCCGGATGATGCTGCCTTCGGAGGCCTTCAGGATCTCGAAGAGGGCGTCCGTGTCGAGCGCGTGGCACACGACCCGGACCGGCAGCCGCCCGATGAACTCCGGCTCGAACCCGAACTCCACGAAGTCCTGCGTTTCGGCGTGCTTCAGGGTCTCCTCGGAGGACCTTGGCTCCCGGGTCCCTGCGGCGAAGCCGATCGTGGCCTCCCGCAGCCGCTTCTCCACAATCTTCTCGAGGCCGCCGAAAGCACCGCTCACGATGAAGAGGATGTGCCGGGTGTTGATGGTGGAAGGCTGCTTCGAGCCGCCGCGCGTCATCTCCATCATCGCCTGGAACTGGCCGGCGATGTCGTTCGGCGCCCGCACCGGCACCTCGGTCTCCTCCATCAGCTTCAGCAGGTTGGTCTGAACCCCGCGTCCGCTGACGTCGCGTCCGGTGGCGTTCCCGGCCGCGGCGATCTTGTCGATCTCGTCGATGTAGATGATTCCGAACTGCGCCCGGCGGACATCGCCGTTCGCGCGGCGGACGAGGTCCCGCACGAGGTCCTCCACGTCGCCCCCCACGTAGCCGGTCTCCGAGAACTTCGTCGCGTCCGCCTTCACGAAGGGCACCCCGATCAGGTCCGCGATGCTCCGGATGAGGTAGGTCTTCCCGACGCCGGTGGGTCCGAGGAGGATGACGTTCTGCTTCGTGTAATTGGGCTGTTCCCTGCCCTCGATCGCCTGGCGCACCGCGTTGTAATGGTCGCACAGCGCGACGCTGAGCACCTTCTTCGCCTCGTCCTGGCGGATCACGAAGCGGTCAAGGTGCGCCTTGACCTCGCGCGGCTTCAGGCGGAAGCGCTCGAGATCGAGCGGCGGTTCCGCCGCGCCGCTTCCGCCGCCCTCCGAGGCCGTGTCCGCCTCGGGCCTGCTGAAGCCGAAGATGGGCGCCCCCGGGAAGCTCTGGCGCATGAACTCATTGAGGCGGCGTTGCACTTCCTCCGGCGACATCGACTTCGTCATTCGCGGCTCCACAGTCACGCGGCCAATCTACGCCACAGCCCGCCGCCCACCAACTCCAGCGACCGGTTTCCGGCGGGTTCGGCGCCGGTGACGGGGGGGTCGTATCGCACGCGGGCGGCCGTGGCGCGCACCGATTTTGCTCCAACCATGTCGCCCCGCTCTGTTATCCACTCCGCCCTGTGTCGAACAACCCGCTTGCTGAGATCCGACAGACCCGGCTGCAGAAGGCCGCGGCCCTTCGCGCCCGCGGATTGTCGCCCTATCCCTCGAAGAGCCGCCGCACGCACCATGCCCGGACGGTGCTCCGGGAGTTCGCCGCGCTCGAGGGGCAGACCGTCACCGTGGCGGGCCGCCTGATGTCCCTGCGCAACCAGGGCGCAGTCGCCTTCGCGCACATCCAGGATCAGACCGGGCGCATCCAGCTTTTCCTTCGCAAGCAGCAGGTCGCCCCCACGGATCCCGCGGAAGGCTCCCTCGGGTTCGCCGAGCTCAGCCTCGTGGACCTCGGCGACATCATCGAGGCGACGGGTTCGGTCATGAAGACCCAGCGCGGCGAGATCAGCGTGCTCGTCGAGCGGCTCCGCGTGCTCACCAAGGCCATCCGCCCCCTCCCCGACCAGTGGTTCGGCCTGAAGGACCGCGAGCAGGTCCTGCGCAAGCGCTACCTCGACACGACGCTGGAACCCGCCGTCCACGAGCGATTCGCCCTGATCGCCCGCATGACGGGCGCGATCCGCGACTTCCTCAACGCGCGCGACTTCATCGAGTTCCAGACCCCCGTCATCCAGCCGCAGTACGGAGGCGGAACGGCCAAGCCCTTCAAGACCCATGTCAACGCCCTCGGCGTGGACATGTACCTCGCGATCTCCCACGAGCTCTACCTCAAGCGCCTCATCGCCGCCGGCTACGACCGCGTCTACACGATCGGCCGCTATTTCCGGAACGAGGGCATCGACCGTTCGCATCACCCGGAGTTCTCGATGGTCGAGACGATGACCGCGTACGAGAACTACGAGTTCAACATGCAGCTCGTGGAGGACCTTTTCCGCCACGTCGCCACCACCGTGTTCGGGCGCACCACGTTCAAGGTTCGCGGCCATGAGATCGACTTCGCCCCCCCGTGGCGGCGCGTCCGCATGTCGGACGCCGTGAAGGAAGCCAGCGGTGTCGATTTCACGCAGATCACCTCGCCGGCCGACGCCAACGCGCGCCTCGCAATGCTCGGCATCCACGAGCCGCAGCCTTCCGTAGGCGAGGCCCTCGTGAAGGCCTTCGAGACGCTCGTCGAACCCACTCTCATCCAGCCGACGCTCGTTTACGGGCATCCCATCGAGATCTCGCCGCTCGCCAAGCCCATGGCCGATGACCCCCGCTACGTGGAGCGCTTCGAGATCTTCATCGGCGCCATGGAATGCGGCGACAACTGGAGCGAGCAGAACGATCCGGTCCAGCTCCTCGAGACATGGCGCGCCGCCTATCGCGAGGCCGAAAGGGACGAGGGCCGCTTCCACACCCTCGACTTCGATTTCATCGAGTGTCTCGAGTACGGCCTCCCGCCCACCACGGGCATCGGCCCGGGAATCGAGCGCATGGCGATGATCTTCACCGAGCAGGAGAACATCGACGACGTCATCTTCTTCCCTCTCATGCGGCCCGTCATCACGCCGGTCAACGCGCAGATCTACGGCATCGAGAAGTCGCCCGACCCCGCGCCGGTGGACTGGGCCGGCGCCAGCCTCACCCTCGAGGAGTTCCGGAAACTGGCCCGAGACGGGGCCCTCCACGCGCACAGCGCCGAGGTCATCGTTCGCCCCGGCGTGCGCATGTGGTCGACGGCCGCCCCCGCCGCCGTCACCCGTTTCACCGCCTTCGCGGACGTCGAGGGCTGCCTGCCCCACGGCGCCATCCGCGTCACGGGCCTGCACCTGCCCCACGACAACGCCGAGCCGGCCACCGCCGCGGAGGAACTCATCGCCTTTCTGCGCGAGCATTTTCCCGGCGTGAACGTCGTGGTGGCCGAGCCGCATCACAGGCCGCCGCCCGCCACCGAGCCGCGAATGCAGCGCCCGGCGCTGTAGCACGCCGCGGCCGCACCCGACCATCTCCCCGCCCGACACCGCGCCGTTCCCGGCGCGGGTGTCGCCTGTCACGTCTCCCGGCCGGAAAGAAAGCGCGCCGCGATGTTCGGTGACAGTTCCCGCAGGTCGAGGAACGTCAGGAAATCGATCGTCTTGAACTCGCGGTCGATCGCGGGCGGGCCGCAGATTCGCGCGCCCACCGTCAGGTACGCGCCCAGCAGCTTCGGCACGCGCGGACGCCCGGGTGGAAGCGGTCCGTCCACCGGGCAGGCGTACTCCGGTTTTGGCCGGGTCCGCCATTCCACGGGCGCCAGGTGCCGTTCCCGAAGGTGCGCATACATGGCGGCGCCTTCCCCCGGGTCCTGGGACGTCAGCGAGCTGCACCCGATCAGGTAGCGCGCCCTGTGCTCGCGGGCGTAGGCGGCGATGCCGCGCCAGAGCAGCGTCAGCACCGCGAGATTCCGGTGCTCCGCGTGCACGCAGGCGCGGCCGAGCTCGATGATCTCGGAGCGCGCCTTCTCGAAGGGGCTGAAATCGAACTCCTGCTCGCTGTAGTACCCCCGGTTTCGCGCCGCGGCGGCCCCGGTCTGAAGCCGGTAGGTTCCGACCACCGCCCCGGTCGTCTCGTCCCGCACCACGAGGTGGTCGCACACCTCGTCGTACGGATCGGCGTCCAGCCCCGTGGAGTACGATTCGCTCAGGCCCTCATTGAGCTCCACGTTGAACACCTCGAACCGCAGCCGCTGCGCGGCACGCAGCAGGTCGCCGCCGCTCACGAGCCGGACGCGATAGCTGCCCGCGCCGCACTGCGGCAGCAATCTTCCGATCGCCGATGCCGCCATTTCACGAATCGAACTCATGAACGCGCCGGGTTGAAGGCGCGGGTGTGGTCTAGCAGTTGCGGGAGGGGCTGCCAACCAGCGCCGGGGCACGTGACGGGCCCGGACGAGCACCGACAGGCAACGTCAACCCCGCGAGATCCGGACGGTCGCGGAAAAGTCCGGGGCCGGTCCGGGTCGGAACCCCGCGCCCGGCGGGCGCGCGGACACGGGGCGGCGCAGAGACGCTCCGCCCGCGCGGGGTCCCCCTCCGGGGCCTGTTGCAAGGTCCGGCTCATTCCTTGCGGGTGCGCCCCGCCTTCCTCCAGCGGAAGAGCGTCGTCGGATGCACTCCTGCCCGCGCGGCGATCTCGGCGAGCGAAAGACGGCCTTCCTCCAGGAGCTTCCGGGCAAGCTCGATGCGCGCGGACCGATTGGGCAGAGCGGGCCCGCCGAGTGGCCCGTGCCATCCCGCCGCCGCGGCGTGGGCGCCCGCGCCGGCGTTGACTCCAGCCGCTTCCGCGCGCGCCTGCCCTCCGGGCACCGCCACGGTCGCCGGGTCCGGCGGGGTCCACCATCCGGCGCGCAGCACCGGGCCCTCATGGAAGAGCACGAGCCGGTCGATCACGCTCTTCAGTTCGCGGACATTGCCCGGCCACGAATACTCCTTGAGCCGCAGGAGCAGACCCGGTTCGGCGGCATCGAAGTGCTTGCCGAACCGCTCGGAGGCCGCGGTCATGAAGGCCTGAACGAGCGCGGGGATATCCTCCACACGCTCGCGCAGGGGCGGGATCTGGATCACCACCTCGGCGAGCCGGTAGTACAGGTCGGCGCGGAACTGGCCCTCGGCGACCGCCTGTTCCAGGTTCCGATTCGTCGCGGCCACGACGCGGAGCTGGATCGCGTATTCGTTGTCGCCGCCGACCCGCCTGGCACGCCGGGTCTCGAGGAAGCGGAGCAGCTTCGGCTGAAGGGTGAGGTCGAGCTCCCCGATCTCGTCGAGGAACAGCGTTCCGCCCGCGGCCTGCTCGACGAGCCCGGGCCGCGAGCGCACCGCGCCGGTGAAGGCGCCCTTCTCCGCGCCGAACAGTTCCGCCTCCACCAGCTCGCGCGGCATGGCCGCGCAGTTCAGCGTCACAAGCGGCCCGCCGTGCCCGGCCTCGTGCAGGGCCCGGGCGACCCGTTCCTTGCCGACGCCCGACTCTCCGATCAGGAGCACGGTCACGTCGGTCGGGCCGAGCCGCTCGAGGTCGCGCCGGAGCTGGTTCAACGCCATCGAGCGGCCCACGAGCCGTTCGCCCTCCGTCGCGAGCTGGCCGGCGTAGAGCTGCAACCACAGACGCTGGCTCTCCGCGGCCGCGTGCACCACCTCCAGCCAGCGCGCATCCGTGTCCCCATGCCACACCGCGTCGAATGCGCCGTCGCGCATGGCACTGACGATCGGCTGCGTTCCCGCCGTCTCGAGACACACCACGAACAACCGCGGCGCGCGCGTCAGCTCCACGCGCAGGCGCGGCCAGTCGGGTCCCTGCAGGACCGACTGCGGCACACACCAGACCTCCTCGGCCGACGCCGCGTCGAGAGGGGGCACACGCAGCGAGGCCGCCTGCTGCACGACAAACCCCAGCGCCCGCAGTCGTGCCGCGCAACCGTCGTCCGATGAGGGAATCACCACCTTGAGCATGCGATTCGCACGCGAATTGTCCGACGAACCACGCCGGGGAAGCAATTTCTTAAGCTCTTCGCCTTGCGCCCGCCTGTTGCCTCAAAAGTTTTGACACTGGGGAGGGTTGGCTTGGGAGGGGTG
>CAYMDA010000011.1:0-148854 GCA_964389135.1 uncultured Verrucomicrobiota bacterium | reverse complement strand
ATTCGGATCCCCAAGCGTGCGATTGTGACGCCCCATGGCGGAACCTCCTTTCAGCAGGGATAACGCGGGAAGGGAGGGGAATCTTACAGGGAAAATGGGGGCGACTGCGGAAGGAGGCGGAACGGATCTCTCTCCCCTTGAACGACAGGATCCCGCGCTTGGGATGCATTGCCTGACCCCCGGAGTGAGCGGGCAGATACATTGTCTGACCCCGCTTGCGAAGCGACCGATGCATTGTCTGACCCCTGATTCAGCGCCGCGAATGCATTGTCTGGCACCGTCTCGGACCGCGGGGATGGATTGTCTGGCACCGGGTGGGGGCAGTTCTTGAGGATGGCTTTGCTCGCCCGCATGGGAAGGAAGTCGGCCGTTGGCTTGTTCCGCCGGGCGTAACTCTCGCGTGAGTATCGCTTCCAGGTGAATCATGCCTCCGTCTGAAGGTCCGCCCAAGGAGGTGTGTTGAGAGGGGCGGTCCCCTCAGGGGATCCACCACCGTGGGTGCCCCCCCTCTCCGGCAGCGCGACTTCAGCGTCCGCTCAGCCGGAAAGCCCCGACCGATTCTCCAGGGCGAACCGCAACAGCGCCTGGGCGCCACGAAGCTCGAGCTTCTCACAGATGTGCGCGCGATGCGTGTCCACCGTTCGCGGGCTGATGCACAGGTCGTGCGCGATCTCCTTGGTGGTGCGGTTCGCCCCGATGAGCCGAAGCACACGGCGTTCCGTGGGCGTCAGACAATCGATCGGCCGCGGCATTCGCACGGCCGCCGCCTGCGCATTCTCACTTCGACGCTGCATGAACCCGGCCATGCTGGGACTCAGGTAAAAGCCTCCCGCGGCAACGGCCCGAATCCCGATCAGCACGTCGGCGATCGTGTTTTCCTTGAGGACGTATCCGGCCGCACCGCGCTCCATCGCGCCGGCGAAGGTGCTTTCCTCGCCGTGCATGGTCAGAATGAGTGGCGCGACGTTGGGCTGCATGGAACGACACTCGCGAACCAGGTCAAGGCCGGAACCGCGCGCAAGACTGAGATCCACAACCGCAACATCCGGATGCAGTCGCCGGAGCATTTCCGCGCCCCGGTCGGCGTCGTCGGCCTCGCCGACAACCGTGAGGTCGGCCTCCGCGTCGATCAGCTGCCGAAGGCCCTGACGAAAGATCGGATGGTCATCGATGATCAGGACTCGGGTCATCTTTGAATCGATTTCTTGTGCGCCGGGACAAGCAGCGTCAATCGCGTTCCGGCGCCGGGTTCAGAGCGTATCGTGAGAGTTCCCGAAAGCATGGCGGCGCGCTCCGACATGGTCTTGAGTCCGGAACCTCCGAGCGGATCCGAGGAGTCTCTTGCGCGCATGCCTTCTCCGTCGTCGAAGACGCAGACGGTCAGCAGGCAGTCAGTGTGCTCGACCTCCAGAGTGATCTCACGCGCGCGACCATGCTTGACGGCGTTATTCAGCGCCTCCTGCGCGATTCGGAATACGTGCAATTCCCTATCGCGGTCGAGAAGTCCGTCCACGTTGTCGATGCGACTCTCGACATGGCCGGGGAACGCAGTGGCAACCGCCCTCGCGAGCCATCGGAGTGACTCGGTGAGACCGAGCTGATCAAGCTCCGGGGGCCTGAGGCCGCGCGATATCGCCCGCACTTCACGAATGGCGAGGGCCGCCGTGGCGGAGATGGCGGTGAGTTCACCCGCCACCTGGGGATCCGGCTTGAGGCGAACCAACGCGAGTTCCGCGCGGTTCCGGATGATCTGCAGCTCCTGCGCGAGGCCGTCGTGGAGCTCACCGGCCAGTCTTGCGCGTTCCGCCTCCTGAGAGCGGATGAGGGTTCGCGAGAGCTCGATCGACGCGGCGCGTTCTCGCTGCAGACGCGAGAGCCGGGTTCCGACCAGAGCCAGGAGGCCGCTCGCGACGGCGCCGCCGGCGAGGACGCGGAGGGCCACCGTCTGCCACCATGCGGGCTCAACGATCACGGCCAGCGCGGCGGGGGGCTGGTTCGTAAGTCCGTCCTGATGAGTCGCCTCCACCCTGAACAGGTAGGTGCCGGGCGGAACCCGGGTGTAGTAGGCAACGCGGCGGTGGCCTGCATCCACCCAGTCCCGGTCGAAGTTCTCCAGTCGATAACGGAAGCGGACATCCTCCGGCGCGACCCAGCTCAGTCCGACATACTGAAATTCGAAGCGGTCCTGGCTCGGGGGAATGCGCACGCTCTGCAGCCCGGTCGTGCTGAAGGCGGCGCGCTGGCGTGCCGCCGGGGCGGGTGTGTCGCCTCGCTCCACGATCGGCTCAACCTCGCAATCCGAGCCAGAGACGGCCTGTGCGCGCAGCTTGGCCAGTGGCCGAGGACCCTCGATGGCGATGGTCTCGACGTGCACGAGCGGAGGCCGGCGGACTCGCGGGATGCGCGAGGGGTGAAGGGTGGAAAGCCCGCCCGTGGTCGCGAACCACAGCCGCCCGTCGGCCGAGCGTGCGACGGTGGGCTGGATGGTCCCGGTGCAGTCCTCCGTGCGCATGCCCGCGGCCCGGCCATAGATCACGACGGCGAGCCTGTTGGTATGCGCGCTGGCGACGGCGTCCACCGAAGCCTTGTCCAGCCGCATGATGCCCCGCGGGCTGCCCAGCCAGAGACCGCCGGCATCGTCCTCGGTGATGGAATGGATGGTGTCGCTGGCGAGGCCGTGGCGGGAGGAAAGATGCTGAAAGCGACCGTTGCGATGACGAAAGAGGCCGTGCGTGAGGGTGCCGATCCAGAGGTCATTCCTCGAATCGACGTGGAGGGCCGTGACGACCTGCAGGGGAGGGGCGCCGGGGATCTCCGTGAAGGTGGCGATGGCACCGTTCCTGAAGCGATTCAGGCCGTGGGACGTGCCGATCCAGATCGTGCCGTCCGCGTCTTCGGTGATCGACCGCACGTCGTCGTTGGAGAGGCCCGTGGCGCCATTCAGGTGAAGGACGCGCCTTCCCTCGTGATAGCGGAACGCGCCGCGGCTCGTGCCGACCCACACGGAGCCGTCGCGGGTGCCCGCGAGGCACCACGCGCCACGGGTCGGGAGGCGTTCCGCCTCCGGGAGGAGGCCGAACGTTTGGCCGGAGAACTGGACGAGGCCTCCGAGGCGGGTGGCGATCCAGAGGGTGCCGTTCGCGTCCTCGTGCAGGGAGAAGATGAAGTCGTCTGGGAGTCCGTCCGCGGTGGTGAAGACCTCGATCCCGCCGCCGCGGAGGCGGTTCAATCCGTGGGGGGTGCCCACCCAGAGCGACCCGTCGCGCGACGACAGTACGGAGGTGATCTCGTTGGCGCTCAGCCCTTCCTCCTCGCCGAGGGTAACCACCTTGGTTCGACGCAGCTGGACCAGACCGCCCCCTTCCGAGACCGTCCAGACGCCGCCTTCGGGGTCCACGGTGAAGGCGCTCGCGAAGCGGCTGGAGGATGCCCCGCCGATGGGGTAGGCGGTCCATGTGCCGTCCTGCCACAGGGCGAGGCCGCGCGTGGTGCCAAACCAGATGGTGGACTCGGACGTCTGCCATGCGACCACGGGTTCGTGGCCCGGCAGCGGCATGTCCTGCCAGCGCAGGAAGCGATCCTCCTCGAGGCGATAGACTCCCTGCGGGGTGCAGAGCCACACGGCGCCGGAAGGTGACTGTGTGAGTGAAAAGCCCATCGCCTCATTGAGTGGCGGCTCCAGGGGAACCTGGCGGAATCGCCCATCCTCGAAGAGGAACGCCCCGGAACGGTAGGTGGCGGCGAAGATGCGTCCCCGTCCGTCCCGGGCGAGGCTCATGACAAAGGGTTCCGGCAGGCCCGACTCTTGGCCGAAGTGAGTGAAGCGGCCGTGCGGATCCCGCACGAACACGCCGCCTCCGTCCGTGCCGATCCACAGACTGCCGTTCCGGCCGAAGAGCAGGGTGCGGACCTGTTCGTTGGCGAGACCTTCCGATTCCCCGTAGTGAGTGAACGTACCGTTCCGATAGGCGATCAGGCCTCCTCCCGCCGAGCCGATCCAGAGGGTGCCGTCGGCGGCCTCGGCGAGGGCGGTGACATAGCTCACGCGGAGTGCGGGCGTGTTGCGCGGCTCAAACATCTGGAAGGCGGCGCCGTCGAACCGGCAGAGGCCGTGGTTCAGGCCGAACCACAGGAAGCCATCCCGTGTCTGCAGGATCGCCTCGACGCTCCGCAGGGGTGGGCCGTCCGGGTCGCTCCAGCGCCTCGTTCCGAACTCAACGGGCAATCCGGTGGCGCCGAGCGCCGCGCACGTCCACATCAGGAGGAGGCCGGCGATCCCGCGGCGCCGGAAACGATGAACGAGGTCTCGCGATGGGGTGGGGATCGGGAACATCCGGGTGCAAGACGACGCGATCGTGGCGGCGTATGATGAACGCCTGCGGCGGATGAAGGCAACCGTCGCCGACGCGCGGACCCGGAGTTTTGACGGCGCCATGCGCCGGCGGCGCCTTGCTGCGGGCCGGAGACGGCTCTATTCTCGCGCCGCATGGGTGCGCGATCGAATGACATCCGCCAGCCCGGGCGGCGCGAGACGGGTTCCGGCGAGTGACGAAGCGGCTTTTTCACGCCCTGGTCGTGCGCGTTCACCGCATTGAGCGGTGCATCATCTGGAACGTCATCCGGTTCTTCAGGATCCGACGTGAGACCGAGAAGGTTGCCCGGGGTTTCGCGCTCGGCCTGATGACCAACTTCTTCCCCACGTTCGGCTTCGGGGTGGTGGTGGCTGCGTTCCTCGCCCGCCTGATCAGGGGCAACGTGATCGCTGGCGCGATCGGGGGCGTGTCCCTCAGCCTGATCTGGCCGGTGCTGTTCTACCTGAACGTGCAGACCGGATCCCTGTTCGTTCATCCGGTCATCCCCATCGATGACATGGATGACCTGACGGAGCGGACGATGCGCCGCCTGCTGTGGGGGCCCGCGTTCACGATCGGCGCGATCCTGAACGGCATCGCGGCCGCCGTGATCTCCTACGTGATCATCCTGCTTTTCTACGAGCAGGTGCGGCCGATCGCTCTTCGTTACTTCCGCCGGCACTCGCGGGAACACCAGCGTCGGTTTCGCCGCTGGCGCCACGCCTGATTCCGGCGCGGCCGGTTGCCCATTTCAATCGAGCGCCCCGTGGCGTGGGCGGCGGGTCAGGGCCGTGTTCCGCCAAGCCGGGGCGATTGCCAAAACCGCGGAACGGGAGTAGCAGGAGCCGCCAGTCCACGGGCGCTTCATGCCAGGCAGATCCAGACCGGCCGTCAGGCGGCGGCTTTCACGTGTCGGAGCGTTGCTCGCGACGGCCTTGCTCCTCCCCGGAGCTGCCGCCCGACCCTGCGGGGCGGCGGATGCCCCCACGATCGGCATCACACGAACGGCCTCGGGCGCGCTCGTGCATTTCTCGGGGGTGTTGCAGTCCGCGCCGTCCCTCGATGGTCCATGGATCGATCTGACGAACGCGGTGAGCCCGCACGAGATTCCGGTCGGTGGAGGGGGCACGGGGTGGTATCGCGCGCGGGAAGAGGCGGGCTCGGGAATCTTCGACGCGCGCAGCGTGGTGGACATCGTGGTGATCGGTCCCCTGCAGGCCCATTTCGAACTGGCATTCGCGGGAATGCCGGACGGCATCTTTCCTCCGGTCCGCGAGAAGCCCTACTTCGACGCGCGCATCGAGGTGTTCGGCGGCGTCATTCCCGTCAGCATGCGCGTCCGCGGCAACTCCAGCCTGCAGGAGTGCCCGTTTCCGAAGCTGAAGTTCAAGGTCTCCCGCGGGGACCGGGAAAACTCGCCGTTCGCGGACGCCCGCGAGGTCAAGATCATCACGCACTGCGGCGAGGGCGGACGGGGGCCCATCGGACGCCTTCGGGACGAGACCGCCACGTGGCGCGAGGCGATGGTGTTCGAGGCGATGGAAGCCGTTGGTCTCACCGGGCCGCGCGTGCGCCGCGCCCGCATTGAATACCGGGACGAGAGTCCTCCCGCGGAGGAGCGTCCGACCGGCTGGCGGATCACCCGGATGGCGGTCCTGCTGGACCACGTGGAGGTTGTGGCGGAACGCCTCGGTGGGCGCGCGCTGTCGGACGAGGAGGTGGCCCGCCTCGAGAATGCGGGCTTCGACGAGGAGACGGTGGCGTTGCTCCACCTCTTCCAGGCGCTGGTGGGGAACTGGGATTACGAGCTTTCGGTCGATGGCGTCGGTCTCTGGAACATCGAAGTCATCGAAGGGTCGGATCGCGAGCTGGTGCCGGTCGCGAGCGACTTCGATCTCGCCGGATGGGTCACGGGCGTGACGCGGCCGATCGCGCCTCCCGATTACCGCCCGGATCTCGAGGAGCTGGTGCGCGAGGCGCTGTACGCACTGGAGGAAGCGCGCGCGACCCTGTCGCCGCTCGGCTTCGCCAGCGCCCGCGCGCGTTTCCTGGAGCGCCGCCCGGCCATCGAGACGGCGGTGCACGCCGCGCAGGTGGATGCTCCCGGGCGCACGAACGCCCTGCGGCACGTCACCGCATTCTACGACGCGCTCGGGCGTGTGCCGTGAGGCGGTGCCGCTCGCGCTTGCGGAAGCATCGCGCCATGCGATTGTATCGCGGCCTGCCGCAAGAACGATCGCACACACCTGAATCCCTGAAGGCGCCGTGAATCCTGGGCGGCCGCATCCACTCCATGAAATCCCGAGTCATTCTTGTCCTTGTGACCGCGATCGTCACTGCGGTGCTGACGTCCGCCCTCTGGATCGCCGGCCTTGCCGTGACGTCGTGGTACTTCAACACGGGACAGCCGCAGTTCGTGGTGACTGTCGATGCCCCGGCACAGGTGAAAGTCGGCGACGAGGCCGTGCTGACCATGAAGGCGCGAAACCCGACGGACCAGCCGATCGAACTGGGCAGCATCGACGTGTACGACTCACTGCTCGACGGGTTTCAGGTCCTCTCGACGCGACCGAAGCCCGATGACCGGGCCCACCACGTGGCCTTCGAGACATTCTATTTCCGGCGAACGCTGGGGCCGGACGAGGAATTCGAGGCGACCGTCCGGCTGAAGGCGGTGAAGCCGGGCTTGTGGTCCGGCGACGTCGACTTCTGCACGCCGGAGGAGAAGTTCGTGACGGCCGTCGCGACGATCCGCGTGATCGACCCCGCGGGTCCGTGACGCGCCCCGGCCGCTCCTCTGGCAGCACGGGCCGGATCGGTCCCGGGCCAGGCCGCCGCGGCAGGGAGGCGCCGCGTCACGCAGGAAGTCCCTGCGCGAGCGGGATGCGCACCTGGAACGTGCTTCCCACGCCGACCTCGCTTTCCGCGCTGACTGTCCCGCCATGGGCTTCCACCAGTGACTTCACGATCGCGAGCCCCAGTCCGGCGCCGCCGCGCTCCCGTGATCGGAACGTTTCCACCCGATAGAACCGGTCGAAGATCCGATCGAGATGTTCCGGGCTGATGCCCGGGCCCGCGTCCCGGACCTCGAGGATGGCGCCGGAATCGAGGCGCCGCGTGGTGAGCGTGACGGCCTCGCCGGCGGGCGTGAACCGCAGCGCGTTCTCGATCAGGTTGTCCAGCACGCGTTCCATGGCGAGCTGATCCGCGCGGATCGGGAGCGAATCGATGGAGTCCACGACCAGGCGCACGCCCTTTTCGGCAGCCCACGGCGCCCACTGGTCGGCGGCGGCGCGGCCGAGCGTGGCCAGGTCCAGGATTTCCCGAAGGTTCAGGGCGCCGCCGCCGTCGGAGCGCGCGAGGGCGAGGAGATTGTCTGAAATGCGCGAGAGCCGCTCGATTTCCTCCCGGCAGCATCGGAGTGTGTGCTGGTACTCCTCGGTGGAACGCTGGCGCCTCAGCGCGACCTCGAGTTCGCCTCGCAAGACCGTGAGCGGTGTTCGCAGTTCGTGCGAGGCGTCGGCGACGAACTGCTGGTGGGCGTCCTGCGCGGCGACGAGGCGGTCGAGCAGCGCGTTGAAGGAACCGGCCACCGTCTCGAGCTCCGGGGAGTCGCTGGGCGCGACGAACCTGTGCCGATCGATGCCCGCCTCCGTGATCTCGCGTGCGGTGCTTTCGAACGTGCGCAGCGGCGTGCGCCATTGCTGGAGCCACAGGTGGATGCCAGCCCACGCGAGGGCGAGGGTGACGACACCGATTCCCGTCAGGGTGAAGGCGAGCCGGCGCAGCGGCGCGTCCCGGTCCGCCATGCGCATGGCGATCTGTGCGTACCCGCGTATGACCCCCTCGTGCTCGATGGCGACGGTCGCCATGCGGTAGGGCACGCCATCCTCGCCGACCGCGTCGTGCAGCACCGTCCCAAGCGGGTGACGCGCGAGCCGCCGAACCTCGTCCGGAACCTGGATCGGCGCATTGAGTCGGGACGAGACGAATCGCGGACGCCACTCGAGATCGACGGTCTGGCCGTAGGGTGTGTAGCGATCGCCGCGCCACGCGCGGTCCTCGTAGCGCACGTCATCGAGGAAGTCGGGATTCGTGGCGTGCGCGAGGATCACCGCCTTGTCTCGGACGAACTGGTCTGCGTCGGTCCGGACGGATTGCCGCGTGACCAGAAAGCACGAGACACCCGCCGCGATGAGCGCGATGCCGAGGAGCAGCAACAGGCCTGCCTCGAGGCGTGCGCGCAGGGTGTTCACCCGGCCTCCCGTGCGAGATCGCCTCCGGACCTCCGCGATGGAACCCACGACGCCACCGTGCCGGAGTCCGCGTGAACCGCAGGTGAAGGTTCGATGAAAGGATTTTCATCCGCGACGGCGGGCGGCGCCGGAGATTCCGGGTTTGCGGCGTGGCGCGGCATGTCTTCAGGAATCCGAGCGCATCACGTATCCAGCGCCGCGGATTGTGTGAATCAGCTTCGGTTCGAAGCCACGGTCCACCTTCTCGCGCAGGTGATACACGGTGACGTCGATGACGTTGCTCATGGGATCGAAGTTCTCGTCCCAGACATGTTCCGCGAGGCGTGTCCGTGACACGACCTGTCCCGCATGCCGCAGCAGGTGCGCGAGCACGGCGAACTCCTTGGTCGTCAGGGAAATGGGACGTCCGGCGCGGCGCACGCGCCGCTCCCGTGTGTCCACCTGCAGGTCGGCCATCGCGAGCATCGCCGGTTCACTCGTGAGCGGCCGCCGCATCAAGGCGCGCACGCGCGCGAGCAGCTCGGAGAAGGCGAAAGGCTTGACGAGATAGTCATCGGCGCCGCCGTCGAGACCCCGGACCCGGTCTTCCACGGCGTCCCTCGCCGTGAGCATCAGCACTCTCGACTGGACGCCGCGTTCACGCAGCCGGGCGAGTACATCGAAGCCGTCGCGGCCCGGGAGCAGGACGTCCAGGATCAAGACCTGGTGAATTCCCGCGGAGGCAAGATGCAGCCCGCCCTCGCCATCGGGCGCATGGTCCACGACGAAACCCTCCTCGGTCAGGCCACGCACGATGAACGTCGCTACCTTCGGATCGTCTTCTACCAGCAGGATCTTCACTCGGCCGGCTCACGGACACGGCCATCACGGACGCATCGCGCCTCTCCCATGCGTGCCATGACCGTGGATCACATGAAAGGACTTTCATCACGGGTTCATGCTGGCTTCACGTCGCGGGGGGCAGGATGCACCCCATGCGCTGGATCAAACCGCCCGGATTGCACGGGGCCCTGCTGGGTGGCGTCCTATTCACGGCGCTCGCCGCGCCGGAACTCAGGGCCGAGCCCGCGGAGATTCAGTTCTCCGCACCCGTGGTCTCCGTCCCGGCAAACTACATCCTCGATGGCGATCCGTCCCATTCGGGCCTGGAAGTGCGCGTTGCCGCGACGGTCACCCGGAACCAGTTCTGTCCGTCAGGAGACCTTCTTCTGCCCTGCCCCCCCCAGAATACTCCCGTGCGGATCACGGCCAGCCTCGTCGCGGCGGGCGGTTTCCGGCCGGTGGCGAGTACGACGGGCGAATTCAGCTACTCCGTCGGGGGCAATGCGAACTTCGACATCGAGGAGTCCCTGGTCCTCACGCCGGAGCGGGTGCTCGCAGGGACAGAGTACTCCGTGCGGATCACGGTCGAACACGTGGACGACCTCGAGACTGGCGCGCTCACGCCGGACCACGAAGTGGCCACCGGGCCGCACACGGTTCTCCATCTTCACGGGAGAGGTGCTCTTCGGCGACACGGAGGGGACGATTGCTTCGCTCGGAGCCAACCCTATCCCGGCCGGCGATGCGTTGTGGCAGGTGACGATCGCCTCGGGTGAGACGGAGCACGGACACGCGATCGCTCATTCGATCCCGGTGCCGCCGCCCCTCGTCGCCTCGCGCGACGCGGAAGGCAGGCTCGTCGTGCAGTCGGGGGCGGTGCAGGTCCTCGCCGACGCTTCCTTTGAGTGGTCGGGATGGGAGGGCGTGCGGGGCGTCATGCGGCTGTCCACAGGCGGTTACATCGCGAACTCCCTCACCCTCGAGATGCCTCCGGGCGTCGGCTGGCGGCACCCCGGCGAGCGCCGGCTGCGTTCCCGCTTCCTGATGGAGGGCGACATTCCCCTCGACGACCAGCTCCATCCCTCGCGCAATGCGACGGGCCTGATCGCGGGCGGCGCCGAGTTTCTGAGTGAAACCTATCCTGTCGTCTTCACGGGGGACGCATGGCGCTGGGCTGAAGGCGTGTTCAGCCTCGTCTCGCCCGCGACCGAGTTCATCCGGCGGGACTACTATGACCAGTGGAGGCTGGAGAAGGGGGACATACCCGACAGCAACGACGGGTTCTGGTTCCTGCTCCGCGCGGTGGCCGGGGCGAACCTGGAGATCCGTCCGGGGCTCGAGGGTGGCATTTCCACCGAGCTGCGGTTCGGGCCCGGAGGGTTCTTCAGCCACTTTCCACGAGGTGCGCTGCGGGCCTCGGGCGGGGTCATGCGGATCTCGGACAGCCAGGTCGTGCCCGGGGAGTCGCGCCTCGAGAACGCGCTCGCGTTCGTGCTCTACGGGAAGGGATGCCGGGATCCGGGTGAGGTCGGCGGCGTTCCCTCGCCCCTCCAGGGGGTCCAGCTCGACGGCGTCGTGCTGGAGTTCACGCCGTCGGCGGGACTTCGCGCCTCGGGCGAGCTGACGCCGACCTCCGTCGATCCGGTCGTCGAGCGCCACCTCGAGATCGGCCGGAATGGTTCCGTGCCCACGCATGGAACCGATGAGTTCACCCGGGCCAGCTTCTACATGCCGGGTCCCTGGATTCCGAGTGCGGACGGGTTCGACTCGCTCGAGGCGCCGAACGGCGTCATCGACGAGGCCGGCGAGGCTCCGCTCGTGTTCAATCCGGCCCGTCATCTGCTCACCGGGATCGATCCCGGCACACTCGACCCGGAGTACCCCGGAACCCCGGCGTACCTTGACGGGGCGGGGGACTACGCCGGGATGAACTTTCGCGACCCGGACAGCATCCATGCCGAATCAACCGTCGCCGGGATGACCACGGATCCCTATCCGCTCGCGGGCCGGTCCAAGTATTACGTGCGGCAGTCCGGCGTCAGCGGGATTCACCAGTCCTCGGAGGGCCCCGGGCAGCTCCCCGCCTACGGATATGACATCGAGCTGGCGAGCTTCGGACTGAGCTTCCTTTCGAACCAGCCCCATGACAGCCGCATCGCCGGAACCATCTCCCTCCCGCACCCTTCGGAACTCACACAGGAGTTCGACCAGCTCCTGATGAACTGCTGCGGGAACCTGACGGAGGGCCGGATCGCACCGGGCGACGAGCAGAAGCAGCTCGCCTACTGGAGCGAGACGCGGCTGGGAGTGGGTTCGCTGAGGTTCACTCATGATCCCGCCGATCCGTGCGACACGGGAAACGGCCTGCTGGAGCTCGGAGTCATCGCGGACGTCGCCCATCTGGACGTCGCGCCGTCCGGATTTCTCTACCCGCGTCCCGACGGCACGCTTGTCGCCACCGACTCCCTTGAGCGCGAGAGTCATCTCGTGATTCCCGCGGATGCAACGCTGGCCGGATATCCATTCACCGCGGTTCGCCACGCGTACTTCAACGACTACTCCGAGTTCACGGAGGGACCGGGATGGATCAATCTCGCGGGCACGGCGGGGGTGAGTTTCTTTCGCGACCTCGAGGTGCACGCGCATGTCCTCGGTTCGAGCGGGGTCATCGATCCGCCGATCTTCATCAAGGCGGGCTGGTCTGAAGGCGGGCACGGCTACTTCGACACGGCGGGTTTCGATGAGGCCCATCGGGGCCATCCGCCGGGGCAGTCACCCGTGGAGTACCAGGAGGGTGAGACACACCTTCCGCGCGCGCAGCAGATCTGGCTGGACGCAGCGGCGTTCGATTATCCCGTTCAGTACGACGCCCTGACCGGATCCTTCGTGTCCCCCGCGCCCTCGGGCGTGGACCTGGTGGTTCTCGATGTGGAAAGCCGCATCCGGCGATTGAACGCCGACCTTGCGGACCTGCGCTTCAGCGCCTTCCTGAATCTCAGCCTGCTTGCCGCGCCGGAGTTTCTCGTGGAGGAGGGCGCCTCGTGGATCACGGAACATCTCGAGCAATCCGCGGTGGAGCAGATCCGTCGCGGCCTCAGCCGCCTGTCCTCCATGCTCGACGCGCGGATGACGGGTCTCATCGATTCGGTGGTCCTGCCGGCCGTCGAGGAGGCGGTGGTCGCGCCCCTTGTCGAGAATCTTCCGCTCGATGGCGACATCGCGGCGATCGATGCCGCCCTGACGCTGCATCTCGGCGCCCCGTTGAGCGAGGCGCTTCAGCAGATCGCGGGTGCCGCGGGCACTGCCGGTTCGGTGGTGGACGAGATCTCGGGAACACTGGGTGACGCCATCGCCGCCCTGGAAGCGGTCCGGAACACGATCGCCCGGATCGAGCACGCCGAGGAGCTGGTGATGGCCGGACTCAGTGCCGCGGGGATTCCCGTGGCCGGCCTGCCCGCGGAGGAGGTCCAGGCGGCGCTTGCGGATCTGGAGGCGGACCTCGGAAACGGTGAGATCGTCGGCTGGCTGGTTGATGTTCGCGACGCCCTCACCGATGTGGAGCAGTCCCTCTCCGAGATCGTCGGCGCGCTGCAGGAGGGGCAGGCGTTCTTCGAGCAGATCCGCGACACGGTTCTCAGCCCGATCGAGGAGTATGCCGGGATGGGGGACACGCTCGAGCTGCGGCTCGGCGCCTGGTTGCGGGGCTCCTACGCGGCGGATCCTGCTGCGTTCTCTCCCGAGGAGCTGCGGGCGCGAATCCGGCAGGAGATCCGGGACGCGTTCGCGGAGTCACCCGTGGCGGGTGCTCTTCATTCCGCGATCCGCTCGTGGATCTACAACGCGGACGCTGCGGTCCGGCGGGCCCTCGATTCGGCATTCCAGGCCGTCAACGAGCAGATATCGGAGATCGCCATCCTGGCCGCCGAGCAGGTCACCCAGGCGCTGCAGCCGGTGAAGGGGTTCGCGAGCATCGTGGACTCCGTGAACTGGGACGGCCGCGCCCACATCCGGGGTGATCGTCTGTCTCTCCTTCGACTCGACAGCACGACGATCATCAACGTGCCGACGCCCGCGCCGCCGGCGCAGATCCCGGTCGAGTTCGCGTCCCACTTCGAGTTTCGGGAGCTCACGTCGGATGGGCCTGTCGGCTGCGCCGGGGGCGCGCCGGCGCGCCGGCATGAGATCACGCTGGAGGGCTCGGCAGGCCCCGCCTCGCTGTTCGGGTTCGGCAACGAGCTCACCGTGCAGACGAAGTTCACCAGGGGCGACGGAGGGGAGGTGTTGCAGTGGTCGGGCAGCCTCGAGATGAAGCGTGGCGGAGCGCAGATCCAGGCGGTCGGCCTCGAGGAGTTCTCCTCGACTCTCTCGATCGGGCCGGGCGCCGGTGAGTTCTACCTGAGTGCCTTCTGCCGCGGGAGCTGGATGTTCCCGACGGGATTCGGAGTGCCCGCCATCCGGGAGGTCGCGGGCGGTGCGTTGCTCGGGCGGACCTGCTCCATGGACGCGTTCGCGTGGGATCCGGAAGCGGAGTCGTTCCTCGGCTCGATCGATCCCGCGCACCCGTTCACCGGCGTTTACCTGTTCGGCGAGGTGACCGTTCCCTTCGCGGACGTGGGCTGCATCGTCAGTGGCTCCCTGGCCGCGGGCCTCCGCTTCACGATGAACGACCCTGAACACGACTTCCAGGATGTCATCGTGGCCGCACGCCTGAGCGGGGAGGTCTCGGCGGATTTCCTCTGCCTTGCGAGCCTGCGGGGCGGCGCCCATCTCGAGGGCGGCCGATCTCCGGAAGAGCCGCACAATCTCTACCTGGAAGGATACGCGGAACTCACCGGGAAGCTCGGCTTCTGTCCGATCTGCATCGAGTTCGGCGGTGATGTCTCCGCCACCTGGGTGGAGGGAGACGGATGGCACATGAACCACTGAACTTTCTGACTCCCCTCATGCGAACACTCATCACCCTCGCGCTGCTCGTGGCATCATCCGCCCATGCGCATGCCATCGGGCCCGCCCTTGCGGCGGCCGCGCAGGTCGGACCCGTCACGCCCGGGGGCGGACGGGCGGTCCTGCTCCTGTGGCAGCCGGTCGGCCCTTACAAGCTGGCCCCCGCATACGCGATCCACAGGAAATCCGGACCGGCGGATGCGCCGGGCCCGTTCGCCCTGCTCGGGGTGGCCCAGCCGACCGCGGACATCGCCGCGCTCGAATTGTTGCTGGGTGCGGCAGGGGCGGCCGGGTTTGACCTTGCCGCAGTCGAGACGGCCGTGGATGCGCTCCTCCCGGATGGGGGGGCGGACACGTCGCTGGCGGGCAAGCTGTCCGCCCTGATCGAGAGCGATCTGCCGGCGGCGCAGGCGCAGATTCTGCACGATGTGCTGCCAGGCGTTCATCCGCCCATCGCGATGGCCCTTGGACGCGCCTATCTCGCGAGTGTTCCCGCCGATGAGGTCTCCACGTTCGAGATTCGCGGCTTCGACCCCGCGGACGGCAGCAGTGGACCCGTTGTCGCGATGCTCACCGCTGGGCCGGAGGCGGCGCTCGTTCCCGCGCCCGGGACGCTCGCGGAGCGGGTTGAAGCGGGACCGCGCGGACATCTGCGTGTTCACCTGAGGTGGTGCACCCCGCCCGCGCTCGCCGGAAGCGCCATGCATGTCTCGGGCTACAACCTCTATCGCGCGAGACGCGCCGAGTGGCTCGCCGCGAACGGCGAGCCTCCTCCCCCTGACCTGACGCGCGAGGACCTGCTCGAGGCGTTGAACGCCGGGCTTGTCGTCCAGGTGAACCGCGCGCCGATCACGCCTCCCGAGAACATCCCCTGCGCCGGCTGGATGCCGTCGGTGGACGATCTCCACTTCATCGTGGATGACAACGACTCCGCCGAGGTTCGGCGATTCGAGGAGGGTGGAGTGCCGTTCCAGCCGGGCGAGGAGGTGACATACTATGTGGCGGCCCTCGATCACTTCCGGCGGGTGGGGGAGGTGAGTCCCGGCCTCGAGGTTGTCGTTTGCGACCGCCTGCCGCCGCTGGTTCCCCGCCAGGTCCGTGTGGAGAACGTCCCCGGGTACGAGCCGGTCAGCCAGCAGCCGTCCCAGCACCTCGCGGTCTCATGGACGCGCGATGATCCCGCGGAGGTGTCGCATTACTGGATCTATCGATGGGACTCCCATGACGCCGCCCTGCGGCACGCGGCGAATCCCACCGTCTCGAACCTGCTCGTGCGCCTTCCCAACGTCGGGGCGGGCGAACGGATCGAGTTCCTCGATGATGGGAGCCTGCAGGCCACCAACGCGCCCCCGGCGCCGACGCTCCCGCAGGATGCGGGCCGGACCTTCTGGTACACCATCCGGGCGGAAGACACCTCGGTCTGCCTCAATCCGGAAGGGCATGCCAACCTGAGCGGTCCGACTGGTCCCGCCTACGGCGTGCTTCGCAACTGGGCGCCCCTGGAGAATGTCGGCGGCCGGCTGCGAGGGCCGTGCTGCGGAGTGGAGGTCTCGTTTGTTCCGGTCACGCAGGAGCTCGGCTCGCGTGACGCCGTGCCCGTGCAGTTCGTCGTCGGGGATCCTCGGATCGTGTGGGTGGAGCTTCGGGACGCACTCAGCGGGGACTACATCGCCCGATACCACTTCGAGGACGCGTGGCCTTCGATCCTGCCGCCGCTCGACCTGGGGGACTACGGCACCTTCCGGCTCGAGGCGAGGTTCGGAACCCGCGCGGGCGGCATCTCCGAGTGGGTCCCCGGCATGTCCATCATCGGGGCGAGTCCCGTCCCGGCCCAGACGTGGATCGCCTCGCTCCAGTGTGCGGTCTCGTGGCCGTGCGGGGGCGCCTTCGTGGACCCTGTGGATCCGGGGACCGGCGAGCTCACGGGCCCCTGCGGCGAGCTCAATCCCGTGCCCGGCGCGGTGGAATGGCGGATCTATCGCCGAGCGGACGGCGACGACGCCTTCGTGCAGGTCGAGAGCGGAAGGTTCCCGGATCGGGAATGGTGCGACACCGGTGTCCCTTCTGTCGCCTCGCGCGTCTGCTACTTCGTCCAGGCGTTCGACAGGGACGGCAACCCGAGCCCGCTCGTTCGGCTCGGCTGCATGGACATGCTTGGAAACGAAGGCTTCCCGAAGCCCGAGATCACCCGGGCCGCCGTCCTTCCCGCCGCCACGGCGCCGCCCGTGATCGTCCCGGCCTCCGTGGAATGGTTCTGCCCCCCGCCCGGCGTGGAGCGGTTCGAACTCGCCGTGCGCCCGCCCGCACCCGGTGCATCCCAGATCGTGTGGATGCCCGTTCCCGGCGCCCAGGAAGCGATCGGGGCGGACCACAGCATTCATGCCTCGCCGCGTGTGCCCGCCGGGTTCGGCGCAGGCGGGCCGCTGTTCGCACAGGCGATCTCGATCCTGAGCGGCGGCCAGCATTGGGTTCGGGTGCGGGCGATTCACACGCGACCCGATGAAGCGGGTGAGCTGCATGTGGCATACGGGCCATGGAGCGACGAGGTGCCCCTTTCGCATGTTCAGGGCATTGCCGAATCCGGTCCCGACGTGCCATGGCCGGCGCGGCCCGTGCCGCCGATCCACCCGTTCCTGCAGGTCCTCGCCGAGTACGATGAACAGGAGGAATGCGGGCGCGTGGAGATCGGCACGCTGCCGCGCGACGGCCTCCAGAATCCGGGGACCGGCACCGTGGGTCCGATCGTCCGTGGCGAGTCACTGGAAGCCTACCTGACGGTGCCGCTGCCATTCGTCGTTTACAGGCATGAAACGTCGCCGGGAGGACGGGGAGAGATGACCCAGATCACTCCCCTGATCGAGGGATTCCTTGGAAACCCAGGCGGGTCCCCCGGCGATCCGCTCTTCCAGGTCACCGACCCGATCGTGCTGCTGAGGCGTCGGGCGAATGATCCCAATGGCCCGGTGCGCATCTGGATTCGCGACACGCAGCCGCCCATCCGGGGTCGATCCTATCGCTACACCGTCGTTGCCCATTCCCCGGATCGCGAGATCGCGGAGGTGCGGGCGTCCACCATCACTTCCATCCCGGACTGACATCGCGTGAGAAGCCTTTCCCTGACAACCGTGGGCGGTCTTGCCGCCGTTCTCTGCACCCTTTCCTGTCCGGCCGGGGATCCGGGCGCGCCGCGGGTGGAAACCGCCGTGCTCGATCATGACGGGGATGGACGAAACGACTTCGCCGTGGCGCGGGGCGGTGATGTCTGGATCCGTCTCGACGTCGCCTCGCCCGGCGGATCATGGAAGTCCGTTCCGCTGGGTCCCCGGCATGACGGCATGCGCCTCGTGTCCCTCGACATGGACGGGGACGGCCATGACGACCTGGTTGCGGGCGCTGCGGAGGCAAACGAGGCGAAGGTCATTCGAGGAAGCGCCGGGAGTCGTCTGGACCTGCTCGGGTTCCCGGTGATCGGCGGGCCCACGGCGATGGCGGCGACCGACGGCGAAGGGAGGGTGCCCGCGGGGCTTCATGTGCTCGCGATGGATTACTCGGAACCGTCCGTCCTCGTGATCCGTTGGCTTCAGGATGCCGGGAGGGAAATGGACGGCCCCCTCGCTTCGGAGCGCTTCACGTGGCCCGCGGAATCCTACCTCGCCGATGATACCGTCGGTTTCAGTGTCCTGCCCGGCGGGGAGGACGCCTGGTTCGCATGGATCCATCGCCGACGCCAGGATGCGCCGGATGAATCCGCCCCGGTGCTCACATGGTTCGACCTCGATCCGGCGACGCATCGGGTCCGAAAGGCAACCGATGTCACCCTCAAGCGCGGGATCATCGATGGCGCCCCTGTCGCGCTTCCCGGAGGCGGGGCCGCGCTGATGGTCTGGGCGCCTGAAACAAGCGAGCTCCAGTTTCACGGACCTGACGCCGATCCGCTCGTCGAACAACTCGACGCGCCTTTCCGGCACGTTTCCGCGTTCGACAGCAGGGATCATGATTCGTCCGGGATCGCGGCCGTGGCGATCGACGGCTCCCGTGTCGGCATCTACGCATGGTCGGCGCGCGGAGAGCTCGAGCGCATCGACACGATCAGGGCGATGGACGGTGAACGGCTCGAGTCCGCGGTGGCATTCGGCCTGGGCGGCCTCATCACCCTCGAGACGGGCGCGGGAATGCCGGCCCCGGGAAGAATGACCGTCCATCGGCAGCGAAACGGGCGATTCGAAAGGGTCCATTCGGAGGACCTCCCGGCCCCGTCAAGACCCACGCGCAGGCCGAACGTGCGGGTCTATGACGCGAATCCATTCGCGGATCCCGGCGCGCGACCCATCGCGAACTTCACGGTCGGCGACTGGACTCGAGAGGCGCACATCGAGAATGGGGAGATCGTGGTGACCGTCCTCACGTTTCTCGACGCCATCCTCGGACTCGGGAATCCGACCGTCGAACGGCTGGCGCCCGGTGTCGCCCTTCCTGCGCAAGCCGTGGCGTTCGGCAATCAGGCCGGGTCGGACATCAGTCTCTACTTTGGCGATGCGGGACTGATCGGTCCTGCGGGGCCGGAGGCAGTCTCCGTGAGTCCGGCGGGAGGAAGTTATCCACGGGCCGTGCGGGTCCGCTTTCAGCATGCGGCTGGTGTCACCGTTCAGCACCGGCTCTCCGGAGGCGGATGGTCCGTTGCCGCGGGGCCGATCGTCGTTTCGGAGACGGCCGTGCTCGAGTTCTACGGTGTGTCGGGAGGTGTTCCGGGGCCACGGCAGACGGCATCCTACGTGATCGGTGAACCCGCCAACCGTCCATCGGAACTGCTGCGGGCGGATGCCGACGGCGACGGGATCGACGATGCATGGGAACGCCTCCTGTTCGGTTCCACGGAACGGGATCCTGACCTCGACAGCGACGGCGATGGCTACACGGATGCGGAGGAGTACGCCGCCGCGACACATCCGCTGAATCCCGCGTCGCGGCCGGAGATCGTGCGGAATCGCGTCCGCGTGCAGCTCGACATCGTGACGGGCGGTCACGCGCAGCTCCGCTGGCTCGGGACCGAAGGGGCCGCGTACTCGGTGGAGGTGGCAGAGTTCCTGGGGCAGTGGATTCGCTCGTCCAGCGTCCCCGTCTTTCTCGACGGAGCATGGTCATGGACGGATCCCGATCCGCCCGCGATGACCCGGTTCTACCGGGTCGTGCGACCGGATTGATTCACGGCGTTTCTCTCCCGGGTGTCCGGGGCGTGCGCGGACCCGCCGCGGGTGCAATTCACCCCTGAATCCCGGCATCTGGCCACGGATTCCTGGCAGTTCGCCCCAACCGTTTCGACCGGATCCCGGCGGCGCAAGGAGCCTCTGCGCGCTCATGACCCCTGTGGTGCCCCGACGGGACAATTGCGCTCCGGTCATGTCCGCGTCCAGGACGCGGGTTGCCGTGATTCGCAGGTGGAAACGGCACGAGCGCCTTGCATCGCGATCGCAGCATGGTGCGTTCCGATGTTCCGCGGGAGTGAGCCGACGAAAATCCATCAGTGCTGTCTCACCTCCATGAAGACCCTTACACTCCCAACTCCTCCGCGTGCATTATCGCCTCTGCTGCTGGCACTCCCGGTGTGTTTCGCGATGCCCATGGACGCCCAGCCGCAGGGCTGCGTGCCCGTGCGCGCATACGGGAGCCCGCTGCTCCCGTCGATGGGCAGCCTGGATTCCGACAACCCATGGCAGGCGTCCGTGGCCTATCGGTACCTCTACGCGGACCGCTATTTCCAGGGCAACGATGAGCTGTCACACATGCCCGGCATGTCGCCCGGCCAGCAGGTCATCAACGAGATCCACAGCTTCGACCTGCTTCTCTCCTACACGTTCAACGGTCGCCTCACCCTGACCCTGGATGTTCCGATCGTTTACGGCGAGCGCAGGTCCCGGGAGGAACACCTCGGGATGGACCGCATCGACCTGCCCCATTTCGAGACCTCGGCGAGCGGGCTCGGCGACATTCGGCTCACCGCGGATTACTGGCTGCTCAATCCGGAGACGCACCACCACGGCAATATCGCGCTCGGCTTCGGCGTGAAGATGCCCACCGGCGAGGACGATGCGACCGACACCTTCCATCATCCGGCAGGGCCGGTGAGGCAGCCGGTCGATCAGGCCATCCAGCCGGGCGACGGCGGGTGGGGCATCATTGTGCAGTTGCAGGCGTATCAGCGGGTGGCCGATCGCCTCAACTTCTACGCGAACGGCTTCTATCTGATGAATCCGCGCGAGGACAATGGCACGCCTCGTGTCCCCGTCGTCATGGGAGGAGGGCCGATGCCCACCGGCCCTGATTCCGTCAATTCCGTTCCGGATCAGTACCTTGCCCGGGCGGGCTTTGAGTTCTCGCTGTGGCCCAGGGGAGGTCTTTCCATCAGCATCGGCGGACGGATGGAAGGCATTCCCCGGAGTGACCTGATCGGCGGCGAAGATGGATTCCGGCGTCCGGGCTACACGATCTCCGTCGAGCCGGGACTGAACTGGGTGTACGAACGTCATGCCTTCTCGCTGACCGCCCCCGTGGCGCTGGAGCGCAATCGCCAGCGCAGCACGACCGACCGCGATCTCCACAGGGAAATGTACCCGGGATCATTCGCGGACTGGACGCTCTTCGCGAGTTACTCCTTCCGGTTCTAGTCTGCCCGGACTGCCGGTAGGATCGCGCGGGCGGGGTAACACCCCGCCCGCGTGCCTTTGCCGCTCAACCGTCGCGGAGCTGGGCCGATGGCCGCCCACGCCGTGACGTCAGGTCGGATTGCCCGGCTTGCCGGGCGCAGGTGCCGCTGCCTCATCGGTTCGGACATCCAGTTCACGCACGAAATGGACCGTTCTGCCCACCGCACGGAATCCGAGTCTGAGGTGAGCGCGGATGCTCGCGTCGTTGTCCAGCTCGGCATCGCTCGCAATCTCGGCGTATCCCGCGTTTGCGGCCCATTCGCCGACCGCCTTCATCAGTGCCGCGCCCACGCCCCGGCCACGCTCTCCCGGCACGACGTACCATCCCTCGAGATAGGGAACGGGAGCGATCGACGTGCCCTCCACGTGATCGTGGCGGATCGAGACTTCCGCGAAACCAATCGCCCTGCCGGTTCCGTCCTCGGCGAGCAGGACCACGCCTTCGGCCTCCAGGAGTTGTCTGACCTCGAGCTCGTGGCGTTCCGGCGGACAATCCGGCCACAGATCCGAACGCATCGCGATCCACGCCGGGAAGTCGGAGCTGGTCATTGGCCGAACCACGATGTCGTTCCGTTGTGCCCCGGCAGTCATGAGGGATGATGGGTTTTCGTATTGAATGGCGTGTCAGCCGCCCATGGCGGCTCGCTACCCGCCGACCGGGCGCGGGTGCGCACCCTCGCGCTGGAAGCGCTCGATGGAGCGGAGCGCCTCCACGAATTCCTCGGGCATGGACGGTGAAAGCACAACCGTGGAGGAGGGAAACCGCAGCACGACGGTTCGCTGGAGGTCGGTCACGTACGCCCGGTACCTGCCCAGGGTTCTGCTTCGAAAGTGGCCCGTGAACGCGAACAGACCGCCATTTCCGAAAGTACGGATGCTCCCTCGCATGGCGCCGGCCTCGAATTTCGCCGACTGAAGATCCTTCAACGGCAGCCTCGTGGTCCAGAGCGGGCGGCGCACAAGGATGGCGTCCCTTGTCAGGACGTATCCTCGCACCGCGAACAGTGCCGTTCCCGCGAGGATCGCCACGGGCAGCGCCCCGTACCATCTCGCGGGCCCGCGCGCGCGGAACCACGTGCCCGCCGCGACCACGGCACAAAGGATGACAACCACCGTCGTGACGACGATGGTGAGCCTGCCCCAGGGGGCGTCATACCGGCGCATGGCGGGTCTTCCGGGATCAGCGGCGTGCCTTCGCATCGTGCGGGTCTGCCCCAGGGCATGGGAAGACTCCGGTGACGGGCGGCTGGAGGCAAGCCCGTCCCGGCCGGCCGTGAGTCGAGACCATCGGTCCCCCCGTAGAAGGAGCGAACTACAGTGGACTGTACAGCACCTCCTTCAGCTTCCCGTCCGCAAACCGCAGAGTCACCCGCATGGGCCGGGGCATGCCCGCCTCCCCGACTTCCGCAACAATCTCCTCGTCGCTCTCGGAGAGAACGCTTGCGCCGGACTGCACCAGGTTCTCGGTGATCTCCTGTCGTTCGGCGCCGATGGTGAACTTCGTCCTGCTCGTGCTCGCCGCCTCCCTCCCGCATCCGGTGAAGACGAGTGCACTCGCCACAATCGACGCAAGGCCGAACAGCCGGCGGAGTGAGATGCTCTTCTTCATGGTTTTCCTCGGGAACGAACGATGAATGATGAAGCCCGGAAGTGAGTGCCGCGGAGCGCCTGCTTCCGGAGGCGCCACTCCGGATCGTTGCGAACGAACGCGCCGCGCATCGCGTGGGAGGATGGAAGGCCGCGCGCAGGAGTCAAGGGCGTCACGGGCGGGCGCCGTTGACGCGGCGAATGCACCGGGAGGAGGGGGAGTCCCCGAAAGGAAGGTCCCCGCGATTTCCGTCCGTCCACGATCGTGCGTGAATACGCGGGCCGGAGGAGGTGCGGGGTGGTCCGGATCGGGCGGGCTTCCGGCTCAGGTTTGCGCGCCGTTCCCGCTGTTCCAGTATGAAGCCGGCATGGAAGGCGCGGGCGACACGACGGACTTGCCGCCATCGGCCCCGGCGGAACCAGTGGCGAACGGCGATGAGGAGCCCGGGATTGGGGCGTCCGGAAAACGCCTTCTGCCATGGCTTGTCGCCGTCGCGTTTTTCATGGAGTCGCTGGACACGACGATTCTCAACACCGCGGTTCCGCGGATTGCCGCGGCACTGGGTGTGACTCCGCTGGGGATGAAGGCCGTCCTGTCCAGCTACACACTGAGTCTGGCGGTGTTCATACCGATCAGCGGGTGGATGGCGGATCGATTCGGCACGCGCGCGGTGTTCGGGTCGGCCATCGGCGTATTCACCGTCGGATCGCTTCTGTGCGGGCTCTCGACCAGCGTGCAGATGCTCGTGATCTGCCGCATTCTTCAGGGGATCGGCGGAGCGATGATGCTGCCGGTGGGGCGGCTGACGATGGTGCGCACCTTCAGGAAGTCCGAGTTGATTCGCGCGATGAGCTTTGTGGCGATCCCGGGACTCATCGGCCCGATGCTGGGGCCGCTCGTCGGCGGCGTCATCGCGGAACATTCCCACTGGCGCATCATTTTCTTCATCAACGTGCCCATGGGTTTGCTGGGGTTGTTCCTCGTCTGGCGGCATCTGCCCGATTTTCGTGAGGACGATCGCAGGCCTCTGGACTTCGCCGGCTTCCTCCTTTTCGGGGCGGGCGTGTCGCTGCTGTCCTATGTTCTGGAAGTGTTCGGCGAGCACACCCTGCAGCCGCGGAGCATCCTGTCGCTCCTTGCCATTGCGCTGGTGTCGCTCGCCGGCTACGGAATCCGGGCGGCGCACAGGCCGTACCCTCTATTGCGTCTGGAGTTGTTCCGGCTTCGAACGTTTCGAACTTCGGTGTCCGGAAGCTTCTTTGCGCGCCTTGGAATCGGAGGGATTCCGTTTCTGCTTCCCTTGCTCTACCAGGTCGGGCTCGGATTCAGCCCGGTCGAATCCGGACTCATGATGATGCCGCAGGCGATCGCGGCGATGAGTCTGAAGCCGACGATGCCCGGCATCCTTCGCCGCCTTGGGTACCGGCGCGTGCTCCTGTCGAACACCGTGATCATCGGGGGGCTGATCGCGTTGTTTGCCACGATCGGTTCGGCGACGCCCGTCTGGTTGATCGTGGCGCACGTGTTCGCCTACGGCTTCTTCACGTCCCTGCAGTACACGAGCATGAACACGCTCGCCTATGCGGATGTGGCGCGTGGAGAGACAAGCCATGCCAGCACGATCGCAAGCACGATCCAGCAGATGGCCATCAGTTTCGGCGTGGCGGCGGCCTCGCTGGTGGCGGCCCTCTTCATTCCGCAGGCCACACCCCATCGCGCGGGCGAGTTCCTGAAGGGCATCCACCATGCGTTCCTCGTACTGGGCGCCTGGACGGCCCTTTCTGCGCTAATCTTCTCGCGATTGCACGCGCACGACGGCCGGGAGGTCAGTCAGCAGCGCGACGGGATGGGGGAGTAGGTGGGATGAGAGCTGGATGAGGTTGGCGCTGACCCGCTATGAGCAGGCCGTGCCCGCTTGGATGTCCGCCTGGACCGGGAATCCATCCGGCGCCTTGACGCGGAGAGGGAGGCGAATGGTGGCTGGGGACGGAATCGAACCGCCGACACAAGGATTTTCAGTCCTCTGCTCTACCAACTGAGCTACCCAGCCGCCGGTGAGGATGCGCGTGCGGCGCACCCGGAGGCGGTGCGCGTCAGGCGCGACGGGTTTGATACCGCAGCCGGCATCCCCCGCGCAAGCATCATCACGTGATCACGACGCCCTGCGCGGCTGGGAGCCGCGCAGGGATCGCTCCGGCATCTGCCCGGCCCGAAGTCGCGAGTTCCGTGGGCTTCCTGCGGTCGTTCGGGGATTCCGCGAGGGATCCGCCCCCCGGCGCCGCGCGTGGCCGTGCCTCGCCGCCTGCCGATCGGGTCCGGAAAGCGTGGACCGTCGGCGCTTCGCCGGCTGGCGGATCTCGCGGCCGGGAGGGGAGGGGGCCTCAGGCGACGGCCGCGGGTTGTTCCTCGGCAAACAGCAGCACCGCAGCCCGCATGGCGGCGCGAATGTCGTCGAGCGAGCCCTCGCCGGTCACCTCGGTGAGGATGCCCCGCGAGCGGTAGTACTGGATCAGAGGTTCGGTGAGCCGGTGGTAGTTGCGCAGGCGCACCAGGATTGTCTGCGGCTGGTCGTCGTCGCGCTGGAGGAGCGGGCCGTTGCACCGGTCGCAGACGCCTTCGCGGCGGGGCCGCTTGAAGAGGACGTGGTACGGCGACTGGCATGAGCGACAGATGCGCCGTCCGGAGAGACGGCGGACGATCTCGTCGTCGGATACGCGAAGGTGGATGACGCCGGTCAGCCGGCGGTTGGCGTCGTGGAGGATCTCATCGAGCGCCTCGGCCTGGGCGACCGTTCGCGGGAAGCCGTCGAGGACGAACCCGCGCGCGCAGTCGGGCTCGGCGAGGCGGGCGGCGACCATGCGTTCCGTGACGTCGTCGGGGACGAGTTCGCCCCGGTCGATGTAGGCCTTCGCGAGGCGGCCGAGCTCGGTTTCGTTGCGGATGTGGTCGCGGAAGAGGTCGCCGGTGGAGACGTGAGGGAGGTTGAAGTGACGGCAGAGCGCCTGCGCCTGGGTGCCCTTGCCGCTGCCGGGGCCCCCGAGGAGAACGAGGTTGAGGGCCGGTTCGGGAGCGACCGGAGGGGCGGATCGCGGGGCGAAGAGGGGTTCGATCAGCGCCCGGTCCTCCGGGGCGAGCGGGACGGGTGCGTTGCACGCGGCGCACTCGATGAGATCGTCGACGCTGGCGACGAGCTGTTCCACGGGCGCGTCGGCGCGAAGCACGGCGAGCCGCTGATCGTCGAGGTAGTGGCGGAGGGCGGGGGCGATCGTCCGCCGGAAGACATGGAGGCGATGGCGCAGAATGTGCGGTTCGTCGTCGTGGCGCGGGGGCTGTCGACGGGCGGCGCGTTCGGCGATCTGCTCGTCGGAGAGGTGGAGGTACACGGCGAGGTCGAGCTTCTGGCCGAGCTCGGCGAGGAGATCATCGAGGAACCGGGCCTGCGCGAGCGTGCGGGGGAATCCGTCGAGCAACGTGTTCGTGCGGCGGGGCAGGTGGCGGAAGACCTCCTCGACCATGGCGTCCACGAACTCGTCGGGGACGAGCTCGCCGTTGCGGATGTAGTCGCGCGTGAGCAGGCCGAGGGCGGTGCCGGAGCTGACCTTGTCCCGGAGAATTTCCCCGAGGGTGATCGGATGGAAGGGATGCCTCGCGGCAAGGGCGCGGATCAGGGTGCCCTTGCCCGAGGCGGTCGGTCCCAGGATGGCGATGTTCACGGCGGGGTGGGGGGAGGAGGTTGCGCGGTGGGGAAGGTTGTTCATGCGACCGGGCCCGCGCCGCGCACCTCGGCGGGAACAGTCTGCTCGTAGCTGGCGAAGTTCTCGCGGAACAGGGCCGCGAGATGTTTCGCGGTCGAGTCGTAGGACATGGGATCGGACCACGACCTGCGCGGCTGGAGCACGTTGGGGGACACGCCCGGGACTTCGGAGACCATGTCGAGGCCGAACACGGGGTCGCGGACGACGGGTGCGTCGAGGAGGGCACCGGAGTGAATGGCGTCGATGATGGCCCGGGTGGTGGCGAGTTCCATGCGGTGGCCGACGCCGGCGGCGCCCCCGGTCCAGCCGGTATTGACGAGCCACACGGCGGCCTGGTGGCGGGTGATGCGGTCCGCGAGGAGCTGCGCGTACCGGGAGGGATGCCAGACGAGGAATGGTCCCCCGAAGCAGGGGGAGAAGGTCGCCACGGGCTCGGTGACACCGACCTCCGTCCCGGAGACCTTCGCGGTGTAGCCGCTGATGAAGTGGTACATCGCCTGGGCGGGCGAGAGCCGGCTCACCGGCGGCAGCACGCCGAAGGCGTCGCACGTCAGGAAGATGACGTGCGCGGGATGCCCGGCGACGCAAGGGATCTTCGCGTTCGGGATGTGCTCGATGGGGTACGCGCCGCGCGTGTTCTCCGTGATGCTCGAGTCGTGGAAATCGACGCTGCGCCCCTCCTCGTCGAGCACGGTGTTCTCGAGCACGGCGCCGAAGTGGAGGGCGCGGTAGATGTCGGGTTCGGACTCGGGAGTGAGGTCGATGGTCTTGGCGTAGCAGCCGCCCTCGATGTTGAAGATGCCGCGGTCCGTCCAGCAGTGCTCGTCGTCCCCCACGAGGAGACGGTGGGGATCGGCGGAGAGGGTGGTCTTGCCGGTGCCCGACAGCCCGAAGAGGAGCGAGGAACGTCCGGAGCGCGGATCGGCGGTCGCGGAACAGTGCATCGGCAGGACGCCGCGCTTCGGCATGAGATGGTTCATCAGGGTGAAGACACCCTTCTTCATCTCGCCGGCGTATTCGGTGCCGAGGATGACGATCTCGCCGGTCTCGAGGCAGAGATCGATGCTGGTGCGGGAGGTCATTCCCGCCGTGTGCGGGTTCGCCGGGAACTGGCCGGCGTTGTAGATGATGCCGTCGGGCTTGCCGAAGGCGGCGAGCTCCTCCGGCGTGGGCCGGATGAGCATGTTGGTCATGAAGAGCGCGTGATAGGGGCGCGCGCAGATGACGCGGATCTTGCTGCGATGCTCCGGATCCCAGCCGGCGAAGCCGTCCACGCAGTAGAGGCGCTGGCGGCTGTTGAGGAAGTCACGTGCGCGCTGCCGGTTGATCTCGAAGCTGTGGAACTCGACCGGGATGTTGACCGGTCCCCACCAGACGTCCTCCGCGGACTCGGGGGAGCGGACGATGTGCTTGTCGCGCGGGGAGCGGCCCGTTTTCTCGCCGCTGTAGGCGACGAGGGCCCCGGAGGAGGCGATGGCGGAACCGGGGTCGTAACGGATGGCTTCCTCGTAAAGGCGGGCCGGGGGAAGGTTCCGGCCGACGCACGGAGCGGTGATCTCGTGGAGACGGAGGTCGAACTCTGCGCTCATGGGTGCCGGCGCCGGATCGTCGCGCCGTTCATAAGCTGTCCTTGTGCCGAAGGAACGTCAACTCGAACTTTTCTTATTCACTCCGGGGCGCGTCCGGTTGCGCGGCAGGGGCCTGCGCCGGGTCACGCCGCGAACATCAGCGTCAGGACCTGCGCCACGATGATGCGCAGCAGCATCGTCAGCGGGTACACCGTGGCATAGGCGTAGGTGGGAGCGTCGGAGCGGTTGAAGCCGGTGGCGAAGGCGAGGGCGGGCGGGTCGGTCATGCTGCCGGCGAGCAGTCCGCAGAGGCTCGCGAAGCGGAGGCGCGCCCAGCGGCGGCCGAGCCAGCCGACGAAGAGCAGGGGAAGCGTGGTGACGAGCGCGCCGAGGCCGAGCCAGACCCAGCCGCCGCGCGCGAGCAGGGTCTCCAGGAAGGTGCCTCCGGCGGCGAGACCCACCGCGGCGAGGAAGAGGGTCAGGCCGAGTTCGCGGAGCGCGAGGTTGGCGTTGAAGGGCATGTGCCACACGAGCGGCCCGACCTGGCCGAGGCGGCTGATGACGAGGGCGACGACGAGGGGGCCGCCGGCGAGTCCGAGGCGGAGGGGCATGGGCAGGCCGGGCACCTGGAGGGGGTAGAGCCCGGCGAGCACCCCGAGGGTGATGCCGACGAAGATCGCGAGGAAATTGGTGTGGTTGAGGGCCCGGGCGTGGTTGCCCAGGACGGCCTCGGCGCGGGCGATGTCCTCGGGGCGGCCGACGACCTGGAGGATGTCGCCGAACTGCAGGCGGGTTCCGGGGGAGGCGGAGAGTTCCACTTCGCCGCGGTAGATGCGGGAGACGGTGACGCCGAGGCGTCCGCGGAGGGCGAGTCGTTCGAGTGTGGAGCCGAGGGCCTCGCGGTGGGTGACGACGATGCGGCGGGTGGTGACCTCACCGGGAAGCTGGATGAGATCCTCGCGGGCGGGGCGTCCGACGATGAGCTGGAAGCGGTTCAGGTTCTCCGGCGCGCCGACGGCAAGGATGGTGTCGCCGCGACGCAGTCGGGTGTCGGGGCGTGCCGGCTGAACGGCTTCGCTTCCGGCCGGTTTGAGGCGCGAGATGGTGATGTCCAGCTCGCGCACGCCGGGAAGGTCGGCGAGGGCGATCCCGTCGAGGTTGGAGTTCTCCACGACGAGATTGAGCCGCTGCAGGGCGGGGCGCGAGGCCTGCTGTTCGCGGGTCCATTCGGCGGTTTCGGCCTCGGGATCGATCCGGAGGACGGCGCGGAAGAGGAGCATCACGGCGATGATGCCGAGAATGCCGCCGGGATAGGCCACGGCGTAGCCCATGCCGGCGAGGGTGGCGCGCGGGGCGCCGTCGGGAAGACCGCGGAGGGCTTCCTGCGCGGCGCCGAGCGCGGGGGTGTTCGTGGTCGCGCCGGCGAACACGCCCATCATCGCGGCGATGTCCTGCTTGAAGAGCCATGCGAGCAGGACGGTCAGGACGCCGCCGGAGAGGACGATGGCGGCGGCGAGAACGTTGACGCGGAAGCCTTCCTTCCGGAGGGAGGCAACGAAGCCGGGACCCACCTGCATCCCGATCGTGTACACGAAGAGGATCAGGCCGAACTCACGGACGAATTCGAGCGTGGCCCGCTCGATGCGGAATCCGAAGTGTCCGAATACGATGCCGGCGAAGAGGACGCCGGCGGATCCGAGGGCGATGCCGCGGACCTTGAGGCTTCCGAGTGCGAGCCCGGCGATGGCCACCAGGCTCAGCGTGAGAATCGCGCCGGCGATCGGATGGCTGGCCTGGAGCTGCTGGAATACGGACATCCTCTGCGCCGATGAGACGCCGGGTGGGCGAAAATGGGAACAGAGAAGACGCGGATTCGCGGCGGCTCGTCGCGGCGGCGCGGTCCCTCAGGCCTTCAGCTTGTCGATGGGGAACTCCCAGCGTTCGGCCTTGCGGAGCAGTTCGGTCCACGTGACCTCGCCGTGCGCGCGCGCGGCGGCCCCGCCGAGGATGGTGGTGAGATTGCTGCGAACGCTCGGCCTGACGGTGGGATTGGAGAAATCGCCGGTGGTGATGCAGCGGTGGAACTCGGCGATGTTGTTGACCGCGCCCTCCGTGTAGAGGTTGGCGAGCCGTCCGCCGTTGAATCCGTCCTCGCGCGTCCTGACCCAGACCTCGCCGAAGTAGTGGGTGTCGGCGGTGCCCTCGGTGCCATAGACGCGGCAGAGGATGTCGTCGTAGGCATGGCCGACCTGCTTGGAGTGGAACGTGGCGATCACGTCGTCGGGGAAGGTGTAGAGCACGGCGAAGTGATCCCAGCATGTGCCGAAGGGGCGGGCGCGGCCGCCGGTGCCGACGGCCCTGACCGGTGCGGCATCGAGGAACCACGTGACGACGTCCAGCGCGTGGATGTTCTGCTCCGTGATCACGTCGCCGGAGAGGACGCGGTCGATTGCCCAGCAGCGGAGGCGGAGTTCGGGATTCTCCGGGTCGCGGTCGAGCTGCGCGCCCATCTGTTCGAACATGAGGCTGGTCTGGTAGTTGGACTCGACGCTCACGACCCTGCCGAGGCGTCCCGAATGGACCCATGAGACGGCCTCCCGGTAGGCGGGGTGGGCGCGGGTCTGGAAGTCGACGAGGAAACAGCGGCCGTTGCGGGTGGACAGGGCGCCGGCCTCCTCGATCGCGAGGCAGCCCGGCACATCCACGGCGACGGGTTTCGCAAGGTACACGTGGCGCCCGGCGCTGACCGCGTCCGCCGCCTGCTGCGGATGGAAATAGGGCGGGCTCTGGATGACGACGGCGTCGAGATCGGTTTCCAGGAGGCGCCTGTAGCCGTTCAGGCCGGAGAAACGGCGGTTCTCGGGCACGCCGTGCTCGCGGGCGGCCTCCTCGGCGCGCTCGGGGAAATAGTCCGCGACGGCGGTGAGTTCGTAACCTCCGTGTTCCCTGAAGAGGCGCGCGATCCATTTGCCGCGCCCGCCGCAGCCGACGAGTCCCCAGCGGACCCGGGAATTGGCGGTGGCGGAGAAGGCGGTCGCCGGCGACACGATCGCAAGGCCCGCCGCGGCACCGGCGGAAAGGAACGTGCGACGCGACACGGCGGAGTCCGGCCGGGCGCCTTCGGTGGCTTGCGCGGCGGCGGAAGGGGAGGGCAGGGGCGACTGCTTGGGGATCATCATGGAACAGGCGGGTTGAAGGTCGGATTAGCACAGCAGCCGCCGTGATGGAAGCGGCATGGGACGCGCCCGGGCATTTGATGGCGGGCGGCGCCGGACGGGTGTTTCGAGGCGCGTTCCTCGCGGCGGTGTCACGCCCCGCGTCCGGCTCGGCGGCGCGGTGGTCCCGGGCGGGTCCGGATGCGCACCCGAATTTTCCTTTCTCCGTTTGGCGAGCGTCTGTTATGTCGGCGGGACAATGCGCAGGTTGTTTGGATGGTTCGTCGCGCTTGGAGTATGCCTTGCCGCGGTGATGGCGACTTCGGCCCAGTTCAAGATGGCCGATGGCGCGGTCATCGAGGGCGAGCTCGTGGCACCGAACGATGAGGGCACGGTCATCCGGCGCGCGAGCGGCGGGCTGACCGGCCGGATCCCGTGGGACCGTTTCGCACAGGAGACGCTGCAGGAGTTCACGAACAATCCTGCCCTTGCGGGCTTCGTGGAGGCGTACATCGACTACCCGGAGCCCCCGGAGGAGGAGCGCGTGGAGATTCCGGTGCATGATCCTCCCGGGCTGCTGGAGCGCTCGCCGAAGCGGCCGCGATTCTGGGCGGCATACGGCACGCCGGCGGGGTGGTTCATCCTGCTGGTGCTGTTCGCGGCGAACCTGTATGCGGCATACGAGGTGGCGATCTACCGGAACTATCCGCCCGCGGCCGTGATCGGCACGAGCGTCATCCTTCCGATCCTGGGGCCGATCCTTTTCCTTTGCATGCCCACGCGGGAGGTCCGCACGGAGCCGGAGTACGAGGCGCCCCCGGAGCCGGAGCTGACGCCTGCGCAGGAGGCCGCGGCGGCCGAACTGGCCGCGGGATCGGGCCTCGCCCTCGGGACGGCCGGAAAGAAGTCCTCCGGTTCGGCGGTGCAGGCGGTCACCTACAAGGCCGGCGACGTCGAGTTCAACCGGAGCTTCTTCGAGCGAACCTTCCCGCAGTTCTTCCGGCTCACGCGCAGCGACGGGGAATCGGTGCTGTCCGTGCGGTCCGCGAAGGGGGAGGTGGTGGCCACGCGCATTTCGCGGATCAGCAGCAACGAGATCGGCCTGATGACGCAGAAGGGCCAGGAGGTCCAGGTGCGGTTCGGCGACATCTCGGAGGTCAGTCTCAAGCCCAAGGCATGAAATCGGCCCCTGATGGAGGGAGCGAGGCTTCGAACCGGCTGCGGCAACCGGGGCCGGTCGTCGCCGTCCATTCCCCCCTGAAATGAAGAAGTACCGCGCCATCCTGCTGTTCGGTCCGCCCGGAGCGGGAAAGGGCACACAGGGAAAGATCCTCGGGCAGATTCCCAATTTCGTTCATTTCTCGTCGGGCGACGCCTTCCGCAGCCTGCGGGTGGATTCCCCGCTCGGGCGCGTGTTCGTGGAATACGCCTCCAAGGGAATGCTGGTCCCGGACCAGCCGACCATCGAGCTGTGGTCGCATTCCGTTCAGGGACTGATCGCGAACGGACGCTTCGACCCGGAGGCCGACTCGCTCGTGCTCGACGGCATCCCGCGCAACCCGAACCAGGCGCGGATCATGAACGACTTCATCGATGTGAAGGCGATCTTCAACCTGTTCTGCCCCGTGCTGGACAAGCTGGTGATGCGCCTGCAGCGCCGCGCCCTGAAGGAGAACCGTCTCGACGACGCGAACGTGGAGGTGATCCGCCAGCGCCTCGAGGTGTACCGGCGCGACACGCGCGCCGTGCTGGACTGCTACCCGGAACAGTTGATCCACCAGATCGACGCGACGCAGGAGCCGCTGCTGGTCCTCATGGACATCCTGCGGATTCTCGCGCGCCTTCCGAAGCCCGCGATCAGCGACGGGTCCACCACGTTTCTCGACCGACCCGCGGAGGTGGCGCGGTGATGCGGGCCGCCGACTGATCGATCGCCGCCGGCATTGCCGGAATCCATGAGTGTCGCGCGCCCGAGAGTCGTTTTCATGGGTACCGCGGATCTCGCGCGCGAGGTCCTGCGCGTCCTCGCGGCGCAATCGGCGTGGGAGGTCGTGCTGGTCGTGGCGCAGCCGGACCGCGCCGTGGGCCGTGGCCTCGAGGTGCAGCCCCCGCCCGTGAAGGTGGAGGCGCTCGAGCGCGGCCTTCCCGTGGTGCAGCCCGCCCGGGCGAGAGACCCGGACTTCCTGGAGCATCTCCGTCGACTGACGCCGGACGTGGCGGTGGTGGCCGCCTACGGGCAGCTGCTCCCGCCCGCCCTGCTGGAGATACCCGCCCGCGGATGCCTGAACGTTCATGCGTCGCTTCTGCCGCGGTGGCGCGGCGCGGCGCCGATCCAGTGGGCGATCGCGGAGGGCGACCCGGAGACCGGCGTCACCATCATGCACATGGATGCCGGCCTCGACACCGGGGGCATCGTGGCGATGGAGCGCACACCCATCGCGCCTCATGAGACAGGGCGAACGCTGCACGACCGGCTTGCGCGCATCGGGGGGGAACTCCTCGTCCGCACGCTGCCGGCCTGGCTCGAGGGAAGCCTGCCTTCGGTGCCCCAGCCGGCGGAGGGCGTGACGTACGCCCGCAAGCTGACGCGCGAGGACGGCCGGCTCGACTGGAGGCGTCCCGCGGCGGAACTCGAACGCCGCGTGCGTGCGTTCGATCCGTGGCCCGGGGCGTTCACGACCATGCCGGACGATCGCGGCAGGCCCGTGCTCCTGAAGGTGCATGCGGCCGCGGTGGAGGAAGGTTCGGGCGCGCCCGGCGAGGTGATACGCGCAGACCATGATGCCGTGGTCGTGGCGGCGGGCGAGGGCGCGCTGCGTCTCGTGACGCTCCAGCGCGAGGGAAGAAGACGAATGGCGGCGCGTGAGTTTCTCGCGGGCGGAGGTCTGCGGGTCGGGCACGTCCTGGGCGGCGGCGCACCGGCCCCCGGCGAGAATTCCGTCGGGGGCTGAGTCCGGGAGGATTCCGTCGCCGCGGGTGGCTCACCGCGGCCGCGCCGCATCCGCGGGACCATCGATCCGGCGGAGTCGATCTTCATGAGCGGCGGGGCTCATGCGCCCCCGTTGTCCGCATGACCGGGAGCGATTCCGCTGTCTTCGCGAAGTACCTGTCCTCCGTTCGCGCTCCGGGGCGAAGAGGATTGACACGTGGCATGAGGGGGGAATAGAGAGCGAATCGATCCACCGGAGAGGGAATGCTGTCATGGCCGCGATGCAAGGGAATCGTGCGGTGACGGACCCTGTTTCCGGACGGACAAATCATCAAAATCATGAAGTATCGACAACGATGGGGGCGCATCGGGCTTGCCGGCGCGATACTGCTGGGGGCAGCAGCGAGCGCACCCGCGGCGGACATATTCGTCCCGGGTTTCACCAAGTTCGAGGCCTACACCAACATCACGGGCGTACTGGTGGACGATTTCCGGTTCCACGAGAGCTACCCCGACTCACCGGGCGAGACGCGATATCTCCCGGGAATCGAGAGCCCCACCGGCTACGGCGACAACTATGGTGCGCGGATCTCGGGCTTCGTGGTTCCGCCGGTGAGTGGCAACTATGTGTTCTACATCAGTTCGGACGACGGGGGTGAATTCTGGCTGAGCACCGATGAATCCCCGGACAACCTTCAGTTCCAGGCGTACGAACCGGTGTGGAACGGGCCTCGCAACTGGGGCACTCCCGGATCGAACGCCACCGGCCGCAACCCGGACGCGCCGGAGAACGTGTCGGCGCCGGTCCCGCTGGTGGCCGGCCAGCGCTACTACTTCGAGGCGCTGGTGAAGGAGGGCACCGGCGGGGACAACCTTGCCGTCACCGCCACCCTGGAGGGCGAGCCCGTTCCCGAGACCGGCAGCCCGCCGCTTACCGGCGCATGGGTGGGTGTCATGATCCCCGACACGGACGCCCAGATCGCGTTCACGGAGCAGCCGGAGAGCGTGACCGTGCAGGCGAACCAGGACGTGACCCTCACGGCGCAGGCGGAGGGCAGTTCGCCCCTCGGCTCGGACATCGTGTACCAGTGGTACCGGGACGGGCAGCCGCTGTGGGGCGAGTTCGGCCCCACGCTCACGCTGACGCGCGTGCAGCCGTCGGACGACGGCGCGGTGTTCACGGTCCAGGCCTCGATTCCCGGGGCCGTGGCGACGAGCGCGGAGGCGGTCCTCACCGTCACGCCCGACGTCATTCCGCCGACGGTGGTGTCGGTCACGAGCGACGGCACGTTCCGCAGGGTGCGCGTGACCTTCTCGGAGCCGGTCTCCCAGTCCACCGCGACGACGGCGGCCAACTACACACTGAGCGGCGGCGCGACGGTGAACTCGGTGGACATGCTCGATGAGTCCACGGTCCAGCTCAACACCAGCCGGCTCGAGGAAGGCACCGACTACACGCTCACGATCAGCGGGGTGCAGGACACGTACTCCCCGGGCAACCCGATCGCGGAGGGCACCACGGTCCAGTTCCAGTCGTGGACCTTCTACGAGGGCGGTGTGCTGAATCGTTTCTGGGACCTCACGGAGAACTCGATCACGGCCCTGACGAACCTCGCGAATTTCCCGAACAATCCGGATCGAGTCCGGATCGAGTCCGCGTTCGAGTATCCTCCCGACGGGGCGAGCGAGGGCGGATCGAACTACGGCAACCTGATGGAGGCGTGGTGGACCGCGCCGGCGACCGGGTTCTACATCTTCTTCGTGAACGGCGACGATTTCACGCACCTGTACCTGAGCACGGACGATGATCCCGCCAACGCGCGCCTGATCGCGCTGGAACCGGAGTGGAACAATCCCCGTGATTGGCAGGGAGTGGATCGGCGGCCGGGCTACGAGAATCGTTCCGACTACTATCCGGAATCGCAGTGGAATCCGCCGAACACGGTGACGCTGACGGCCGGCCAGCGTTACTACATCCGGGTGCTGCACACGGAAGGAGGCGGGGGTGACAACGTCGGCGTCCTTTATGTCCCGCCGGGCGGGGCGGAGCCGGAGTCGGGTGATCCGCCGATCCCCGGGTCGGAGCTGGGCTTCTACTACGATGCGTCGCTCTCCGAGGCGGAGATCACGCGGCAGCCGCAGTCGCACCCGGTGGTGGAGGGACGCGCCACGGTGGTCAGCGTCGAGGCGACGGGCGGGTGGCAGTGGGGCGACCAGCCGTTCTTTCAGTGGCAGGCCGCGCCGGCCGGCGGCGGGACGTTCACGAACATCCCCGGCGCGACGTCGGCCACGTACACCACGCCGGTCCTCGGCCCCGCGGATTCGGGGGTGCAGTACCGCGTGAGGGTCTGGGTCCCGAGCGTGGATCTCACCAGTGAGGTCGCGACCATCACCGTGGAGGAGGACCAGACGCCGCCGGCGGTCGTGCGGGTGGTGGCCATTTCTCCCGACGCGGTGACGGTGACGTTCGATGAACCCGTCGATGAGGAGACGGCGACGCAGCCCGGCAACTACACACTCTCGGGAGGTCTCACCTTCACCGCGGCCTCGCTGAGCAGCAGCAACGTGGTGCGCCTCGACACCAGCGGCGCCATCACGTCCGGATCCCAGTACACGCTCACGGTGAGCGGCGTGGAGGATCTCTACGGCAACGCGGCGAGTGAACAGAGCGTGGCCTTCACGGCGCGCATCATCACCTACGCGGACATCATCCTCGCGGACGAGCCCATCGCGTACTACCGCTTCGAGGAGACGAGCGGAAACATCGCCCGGAATGAAGGCACGCTCGGCGAGCAGGCCGACGGCATCTGGATGTCGGGCGACGTGGAGGGCGAAGTGAGGAGCGCGGAGGGCCCCGGTCCGGATCTCGGGTTTGGCGGCTTCTCGCGCAACAACCGCGCCGCGACCTTCGACGGCATCAGCGACTGGATCGACACGACGCAGCGCATGCTCGACAGCCTGCGCGCCTTCACCCTCGAGTACTGGGTGCGCCCGAACCGCACCAACGAGTTCGGCGAGGTGTGGATGGGCGGCGGCGCCGCGGGCGGTTCTCCGGACCGCGTGGGCATCGTCGGTCAGAACGACGCCGTGGAGTACGGGTTCATCACTCCGACGACCATCGAGATCTGGACGCCGGGCGGAGGTTCGCTCCAGACGGCCTATCCGTTCCCGGACGACGAATGGCACCACGTCGCCACCATCGCGGACGGGACGACCATCCGGACGTACTTCGACGGGGTCCTGATCAACAGTGGCGGCACACCGCTCAGCGCGACCGGCAACTACGGAAGCGCCGACTTCAACGTGCACATCGGCGGCGGAGGCATCACCGACGCCACCGGGAACTTCTTCCGGGGCGAGATCGACGAGGTCGCCATCTTCGACAAGGCGATCCCGGCCGAGCGCATCGCGGCCCATTACAACGCGGGGCGCGTCGGCGGCGTGATCGAGGAGGAACAGCCCGAGTTCACGTCGGTGTCGCTGGTCGATGGCAAGCTCCGGCTCGAGTGGACCGGCGGCGGCACGCTCCAGCAGGCGAACGAGGTGACGGGCCCGTGGGAGGACGTCCCGAACGCGCAGAGCCCCTACGACGCGGATACCGACGAGGCCGCCGCGTTCTATCGCATCGTGAACTGACGGTCCGCGCGGGGGCGCTTCCGAAGGGACGCCCGCGTGGCGCAAGCGCGAAGGCCGGGCCGCATGGCCCGGCCTTTTCATTGCCATGCGGGGGTGCGGGGACGCGCGCCGTGCCGCGGCCGGCCCTCCGCGCACGCCGGCGGGACGTGGTGCTCTTGTCATTTGCCGGGAATGAGGGAACGTCCCGTTGATGCCTTGTCGGAAGTGGATCACGGCGGTCGCGGCCTTGTGGCTTGGGTGGATCGCCCCGGAAGTTCCCGCGCAGCAGCATGGCCTGCTGCGGGAGGTGTGGCTGGACATCGACGGAGCCTCCGTTTCGGATCTCACCTCTTCCCCGAGGTTCCCGGACAATCCGTCCGAGTCGGGGATCGTCACGGACCTGTTCGAGGCGCCGACCGACGTGGCCGAGATGTACGGCCAGCGGATGCATGGCTACCTCGTCCCGCCGCAGACGGGCAACTACACATTCTGGATTTCGAGCGATGACGGAGGCGCGCTCCACCTCAGCACGGACGAGAATCCTGCGAACGCGCGGTTGATCGCGCGCGTGGACGGCTGGACGCCGCCGCGGGAGTGGGATGTCGAACCCGGCCAGCGATCGGCTCCCATCCATCTCGAGGCGGGACGCCTCTATTACGTCGCGGCCCTGATGAAGGAGCAGTTCGGGGGCGACAACCTCGCCGTGCGCTGGCGGATGCCGGACGGCACCGACCAGGCGCCGATCGTCGGGACGAATCTGCTTCCATGGGGCATCGCCATCGAGGCGCCGGAGATCGCGCAGCATCCACGGGACGCCGAGGCGGTGGAGGGTCGCCATGCCGAGTTCGAGGTCGTGCTGGGCAACGTGGTGCCGGCGTCGTTTCAGTGGACACGGAACGGCGACGCCATCGAAGGCGGGATTTCGCGAGTACTCCGGTACGGGCCGGTCCGGCTGGAGGACAAGGATGCGGTCTTCAGCGTGATCGTCAGCAATCAGATGGGAACGGTCCGGAGCGAGTCGGCACGGTTGCGGGTGGCGCCGGATCTGGAATCCCCGGCCATCGCGGGCGTGCAGAATGTCGGCAGGACGCTGCTGCGAATCACGTTCACGGAACCGGTGGAGCCCGTGTCCGCTGCGGATGCGGCGAATTACGGCTTCCTTGAAGGGGTGAACGTGCATGGGGCGAGAACGACCTCTGATCCCGCGGTGGTTGAACTCGAGATCGATCCGCTGGATTACGGCTTCTCATACACCATCCGGGTTTCGGGGGTTCGGGATGCATCGGCTGCCGGGAATCCGATTCCGCCGGGGACGGAACTGGAGTTCGTCGCGGTGGAATTCGTTCCGGCGCTGGTCGGCGATCCGCCCATTCCCGGAACGGTCCGGTGGGTGGAGGAAGGCTTCGACGCCACCGGCAGCGGTCACGTGGGAGGCGAAGCGGACGCCTTCCAGTTCGCGTACGAGGTGGTGAGCGGGGACTTCGACCGGCGCGTGCGCGTCGCAAGCTTCACTCCGACGGATCCCTTTGCGGTCGCGGGACTGATGGCGCGGCCAGGCCTTGAACCCGACAGTTCCTTCGCGGCCGCCTTCACGACGCCCGCGCAGGTCGGTTCGCACTTCATGGCGCGGTCGAGCACCGGCGCGGCGGCCCAGAGGGAGGGCGTGTCGGTGCCGTCCAATTTCCCGCACACATGGCTGAGGCTCGCGCGGGTGGGGAACTCGTTCCGCGCGTTTGCGTCGGCGAACGGCGAGGCATGGGTCGAACTGGGACGCAGGAGCATCCCGATGCCCGCGGAGGTGTACTTCGGATTCGCGGTGTCGAGCCACGATCCGCGCGAGGCGGCCTCGGTGTCGTTTCGGGACGCGTCGCCGGTCGTCAACGCGAGGACAGCGTCGGTGCATGACCTCACGGATCGCGAGAGGCCGGGTCCGTCGAGCCGCCGGACACCGCTCGTGATCACCGAGGTCATGTACCATCCGCTCGACCGTCAGGACGGCAGGAACCTCGAGTTCATCGAGATCCACAACGCGGATCTCATCGATCAGGACCTGACGGGATACCGGCTCGCGGGATCGATCGCGTATGAGTTCCCCGACGGCTACGTGCTGCCGGCCGGGGGATATGTGGTCGTGGCGGCCAATCCCGCCGACGTGCGGGCGGTGTACGGAATCGATGGGGTGCTCGGCGGCTGGAACGGCGAGCTGCCGAACGGCGATGGGTTGGTCCGGCTGCGCAATCCCCAGGGCGCCATCCTGCTGGAGGTCGAGTACAGTGACCGCACGCCGTGGCCGGAGGCTGCGGACGGCTGCGGTCCCTCCCTCGTGCTGGCGCGGCCCTCGTACGGGGAGAACGATCCGCGCGCGTGGGCCGCGAGCTCATTCGCAGGTGGATCTCCGGGCTTTGCGGACCCGGTCGTTCCCGATCCCCGCTCGAAGGTGATCATCAACGAGGTGCTCGCGAATCCGGCCGCCGGGCAGAGGGATTTCGTCGAGCTCTACAATCACGGGACGAACGCGGTGGACCTGTCGCGCTGTGTGCTGACGGACAATCCCGGCGAGAGTCGATTCCGGATTCCGGAAGGCACGATCCTCGGCCCCGGTCGTTCGATCGCCTTCGAGGATTCCGATCTCGGGTTCGGGCTCGGGGCGGATGGAGAGCGCGTCCTCCTGCTGACTCCGGAGGCGGACCGCGTGCTTTCGGCCGTACGATTCGATGCTCAGGAGTCGGGTGTCGCCACGGGTCGTTTCCCGGATGGATCGCCGGAGTGGCGCAGGCTCGCCGAGCCGACGCCGGGCGAAGCGAACGCGCCCTTCCGCGTGAGCGAGGTCGTGATCAACGAGATCATGTACGCGCCGGTCACGCGTGACGACCGCGACGAGTTCATCGAGCTGCACAACCGGACCGACAACGCGGTCGATCTCGGCGGCTGGAGCCTCGCGGGCGGCATCCGTTTCCGTTTCCCGGAGGGCACCGTGATGCCGCCGGGTGCGTACTTCGTCGTGGCCAGGAACCGCACCCATTTCCTCGGCAGACATCCCGGGCTGAATCCGGCGCATACCTTCGGCGACTACGACGGGAGCCTCAGCAATGGCGGCGAGCGCATTCTCCTGACGAAACCGGTGCAGGCGGGCGGATTCCGGCTGGATGCCGTGGTGGAGGAGGTGGACTACCGGACCGGGGGCCGCTGGGGCCGATGGAGTGACGGCCTCGGAAGCAGCCTCGAGCGCATCGACCCGAATTCCGATGCGTCCCGGCCCTCCAACTGGGCGGACAGCGATGATTCGGATGAGGCGCCGTGGACGACCATCGAGTTCACCGGCGTTCTCGATCACGCGGCGGACGTCTCGGCCAACCGCATTCACCTGCTGGCCCAGGGCCCGGGGGAGTACCTGGTCGCGGACGTGGTCGTGACGGGAGCAGACGGCGCCAACCAGGTGACCAATGGTGACTTCTCCAGCGGTCTCAATGGCTGGGTGCCGCAGGGCAATCACCGCGGTTCCCGGCTGGAACCCACCGGCGGTCCCGATGGCGGCCCGGCCCTGCGGATCGTGGCGACCGGCCGCGGCGACACCGCGGTCAACCGGGTGCGGGGCAACCTCGTCCGGCCGCTGAACCGCTCCTCCCCATCCACGCTTCGGGCGCGCGTGCGCTGGCTGCGGGGCTGGCCCGAGTTTCTCCTCCGGGTGCGCGGCAACGGAATCGAGGCGTACGGCGCGCTCCAGCTTCCCGCGGAGCTCGGCACGCCCGGGCGGCCGAACAGCAGGCGGGTGGCCAACGCAGGGCCGGCCATCGCCGAGGTCAGGCATCATCCACCGGTCCCGACCGCGAGCGACGCGGTCCTGGTGACCGCCCGCGTCATCGACCCGGACGGCATCGGCTCGGTCACGCTGCGCTGGCGCGTGGATCCGAACGGGGCGATGAACACCCGGGTCATGCGGGACGATGGGACCGGCGGCGACGCGGTGGCCGGCGACGGAATCTACTCGGCGTCCATCCCGCGTCAGGGCGCGGGGACGCTCGTCGCCTTCCATGTGGAGGCAACGGACGCCGCCGCCACGCCGGCGACGACCCTGTTCCCGTCCGACGCCCCAGTCCGTGAGGCGCTGGTGCAGTGGGGAGCGCAGCGGCCGATCGGCAATCTCGGGGTGTACCGCTTCTGGCAGCGGCGGGCCGACTACCTTGCGCTGCGCCAGCGGGAGCCGCTCGCCAATGACAATCTCGACTGCACGTTCGTGTACGGCGACGAGCGCGTGATCTACAACGCCTCGATGCGCGCCAAGGGCAGCCCGTGGCACGGCGGGAGCGTCGGAGGCGATTACCTGTTCGCGATGCCGGAGGATGATCGCCTCCTCGGCGCGCAGGATCTCGCGGTGGTCACGCTCGGCAACCTCGGCAGTGACCCGAGCGCCCAGCGCGAGCAGGCGGCGTTCTGGATCGGCCGCCAGCTCGGAGTCCCTACGCTTCACCGCCGGCATGTCCTCTTCTACGAGAACGAGTGGTTCAAGGGCCTGTACGAGGACACGGAGGAACCCAACGGATCCTATGTGGACGCATGGTTCCCCGAATCGACGGACGGCGAGCTCTACAAGGTGGAGGACTGGTTCGAGTTCAACGACGCAGGGGATAACTTCGAGTTCTCGCGCGACGCGACGCTGGAGGAGTTCAGGACCACCGGCGGCGAGCTGAAGGCGACGCGGTATCGATGGTCATGGCGCAAGCGCGCCCTCGCGGGCTCCGCCAATGATTTCACGAACTTCCTCCACCTCGTCCGCACGGTGAACGGCCCGGACAACGGCTATGATCGCGCCGTGGGAGAGGTGGTTGACCTCGATGCATGGATGCGCGTGATCGCCCTCCAGCACATCGTCGGCAACTGGGACTCCTACGGCTACGACCGCGGCAAGAACGCCTACATCTATCTGCCACCGGGCGGTCGCTGGAGGATGATCCCGTGGGACATCGACTTCACTCTGGGCGTCGGCAGTCATGGCCCGACCACGACGCCGTTCAGCGCCAATGACCCCGTGATCAACCGGATGTGGGAAGTCCCGGCGATCCGGCGCATCTACTGGCGCGCGTTCCAGGACGCGATCGAGGGGCCGCTGCGGGCCGACGCCATCGATCCGGTGCTCGACGCCCGGTACGCGGCGCTCACCGCGAACTCGCTGCAGGTCGAGAGGCCCGATTCCATCAAGGAGTATGTCCGCGCCCGGCGCGAGGACCTCTCGAGACGCATCCTCCGCGAGGATGTCCCGGAGTTCGAACTCACGAAGCCGGGCGAGGACATGATTTCGACGGACGAGCCGTTCGTCATCCTGGAGGGCGTGGCGCCGATTGCCGTGGCGGAGATCCGGGTGAACGGCACGCCGATCGACGTCGAATGGCCGCTGGTGAATCGCTGGAGGGCCACCGTGCCGCTCACGCTCGCCACGAATGTCCTGGAGATCGCGGGCTTCGATGGGGCCGGCCGGCCCATGGACGGGCTCACGAGGACGCTGACCGTGCGGTACACGGGATCTCTGCCCGAACCGAAGCCGCGCGTCGTCATCAACGAATGGATGGCTCGCAACCAGGGTGTCGTGCTCGACCCGGCGGACGGTGCGACCGACGACTGGTTCGAACTGTACAACGCGGGCGACGCCGCCGCGGACCTCTCGGGATACACGGTCACCGACAATCCATCGGCCGCCGTGCGGCACAGGATCCCGGACGGCGTCGTGCTGCCTCCCGGCGGCTTCCTGCTGGTCTGGGCCGACAACCAGCCTGAACAGACCACGCCCGAACAGATCCACGTCGGGTTCGCGCTGTCCGCGGATGGAGAGGCCATCGCCCTGTTCGATCCCTCCGGCGAACTCGTTGATCTCGTCGTGTTCGGCGAGCAGATCGCGAATGTATCCCAGGGCCGCTTCCCGGATGGCGCCGCGGAACCATTCGCCTGGATGACCGAACCCACCCCCGGGGCGCCCAACATTTCCGGGGATGGCTTCCGTGTGATCGGCATCGCGCTGAGCGCCGCCGAGGGAGTGGAGCTGACCTGGAATTCGGTGCCCGGCCGCGCCTATCGGATCGAGATGGCGACCGACGCCGCGGGCGAATGGACACCTGCCGGCCCCGTGATCGTCGCCACCGGAAAGGAGACGACCGGCTCCGCGCCGGGCGGCGGGACCACGGCGTTCTATCGGGTGGTTGAACAGTGACGGGGCCACCCTGATGGAAGGCGGTGCCCCTGGACGCTGGTCTCATGCAGCCGCCGCCGTGGCCGCCCCTCACCATGCGATGCCGTAGTCCTCGCCGTGATTGCTGGCGCCGCCCTGGAACGTGCCGTTCTCCTCGTCGAACAGGATCGCCGTGATGGGACCGGAGGTGCGGTCCTCACGGTTGATGCGGTAACCCATGCGCTCAAGTTCGCTGCGAACCCACGGGGGAACGTCGGACCGAAGCGTGAGCCGGCCCGGCATCGTCTTGTGGTCCTCGAATGAGGCCCGCATCTGGTAGCTCGTGATGTTCGCGGCCTCGCACGCCTCCTGAACGGTCATGCCGAACTCCACGATGTTCAGGAAGAACTGCAGGAGGTTCTGCTCCTGCGTGTCCCCGCCCTGGACGGAGAATGCGAGCAACGGCTTTCCCCGCCGGAACGCGAGCGTGGGAGTGAGCGTGACGCGCGGGCGTTTCCCGGGAGCCACCACGTTGTACGGGTTCTCGGCGGGGTCGAGGACGAAGCTCTGCATTCGCTGGCTCAACCCGATGCCGGTGGAGCCCGCGATGCACACCGGGAGCCAGCCGCCGCTCGGTGTCACGGAGATGACCCAGCCCTCGGCATCGGCCGCCTGAATGGAGGTGGTGCCGGTGTGAAAGGCACGTTCGCTTCCCTCGGGCGGAGCATCGGGATCGGGACGTGTCGCCCCCGGGCTGGCACTCCAGCGGCCGAGCAGATCCCTGAAGGGATTCACCCCGCCCTGAAATGGATACGGGTCGCCCGGCCCGATCTCCGGATCGTTGCGGTCGGGGTTGAAGAGCTTCCAGCGCTCGCGGGCGTACTCCTTCGAGAGCAGGCCGCGGATTGGTTCCTCGGGGGGGAAGCCGGGATCGCCGTAATAGAAATCGCGGTCGGCGAACGCGAGGTTCATCGCCTGGTACAGGGTGTGGATGTACCGGGCGCTGTTGTAGCCCATCGACCTGAGATCGAGCGGCTCGAGAAGGTTGAGGGTCTGGAGCATGGCCGGGCCCTGGGTCCAGTGGGTGAGCTTGTGGACGGTGATGCCCTTGTACTCCGTGGTGACGGAATCCTCGATGTGAACCTTCCAGCGCGCGAGGTCCTCCCGCGTGAACAGCCCGCCCAGGTCCCGCGTGCCGCGCACGAGGTCCTCGGCGATGTCACCGCGATAGAACCGGTCGTACGCCGCCATGATGGCCGCCCGCCGATCGCGGCCCGCCCGCAGCGCCTCGCTCTCCGCCTCCACCAGCTTGAGCAGCGTCCGGTGGAGGTCCGGCTGCGGGAAGATCTCCCCGGGGCGGGGGTGTTCGCGCGCGGCACCCTCGTGCGGAAAGAAGAGGCGGCGCGATGCGGGCCATTCGAGAAGCCGGTCCCGGTGGCGGACGATCTTCGCGACCAGTTCAGCCTCGATCGGATAGCCTTCGGCCATCTCGATCGCCGGCCGGAGCACTTCGCGGAGTGATTTCGTGCCGTACTCCGCGAGCATCACCATCAGGGCGCCCGGATTGCCGGGGGTGACGGCGGCGAGCGGGCCCTCGTGCGGCGGGTAGCGAAGGCCCTTCTCGAGAAAGAACTCCGGCGTGGCGCCCGTGGGGGCGACGCCGAGTCCGTTGATGCCGTAAACCCGCCTGTGGTGCGGATGGTAGATGAGCGCCTGGGTCTCCCCGCCCCATCCGACGTCGTCGTGCATGGTGCAGACCACGGCGAGCATCGCGCAGGCGGCGTCCACGGCATTGCCGCCGTCGTGAAAGATCATGGCTCCGGCCGTGGCGGCGGGTGGTTTCCCGGTGATCGCGATCCAGTGGCGTCCGTGGAGGACCGGCTTGTGCGTGGCGGCGGCGAGGGGCAGGGCGCACGCGGCCCACGCCGCGTGGTTCAGCAGGCGCAGCGACACGGGGTGCATGGGGCGGAGCATTGGCCGAATGCCCGCCGCGCGACAGCCCGAATCAGGGAGCGAGGATGCGGCGCAGGAATTCGACCATCGCGATCCCGATGGGGGTGCCCACGACGTAGCCCCAGATCCCGACGAGCAGGCCGGGAAGGACAAGCCCCGACCAGCCGCGGGAGATCGCCATGGCGGCGGCGGAGGGCGCGCCGCCCAGGGTCGCGTTCACACTGAGGATGAGATCCTCGAGGTTCATCCGGAAGAGCCGGCCGAGCGCGAGGGTCACGCCGAGGTTGGTCACCGCCATCAGCAGGCAGAACAGGAAGAGGACCGGCACGTTGAGGATCACCTGCACGAGGTCCGCCCGGACCCCGAGCACGAAGAAGAAGAGGTACAGGAGAAACATGCCGACTTCCTCGCCGCCCCGGATGGACTCGGACCACCGGCTGAAGACGGAGGTGAAGACGACCGTCAGAAACGTGATCAGGACGAACGGGCTGCCGACCATCGAGAAGATGAAGCCGGACTGGATGCGCGCGCGCAGCACGGCGGACACGCCGATCGCGATCGCGGCAATGGTGATCGCGACGCCGAGGCCCTGCGCGAGATCCAGGAGGCCGATGTCCTTGCGCTGCCAGTACTGGCGGGTCAGCTCGCGGCTGTCCACCTTGTCCCCGGCGAGGGAGTGCGGATGCGGGTAGTGGCGGCGGAGCACACGGCTTCCGGAGAGCACGATCAGCACGGCGAACATCGCCGCCATGATGAAGTTGTCGGCCACGATCAGCGGGTTGCTGAGCTCGGGGGCGACGGCATACGTGTTGCGGATCGCGACCAGGTTAACGCTGCCGCCGATGTAGCTCCCGGTCATGATCCCGGTGACCTCGGGCACGAAGTCGAAGGCGGAGCGGAAGATCACCGCCGCGAGGATGGCTCCGATCACGGTTCCGAGCGCCGCGATATGGAAGGCGCCCAGCAGGCTCCCGGTCTCGCGGAGGATCCGCCCGATGTTGGCGCGCAGCAGCAGCAGGGGAATCGCGATCGGCACCATGTAGTCGTCCACCACGTCGTAGGCAGGCGCCGCGAGAGGAAGCACGCGCGCGTTTGAGAGGATCATGGCGACGCCGAGCGCAAGCGTGGGTCCGCCGATCCTTGCAGCCCAGCGGAACCGTTGCTCAAGGAAGATGCTGAAGGCGGCTCCGACCACGATGGCCGCGAGGAGCAGCCAGGTCTGATCCGAGGGGATGAGCGAGGACATGAGGGCGGATGCTCGGCGAAGGGGGGGAGCCGACTCTCAGCGCCGGCGCGGGAGCGGCATGTTCGCGAGCACCGCGCCGTGGACGCGGCCCGACCGGGATACCTGAAAGACGAGATGTTCGGACTCGTACATGCCCGGAGGCATCTCGAACACGGTGCGGTTCACCGGGTGAAGCCGGTAGTCATACTCGTTCTCGGTCATGGCGTAGAGATGCCCGTGCCGCTCCGTGACGATCAGCGGAATGAAGTCCGGGCCATAGCTGCCGATGAACCGTGTCCATGCCTCGGGAATCTCCTTCACCGCCCCCGGGTCCACCCTCCGGAACGTCTGGCCGAGCGCCGTGAACTCATTGACCGCGCCGTCCTCGCCCCGCGTGAAGACGAACGCGGGATCGTGCGCGAGGCGGCCGCGGCCCCGGAAGCGGAGGTCGCCTTCCGGAAGGAGGTCGAACGGCTGCCGCGAGATCACGGCTTGAACCTTCCCGTCCTCGACCTCGATCCGCGCCCAGTAGCTCTGCGACTCGTAGTCTCCCGCGATCATCTCGAGATCGGAGGGTGACGGCGCCAGGGCGGGAAGAGGCACGGGCACGGATTCGCCGGTGAACGCCTCCAGCAGGCAGTCCAGCCCGAGCGCGGTGAGACGGCGTACCGGGCCGATGGCGAGATCATCACACGCGAGAACGACGACGCCGAGCTTCTCGGCGGGCAGGCCGATGAGCTGCGAGGTGAATCCGTACACCGCGCCGGTATGACCGACGGTGCGCCGGCCACGATGGTGGCCGAGTCCGAAGCCGAGCCCGAAGCCGTTGGTGCCTTCGGTGAGCTGGACGGTCCACATCTCCCGGAGGGTCTCGGGCTTCAGAACCGGGCCGGTGGAGGCTCGTCCCTCGGCAAACAGCATGCCCAGGAAGCGTGAGAGATCCTCGACGGTCGAGTACAGGTTGCCGGCCGGCAGAATGCCGAATTCGAACCGCGGCGCCTCGATCTCCCTGAACCCGCCCTCGGGCAGCGCCACCGACAGGCGCCCGCGGGCAAGCTTTGGACGAAGCTGGCGGCTGAGGAGGAACGCGGAGGACCGCATTCCGGACGGCTCGAGGATGTGACGCGCCTGGTACTCGGGGAACGTCATGCCCGACACCTCCTCGACGGCGCGTCCCACCACCGTCACGCCGCTGTTGGAGTACTTGGTGCGCGTGCCGGGAGGATGCACGAGCACGCAGTCCGCGAGGCTGGCGACGGTTTCCCTCGGGGACGGCTCGGAGTCATCGAAGTAGCTGCCCACCGGCGCCTCGCGAACCAGCCCGGCCCGGTGGCACATGAGCTGGCGGAGCGTGGGCTCGGACGCGTCCGGGAACGGATTGACGATGCCGAACTCCGGAACGTAGCGGGCGACGGGCGCGTCGATGTCGAGTCGTCCCGCCTCCGCGAGCTGCATGGCCGCGATGGCGGCGAACAGCTTCGAGATCGAGCCGACGCGATAGACGGTATCCGCCGTGGCGGGACGATTGCGCTCCTTGTCCGCGAGGCCGAAGCCGCCCGCGAAGAGGATCTGCTGGTCATGGACCAGCGCCACGGAGACTCCGGTCAGCCGGCCCTCGTCGACTTCCGCCTGGACGGCGTCCGTGAACCGGCGCACCGCCGCGTCGAGCGCCCCTGCCGGGGTGTGCTGCGCCGCCGAAGTGACTGCGGCGGCGTGAAGCAGGATGCAGGTGAGTGCAAGAAAAGAACGGCCCCGGGAGGTTCCGAGGCCGTTTGATCGAGTGGAGTCCGTGTCCGTCGCCACGCGCCCGAGGCTACTCGGGCGTCCCCGGCATGGCCAGAGGGAAGGCGGTGGCCGGACTCATGGAAGGAGGGAGATCGTGGTCATGGAGGTGATGCCTGTCCGGTGCGGCGCCTACTCCTGCAGGATGCGGTAGAAGCGCGCCGTCGCGCCCGCGGGCGGGGTGTCCGAGTAGGAAGTGGAATCACCTCCGCTCGGGTGGCCTGTCACCACCCCGGTCCACGTGCGCAGGTCCTCGCTCGCCTCCACCGTGTAGGTTTCGCCGGGCTGCGATTCCCACGTGAGGGTGAACTGACCCGCATTCCATGCCGAGCCCGTGATCGTGATGCCCTGCGGCGGCTCGTCATCGACGCGGGTGTCGACCAGGAACCATGACGCCGAGCCGTCGGACGAGTCCGTGCGTGTCCCGTCCTCGTTTTCCGGTGTGACGGCGAGATCGACGATGTCACCCGGGCTGAGCGTCACGACGTGACGGCGCGGCGGGTTCGTGGTGTTCGATCCCCCGATCACAATGAAGTCGGCGAGCTCACCGTTGATGAAGAGCCTGCCTCCGACTCCGCCGCCGTTCGGATCCGTCTTGCGAACCTGCCAGACGATCGTGACGGGCGTTTCGGCGGTGAGTTCGTCGGCCACCCAGCGGCGAATCGCCCAGTGTTCCTCGTTGGGGAAGCTGTTTTCGCCGTTCGGATGCAGGTTCTCCGGACCCTGGGCGGTCCACGGGCCGGCCGCGGCCGTCTCGAGGTCCCACTGCGATCCGGTCCATGTCTGGGAGAACCCGTCCCAGGTACCGTCATCCACTCCGCCCGGGAACGGGATGAACTGGGTCTCGGGATCGTAGTTCATCTCGCCGCCGTCGAGCGTGTAGTTGCGGTAGCCGTTGTACCATCCGTTCTGGCCCTGCACGCCGGAGAACTCCTGGATGGAATGGGCGAGGAGATAGACCGCGAGGTTGTCCTCGGGGTCGTTGGGATCAGTGCGATCGGCAAGTTCGACCGGGTCGAGGTACCCGTCGCCATCGGTGTCGGCCTTCGTGGGATCTGTCGAGGGAGATCCGTTGACCTCCTCGCTGTCGGAGAGCGTGTCCCCGTCGGTGTCCGGGTTGCGTGGATCGGTGCCCGTGTCCGTCGCGCTCACGAACACGCCGGTGTTTGTCTCGACAACGTCCGGCAGCCCGTCGCCGTCGGTGTCAGGGTTCGTGGGATCGCTGTTCCGTTCGAACTCTCCGGCGTCGCTGAGGCCGTCCCCGTCATAGTCGCCGTCGCCGGAGAGGACGGTGAGGTCTCCCGGGAAGTAGCTTTCCTCCCAGACATCCGGCAGGCCGTCCTCGTCGGAATCGCCGGAGCCGATCGGGACGAAGATGTCGCCATTGGGCTGGCGGGGCGAGGCGGGGAGGACCGGATCGATGTGGAGGTAGAAGGCGCTGCCGTCGGAGCCGTCGGCGTCGCCGCCATCGGTGCCGCGCGGGCTCAGGATGAGATCGATGATGTTGGTGGGCGAGACGTTGGCGAAGAACGTGCGGATCACGCCCGTGCCATCATTGAAGGGAATTGTGACGGAATCGACATGCCGGCCGTCGATGTAGAGCCCGGCCGTCACGCCGTTGCCGCCGTTCACGTTCGACTTGCGCACGTGATAGCGCAGGGCGAGCGGAGTGACTTCCGTGAGTTCGCTGGCTTCCCAGCGGCGGATGACCCAGTGAACGGGCGAAGGGCCGTTGGGGTGCGTGTTCTCCGGTCCGAGCTCGGTCCACGGTGCCGCGGCCGCGGTGTTCAGGTCCCACTGGGAACCGGTCCAGACCTGGGTTTCGCCGTCCCAGTCGCCGAACCCGTCGCCACCCGGGAAGGGAATGAAATCCTCTTCCGGATCGTAGTCGGGGGCGCCGCCGTCCGCGGAGAAGTTGCGGTAACCGTAGTACCAGTTGTCCTGGCCCTGGACCCCGGAGAACTCGGCCACCGAGTTGGCGATGAGCGAGCTGACGAGCGTGTCGTCGGGATCGTTGGGGTCATGGCCGGTGGCGACTTCGATCCCGTCGGGATAGGTGTCGTCGTCCGAGTCCGGATTGAAGACATCCGTTCGGGGATTGCCGAGGACCTCGTCCCCGTCGAGACGGCCGTCGCCGTCCGTGTCCGGATTGAGCGGGTCGGTGCCGGTGTCGTTCTCGCCCACGTAGATTCCGGTGTTGGTTTCGACCCCGTCCTTCAGGCCGTCGCCGTCGGTGTCGGGGTTGATCGGGCTCGTGCCGAGGCTGAGTTCCTGGGCGTCGGTGAGTGAGTCGGAATCGGCGTCCCCGGATCCGGAGAGCGTTTCGAGGCTGTCGGCGTAGAGGAGTTCCCATGGGTCCGGAAGTCCGTCGCCGTCGGAATCCTCCGGGATATCGATCACCATCCAGTGGAATGCGCCGTCGGAGCTGTCGGCGCGGTCGCCTCCGGGTCCGACGGGGGCCAGGACCAGATCGATGAAGTCACCGTTCTGGACGGTGACGTAATTGGTTCGCGTGACGCCGATCGTGTCACTGCCGGCGATGGCGGCCGAGGCGATCCGGGTGCCGTCGAGCCAGATGCCGGCCGTGACTCCATTGCCGCCGGCGGCCTGCTTGCGCGTGTGCCAGACCACCGAGAGGACCGTTTCCCCGGACAGACCGGAGACTTCCCAACGGCGGATGACCCATTGTTCCTCGAAGGGGAAGCTGTTGTCGCCGTTGGGGTGAACGGATTCCTCGCCGATGACCGTCCACGGGCCTTCTGCTGCCGTGTTGAGGTCCCATTGCGAGGTTGTCTCGTCCCAGATCTGGCTGAAGCCATCCCATGGCCCGAGGCCTTCGCCCCCGGAGAACGGGAAGAACGAGATGACCGGGTCGTAGTTGTCCCCGCCGCCGTCGAGCGTGTAGCTGCGGTAACCATAGAACCAGCCGTCCTGTCCCTGGGTTCCGGAGAAGTCCGTGCGCGAATCGGCGAGCTGCGCGTGGCTTGCGGCGGGGATCATCCATGCCGCGAGAATCGCTGAGAAGGTGACCGCCAGGGTCCGATTCATGATGCTTGTCAAGGGTTGCGTGGCGAACTGGCGACAACGGAACGGGATTACGGGGGCCTGCGTCAAGCCTGTGGGGCGCCTCCCAGGGCCACCGTGGCCTGGCGCGCAGGAGGGGGAACGGTCACGCCCGTCCCGATTCGGGACGCCGGAAACTGCCGGACCGCCACTCCCGCTCCCTGCGGCTGCGCACGGGTTCCGCGCCGAGGGCGGTGAACCGTCGCTCGATGGTCGAGAACTCTTCCGCGAGGATTCCCGCGAGCAGCAGGTAACCGCCGGGCGCGACCTGCGCGAGGAGGCGTTCGGCGTGTTTGTCGAGCAGGTCGGCCGTCAGGTTCGCGCACACGATGTCCCATGGACGACGGGGCCGATCCGGCAGCCGCGCGACGTTTCGCAGGCTCACCCGGACGGTGTCGCCAACGCCGTTGTCCCGTGCATTGCGCCGCGCGATCGCGACGGATTCGGGATCGAAGTCAAACGCCGCAACGGGCGCGCAACCGAGCTTCGCCGCCGCGATCGCGAGGATTCCGGAACCCGTGCCGGCATCGAGCAGCGAGAGGCGCGGCTTCGTGCGCGCGAGGCGCACGATCTCGCGGAGGCAGAAGTGCGTGGTGGCATGCTGGCCGGTGCCGAAGCTCAGGCCCGGATCGAGCACGAGCTCGACCGCATCCGGCGGAAGCCTCGTGCGCGCCCAGCTCGGCCTCACGACCAGCCGGCCGCCGATCGTCAGGGGCTTGAAGTGCTTCTTCCATGACTCGGACCAGTCCGCGGGAGGCACCTTGCGCCACGAGATGCGGGCCGGAGCGACCTCGAGGCCGCATTCGGCAATGGCATCCAGCTCGGCGCGGAGCACGGGCCTCAAGGCGGCGAGTTCCTCCCGCCGCGTGAACACCGTCACCGTGCTGAGACCGGACTTCAGATCCCATGTGACCACCGCGGGCTCGCCCGAGAGGCGGTGCATCAGCTCGGACACCGCGTCCTCCGCGTCCCGCGTGGTTCGCACGCCCAGCGCCCACAGGAGGGCGCCGGGCGAAGACGTTTTCCTGGACGGCCGCGGGGCGGCGAAGGCGCGGGTGTTCACGGCAGGGCCTCCGCGGGTTTCCCGGCCGCCTCCGGCTGGAGAACCAGCCGGACCTCGGTGCCGAGCGGTGGCAGGCGCGCCGGCGCCGGGATGTGAATCTCGTCGTCTTCGCGGTCGGGGTGCGGGTTGTTGATGATCGCGGCGGGATCCGTGATCAGGGACACGAGGGAACCTTCGAAATGGGCCATGAAGCCTTCCACGGAGAATCCCGAGCCGTTGAAGAGCCATGGGCCCGGAGGCATGGGGACGGCATGAGCCGGTTCGGAAGCGTCGGGGTGACGCCCGGACTCGAGCAGGATGAGCTCGTGCACGGGGCGTTCGACCGGTGTCCCGTCGGGGCCGGTCCACGTGACGCTCACGTGAACGAGGCTGGAGGACGGCAGGTGGTCCGCGGCGAGCGAAAGGCCGGCAGCGCCGGTCGGGCGCGCATGCAGGAGGAGCAGCGCGGATTGCAGTTCGACCGCGCGGCATTCGGTCAGGAGCAGGCTTTCGTGGGCCTTGCCGTACTCCGTCACGAGAACGTACTCGAGGATGCCGTTGGTCATGTGAAGGCGGGCGGGGACGCTGACGGTGCGCCGGTGTGGATCCACCTCGACCTTCCCGAAGCGGATGAGGTGTTCCTGTTCCTGCGGCATCGATTCGGCCGGCTGGTTTCCGGAAACGTCCGCACGCGGTTCTCCGCCCGGAGTCGGCTGGATTCCGACGAGCACGAGCGCCGTGAACGCGAGGGCTCGATGGATACCCGCCCGTCGCGGAACGCGCGGACGGGGGGGCGTGAGCGGGCAGGCGGGGTTCATAGGGGTCATCCGCGGCGCCGGCGTGCCACGACAAAGGCATTGAACATGCCCCAGCGCAACGGGGTCGCGTTGAGCAGCCAGTCGATGGGGGCGGGCACATGGCGGTCCGTGCATTCGACCCGTTCGATCGAGCAGCCCGCCTGCCTCAGGACGGCGGCGATGTCGAGCGGGTTGGTGACGACGATCGCGTCGTCATCCGGCTGGAACGGCTCGCGTACGATCGGCTGCATGCGCTCGAAGCGGATGGGTGTCTCCGCGTCACGCCGCAGCCGGCGGCGTCGCGAAAGAAGGGCGCGGAGATTGTGGAGACGATTGCGAACGCCCCGCATGCGGGGATGATACCCGGGCCCGACAACGCGAAGGAAGTTGGGGCTGCTGACGACGATGCGCCCTCCCGGCTCGGCGACGCGGACCATCTCCCGCAGGAACGACTCGGGCTCGTCGACGTGCTCGAGCACGTTGAGGGTGCCGACGGACGCGAAATGCTGATCGGGGTAGGGCAGCCTGCGCCCGTCGTAGAGACGGGCGTTCGGACAGACGGCGAGCGCCCGCTGGAGGGAGGGTTCGGAGACCTCGACGCCGTGTGCCTCGATGCCGTCGGCCGTGAGGCGGCCGATCACCTGGCCGACGCCGCACCCCACGTCGAGGACGCGGCCGCCATGGCGTTCGGGGCGGAGCGCGTCGGTGTACTTCGAGTAGAACGCGGCGTCCCAGCCCGCGAGGAACTCGGCGTAGGCCTCATTGTGCCGATAGTACGTCTCCTGGTGACTCAACGGGGGCGAGGGTGCCCTGCCCGGGCCGGCAGATGAAGCGGGAACCACCCGCGCGCGAGGCCGCGCCCCGGGAGCGGGGTCACTCGAAGGCTGGCGGGGGAGCGGCGGCGCCGTTGATGGAGCGGTCCACGATGACGCTCGTGGCGACGTCGGCGCCGACGTTCAGCGCGGTGCGCGCCATGTCGAGGATGCGATCGACCCCGATCACCAGCGCGATACCCTCGGGCGGCAGGCCGAAGTTCGCGAGCAGTCCGACGATCAGGGGGAGCGAGCCTCCCGGGATTCCGGCGACGGCCACGGCGCTGAGCACGGCGAGCAGCACGAGCGTGACCTGCTGGACGATCGGCATCGCCCCCGCGAACACCTGCGCGACGAAGAGGACGACGCAACCCTCGTACAGCGCCGTGCCGCTCATGTTCATGGTGGCGCCGAGGGGTAGTACGAAACCGGCGGTGCTCGGTGAGACTCCGAGCTTCTCCTGCGTCAGCCGGATGGAGGTGGGAAGGGTGGCGCTGCTCGAACTGGTCGAGAAGGCCGTCACGAGAATGGCGCTCACCGCCCGGAAGAATTCGCGTGGGGAACGGAGTCCGAGCACGGAAACCAGAACCGACATGGTCCCGAACAGGTGGAGGGCGATCCCGCCGAGCACGACCAGGACGAACACGAGGAGTTTTCCGACGAAAAAGCCGATGCCGAGTTTCACGGCCACGCTGAACACCATCGCGGCCACGGCGACCGGCGCGATGATCAGCGCGTAGTGGACGATGTGCGTCATCAGGTCCGCGATGACGGTGAGCACCCGTTTGAGCACCTCCTGTTCCGGCGGCGGAAGCTGTGTGCCCGCCATGCCGACCAGGATCGCGAACGCGATGAGGGGCAGGAGCTGAAAGTCAACCACGGAGCGGGCGAGGTTCCTCGGAAAGAACATGTCCACGAGCGTGCCGAGGCTGATCTCCGGCGCCGCGGCGGCCGTCTCCTGCGCGCTGGCGGCGGTGTCCCGAAACTCGGCGAGCAGCGTCTCGCGCGTCTCCGGATCGATGCGCCCCCCGGGACGCACGAGGTTCATGAGGACCAGGCCGATCGTGACCCCGATCACCATGTTGAGCGCGAAGATCGCGAAGGTGCGGCCCGCGAGGGGGCCGAGCCGGTCGAGGCGGCCGAGCTGAACGATGCCCAGCGCGAGCGATGCGAACACGAGGGGAACCACCACGAAGAACAGCAGCCCGAGGAAGATGCGCCCGAGCGGATCGCAGATCGCGGTGGCGAACCAGCGCGCGTATCGGAGCAGACCCGGCGATCCGATGCCCACGACGATCGTTCCGGCCACCACGCCCACGACCAGACCGAGCAGGATCCGAACCGCCAGTTTGTCGCCCCGGTGATTCATCAGGTGCGAGTGCACCTATGCTGATCCGGGTTGGGAAACAACTCCGAACTGGCCGGACACCCGGGAATCCTTTGCGGCCCGGGTGAAAACAGAACCGGCCGAGGGGAATCCTCGGCCGGTGCGCCCGGTTCTCGGGGGGGATGGTTCAGCGTCCGGTGACGTGCCGGACGGAAACATGACCCGCGTCGCGAGGCTGTCCTGTCAGACGGGCCCCGCAGGCGATGGTCCGTTCAGGTGGTGGGGCCCTTCGCCGGGGTCTTCCTGAACTCCTCGATCTTGGCGATGAACGCCTCGGGGCCGCCCGGGAGGTATCCCACCTGACGGCCGATTTCCTTCCCCTCGGGGCTCAGGATCAGGAAGGTCGGGTAGCCTCGGATGTTGTACTTGTCCTTGAGCTTCTTGTTCGCGGCGACCTGCTCGGCCGGAAGCTTCTTCTCGTGCGGGAAGTCCACCTCGACGAGCACGAGGTTCTTCTTGGCGTACTCCTTGAACGCTTCCAGGTTCAGGGTCTCGTCCTTCATCTTGATGCACCAGCCGCACCAGTCGGAGCCGGTGAAGTTGAGCACCATGACCTTGTTTTCCTTCTTCGCCTGCTGACTGGCTTCCTCGAAATCGGTCTTCCATTCAGCGGTGGCGGGGAGTGCCAGCGCGAGGGCTGCGATCGTGGACAGGAGCAGTGATTTCATACGGGAATACTGGGGGATTTTCTTGGTGTCGCCTGCCGACACATCGTGGACGGTGCGCGTTCGCGCTGGAATGGCAAGTCTGATCCTTGCCTGGCGGCAGGGCGGTTTCCGGGAGAGGATGCGGGGCATTCAGGGCAGCGGTTGGGGCGGAAAACGTGCTGAATCCAGCAGCGGGGCGCAGCCGAAGGGAGCGCGATTTACGGACTCGAGCCGGAGGAACCCGTCGCGCACGTCGAGCCGCACGAAACCCGCCGGGTCGCGAACATACAGGTCCGGGTGTGCCGCGCGGGCGGTTTCCTGCCAGTCGTCGGGCCATGGACTGAGTCCGCGGAAGTAGTGATGGCCGTTGCGCTCGACATTGCCGATGCCGAGCAGGGCCATCATGGCCAGGTCCTGAAGCAGGGCCACCGGCCCGAGGTTGCAGAGATCCTCGCCGGTCAGTACTGCCGGACGCCCGGAGCGGCGGTGAACCTCGATCAGGCAGGCGCTGGCGATCCCCTTGATGATGCCCTTGCAGTTCTTGTGGCTGGTGCCCGCGTAACCCAGGCCGAGCGCGCGCGGCAGATCGTGGGGAGTGGCGTCCGACTCGTCGATGATGATCGGCGGATGATCGGTCCATCCGGCGAGCGCGGTGCGTGCCTCCTCCGCGAGCGCGCAGTCACGATGGACGGGCTGCTCCACCACCATGGTGTGCTCGAGGATGGGCTGGACCTCGGGCGCGGCGGAAAGCGCGGACCAGTAGTCCCTGAACCCGGCGAAGCTCCGGAAGTTCTCGTTGCCGTCGAGTGTGACGATGGCGGCGTCCGGCGCCTCTTGCTCGAGCAGCGCGGCGATCTCGCCCAGGCGCGCGACGTCGCGGTCGAGGTCCGCGGACAGCTTGATCTTGAGCGCGCGGGTGCGGCAGGCGCGCAGGACCGCGAGCAGGTCGTGGGGGAGTCCGTCGTCGAGTCTCTCGCCGGGCGGGATGTCATCGGGCGTGAGCGGATCGCCGAGTCCCACCGTGTGCCGAACGATGACGGTGTCGAGCGGCCTGGCCGGGAGGAACTCGGCCGGCGTGGCGCCGCGCAGCCCGGCATGGATGTCGCCGAGGTCGATCCCGAGAAGGTTGGCTCGCACGACATGGTGAAGCGGCAGGGCCAATGCGCGGCAGAGGGCGTCCAGAATGGCGCGTTCGCAGAGACTCACCCCGAGCGCGGTGAGCAGTGGCGGGATGGCGTTCCGGCGCGCCCATTCGGATTGACGCTCGTGCACCGCCTGCCAGAGACGGAAGAAGGGGAGCGGTTCGCCTCCCGCATCGCGCGCGAACTCCGCTGCGCGCCCGATGACCCGCAGCATCACCGGGAGGTCCTCGGCGAACGTGGTGTGCGGATCCTTGGTGAACCACTTGGGAGGGAGCCCCTCGGAGGCAAGGCCGGTCGAAGGGCGGCCGTCCACGGTCACGCGGGCGCGCACGAAGAGGTGGGGGACCTCGGTCATGCTCGCGATCCCGTAGCGGAAGGGAAAGCGCGTGCGCGTGGGCTGGCTGTGAAACTCGAAGCCTTCGACCGTGACGCGCGGAGTCATCGGGGGGCGAGGCCGAGGTAGAGGTCGCGCCCCCTCGCGAGGGCGGCCATCTTCCTGTCGGCCACGGAACGCTTGAGCATCCAGAAACCGCAGTCGGGGTGGACGAAACGGATACGGCCGGGGCCGAGGAGTTTCTCGGCGCGCTCAATCCTCCGGGCGATGTCGTCGGGTGACTCCACCTCGTTGGCCTTGATGTCGATGACGCCGATCCCGACGCCGAGGCGGGGGTCGAGGTCACGGAGGGCCTCCATCTCGGACGGAGGACGATGCGCCAGCTCGAGGACAAGATGGTCGGCGGCCAGCGCATTCAGGAACTGGATGAGTGCGGACCATGTGCCGCGCTGAATGGTCTGACCGCCGTAATTGCCGAAACACAGGTGGACGGCCTTCTCCCCGCGCACGGCCTCGAGGACCCGGTTGATGCCTGCCGCGGCGAGGGAGCCGTGTTCGGGACTGCCGGGAACGTTGGCCTCGTCCACCTGCACGCAGGCCGCGTCGATGTCTTTCGCCTGCGCCGCAAGCGCGTCGGCGATGGCGAGCACGAGCGGCTCGAGATTTCCGTAGTGGGCGTCGAGGAGCGTGCGGGCCAGCATGTAGGGGCTCGTCAGCGTGAACTTGAAGGGCCCGCCCGCAACGTTGGCGGCGCGTGCCGCATCCGAGGGAAGGTTGAGGGTGCCCTCGGTGATCGCCCCGGTGACCACGCCCGCGGGACGGCTCCGGAACCGCATCTCGGGTCGGGCGCGGAATGCGACGACATCGCGCCATCCGATGTCGGTGCGAACGCCCCCGAGGCGGCGGACGAAGTATTCGATCATCCCGTTGGTGTCGGGATGATTGATGTCGAAGCGGTAGAGTTCGCCGTCGGTGGGAAGGTCGATTCCGCACTGGCGCTGGGTGTCGAAGACAACCCGGGTCGCGTCCACGAGCGCCTGCTCGGAGGGCAGCGCCACGAGCCATTCGGGCACGGGATAGGATCCGACGGTCGTGGTCCGGATGCGGGATGGATCCCGCCGGGCCGCGGGTACTACAGGGTCCATGGTGCGCGCGGGGGACGGGGGGCGAGCAGTTTGTCGATCTCCGGGTCTTCCGGAGCGGTCTCGGTGTCAGGATCCCAGCGGAATCCGCGGCCGCGCTCGATTGCCGCGAGCGCGAGGTGCGAGAGTGAGGCGGCGCGGTGGCCCGCCTCGGCGTCGTAGAGGGGCTGGCTGCGCGAGGCGACCGCGTCAAGGAAGTCGCGCTTCTCGCTGTGCTTGAACGGAAGCCGGAGATCGTCCGGGCCCGGTGTCCATTCGAGGAGTTCCGGGGGATCGCACCGGATGTCATTCGGGTACCGGACCGTGATGGTTCCCTCTTCGCCCTCGAACCTGAGGTAGGGTTGATCCGTCCTGCAGGTGAGTTCGACTCCGTTCGCGAACACGAAGCGGGCATCGAACGTCTGGACGACGTTCCAGAGATTCTCCGCGGGAGGGAAGGTGCCTTCCGCATGGACTTCGACCGGACCGGTGTGATCCGTGTCGTTGCCCCACATGGCGATGTCGTTCAGGTGCGCGCCCCAGTTGGCGAGCATGCCGTCGGCGTAGTCGCGGATGGTGATCCAGCCGGGCCGGCCGCTGTGATCGTGGCGCGGATGAACGCGCCGGACGGTGTAGGGCGCCTCCGGCGCGGGACCCAGCCAGAGATCGTAGTCGAGTTCCGGCGGGACCGGCATCTCGGGCTGGGGGGGCAGCGTCTTGTCCGTGGGCGTGCCGGTCGCGATGCGACGGAGTCTCCCGATGCGCCCGTTGCGGACCAGTTCCGCCGCGCGATGAAACGCGCGGATGCAGCGAAACTCCGAGTCCGTGCGAAAGACGCGACCGTTCTCGCGGACCGCTTCGACGATGCGGCGGCCCTCCGCGATGTTGCGCGTCAGCGGCTTCTCGCAGGCGACGTCCTTTCCCGCGCGCAGGGCCGCCACGGCCATGATGGCGTGCCAGTGATCCGGCGTGGCGATCATGACGGCGTCGATGTCGTCGCGCGCGATGAGTTCGCGCCAGTCACGGTGCACATCGCAGCCGGAATAGGCGCCGGACTTCCGCGACCCGGCGTAGTGGGCCTCCACCATCTTGCGCGCCTCCTCGAGGCGCCATGCATCGACGTCGCAAAGCGCGACGACCTGGGCGTCAGGCTCGCGAAGGAAACCGGGGAGGTTCGCATGCATCGTCTGGCGGCCCGTGCCGATGATGCCCACCGCAACCCGCCGGGAGGGGGCGACGGAAGCGCCCCCGCGACCGAGACATCGCGACGGAACGACCCACGGTGCCGCCACGGCAGCGGACGCGCCGAGGAGTCTCCCGAGAAACGCGCGGCGGTTCGGGCCATGGGACATGCGCCCACGCTACCCACAAACGACGCGGGCGGGCAATGGGTCCGATCACCTTCCTTCACGCTGGTTCGGATGCGACTCGACCCATGGTCCGGTCCCGCACTCACTCAGCCTGAATCCCGAACCGAGTGTCCCGCGCCTTCGGGAATGGACAAGGCGGGGAACACCCGGCAAGGCTCGGTCCACTGCGTCGTTCCCGCGGATCCCGCAAGGCATGGGCGCGGGCGGCGGACAGCGCGGCCGGGCGCCGGAAGACCGCGGATGGAACTTCGAATCGACAGGATCAGCAAACGCTTCGGCGCAACCCCCGTGCTGCGCGAGGCGAGCTTCGAAGTCGCGGACCGGGAGTTCTTCTTTTTGCTGGGGCCCTCCGGATGCGGCAAGACCACGCTGCTGCGAACGATCGCGGGCTTCTACGAACCTGACTCGGGCGAGATCCGCTTCGGAGACCGGGCCATGAACGGGGTCGAGCCGCACCGGCGGAACACGGGAATGGTATTCCAGAACTACGCGCTGTGGCCGCACCTGACCGTCGCCGGGAATGTCGCGTACGGCCTCGAAGTGCGGCGCGTGCCCGCGGCCGAGCGCAAGGCCCGGGTCATGGAGGCGCTCAGGACCGTCCGGATGGAGGCCTACGCGGAGCGCACGCCCAATCAGCTTTCCGGCGGACAACAGCAGCGAGTGGCCCTGGCGCGCGCGCTCGTGGTCCGTCCCGACGTTCTCCTTCTGGATGAGCCGCTCTCCAACCTCGATGCCCGCCTGCGGCTCGAGATGCGCGACGAGATCCGGCGCATTCACCGCGAGACGCGAATCACGACGATCTATGTGACTCACGACCAGAAGGAGGCGCTGTCGATGGCGGACCGCATCGCCGTGCTGCGGGACGGGCTGGTGGAGCAGGTGGGCACCCCGCGCGAACTCTACCGGCACCCCGGCAACCGGTTCGTCGCCGAGTTCATGGGGGAGGTGAACTGGCTCCGCGGCCGCGTGCTGGAACGTGACGGGCAGGGCATCCGGGTGGACACCGCCATCGGCATTGTCCGGGCCGCCGCGGACGGATTCGCCCCGGGGCACGTGGTCGATGTCGGTTTCCGGCCGGAGTCGCTTCGGGCGGAGGAGGGTCTCGCGGCCGTCGCGGGCGGGTTGACGCCCCGCCCGGGGGAAGGCGTGAACACGCTCCGTGGCGTGCTCGAGGAAGTGCTGTATCTCGGGGAGGTGGAGCGTTACGCGCTGCGCCTTTCGGATGGGACGCGCGTGACGGCCTTCCTCCAGGATCCGGCGGTGGCACACTCCCCGGGTGCCACGCTGGATTTCCGCCTGCCCGCCGCCAGCGTGTTTGTGCTGCCGGCGGGCGGCGGTTCGTGAGGGATTCAGGAAGTGGGGGTCAGGCCTTCGGCCCGACGGCGTAAAGCATCGAGCCGGTGCGGATGAACAACTGTCCGTGGGCGATCGCGATGGAGGAACGCACCTCGCGGTCGCGGGGTTCACCCATTCTCACCGAGTGCAGGAGTTCGAACTTGTCGCCCGCCCCGATGACGAAGACTTCGCCCGAGTGGCTGATGCAGTAGATCTTGCCGTCGGCCGCGGTGGGTGAGGACTCGATCTTGGCGCCGGGCAGCTCGCCGATCCAGTGGGGTTTGCCGGTCGCGGGGTCCACGCAGCTGATGTACTTGTCGTCGCTGTTCAGCACGAAGAACCGGCCGCGGTAGAACAGGGGAGTGGAAACATCCGAGGAAACCTCGCGGTCGGCGCTCTTCCACGCGTAGCCGGAGTCCGCAAGGGTGCCGTTCTGGCCGGCCTTGATGGCGTACACGGGTTCGCGCTTCGGCGCGCAGGCGAGAATGATCCCGTCGCCCGCCACGGGGGAGGGCACGAGACGCCAGTGTTCGATGCGGCGCGGATTCCATGTGCCCCACCGCCAGAATTCGCGGCCGGTTTCGGGATCGTGTCCGGAGATGCAGTCGCCGCCGGCGATGAGGATCTCGGTGCGGCCCTCCCAGGTGTAAGGAACGGGCGAGCTGAAGGCCTCGAGTGACTCCGCCCGGGCGTCGGAGGGACGAACGTGACGCCAGAGGTCCCTGCCGGTCTCGGGATCCATCGCCAGCAGGTAGGATTCCCCGCCACGGCGGCCGCGGCCGTGGACGGGAACATCGCGCTGCAGGACCTGGAGATACAGACGTCCGTCGAAGAGCAGCGGGCTGGAGGAGAAGGTCCACTGGAACGCGAACTGTCCGTGATCCCGCTCGATGTTACGCCGCCAGACCTCCTCGCCCTCGACGGTGAACGCGACCAGGTCCCCCTGACCGTAGAAGAACCAGACGTGCCTGCCGTCGGTCGTGGGCGACGGCGAGGCGTAGTTGCTCCGTTCATCACGACGGTCGCCGTCGGCGATCTTGTGCCGCCAGAGTTCCTTCCCGGTCTTGCGATCGAGCGCGAACGCGAGCAGGGACCGGGTGGATGCGTCCACGGAACTGATGAAGATGCGGTCCCCCATGATGATCGGGGTGGAGGCGGCTTCCCCGGGCATCCGGGTCTTCCATGCGACACCCTCCTCCTTGCCGAACCGGTCGGGCAGAGGTTGCTCCGGCGCCGAGCCGTTGAAGTTGGGACCGCGCCAGTGCGGCCAATCCTGTGCGGACGCGACGGCTGTCGTGAGCCACGCGAGGACGATTGTGCGCGTAAGGATCGAGATCATGGCGAGGCGCCAAGATGCCGGGCGACAAGAAGCCGGTCAAAGCCAACCGGCGGCAACACGCGGCGTCGCTGCCTGCGCGCGGGCGGCCCGGGTCGTGCGGGGGCGTGGGGCTTCGGCGCGGGGAGGACGCGCTCGCGCCGCCCGGTCAGACGCGATCCTCAATGAAGAGCAGGACCAGGGAGGTGAAGTTGAGCCCCATGTGCATCGCCACCGGCGGCAGAATCGATCCGGTGCGGGCGCGCGCGACGCCGAAGAGCAGGCCGGCCAGCCCGACCTGCACGAGGTCCACCCAATCGTACTGTCCGGCGTGCAGGATCATGAAGAGCAGGGAGGTCACGAGGATCGCGCCGGGCGGGCCGATGCGGGAGGCGGCGAGCCCCTTGTACAGGAAGCCCCGGCAGAAGACCTCCTCGGCGAGCGGAGCCGCAATTCCGATCGCGCACCAGAAGAGCGGGGGATATCCCGCGGTTCTGACGGAGTGGATGACGAACTCCGGCGGAACGCGGTCGAAGTGATTGTTGAGGGTGGAGAGCGCGAGGGCGGTGAGGATCATCACCGCGGTCCAGCCCGCGAGCGTCCGGAGGCGGACGGGATAGATCGCGAGGTATTCCTGGATCGGGATCCCCGCGCGGAGGGATGCCAGCCCTCCGCATGCCAGCAGCATCACCGGAAGGCCTGTCAGCAGGGCGATCGACAGGTTCAGGCCTTCATAGACGAGCTGCGGCAGCTTCTCGGACGGCGTGCCCGCCATGGCGGCGAGGACCAGCCGCGGGGCCATCCCCATCACCTGCGCCCCCGTGTAGAGGATGAAGATCGCGCCGCCGAGCGCGAGAGTGAGCCATGGCCCCCAAGGTTCCCTTGTGGAAGTGACGCTCGTCATACCGCCGCCTGTCGGGTCCACCCGCGGAGCGCGACCTTGCGAAGCGAGGCGAGTGAACGCCCGGCGGCCGCGGCAGGCAAGCGTTTCGATCGATCGTCCCCGCGCGGTCGTGTCGAGGGAGGGCGCGATGGATCGCGCCGGCGGGAAAACGCCAGCCTGTTCGCCCTGAAGGGATTGCCCCTCCCGGGGACTGGCGTGATCGGCCGGAGGTGTCATCTTGCGACGCTATGGGCAAAGGTCACTTCGCCTCAGGATGCATCGCCGCGCTCCTCATGATGGGCAGCGCGGCTCGTGCCGCCACGATCTTCGGCTTCACGCCGGATGCGGGGCCGGCCGGCACGGAAGTCACCATCACCGGTTCCGGCCTTCAGAACGCGACCGTCGTCCTGTTCGGCTCGATGGATGCCCCCGGCACGATCGTTTCCGCCTCGGCGGGACAGGTGCGGGCCCGGGTTCCGGGCAATGCATTCACCGGTCCGATCTCGGTGTTTGCCGGGCAGTGGGCGACGAGCCAGCAGATCTTTGTCGCCGTGCCGCGGATCGAGATGTTCGAACCGGCCACCGGCGTGCCTGGCACGTTCGTGACGATCAGCGGGCCGAACATGGGGGCGAACGCGCCCGGCGGGCGCGGCAGTGTCACGTCGGTCCTGTTCAACGGGGAGCCCGCCGCATTCCAGGTCACGGCCATCAATCAGCTCGTCGCCGTCGTTCCGACGAACGCCACCACCGGCCCGATCAGTGTGGTCAACGAGGCCGGCACCGCGACGTCTCTGGATCCGTTCATCGTGCCCGCGGCGGTCTCCGGATTCGATCCGGACCGCGGCCGCCCTGGCGATGCCGTGAACGTGTTCGGCAACAATCTGGGAACCGCCGTCCAGGTCGGCTTCGGCGAGGCGCTCGCGCGCTACACGATCGAGTCGCCCACGAATCTCGTGGTCCATGTCCCCACCAACGCCGTGAACTCGTTCATCCAGGTGGTGACTCCGGCGGGGGTCGCGGTCAGCAGCAACCAGTTCATCGTGCTGCCGCGCGTGATCGCCTTCAGTCCGACGTCCGGGCGGCAGGGCACCAATGTCGTCCTCCAGGGCGGCGGATTCCATGGAACGACCGCCGTTCGCTTCGGAGACGTGGCGGCCGAGTTCACCCTCGATTCATCGATGCAGATACGGACGGTGGTGCCCGCGGGAGCGCGCACCGGTCCCATCACGGTGGTCACGACCAATGGCACCTTCCAGACGGAAACCTCGTTCGTGCTGCCGGCGCAGATCTCCTCCGTGTTTCCCACGACCGGCAGCCGCGGCGATACCATCACCATCAACGGCCAGAACCTCGACGGCGCGACGGCGGTTCAGTTCAACGGTGTGGACGCCCAGTTCACCATCGAATCGGCAACACGGATCACGGCGGTGGTTCCGGCGCTCGCCACCACGGGGCCGATCCGCGTCGTGACCGACGCCGGGGCGGTGTCGAGCACCTCCGTGTTCACGGTGGAACCGGTCCTCGACGGTTTCTCGCCGCTGAGCGGGCCCCGCGGTTCCACGGTCCAGCTCTTCGGCGCCGGTCTCACCAACCTCGCGTGGGTGCGGCTCGCGGGGCTCGACGTGAATTCCACGGTGCTCAGCTCCACGAACGTCCGTGTGGTCATTCCGCTCAATGCGTACAGCGGAAGGTTCCGCATCCGGACGGAGGCCGGCTCGGAGATCGAGTCCGCCGCGAATTTCCTCGTGGAAGGCGCTCAGCCCCAGGTGACGTCGTTCACGCCGTCCTCGGGCGGGCCGGGCACGGCCGTGACGGTGAACGGGGCGGGCTTCGCCACGGCCACCGAGGTGGAGTTCAACGGCGTGGAGGCCACGTTCACGGTGGTGTCACCTTCCCAGCTGCAGGCTACCGTGCCCCCGGGCGCAACCACCGGGCCCATCGCGGTCACCACGCTCGACGGCATCGCCGTCAGCCAGGAGTCCTTCGTCGTCCAGGGATCCGGAGGCGTCCTCATGACCGTGGAACGCGAGGATGGCGACATCACATTCCGGTGGCCCGTGAGCGCCGTCGGGTACGTGCTGGAGTCGAGCAGCCAGCTCGGCCCCGATGCGCAGTGGCAGCCCGTTCCGGTGGTGCCCGCGCAGGAAGGCGACCAGTTCCGCGCCACGGTTCCCGTGGATCCGGACGCGAACCGCTTCTTCCGGCTGCGCCTGCCTTCCGTCGAGTGACGCTCTGAGCCGCGCCCGCGTGACGCGCGGCGCGTGCCGCGTGATGCGCGGTGCGTCGCGTGCGCGGGCTCCCGACCCCCGTCCGCCGGACGGCGGGTCCCGGACCGGAGAGGGAGATTACAGCGTCGGCTTCTCCTCGATCATGCCCGCCTTCAGCAGCTTGCTGAGCTTCGGCGTGATCACCACGCTGCAGTAGGGGTTCCGGTCCTTGTTCCGGTTGTAGTAGTTCTGGTGGTAATCCTCGGCCGGATAGAACTTCGTCAGCGGCACGATCTCGGTCGCGATGGGTTTCTTGAAGTCGGCCTGGGCCTTCTTCATGGAGGCCTCGGCCGCGGCCTTCTGCGCATCGTTCTCGTACAGGAGGATGGAACGGTACTGGGTCCCGATGTCACCCCCCTGGTAGGGCGTTCCCTTCGGATAGAACTTCCCGTGACGAAACACGTCCTCCTCGAGGACCGTGGTCGGGTCGTGCGCGGCCCAGAAGATCTCGAGCAGACGATCGAAGGTGATCTTCGACGGGTCATACGTGATCTGGACGACCTCCGCATGGCCGGTGTCTCCCGAGCACACCTGTTCGTAGGTGGGGTTCGGAACGTTCCCTCCGGCGTAACCGGAGACGACCTTCGTCACCCCGTTCAGACGCTGGAACACCGCCTCGAGACACCAGAAACAGCCACCGCCGAAGGTGATGCGTTCCTCGCCCGCCGCGGGCGTGGAGGTGGACGCGTTCGAGGAGTCGGAAGCCGTGAGGTTCATGGGATGCAAGGCGCTCAGCACGGCAGCGATCGCCGCGGTCAGTACGAGAATCGCTCGGCGTGTCACGGCGGTGAGAGTACCGCCGAAACCCGCCGCCGCAATCGTTCCCGGCGAATCCGCCTCCCTCTCATGGACGCCGGAGCGGGTCCGTGCCTTCCGCCCGATCCTGTTCCGCGGGCCGCTCGACGATGTGCCGAATCACCCATGCGGCCGTCGCGAGCCCGAACGCGCCCGTGACGAACGCCGCCGATCCGTACCCCCAGTCACACCCGAGTCGGCGCGAGCGCGCCTGCTCTTCGGGAACCGCGCATTCACCCGCGTCGATGCGGGGCGGGATGGGCGGTTCCGACGACACGACACACGGGATTCCCATCCGCTGGCCGGCCGGCGGGAATCCGTGCTCACGACGCAGGCGCGAGCGCACTTCTGCAAGCAGACGGTCATGCGTGACCTCCGCGAGGTCCTTGACGTGGATCCGGGTCGGGTCCGTGCGCCCTCCGGCCCCGCCGCTGGCGATGAGGGGAAGCTTGCGGTCGCGGCAGGCCGCGATCAGCCGGGCCTTGTTGGCCACCCGGTCGATGGCGTCCACCACGGCGTGGTATGCGGGTTCCAGAAGGCGTTCCGCGCTCGATTCCGTGAAGAACTCCACGATCGGACGGATGATGCAGGCCGGATTGATGGTTCGCACCCGTTCGGCCAGCGCCTCCGCCTTGAACTGGCCGATGGCGCCGTCCAGTGCCGGCAGCTGACGATTGACATTGCTGAGGCATACCTCGTCCAGATCGATCAGCGTCAGGGCGCCGACGCCTGACCGGGCGAGCGCCTCCACCGTCCACGAGCCCACGCCGCCGAGCCCGACCACGGCGACGTGGGCGGACCGGATGCGGTTCAGCGCGGCGGGACCGTAAAGGCGCGCGATGCCGGCGAAACGGGTCTGGAAATCCTGATCCACGTGCGCCGGTCAATGTGGCGTCGCGACGGCGGCTCGTGAAGGCGGAAGCCGGCCGCGCGCCGGAATCGGCGCGGCCAACGTGGATGCATCGGCGGGACGCCCCCGCCGGGAGAGGCCGTGGTCAGCGCATGACCGGGCGGAGCACGGGCACCGCCAGCAGCGCATGCCGATCGCGGATGTCCACGGGCAGGCGCGCGCCGGGCCGGGTGAAGCAGTAACGCTGACCGGTGTACGGGCCGGTGAGGACAAGGGCCGTGCGCCCGATGTACTCAAGCCATGCGGCCGTGCGCCCGGACGGATCCGTCCAGTTCCAGTCGAGGAGCGTCGGGTTGACGGCGGGTTCCCCGCTGAGGAACGGCATCCGGGAAGCGTGGGGATCTTGATGGGCGCCCTGAGGGCTTGTGTTTTCGATCATTGACGGTTCACGGGGCGGCCGCGGGGTGGCGACGAACCGGCGGGAGTATTCCCGCCCGTTTGGCTCGCGGCACGGTCCCGTTCTGCATTCGGGACACCGCGTCCGAAGACGCGGTGTTGTGGGTGGGTCTGGGGTGCGCAACACCCGGACGGGAATGGCCAGTCCGGATGAGGGCAAGATTGTCTGGATTCCACCCGGTCGTGCCCGCACTCGCCCGCGCGCTCCCCATGCGGAGACGAATACGGGAACGGGGCGAACGGATGCCGGGGCACGCGCGAACAGCCCGCTGGGGCGCGCGCACTGCACGCCCCCTCGCTCCCCGCGAATGGCAGCCGGTTGGATCCACTGTCTGCAAAGGTCTCTGCGGCTCGGCCGGCGTGTGGGCGGGCCGGAACCGGACCTCTCGGCCCGGCCCGGCCCGCCTGGTTCCGTGCCGCCGGCGAATCGCATGGCGATCCAGCCGACGAAGCACTCTCGCGGAACGACAGGCCATGCTGTGCCTGCCGTCCCGCCACCCCAACGCTCGCTTGGCGACCTGAACGGAAAACGCAGGAAATCGCCAAATCTTACAGAAAATTTTTATCTCGCTCGCATTAAGGGAGTTCCGACTGCCAATTCCTTTAGAAAACTCGCACCCCATGCCCGTTCAATCCCGCCCGTATCCCGCCGCATCTTCCGCCTTCACCGCGCGTCCCCGCAATCCCGATCCCGCCCGCGGCCCAGCGACCCATGCTGCTCCCTCCGGCTTGCTTCGCGACGGGCACTCGGTTCTCTTCAGGACGTGTCGGACGAGCTGATCATCGATCTTGGCAGTGACCACCACCTGATGGGCGAGGCCCTCCGTCAGGCCGTCCGCGCCTTCGACGCCGGCGAGGTTCCCGTGGGCGCGCTCATCGTCCGGGAGAACCGCATCATCGCGCGCGCGTGCAACCAGGTGGAACTGCTCAGGGACGCCACGGCGCACGCGGAGATGCTTGCCATCACGCAGGCGGAGGCGGCGGTGGGCGACTGGCGCCTGAACGACTGCACGCTCTACGTGACGAAGGAACCCTGCCCGATGTGCGCCGGCGCGATCGTCCATGCGCGGGTGGGCCGCGTTGTCTTCGGCGCGCCCGATCCCCGCGCGGGCTGTGCCGGCGGGGCGCTGAACCTGCTTCAGTTTCCGTCCTTCAATCACCGCGCGGAGATCACGGGGGGCGTGCGCGAGGAGGAATGCCGCACGCTGCTCCGGGAGTTCTTCCTGCGACAGCGCGCCCTGAAGGCCGCAGGCAACGGCTGAACGCATGAAGCCCTTCTCTCATCTCGACGAACGCGGCGAGGTCCGCATGGTGGATGTGTCGGGAAAACCCGCGGTGCGCCGCGAAGCCGTGGCGGCCGGCGAGATCCTCCTGCAGCCCTCGACGCTGGAGCGGATCGAGTCCGGGGCGGTGGCCAAGGGAAATGTGCTCGCCACCGCGCGGATCGCCGGGATCCAGGCCGCGAAACGCACCTCCGAACTGATTCCCCTGTGCCATCCCATCGCGCTCACGCACGCCGACGTGGATTTCGCGATCCCGGAGACGCGCGACCGGATCGTGATCACGGCGCGGATGACCGTGGTCAGCCAGACCGGCGTCGAGATGGAGGCTCTGACCGCGGTGGCCGCGGCGGCCCTCACGATCTACGACATGTGCAAGGCGGTGGACGCGCGGATGACGATCGGCGGGATCCGGCTCGTCGAGAAGCGCAAGACCCCGGTCTGATCGGGAATCGGCCGTTCCGCCCGAAGCGGTCAGGTTCCTGCGGGCGCCTGCTCCCCGGGACCGGGAAACCCGGCGGTGCGCGATTCCAGGAGCTGCCATGTTGCTCCGCCGGAGGGATGCATTTCGCAGTGCGCGGCGAAGAAGCCGCCGCGATGACGCCAGAACTGCGGCCAGATGAACTCGCGGTCGGTGGAGGGAAGCTCGAGGCCGTCGATCTCGGCGCGGTGAAAGAAGGCGAAGGCGCCCTCGCCGATCGGCGGGGGGACCCGCGCGAGGCGGGGCCTGACTTCGTAGAGGAACATCAGCCAGTGGGTGCCGCCCGGCGGGGCGGCTTCCGAGACGAGCCCCGCGAGGTGAAGGTCGGAGGGATCGAGATCGAGGCCGAGTTCCTCGGCCGCCTCGCGGCGGGCGCCGAGGTGCGGCGCTTCGCCGGGTTCGATCTTCCCTCCGGGCGGGCTCCAGAGGCCGCGGTTCGGTTCGCGGGCGCGGCTCAGGAGGAGGACCCGATCCGCCGCGTCGAACGCGTAGAGCAGGGTGGAGATCTGGAGGCGACCGGGGGCGCTCACGAGCGCGACGTGGAACCGAACCGCGCGTCGATCCCGTCGCCGGAGCGCGTGATGCCGGGATGGTTCGCGGCGAGGTGCTGGCAGACGTCGAACACCATCACGGGGTCCTCGGCGCCGATCGCCTGCGCGATCTCGACCGCGGTCCGGCCGGACGGCTGCGAACGCAGCGCGGCCAGCACGCTCGCCTGGAGCTTCAGGATGGAGGCCGCCGCGGTCTTTCCCGCCTGCACGCCGGGCTGGTGGTACGCGTTGATCCCGACCAGGAAGGCGTACAGCCCGACCGCGCGCTCGAACAGCGCGATGAGCGATCCGACGGTGAAGGGGGAGACTTCGGGAAGGGTGATGGTGAGCGATTCCCGGCCCTTCTCGTGGAGGGCGGCGCGGGTGCCGAGGAGGAAACCGTTCAGGTAATCGGCGGAGGTGATGCCGTTCTCGACCTCGGGCGAATCGCCGGCGCGCCCGCGGAGCACGCGGATGAAGACCACGAAGAAGTTGTGGATGCCGTCCCGGAGCTGCTGGACATACGCGTGCTGGTCCGTGGACCCCTTGTTGCCGTACACGCTGATGCCCTGGTGAACGACGCGGCCCTGGAGGTCGAGTTCCTTCCCGAGGGATTCCATGACGAGCTGCTGGAGGTACCGGGAGAAAAGCTCGAGGCGGTCCTTGTAGGGCAGCACCACCATGTCGCGCGCGCCGCGGCCGGAGGTGGCGTGATACCATGCGAGGGCAAGGAGCGCGGCCGGGTTGCGGAGCGGATCCGGGGAGCGGGTGACCTCGTCGCACGCGCGGGCGCCCTCGAGCAGGCGCTCGATCGGGATGCCCTGGAGCGCGGCGGGCAGCAGCCCGACCGCGGACGTGACGCTCGTGCGCCCGCCGACCCATTCCCACATCGGGAACGACGCGAGCCAGCGCTGCTCGCGGGCCATGCGGTCGAGCTGGCTGTCGGCCTCCGTGACCGCGACGGCATGCTTCTCGAACGCGAGGCCGGCGCGGCGCCATGCGTCGCGGGCCTCGATCATGCCGTTGCGGGTTTCCGGCGTGGAACCCGACTTCGAGATCACGATGACCAGCGTGCGGCCGAGGTCCTCCACGATCGGGGCGAGCGTGCGATCCATGCCGTCCGGATCCGTGTTGTCGAAGAAGTGGACGGCGAGCTTGTCGGTCAGCGCATGGCCGAGCGCCGCGGAGACGAACTGCGGTCCGAGCGCGGACCCGCCGATTCCGATGAGGAGCACGCGGCGGAAGGGGCCGCGTTCTCCGGCGATGGCGCCGCGATGCACGTCGGCGGCGAACTCGGTCACCTGCTCGATCGCGGAGGCGATGGCCTCCTGGAGGTCGGGGGTGGGGGCGCGGCGGGCGTCGCGCAGCCAGTAGTGGCCGACCATCCGGTTCTCATCCACGTTGGCGATCTCGCCCGCCTCGAGCCGCTGCATCGCCTCGAGGGCCGCGGTCATGGGCCGGGCCATGGTCGGCAGGAAATCGTCCGCGAAATCCATGTGCCGCAGGTCCATCGAGAGGCCGCAGGAAGGCCATTCGCGGTAGAGGGCTGCGAACCGGCTCCATCGGTCGGAAGTTTTCATCCGGGCGGGCACGCTAGCAGCCGGGGCGCGCCGCTGGAAGGGCCGGCTCGTGTGATCCCCCTCCCCCCGGGGCTCGGACGTCTCGTCCCCGCCCGCGGGGCACCTGGTCCCGGAAAACTTGCCTTCGGACGGGGCGGCGAGCAGGCTGGGGTCCAAGATTCCCCTGGCCATGAAGGCGCTCGCACTTCGAGAACGCACCCTCGGCGGACTGTGGGGGGCGATTGTCGGCGACGCCCTCGGCGTGCCGGTGGAATTCAAGTCGCGGGAGGAGCTTCGCGCCGATCCGGTGCGGGAGATGCGGGGTGGCGGCACATGGCATCAGCCCCCGGGAACGTGGTCGGACGACAGTTCGCTCCTGCTCTGCGCCGCGGAGAGTCTGCTCGGCGGGTTCGACCTCCAGGACATGGCGCGCCGTTTCGCGTCGTGGATGAAGGGCGAGTGCTGGACTCCGTGGGGCAACGTCTTCGATGTCGGGCTGACGACCCGCAGCGCGCTGGACCGGATCATCCGCGGGGAATCGGTGCGGGTGGCGGGCGGGACCGGCGAGCGCAGCAACGGGAATGGTTCCCTGATGCGGACCCTGCCGCTGGCGCTGCGCTACTGGCACGAGGGCGAGGAGGGACTGCTGCACCGCGTGCACTGCGCCTCGGCGATCACGCACGCCCACCCGCGCGCGCAGATGGCCTGCGGCCTCTACGCGCTCCTGATCTCGCGCCTGCTCCAGGGAATGGACATCCGCGAGGCGGCGGCGGAGATCGGCAACGACCTTGCCGTCTGGTACGATCAGGCCCCCTTCCTCGAGGAGCACGAGCATTTCGAGGTGCTGGCGCGCGCGCCGCTGGCCACCGTCCGGGCGCAGGATGTGCAGACCTCGGCCTACGTCGTGCACACGATCACCGCCGCGGTGTGGTGTGCGGTGAACGGCCGGAGCTACACGGATGTCGTGCTGACCGCCGTGAATCTCGGCGGGGACGCCGACACCACGGCGGCGGTGGCCGGAGGTCTCGCGGGCGTCCAGCAGGGCCTCGATGCCGTCCCCGAGCGATGGCGCCAGATGCTGGCGCGCCGGGATGACATCGAGGCATTGTTCGACCGGTTCGCGCAACTGTGCGCGCGCGAGGCACCGGTCCTGTGATGAGCGAACACTACTACGACACCCACGCCCACCTTGATTTTCCCGAGTTCCGCGAGGACCGCGACGACGTGATCCGCCGGGCGGTCGACGCGGGAATCACGCGCATCCTCTGCGTCGGCACCACCCTCGAGAGCAGCCGCCGCGTGATCGAGCTGGCCGAGCGGCATCCGGAGGTGTTCGCGGTCGTCGGCGTGCATCCCAACCATGCGCACGAGGAGACCGGCGACATCGCCGGCGAGCTGCGGCGCATGGCGAGGCATCCGCGCGTCGTCGCCATCGGCGAGACCGGCCTCGACGAGTTCCGCCTGGGCGAGAAGGCCGGCGGCGCGGCCGTGGAAGCCATCCGCGAACGCCAGCGCGAGGTGTTTCGGCAGCAGCTCGAGGTGGCGGCCGAGAACGGGCTGAACTGCGTGATCCACCAGCGCGACGCCTTTCGCCAGACCCTCGAGTTCATGGCGTCGTACCGCGGCAGGGTCCGGGGTGTCTTCCACTGCTTCACCGGGACGTCCGCCGAGGCCGCCGAGGTGCTCGAGTCGGGATCGCTGGTGAGTTTCACGGGAATCACGACCTTCAAGAACGCTCAGAACGTGCGCGACGTCGTGGCCTCGGTCCCGCTCGGACGGTTCATGCTGGAAACCGACTGCCCCTTTCTCGCCCCGGTGCCCTTCCGGGGAAAGCGCTGCGAACCCGCGTTCGTTCGTGAACTCGCCCAGGCCGTCGCGGCGGTGAAGGGCTGTTCCGCGGGCGAGCTCAGCGAGGCGACCTGCGAGACGGCCCACGGGTTCTTCCGGGGCCTGAACGGCTGAGCGCCGCGGCCCGGGAAGCGCCCGCCGCGCGACGGATCATGAGTTCCGACACCTCCACCCGCGGGCATGCGACGCTCCGCGCGTCCGCCGCGCTCGCGTTCCTGAGCGGGTTCGCCGTGATGGTGCTGGAGATCGTGGGCACCCGCCTGCTCGCGCGTGACTTCGGGAGCTCGTTCTACGTCTGGACCAGCCAGATCGGGGTGGTGCTGGTGGCGCTGTCGCTGGGCTACGTCGCCGGCGGCGTGTGGGCGGATCGCTTCCAGCACGGCCGTTTCCTCTCGTGGTTCCTTGCGCCGGCCGCCGCGTTCACCGCCCTGATTCCCGAGTTCGCCGGCGGGGTCATGGCCCGCATCGTGGGGCGGCACCCGGTCGAGTTCGAGATTCCGCTGCTGTGGCAGAAGCTCGATCCGGCCATCGGCGCGGCCCTCGTGTTTCTCCCGCCATGCTTCGTGCTCGCGATGCTGCCGCCCTACCTGATCCGGCTCAGTGCACGCTCCGTGGGCCACGTGGGCCGCGTCAGCGGGATGGTGTACGGGGCGGGCTCGATCGGGAGCATCGCGGGTGTCTTCACCTCGGGGTACCTGCTGATCGACCTGTTCAGGCTTACCCACATCTTTCATGGCACCGGGGTGCTGATCGCCTTCCTTGCGATCGCGTGCTGGCGTCTTCGCGGCCCGGTGGCGGTGAGCGTAACGCCGGCGGGGCGGCCGGCGTCGGAACATGCATGACCACGATGCGCGGAACCATGGGGGCGCGGACCGCCGCCGCCCGGGCGGCAGCCGGGCGGTTCGCCGCGGCGGCATGGCTTTTTTCCGGGCTCGCGGCGGCTTCGCCCGCGGAGGGGGCGCCGCGCGTCGTCTTCGAGGCGTATTCGCCGTACCACCACGTGCTCGTCGTGGACGAGGGCGGGGTCCGAACCCTGAGCTTTGACGGCTCGCACGAGACCCGGATGTCGCTTCGCGATCCGCTTCAGGGACATTTCGAGTACACCGAGTTCTTCCATCTCGGGTGGCTGTGGAACAGCAACGTCAGCCGCGTCTTGATGATCGGGCTGGGCGGGGGAAGCACGCAGCGCTCCTTTCTGCACCATCACCCCGGCGTGACGATCGACTCGGTCGAGCTGGATCCCGTGGTCGTCGGCGTGGCGACGAATTTCTTCGGGGTGCCCATTGACGATCGGCATCGCGTGCGCGTCTCCGACGGCCGCAGCTTCCTGCGGCGTGCCCGCGAGCGGTACGACCTCATCGTGCTGGATGCCTACACCCGCCACCGGTACGGTTCGCAGATCCCGCACCACCTCGCCACGAGGGAGTTCTTCGAGCTCGCGCGGGATCGACTGACGCCGGACGGCGTGCTCGCCTACAACGTCATCACCATCAGCCGCCTCGGGGGCGCGGAGGCGGGACTCGCGCTCGCCCGCACGCTGGGGGAGGTGTTTCCGCAGGTGTACTGCTTCCAGGCGGCGACGTCGCGCAACGTCGTCATGATCGCCACGCGCGATCCGCGGCGGCTGACCAACGCGGAACTCGCGCGGCGCGCGGCGGCCCTCGCAGGGGGCGGCGTCCGGCTGCCGCCGGGTGTCGTGCAGCGGCTCGGCGCGTTCCAGATGGACGTGCCCCGCCGCGCCCGCGCGGCGCCCGTTCTGACGGATGATTACGCCCCGGTGGAATCGCTCGGCACGCGGCGCCCGTCACGCTGACAGCGCGCGGACGTGATCCCGGAGCTGCTGGAGCTCGCGCTCGTAGCCGCCGCTGAGGATCGGGAACCTGCACCATGTCTTCGGGTCGAGGTTCTCGTCGTCCACATGGAAACTCGGGGCGTAGCGTTCGCGCTTCCACTGGTTGCGGCACCAGAGGACGAAGAAGCGCTCGACCCACCGGCCGAGGTCGCGTGGCGCCAGGTCAGGGAACTGGGCCCGCATGAGCTCGAACACCTCGACCGGCGACTGCTTGTCCCGGATCGCGGCGCGTTCGATCGCGTCGAGCAGGGGGTACGGCATGAGGTCCGCCTCGTCGGTCTGCCGGCTGTCGGGCGGGCGCAGCTCGGCGGTGGGCGCCTGGGCGTTCACCGCGGCCAGGGCGGGGATCGGGCCGAGGCCGTGCGGGCCCTCGCGCTCGAGCCAGCGCAGCCAGTGGCGCAGCCATGCCTTGTCGATGCCCGCGATGGGGGCGAGTCCGCCGCTGGTGTCGCCGTCCATCGTCGCGTAACCCACGGCGGCCTCGCTCCGGTTGCTCGTCGAGAGCAGCAGGGCCTGCTTCACGTTGGCGAGCATCCAGATGCCCGGGGAACGCACGCGCGCCTGGATGTTCTGAAGGGCGAGGTCATCCCTGCTCCAGACGAGCTCGCGGCCGAGCGCCTTGGAGACGAGATCGACATAGCCGGCGTGCAGCGGGCCGACGTCGAGCTCGTGGTGGTCGGACCCGATCGCCTCCGCCACGGCGCGTGCCGCCGCGCGCGTGACGGGGCCGCTGTTGCGCGTGGACTGGTAGGCCGTGGTCAGGAGCGCGCGCGTGAGATCCCGCACGTCGCGGCATCCCTCGAGGTGGTCGCCTCCGAGCTTTCTGCGGAAGGCGTCGAGTCCCAGCTCGGCCACGCCCGCGCGCACCATGAGCGAGACGAGGCACGCGACCGCCGACGAGTCCGCGCCGCCGCTGAGGGACACCACGAAGCCCCGCGAGCGGCTCTTGCGCAGGTAGTCGAACAGGGCGAGCGGAACGGCGCGGGCGAACTCCTCCTCCTTGAGCGAGTCGGAACGTTCCCACAGGGCGACCTCCACCTCCTGGCGCGCGGGCGCGACCCGGGGCCACTCGAAATCCGGGACGCGGATGCACGCGGGCTCCGGGCCGCCGTCCCATGCCGGGGCGGCGGTCCGGCTCTGGAGAAGGCGCGTGGCGTCCACGTCGATCACGCCGCTCGTCACGCGGAAGTCCGCGTAGGCGAAGCGCGGGCCGATCGCGATGAATCGCCCGCCGCTGGCGATCATCGCCTCTCCGTCGTAGATGGCGCGCCCCGCCTCGTTGCCGAGGAGGTTCGCGTAGGCGTAGCTGCACCCGAAGGCGCGGGAGCCCTCGAGCACGAACCGCTGCCGGATCGCGATCTTGCCGAAGGCGAAATGGCTCGCGCTGGGGTTCAGGATCACGTCCACGCCCCTCCGTGCGAGCTGGATGCCGGGGCGCGCGGCGACCCATGCGTCCTCGCAGATCTCGAAGCCGAATCGGATCCCCGCGATGTCGAAGTAGAGGTCGCCCGCGGGGACGGGCCGGCCGTCGGGCCCGGCGACTTCCGTCCGCGTTCCTCCGGGCCAGGGCTTGAACCACCGCGGTTCGTAGTGGATGCCGTCGCCCGCGAGATGCTTCTTGCCCACGAACCCGCGGAGGCGGCCGTTCACCGCGAGGGCGGCCATGTTGAAGATTCCCGAGTCCACCCGCACGGGCAGGCCGAGGCTGACGATCATGCCGCGGGTGTCGGGCAGGATTTCGGCAAGGACCCGGAACGCCTGGCGCAGCGTGTTGGGGGAAAGGAAGGTGTCCTCGCAGCCGTAGCCGCTGATGCAGAGCTCGGGCAGGCAGAGGACCGAGGCGCCCTGGGAACGGGCCTCCTCGATCGCGCCGAGGATGCGCGCCTTGTTGCCGCGCCAGTCGAGCGGGGTCTGGTTGAGAACGGCGGCCGACAGCTTGATGAGCTTCATGTGCCCGCCTCGGAGTGTACGCGCGACGCCGGGCGCGTCGAGGCGGACGAGTCGCCGGGGCAGGGCGCCATGCGGCCCCCCGACACCGAATCCGGGGCGCGGCCGGGCGCGTCGTTCATGGAACGGATGAGCGCTTCCGCGCGAGGAAGGCTTGCGTCATTGGGAGCGGTGTTCAACCTGTCGGACAATGCCCGGCACTCAGTCAGGAACCCGGCCTCGCGGCGCCCTGCCCGCGCCGCGGCGTGGCACCGCGGCATGGCGCGGCATCGCGGCGCTCCTGGCGATCGCCGCCATGCTCGCGGGCTGCGGCCGGCGCGAGACACCCGCCGATCGCGCGGCCCGCGAGGGCATGCTGCTGATCGGCAACGGCGACGACATCGTGGATGTCGATCCGCATGCCGTCACCGGCGTGCCCGAGCACAACGTGATCGATGCGCTCTTCGAGGGCCTGGTCACGCTCGATCCAAGGGAACTTCAGCCCCGCCCCGGCGTCGCCGAGCGCTGGGAAATCTCACCGGACGGCCTCGAGTACACGTTCCACCTGCGGCGCGACGCGCGATGGTCCAACGGCGATCCGGTGACCTCGACCGACTTCCTGCTGTCGCACCGCCGCATCCTCACCCCGAGCCTCGCCTCGCAGTACGCGAACATGCTCTTCGTGGTGACCAACGCCCAGGAGTACTTCGAGGGGAAGATCACCGATTTCGAGCAGGTCGGCTTCGAGGCTCCCGATCCGCACACCTATCGGATCCGGCTGCGGGCGCCGACGCCCTACCTGCTGGGCATGCTCGGCTATCATTACTCGTGGTACCCCGTGCACATGCCCACCGTGGAGCGCTTCGGCGGCGCCACCGTGAAGGGCACGCGCTGGACGCGCCCGGACAACATCGTGTGCAACGGTCCCTTCGTGCTGAAGGAGTGGAAGATCGGCCGGCACGTCCTCGTCGTGAAGAACACGAACTACTGGGCGGCCGACCGCATCCGGCTCAACGCGATCCGTTATCACCCGATTCCCTCGCTCGAGACGGAGGAGGCCGCCTTCCGTGCGGGACAGCTCCATCTCACCTATGAGGTGCCCCGCCCGAAGCTCGACTGGTGGCGCCAGAACCGTCCCGACGAGCTGCAGATCCAGCCGTACCTCGGCACCTATTTCTACCGCGTGAACGTGCTCCGCCCGGGCCTCTCGGATCCCCGGGTGCGGCGGGCCCTCGCGCTTGCGCTCGACCGCGAGGCGCTGGTGGCGAGCATCCTCCGGGACGGATCCCTGCCCGCGTACCACATGGTTCCGCCGGGGATGGCCGGCTACACGTCGCCGGTGTTCGCGAAGGGGACCGACGCCGCCGAGGCCCGGCGCCTGCTCGAGGAGGCCGGCTTCCCCGGAGGGCGCGGCCTTCCCCGCATCGAGATCCACTTCAATTCGAGCGAAAAGCATCGTTCGATCGCCGAGGCCATCCAGGAGATGTGGCGCCGCGAGCTCGGCCTCGAGGTCGCCCTCTCGAACAACGAATGGAAGGTCTACCTCGATCAGCAGCGGACCCTCGAGTACGACGTGAGCCGCTCCGGCTGGATCGGCGACTACGTCGATCCGAACACCTTCCTCGAGCTGTGGAAGTCCACCGACGGCAACAACAACACCGGCTGGACGAACCTCGTGTACGACGGCCTCATGGACCGCGCGTCGCGGGAGTTCGATCCCGAGGCGCGCATGCGGCTCCTCGCGGACGCCGAGCGCCTGCTCCTCGATGAACTGCCGATCATCCCGATCTTCTTCTACGTGAAGCCGTACCTGCTGCATCCGTCGGTGCGAAACTGGACGGGCAACCTCCAGGCCCTGTACCCCATCCGTGAAATCTTCTTCGACACCGGAACGCCGGACACGGCCCGCCGGTGACGCCGAGCGATGCTGCGATTCATAGGCCGCCGCCTCCTCGAAACCATCCCGCTGATCTTCGCGATCGCGACGGCGACGTTCTTCATGGTGCGCCTCGCGCCGGGCGGCCCGTTCTCCCAGGAACGCGCCGTCACGCCGGAGATCCAGCGAAACCTCGAGCGCCACTACGGCCTCGATCAGCCCATGTGGAAGCAGTACCTGGACTACATGGGCGGCCTGCTTCGGGGGGATCTCGGGCCGTCCTTCAAGTACCACACCCACACGGTGAACGAGCTCATCGCGGGCGCCTTTCCCGTGTCACTGGAGCTGGGCGCATGGGCCCTGCTCGTGGCGCTCGTCGTGGGCCTTGGCGCGGGACTGATCGCGGCGCTGCGCCGCAACACGTGGCTGGACCACGGCCCGATGTCGCTCGCCACCCTCGGCCTGTGCCTGCCGACCTTCGTCATGGGACCGCTCCTCGTCCTCGCGTTCGCGCTCGGCCTCGGCTGGTTCAACGCATGGGGCTGGTACGAGCCGCGGGACCGCGTGCTGCCCGCGCTGACGCTCGGGCTGTACTACGCGGCCTACGTGGCGAGGCTCACCCGCGGCGGCCTGCTCGAGGTGATGTCGATGGACTTCATCCGCACCGCCCGCGCCAAGGGCGCCTCGGAGGCGCGCGTGCTCCTGCGCCACGCGCTCAAGGGCGGGCTGCTCCCGGTCGTGGCCTTCCTCGGACCGGCCACCGCCGGCCTGATCACGGGCTCCTTCGTCGTCGAAACCATCTTCGGCGTGCCCGGGCTGGGCCAGTTCTTCGTGAAGTCCGCCCTGAACCGCGATTACACGATGGTGCTCGGCACGGTGCTCCTGTATGCCACGCTGATCATCATGCTGAACCTGATCGCGGACATCGCCCAGGCCGCGCTCAACCCGCGGCTGCGCCTGGAATGATCCCGCAATGACGACACGCCTGACCCGCGCTGATTCCGTCCCTCCGGCCGCGGACGCCGGCGAATCGTCGTCGTCCCTCTGGAGCGACGCATGGGCGCGCCTGCGCCGCAACCCGATGGCGGTCTTCGGCCTCGTCGCGACGATCATCCTCGTCTCGATCTCGATCGTGGGGCCGTGGCTCAGCCCGTACGGCTACGAGGAACAGGACCTCGCGCTGAGCGCGCAGCCCCCGAGCGCCGAGCACTGGCTCGGAACGGACGTGCTCGGCCGGGACCTCCTCACGCGCATGATGTACGGCGGCCGGATCTCGCTGAGCGTGGGCCTGCTCGCGACGGCGGTGTCCCTGGTGATCGGCGTGCTGTACGGCGCGATCGCGGGCTACGTCGGCGGCCGCCTCGACGCCGTCATGATGCGGTTCGTGGAGCTGATCTACGCCATTCCGTTCACGATCTTCGTGATCCTGCTCATGGTCGTGTTCGGGCGGCAGTTCATCCTGCTGTTCGTGGCGATCGGCGCCGTCGAATGGCTCACGATGGCCCGGATCGTCCGCGCGCAGATCATGGCGGTGAAACGCCAGGAATTCATCGAGGCGGCGCAGGCGCTCGGGCTCCGGCGCAGGCAGATTCTCCTGCGGCATCTCATTCCCAACGCGATGGGACCCATCCTCGTGTACGCGACCCTGACGGTTCCCATGGTCATGCTGCTGGAGGCGTTCCTGAGCTTCCTCGGGCTCGGCGTGCCGCCACCCATGAGCTCGTGGGGTGTCCTCATCAAGGAAGGCGCCGAGGTCATGCGCGAGTACCCGTGGCTGCTCGTGTTTCCCGGCAGCGCGTTCGCCCTCACCCTGTTCGCCCTGAACTTCCTCGGCGACGGACTTCGGGACGCGCTCGATGTGAAGGCCGCGAAGGATTGACCAGCATGCCGCTCCTCAGCGTCGAAGACCTGCATGTCTCCTTTCACACCCGCGGAGGGGTTGTCCGCGCGGTGAAGGGCGTTTCGTTCACCCTCGAGCGCGGCGAGCCGCTCGGCATCGTCGGCGAGTCGGGCTCGGGCAAGTCCGTGACCTGCTCGGCGATCCTCGGGCTCCTCCCGCGGCCGCCCGGGCGCATCGAGAGGGGCCGCGCGGTCTTCGACGGAACCGACCTGCTGTCGTGCGATCCCGAGCAGCTCCGGCGCATCCGCGGCCGCCGCATCGCGATGGTCTTCCAGGATCCGATGACGGCGCTGAACCCGTACCTGCGGATCGAGGACCAGCTCATCGAACCGCTCCTGATCCACGAGCGGCTCACGCGGCGCGCCGCGCGCGACCGCGCCCTGCAGGCGCTCCGCGAGGTCGGTGTTCCCGACCCCGAGGCGCGCCTGCGCGCATGGCCCCACGAGTTCTCCGGAGGCATGCGCCAGCGCGTGATGATCGCGATGGCCATGATCACGCGGCCGGACATCCTGATCTGCGACGAGCCGACCACCGCGCTCGATGTCACCGTCCAGGCGCAGATCCTCGAGCTCATCCGGCGCGAGCAGCGTGCCACCGGCACCGCGGTCATCCTCGTGTCGCATGATCTGGGCGTCGTCGCCGGGTTCTGCGATCGAGTGCAGGTGATGTACGCCGGCGAAACGGTCGAGCGCGCCCCGGTGCACCCGCTGTTCTATCAGCCCCGGCATCCCTACAACCGGGCGCTCCATCGAAGCCGGCCCGGACGCGCGATTCCCCGCGGCACGGAACTGCCGACCATTCCCGGGCTTCCACCGGATCCATCCCGGCTTCCCCCCGGCTGCGCGTTTGCCTCCCGCTGCGAGTTCGCCGTCGGGCAGTGCCGCGAGATCCAGCCGGTGCTCCGGCCCGTGGGCCCGGACCACGACACCGCGTGCACCCGCGTGCAGCGGGGCGAAATCGAGCTTCCATGAACGGCGCCACCCTCCAGCAGACCGCGCCCGGCGCCTCGGCGGCTCCGGCCGAACCCCCGTTCCTCGAAGTGCGCGATCTGCGCACGCACTTCCCCGTCGAGCGCGGGCTGCTCTTTCGGCGGAGGATCGGCTCGGTCAAGGCGGTGGACGGCGTGGACCTCACGCTCGCGCGCGGCGAGATCCTCGGGCTCGTCGGCGAATCGGGCTGCGGAAAATCGACGCTCGGCCGAAGCATCCTCCAGCTCATCCGGCCCACGTCGGGATCCGTCCTCCTCGCCGGACGTCATCTCACCTCCCTGGAAGGCCACGAGCTCCGCCGCGAGCGGCGCCGGTTCCAGATGATCTTCCAGGATCCGTACGCGTCCCTCAATCCGCGGATGACCGTGCAGGACATCCTGGCGGAAGCCGTGCTCGCGCATCACCGCATGGATGGCGAGGCCCTGCAGCGCCGCGTCCGTGAGCTGATGGACCGCGTGGGGCTCGCTTCCCGGTTTCTCCGCAAGTACCCGCACGAGTTCTCCGGCGGCCAGCGTCAGAGGATCGCGATCGCGCGAGCCCTGGCGGTCGAGCCGGAGCTGATCGTGGCGGACGAACCCGTCAGCGCCCTCGACGTTTCCATCCAGGCCCAGATCATCAACCTGCTCGCGCGCCTCTCCCGCGAGATGGGGCTCACCCTGATCTTCATCTCCCATGACCTCGCGGTGGTGGAGCATGTCTGCGACCGCATCGCGGTCATGTACCTCGGACGGATCGTGGAGCTCGGTCCCTCGCAGCTCGTGTTCGATCAGCCGGCCCATCCCTACACGCGTGCGCTCGTCAGCGCCGTTCCCGAGGCCGATCCCGAACGCGAACGCGCCCGCCAGCGGATCATCCTGCCAGGCGACCCGCCATCGCCCGTGAATCCGCCCGTCGGCTGCGCCTTCCACCCCAGGTGCCCCTTCGCCGAGGCGCGCTGCGCCGAGATCCGCCCGCCGCTGCGCCTTCACCAGGGCCGCGAGGTGGCGTGCATCCGGGTGGAGGAAATCCCCCCGTGGTCGCGCTGAGCGGGTGACCGCGAGTCGTTCCGCGCCGGCCGATGGCGCCTCCGGTTTTGCGCCGCGCCCGCCCGCGCCTGTAGCCTCGGGCAAATCATGAGCACCATCGCCCTGCTCGGCACCATGGACACCAAGGGCGACGAGCACGCCTACGTGGCCGAACTCATTCGTCAGCGCGGCCATGACGTGCTCGTCATCGACACCGGCACACTCGATGCCCCGCGCCTGAAGGCGGACATTTCCCGCGAGGAGGTGGCCGCCGCCGGCGGCGGCGACGCCGCGCGGCTCGCCGCGGGACGCGACCGAGGGGAGGCCGTCGCCACCATGACGCGCGGCGCCCCGGTCGTGCTCTCCCGCCTCGCAGCCGAAGGCCGAATCCACGGCGTCATCTCACTCGGCGGCGGGGGCGGAACCGCCATCGGCACGGCGGCCATGCGCGCGCTGCCCGTCGGCTTCCCCAAGGTCATGGTCTCCACCCTCGCGAGCGGCAATGTCGCGCCGTATGTGGACGTGAAGGACATCGTCATGATCCCGTCGGTCGTGGACGTTGCCGGGCTCAATCGCATCTCACGGATGCTGCTCGCGCGCGCCGCCGGGGCGATCTGCGGAATGGTCGAGATGAAGCCGCCGGCCGCCGAGGACCGGCCGGTCGTGGCCGCCACCCAGTTCGGCAACACCACCCCGTGCATCGACCGCGCGCGCCGGCGCATCGAGGCGGAAGGCTACGAGGTCATGGTCTTCGCGGCGGTCGGCACGGGCGGGCGCACGATGGAATCCCTGATCGAGGCGGGAATGGTCAGCGCCGTGCTCGATCTCACCACGACCGAGTGGGCGGACGAACTCGTCGGGGGCATCCTCGGCGCCGGACCCACCCGCCTTGACGCCGCCCCGCGCACCGGCGTGCCTGCCGTCGTCTCCACCGGTTGTCTGGACATGGTGAACTTCGGCCCGCCCGAATCAGTCCCTGAGAAGTTCCGCGGCCGAAGGTTCTACCAGCACAACCCGCAGGTGACGCTCATGCGGACGACGCCCGAGGAGAACGCCGAGCTCGGACGCATCCTGGCGCGGAAGCTCAACGCCTCCACGGGACCGGTCGCGGTCGTGCTTCCGATGAAGGGCCTGAGCCTGATCGGCGCGCCGGGAGGCCCGTTCCATGACCCCGCGGCCGACGCGGCCCTGCACGACACCCTCCTGAAGGAGCTCCGGCCGGACATCCGCCGGCGGACCATGGACTGCGCGATCAACGATCCCGAGTTCGCCGACGCCTGCGTCGAGGAGCTGCTCGCCCTGGTCCGACGCTGAGACCGGGTGAGGCCGGTTCCCTCACCTCCGCCCCGGCGGCGGTCCTGAATCTCGCCGGGCCGGGCGCGGCCGGCCATCATCACGGTCATGTTCGCACGCGTCACGGGTTTCGGCAGGCGTTCCTTCGATTCGCTCTCGGAACAGGAGATCCTCGCGCTGGCCATCTCCAACGAGGAGGACGACGCCCGCATCTATCGCGCCTACGCGGACGGGTTGCGCGAGAGCTTCCCGAACTCCGCGAGGATTTTCGAGGAGATGGCGCGGGAGGAGGATCGCCACCGCGCGGCCCTGATCCAGCGACACGCGGAGCGCTTCGGGGAAGTGATACCCCTGATCCGGCGGGAGCATGTCCGTGGCTACTACGAGCGAAAGCCCGACTGGCTCGTGCGCCCGCTCGGCCTCGAGAAGGTGCGCGCGCAGGCAAGGCTCATGGAGCGGCAGGCGGCGAACTTCTACCGGGAGGCCGCGCGCCGCACGGCGGATGCCGCCACCCGGAGGCTCCTCGGCGACCTTGCGGCGGAGGAAAGCGCCCATGAAACCCTCGCGCTGCGCCTGGAACAGACCCATGTGCCGGAGGACGTTCGCGCCGAGGAGGCGGAAACCGAGCGGCGCCAGTTCATCCTGACCTTCGTGCAGCCCGGCCTTGCCGGTCTGATGGACGGCTCCGTTTCCACCCTCGCGCCCATCTTCGCCGCCGCGTTCGCCACGCAGGACACATGGCAGACGTTCCTCGTGGGCCTCTCCGCATCGGTCGGAGCCGGCATCTCCATGGGCTTCACCGAGGCCGCGCATGACGACGGCAGGATCTCGGGCCGCGGCTCGCCCCTGAAACGCGGCTTCGCCTCCGGCATCATGACCGCCGTCGGCGGACTCGGTCATGCGCTGCCCTACCTGATCCCGCACTTCTGGACCGCCACGATCGTCGCGGCGTGCATCGTCTTCATCGAACTCTGGGCGATCGCGTGGATTCAGAATCGGTACATGGAAACCCCGTGGACGCGCGCGACGCTGCAGGTCGTCCTCGGCGGCGCCCTGGTCTTCGGCGCGGGCGTGCTCATCGGAAACGCCTGAAGGACGCGGTGACTGGATGGTCCGGGCATCCCCCTTTTCCGCGCGGCCCGGCTTCCTCAAGGGCGGTGAGGGTGTCGGCTGCTCGCGGCGAGCCGCTCGAACCTTCGGGCCGTCGCGTCAGGCGGCCTGGACCGGGTGTGCGGAAGGCGATCCTCCGGCCGGCGCGGCGACCGTCTCGGGGGTGGTGTCCGCGCGGGACGGCAGATCACGCACCGCTTCCGCCGTGATCTCGAGTGAGCGCACCCGGGCCGCGTGATCGAAGATCGCCGTGTAGGTCATCAGTTCATCGACCCTGGTGCGTTCCACGAACGCCCGGATTCCGTCGCGCACGGTGTCCGAGGAGCCCACGACGCTCTCGCGCAGGGCCCGTTCCACCATCGCGCGATCCGCGGGTGACCAGATGTCGTCCATGGAATCGACGGGGGGTGGCAGCTTCGTGGGGCGTCCGCGCCGCAGCGCGAGAAAGCTCAACTGCACGGATGTGAACAGCCGCCTTGCCTCGGCGTCCGTTTCGGCCGCGTACACGCCGATGCACGCCATGGCATGGGGACGCGGCCATTCGGGCGACGCCTGGTAGTTGCCGCGGTAGATCTCGAGCGCTTCCTCGAGAAGGTCGGGCGCGAAGTGAGCCGCGAAGGCGTAGGGCAGCCCGAGCGCGGCGGCGAGCTGGGCGCTGTAGAGGCTCGAGCCGAGCAGCCAGATCGGGATGTTCAGGCCGGCGCCGGGGATCGCGATCACCCGCTGATTCGGCTGCGGGACGCGAAAATAGGCCTGCAGCTCGAGGACATCCTTCGGGAAGGAATCGACGCTCTCGCCGCGTCCGCGCCGCAGCGCATGGGCCGTGATCTGATCCGTGCCCGGCGCGCGGCCGATCCCCAGGTCCACGCGCCCGGGGAAGAGCGATTCGAGCGTCCCGAACTGCTCCGCGATGACGAGCGGCGCGTGATTGGGAAGCATCACGCCGCCGGATCCCACGCGGATCGTGGACGTTCCCTCCGCCACGTACGCGAGGATCACGGCCGTCGCGGAACTGGCGATGCCGGGCATCCCGTGATGTTCGGCAAGCCAGAAGCGGCGATAGCCGAGCCGCTCGGCGTGCCGGGCCAGATCGCGAGATCGCCTCAGCGCATCCGCCGCGTCGCCGCCCTCGACGATCGGCGCAAGGTCCAGGACCGACAACGGAACCATGGCTCCTCGCTGTAACCCGCGAATCCGAAAACGCAAATCCCGCGGTGAGCGGTCACGGGGCCTCCCGCTCCCGCGGGATGCCGGGGGGCTGACGTGCCGAACTGCCCCTTTCGGGCGGGGCCCGCGTTTTCTGCGGGCGCTGCGTCCCACCTTCGTCCGACCATCGGGCTCGACGTGGTGAGATCCATGAAGGCGGGAGATTCCAATCCGCGGCGTGCAACGGCGCCGGCCGTCCGCGGCGCACTGGCGGCGGCGGGCGCGTACCTGATCTGGGGGCTGGTGCCACTTTACTGGAAGCAGCTCGCGACAATCGGGGCGCTGGAACTGATCGCGCATCGCCACGTCGGATCCCTCGTCGTCGTCGCGGCGCTGGTCTGGATCCAGGGCAGGCAGGGCGAGGTGCGGTCGGCGCTCGCGAACCCGCGCATGGCGGCGGTCCATCTCCTGAGCGGCGCCCTTCTCACGATCAACTGGCTCGTTTACGTCTGGGGCGTCAACACCGGCCGGATCATCGAGACGAGCCTCGGCTACTTCCTTGTGCCGCTGCTGAACGTCGCGGCGGGACGTTTTCTCCTGCACGAGCGGCTGCGCTCACTCCAGTGGATCGCGATCGGGCTCGCCGCGGCCGGCGTGCTGACGATGATGGCGCAGGTCCATCAAGTGCCGTGGATCGCGCTGATTCTCGCCGCGAGCTTCAGCGGCTACGGGCTGCTGAGGAAGCAGTCGCCGCTCGGATCGCTCACGGGCCTGACGGTCGAGACACTGCTGCTGGCGCCGCTGGCGATCGGATATCTGCTGTGGCAGCACGTGCGCGGGATCGGGGCGCTCGGCAGGGTCGACGCGGCACAGCACGCACTGCTCCTGTCCGCGGGCCTGATCACGGCGGTGCCGTTGCTGCTCTTCGCGTTCGGCGCCCGCCGCATCCGCCTCTCGACGCTCGGCCTTCTGCAATATCTGGGGCCGACCACCCAGTTCACCATCGGTCTCGTCGTGTACCGCGAGCCCTTCACGATCGATCGTCTGCTCGGGTTTGCGCTGATCTGGAGCGGCCTCGTGCTGTACACCGCCGACAACCTGCTCGGCGAACGGCGGCGCGCGGGCATGTTTCGGCGGGACTCCTGAGGGAACACGAAGAACGGAGGAAGGGACAGGGAGGGCCAGGCGTCGGCGCGCGCGTGGGCGCGGCCTTCAGCGGGAGGGGTCGGCCGGGACCTGCCGGGCGAGGAAACCGCGAAGACCCGTCCGCGGCACAGCGGACGCCGCGGCGCGGTGGTAAACAAGTTCCCGCTTGTCACCAGCGGTCTTGCTGATAGGTTGCACGTCCATTTTTGTATGAAGGCTGATATCCATCCGCGCTACGAGCCCGTGGAGATCCGGTGCGCGTGCGGCAACGTCATTCACACGCGCTCCTCGCGGAAGGGGCCCATCATCATCGGCATCTGCAACGCGTGCCATCCGTTCTACACCGGCACGCAGAAGTTCGTGGACACCGCGGGCCGCGTGGACAAGTTCCAGCAGCGCATGGCCAAGACCCAGGCCGCCCAGGCGGCCATGGCGGCGAATGCGGCCAGCCGCAAGAAGCGCAAGTAGCCTCCCGCCTGATTTCCGCCCGCCGGGTCCGCGAGGTCCCGCGGGCGGTTTTCATTTTGCAGCATGGATCTGGCGAGCCATATCGAGCGATTCAGGCGCCGCCTCGCGGAAGTGGAGGCGGCGTTGAGCGCGCCGGATGTCTTCGCCAGCGGGCAGCGCGCCCAGGAGCTCTCGCGCGAATACTCCCGGCTCAAGGATCTCGTGAGCACGGGCGCCCGGTACCTGCGCGTGCGCGAGGAGCTGGCGGAGAACCGCGAACTGCTCCGGGGTGAGACCGCAGGGTCGGAACTTGCCGAGATGGCTGCCGAGGAGGTCCGCCGGCTCGAGGCCGAGGAGGCGCGTCTCACGCTGGAACTGCAGCGCGGGCTGCTGCCGCCCGATCCGACCGACTCGCGAAACACCATCATCGAGATCCGGGCCGGCGCCGGCGGGGCGGAATCGGCGCTGTTCGCGGCGGACCTGTTCCGGATGTACTCGCGGTACGCCGAGGCGAGGGGCTGGAAGGTCGAGACCATGGACACCAGCCCGTCGGATCTCGGCGGCTTCCGCGAGGTGGTGTTCAGCGTGACGGGCACGGACGTGTACCGGCGTCTGAAGTACGAGAGCGGCGTGCATCGCGTGCAGAGGGTTCCCGCCACCGAGGCCCAGGGCCGGATCCACACGAGCACCGCGACCGTGGCCGTCCTCCCGGAGGCGGAGGAGGTGGATGTCGAAATCCGGCCGGAGGACATCGAGATCACGGTGTGTCGGGCGGGCGGCCACGGCGGCCAGGGGGTGAACACGACGGATTCCGCGGTGCGCATCGTGCACAAGCCGACGGGGATGGAGGTCCGCTGCCAGGACGAGCGCTCCCAGATGAAGAACAAGGCCAAGGCGCTGAAGGTGCTCCGCTCGCGCCTGCTCGAGCGCCGCATCGAGGAGGAGAAGGCGAAGTACGACGCGCAGCGCAGCCTCCAGGTGGGCACCGGCGAACGCAGCGAGAAGATCCGCACCTACAATTTCCCGCAGAACCGCGTGACCGACCACCGCATCGACCTCACGGTCTACAATCTCGCACAGGTGATCGACGGCGCGCTCGACGAGATCATCGAACCCTTGCTCGCGTTTGACCTGCGCGAGCGGCTGTCCCAGCTCGCGCCGCGCTGAGCGCGCGGATCCCTGTTCGTTTCATGTCCCCGAAAGCCCTTGTTTTCGATTGCGACGGCACCCTCGCCGACACGATGCCGCTGCACTGGCAGGCGTGGCAGGCGATCCAGAAGCGCCATAACTTCACGTTCACCGAGGAACGGTTTTATGCGCTCGGCGGTGTCCCCTCCCGCGACATCCTCGCGATGCTGAAGTCCGAGCAGAAGCTCGAGCTGAACCCGATCGCGGTCGCCCTCGAGAAGGAGGAGGCCTATCTCGAGATGCTCCGGCAGGTGGAACCGATGCATTCGGTGGTCGAGATCGCCCGGGCGCATCGCGGGATCCTTCCGATGGCCGTCGCCTCCGGCGGCACGCGGCGGGTGATCGAACTCGTCCTTCGCCACCTCGGCATCTTCGACTGGTTCAACGCGATCGTGACGAGCGAGGACGTGGAGCGCCAGAAGCCCGCCCCCGACATCTTCCTCAAGGCGGCGGAACGCCTTGGGGTGAACCCGGCGGAGTGCCGCGCGTACGAGGACACCGACCTCGGCCTCCAGGCGATTCGCGCCGCGGGCATGGACGCCGTGGACGTCCGGACGTTCAGTTCGGGCGGCTCCTGCCGCTGAACGGCACCGCGCGCAGGAACCGCGTGCCGATCCGGGGCCGCCCGGTCACGTGGTCAGCGCGACCGGCGACGCGGCCCGACGGCGCTCAGATCGATCGGGCGAAATCCGGCCTTCAGCGCCGGGGAGTCCGGCTTCAGCCGGAAATCGAGGTTCGCGGCGTCGACGAAGCCCGGGTCGGCGATCACGGAGTGAACATCGTGGCCGCGGCCGCGCCATTCCTCCCATGTCGCACCGGCGAAGCGCATCCTGCCGGGGTCGCCGGCGGCGCGGAGATCCCAGTACACGTTGCGGTCGATGACGAACCGGTCATTGCGCCACGAACTGCCGAGGAGCTGTCCCGATTCGAAGATGACGATGTTGTTCGTGAAGTGGAACGAGGTGTGGTCCTCGTCGCGCGTCCGCATGATCTGGTTGTCGATGTTGAACGCGAGGATGTTGTTGCGGATGTGATTGTCGCGGCCGTAGTGCTGGTGGAACCCGGCGCTCTTGCAGCGGTACACGACGTTGTTCTCCATGACGATGCCGGTACTTCCTTCGTCGGTGTAGAGCCCCCATCCGCCGTAGCGATAGCTCGTGACATCATGGATCAGGTTGTTGCGGACGACGGTCCCGGGCTGGATGCCGAGTGTGTACACGCCGCCCATGTCGCTGAGACGCCCCTGTCCGATGTCATGGAGGTGGTTGAACTCGATGAGGTTGTCGCGGCAGGGGGTCTCCTGGTAGCCCCAGTTCCAGCCCACGGAGATGGCCGTGTAGTAGAGGTCGTTGATCTCGTTGTGCACGATTCGGTTCCCGCCCGTGTGGAAGAGGATGATGCCGACGGCGGGTGCGAAGACGCGGCCGAGCTGATGGATGTGATTGTCGGCGATCTCATGTTCTCCGCAGGCGCTGAAGGCATCGGGCTGGCGCCCCCCGGGCTCCCCGATCCGGATTCCGCCGCCGCCGCAGTCGCGAATCTCGCCGTGGAGGACCCGCCAGCGCTGCGCGCCGTGGCCGAGGTCGAGGGCGTAGCCTCCGTGCCGGGCGAGAACGCAGTCCTCGAGCACGCCGTCCGTCGCGAACTCGACGCGCCACGCACCGCGGACGGGCACGGCGGCCTGCGGTGAGATCAGCCCGTCGGCGGGCATGTCGTAGTCGGTGTCGGCGAATTCGATCCCGCGGAAGGTCAGGCCGGTGACGGCTCGGCGGGCCTCGCGATCCCCGGAGACGTGCACGAGCGTCCGAAGGCGGGGGGCGACGATGGTTTGGTCATTCGGATCCGTGTCCTCCGGGGCAATCCACGAGAGCACGCCGGTGGCGCGATCGAGGTGCCATTCGCCCGGCGCGTCGAGTGCGTCGGGGACATTCTCGACCCAGTACCGCGCGTCGGGTTCGTCCATCCAGTAGGGGCGGGGGGGGCCGGGGAGTTCCGCGACGCGCTGGTCGGTGTCCACGCGCCGGATGGGCACGTGGAGGTCCGTCCATTTCATGAGCAGGACAAGCCGCGCATCCGGATGTTGCGCCCACTCCGGGCGGATATCGCCCGCGGCGAAGGGAAGCGTGATGGGCGAGTTGGTGCCGAGCCGGCCGGCGGCGCGAAAATAGCCCTCGTTCGGCGTGCGGGCCCGCTGCGCCCGGCGGCCATCGACGAAGAGCTGGTGGAAGTACCAGTCTCCTTCGCGGACGGAGGGGATTTCGACGCGCCAGAGGCGCGGGTTCCCCGGATCCCGTTTCCAGCCGCGGATCACGGTGCCTCCGCTGACCACCGGTTTCGCGCCGGGCGCCGCAGCGATGGTGAGGTTCGAATCATCCGGTCCGAGGCGGAGCGTTTCCTCCAGCTCGTATCGGCCCTCCGCGAGAAGGATCGTGACCGGTGCCTCGGCTCCACGGGCGGCCCGCACGGCGCCGGCAAGCGTCTTCAACGGCGTGGCTTCCCCGCCGTTGGCGGCATCATCTCCGTCGGGGTGCACGTGGAGCGTGGTTGCCGCACCCGCGTTCAGCCACAGAAACAGCCCGAGTGGGAGAAGGCGCGTGATCATGGGAGGGGAATGCCATCGAACCGTGGGCGAGCGCAACTGCGGAGGGGCATGTTCCCTACGCCGGGTCCGTGCGGGGGCATGCCCGCGAACCGTGAGAGGCGGCCATGCGACGATTCGCGCGGCTCGGAATGGGCGGCCGGCGGGAATTGCGGCTACTCTGGCGCGTGTGTCGGAACGGCTTTACTTGCTCCTGCCGCTGGCAAGCAGCGTGATCTTCGTGTTTGGCGCGCTGCTGATCCGGCGCGCGGCGGACCTGGGCGTGGGGGTGTGGCGTGCGACGTTCGTGGGCAATGCCATGTCCGCGGTCTTCTTCGCTCCGCTGATGCTGCTCGGGGGGCCCGGCCAGCCGCTCTCGCAATGGTGGCAGCCGGTGACGCTCGCCGCCCTCCTGGTGATCGGTCAGCTCACGAGCTTCTTCGCGATGGCCCGCGGGGATGTCACGGTCGCAACGCCGGTTTTCGGCATGAAGACGGTGATCGTCGGGATGCTGACCGTGGTGCTGCTCGGGATTCCGCTGTCGGCGCGGCTGTGGACTGCCGCGATCCTGAGCAGCACCTCGATCGTGCTGCTGACGCTGTCGCCCGGGGGATCGCGGCGGCGCATCGGGGCGAGTCTCGTGGGGGGATTGACCGCCGCGTCGTTCTTCGCGCTGTTCGACGTCCTCGTGCAGAAGTGGGCGCCTCGATGGGGGGCGGGGCGTCTCGTGCCGATGGTGGCGATCCTTGCGGCCCTGATGTCCGTGGCCTTCGTGCCGATGTTCAGCGCCCCGCTCAGCCGGATCCCCCGGGCCGCGCTCAAGCCGCTGCTGGGCGGGTCGGTCTTCGTCTCGATGCAGGCGATCATGCTGATCATGTCCGTCGCGGTGTTCGGGGACGCGACCTCGGTGAACATCGTGTACGCCACGCGGAGCATGTGGACCGTGGTGGCGGTGTGGTGGATCGGTCACTGGTTCCGGAGCACCGAACAGGGGCTTGGGCTGAAGGTGTTGAGCTGGCGTCTGGCGGGCGCCGGCTTGATGACGGTGGCCGTGGTGCTCGCGTTGACATGACGCGCGGTCGCGGCGACTGACGACCGCGATCCCGCCCGTCTATTCGGAAGCCGGGCGTTGATGTCCCGCTTCGTGGGCGTCGAGGAGCTCGCGGGCCGCCGCGAGAAGTCCCAGCGCGCCCGGCGTGTCGCTGTGGACGCAGAGAACGCGGGGGCGGAGTCGCAGCGGCCGGCCGGAGACCGCGCGCAGCGTTCCATCATGAAGCAGGGATCGGATCCGTTCGCGGACCTCGTGCGGATCCTGGAGCAGCGCTCCGGGTTGGCCGCGCGGGACGAGGGAGCCGTCGTCGCGATAGGTGCGGTCCAGAAAGGCCTCCTCCCAGACCTGCACGCCGTGCCGGGGCGCGAGCCTGGCGAGGCGTCCGCCGGCGCGCGCGACGATCACGAGGTGTCTCCACCGGCTCGCGATCGCTTCCAGGTACGGTTCGGCGAGATCCGACTCGGACAGATGATAGAGCCGCCCGTGCAGCTTCACGTGATGCAACGACGCACCCTGTGCCCGGGCGATTTCGGCGAGTTGCCCGAGCTGGTCGTTCAGCAGATCCACGAAGCGTTCGGGATCGGGCGCCGGCGGCGGGGGCTGGTCACGCCAGTCCCCCGGCAGTCCGGGATGCGCGCCGACGAGAACGCCGTGGCGCACGGCGAGATCGACCGCGCGGCGCATGGAATCCGGATCGCCCGCGTGGGTTCCGCAGGCGATGTTGGCCGCGTCGATCATGGACATGAATGCTTCCATGACAGATGCCGGTTCGCCTTCGGCGAGGTCGCAGTCGAGCACGGGCATCAGGCGGCGGAGGGGTCGATCGGTTGAAACCGGACGAACGCGGAGGGGCGGATCTGCGTCATCCATGAAAGGTCGCGCGGGTCGATCACGCCGATCTTGGGGTAGCCGCCCACGGTCGGCCCGTCGCGCATCGTGACGATGGGACAGCCGTCGGGAGGGATCTGGATGGACCCTGGCAGGACCGGCTCGCTCGGGAGGGAGAGCGGCGGCACATCGATCGCGACTCCCTCGAGCCGATAGCCGGTGCGATCGCTGCGCGCGCTGACGCGCCATTTCTGGCTGAAAAACGCGCTGCGCGCCTCGGGCGGGAACAGGTCCCGCTGCGGCCCGGGCCAGACCCGGAGGGCGGGCGCGGCGGCGTAGTCCCGCTGTTCGACCGGATTCACCCATCGGTAGCCGACCCCCTGCGGCCATGCCGGATCCAGTTCCGCGGACGTCGAAAGCAGCGAGCCGTCTCCCAACGGCGTGCCGATTCCGCCCCGGGGAAAGATGCTCACGCTGCCGAACCACCTTGGCGCGGAGAATCCGCCCCGTGCCGCGAGATAGGTCCACACCCCGGCTGGTGACGGCTGGATCTGCACTTCATCCCCCGGCTCGAGGGACCACGTGCGCCAGCGCGTGTCGTCGTCGATGGCGGGTGCCGCTCCCGTGAGCGCGATGTCGATCGGCGCCAGCGCGCGCACGATGGCCCCGTGCAGCAGGAGTTCGAGCACGGGCGCGTTGAGCGGGTTGCCGAGGAGGATGTTGGCCCATCGGGCGGCGTGATCGTCCATCGCGCCGCCGGGCGGGACGCCGAAGCGCTTCCACCGCAGGCGTCCCTGGTCCTGGAGGGAGGCGCCCAGTCCCGCGCTGACGAGTTCAAGTACCGGGCTCATCGGATTCTGGCGCGGGCGCGTTCACCCGACACGGCTCCGCGGCGGAGGATACCGGAACGAACCGCACGGCGTCGCCGGGGCGGAGGAGGAAGGCGTCCTCGTTCCCCGCGGCGGCGCGGGCGGGATCGAGCAGGGGAACCTCGGTGCGGCCGATCAGCAGCCAGCCTCCCGCCGTGGGAACCGGGTAAATCCCCGTGTGCTGTCCACCGATCGCGACGGAGCCCGCGGGGACGCGGGGCCGGGGTGTTTCGAGGCGCGGCGTATGCAGGCGCGGGTCGAGTCCGCTCAGATAGGCGAATCCCGGCGCGAACCCGAGGATGTACACGCGATAGGTCGCGCGGGAATGAAGGGCGATGACCTCGGGTACCGAGAGCCCCGTGCGTTCGGCGACCTGCTCGAGGTCCTGCCCGTCGTAGATGACGGGCAGTTCGTGGGTGCGCCCGGGCGCGGGGTTGCTGCGAGCGGCTCGCGCCACGCCATCCAGCAGCACGGCAAGGAAACGCGGATCCGGCCGGGTGTTCGGCTCGAACTCGAGCAGGATCGTCGTGAAGCCGGGCGTCGCCTCGATGAGGCCCGCCGGCGGATGACGTTCGAAATGCCGCATGAGCGCCCGCACGCGGGCGAAGGCGCGAGAATCCACCGTGCTGGCGAACCGGACGAGCAGTGCGTCGGGTCCGTAGGTGTCGATCTGGACGGGCACGGCCGCCGACTGGGTTGGGAGTTGGGACACGCGGATCAGGGGCTGTCGCGGTGACGCGGTTCAATTCCTCAGGGCCGAAGCGGGATCTCGAGCTGATCCATCAGGAAGGTGAGCACGTCGGTCTCGAGCGCGATCTGTTCGTCCAGCGCCGTGCCGCGGCCGTGTCCGCTCGTGGCGCTCGTCCGGAGGAGAATCGGACGGGAAGACGAGGTCGCCGCCTGCAGGCGGGCCGTCATCTTTCGTGAGTTCGCGGGATTCACCCGGCCGTCGTTCTCGCCCGTGAGGAGAAAGACGGCGGGATACGCGGTGCCGTCCACGACACGGTGGTAGGGCGAGTAGGCGTGCAGTGTCCTGAACTGGTCCGGGTCGCGCACGGTGCCGAACTCGGGAATGTTGAAGGCGCCGTTCGGGTCGAGCTCGACGCGCAGCATGTCGTAGATGCCGACATGCGTGACGACCGCGCGAAACAGTTCGGGGTGCTGCGTGAGCGCGGCTCCCATGAGTAGTCCGCCGTTGCTGGCGCCGGTGATCGCGAGGAGCTCCGGCCGCGTGTGGCGACGCTCGATGAGGTGCCGTGCGCAGGCTGCGAAGTCGTCAAAGACGTTCTGCTTGCGGGTGAGGCGTCCGGCCTCGTGCCATTGCTCGCCGAACTCTCCGCCGCCGCGCAGGTTGGCGACGGCGAGGATGCCTCCGTGATCCAGCCAGATGCGGCCGCGGGGCCCGAGGAACCTCGGCCTGACGTTGATCCCGTATCCCCCGTACCCCGTGAGAAGCACCGGATTCCCGCCGTCGAGGCGCGTGTTCTTCCGACGGATGATGCTCAGCGGGACGCGCGTGCCATCCTTCGAGGTCGCGAATTCGCGGATCACCTCCGCGTCAGCGAAGTCGAATGCCGATTCCTGTGCCAGCGCCGTGCGGGTGAGGGTGTGGCCTGCGGCGTCATACCGATACCATGCGGGCGGCTCGAGGTAGGTGCTGACGCGGAACAGGATGCTGTCGGGCGGGAGGGCGACCATCGAATCCACGGCCGCGACGGGGGGCAGCGGCACTGTGCGCTCGCCGGAGCCGTCGAGATTGAACACGCGTATCCGGGAGGGACCGCCCACGATCTCCTGCACGAACAGATTGGATCGCGTGGCGACAAAGTTCGGGACGATCTCGAGCCCGCGCCATTCGTAGCCGCTGATGACCGCGTCCGATTCGGGAACGACGGTTCGCGCGCCGGCGAGGCGCGGCGCCTCGGGGGAGGAGGGGTCCAGTGGAACACGGTCGATGCGCCCCCGGGGCGCGTCACGGCGGGTGAAGAGAAACAGCGAATCGTCGGGGCCGAACACGACGGCCTTGATGTCATCGGAGAACCCGGCCAGGGCGGACCACGCGCCCTCGCGACTGCGCAGCCAGTGGGCGAAACGGCCGCTGTCCCCGTCCTGCACGGTCACCAGGAGCCACGCGCCGTCGCCTCGCATCCTCAGGAACACCTCCGCGATGCGCGGAAACTCGCGGCCGATCACGTGGGTGTCCTCGGACTGCGGCGTGCCCAGCCTGTGGCGATAGACCTGTTCGTGAAAGGCGAGCTCCCCGGGCGGCCGTTCGCCGGGCGCCGGATAGCGCGTGTAGAAGAGTCCGGAGCCGTCCGGTTCCCATGCGACGCTTCCTCCGCCCGTGGGGAACGCGACGCGCTCGAGGATGTCTGGCCGCGCCGCGCCCGTGGCGGTCTCGAAGAGGTGAAGGGTGCCCTGCTCGCTTCCGCCGGTCGCGAGGATGACCGCCACGAGGCGGCCGTCGGGTGAAGGATGAAATCCCTCGATCGAGGTGGTCCCGCCCTCGTCGAGGGTGACCGGGTCCAGAATGACGCGTTCGGATTCCGGGTCGTCCAGGGAATCAAGCGCGACGAGGATGGGCTGCGGGCGAGGCGGCTGGTCTTTCAGCGCGAAGAGGTGCTCGCCCCCGGGCTGGACCCGAAGCCATTCCACCGCGGCCGCGGCCGTCAGTTCTTCCACCCGCGCGCGGAGACGATCCCGGCCGGGCCACCGGTCCAGCAGCGCCCGGGTGTGCACGTTCTGGCGGGCGGTCCATTCGCGGACTGCCGGATCCTCCGCGTTCTCGAGCCACTGGTAGTCATCCACGACGACCACTCCGTGATATGTGTTCGTCACGGGGTGGCGCGGAGTCTCGGGGGGATCACCCGACGCGTGCGCGGTCGCGGCGCAGGACAGACCGGCAATGAGCGCGGCAGCACGGATCACGGGCCACATGGCTGCGGAGGATCCGTGATCCGGCCGCGCGGCGCAAACCCACGCGCGGCGTCTGTCGTGACTCCCTGGAAAGGCCCCCTGCAGAATGCGCCGCCCGGCCAACCGCCGGATCACTCGACGGCGGCGAGCGCCGGCCGGATATCCTCCGCGATTTCACGAACCCGCACGTGCATGCGCGAGAAGAGGCGGCGCGCCCTGAGGTCCATGTGCGTGTGCTGATTGAACCAGATGCCCTCGGGGGACCGCTGGCGGTCGAGTCGCATGGAGAAGTCGTGAATGCTCCCGAGCACTCCGCCCCAGAGCCGGAGTCGATCGAGCGTCTGCACCTCCGCACGGGTGATCTCGTACTCCTCGGCGTCGATCCAGATCGTGCCTGTGAGCAGGTTGATCAGCCGGTCAATGATCCGGTTGTCCGGGAGCTTTCCGGGCTTCGGGGTGAACCTCAGGACGTGGTTCAACCGGCCCCCGACCAGCTCGCTGCCAACGAGGGTGAAGTGAAAGCGCGCGAAGAGGTCCTCGTTGACGAGATCGTCCATGCGATCCGCATTTCCCGGGCCGGCCGCGTAGCGGTCGCGCCATTCGCGTTCGCGCCGGCTGCGCTCGTCGCTTTCCTCCGGTGAAAGGATGCGCCCGTTGACGGCGATCAGGCGGTTCTCGGTCATGCCGCCGATCAGCCGGACCTCATAGATCTTTTCGCTGCGCCGCACGACGACACCGTCGGAATCGAGCGTCTCGTACCATGACACCTTGCGGTACTCCGCGACCGCGGCGTCGCCGGCCGCGGCGACGGCCCGTGCGCGCTCGGCGGTTTGCCGCAGGATCTCGGCGACGTCCGGCGCGTTGGGAGAAACGGCTCGCGCAGCCAGCGTCATGAGCCACACGCCGGTCAGTACAGGCAGGGTTCGACCCGGCATGACACGCACTCTGCTTTCGGATCGCCGGACGGGCAAGGGACCGGCCACCGGTGGCGGGGCGGCTCGACGCTTTCCTCGCGGCAGCACAGAATCGCGCGCATGGATGCGTTGTCAGCTTTCCTCGAGGCCCCCGGAGTGACCCCCGCGCTGGATCCCGGATTTCGTCCCGCCGCGCTCGCGGTCCGTCGCTTCGAACAGGCTGCCCGCGCAACGGGCCGGCCCCTCGAGATCGGAATCGCGACGGAGCAGGCGGACGGTTCCGTGTCCCGGATCGAGCGTGCGTTCCTGCCGCTGGATCATCCGCACGCGGCCGCGAACGGGTTCTTCCTCGAGCGCTTCGCGCGGTTCCTCCTCTGGTCGCGAGGCGGATGGCGCCTGCTCGTCCGCGGCCCGAAGGACCTCGTTGACGACCTGAAGCGGTACTACGAGCAGACGGAGACCGGGAAGTTTGACGCCGAGATCATGGGCGGCCGGATCTACGAGAAGCCGTTCACGGTCGAGGCCGTGGACGAACTTCCCCCCGAGCGTTCGGCAACCCAGGCGCTCGGCCGCCACTGGAAGGGGTGCCGCATCGGATTTGATCTGGGCGGAAGCGATCGCAAGGTGGCGGCGGTGATCGACGGCGAACCGGTGTTCACGGAGGAAACCGTGTGGGACCCCGTGCCGCAGAAGGATCCGCAGTACCACTACGACGGGATCATGGATTCACTGCGGAAGGCCGCGGCGCACCTGCCGCGCGTGGACGCCATCGGTGGCAGCGCGGCCGGGGTTTACGTCAGCAACCAGCCGAAGGTCGCGTCGCTCTTCCGGGGCGTCCCGCCGGAGCTGTTCAGGACGCGGGTGAAGGGCCTCTTCCACGAGCTGCGCGCCGCATGGAACCATGTTCCGTTCGAAGTCGCCAATGACGGCGAGGTCACCGCGCTCGCCGGGTCGATGTCCCTCGGGCAGAACGCCGTCCTCGGCATCGCGATGGGGACGAGCACGGCCGCGGGCTACGTGACCGCGGACGGCAGCATCACCTCATGGCTCAATGAACTCGCCTTCGTGCCGGTGGACTATCGACCGGGGGGGCCAAGGGATGAATGGAGCGGCGATCGCGGCATCGGTTCCCAGTACTTCTCGCAGCAGGCCGTCGGGAGGCTGCTCTCTCCCGCGGCCATCGAGGCACCCCCCGACATGCCCCTGCCCGAGCGGCTCAAGCTGGTCCAGGGCCTCATGGCGCAGGGCGACCCGCGCGCCCGGCGCATCTACGAAACCATCGGCACCTACCTCGGCTACGGCCTCGCACATTTCGCGACCTTCTACGACTGCCGGCATGTGCTCGTGCTCGGCCGGGTCATGACGGGCGACGGCGGGGCGGTCATCCTCGAGGGTGCCCGGCACGTGCTGCGAACGGAGTTTCCGGAAATGGCGGAGCGCATCGAGTTCCACACACCGGACGAAACGTCCAAGCGCCACGGCCAGGCGGTGGCGGCGGCAAGCCTTCCACGGACCGCCGCCTGACGCGGGAGTGACATGGGACCGGACGCGACGCTCGATCTCGGCCGGTACTGGCGCTATGCGGTGGCGGCGCTGGGACTGGTCCTGTCGATCTGGGCGTCGGGCCACGCGATCATCTACAAGCGTGACCCCCGGGCGGCCGTGCTCTGGGTCGGCGTGGCATGGCTGCTGCCACTCGCCGGGGCGGTCCTGTACTTCCTCCTCGGGGTGAACCGCATCCGGCGCTGGGCGGAATCACTCCGGCGCGACATGGAGCGCGTCCGCGTGCACTCGGGACCCGCCGTGTGCGGCCCCGACGAGGTGGCGGCGCGCATGCCCGGGGTCGCGCTCGACGTCGCGGGGCTCGCGCGCGCCGTGGGCCAGGTCGCGAAGAGGCCGCTGCTCAAGGGCAATCGCATCGAGCCGCTCATCGACGGTGATCAGGCATACCCCGCGATGATCGAGGCGATCGGCCGCGCCCAGCACTCCGTCACGCTGGCGACCTATATCTTCGACGCGGACGCCGCCGGCCGCGCCTTTGTCGAAGCCCTCGCCGCGGCCTCGCGAAGAGGAGTCGAGGTCCGCGTGCTGATCGATGCCGCCGGACTTCGGTACTCATGGCCGCCCATCACCGGATTGCTCCGGCGCGCCGGCGTGCGGTACGCGCGCTTCCTGCCGACCGTTCCGTTCTGGCGGATGCTCACGCTGAACCTCCGAAACCACCGCAAGACGCTCGTCATCGACGGCCGCGTGGGCTTCACCGGCGGCATGAACCTGCGCGTCGGCCACTGGCTCGCCCGCAACCCGAAACGCCCCGTCCGGGACATGCACTTCAGGATCGAGGGGCCCGTGGTCGCGCAATTGCAGGAGGTTTTCGCGGAGGACTGGCAGTTCACGACCGGCGAGGTGCTGCGCGGGCACACGTGGTTCCCGCCGCTCGTGGAGTGCGGGCCCGTGGTGGTCCGCTGCATCTCGGACGGCCCCGACGAGGATTTCGAGCGCCTGCGCTGGACCCTCCTTGCCGCCCTCGCCGTGGCGCGCGAACGGGTCCAGATCGCGACGCCGTACTTTCTCCCGGAGCCGGCACTCGTGGCGGCGCTGAATGTCGCGGCCATGCGCGGGGTCGAGGTGCACATCCTGCTCCCCTCGAAGAACAACCTCCCGCTCGTTCACTGGGCTTCGCGCGCCCACTGGTGGCAGGTCCTGAAGTACGGGTGCCGGATCCACCTGAGCCCGCCGCCGTTCGATCACACGAAGCTGATGATCGTGGACGACGCGTGGGTGCTGCTCGGTTCCGCGAACTGGGACCCGCGCAGCCTTCGGCTGAACTTCGAGCTCAACCTGGAGTGCTACGACCCGGACCTCGCGCATGTGGCGTCCGCGCATTTCTGCAGGCGGGTTCGGGAAGCCCGCACGATCACGCTGGATGAGGTGGACGCGCGCGGCCTGCCCGCGCGCCTGCGCGACGGCACGGCGCGCCTCCTCACGCCGTACCTCTAGGCGCCCCGTGGCGTTCCCGGGAGCGTCGGGAACACGTGTAACCTTTTCCTCCGCCGCCGCGCCATCGGTTCCGTGCGGAGTCTTGTGCACCATTCATGCAGGCGGAGGCTGAACCGGTATCGCTCGAGTGGCTGGAGTTGGTCCGCCGGAAGGACGAGGATGCAACGCGACGTCTCGTCGAGCGGCTTCATCCGCTTGTTCTTCGGATTGTTCGAGCCCACCGGCCCCGAAGAGTCGCCGAGGAGGATCTCTGTCAGGAGGTGCTGCTGAGCGTGTTCACGGACCTCGATCAGTACCGTGGCCCGGCGCCGTTCGAGCACTGGGTTTCCCGCGTGGCCGTGCACTCGTGCATCGATGCCCTGCGCCGAGAGCGCGCGAGGCCGGAGCTGCGCTGGGCGGACCTGTCCCAGCCCGAGGAACACGCGCTCCGATCCGCGCTCGAGAGTGCGGAGGGCGATTCCGAAGAGTCTCGAATGGGCGCGCGTGATCTCGTCGAGCGGCTGCTGGAGGCGCTGCCGCCGAAGGACCGGCTCCTCATCCGGTGGCTGGAGCTCGAGGATCAATCCGTGAGGGACGTGGCGGCATGGACCGGCTGGAGCGTCACCCTCGTGAAGGTTCGCGCGTTTCGAGCGCGTCGTCGCCTCCGCAGGGCGCTTCAGCACATCATCGACTCGGAGAAGGGATGAACTCGACGGACAAGGTGCTGCGGAGATTGCTGCGAAACGCCCGCGAAGCGCGCCGGGAGGCGAGTGCCGCGCCCGGTCGGGCCCCCCGGGTCGCGTCACCCGCGTTCGCCGCGCGCGTGGCGCGGGAATGGGCGCGCGCGAGCGGCGCGGAATCCGTCCTCCGGACATGGGAACGCCACTCGACGCGATGGGCGATCGGCGCGCTTGGTGCCGCTGCCGCCGTGTGCCTCGCGGTGTGGGCGACATGGATCCCCGTGCCGCCGGAGCCCGCGCCCGGGATCGTCGCGACGATGGGCGAAATCGTGTTCCTCCCATGAGGCTCCGAGCACACTGGAAGATCGCCGCCGCGATGACCCTGGTGGCCCTGTGCAGCGGGGTCATCGGAGGCGCGCTGGCGCTGCGCATCCAGAATCAGCGCGCGGCGCGGCACGCTGGATTGCACCTGCTCAAGGAACGCCTGATCAGCCGCCTTGAACTCACGGAGGAGCAGGAGAGAGAGATCCGCCCGATCCTGGACCGTCATCAGGAGCGCCTGAGCGCGGTGATCCAGGACGCGCTTTCGCGCTCCGCGGCGGTGAGCGACGAGCTCATGGCCGAGCTCAGGCCGCGCCTCACCGACGAGCAGCGCGCAAGGCTCGAGGAGATGCTCGTCCGGCGTGAGCGCCTGCGCGAGATGCTTCGCGAACGATGGAGGACCAACTCCGATGACTTCGGTGAGCGCACGGGGCCGCTTCGGCAGTTGCTGCTGGAGAGGATGCGCGTGCGCGCGACGAACGCGCCTGCAGAGACGCCTTCGGACTAGGCAGCCGACTCGGGCGCATGTCACCGCCCGTCATTCCCCTCGCCTGTAACCTTCGAGACTTCCCCCGCGCCACGGGTCCTGTGCGCGGTCCACGCGCACGGTGAAAAGAGAAAGGACGTATGAAGAATGTAGTCATCAGGTGCCTCGTTGTCTTTGTCGCGACGCTGCTCTGGATTCAGGCAGGGCACGCGGCCTCGGGCGGGGAGAGCGCCGCGGATCGGGCGAGCCTGTTCCGCGAGCGGCTCGAAGAGGTGGCAGGGGAGCTCAAACTGACTCCGGAACAGAGGGAGAAGCTGAAGCCCATCCTCCAGGCGGAGGTCGAGCGATTGCGGGCGCTCCAGGCCAACCCGAGTCTCTCGCGGCGTGCGAAGCTGCGTGAGTTGAAGCGGATCCGCTCGGAGGTCACGCCGAAGGTGAAGACGATCCTCACCCCGGAGCAGTTCCGCAGGTGGGAGGAGATGCGCGCGGAGCGTCGGGGCGAGCTTCGGGACGAGGCGCGCCGCCGCGGCCGGCTTCGATAAGCGCCCTGCCCGCAGGAATGCGGAGCCGCGGTGGCGCGACTCGATCCAACCCGGGCGACGGCGCCGCGAGAGCGGCGTCGTCGGCCTCCGGGTGTCATGTCGCCGAACCGCGAGCCCGCGAGGGCGTGCAATCCGGATTCGAACGAGGCGTGACGCGCCGCGGGTGCGAACGTCGTGCTGAACGGTCGGTCCGCCTTCAGCGGCGCCAGTGGGGGAAGACGCGCTCCACGGTGTGGATCGCCGTGACCACGCCCTGCTCATCGACCTCGGCCTCGACGGAACGATACAGACGCCCCGGCGTCACGGCGCCGGATTCGACCACATCGTAAATCCATTCCAGGCGCTGTCCTCCCGCGGGTCGTAGTCGTGCCGTGGAGGGCGGGCCGAAGAGCCGTTCGAGCTCCGGTCGCGTGGTCGATCCGGAACGAACCTGTCGGATCCTCGCGGGATCGATTTCGGTGCCGAGCGAGCGCGTGTAGAGCATCGTGAACCCCTCGAGCACGCCGCGATGGTGCAGTGTTTCCGCGACGCGCCCCTCCGGATCGTAACGGACGCTGAACTGGCGGATCTCAAGCGATTCGTCGCGCTCGGGGACGCCGTACTTGCCGAAGATCGTGGAGAGGACCTCGTACGTTTCGACCCGGCCGAGTCCCGGCTGTTCCTCCGTGGAGCTCGGGGCGCCAAGGAGGCCCTGAACCTCGGCAATGGTCATTCCTTCGCGGATGCGTCCCTCCACGGCGGGTGCGAGCGGATCGGGGGTCCTGCATGCGGTGAGGAACAGCAGGCCGAGCGCGGCGGCGATCGATACGCGAGGGAGGGTTCGCGTGGCGCGGGGATGCATGGGATGGGGATAGCACCTCTTCGGGGAATGACAAACAACGACGGGGCTCGCCCGCCTCGCCTGTCGGAGCCGCGGGTGATAGCGTGCGTTCCATGGTGGCGATGGCGATCGTGGTTGGGGCCGCAATGCTGCTTTTCGGGCGGCGGTTGTTCTGGGTGTTCGTGGTGGGCGTGGGGTTCCTCGCGGGCGCGGCGCTCGCGATGGAAGTATTCCGGGCTGAGGACCAGTGGCTGGTGCTTGCGGCGGCGGTCGTTGGCGGGGCGTTCGGGGCCGCGCTGATGTACGTCGCGCAGAAGCTGGCGGTCGGTCTCGCCGGGTTTCTCGCGGGGGCCTACCTGGGACACGAACTGGCCGGCGCGCTTCAGGGGCCCGGGCCGGAGTGGGTGTGGTTCCTCGCGGGGGGTGTCATCGGGATGATCCTGCTCTACGCCCTCTTCAACTGGGCCCTGATCCTTCTGTCGTCACTGGGCGGGGCCGCGGTCGTCGCGGATCATGCGCCCCTCGAGCACCCGTGGCCGCTCGTGCTCTTCGTTGGGCTCGCCCTGCTTGGAATCATCGTTCAGACGCGGCAGTACCGCGGAAAGCGGCGCGGTCGCGGCGATTGAAAAGGCCGTCCGCGCGGTGCGGACGGCCTTTGACAGGGGGCGAGGGGAAGCGGGGCCGGGCCGGCTCAGGACTTGTCGTACTCGCCGAGCGGTCGGATCCAGATGTTGCGGAAACGCACGGGATCGCCGTGGTCCTGAAGCCCGATCGGACCGGTGGTCGGCACGTTCGGCGGGTACTCGGCCACCTCGCGATGCCGGGCGGGACCGAGGATCGCCTGGCCGGCCTGCGTGACCACGCCGTTCAGGATGACCGTCACCTTGGCGGGCTCGACCACCCTGCCGCCTTCGACCTTCGGAGCCTTGAAGACGATGTCGTAGGTGTTCCATTCGCCGGGCGGCTTCGCGGCCAGCGCGAGGGGCGGCCACTGGCCATAGATGCTGCCGACCGAGCCATCGGCGTAGGTCGGGTTCTCGTGGCCGTCGAGGACCTGGATCTCGTACATGCCATGGAGGAAGACGCCGCTGTTCCCCCGTCCCTGGCCGTCGCCGCGCGGCGGTTTCGGCGACTGGAACTCGAGGTGAAGCTGGAAACTCCCGAACTTCTCCTGGGTCTCGATGCTTCCGGTCTCGGCCACGACCTCCATGTAGCCGTTCTCGACCTTCCAGCGGGCGGGGCCGTCACCGCTCTTCCACTTCGACAGGTCGGTGCCGTCGAACAGCACGATCGCGTCGGCAGGCGCGGGCGCCCCGTGGCTGAAGGTTTCTCCGGGCTTCACGACGCGCGGCTGGGGACGCTCCGCGTCATGCACGCGCCACTTCTGTCCGGTGATCAGGGGGGTGTCGGTGTAGCCGGGTTTGTCGGCGGCGCAGACGGTAAGTGCCGCGGCGAGGACGCCTGCGGCAAGGACACTGCGGGCAAGGTTCATGGGCGGCGATGATTTCCGGCGATTCCGGGCGCGGCAAGGCCGGAGCGCAGCGAATGGCTGCACGCCAGGACCTGTGCTTCCACGGCACCGTCCCCGCGGACGCATGGCGATCCGATTCACTCGATGCCGCCGCCCTCGTGATCGTCCAGGGGGAGTGCGCCGGGCGAGCGGCCCTCGACGAGGTCCCGCGCCTTCTCCACCAGGGAGATGAATTCGGCGCGGGTCCCGTCGGGATCGTTGCCGACGGCCCCCCGGGCGAGCTCCAGCGCCAGATCCAGCCGGGAAGCGGGCGCCTCTGATGATTCCCGCAGCGCCATCGCGAACGCGGCGACCGCGGCCGCGAACCGGAAGTCTCCGCTCGCCTCGCGAAAACTCCTCGCGGCGTCGGCGACCGGGATCTCCATGAGCGCGCTCCTCGAGCCTTCCGGCCGCTGATAGCGGAGCTTCAGGGTGAGGAGGTCGTCACTCTGGACGATTTCGCGCGCGGGGGCAGGTTCGGCGGGGCGCTGGTACTTGAGCGGACCCGCCTCGGAGGGCGTGGGGACACCCGGGGGGACGATCTCGTACAGAACCGTCACGGCCTGGCCGGCGCCGATCTCCCCGGCGTCCTTCGTGTCATCATGGAAGTCGGCGTGATCCATGAGGCGCTTCTCGTAGCCGACGAGCCGCCATGCATGGACGCGCCCGGGGTTGAACTCGACCTGCGCCTTTGCGTCGCGGGCGACCGTCACGAGCGTGGAGTTCATCTGCTCGACGAGCACGCGCCGGGCTTCCTCGAAGCTGTCGAGGTAGCGGTACACTCCGTTGCCTTCATCGGCGAGGCGGCGCATGAGGGCGTCCTTGAAGTTGTCCGTCCCCACTCCCAGAGCCGTGAGGAAGATGCCGGAGCGCCGCTTCTCGCGGATGAGGCGGACGAGTTCGTCCTGGTTGCTGATGCCGACGTTGAAGTCGCCGTCGGTGCACAGGATGACGCGGTTGATCCCTCCCTCGATGCGGTACCGGGAGGCGAGGTCGTAGGCATGGCGGATGCCGCCCTCCCCGTAGGTGGAGCCTCCGGCCTCGAGCGCGTCGATGGCGGCAAGGATCCTCTCTTTCCGCTCGCACGACGTGCTCTCGAGATGCACACCGGCCCGGCTGGCGTAGGTGACGATCGCGACGCGGTCGCTCGCCGACAGCCGCTTCACCATCGCGGCCAGCGCCTGCTTGAGCAGGGGAAGGCGCTCGGGTGGCTCCATCGATCCGGAAACGTCCACGAGGAACACGAAGTTGCCCGCGGGACGAGGGCCGGTGAGTTCCCTCGCCTTGATGGCGATGCGGACCAGGCGATGGCGCGGTTCCCACGGGCACGCCGCGACTTCCGCCGTCACGCCGAAGACTTCGTCGCCGCGCGGCGCGGGATAGTCGTAATCGAAATAGTTGACCATCTCCTCCACCCGCACGGCGGCGGCAGGCGGCAGCATGTTGGATCGCAGGAAACGGCGGACGTTCGCGTACGAGCCCGTGTCCACATCCAGGCCGAACGTGGAGAGCGGCTCGGACAACGCCGGCCGGAAGGGGTTGATCCCGACATCGACATAGTTGGGATTCTGCACCGCGCCATCGCGGCCGCGTGCCTCGGGGCGGGGCAGCTGCAGCCCCGGCAGCCGCTGAGGGCTCCGGCCCGGCCCGATGGAGTCGACCGTCGTGCGGTGGGAGCTCGGCGCATCCTCCCGGGCGGGCGTCCCGCGGCGTTCGTTCGCGGGCGCGGCGGCCCGTTGGGTGGCCAGCCCGTAGCTCCCCGGGAAGGCGGGGTCCATCCCGGCTGAACCCGCGGCCGGCGGGACTTGGGGCTCGGGTGAGCCGGTACCCAGCCGCCCGCCTCGAGAGGCCGTCGCGGGCTGCCGGGCCAGCGACGTGCGAGGTTCCACGCCAGCATATTGGGACGGCTGGCCATCCTCCCCGGGTTCCGAGCGGGGCGATTCCGCGGGCGAGTTGTCGTCCGGCTTCTCGAGCGCGGGGGCCGTCGCCGAGCTCCCCGCACTCCAGAGGTCGGCTGCCGCTGCGAGGGTCAGCGGCGTCGCCTGCTCCGTCTTGGGTGCGGGCGGGGGTGTCGGGCGGGTCTCCTCCGAATCGCGCGAGCGCCGTGTGGATGTCAGATCGTCCGGGGCGCCGGTCGCATCGGCACGGACCGACTCCGGTGGGGCGTCGTCGGACGGCGAAGGGGCTTCAGAACTCGTGGCGGACGGGCGTTCGGGACGCGGGGCCATGGCAAGTTCACGGCGGGCGGCTCGATCGGGCGGGAGGGTCCAGACGCCCAGCGCCATGATCACGAGGACGGCGGCGGCGGCCAGGGGCCACGGCGGCCGGAGGAACATCGGCCTGCGCACGTTCGAGGGTTCGTCCGGGGCCGGTTCGGGGTCGCCTGCCGTGTCTCCGCCTGCGAGTGACGCGTGGATGGTGGATTCGATGGCGGGATCGACCGGGGCGCCCGCCTCCGCCGCGAGGGCGCGGGTGAGCACGTCGGCGATCCTGCGGATGTGCTCCAGTTCCTCGCGGGCTTCGGGGGAACGGGCGAGCAGGGCTTCCACCTCGGCGCGTTCCTCGGCGCTGAGCTCGCCCATGGCGTAGGCGGTGAGTCGCGGATCTTTCATGGGGCGTTGGCGGGAAATGAATTCAGAGGACGCGATGAAGCCGCTGGCGCAGGCTCTTCAGTGCGGTGTGCAGGATGAATCCGACGTTGCCCACGCTGAGGTGGGTGACCCGGCTGATCTCCTCGTAGCTGAGACCGGCCTGGAACTTGAGACGGATCACCTCCTGCTGACGGGGCGGGAGGGTCTTGAGAAGCTCGAGCGCGAGGCCGAGCGTCTCCCGATGCTCGAGCGCCGTCGCCGGGCCGGGCTGGAGGTCGGGCGCCTCGGGCGGGAGTTCGTGTCCGGGGAGTGGTTCGAGACGCTGGGATTCGCGTTGCATGTCACGGGCGCGGTTTCGGCATACGGTGAACAGCCACTCGGCGAGATGGCCGTCGAGGCGCTCCGGCGACTCGCGACACAGGCGCAGGAATGTGTCCTGCACGATGTCGCGCGCGGTGTGTTCATCGCGAACGAGGCTTGCGGCGTACCGGGTCAGGGCGGGTCCGTGGCGTTCCAGCGCCGCCTGCACCCAGCGCGCTTTGAATTCGGCGTCGTCCATGGTGAACCCACACCGGGGTCTCACAGGGTTAACGCGCCGGCACGGGATTTCTTAGAATCTTTCGCGGATCGGCGTGCGCGCGTCTCCCCGGCCCCGTCCGCCGGGCGGCTCGTCCGCGACGCACGCGCCTGCTGCGATTCAGCAGCGGTCCGACCGCTCTTTCGGGTCTTTCCAGCCGTGGTACGCGGGAACATCCTGCGCCTCATGCCACGCAATTCCCTGATGAACCGTACCGCCACCGCGCTGTTGTCGTGCCTTGCCGCGGCCGGCATGTCGCTGCACGCGGCCGCCGCGCACATCGGCGTGGGCGCACGTCCCCCGGAGGGCGCCGAGGTGCTCTTCGATGGCACCCGCGAGAGCCTCGATCGGAACTGGACGTACTGGGAGGGCCCGGGGTTCGCATCGTCCCTGCCGATCAAGTGGAAGATCGTCGAGGACCCCGTGGATGAGGGCACGGTCCTGCTGACCCACGACCCGGCGGCCGCCGGCGGCCGCTACGGAGCCGCGGACATCGTCACGAAGAAGGAGTTCCGCGACTTCCGGCTGCACGTCGAGTTCCTCGTTCCGAGGGAGGGAGGCAACAGCGGCGTGTACCTGCAGAACCGGTATGAGATCCAGATCCTCGACGGCGACCGCACCACCCATGGCATGGGAGCGGTGATCAACGAGACGCCCTCGCCGTACCACGCCTACAACGGGGTCGGGAAATGGAACGCGTACGACGTCCTGTTCCGGGCCGCGCGCTTCAAGAATGGCGAGCGGACGGAGAAGGCGCTGGTCACGATGTACTTCAACGGGATCAAGGTGCACACGAACCAGCCCATCAACCAGGTCTGGGGCGGACCGCGCTCGGGAATCGACGGGGGCAATGATGGCGGCAGGGGCATCACGGACACGCCGGGAGGCCTGAAACTGCAGGCCGAAGGCCACGACGTCCTCTATCGCAACATCTGGATCAAGGAGGTCGAACTCGAGGGGGCGGACACCGACTTCTGACGTCGGTACATGTCGCCGTGTGCCGCGGCCTCGATCCCGATCCCTGTCCGAACGGGAGGTGGGACGGGTGTTTCCCGCGCGGCGGCTCTATGCGCCGACCGCCGCGGCCGGTGCCGCCGGCGCAGTCGCTGGTTCAGCCGGTCCGTCGGGCCACACCCGGACGGTGTTGTAGAACGTGTCCCGCTGAACGGGAACCATGCCCGTCTCGCGGATGGCGCGCACCAGTTCCGCCTCCGTGCGCGCCTGGGGCGTCGTGGCGCCGGCCATGTGAAAGATGTGTTCCTCCATGATGGTGCCATGGAGGTCGTCCGCCCCGTAGCTGAGCGCGACCTGGGAGAGCTTGGTGCCGAGCCCCACCCAGTACGCGGTGACGTGGTCGAAGTTGTCGAGGTAAAGGCGGCTGATGGCGATCGTGCGGAGTGAATCGAAACCGCTGGGCGGGTTCTCGACCGGAAGACGGTTGTTGTCGGGAAGATACGGCAGGGGAATGAACCCGGCGAAGCCGCCGGTTTCGTCCTGCAGCTCGCGCAGGCGCCGGAGGTGGTCGATGCGGTCGGCCGGCGATTCAAGGTGCCCGAAGAGCATGGTGCAGGTGCTGACGCCACCCATGCGGTGCCACTTCCGGTGCACGTCGAGGTATTCGTCGGCGGATTCCTTGCCCCGGGCGATCTCGCGGCGGATGGCCGGATTGAAGATCTCGGCTCCTCCGCCGGTGATGGCGTCGAGGCCGGCGGCGCGCAGCTCGGCAAGGGTGTCCTCCACGGACTTCTTCGCGAGCCACGCAATGTGAAGGATCTCGATCGCGGTGAAGCACTTGAGCTGCAGGCGCGAGTCGATCCCCTTCAGGGCGCGGAGCATCCCGGTGTAATACTCGAACGGCAGGCTCGGATGCAGACCCCCCACGATGTGGAGCTCGGTGGCGCCGGCCGCGAGCGCCTCGCGGCCCTTGGTCACGATGTCCCCGATCGCGAGCTCGAAGCCGTCGGCGTCGCGCTTCTTTCGCGCGAACGCGCAGAACTGGCAGCTCAGAATGCAGTAGTTCGAGTAGTTGATGTAGCGGTTGACGAGGTACGTGGCGCGGTTGCCCACCTTCCGCAGGCGCATCTCGTGGGCCAGCGCGCCGAGCGCGTTCAGGTCGCGGCTCTCGAAGAGCGCGAGGGCATCGGCATCGGTGAGGCGGGTGCCGGCAAGGACTTTTCCGGCGATGTCCCTGATGGAGCTGCGCTGGAGCACGCGGTTCATGCGACGGGCATGCTGCCTCAAGTCGGGCCGGTTTCCAACCGGTCAGAGTTCGATGGTTTCGCCGAGCGCGGGCAGGCGGGGGACGGCCCCCCAGCGTTCCTCGATCGTTCGCGCGAGGGCTTGCCGGGGCTCGTTCTCGCCGTGGGTGAGCGCCACGCGCGGCCTCGAATCCATGAGCGCGCCGAGCCATTGCAGGAGTTCCGTCTGCCCCGCGTGCGCGCTGAAACCACCGAGGGTGTGAACCTTGCCGCGGACCACGACCCGCTCGCCGTGGATCGTGACCGCCTCCGCTCCATCCACGAGCTGGCGCCCGAGGGTGCCGTGGGCCTGGTACCCGACAATCAGGACGTGGGTGTCAGGCTTCCAGAGGTTCTGCTTCAGGTGGTGGATGATGCGGCCGCCCGTGCACATGCCTGCGCCCGCGAGAATGGCGCAGGGCCCCGACAGCTCGTTAAGCGCGCGGGATTCGTCCGCCGTCACGGTCGCCCGGACCCGGCCTGCTCCGAGCGATTCCACGCCCTCGCGCGTAAGTGCCTGCATCTCCTCGTCGAACAGTTGCGGGAAGTTCACATAGACGCGCGTGGCCTCGATGGCCATCGGGCTGTCGAGGTACACCGGAAACGGGCGGACGCCATCCTTCCGGAACAGCAGTGCGAGGTGATAGAGGATCTGCTGGGCACGGCCGATGGCGAACGTCGGAATGAGCAGCTTGCCGCCCGAGCCCGCGACCTCGGAGACAATCCTCTCGAACTCGGCGACCGTCTCCGGATAGCTGCGGTGGTCGCGGTCGCCGTACGTGGACTCGAGGAACACGAGATCGGCGCGATCGGGCGGATCGAACTCGCGCAGGATCGGCAGCGTCGTGGGCCCGAGATCGCCGGAGAAGACGACGGTCCGCGTGGCGCCCGCACCCGAGACCGTGAGCCGGACCGAGCTGGAGCCGAGGATGTGCCCCGCCTCGAAGAATTGCGCCGTGATGCCGCGGGCGACCTCGACCTCCGTGCCGAGGCGCGCCTGCCGGGCGAGGTCCGCGATGCGGTCCACGTGCGCGGGGCCGAACGGCGGTTCGAGCAGGGGTTCGCCCGCGCGCTGGCGCTTGCGATTGGCGCGCTCGGTATCGTACGCCTGCAGCTTGGCCGAATCCTTGAGGATGATGTCCGCCAGCGCGAGCGTGGCGCCGGTCATGAAGATCGGCCCTTCATAGCCCGCCTTCACGAGCAGTGGAACACGCCCCGTGTGATCAAGGTGGGCGTGCGTGAGAATGACGGCGTCCAGCGCCCGCGGGTCGAGTTCCGGCGGAAGCACGTTGAGGGACTCGGCCTCGCGGCCGCCCTGAAAATAGCCGGCATCGACCAGCACGGTGGCGTGGTCGGTGCGGACGAGGTAGGCCGAGCCGGTGACATGCCCGCCCGCGGCGCCGTGGACCTGGATGTTCATGATGGAGGGACTGTTCTCCCGGAACCGGGGCGATTCGCGCGAAGAAAATCGGACGCGGCGCCGGCTCGCGTCTCGGTCCCGGACGGGCGGCGGGCCGTCCGCCATGCGTCCGACGGGCATGCGCGTTCCTTGAAACCGGTTCGGATCATGCCCAAAGTGGGAGGCCGATGTCCGAATCGCTGCGGCGCTGGACCGAGAGCGCCGAACAATTCTTTCTCGAGGTCATTTTCGAGCAGCGCCGAGGGCGTCTGGCCACGCTGGTGCGGGGCATTCTGCACGGTCTTTCGTACGGCTACAGGTTCGCCATCAAGGTCCGAAAGCTGCTGTACGACAGCCGGATCATCCGCGACACGACGCTCGGCGTCCAGGTGATCGCCATCGGGAACCTGACCGTCGGCGGCACCGGAAAGACACCGGTCGTCGAGAAGTTCGCGCGCGAGCTCCAGGATCAGGGCCGGACGGTCGCGATCCTTTCCCGCGGCTACCGCTCCAAGCCGGCGCCCCTCTCGCGCCGCTTCATCGATCGCATCCTGCTCCGGCGCGACCAGACGCCGCCCCGAGTCGTTTCCGACGGGCGCTCGCTTCTCCTGGATTCCGAGACCGCCGGCGACGAGCCGTTCATGCTCGCCTCGAACCTCAAGGATGTCGTCGTGCTCGTGGACAAGGACCGCGTGAAGGCCGGGCGCTACGCCATCGAGAAGTTCGCGTGCGACACGCTGCTGCTCGACGACGGCTTCCAGTACTGGAAGCTGCGCGGCCGCCGGCAGGACGTCGTGCTTATCGACTGCCAGCAGCCGTTCGGCAACAACTTCCTCCTGCCGCGCGGCACGCTTCGCGAGCCGGAATCGCACCTCGCCCGCGCGGGCGTCATCTTCATCACGAAGAGCGATGGCAACACCCAGGAGCTTCGCGAGAAGCTCGCCAGCCTCAACCCGAAGGCCCCGATCATCGAGTGCGTCCATCATCCGCTCTACTTCGAGGACGTGTTCACCGGCGAGCGCCTCCCGATCTCGTTCATCCGATCCCGGCGGGTGGCCGCCCTGAGCGGAATCGCGCAGCCCGAGAGCTTCGAGGAGAGCCTGCGCAAGCTCGGGGGCGAGGTCGTCTATCAGCGGCGTTTCGCGGACCACCACCGATTCACCCAGAAGGAACTGCTGGACGCCATCAACCGCAGCAAGAAGCGCAGGGCCCAGTTGCTCCTGACAACCCAGAAGGACGCCGTGCGCTTTCCCAAGCTCGACCGCCGCGACCTGCCCATCTACTTCATGCGGGTGGAGATCAAGATCATCGCGGGCGCGAACGGTTTCCAGGACTGCGTCAAACGCATCTGCTTCCGTTGAGACCGATCCCAAAGCGTCGGCCCCCCGCGGCCACTCGTCCGGCTGCCCTCGTTCCGCCGCAGGCACCACTGCGTCGTCACCCGCCAGCATGAATGCGAGTGCGCCGACGCGTCTGCTCGTGCGCGGGGTCAACTGGCTCGGGGACGCCGTGATGACCACCCCGGCCCTGGTCCGCCTCCGGCAGGCCCTCCCCGGCGCGCGCATCAGCCTGTTGGGCCCGGCCAAGCTCCGCGACCTGTGGACGCGCCATCCGGCCGTGGACGAGGTCCTCAGCTTCGAGCCGGGTGAATCACCATGGACGATCGGGCGGCGACTGCGGCCGATGGGGTTCGACGCGGCCCTGGTTCTGCCCAACTCGCCGCGGTCCGCCCTCGAGTGCCGCATGGGCCGGATCCCAAGGAGGATCGGCGTCGCCCGGCCTCTTCGGAACTGGCTCCTGACGGTTTGCGTCGAGCCGCGGCCCCAGGCCGTCCGGATGTGGAAGCCCTCGCCGCACGAGGTGCGGGAACGGGTCGCCCGCGGACTCCCGCGGCCGGCGATTCCGGATTCCGCCCATCACGTGCACGACTATCTCCACCTCGCGCGCGCGCTCGGGGCGGATCCCGCGCCCGTGCCGCCGCTGCTCGTCGTGGGGGAGGACGAGGTGGCCGCGGCGCGAAGCGAGTTCGGTCTCGCCGCGGAGGCAACATGGATCGGCCTGAACCCGGGAGCGGAGTACGGCCCTGCGAAGCGCTGGCCGGAGGAACGTTTCGCCGAGGTGCCCCGGCTCGTCCGGGCCTCCGGGGTCTCCGTGCGCTGGGTGGTGCTCGGCGGCCCCAACGACACGGACGTGGCGGGGCGAATCGCCGCCGGCATTCCCGGAGCCCTGAACCTCGCGGGCAGAATGACCCTGCGCCAGCTCATGGCGGTGCTCGGGGCGTGCAGCGCACTGGTGACGAATGACACCGGCCCGATGCATGTCGCCGCGGCGCTCGGCGTGCCCGTGGTCGTGCCGTTCGGAAGCACCTCGCCGGAGCTGACCGGTCCCGGGCTGCCGGGGGACACGCTCCATCGGCCGATCATCTCGCGAGTGCCGTGCGCGCCCTGCTTCCTGAGGGAATGCCCGATCGACCTCCGCTGCCTGCGCGGGATCTCGCCGGAAACGGTGGCCGCGGCGGTTGGCGGCGTGATCAGGACGAAAATGGAGCGGGCGAAGGGAATCGAACCCTCGTAGCCAGCTTGGAAGGCTGGAGCTTTACCACTAAGCTACGCCCGCGTCCGTCCCGAGATGCTTGTCCTGACACGCTTGCGCTGTCAACAGGCAGCCCCGTAACCTTTCCGCCATGTCGGACCTGCTGCTGCGCGGCGGGCGCGTCATCGACCCAGCGCACTCACTCGACGCGACCCGCGATGTGCTCATCGGCGGTGGCAGGATCGTTGCCCTTGCTCCCGACCTCTCCGATCACCCCGCGGCTGGCACGGCGACTGTCGTGAATGTCGCGGGGCTGGTGGTGACCCCGGGGCTCATCGACGTCCACGTCCACTTCCGCGAGCCCGGCCAGACCGCGAAGGAGAACATCCAGTCGGGCGCGCAGTGCGCCGCGCGCGGTGGATTCACCTCGGTCGTCTGCATGCCCAACACGAAGCCGGCGATCGACGACGCGGCCGTGGTGGGGCTTGTCCGTCAGCGCGCCCGTGAGGCGGCCTGCGTGCGGGTGCACGTCGCGGGCGCGATCACGCGGGAGCTCCGGGGGGAGGAGCTGGCGCCGATCGGCGCCCTGCATCGCGCGGGCGTCGTGGCGATCACGGACGACGGCCACTGCGTGCAGAACAACGAGCTCATGCGGCGCGCCCTCGAGTACGCGAGGATGTTCGGGCTGCGGGTCATGGACCATTGCCAGGACACGAACCTCGCGTCGGAAGGCGTCATGCACGAGGGCTACTGGAGCGCGCTGCTCGGTCTGCGCGGATGGCCCGCCATCGGGGAGGACGCGATCGTCGCCCGCAACGTCCTGCTCGCGCGGCTCACCGGTACGCATGTCCACTGCCAGCACGTCAGCTCGCGCCGCTCGGTCGAGCTGATCCGCGAGGCCCGCGCGGCGGGCATCCCGATCTCGGGCGAGGCGTGTCCGCATCATTTCACCCTGACCGACGCGGCCGTGGCGGGCAGTGATCGCTTCTGGGAAGACGACGGGCGCTCGCTGTTCGTGGCCGGGCTCATGCCCGAGGATGCCCGCCCCCGGTGGCCGTCCTATCACACCCACTTCAAGATGAACCCGCCCCTGCGCAGCGCCGAGGACCGCGAGGCCGTGCTGCAGGGACTGATGGACGGCACGCTCGACATCCTCGCGAGCGATCACGCCCCGCACTCGAACTACGAGAAGGACGTCGAGTTCGATTTCGCTCCCTTCGGGATCACCGGCCTGGAGACGGAACTGGCCCTCTCCCTCAGCGAGCTCTACCACGCCGGACGCCTCCCGCTGGCGCGCGTCATCGAGCTGTTCACCGCGAAACCGGCGGCGCTGCTGCCCCTTGCGGACGAGGAAACCGGCGTGCCGCTCGGACGCATCGTGGAGAACGGCCCGGCCGACCTCACCCTGATCGACCCCGATCTCGAGTGGACCTACGACGTCACGCGGACCTCCAGCAAGTCCACCAACTCCCCCTTCCACAACTGGCGCATGAAGGGCAAGGCCGTGGCCACGATCTGCCGCGGACGCGTCGTCTGGAGCGAGCTCGCGGGCCTCGGCTGAACATCTGTGCACGCCCGGACGTGCACCGCCTGCTCATTGACGCCACCACGCCCGATCTTATGCTGACCGGACGCGCCGGAGTCCGGCGCCTTTTTTGACGGCTGACACTGAACACCTCCAGAAATGACCAGCATCTCCGACATTCTCGCTCGTGAAATCCTCGATTCCCGCGGCAACCCGACGGTCGAAGTGGACGTGATCCTCGCCGACGGCACCGTCGGCAGGGCCGCCGTCCCGTCGGGCGCCTCCACCGGTGAGCACGAGGCCATCGAGCTGAGGGATGGCGACAAGAAGCGTTTCCTGGGCAAGGGCGTTCAGAAGGCCGTGCGCAATGTGCTCGAGACCATCGCGCCCAGGCTCCGCGGCATGGACTCGCTCGACCAGGTCGCCGTCGATCGCACGATGCTCGAGCTCGACGGCACCGAGACCAAGTCGAACCTCGGGGCCAACGCCATCCTCGCGGTGTCCCTTGCCAACGCCAAGGCCGCCGCCGCCTGCCTCGAGCAGCCGCTCTTCAAGTACCTCGGCGGGCCGAACGCGAAGGTGCTCCCGGTGCCGATGGCCAACGTCATCAACGGCGGCGCCCACTCGGATGCCCCCATCGACTTCCAGGAGTTCATGATCATGCCGCACGGACTCCCGACGTTCAGCGAGGGTCTGCGCGCCATCACGGAGATCTTCCATGCCCTCAAGGCCGTGCTGAAGAACAAGGGCCTGAGCACGGCCGTCGGCGACGAGGGCGGTTTCGCGCCCAGGCTCGACAGCGCGGAGGCCGCCCTCGACGCCATCGCCCAGGCGACGCGCGACGCCGGCTACGAGCTCGGCAAGGACATCTACCTGGCCCTCGATGTCGCGAGCTCCGAGTTCCATGACAAGGCCACCGGCAACTACGTCTTCAAGAAGAGCTCCGGCCGCACCCTCACGGGCGAGGAGCTGGTCGACTTCTACGTGAAGCTCTGCGGCGACTATCCCATCGTCAGCATCGAGGACGGCTGCGCCGAAGGCGACTGGACAAACTGGAAGCTGCTCACCGATCGCCTCGGCGACCGCGTGCAGCTCGTCGGCGACGATCTCTTCGTCACCAACGTGAAGTTCCTCCAGAAGGGCATCGAGACCGGCACCGCCAATGCCATTCTCGTGAAGGTCAACCAGATCGGCTCCCTCACCGAGACGCTCGACGCCGTCCAGCTCGCCCAGCACAACGCCTACCGCGCCGTGCTCAGCCATCGTTCCGGCGAAACCGAGGACGCGACCATCGCGGATATCGCGGTCGCGACGAACTGCGGCCAGATCAAGACCGGCTCCCTGAGCCGGAGCGATCGGCTCGCGAAATACAACCAGCTCCTGCGCATCGAACAGATCCTCGGCCGCGAGGCGGTGTACATGGGGCGCGGCGCGCTCCCGCGGGGGCGCTGAGACGGCCCCATGACCGCGCGCAAGAGCTTCGTCGCGTCCCACGTGCGCGACATCCCGCGATCCGGGATCCGGGAGTTCTTCGACATCGTGGCCGGTCAGAAGGACGTGATCTCCCTCGGAGTGGGGGAGCCGGACTTCGTCACGCCATGGCACATCCGTGAGGCCGCGATCTACGCCCTCGAGCAGGGGCGCACGACGTACACCTCGAACCTCGGCATGCCGCGGCTGCGCGAGGCCATCAGCGCGCACCTCGCGGACAAGTTCCGCGTGACCTACGACCCCGCCGGCGAGGTGCTCATCGCCGTCGGGGTCAGCGAGGCCATGGACCTCGCCCTCCGCGCGATCATCAATCCCGGCGACGAGGTGATCTATCACGAGCCCTGCTACGTGAGCTATTCCCCCAGCATCGCGCTCGCGCACGGGGTGCCGGTCCCCGTCTCCTGCCGCGCCGAGGACGGTTTCTCCGTCCGCGCCGAGGCCATCGAGGCCGCCGCGGGTCCGAAGACCAAGGCCATCGTGCTCAACTTCCCGACCAACCCCACGGGAGGGACCATGACCCGCGCAGGCCTCGAGGCCATCGCCGAGATTGCCCGGCGACGCGACCTCATCGTGATCACCGATGAGATCTACTCGGAACTCACGTTCGAGGGGGAGCACGTCTCGATCGCGTCCCTGCCCGGAATGCGGGAGCGCACGATCTTCCTGCATGGCTTCTCCAAGGCCTACGCGATGACCGGCTTCCGCATCGGGTACGCCTGCGCTCCCGCCGAGCTCACCGAGGCGATGATGCGCATCCACCAGTACTCCATGCTGTGCGCAAGCATCATCAGCCAGGAGGCCGCGCTCGAGGCCATCCAGCACGGCGAGTCGGACACCATCGAGATGCGCGAGCAGTACAGGGTGCGCCGCAACTTCGTCGTGAACGCCTTCAACGCCATGGGGCTGAAGTGCCACCTGCCGCGCGGATCGTTCTACGCCTTCCCCTCCGTGGCGGGAACCGGCCTCGACTCGCGCGAGTTTGCCGTCCGGCTGCTCCAGGAGGAGAAGGTCGCGTGCGTTCCCGGCAGCGCCTTCGGGCCGGGCGGCGAAGGCTTTGTGCGATGTTGTTTCGCCACGTCGCTCGCCCAACTCGAGGAGGCGGTCGAGCGCATGGACCGCTTCGTGCGCCGCTGCCGCGCCTGACCCGATCGTGTCGGCTGCAGTCTGACGAGGGCTCCCGCGCCGGTGGGGGCCCTTCTTGATTCCAGATGGTTCCCGGCAGCTCCGCCCCTGCCGTGCGCCCGCTCGTCGTCGCGCGACCTTCCCCGTTGCGCTACCCCCGGTCCGCCGCGAGGAGCAGCGCGCCCACGGGCACCACGTCCTCGCCGAGCCCCGCGAGAAAAATGGGCGGGCCGGGCTGGAACACGCCCATGAGGTAGGGCTTCACCGCCTCGGCCACCGCATGGCGCAGCGGTTCGCCCACGAGCGAAAGGCCTCCGCCCAGCACGATGCGCTCCGGGTGCAGCAGGTGAATGACATGCGACAGCGCGAACGCGAGGTTGTCCGCGAACTCGCTGAGGATCGCGTGCGCGACGGGATCCTCCCTCGCGAGGGCCGGCGCAAGAAAGCGCGCCTCCCCCTTCGTCGCTCCGTCCGCCAGCGTGGCGAGGGGCGAGCCCGGATGGAGCGCGATCGCCTCGCGGATTCTCCGGTCCACGGCCCAGCCCGAGCAGCGTTCCTCGACGAGGGTCCCGGACTTGTCGAGCCGGACGTGCCCGATTTCCGACTCACCGGGCGGCGCGCCGTGATGGATCCGCCCGTCGATCGTGAAGCCGCCGCCGACCCCGCTGCCCAGCGTCACGTAGAATACGGTGCGCGCGCCGCGGCCCCTGCCGCGGCGCGCCTCGGCGAGTGCCGCCACGTTGGCGTCATTGTCCACGACGGCCCGGAGCCCCGTGAGATCCCGCAGCCAGTCCCCGAGCGGAAATTCCGACCAGCCCGCGACCTGGTGCGATCGTGCGATGCGGCCCGTGCGCCAGTCCACCGGCCCGCCGAAGCCGACACCGATCGCGGACGGCCGCGTGTCCGCGCCCGCGAGGGCTTCAGGAAGCACCTTCGCGAGATGCTCGCGAATGCCGTCCGCCCCTGCCTCCGCATCGACCGTGCGCCGCCATCGGCGGCGGATCGAACCATCGTCTCCGCCGAGCACGACCTGGAGTTTCGTTCCACCGATCTCGATTCCGAGAAGCGCCTGCGCGTCCACGCGCGGATTGAGGCGAACGTCGCCGGCGGGCGCAACCCGGCTTTGCGCGTCGCGGGGATTGTTCCGGCCGCCGCGGCTCAGTCTTCGACCCTGAGTCGGTATCCGGTCCCGTGAACCGTCTGGATCCAGCGGGGTCGGGCCGGATCGTCCTCGATCTTCTGGCGGAGGCTGACGATGTGCTTGTCCACGGTGCGCGTGGTGGGGAAGGCCGCGACGCCCCAGACGCGGTCGAGGAACATCTCGCGGCTGATCACCTCCCCGGGGCACTGGATGAGCAGCCTGAGCATCGCGAACTCCTTGGGCGCGAGCTCGAGTTCGACACCGGCCTTCCGCACGCGCCGGGCGCGCACGTCCACCCGGACCTCGCCGAACTCGAACACGTCGGAATTCGATTCGGCGCGGCGGTGCCGGCGCAGCAGGGCACGGATGCGGGCGAGCAGTTCGTCCCGGCTGAAGGGTTTGACGAGATAGTCGTCGGCTCCGGAATCCAGCCCGCGCACCCGATCGTCGACGGCGTTTCGCGCCGTCAGAACGAGGATGGGGCTGGTGAAACCGAGCCGGCGCGATTCACGGCAGAGTTGGAAGCCGTCGAGCTTCGGCAGCATGAGATCGAGCAGCACGAGGTCCGGCTTCTCCTCGAGAATGCGCTGCAGCCCCGCGGCGCCATCCCCGGCCGCGATCACGCGGTACCCGCGGCGGCCGAGACAGTCCGACAGCACGATGCGCATCGCGAGTTCATCCTCAATCACGAGGATCCGCTCGAGCGGATGTTCCTGGGGGTTCATGATGCGGTGTCAGCGGGAGGTTCAATGTTCGATGGAGAGGATCGAGCGGACGACCGGCGTCAGTCGTTCGGCGCCGCGAGCGGAAGTTCGACGGTAAACGTGCATCCGCGCCCCGGTGCGCTCTCGAGCGAAACCCTGCCCTCGTGCGCCTCCACGAGCCGTTTCACGATCGCCAGCCCGAGGCCGATCCCCGCCGTCTCCCGGCGCAGTTCCGAACCGCGGCGGAAGAAGCTCTCGAACACGCGTGCCTGGTGCTCCTCCGGAATGCCCGGGCCGGCGTCCGTGACCTCCACGCGCGCGACGGATTTTGCCCTGCCATCCGGCGGGCCGGCGGGGTCGGGGCCGTCTTCCGCCACGATGCGCACGCTGCCGCCCGCGGGCGAATGCTTCAGAGCGTTGTCGAGCAGGTTCGTGAACACCTGCTGCAGGGCCTGTGCGTCCGCCCGGACGACAATCGGTTCCTCCGGGATCCGCGTCTCGATGGAAACCTCGGATTGTTCGGCATTCGGCCTGAGGCTTCGAACCGTCGCCCGGATGACGTCACCGAGTTCGACCGGCACCCGCCGCAGGCTCTCGGGATCCCGCTCGAGCCGCGCGTGGTGCAGAACGTTCTCGATGAGGAATCCGAGGCGGCGCGTCTCGCGAAGGATGTGCTGCACGTACTCGCGGCGGCGGTCCTCGAAGCCCGGGGGCAGGTCCGCGAGTTCCTCCGCGATCAGCCCGACGGCCCCAAGGGGCGCGCGCAGTTCATGCGTCACGCTGGCCGTGAACCCCGCCTGCATTGCCGAGTAATGGCGCTGTCGTTCGTAGGCCCGCAGGGTTGTGATGCCCGCAAGGAGGATGCACCCGGCGGCGGCAACGATGAGCCCGGAGAAGATGGCGGTCCGGCGCCGCTGGGCCGCCATCAGGAGGTCGGGCCGAATGAGGCCCATGTTGATCGCGGCGACTCCGGACGCAGCGGCCGCAAGCCGCTCCGCATTGTCCGGCAATGCCGTCAGCGCGCGCCCGGCGATCTGGACGCCTGCGGCCGAGTGGCGCGGCAGCGGCCGCGGGCGCACGAGGCTGTCCACGAGCGGGCGCAGGGCCTCGGCGTCGCGCAGGAGGAACCAGGTCCCTCCCGATACCTCGTGGACCGTGAGCAGAGCGTCCCCTTCCGGCCTCTCCACCCATCGCGGTGCGGAAAGCCCCTCCAGCGCAGGCTCCGCATGAACCGCAATCGTCTCGCGCGCCCTCTCGTGGAGCTTTGCCACCGCCCGCCACTGCTCGATCCGGGAACCGTCCGTGGTTTCCCACTCCTCAAGCAGTGCGCCCGGAAGCCGCCACTGGATCAGCACGCGGTGGCACAGCGCATCCAGCCATGACTCGGCATGGCGGCGTGCTTCGTGATCCGCCTCCGCCATCTGAAGGAGACCGCGGTACGCGAGCACGTCCCACGGCAGGCCGGTCTGACCGACATTCAGCGGCGCGGCGGCGGCAACGGCCTCGAGGTGTTGCCGCGCCTCTTCCGTCCGACCGAGGACGAGGAGCATGCGCGCGAGGCGAAACTCGGTCGCCGTCTTGTGGGCGGGGTCCCGCGCTTGCTCGACGGCCTGTCTCCAGAGGCGGACGGCATCCGCATGGCCGTCCGGCGTGAGTTCGGCGGCCTCGGCGTCGGACCATAGGGCGGCGATCGGTTCCGGAAGTGCGCGCGGATCGAAACGCCCCGGACGGCTCGCTGCCGTGAAGGTGAATGGGTACGTGATGTTGCTGGAGACGAGCATCGCGTCGGCGTGGTGCGTCGAGGCGATACGCGTCACGGGATCCGTGGAGGGCGGCCCCGGGTTTCTGATGAAGGCTTCGACATCCGCGACGCTCGGGAGCGGCAGAGTAAGCAGCGCGGATTCGACAAGCCCCGCCAGGGCGCGCGCCTCCGCATGCGCGGATTCACGCGCCTCGTGAAGGGCGATAACCCGGTCGCGCCGGAGTGAGATCAGGCCAAACGCGGTGAGCAGAAGGACAGGCATGACCAGCAGGCCGTAGAACAAAGGCCGAGTCAGGCGCCGTGGCGGCGGGATATCACTCATCCGCAGGGAGCTGGCGGAATCACTGTGCGCGAGCGAGGCATCGCTGGCGAGCAAAGACGGGCCAGCGGGACACTTGTCGAATCGAGCGGCGAAATGCGGAGGCCGCGCCGGAGGCCTCCGCACACGGGCCGCAGGGGAATGATGCGGCAGGGAAGGCTCAGGGTTCCGGCTGCGCCACGGAATCGATATCGGCGGAGTGCTTCTCTCCCTCCTGCTCTCCGGGACCGGCGGCGGACCGGGTGCGATCCGTGTCACGGGAGATGACCTTGCCGCCCATCTCCGGGGCGACACCAGACGCCTCTTCGGGCCGCCACTGGGTCCGCCTGGCCCGGTGGCGAAGCTGATCCTTGAACCCTTCGCGGACGTGCGCGAGGTCGGCGATCATCTTGTTCAGGCCATCGATCTCTTCCTCGAGGATCGTCAGGGAAGCCTCGAGCCGGGGCACGTACACCTCATTGAAGTACGCCGCCACGCGGACGGATTGCTCCCTTGCCCGACGTTCCGCCTCCTCCCGGGCCTGCGGTTGTACGGCATCGATGGTCTCGGCCTCGTGCGACTGAAGCCGCTCGATCATTTCCATCAGATGATTGTCCCCGATGAAGCGCGGGGGTACGGCGAGAGGGGTCGATTGCTTCGCCGCCCGAAGCTGCAGCGCGATCTGGCGGGTCTCAGCCGAGCGCGAGCGGACCTCTCCACGAAGCGACTGTATCTCATCGTCCAGCTTCGCGATCTCGTCGTGCAGCCTCTCCATCGTGGGATCGGGGGCCGGGCCAGCCACGACGGGATCCGTCGTGTGAGGAGGCTGGGGCCTCAGGGAGAATGTCACCCCGTGAACCGAGGCGCCGGGGGGCGGCGCGACCGGAGACGGCGCGTGCGCAGGGGATGGACCTTCCGACGACTGGGTTCGCGGGGCGGTGGGATCGACCGGCAGCGTTTGCAGGCGCTGCAGGCTCGGGCGCGCGATCTCCGGCAGGTCCGTGAACTCCCGCACCACGCGTGCGTACGCCACGCCGGCCTCGTGAATGCGACCGAGGCGACGCTGGATCTCGCCCATGCGGAACAATGCCTCCGCGGCAGCGGGCCGCTGCGCGACGAATGCCTGCACGACCTCCCGATATCTCTCCAGGGCGCGTTCGAGTTCGCCGTCGCCTTCCTCCGCGAGCTTCGCGGCTGCGAGGGATGACTCCATTCCCCCGTCAGCCGGTTTGAAGCCCGGTGCGGATGCGGGGAGGGCGAAGGGATTCGCCGCGGGAACGGACTGGCCGCCCGGCTGACTCGAGGCGGAGGCGCCCGCAAGCAGGCCCGCGGTCAGGATCGAGATCAGCGCGGGATGGCCGCGACGACGGTTGGAAAGGCAGGGACGGTGCTCTGCTGCATTCATGACGGCTCGCAGCGTGACCATCCCGGAAGGATCGATTGTTCCGGTTCTGTAACTTCCGGATGGATTCCGCGATCCGGCAGGACGGCGGCTCCCCCCAACTCCAGCGGCGAACGACCGCCCGCCGGACCCGCTGACCACCGCGAATCCGGCTGGTTTTCCGCGTTGGCAGGATGACCATCAGGCCATTCCCGAATGAGCCCTGCCTTGCGTGGAACCTCGGTCTGCGCGCTCACGGGCATCCTCGTGATCGCGGGCGCCGCATGGCTGCGACACCGCGCGCGTCCCGCGGACGATCCCGGAGTCCGGCCGCCCGCGGAAATGCGGATCAGCGCGGAACTCGCGACGGAACTCGCCGCCATCGAGGAGCGCGAACGCGCGGCTGCCGAAACAATCTGGGCGCCCGAAATGCTGGCGCGCCGCCATGGGCAGGTGTTCGACGACTTCTGGGAGGCGATCCATGCGGCCGACGACAGGCTGAATGCTGTCGCCGCGTTGCCGCTCGGCTCGGTGGCGCATGGCCCGTGGACAGCCTCCCGCTCCTTGCCACACGGTATCCAGGTCCTCCGGTGCGAAGGCCCGGCCGAACGGGTGCCGCCGGAGAAATGGAGGATGTTCGTGGAGGCCTTCCGCGCCTCGGGCTGGCGCCTGGAGCAGGTCGAGCTGCGTCACGTCGCCTTCTGGCCCGGGAGCGGCGAGGCCCCCTCCCGCGGCGAATTCCGCCTCTCGGCGCACCTCCGCCGCGAAGATCCTGAGACGCGCGCGATTCTCGAGGGGCCGCTGCGGGTGGTGTGGGCCCGGGAGGAATCTCCCTCCGCCTTGCCGCGAGTCGAGCATGTCGATGCAACCGGACTCGTGCTCAAGACGCGCGACGGCCCCGTCCCGTTCGAGCTGGCCATGGCACAGGTCATCGAGCTGCCATCGCATTCGCAGACGATCGATCCCCTCATCCTGCATGACCTCGACGGCGACGGTGCGTCCGAGATCATCCTCGTCGGCGGAAACCTCGTCTTCCGCCGGAACGGAAATCGCTTCGAATCCGGTCCGCTCTGTACCCGCCTCGAGGAGGCTGTCTCGGGCGCCCTACTGGGCGACTTCGATGGGAACGGTGTTGCTGACCTGCTCTGTGCGACCTCCCGCGGCCTCAGCCTGTACCCCGGATCCGCCGGGGGAAAGTTCGAGCAGCCCGGCAGGCTGGTGTGGCGATGCGACCTCGAATACCCGATGGCCCTTGCCGCCGGTGACATGGACCTCGACGGCGACCTCGACGTGTTCCTCGGGCAATACAAGCCTCCCTATCATGCGGGGTCAATGCCCACTCCGTTCCACGACGCCAACGACGGATATCCCTCCTTCCTCCTGAGAAATGACGACGGCAGGCGGCTCGTGGATGTCACTGTGGCCGCCGGTCTCGGTGCAAGACGTCACCGGCGCATCTACGCCGCGTCCTTCGCGGACGTGGACCGCGATCATGACCCGGATCTCGTGCTCATCAGCGACTTCGCCGGCATCGACCTTTTCCTCAACGATGGGAGCGGCACCTTCTCCGATGTCACCGCACGGTGGATTCCGGTGCGTCACGCGTTCGGCATGGGCAACGCCATCTCCGATCTCAACAGCGACGGGTGGCTCGACATTCTCATGACGGGAATGACGTCCGCGACCGCGTCGCGCCTCGAGCACATGAATCTGCACCGGGGCGCGCCGCGCGAGCGTGCGATGCGAGGGGTCATGACCCGCGGAAACCGGCTCTATCTCGGGCGGCCGGACGGCGGCTTCCTCGAGGCGGAACTGGGTGATTCCATCGCGGACTCAGGCTGGTCGTGGGGTTGTGTCGCCGCGGATTTCGACAACGATGGCTTTCCGGACGTGCACATCGCCAACGGACTCGAGACAAGGGAGAGTGTCCGTGATTACGAGGGCGAATACTGGCTCCACGACCTGCATGTCGGGGATTCAGTCGAGCGCCCCGCCGCCTATCTCTACTTCATGACGAAGTTCAACCGCACTCGCGGGCGCGGATACTCCTATGGCGGACACAACAGGAACCGCTTCTATCTCAATGTCGAAGGCGCGGGGTTCGAGGAAGTGGGCTACCTGATGGGCCTCGCCGCCGGGACGGATTCACGCAACGTGGCCGCCGATGACCTGGATGGAGACGGCCGCGTGGATCTCGTGCTGACAACCTACGAGACGTGGCCGCGTCCAGAACAATCCCTGCGGGTTCATCTGAACCGGCTTGGCGAGACGGGAAACTGGATCGCGTTCCGACTGACGGGCGGGCGCGGCGCCGTGAACACGACGACGACCGTCGAACTGGCTCTCCCCGGGCGCAGAATGGCGCGGCACACCGTGGCAGGCGACTCGCATCGCTCTCAGCATCCTCCGGCCGTCCATTTCGGCCTGGGAACGGCGACCGAGGTGGAGCGCGTCCGCCTCATCCGGGCGAATGGCGAAATCGCTGAGTGGCCGCGCCCCGCGATCAACCGGATGCACCGGGTGGATTACGGAACGGTCCCCGGGGAGGTCAGCGGTAGGGAATGAGCTGGATGCGTTCCCGGTACCATGCCATGTCCTGCCGGCCGGCCGCGTCAAAGGGCTTCACCGGCCCATAGGTGAAGTCCACGGGATACTTCGAGGCGGAGCTGAGCCATTTGTGAATCTCGGCGTGGCCGTCGGCGAATGAGAATCCGCAGGCTCCGTTGTGATAGGAGGCGGGGATGTCCTGCCAGTTGTTCACGTTCGGGTCCGTGATGAAGAAGCCGTCGTTGATGGAGTCAGGATGCTCATCCACGGTGAGCCATGTCATGGACGGCTGCGGAACGTCGATGGTCTTGAGGAACTGGCGGTATTGACCGCCGAACGCCCAGCTCTGGCCGCGCGTCGTGTTGTCTGACGGATCATTGTTCGAGCGTCCGAAGAGCGCGTTCATGGAGTTGCTCCGCAGGCGCCGCGTCCAACCGGCGCGGCGCTGGGCCGGACTCACGTACTTGTCCGCCGGACACTGGTAGATTCCCACGGCGCCCGCGGTGTAGGGGCCGAGCACCCCGTTGCGCACCCATTCCACGTTGGTGACACTCCGGTCGCCCACGTAACTGCCGGCGCCCCAGGTCATGATGTTGTTCACCCAGTTGTTGAAAATCCGGGAGTTGATCGCCTGTTCCGTGCCAGGGATCGTGAAGTTGTTGGCGCACTTGTCCTCGTTGTCGCCCGCGTAGAGCTGCCATCCGAGCACGAGCTGCTTGTTGTTGCTGAGACAACTGATCCCCTGCGCTTTCGACTTGGCGCTGGCGAGCGCGGGGAGGAGCATGCTCGCGAGAATCGCTATGATCGCGATCACGACGAGCAGCTCGATCAGCGTGAACGCGGTGGCGCGCCGGTCGCCGTGAGCGGAGGATGCGCGCGGAGTTGCTGGGGTGTTCATGGGAGAACGGGGATGAAACGGGCGGGAGAGCCTGCGATGGAAAACGCCGGAACTGTGCCGCCGCCGCACACGAAGTTCAAGCGCGCAGCGGCATGAGGGCTCGACGGACTGTGGCGAATTTCCCAAGGTCCGCGCATCCGTGAACCCTCGGTCTTCAAGGACGATGCCGGCCTCTCATGCGGCGGTGTTCATGCTTATGCTCGGACTCGGAACATCCCCCGTTCTTCCCTCCAGTGAGGCCTCGCGGCCGCCGGAGGTGATCGTCGCGGAGGCGCAGCGACTCGCGCGGTCCGGTGACTTCGCCGCGGCGGAACGCATCGTGGATGAAGCACTTGCCGCCGGCTCGAGCGGCGCTCCCGGGATGCGTCCGCTCGAGGCCGAACGGCAGCGGCTCGCCGCCATGCGAATGGACTATCCCCTCACCCGGGAGATGCTGCGAGCCGCGGTGCGGCAGGCACTTTCGGACTTCGATGCCCGAGAGTTCGAACAGTGGCTGCGCGAGGGACGATTCGACTCCCGTCGCATCGACGGCGAAACCCGCTATTCGGCATCCAGTGTCAGTAACCTGTTCTTCCGGTATCCGGCGCTCGAATCCCGCCGGCGGCAGCCGCGCCCGCGGGAAAACCTGGCCCGCGCGTATCTTCGGGATGCGCGGGAGATCACCCGGGCTGCGGCGGACTCCGGCACTCCTTTCGTCCTTCCGAGGCGGTTCCACGTCCGCATGCGTCTGAAGGTGACGCCCGGTTCGGTGACGGCGGGAGACGTCGTTCGGGCATGGCTGCCGGTACCCCGGAGGTTCCCTCAGCAGACCGACATCGAAATCGGCGAGGGCCGGCCGTCGGTGGCCGCGGTGGCCCCTGAGGAAAGTCGGTGCCGCAGCGTCCTTCTCGAGGCGACCGCCGCCCCGGATGGATCGGCGGAGTTCGAGCTCAACTGCACATACACCGCGTGGGGCGTGCGCTTCGATCTGGATTCCCGAGGCGGGGAGGTCGCGGGGGGGTCTGCGGAACTGGCCGAGTATCTGCGCGAGGCCCCGCACATCGTGTTCACACCCGAAATGCGCCGGCTGGAGGCCCGGCTGTCCGGAACCCGGAGGGATCCCGTGGCGCGCGCGCGACGGTTCTACGAATGGATCTCGGACAACATCGTGTACAGTTATGCTCCCGAGTACGGAACCGTGGAGAATCTCGGCGCCGCGTGCCTGCGGGACCAGCGCGGTGACTGCGGACAGGCCGCGTTCCTCTTCATGACACTCTGCCGGATCGCGGGCATCCCCGCGCGATGGCAGTCGGGATGGTCGCTGTTTCCCGGCGCCCAGACGATCCATGACTGGTGTGAGGTGCATCTCCCGCCGTGGGGGTGGGTGCCTGTGGATCCGTACATGGGCATATTCGCGGCGCGATATGCGGAGGGTCTCGACGAGAAGGAACGCGCGGAGCTGCGTGACTTCTACTTCGGGGGCCTGACCGCCTACCGCATGGCGGCGAACAGCGATCACAACCAGGAGCTGTGGCCGGCGAGGACATCCGTCAGATCCGACCCCGTGGACTTTCAGCGCGGCGAAGTCGAGGCCGATGGACGGAATCTTTACTTCGACCGATTTCGAACGGAACTGGAATGGCGGGAGGCCGGCGGGATCGCGATGGGTTCACGCCCGAGTGAGGCGCCAGGCGCCATGACTGGGGCATCCTATCCGCTCGCCGCGGAACTGATGAACCGGGCGCTCACAGGCACGAACGCGTACGCGCGGCTGGTCGAGCTGTGCGACACGTTCGGTCCGCGTTTCTCGGGCACGACGAACCTTGAGGCGGCCATCGACTGGGTGCTCGATCGCCTCCGGGAGGACGGTTTCGAGAACGTGCGAGGGCAGGAAGTGCTGGTTCCCCGGTGGGTGCGCGGCGAGGAGTCCCTCGAGGAACTGGCGCCGCGCTCGCGAAATATGCCCGTCCTTGGACTCGGTGGAAGCGTCGGAACGCCGCCCGGGGGAATCACCGCTCCGGTCCTGGTCGTCACGAACTTCGCCGAGCTCGAACAGCGCGCCGACGCGGCGCGCGGGCGCATCGTGGTGTTTCATGCGCCGTTCGAGAGTTACGCGGCGATCGTGCGCTACCGAACCCAGGGTGCCGTGGCGGCTGCCCGCGCCGGCGCCCTGGCGAGCCTCGTGCGGTCGGCGACTCCCTTCTCGCTCCAGACCCCGCACACGGGTGGCATGCGGTACGAGGAGGGAGTCCCCCGGATTCCGCACGCGGCAATCACCGTGGAGGACGGGGAGCGTCTGCTCAGGCTGCAGCGGCGGGGCATCGCACCCGTCCTCCGATTGCGGATGGATGCGCGGACCCTGCCCGACGTGACGTCGCGCAACGTGATCGCCGAACTGCCGGGCACGGAACCCGGCATCATCGTGGTGGGCGGCCACATCGATTCATGGGACGTGGCGCCCGGCGCGCTCGACGACGCGGGCGGCTGCATCGCCGCGTGGGAGGCGCTCCGGCTCCTCCGCACCGCCGGGTATCGGCCGCGGCGCACACTGCGCCTGGTCCTCTGGACCAACGAGGAGAACGGGCTCCGCGGCGCGCGCGCCTACGCTTCCGGGCACGAGAGCCAACTGCCGGATCACATTGTCGCGATCGAGTCGGACTGGGGAATCGGGCCGCTGCGCGGGTTCGCTTTCACCGGCAGCGAGCGCGCGAACGGGCAGTTGCGCGCGGTGCTGCCGCTCCTGGAGCCGGTGGGCGCGGCAGGGCTCAAGGCGGGCGCCGGCGGAAGCGACCTCGGACCGCTGCTCCAGCGGGGCGTTCCCGTGATGGACCTCTGGACCGATCGCGCGGACTACTTCTGGTTTCATCACAGTCCCGCCGACACCGTGGACAAGGTCGACCCCGCGGAGCTCAACCGGTGCGTCGCCGCCCTCGCCCTCATGCTCTACGCCCTCAGCGAGATGCCCGAGCCGCTCGCGAGATAGCGATCCGGGCCCCGCCGCGGCGCCCGGATCGCCTGCCGGGACACGGACGACAGTTGACACCCGCGCGGCCGGAAAATCATCGTGGGCGGGTCCGGATGAATCATCAGACTCGAGTTTACAACGACGTGTTCGAGATGCTGCCCAGCGAGGAGAATCCCTCGCCCATGGTGCGGATCAACGCGATGAATCCGTGCCCGGGATTCGCGCTCTACGCGAAGCTGGAGTGGATGAACCCGTTCGGGTCGGTGAAGGACCGGGCCGCGTGGCGCATGCTCCAGTCCCTCGAGGAACGCGGCGAGATCGGCGGAAACAAGGGCCTCGTCGAGCCGACCTCCGGAAACACCGGCATCAGCCTCGCCGCGATGGCCCGCGCACGCGGATACCACCTGCGCGCCGTCGTCCCCAACAAGGTGCCCCTCGAGAAAAAGGTGCTGCTGAAGATCGCCGGCGCGGAGCTGGACGTCGTGAACGACGCCCTGTGCCCCGCGCCCGGGCTGGGCGAGGGCTCCATCAATCTCGCGAAGACCCACGCGCGCGCCCAGTCGGATCGATACGTGATGCCGAACCAGTACGAGAACCAGAAGAATGTCGAGGCCCACTTCCTGACGACGGGCCCCGAGATCTGGCGGCAGACCGACGGCCGGGTGACGCACCTCTTCGTGTCGCTCGGAACCTGCGGCACCGTCACCGGCACCGCCCAGTTCCTCCGAAGCATGAACCCGGACGTGAAGGTGTTCGCCGTGCAGCCCACCGAGGGACACGACGTTCCCGGATTGCGCAATGTGCGGCAGCTCGACGTGTCCAAACTCTTCGACCGATCGCTCATCGACGAAATCATCGAGGTGGATTACAAGCTCGCTTACACCCGCGCCATGGAGCTCTGCCAGCGAGAGGGTCTGCTCGCCGGACCCAGCTCCGGTCTCATCTACGAGGGCGCGCGCCAGGTGCTCGAGCGCGAACGCGAGGGCTGCGGCGTGATGATCTTCCCGGACAACATCTTCAAGTACACCTCCAACATGATGAAACACATACCGAGCCTGGCCGAGGGTAACGAGGCCTGACTCACGGAGACACCCCCATGGAAACCTACGCACATCCCGAGGTCCTCGTTTCTACGGACTGGGTTAAGGAAAATCTCGGAAAGGCCGGCATCAAGCTGGTCGAAGTGGACGTTGACACGAAAGCCTACGACGCGGGACACATCCCGGGCGCGGTCGGATTCAACTGGCAGACCCAGCTCCAGGACTCCGTCCGTCGTGACATCATCGGCAAGGAGGCCTTCGAGAAGCTCGTCGGCGGCGCCGGCATCTCGCCCGGTGACATCGTCATTCTCTACGGCGACAACAACAACTGGTTCGCCGCATACGGCTTCTGGCTGTTCAAGATCTACGGCCACAAGGACGTCAGGCTGATGAACGGCGGCCGCGCAAAGTGGCTCGAGGAGAAGGACAAGCCCCTCACCACCGAGCTCCCGAACGTCACACCCGTTCCCTACCAGGTCACCGAGGTCCACAACGAACTGCGCGCCCTCCTCCCCGACGTCCTCGCGGCCTCCAGCGGGCGGCAGTGCAACCTCGTCGACGTCCGCAGCCCGGACGAGTTCACCGGCAAGGTCATCGCACCTCCGGGCATGACCGAAACCGCACAGCGCGGCGGACACATCCCCGGCGCCACCAGCGTGCCGTGGAGCACCGCCGTCGCCCCCGACGGAACCTTCAAGCCCGTGGAGGAACTCCGCCGGATCTATTTCGAGGAGAAGAAACTCGATCCGAAGCGCGACACCATCGCCTACTGCCGGATCGGGGAGCGCTCCAGCCACACGTGGTTCGTGCTGAAGTACCTGCTCGGCGTCGAAAACGTGAAGAACTACGACGGAAGCTGGACCGAGTACGGCAACGTCGTGGGCGCCCCGATCGAGAAGGGATGAGCGCCGTCCGTCTCGTGACGGATTTCGGCGGGCCGGTGCACCGCGCAGGCGCGGTCGCCGGCCTTCTGCTTTCATGGGTGCTCGCCTGCTGCGGACTGACGGCGCGCTGCGAACGCCATGACGTCGTCGTGTATGGAGGCACGTCGGCCGGCGTGATCGCCGCCGTGCAGGCCCAGCGAATGGGCAAGTCCGTTGTCATCGTCTGTCCCGACCGCCACCTCGGCGGCCTCTCCAGCGGGGGGCTCGGTTTCACGGACACCGGCGACAAGGCCGTCATCGGCGGCCTCGCCCGCGAGTTCTATCACCGCGTCTGGCTGCATTACGACCGCCCCGAGGCGTGGCGCTGGCAGCAGCGGTCCGGGTACGGAAATCGCGGCCAGGGCACCCCCGCCATCGACGGCGACCAGCGCACCATGTGGATCTTCGAACCGCACGTTGCCGAGGGCATCTTCGAGGATCTCATCCGGGAACACCGCATCCCCGTGCACAGGGACGAGTGGCTCGACCGTCGGGATGGAGTCTCACGCGATGGGGCGCGGATCGTCTCCATTCGGACACTCAGCGGAAAAGTCTTCGAGGGCCGGATGTTCATCGATGCCACCTACGAAGGGGATCTCATGGCCGCGGCGGGCGTCTCGTACCATGTGGGGCGGGAGTCGGCTTCCGCCTATGGCGAGCAGTGGAACGGTGTCCAGACGGGCGTGTTGCATCACCGTCATCACTTCGGTGTGCTGGACACGCCAATCCTGCCCTGGCGGGTGCCGGACGACCCGTCCAGTGGAGTCCTGCCCCACGTGAGCAGCGAGCCGCCGGGAGAGTACGGATCGGGCGATCGCCGGGTGCAGGCTTACTGCTTCCGGGTGTGCCTCACGCGCCATCCGGAGAACCGTGTGCCATTCCCGAAGCTCGAAGGCTACGATCCCGACGAGTATGAGCTCCTGCTGCGCATCTTTGCAGCAGGATGGCGCGAGACCTTCGACAAGTTCGATCCCATCCCGAACGCCAAGACGGATACCAATAATCACGGACCGATGAGCACCGACTACATCGGCGGAAGCTACGAGTATCCGGAGGCGGACTATGAACGCCGCCGCGAGATCATCCGTGAGCACGAGCGCTACCAGAAGGGCTGGTTTTACTTCATCGCCACCGATCCGCGCGTGCCCGAGGAGGTCCGTTCCGAGATGGCGAAGTGGGGCCTCGCGAAGGACGAGTTCACCGACAACGGGAACTGGCCCCACCAGATCTATGTGCGGGAGGCCCGCCGCATGATTGGCCAGTACGTCATGACCGAGAATGAGCTGATGCGGCGCAGACCGACGCCGGATCCGGTGGGCATGGGGTCCTACACCATCGATTCACACAACGTGCAGCGGTATATCACCCCGGACGGCCACGTTCAGAATGAGGGTGACATCGGCGTGCGCACGCCCGGGCCCTACGCGATTGCGTATGGCGCCCTGGTTCCGCGGCGGGAGGAGTGCGCGAACCTGCTGGTGCCGGTGTGCGTGTCGAGTTCCCATATCGCGTTCGGGTCCATCCGAATGGAACCCGTCTTCATGATCCTTGGGCAGTCGGCGGCGACGGCGGCAGCCATGGCGATCGAGAGGGACGTTGCCGTGCAGGAGGTTCCATATCCCGCCTTGCGTGAGCGACTTCTGGCCGACGGCCAGATCCTCGAGGTCCCTGCGGGACGGAACTGACGACTGGCGCGGGCCGCGTTCGGCGGGCCGCCCATCGTCGCCCGGGCCCATTTCTGGCCCACGGCTTCCCGACCCTTCCGGGTCGCGCCAGCATCAAACGGCGGCGTGGACTCCATTGACTTACCCCCGCAACGGGATCGGATCACCCTCGCTCGCGTGATCCAACTTCTGTGTTTCCTGCAAGTCCCTTGGTTTCGATTGCTTGTCCGCGCTGAAACAGGGGCAGACAATGAATCCGTCCCCATGGCCTTTCGGTGCCTGTCTCGGCCTTCACGCCGCGATTCGCCCGCGGAGTTCGGAAAACCCGATGCGATCGGCCTTTGAAGAGACCCGGCAAGCCCGCCATTGCAGCCCATCTTGCAGTTTGGGCTGCCTGATTTGTAAACCCTTCCCGTTAAGTGGATTGGCTCGCATCGAACTGGGGCCGGACAATGTATCCGGCGCCCGAACGAAACCTCGGATGCCCGCACGGGCGCCCCAGCCTGTTCCATAGGGTGACTCCGACATAGGCGGGTCGGGAGCACCGGGACTTCAGAAAACCTCCGGCGGGGAGGTGTCCCAAGGTGGCGGAGCCGCCACGTTCCCGCATGAAGGCATGATGACCTCGCGTCTTCGAGTACCGGCCTCCCCGCAGCGCGACGAGAGGATTGGTGTTCAGATCGTCTGACGTGGTGATCCCGTCGCGAGCGCTGCTCGCAAGTCCTTCATCAATAATTGGTTAAGGCCGGCGAAATTGGGGACAGACAATGTATCGGGCCCCCGGCAGGTTCATTTCCCGGGCGGTTCGGGGGCTTCTGACAATTGATGGGGCCAGGAGAGTGCAGGGGGGGGGTGGGATGGGACCGATACATTGTCTGTCCCTGCTTTTCGTGCTCGCAAGTCCATTGGTGCCAATTGGTTGTGGAGGCAGAACACGGACAGATCCCGTATGCCCTGGCTTCCGGGCTGTGTCTGCACTTCCCCCCGCGGCGGCCACAGCAGTGGAAAGCCCGACACGCCCCCATGGGCGGCGGTCGGGACCTTGAAGAGCTGGCCATCTCGTCCCGTAGTCGCGCCTCCTTTGATAACAGATTGCGTGCAAGACACTTAGGATATTCGGAGGTGGGGTCAGACAATGTATCGGCCCCCCGGCAGGTTCATTTCCCGGGCGGTTCGAGGACTTCTGACAATTGATGGGCCAGGAGAGTGCAGGGGGGTGATGGGATGGGACCGATGCATTGTCTGTCCCTGCTTTTCGTGTTCGCAAGCCACTTGGTCCCAATTGGTTGTCGATGCAGCAAAGTATTCGTCCCCTGGCTTCCGGGCTGCGTCTGCTCTCACCCCCTGCGGCTTCCCACAGACATCGGAAAGTCCGGCGCTCCCCATGGGCAATTGCCGGCACGCCGGAGAACTCGCCATCTCATCCGCGGTCGCGACCGTGCGTGATAACCAATTGTGTACAAGATGCTTAGAGCATTCAGAACCGGGGTCAGACAATGTATCCGGCCTCGGCAGGTCCCATTTGCCGGTTCCGAGCTTCCGGCGGTGCGGTGGGCTAGGAGATGGGATCAATGGATTGTCTGTCCCTGCGTTCGCTGGAGGTAGGTGCCTGACTTCAGGTTGCTTGACCCACAGAGAGACAGGAAAGGATGAGGGATCGACCGGCATCGGAAGCACGATGCCAAACGAAATGGGTGCCCGGGGAAGCCCCCGAACACCCACATCGACCCCAGGAGGCAAAGACGAGACGACCTAGCGGAAAAGCTCCTGCATGAAAACTTTCATGGCCTCCCAGCTCCGTGTGTCGGCGGCCTTGTTGTACGCCGAGCCCTTCGAGGGATCGGATCCGGCGTTCCAGTCGGTGAAGCTGTGCACGGCCCCGCCATAGTGGACCAGCTGCCAGTCCACACCTGCCGCGGTCATTTCGCGGATGAAATCCTGAACTTCCTGTGGAGGAACATGGGGATCATCGGCGCCATGGAGGGCGAGGACCTTGGCGATCACCTTTCCCCTTTCGGCGGGCTTGGGCGTGCCGAGGCCGCCATGGAAGCTCACAACGCCGCTGACCGTCGCGCCGCTCCGCGCGAGTTCGAGCACACTGGTTCCGCCAAAGCAGTAGCCGATGGCGACGATGCGGTTCGGATCAACATTCGTCTCAGCCTTGAACCGCTCCAGGGCTGCGTTGACCCGGCCGCGGAGGAGGTTCCGATCATCCTTGTAATTCGCGGCGAGCTGGGAGGCGTCCTGCGGGTTGTCGGCGCGGATGCCCTTGCCGTAGATGTCCGCGCAGAAGACGACGTAGCCGAGTTCGGCAAGCATCGCAGCGCGTTTGAGCTCGTAGGGGCCGAGTCCTTTCCACTGGTGCACGATCAGTACTCCGGGGCGTCGCCCCCCGTGGGCATCGTCATGGACGAGCGCGCCCTCCAGGGTGACGTCGCCGTGCTTGTACTCGACGGGGCGCTCCCGGATGGCGGCGGTGGCGGACATTGCGGCGAGAATCAAGGCCATCGATGCAAGACGCAGGAATGCCATGCGGGCGAGCATGCGTGCGTCCGCCATCGCGTCAACCCTGCGTGCAGCGGATCCATGGCGGGGCGGGACGGGGAGGGAACAGGGTGGCGGGATCCGCCTGGCGCGCCATCACGACGCGACGGGCGGTATGCGGTGCTTGACACCGGCGTGGGATGCGCTCAGAGAGGCTGAACTTGCAGCCAGGATGCCTTCGCCTCTTCCTTGAGTCCGGCGCCGCGCGCTTCCGCCTGCGGCACATCCTCCTTCATGAACTGGCGCACGTCGCCCGACACGATTCGCGGTGTGGGCCGCTGCTGTGCCTCAGGCTGGCCATGCACTGGTTCAATTCCGTCGTCCCATGGCTGCTGCGCCGAATGCGCCTGGAGCAGGAAATCGCAACCGACGCGAGGGTGCCGGAGGTCACGGGCGCCTCGGAGAGATCGGCGGATGGAGAAACGTTGCTGAGGCTGCCGGCGGGCGGCGTCGGGCGAGGCGCAACGCTCGGCGTCCCGGGGCCGGGGACGGCGGACGCACAGGCAGACCTCGAAGAGCGCTTCCGGGCGATTGCCGCATTCCGACCTGCCGGTGCGCGCTCCCGGACGGTCGTTCCCCTGATGTCGGTCCTCGCCGTGGTCTGCTGGACGAACGCGGCGGTTCCCCCCGCCCCGCGCGAAGAATCGACACCGATGAACGCCGGCGGTGTGACGGCGTTGCTTCCCCGGGGTGAAGAGCTCGGCGCAGGATGGTCCAACCGGGTTACGAGCCTCGTGGACCGCCGTGGTCCGACCGAGGAGCACTTCGATCCGGGAGTTTTCGGGCCCGCGCGTGAGGCGATCCGGTCCCACGTTCCGGAGGGCGGAGCATTCTGCGACATGTCGTACTTTCGTGACGGCGCCTTTGTCTTCGAGGCGTGGCTGCGGCGGGCGGAGTCGACGAACCACGTCGAAGAGCTGTGGGACAGACTGCGGCACGCTCCGCTGGTGCCCCGGTTGGCGGACGGAAAGGTTGGCAAGCGGAGCATTCGTCGAGTGGGCGACCGGGAGGCCATTCTGTACGAGAACGATTCACGCACCCTCTGGATGGCATCCGGCCTCTGGGTGTTGAACCTGAACGTGTATGGGCACGGACAGCCGGTGGCGAACGACGAACTCTTCTCGATCGCGGAAGTATTCGCGCGCCGTCTCCTGGGCCAACCCGTGGCCGCGCGCACGGATCGGGCGGAGGACGTCGCGGCGGGGGAGGACCGGTAGGTCGTGCATTCCCCCGGGGACCTGCTGACCCCGGTTCGAAGGGTGCACACCCATCGCGTGGCGATTTCGCGCGCATTCCGAGGGCCCGATCACGGCCACGCATACTTCTCGGTCACCAACTCCGAAGGCGTGCCGATCCTGATCTGGAACGTTCGCGTGCAGGTTCCGACGGACCCGCTCGATGACAATCCGGAAGGGGGGAGAACGGTGAGCAGTGATCATCCCTCGTGCGCGTCCTGGATTCTGCCGGGCACGTCCGATGCCGTGTGCGTTCTGCCGCCGGCCCGGGCGCCATGGAGGGTCGCTTCCTTGCACACCCCAAATGAGGGACGCCCGGCCGATCCCGAATTTCCCCGCGCCCCTGCGCGGGAGCCCACGAGATCATCTCGGCGACGGAAACAAGCTTGTTCGACTGAGCCGCGCAGAGGGGAGGGGCGTCTCCCGGGGGACCGTTTCGCGGACTGACCGCGGCAGCTCGGACGACTCCCGGCGTCTGGCGAAGGCAAGCCTCAAAGCCGACGAAGCCTTCTTCTTGGACGGGGAGGGAATCCTCGGGAAGAGACCGCCTTCAAGGCGCCGAGGAAGAGATGGAGCGAGCGAAGGGATTCGAACCCTCGACATTCACCTTGGCAAGGTGACGCTCTACCAGGCTGAGCTACGCTCGCTTCCTGCGAAGCGCGGAAAAAATGCGGGATTCCGCGGGGGAATGCAAGCGCGCAGTTTCGAGATTCGCTGCGCGCCTGCACGCATTGGCCGGAGGGGCTACAGGGACGCCGTCTCGCGGGACTCGGGTTCCGCGACCCATTTCACCGCGTTGCGGAGGAGCTGCTGATACGCCTCGTGGCTGTGGGCGCGTCCGTCATGGCCGAGGGTGATGCCCACAATGCGGGCCTGGGGGTGCTTCACGATGAACACCTGCGGATAATCGGCATTCCGCTGGGAGGAATGCGCCGTCGCGAGCACCTCGATTTCCGTTCCTTCCGGGTCGGTCTCGAACCAGTACAGCTCGTCGGTGATGGAGAACCGCTCGGGCACACCTTCGAGGATGGGGTGCTTGCCGTTGACGACGACCTCGAACTCCCCGAGGCGGTCGTGACCGCGGGAGCCGCCTCCGGCGAGCTGCCGGTTGTATTCGGGCCAATCGGGCCAGTTGTACCAAAGCCCGGGATGCAGCAGGACGAGACCCTTTCCGGAGGCGGCATGTTGCATGATCGCCTCGCGGGTGCGCGCGTCCGGGAACGCCTTGTTGGCGCTGATGACGAGGACGTCGGCGGACTGGACGAGGTCCGGGCGGACATCGGGCGGTTCCATGTAGCCGACGGAGAGTCCGCCGGCGGCGTTGAGCATGGCGACGTCCGCGAGGTTGAACCAGCGGTGGTAATCGTGGGCATCGCCTCCGCCGATCAGGAGCACGTTGATGCCAGGGCCCCATTTGCCGGCGGGCTGGGCTGCCTGACGTCGAACGCGTCCCCGCCGGGGGCGCTCGGCCGTTTCGGCTGGGCTGGACGCGGCCGCGAAGGCCGCACCGGCCAGCGACACGGGCCGGACGGCATCGTCGGCGTCGCCCGGGCGCGCCGACGAGTTGTTGTCAGACCGTGTCCCGGTCTGGGTGTGCGGGGTGGCGCCTTCGGGAAGCTCGGCCGTGATCGCGACGAACGTGGGTGCGATTTCGCTGGCGGTGCTGGTCAGGACGATTTCCTCGACCTGCCCCGGGCGGCGGAGTTCCTTGGCGAAGTACCGGAGCTGGCGTCCCTGCATGAGAAGGCTGTCGAGGTTCTCGAGAGCCTCGGACCCGGGCACGTCGATCTTGCGGATGTAGTCGGCGAACTCGACGCCGTTGCGGAGGACGAACTCCTCGGACTGCCCATCGGCGTGGCGGACGGTGACCGTGACGGCGGGCTTGTCCTTCTCGCCGAGCGGGAAACCCCAGCCCGCGACACCGCCGAGGAAGTGCAGCCTGGCGACCGGGAGGCCGACCTTGATGCGCACTTCGCGCGGGTAACTGCGCGACATGCCGCCGCCGCCCTGGAGGACGATGACGTTGTTGCCGGTGGGCGTGCGCTGGGGATTGACGATGTCGAAGGGGATGTCGCGGTGCTGGATGGTTCCCCAGCGGCGGAAGCGCAGGGATTCATCGCGGGACTGGACGGAGTTGTAGATGCCGCGCGAAGTGTTGGCGGTGAAGGCCTCCGTCAGGTCGAGGATGCGATAGCGCTGCTCGTCGGCCATGAGGTAGGCGATGAGGTCGCGCAGTCCCTCCGCGCCGAGCTGCTCGAACCCTTCCGGCATGAGCGAGCGGCCGGTGGAATGCCGCGAGACGATGTTGTCCTTCCGGATCTCCGTTTCGGCCGTCTGGTTCCGGAGCACCACGACGCGGTTGTTCTCGCGGAGGACCATGCCGTCGTACGAGAGATCGTCCTTCGTCTCGATGCTCACGGAGACATAGTTCGGTTCGACGACGCGGTTGGGATCGATGATGTGGACGAGGAGGTCTTCGGGGCCGTGGGCGCCCATGCCGGTCAGGTTGGGGGCGAAGTCCGCTCCCTCGTCCTTGAAGCGATGGCAGGGCGCGCAGTTCTGGGTGTAGATGCGCGCGCCGTTGGAGGCGTCGCCGGGGCGGACCACCTCCGGCAGGAGGCGGGCGATGAGGGCGTCCTTCTCCTTCTGCTCGGGGCCGCGCAGGGCGTCGAGCACGCTGCCGGCGCGGGCGGCGACGCCACGGTCGGCGTGGGTGCGCAGGCGATGGAGGTTGGCGAGGCCCACGATGTTGGGATCGAGATCCCTCTTCTCGAGGGCGGTGACCATGGCGTCGGCCCATTCCGCGCGGCGAAGGAGCTGGCCGATGACGACCTCGCGCAGTTCGAAGTCGAGCGTGGGAATGGCCCCGACGAGCGCGGTCGCGACGCGCGGATCATCGGTGGTGCCGAGCGCCTGGACGATGCGGCGCTTGAGATCCGGGCTGGCGTTGCCCGTGACGAGGGCGGCCACCGACGGGACGATGGACGGATCGAGCTCGCGAATCCCGAGGAGATTCGAGGCGATCTGGCCGCGGGCATCGTCCGGGAGGGACGTGTCGGCAAGCTGCGCCTCCGCGTCGCGCACGGCCTGGCGGGTGGCGTCCCGGAGCTGTTCGCCGAAGCCCCAGCGCGACACGAGCGGGAGCGCCGAGCCGGCGGTGCGGGGATCCGCGAGCAGGCTCCGGATGGCGCTGGCAAGCGCCTCGCTGGCGCGCGGGCGGACTTCCGGATTGAGGGCCTCGGTCAGGCTGTCGATCGCGGCGCGCTTGAGCGCGGCGAGGGACTCGGGCTGCGAGGCGACGAGCTGCACGAGGCGCGAGGCCGCGGTCGGATCGTTGCGCAGGGCCACCTGGCGGGCGAGGTGCGGCACGAGGTTCTCGAGACGGCCGGGTTCGCGCGCGGCGAAGGCGGCCTCGAGGTAAAGGGCGGGATCGGCGGCGGCTATCGCGAGTGCGGCCGCCTGAAGCTGGCGGTCCTCGAGACCGGGCCAGACCTCGACGAAGAGGTCCGCGAGCGCGCGGGTCGGTCGGACCGCGGTCGCGGCGATGAAGGCGTTGAGCTGGACGCGCCCGTCACGGTCATTGAGAAGGCGGCGGGCGTGTTCGAGATCGGGCTCGACGTCGGAGAAGTCGTTCTCGGCGATGATGCGCAGGGCGTTCTTTCGAACGACGGGATCGCGGTCGGCGGCGGCAGTGAGGAGGAGTTCGGTGTTGAGTGCGCCGATGTTGTGAAGGACCCACAGCGCGTTCATCCGCCCGTATGCGGTGCGGCCGTTGACGGCGCGGGATTCGAGGGCGGCGACGGCGCGGTGTCCGGCGCCCTCGCTCAGGAGGCGGTTGGCCGTGGTGCGAACCCAGCCGTTGGGATGATCGAGCATTTCGACCAGGCGCGTCGGATTCGCGGTGCTGAGCTCGAACGCGGGCAGGTCGCGGGCCTGCTTGTGCTGGATGCGCCAGACGCGGGTGAACTTGTGATCGCGGTCAGGCCGGGTGGCGGCGTTGCGCGCGCCGTGGGCCGGTCCGCGGGTATCGTTGTGGACGGCGATCTGGTTGTAGAAGTCCACGAGGTACATGGCGCCGTCCGGACCGACGCGGCTGTGGATGGGCTTGAACCAGTAGTCCGTGCTCGTGAGGAAGTGGGTCTCCCGGCGGCCCTCCTCCTTGCGTCCCTGGTAGGAGACGCCGTCGGGGCGCAGGAACTCGTGGTGGAACAGCCAGACGGTGGGTTCGCTCAGGAAGAAGGACCACGCGGGGCCCTGCCATTTCGCGGGCCAGGCGCCGCCGTCATAGATGCAGGCGCCGGAAGCGGCGGTCCATGCGCCGACCCAGTCGATCTGCACGTACGGCTGCCGGGTTTCCGTGCGTGCGGGGAAGACCTTGTTCTCGTCGATGATCGGTCGCGCGGAGCGGACGCGCGGCATGCCGGAGCGGCTCACGACGCTCTCGGGGAGGACGACGTGAAGGATGGGTTCGCCGCAGGTGGCCGTGGAGAAGAAGATCTCGCCGTCAGGGGCGATTTCGCAGCCCCATGTGTTGCAGGATCCGGCGGCGACCTGTTCGAGCGCGGAACCGTCGGGGCGGAAGCGGTAGAGGCCCGCGCTGATGCGGCCAAACTGCCGGGACCCATCGGCCGATCGCGGTTCGCCGGCGCTGTAGCCGACGGACCCATAGATCCAGCCGTCGTGTCCCCAGCGCAGGTTGCTCGTGACGGCGTGGGTGTCGAAGGTGCCCCAGCCTGTGAAGAGGACCTCGGTCCTGTCGGCGACGCCGTCGCCGTTGGTGTCGCGGATCCAGAGAATGTCGGGGGCCTGCGTGACGATGACGCCGTCCTTGTAGAAGACGAGCGAGGTGGCGAGCTCGAGGCCGTCGGCGAAGACGGTCTTGCGGTCCATCACGCCGTCGCCGTCGGTGTCCTCGAGGATCGAGACGCGATCGCGCCCCTTGCGTTCCTCGACGCCGCCGTGGGGGGCGTCGTCGGGGCGCCACGGGCTGATGCGGGCATCGTTCTGGTGAATCGTGCGGCCTCCCGGGTACTCAGGGGTTTCGACCACCCAGAGACGGCCCGCGGGATCCCAGTCGAGGGACATGATCTTCTCGGCGACCTTCTCGTCGGCCGTGAGGGAGATGGTGAACTCCGGGTGAAGCTGGAACTGCTCGATGGCCTTGTTCGCGGGGAGCGGGCCGCCCGGGGGGTAGCGGAGGGAGGCGAGTTCCTCGCGGGTGCAGAACTCGTCCACGTCGGGGCGCTTTCCGGCCCACGCGATGCCGCGCAGGAGGGTGACGCGGTACTGCGGGGTGTTGAAGACGTCATACTCGTGGCCGGGCAGGGAGACGAACGCGCGATAGGGCCGGGAGCCGCCGGACCATGTCTTCTCGTAGGTCCAGATCTGGGGGGCGATGACGTGGACGCTGTGGAAGCTGGTGGCGAGCACGCCGATGTCGGGGGCGAGGTCCATGTCGAAGTAGATCTCGTCCTTCCAGTCGAAGTTGGACATGCCCTTGCTGATGGGGTGCTCGGTGTCGATCCAGTAGAGGCCGACGTCACCCTCGAGCCACTTCGTTCGCTCGGCGGACGGCAGATCCCAGCGCCACGCGCCGCCGATCACCTGCTTGCACCACTCGTGCTGTTCGCCGCTGACGACGCCGTCATGAATGACGACGACCCCGCCTCCGCGGCGGATGAAGTCCTCGAACGCGGCGCGTTGCGCGCCGCGGATGTTCATGCCGTCGGCGGCATAGATCACGAGGACGTCGGTTCTTGCGAGCTGCTCGTCCTCGGGGAATTCCATGGCGCCGTCGACGACGGCGCCGCGCTCGGTGAGCAGGCGCGTCCATTCGCCAAGAAACCTCGGATGATCGTGCTGGTTGGGACCGTGTGTCTTGACCCCGCCGCGGATGAAGACGCGCAGCGGCTCGGCCGCGCCGGCGCCGCATGCGACGGCGAGCGCGAGGCCAAGAACGATGGTACGAAGGGCGGATCGCATATCGTGAATCTGCGATAATGACGAACGAAAGCGGGGCGCGGTGCAACCGTGAAAGACGCGCCGTGTCGAAGAAGGCCCCTTCCGCGGGATCGATGGCGGCCCCGCTGCCGCCGGCCGGTTTCAGGCGGCGGCCGCCACCATCATGCCGCGAATCGAGGCGTTCCATCGCTTCCGCGCCCAGCGGAACCACAGGTAATGGGCCAGGATGAGAGCACCCGGAATGATCTGCTGCCGAAGCGGAACGCGGTGGAATCGGGAGACAGCCCGGCCGACCCGAGCAGGGGTATCTGCAGGAGCTGAATGCCGAGGGTCGTGCGATCGCCACCGCCCCGAAGGTCAATCCGGTGGCGCCCGTCACCGTGCGGCATTTCAGGGAGAACACATCGCGACCCAGATCGCCGCGCAATGGAAGAACCAGGTCGAGGCCGTCTGCACCGCAAGGGAAGGGAGGCCGCCGTTGTGGAAGTGGGCGTCCGGCCTGAGCATGGGCGGGATCACCATGAGGATCGTCGAGGAGATTGCCGTGAACGCGGTCACGACGGCCCGAGCGTGCCCTCGCGGAGCTCCTCGCGGATGAGTCCGGTCGATTGCCGGATGCCCTCCAGAAGGCAGAACAACATCAGCAGGAAACTCAGCAGGCCCAACAGCATCCGGGCGGTGCCTGTTCCGCTCGCGGTGAGGTGGGCAACGGTGCCGAACAGCAGCACCACCCCCGCCCCGATCATGCGCGCGTAGGCGGTCGAAGGCACGCGGGCGCGGACGCGAAGTTCGCGTGCGACAATGGGGAGCACCCTTCCGAACCCCCGTCTGAGGACATTCGGGGGAGTGCCTCGGGGCGACCGGTGGCCGCGGCCGACGGGGAGTGCGCATCGCGAGCCGTGATGCCGTGGAAGCTGGTGCCCGTCGGGGTGATGTCTGAGGACGGCTGGTGCGCGCGGCAGGACTTGAACCTGCACGGTGTTACCCACTAGAACCTGAATCTAGCGCGTCTGCCAATTCCGCCACGCGCGCACACGATCCCGGGCGGCGACGCCGCCCCGCCGCTTCGTCCGCAGCGGCAGTCTAATTCGCACGGACACCGACGGTTCGCAAGCGGATTTCCCACGCGACTTCCCGGCGGAGCGGGGTTCACACGGCACCAGAGGCCCCCGGCGGATTCCTGCACCCGGAGAGGCGTCATTCCGCCGTGCGCGTGACCTCCTGGAGCATGCGCTGCATCCGCGCTTCGAAAAGCCGGCCGATCGCCGGCAGACTCCGACGGTAGCCCTCGAGAACCAGGAGCGCGAGCAGCAGGGCGGCGGCGAGTGAGACGATCGCGGGGTCGGCGAAACCGAGCCGTCCCGCGATGATGCCGACGAGCCCCGGCAGGAAGATGACGATCAGGGCGGCCGGCAGGCACAGGGCGCCGGCAAGGATGCCCAGGTGCGTGTTGAGCGATGCCCGGGTGGGTTTCATGGATCCGGGCTCGATGCGGTACGGGAAGAGGATGGAGGCGAGGGTGCCGAACGTCGCCGAGATGAAGAATCCGCTGACGAACAGGAGCCCCGCCTCGAGAATCCAGAGCGGGCCGGGCCGGATGGCCAGGGCGCTCATCATCGTCAGAAGGCCGCAGGCGATCGCCGCCACGGGCATCAGCGCGAGATTGCGGCCGAGCACGATGTCGCTGCCCGATGCGGGGAGCAGCACGAGGCAGCGGAAGCCGTCGCGATCGAAGCCGAACTGGTTTGCCAGGAGCTGGGCCAGCGCGAGGGCCGTGATGGTGACGAGGATGGGCGCCAGCAGCGCGCGCAGGGCGGCCGGCATGGACGACGCCCCCTGCATCAGGAAGCCGAACCCCGCGAACGCCGGCACCAGGATCCCGATCCCGAGCGCCATCTTCACCTCGGGCGCACGGGACATGGATCGAAGACTGGTCAGCGCGACCGTGGAGGCCTCCTCCGAAAGGGCCGGGAGAGTCCGTTCGAGGAGCGAGCGTCGTCCCCGCGAGGCGGAGTCGGCGCCGACCGCGGACGTCGCGGGCGCCCCCGCGGCCTCCGCCCGGGCGGGAAGGCGCCGGCGGTTCGCGCCCGTGTGAAAGCGCAGCGTCGATCGATACGCCTGCCCGAGCCCCAGCGCGCCGATCGCCGCCATGCCCGCCGTGAACGCGAGTGCAGGCAGCGGGCGGCCCTCGGCGAGGGCCTTCGCGCTCTGCGAGAGCCAGAGGAACGGCATGTACCGATGCACGGCATCGCTCACCGCGGTCATCCGGGCCCGGCCAGGGGGTCGTGCCTTGTTGCCGCCCTTCCGCAGCCAGACCTGCATCGCGATGTTCGGGAGCTGCGCGGCGATGACGAAGATGGCGATCAGCGCCATGACGACGGTTCGGCGCTTGCGCGGGTTCGAGACGAGGGAGCCGAGCCAGCCCTGGAGGCTGTAGGTCCACGCCGTGACGATGGAAACCATCGCCAGCACCGCCGGGATCAGGAGGAGGTGCAGGGGCCCCCGGGAGATCGCAAGACCGAACGCGAGGCCCATCGCCAGGGGAACCATCGTGATGATGCGGAAGTTCAGGTGCGTGGCGACGTAGTTCAGGATGAACACCTCGCGCAGCGACACCGGCAGATGAAGCATCCGCGTCAGGTCGAGCGGTTCGGACTTCTGCAGGTCGATGATCAGTCCGATGACCCACAGGAGCAGGAACGCGAGGATCCACCCGGTCCAGACCCCGCGCAGCGCGGATGGCCCCAGGTCGCGGACGAGCAGCGCTCCCGTGATCAGGCCGAACCCGGCCCCGGTGATCGCGATCGAGACGCCGAGGACGGTGACGATTCCGGCCAGGATGGCGCCGAGGGCGCCGGTTCGTCGCCACTGGTTGATGGTCAGCCGCCACCGGAGCCAGCAGAGGGCGCGGACGTGCTCGAGATTCATGCCGCGTCCTCCTGGAGCCAGCTGAGGCGGGCCTGCGGCGCATCGCCGCCGACGGCGGCGATGAACCGGTCCTCGAGGGATCCGTCGCGGCGGATCTCCTCCATGGATGCGGCGTGGGCCAGGCGCCCGCGCGCGATGATGCCGACATGCGTGCAGAGGCGTTCCACGACCTCGAGCACGTGTGAGGTGAGGAAGACGGTCGCGCCGCCTTTCACGAAGCGCGCCAGGGTGTCGCGGAGCATCCGCGAGGAGACGGCGTCCACGCCCTCGAACGGTTCGTCCAGGAAGAGGAGGTCCGGCTTTGGCAGCAGCGCGGCGGCGAGCGCGAGCTTCTTCTTCATTCCATGGGAGTACTCGAGCGTGAGCTTCTTCTCCTCGCGGGTGAGATCCATGAGGGTGAGCAGCTCATCGCAGCGCTCGCGGATCGTCGGGCGCGGCAGCCCGTACATGCGCCCGATGAACGTGAGGTGCTCGCGCGCGGTCAGATTGTCGAAGAGCGCGAGGTTCTCCGGGACGACGCCGATGCGGCGCTTGATCTCGCGGGCCTGGCGGGGGTCGGTCATGTTCCCGCCGAGGAGGACGATCGAGCCGCGGGTCGGCGCGAGCAGCCCCGTGAGCATCTTGATGGTCGTGGACTTCCCGGCGCCGTTGGGGCCGAGGAAGCCGTAGAACGTTCCCGCCTCGATCCTCAGGGAGAGTTGGTCGACGGCGCAGAAGTTGTCGAACCAGCGAGTGAGACCTTCGGTTTCGATGGCGAGTGGCATGTGTGTGAGCGCGTGAAGAACCCGGGGAGGGAGGTCTGGGTTGCGCCAGACTGTCCGGACGCCCTTGGAAATCAAGGCTGCGGACGGGAGGATGCCGGCGAGCCGCGGCAAGAAAGTTCGCGGCCGGACTTGCCTTCCTCGCCCGGGTGAGTCAATCT
>CAYMDA010000010.1:0-155440 GCA_964389135.1 uncultured Verrucomicrobiota bacterium | reverse complement strand
TAAGCCCTCACGCCGCGATTGCGGTCAACGCCCAGGCGGCAGGACGTGACAACCGGCGTTCCCGCGAGTGAATTCGAGGCGGGCCGGCGCCCCCCCTGCCCCCCGCCTCGCACGCCCGGGGCGAGAACTCAGCGGTCCGCGAAGTGCGTCAGGGCGAGGGCGGCGACGGACGCGAGCGGTTCGTCCGAATCCGCCGCGAGGGTTTCCAGTCGTGCGACCGCCTCGTCGCTGGTGATGACCGGGGCGTTCGCGATCGCAAGCCCGGCGGCCATGCCTTCAAGGACGGCCGCAAGCGACGCCTGGCTCATGCAGCACGCCTGGGCGGCGACCTCGCGAATCGCCGCGACGAGCTCCGTCTGGCGTGCGCGCTCACCCATCGCGAAACCCACCTCGCGAAGGAGATCGTCCACCTCGGCGCCCGCGGCACGCTTGCGAAACAGCAGTTCGACAAGGAAATCCGGGAGCCGCTCCTGTGCGGCGCGAACGGCGGCGGCGCGCACATTCGCGTCCGCGGGGGAAGCCGTGGCGACGCCGGCCAGTTCCTCCATGGCGGCGCGCGACCCGGTGGCGACGTTCGCGGAGAGGGCATTGATCCGGTCCACCGTGGGCGATGACTCCCGCGTTCCTTCCCCTGTGCCGGCTGCGGTGAGCCGGGTGGAATCCACCGGCGGACTTGCGCTGGAGGCGGTGGCCGCCGGTTCCGAGACCGCGGCCGGCACGGCGGTGGGCGAAGCGCCGGCCGTGGGCGCGGAGGGGCTGGTTGCGGCACGGGGCGCGGTCTGCGCTGTCGCCGAGGCCGTGGCGGTCCGCGCCGCCGTGGAAGGCGAAGGCATCGCCGACCGGCCCGCGCCCGGCAAGACGACGGACGAGGGGGTCGTGGAGGGCTGGGAAGCGGCGGGCGTTCTCTCCGCGGAGCCCGAACTCGCGGCGGGGCGCGCGGCGGAGGTCTGCCGCCTGGAAGGCGACGCCGCAGCACTCGCGGCACCGGTGGAGGCAGCCTCGGAACCCGGCTCCTGGGGCGCCACACAACCGGCAAGGACGGCGGCGGCCAGCAGGAGGCTGAGTGACGGACGCGATCGACGCGGTCCCACGGTGGCGGGGGAGGCGGATCGCATCGGAGCTCGGGAGAAATCAGGGTTCATCATCGGCGGGACATTTGCTCGATGGCATTCGCATGGATGGTGAGCGAACCGAGCAGGGGCGATTGCGCGCGCAGCGTGTCCGATGCGAACTGAACCGTACGCGCGCGGATATCGGATCCGTCGTGGAGCCGGATTCGGAACGCGGCGTCCTCGGCCTCGACGGGTCCGAGCTGGACGGCCGCGGCCTCGCTGCCGATGCTGAAGTCGCGAAAGCCGAAGAGGATCGAACTCATCGTGATCCGGTTTGTGCTGATGCTCCTGATGGATCCGACGAGGAAGTCGCCATCGGCGAGCAACAGGCCCTGGCGGTCCTGTTCGAGGCGTTCAGCGACGTCGGGCGTCAGGGGCGCGAACTCGATTCGTGCGAGGTTCAGCACGGAAACGAGGGATCCGTCAAGCGCTCCGCCGAGCCGCACGACGGCTTCATCGGCGGACCGGATGGGCGCGACGAGAATGGAACCACCGCGGCTGACGAGCCGCGGATAGCCTGCGGCAGGCATGTAGCTCGAGCCGCGTGCACCGAGGGAGGGAGAGCGGAACTCGGCGGTGACCACCGCGTCATCGGCACCGCTGGAGACCGCCATGCCGGCGACAATCTCCCGTCCCAGATTCACGTTGGCGCGGCCGATGGGATGCCAGCGCGCGCCGTCCGGGGAGACCTCGGCCACCACGGCGCCGCCCACGCGGGCGATGCGGAGCCACGCGGGAAGGTCCTGGACCACGTTGGTGAGGCGCATGGTCATGCCACCGGCGATCTGGCGGTACTGGAAGGAGATGCCGGAGCCTGCGCGATGGCCCACGAACGCATACGCGGCGGCCTCGCCGAGGTTGTCGCGGAGCATGAGGCCCGCCGCGGCCTCGGGGGAGGCGCCGTCGAACGAGTCCAGGCGTGCCATGAGCTGGCCGGTGGCCTCCATCGGAGCGTGCACGATGCTGACCGCATCCGAGTTGCCCTTGAGCCCGGCGCCGCCTCCACGAAGGGCGAATCCACGGGAAATGGGAACCGCCTCGGGAGTCGGGCCCGTTCCAATGCGCGTGACGGTCCAGCCCTGGAGCACTTCATCGGAGGGCGGTTCGGCTGGGGATTCGGATTCCCCCGCCCCCTCGGCCGCCGCGCCCTCGAAGCGGATCTCGGTCCAGCCGCCGGGCTGGATTTCGACGGGTTCGCCCCCGGCCGGCTGGACAATGATCCGGTCGTCCTCGAAGCGGATTTCGCCATGGATCGGATCGCCGCCCTCGATGTGCACCGTGCCTTGGCGCGCCCCATGGGAGGAGGGGGCCGCGAGCAGCAGGAGGGCGCCGGCGGACGCGATCAGCGCTGATAGATGGGTACGTAATTCCATGGGATGGCGAGTGCGGACACATACACGGCCGTGGCGTAGATCGGGCCGAGTCCGTTGGCCCCCATGTCCATGGAGCCCGGCCACCACGCGAGGTTCCCTTCGCGGACGACCTGGCGCATGAGCACGGCGTTGATGCGCGGGTACCAGTCCTTCCATGTATCCCCGCCGACCATGTACTGGGCCGGGACGGCGTAAAAGGTTCCGTAGGTGAACCACTCACGCTGCCCGAAGAATCGTCGGAGATACTCGGAGCCGCGTTCGACGAGCGGATCATCGTAAACACCGCAGACCTGCAGGGAGTAGATGGCGGCGGCGGTCCGCGCGTACCCCGGCGCGCGATTTCCAGGCTGGTATGTGAACCCGCCCGATGCCGGATCATAGCAGCTCCGCACATACGCCACCGCGCGGTCGATCGTCTCCTGCGGCACATCGATGCCCGCATTCTTGGCGGCTCGCAGGGCAACGACCTGCAGGACGGTCACCGAGATGTCGGCATCGTGCGCGATGGGGCGATAACGCCAGCCGCCCTCAGCATTCTGGCTGCTGATGATCAGCTTGATCGCGCGGTCGAGCACGGGGCGGACATCTTCCGCGTGGGTTTCGCCGTACAACTCGGCGAGCGCGATCGTTCCGATGCCGTGGTTGTACATGTACTGCCCGAGCGTGCGGTCCCCGAACGTGCCGTCGGGCTGCGCGGCGTCGAGCAGGTACTGGAGGCCCGTCTTCACGGTGCGGCCATGCTCTCCCTCGCCCGGAAGATGGCCGGCCGCGAGGAACGCCATGAGCGTGTAACCGGTCATCGCGATCGGGTGGCGCCGCTCGAAATCGGTCATGCCCCACGATCCGTTGGGCAGTTGCTTGGACGCCAGGTAGCGCACGCCGCCCTCGATGACGGCGGCGGTCGCCGCATCGACCACCGGCAGGTTGGAATCGCCGGTGCCCGAGGCGCCCGCGGAGGCCTCGGTGGTCCGGGCGGGCGCATTCGTCGCCGCGGGCGAGGCGGGTTCCGCCGCGGACAGCCGATCCGCAGTCCCCATCATCGCGCCACATCCCGCGAGAAGGACCAGCGCGACGAGCCGATGCGCGAACATCGATCTCATGGGGCCTCCTCCACCTGATCCGAGAGGTTCTTCAGGTACTGCTCGATCATCGGTGCGTATTCCTGCGGGTATTTCTCACCCTGCGACTGCAGCAGCGCCGCGCGCTCCCGCGCGGGCAGGCCGATGAACTGGCCGGAACCGGTGGCGGAACGGCGCGGCCCATCCGCGCCGCCGGCGCCGAAGAAGTTCCCCGCGTCGCCGGTGCCCTTGCCGGACTGGGAACCCGGCGTGCGACCGCGGCCCCTGCCCTGCCCCTGTCCGGGCGTGTTCCCCTCGCCGCCCTGTCCTGGACCGGCGCCCGGCTGCTGCCCCATGCCCGCCATGGCGAGGTCAAGGGCGGCCGCGGCGGCGGCGAGCGCCTCCTGTGCCGTCGCGGCATGCGCCTGCGCCGCGCCGGACTCGCCTCCCTCAGCAGCGGCGGCTCCCTCGGTCAGCGCCTGATCCGCGCGCTGCAGGGGTTCGCCGATCATGCGCGGGAGACGCCCCATCCGGCCGGAGGTCGCCGGCTCGATGTGCTGCCCGGCCTCCGCGAGGTCCTGCGCCATCTGGCGCAACTCATCGACGGACATGGCGGAGTTCACCTCCTGCTGTGCCGCCTTGATCATCCGCGAAAGATCCTCGAGCGACGGGGCATCGGGCGGCAGACCCAGCATGGACTGCAGCTCCGCCATGCGCCGCTCGAGTTCCTCGCGTGCGCGAATGAGGAACGCGAGCGCGGTATCCTGCGGTTCCCGCGCATCGGCGGCACGCTCGTCGGAGATCGCGTCGCCCGCCAGTGCCATGTGAATGCCGGCGTCCCGCAGGTACATGGCGGCGTCCGGGATGCTCGGCGGGATGGCCGCCTCGAGTTCCCGGGTTGCGCCGGCGAGCTCACTCTGGCCGCGGCCGACCTCCTCGGGGGGACGGGCCTCGAGCTGCCGTGCGAGGCGCGCGGTCTCCCGGATGAGGCCCTTCTGGGCCTCGATGATCGCGATGAGCTGGCCCAGGAGGTCCTCTATTTCGGCGAGTTCGGCGGCAGCGGCCTCGAGTTGGGCGAGCTGGGCATCGAGCGTCTCGAGCGCCTTGGAGAGCGCATCGATGGCGGCCTGCTGGGCGCCGGGATCGTTCTGTCCCCCGCCGAGGGCCCGCTGGGACTGGCGCATCTGCGCCACAGCCTCGCTGACCTGGTCGGCGACCTCGGGCGAATCGAGTGCCGCGCGCGACGCCGTGTCGCTGGCGCGATCGCCGAGATCGCCTTGCCGGGGAGCGAGCGGCTGGAGTTCCGCCGGGTTATCCTCGGCCGCGGCGGCCTCGTTCTTGAGCTCCTGCTCGCGCTCGATCAGTTCGTTGATGTCCTCGCGCACCTGCCGGAGGTTGGAGAGCGGATCCGAGGTCGCCTGCTGCTGGCGTTCCATCGTGTCGATGCGCTGGCGCAGCAGGCGGGCGGCGGCCTGGAGCCGGGCGACGGCGAGGTCCTGCTGGGTGGCGGCCATGATGCGCCGGGTGCGCCACGGCTGCGCCTCGTTGCGGAGACCTCCCCGGGCCTCCTGCATGCGGCCCACCGCGGCGGCAACCTGCTCGGCGGCGGCGGGGTCCAGCCCGGCGACGATTGCGCGGGTGACGTCCGTCTCGTCCACGAGGTCCGCCTGGGTCCGGGCGATCTGCTCGAGTTCCGGCGAGCGTTCGGCGACCTGCCGGGTCGCGCCGTGGGCCGCACGCTGCCGATCCGCGAGCTGCTCGACCTCCGCAAGGGCGGCGCGGAGCGCCTCCAGTTCGTCGGCAGGCGGGACGAGCAGGCGTGCGACCTCGCGAAGGAGCTGGCGGGTGGCGCGCTGGCGTCCGGCCGCGCTGAGGAGGCGGCTTGTCTGCAGATCCTGGAGCGTGCGGTCGAGCGCGACGGCGAGGGCCTCGATCTCGGGACGCTCGAGGGCTTCCGCGGCGCGCGCGGCCGCCTCGTTGTCCTGCTCCGCGCTCCATGATTCCAGACGCTGGATCACCGACGCCACTTCGTCGCGGAGGGACTGCTGCTCGGTCAGTTGAAGCTGCAAAGAGATCCGCTGGTTCTCGGTAAGCCATTCCCGGCGCCGGCCCGATGCGCTTTCCGCGAGGTCACGTGTTTCGCGGAGATTGGCGTTCTGGCGGTTCGCGAGTTCCTCGAGGCGCGCGGCGATGCCGGACAGCTCCTGCTGGCGCTGGTACTCGAGGAGGATCTGGCGGAGCTTGAGCCCGACCGACTTCTGCGTGCTGAAGGCTTCGACGAGGTTGGACCTGCGCGTGCCATCCTCCGACCGGGCGACCTGGAGGAGCTCGATCACGCGGACCATGTCCTGCTCGCTGAGCTGGCCGAGGACTCCATGGATCGCGCGCAGAAGCTCCACCTCCTCGCCGCGCAACTGGTTGCGCTCGAACTCACCGAGGATTGCCTCGAGCTGGGCGGCGACACGCGCCGTGCTCGCGCGGAGCTGCGCCTGGCCCACCTCGGCCTGGGTGAGGCCATCCGCGGTCTGCGCCCGGGCGCATCGCGCCGGCGCGAGGAGGAACGTCAGTCCGGCAAGCCCCACGACCACGTGCCGGAGAAAGCGGCCGGCGCGGCGGCGGTTCGGCATGGCGGGATGCGGGGCGGTCTCGCGTCTCATCTCGGATTCTCCGGTCGTGCCAGAATGATGTTGCCGAGCGTCTGATTCAACCGTTCCTGGCCCGCGGCCACGTCGCCAAGGCGGCCGATGGCATCCCCGGCGCGTGCGAGCAGGTCGGCGCGTTTCTCGGCTTCCGTCACCACGCGAACAAGATAGCGGTCACTGATCCCGATGCCGGGTCCGTCCTCGTCGTTGCGATCCTCCGCCTCGACCCAGAACTCGACGAGTTCCCCCTCGGTCATCGGCGGTTCACGGCGGGAGAGATCCCATTCAAAGCGGCGGCGGACCTCCTGCGCGATGGCACCCTCGAGATCCAGTTCGATGGTGGCCGCCTCGTTCGTGGCACCGGCGGGGCGATGCCGCAGTCGCAGCGCGCGAATGCCGAAATCATCCACGGCCTCGAAGCCGACCAGCACCATGCCCCGGACGGTCGCGAGCTCCTCGCGACGCGACGGCGCCGTGATCCGGACGCGCGGCGCGCGGTCGCTGACCACCTGCACCGCGTGGAGCGCGGAATCCCGGGAGGTGATTCCCATGCGATCCACGAGCTCGATCGTGAAACTGTTCCACGCCGGGTCCTCGGCGATCAGATCGGCCCGAAAGCGCTGCGGGTCCGCAGGATCGATCGCGAGGTCCACGTCGCCTTCCACTCCGCCGAGGCGGATCCTGCCCTCGCGGAGCGGCTGGCTCGCGATTCCCTCCACGGTGAGCCGGCTGCCACGCAGCACCACGAGTTCGCCAGGGGCGATCTGCCGCGCCGGGAGACCCGTGTACTCCGGGAGGGCCAGCGTCAGGACAAGATTCGTGACGACGGGCCTTGGCAGCACCTCCACCGTGAACTCCTCGCTCAGGGCGTCATTCACCCGGACCCGGTAACGAAAGCTCGTCGGAAGATTGCCGAGCACGCGCTCATAGCGCCCCCGTTCGCCCGGGGCCTGGTCCATCGCGAGCGTCTGCGCGCGTCCCGAGGAATGCCGGATCGTGAGCTCACCGGCGCGCGGCAGCACGCCTTCCGCCCTGACCGATACGACAAGATCGTCGCCGCGTCCGAGGGTCCGGCTGCCGGTCACCTCGACGATGCGGGTCTTGCGCGGCACGGCGAGTTCCTCGAGCCACGCGCGCCGGAGGAGAACGCCGGAGTCAGGCCACGACCAGCCGAAGACGATCGCGAGCAGCACGAGCGCCGGGACCACGATCTTCGCGGCGCGCGCCAGACGGCCGGCGGGAATCAGCTCGGCGGGTTGAACGGCGCGAGTCGCCTCGTCCGCATCCTCGACGAGACGCCGGGTGAACGCCTCGGCCTCGGGGCTTTCGGGCGTCGCGCGGCTGAGCTGCAGGGCGCTGATGAGCCGGCTGCGAAGCTCGGGCCGCCGTCGCTCGACGAAGAGGGCGAGGCCGTCCCGCGAGGGGACGCGCAGGATCGGCTGGAGCAGTCTCCGCCATGCGACGGCGAGCGTGGCCACGGCGATCAGGACCAGGGCGGCGACGCGCGCGGGACGCGGGAGCTCGAACCACCAGTCCGCCAGCATCACCACGCCGAGGGCCACGGCGAGGGTGAGCAGGATCCAGAGCGCGCCCTCCGCGAGGGCAAGACGAACGAGGCGCCGACGGACGGCGATCACCCGTTTCCACAGATCTCGCGTCCCGATCGGGGACGATCCCGAAACGGGCGGCGCGGCTCGTTGTGGCGCTTCTACAGCCAACGCGGGTGACAATGACGATCCGGATGGAGCGGAGCAAGGCGGAGGGAGGCCAATGACGCATCGCCCGCGCGGGGGCTCCCGCCCCGGATGACCCGGGCCGGGAGCCGGACCCGGCTGTCAGAATCGCGCCGTCAGCGCCACACGGACCCCGAACGGCTCGACGGGATGGAAGTGAATCTCCTCGCGGACCGGCGCGGTGGGACTCACCGCGGACTCGTACGCGTACTCAATGTCGCTGTCCTCCCGGTCGAGGATGTTGAAGAACTCGGCCGAGAGGGTCCACTTTCGGTTGAAACGGTAGCCGATGTGGCCGGCCAGCAGGATGGTTTCGTCGGAGCGAAAGCGATCATCCTCGGTGAGCGGGCGCGGGCCGAAGTAACGGAGGCGCAGGCCGCCAAAGAACCCGCCGAGGTCATGCACCGTGAAGCCCGCGGCGACCACCGTCTCGATGGAGCCCGGGATCTCGCGGCCGATGCGCAGGCCGGTGTCGGGATCCCGCGGATCATCACGGAACTCCGCACGCGAGAGCGAGAAGTCGGCGTCGAGGGTGAGCCACTCATTCACGTGATAGAAGTTGGCGAACTCGATTCCGTAGCGCCGGCTGGGGCGGCTGGACTCGGTGGTGCCCGCGTCGCCGATGAAGACGAGTTCCGAATCGATGTCGAGCCACCACACGGAAAGGGTGCTCTGCAGGCGGGGAACCCACGTAGTGCGAACGCCGATCTCGGCCCCGTAGGTCTGGACGAGCGGATCGGCGCGACCGACCGCATCCCCGGTGACCGGGTCCGTTCGAGTGGTGGTTCCGCGGGCGTCATTGCTGTGGAAGCCGAGTCCGCCCTGCACGTAAACCTCCGTGTCGTGCCACGGCCCGAAGACGAGGGTGAGCTTGGGGCTGGCGATGACATCATCACGCGCCCCTGAATTGATGCCCCGCTGGTCGTCCACGTCGAAGTGGTAATAATCGAGCCGGACGCCCGCGACGGACCGGAACCAGTCCGTCCAGCGGACCTGGTTCTCGTAGTATGGTCCCACGCTGGTTTCCTCGACCTCGTCGTCGCGGATCGTGGCGGGAATCACATTGCCGTCACGATCGACCTTGGCGACGCGGTGCCCGTCCCGGGTGTTGAAGAGACCGTTCTCGATGGAGTCGTGGCGGACCTGCAGCCCGACCGTGTTCTCCATTTCGCGGCCGTTCAGGCTGCCGTGCCATGTGTGGCTCGCGTTGAGACCGCCCGTCCAGCGGCGGTCCGTCTGGAGGAACTGATCGCCGCGGTTGGTGTCCACGAGGAAGTAGGTGAAGTTGGAGAACAGCTCGAGATCGTAGTAGAAGCCATACCCCATGACGCGGGTGAGACCGCGATCGGTCGCGCGATGCCACTCGGCGGAAAGACTGTAGCGCTGGGATTCTCCGCCGGTGCTGTCATCGAGGGATCCGAAGCGTCCGACGATCGGAATCGCGCTGCGGGCGATCTGGTCGCTCGAGTTCCAGTCGCCGTGATAACCCATGGCCGTGACGGAGAATCCCTGCTCCTCGGTGCCATGGCTGTAGCGAAGCACCCCGGTCCCCTTGACGAAGTTGTCATCGCTTTTCCATGGGCCGTCATTGTGCAGGAGCTCGAGCCCGTACAGGAGGTCGCCCGCGCCTGCCGGCATCGAGGAGGCCACAACGCCGCGCGCGTGACCGAAGCTGCCGCCCTCGAGGCGGACGATGCCTTGCGGCAGGGTCCTGAACAGCTGGAAGTCGGCCGCGCCGGCGGATCCGAAGTCACCCACATCCGCGTAGTACACTCCCTTCCGGTAATTGATCCGCTCGACGAGTTCCGGGATGAGGATGTTGAGATCCGTGTATCCCTGCCCGTGACCGTGTGTCCGGAGGTTCACGGGCATCCCATCGATGCTCGTGGCGAAGTCGGTGCCGTGGTCGAGATTGAAGCCGCGCAGAAAGTACTGGTTGGCCTTTCCGCCTCCGGCGTGCTGGGTGATGATCACACCGGGCACCGTCTCGAGAATCTCCGCGGTCCGCATGACGGGTCGCAATTCGAGCTGCGCGGCACCGACGGTGCCCTGCGAGGCGGATTCCGCCACGCCGACAAGGCTGTCCCCGCGCCCGCGCACGATCATTTCGGGAAGGCGGATCGGCTGGCCCTCGGCTCTGGACGGATTGTCAGACGCCCCGGGCGTCGGGGCAGCATCTTCCTGGGCCGCCGCCGCGCGGCAGAGTGCGCAAAGCACGGCGACGAGCAGGGTTCGGGATCGGTGATCCGGCCGACATACGCCGGACCGGAGGAATGGTCTGGAGGAATTCATGGGTCAGTTGGGTCACTTCGGATATCCACTCACGGGCCGCCTCGGCTCGGGCAATCGGTCCGGCCGGGCGGATCAAGGACTTCCGTCCAACCCGGCGAGTGGATCTCCGAGGCGGACGGCGCCCTGTTCAGGCGATGGATGGGGATGTGGGCTGACCCGAATGAATCCGCCCGGAAGCCAGCCTGCGCGCGACGACACGACGTCCCGCGCCGGAGAAGGCGTTGAAGAAGGAAGCGTGCGGGTCAGCCCCGCGCGCGGGGCGGCGCCCGCGTGGGGGCATGCGCGCTCCAATCGAGCGGGGCGAATGCAGGTGCCGAAACGGCCTCGGCGCGTTCTGTTTGGAAGCGAAACTCGGGGAGAGGCGAATCCGCCGGGCACTCGACCGTCCCGTGGGCGAGCGTTTCGGCGAGGGATCCGTGCTGATGCCCTGCGTTCGAGTCGCCGGGAGGCGACGGATGCTCGTCCGGTTCCGCGGGGTCGGCGGAGGAGGAGGCGGGGAGCGGCCGGAGATGCGTGTGAGGGCGCCCCTCCCCGCCGTGCTCGATCAGCCAGTGCAGCTCAGGGCTGAACGCCAGCGCGCCGGCGAGAATGAAGGCCCCGCAAAGGAAGCAGGCGATGAGCTGCAGTCGCGCCCTCATCGCCGTGCCCGATGACCCGGCTGTCTTTCTCCCACAGCGGAGATCAGGGATCGCGACGGCCCGCCCGCTGGAGCGGATCCCAGTAATGGGAGTTGATCAGACCGCGTGCGCCGCTGGAGTACGGATCAGAGGGAGGATTGATCAGAGTGCTCTTGCGAGCCTCTGCATGCCCGTCATTGAAGACGGCGATTCCGATCGGGCCATGACGCACGTTGTCGATGCCCTCGTAGGTGCTCGTTCCGGGGCCGTCGCCCATTCCGGCGGCCGGCCACCAGAGGCTGCTGCTCCACATGCCATCGGGCTTCGGCATGCCGTCCCCCACGCAGATGTTCTCCGCCGGGCTCTTGATCATGGTGCGCTTGAACCAGGGAGCGGTGTCGTAGTTCACGCCGCCGACATTGATGGAATGCGCGCTGTACGGATGCAGGCCCAGGAAGAATGCATTCATTCCGTAGCCGACCTTGTGGGCGTCGAACTTCCATTCCCATCGGACGCCGTGGTCCACGCGACGACTCTTGAGCGCGGGACACTTGAAATAGTTGCTCGCGCCGGTATCGCCGTAGCCAACGATGGTCCGGCCCCACCAGTTGGTCAGCGAGGCGTTGGCATCCTCGGTGCGAAGATTGCTGTTTCGATGACCGGGGAAGGTGTCCTCGTGGTCGTCCGTGTACAACTGCATGAACAGCGCGATCTGCTTCAGGTTGTTCAGGCACTTGGTGCGGTCAGCCTTGGACTTCGCCTTGGCGAGCGCCGGCAGCAGCATGCTGGCGAGGATCGCGATGATCGCGATGACGACCAGGAGTTCGATGAGGGTGAATCCCCGCTTCGCGCGGCGAGCGCAAGACATGTTCATGGGAACCAAACCTTTCTTGGTGTTCACAGCCGCCTGTCCACGCTCCATGGCGAACATCGATGATCCGGATCAAAGGGGCTGATTACCCGTCTCTCATGACGGAAATCAGGTCGCCTGACAAGTCTGGGCACCGATTCGCACACGCGGGAGACGCCTCCAGGGGCCGCGCACCCCGCCCCGGCCTCCTGCTGCCGAATGGGGACTCAGGGCGCGGGGGCCGGTTCAACCGCCGCCTTGCCGGAGGCGGCGAGCACCTCCTCGAAATCCACGATCTCCTTGATCTGGGAGAGGAACCAACGATCGATCTTCGTGATCTCGTGGATCTCCTCCACCGTGAATCCGGCGCGCATCGCGTGCCGGATGAAGAAGATGCGGTCCGCGTTGGGAACGCTGAGCTTCCGTGAGATCAGCTCGCGCGGGAGGATGTCGCGATCGCCATAGACCTCGGTGCCGATGCGCCACGGCTTGCCATCGCCACCGAGCCCCATGCGTCCGATCTCGAGCGAACGCAGGCATTTCTGCAGGCTCTCCTTGAACGTGCGGCCGATGGCCATGGCTTCGCCCACGCTCTTCATCTGGGTGGTCAGGGTGGGATCGGCCTGGGGGAACTTCTCGAAGGCGAACCGCGGGCTCTTGGTGACCACGTAGTCGATCGTCGGCTCGAAGCTCGCAGGGGTTTCCCGCGTGATGTCGTTCGTGATCTCGTCGAGCGTGTAGCCGACCGCGAGCTTGGCCGCGATCTTCGCAATCGGGAAGCCGGTGGCCTTGGACGCGAGCGCGGAACTGCGGGAGACCCGGGGGTTCATCTCGATGACGACCATGCGGCCGTTCTCGGGGTTCACCGCGAACTGGATGTTGGAGCCCCCCGTCTCGACGCCGACCGCCCGGATCACGGCGAAGCTGGCGTCCCGCATGATCTGATACTCCTTGTCGGTCAGCGTCTGGATCGGCGCCACGGTGATGGAATCGCCCGTGTGCACGCCCATTGGATCGAAGTTCTCGATGGAACAGATGATGACGCAGTTGTCCGCGCGATCGCGCATGACTTCCATCTCATACTCCTTCCAGCCGAGGAGGGACTCCTCGACGAGGATCTCGCTGACGGGCGAGAGCTCGAGGCCGCGCCGGGCCATTTCCTCGAACTCCTCGCGGTTGTACGCGATGCCTCCGCCGGTCCCGCCGAGGGTGAACGCCGGCCGGATGATCAGGGGAAAGCGGCCAATCTTCTCGGCGATGGCGCGGGCCTCGTCCATGTCATGGGCCGTGCCGCTGATCGGCACATCCAGGCCGATCGAGATCATGAGGTCCTTGAAGATCTGCCGGTCCTCGCCGCGCTCGATCGCGTCGGCGCGCGCGCCGATCATCTCGACGCCCGCGCGTTCGAGGAATCCGCTGCGATGCAGCTTCATGGCCGTGTTGAGGGCGGTCTGTCCCCCGAGGGTGGGCAGCAGGACGAGCTTTCCCTTGGCGCCCATGCGCGCCATCTCCTCCTGCTCGCGGACGATGATCTTCTCGACGCACTCCGCGGTGATGGGCTCGATGTACGTCCGATCCGCAAACTCCGGATCGGTCATGATCGTCGCGGGGTTCGAGTTGACCAGGATGACTCGATAGTTCTCCTCGCGCAGGGCCTTGCAGGCCTGCGTTCCGGAATAATCGAACTCGGACGCCTGGCCGATGACGATCGGGCCGGCGCCGATGATGAGCACGGAATGGATGTCGGTGCGCTTGGGCATCGCAGCCGTCATTCAGCCGCGAGAAAGCCCGGTTGAGAAGGGCGAATGGGGGCGGGGGCGGCCCTCGGCCGCCCTCCCGGCCGACCCGGAGGTCCTTCGGAAGCGCGGCGCAGCCGGCCTCTTCGCGCTACGCCTTGCGGGCGCGCTCCGCCTGCATCGCCCGTTCGCGCCGTCGCCATTCGCGATCCCGCCGCCGGATCTCGGCGGCGAGCAGCTCTTCGGCGGACCACCCGCGGCCCTGGGCGATGGCGGCGAGTTCGAACAGCTGGCGTCCCAGTTCCCGGCGGCCTGGCCCGCGTGCGGAGGCGGTCGGGGGCTCCGCAAGTGCCGCCTTGCGGGCCTTTTTCGTGAGCTTCTCGGCGCGCATCAACGCCGGCAGGTGCTTCGGGATGCCATCGAGGGCCGAGGCGCGGTGCCGGGCCGTTCCCGCCTTCTCCTCGCGCTTGATCTGCTCCCAGTTGGCCCAGACCTCGGCGACATCCCTCACCCGGGTCTCGCCGAAGACGTGGGGATGACGCCGGACGAGCTTGTCCACGATGCGCTGGGCGACCTCGTCGAAGTCGAAATCGCCTCGTTCCCGGGCGAGCTGGCAATGGAAGACGACCTGGAGCAGGAGATCCCCGAGTTCCTCCGCCAGCTCGTGAACGTCGCCGGATTCGATCGCATCGACCAGCTCGTACACCTCCTCCACCGCGTGCATCCGGAGGCTGGCGTGGGATTGCTCGCGGTCCCAAGGGCACCCCTGGGGTGAGCGCAGGATGGCCATCACCTCGAGGAGCTGGCGGATCGGGGCGAGTTTTCGCGAGGGCGGGCGCGGCATGGCGGAGGGGCGGTCTGGGATCAGAGCACGACGAGGTCATCCCGGTGCACCACCTCGCCGGTGCCGGAGCGGGCGCGGATCTCCTCCGCGCTCCAGCGCGTGAGGCCCCGGGCGAACTCGCGTCCGGTGGAGTCGCACACGCTCAGCACGACGCCGGCCGGGAAATCGCCCTCGGATCGGGTGACCCCGGGGATCAGCAGGCTGCGCCCGAGTTCGGCGACGGCATGGCGGGCGCCGTCATCGACGAGGAGCCGCCCGCGCGGACGATGATAGAACGCGATCCACCGCTTCCGGCTGGGCAGCCGGCCGGGGCGCGGGACGAAGTAGGTCCCCTCGTCCTCCCCGGCGAGGATGCGCGGAAGCACGTCGAATTTCCGGCCCGACGCAATGACGAGCGGGATCCCCGCGCGCACGACGATGCGCGCCGCCTCGACCTTGGTGATCATCCCGCCGACGGCGGTCGCGGAGCGGGTGCCGCCCGCGAGGCCCTCGATGGTGGAGTCGATCCGATCGACCTTCGAGACACGGCGTGGGGAGGGACCGCCGAAGTTCTCGAGCAGACCCTCGGCCGTTGTCAGGATCACGAGCAGATCGGCGGGGAGCAGCGAGGCGACGAGCGCGGAAAGGCGGTCGTTGTCGCCGAACTTGAGTTCGGTGACGGACACCGCGTCGTTCTCGTTGACGACGGGAACGACGCCGCGCTTGAGCAGGGTCAGGAGGGTGCTCCGGGCGTTGAGGTGCCGGCGGTGGTCCATCAGGTCCTCGTGTGTGAGGAGCACCTGGGCCACGCGGAGGTCGTGATGCCGGAAGAGCGCGTCGTAGAGCGCCATCAGGCGGAGCTGACCGACGGCGGCGCACGCCTGGAGATCGGCAAGCTCGCGCGGGCGCTTGTGGAAGCCGAGCGCGCCCATGCCCGCGCCGACCGCGCCGGAGGTCACGAGCACCACCTCGCGGCCCTCCTCCCGCAGCGCGGCAACCTGCGCCACGAGTTGCGCGAACTGCACCTGGTCGGGGCGATTGCGCGCATCCGTGAGAATGCCCGTTCCCAGCTTGAGAACGAGCCGATTCACCTGACGCAGTGGCGGAAATCGCACGGAGCGTTGGTACCAGAGGGCGCGCCGCACGCCAATGCCGACGACGTTCGTGAGCCTCGCGCGGGGATCCGGCGGGTTCGGGCGCCGGACGGGTCAGTAGTTGTTGAGGGCGTCGATCAGAAGCTTCAGGCGCCCGTAGTGGCGGCGGTCAAAGCGGAAGGCGACGCGTGGCAGCTCCAGCGTCTCGCGTTCCTCCGACTCCTCGGGAAAGGGCGGCACCACCCGGAGCGGGCCGTCGGGCTCCATGATGTCGCCGAAGTCCTCGTTCAGTCCCTCGATGGCGGCCTCGCTGGGCGCCCGCTTCAGACGGATGACGAACCACTCCTTCACGAACCGGGCGGAATGATAGTTGCGATAATACCGGTTGATCACGCGCACCGCTTCCTCGCAGCGATCCGTGAGCTGGTAGAGAAACGTGTCATCCGGCGAGATCAGCCCGTTGCCGAGCAGATGCTCCCGGACGTAGCGGTCGAAGCTCTTCCAGTAGGTGCCGCCCGGCCGATCGACGAGGAGGAGCGGCCGCAGCTTGGCCTTGCCGGTCTGCATCAGGGTGAGCGCCTCGTAGCCCTCGTCGAGCGTGCCGAACCCGCCGGGAAACAGAACGATCGCGTCCGACTGCCGGATGAACATCAGCTTGCGCGTGAAGAAATACCGGAAGGTGATCAGCTTGGCGTCTCCCAGGATCACCGGGTTCGCGCCCTGCTCCCACGGCAGACGAATGTTCAGGCCGAAGCTGTTCTCCGTTCCGGCTCCCTCGTGGCCGGCGTGCATGATGCCGGATCCCGCCCCCGTGATGACCATGTAACCCGCGGCCGCGAGCTGCCGGCCCAGTTCGACCGCAAGCCGGTATTCCTCACGTTCCGGGAGTGTCCGTGCCGAGCCGAAGATCGCGACCTTCCTCCTGCCGTTGAACGGCTCGAAGAGCCGGAAGGAATACCGCAGCTCGCGGAGCGCGGTGGCGATCAGGCGCGCGTCCCCGCGGTCGCGGACGTCGTGGAACATCTTCAGCGCGCTCTCAATGACGTCAGAGACGAGATCCGCGTGCGGATGGTTGACCTCGCCATGCGCGGCGAGGAGGGCCTTGATCTGCTCGAGGACCGCAGGCGGCAGGCTGGGAGGCCGTTGCATGGCCAGAGGCTAGCAGCCCCTCCGAAAACCACGAGATCGCCCGCACGACCGGCGAGCGGACGTCCGGGGGTTCGTCCGGATTGACGAACGGGGCCCCGGCGTCGTGAATGGGGGCATGTCACCCGGATGGTCTTTCCCGCGGCGTGTGCTCCTGTTCACGCTGCTGTGGGCGCTCGGCACCGCGGGCGCCCGCGCGGCGGAACGGCTGCCGCGGCTGAAGGTGAGCGAGAACGGGCGTCACCTCGTCACCGAGCGCGGGGAACCCTTCTTCTGGCTCGGTGACACCGCTTGGGAACTCTTTCACCGCCTGGACCGCGAGGAGGCCCGGCTCTATCTCGAGAACCGCGCCGAGCGCCGCTTCAATGTCGTGCAGGCCGTCGTGCTCGCCGAGCTCGACGGGTTGAACACGCCGAATCCCTACGGGCACGTTCCGCTCCTCGACAACGATCCGACCCGCCCGAACGAGGCGTACTTCGAGCACGTGGACTGGATCGTGCGAAAGGCCAATTCGCTCGGCATCTACGTCGGCATGCTTCCCTCCTGGGGCGACAAGTGGAACAAGGGAAGCTGGGGTGTCGGCCCCGAGATCTTCACCCCGGAGAACGCCGAGGCATACGGCGAATGGCTCGGGCGTCGCTACCGCGATGCCGGCATCGTTTGGATCCTGGGTGGCGACCGGCCTGTCGCCACCGACGTTCACCGGGCCATCATCACGGCCATGGCGCGCGGACTCCGGACGGGCGATGGCGGGGCGCACCTCATCACGTTTCATCCGCCGGGCGGGGCCGGTTCCGCCCAGTGGTTTCACGACGAACCATGGCTGGACTTCAACATGCGCCAGAACGGCCACGTTCTTGAATACACCGGCCAGTACGACAAGACCCGCGAGGATTACGGGCGCACACCCGTCAAACCGGTGCTCGACGGCGAGCCCATTTACGAGGACCACCCGATTTCCTTTCAGCCGGACCGGCTGGGGCATTCCATCGCCGCGGACGTCCGGCGGCCGCTCTACTGGGACCTGTTCAACGGGGCGTTCGGCCACACCTACGGTCATCACTCCGTCTGGCAGATGTGGGCGCCGGGCCGAACCCCGGTGAACCACCCGCTGATGCCGTGGCATGAAGCGATCGATCGGCCCGGAGCCGCGCAGATGCAGCACGGCCGCGCCCTCATCGAATCCCGGCCCGCCGCGGATCGCGTCCCGGACCTCGACATCCTCGTAACGGACCGCGTGCCGACGAGCGTGCCCGGAGCGGGACGCTACCGGTTCGCCGCCCTCCGCGACGCGGAAGGAGCATGGGCCATGGTGTACTTCCCGGTGGGCCGCGCCGTCTCGGTGCGCCTCGCGAAAATCTCCGGCCCGGAGGTGCGCGCGTGGTGGTTCAATCCGCGGGCCGGCACCGCCAGCGTGATCGGCACCTTCGACAACAACGGGGAAAGGACCTTCGAACCGCCCAATCGCGGCGAACTGCTCGACTGGGTGCTCGTGCTCGATGACGCCCGCAAGGGCTTTCCGCCTCCCGGCTCCCGCAAGTGACCGGCATCCACGCCGATTCCCTGACGCCCCCCTCGTCCTCGCATGAAAACCACCAGACCCTTCCCGCTCTCCGCCGCGATCGCACTCCTGATCGCCTGCGGCACTGTCTGCTCATCGGCGGCAGACCCCCGCGATGCGCGCATTCGTCCTGATCCCGATCATCCGACCTACTGGCGATACAAGGGGCGCCCCGTGCTCCTGCTCGGCGGCAGCGAGGACGACAACCTCTTCCAGTTGCCCCGGCTTCGCGAGCACCTCGACGAAATGGCCGCCATCGGAGCGAACTACATCCGCAACACGATGAGCGACCGCCCGGACCGCGGATTCGAGGTGTACCCGTTCCGGCGCCTCCCCGACGGCAGGTACGACCTGGACCAGTGGAACGAGGAGTACTGGGAACGCTTCTCCAACCTGCTCCGCTGGACCGCCGAGCGGGACATCATCGTCCAGATCGAAATCTGGGATCGCTTCGACTACTCCCGGGAGAACTGGGAGAAGCATCCCTACAACCCGCGCAACAACGTCAATTACACCCACGAGGAATCCGGCCTCGAGGCGGAGTACCCGGACCATCCCGGGCGCAATCGCCAGCCGTTCTTCTTCACGACGCCAGGGCAGCGCAACAACACCGTCGTGCTTCCCTACCAGCAGAAGTTCGTGGGGCGCATGCTCGAGATCGCCCTGCCCCACGCGCACGTTCTCTACTGCATCGACAACGAAACCTCGGGCGAGGAGGAATGGGCGACGTACTGGTCCGATTTCGTCCGCGAACGGGCCCGCGCCGCAGGGGTGGACGTGTTCATCACGGAGATGTGGGACCCGTGGGACCTGAAGGATCCGCAGCACCGGCGCACCTTCGATCACCCGGAACGCTACGCGTTCGTGGACATTTCCCAGAACAACCATCAGAAGGGCCAGACACACTGGGACAACTTCCAGTGGGCCCGGCAGCGCCTGGCGCAGCACCCGCGCCCCATCAACACGGTCAAGACCTACGGCAGCGATGCAGGCCGTTACGGCACCGATCGCGACGGGGTCGAGCGCTGGTGGCGCCACCTGGTCGGCGGGGCGGCGGCCGTCCGGTTCCACCGGCCCGATTCAGGGCTCGGCTTCACGCGGAAGGCGCAGGCATCCATCCGCGCCGCGAGGCGTGTGGAGGCACTCGTCCCCTCATGGTGGGAGATGCGACCCGCCCAGGAACTCCTCGGCGACCGTGAGGACAACGAGGCCTACGTCCGCGCGGCCCCCGGGAAAGCGTACGTCCTGTTCCTGCCCGACGGCGGCTCCGTGACGCTTGCCACCACGGCGGCCGGCGCGGCCTACACGCTGCACTGGGTGAACATCCAGACCGGCGAGGAGGATTCCTCCGGGCGCGTCGCGGGCGGGGACCGCATCCCGATCCGCGCACCCGGCGGGGGGCCGTGGGCCGGGGTCCTTGTGCGGGAATAGGCGTGGACGCCTCATCCCGCGCCCGCCGGCGTCACCCCATCTGTCCCCCGGGCCGCCGTTTCAACCCAGCGCGCCGGTGCAACTGCTTCCGGCACCGGCCGTGCATGCGAAACAATGAACGCCCGTCTGGATGCCACGGCCCTGCAGGTCGTCCGGCGTGACATCCCAGAGGTGGAGCGGCCGTTGATCCCGAAGCCGCATCCCGAGCATCTGGTTGAAGTCGCAGTCGAAGATCTCGCCGCGCCATCCCACACTCAGGGTGGCGCGGCACATGAGACCGTCGACGGTCGCGGGATTGAAGCTTCGGACAAGGAGTTCGAGATAGGCATCCCACTGCCCTGACCGGCGCAGCTCGGCCGCGAACCGGGCGATCGGCTGGTTCGTGATCGTGAACAGCCGCGTGAACTCGATGCCGTATCGCGAACGGAGTTCCGCGCGGTACTCCGCCTCGAGTTGCGCCTGCGGCCCCGGAAGCTTCGGGCCCAGCGGGTTGAACACCAGCGTCAGCGGGAGCCGGGTGCCGTAACCGACGGCGTTCAACTTCCGGAGCGCGCGGAGGCTCTTGTCGAAGACGCCTGTTCCTCGCTGGGCGTCCACGTTCTCCCCGAGATAACACGGCAGGGACGCGACGACCTCGACCTCATGCCCGGCGAGGTACTCCGGCAGCCATGCAAAGCCCGCCGATTCGAGGATCGTGAGATTGTTGCGATCGACGACGTGACACCCGACTCCGCGCGCCGTTTCCACGAACAGACGGAAATGCTCGCTGAGTTCCGGGGCGCCGCCCGTGATGTCCACGGTCGCCGGGCGATGAACGCGGATCCATTCGGCCACGCGGGCGGCGACGTCGCCGGGCATCATCTCGGTGCGCCATGGCGCGGCGTCCACATGACAATGATGGCACGCCTGGTTGCACTTGCGGCCGACGTTGATCTGAAGGGTTTCCAGCGGCCCGCGACGCAGCGTCAAGCCATGCGCCCGAAGGTGCCGTCCGAAGTCGGGCGGCGAGGCCATCAAGCTGTTCGCGGCCGCAGGCATGCACCCGATATGGACCCGTTCGCGCGCGGTGTCCACGCGCATCGGGACGTGCCAGGCGGGATGAAGCGGCGGGTCCGCCAGGCGTGGCGCGAACGGCGCGCCGCGCCGGCGGGCACGGGTCAGGGATTGGCGGGCTGCTGCGCCGCGACGGGCACCTCGCTCACCATGGCGTGCGACTGCAGGAAATCGAGGACCTTGGCCGTCAGGATCTGCTCCGCGATCGCGCCGATCTGGTTGTCGCGCTGGAGTTCCTTGAGGAGCTTGTCCGGTCGCTCGTTCCGATGGCGCGCGATCAGCTCGATCCGGGCGAGGATCTCGTCGCGTTCGACCACGATCTTCTCCTTCTCGGCGATGCGATCGAGGATGATCGCGGCCTTCACGCGATCCTTCGCGCTCGAGCTCGCGGCGGCGAAGATCTCGTCCTTGTGTTCCTGGATGGAATCGACCGTGATGCCCCGGCGCTGGTTTTGCGAGATGATGTCCCGCACCACGCTGCGCGTCTCCGCCTGGACGAACGACTCCGGAAGTTCGCAGTTCACCCGATCGAGCAGGAACTTCACGATCTGGTTGCGGACGTTGTTCCCCTGCGTGTGGCGCAGTTCGTTCTGGAGATCCTGCCGGACGCCATCGCGCAGGGCCTCGAGGTTCTGGGCGCCGAACTGCGCCGCGAACTCGTCATTCAGCTCCGGCAGCCGGCGTTCCTTCACCTGGAGCACCTCGACCTCGTACACGCCCTCCTTGCCCGCAACGGCCTCGACGACGAAATCCTGCGGGAAGGTGACCTTGACCGTCCGCCGCTCGCCGGCCGATGCGCCGAGCAACTGGTCCGTGAAACCCGGGATGAAGTGCTGCGACTCGACTTTCATCCAGAAGTTCTTCTTCTCGGTCAGGCCGCGCGCCGTCGGCGAATGCTCGGTGATCGGCTTGCCCTCGCAGGTGCCGGTGTAGTTCACGACGACAAAATCGCCGGAGCTGACGGGGCGCTCGACGTCGATGAATTCACCCTTCTGCTCGCGGAGCACCTGCACGGCGCGCTCGACGTCATCGTTCGTCACCTCCCGCGCCTCCACGAAAACAGGGATCCCCTTGTACTCGGGCAGGGTGATGTCGGGCTCGGTCTCGAGCGTCACGGCGACCTGGAACGGCTTGCCGCGCCCGAACTGGATCTCCTCCACGTCCGGGGTGCCGACGGGCTTGATGTTCCTCTCCTTGAGGGCGTTGCGATAGTGCTCGGTGAACAGTCGGCGGCGGACCTCCTCCTCGATCTGCGTCGCGTACGTTCGCGCCACGAGGTAGGCGGGAGCCTTGCCCGGACGGAAACCGGTCAGGCGCGCCTGCTTCTGGTAATCGGCGGTGGTCTTTTCGAACTCTTGATCCACGGCGGAGGCGTCGATCTCGAGCTTGAGCAGCACCTTGCAGGGCGCCAGTTGCTCCACAGAAACGTTCACGAATGCATCCTTTCTTTCGGGAAAACGCCGGGCCGGATCGACCGCACCGAGCGGGCCGGGCAAACTAGGGGGCCGCGCCGGACCGGTCAAGCGAACCTTGAGGCCTCTGGAGCCGACTTCCCGGCGGACGTCGTTCGACGGCGCACCCCGGAACGGGCGGTCCCCGGATCCGGAACCGCCCGCGCGCTTCGGCACATCCATACCCCCACGGCGAAACCGCACAATAGAGAACTGGGACGAATCCCGGCTCCCCCCTACCCTGCCGCGGATGTCGAAACGCGTGCTGATCGTGCCGGACAAGTTCAAGGGCACCCTCACCGCCCGGGAGGCCGCCGATGCCATCGCGGCAGGCTGGTCGGCCCGGCGTCCGCAGGATGAACTCGACCTTCTCCCGATGAGCGACGGGGGAGACGGATTCGGCCCGGTGATCGGCGAACTGCTCGGCGCCGAGGCGCGCAGCGAGCAGACGGTCGACGCCGCGCATCGCCCCTGCACCGCCCGCTGGTGGTGGGCGGCTGATCGCCGGCTCGCGGTCATCGAAACCGCTCAGTCCAACGGGCTCGCGCTGCTCCCGAAGGGAAGATTCCATCCGTTCGAACTCGACACCCTCGGCACGGGTCGTCTGCTCCAGGCCGCCATCGAGGCGGGCGCGCGAACCGGCTACCTCGGCGTGGGCGGAAGTGCGACCAACGACGGTGGCTTCGGTCTCGCACGCGCGATGGGCTGGCGGTTCCTCCGTTCAGACGGAAGCGAGATCGAACGCTGGATCGAGCTCGACCGGCTCGCCGCGGTCGAACCACCCGCACGGCCGGATGACATGCCACGGTGGATCGTCGCCACCGACGTCTCGAATCCCCTGCTCGGACCGGAAGGCGCCACGCGCGTGTACGGTCCGCAGAAGGGTCTGCGCCCCGAGGATCTCGCGGCCGCGGAGCGTTGCCTCCAACGGCTCGCGGAAGTCATCCATGCCACCACGGGATTCGACGCGGGACTTCCCGGATGCGGCGCCGCGGGCGGCCTCGGGTTCGGGCTGCAGGCCTTCCTCGGCGCCGAACGCCAGCTCGGCTTCGACGTGTTCGCCGGCCTCTCCCGCCTCGAGGAACGCCTTGCCCGCGCGGACCTCGTGATCACCGGCGAAGGCTCGGTGGACCGCTCCTCACTCATGGGCAAGGGCGTGGGGCAGTTGATCGATCTGTGCCGGCGCCATGGAAGACCCGTGATCGTGTTGGGGGGACGCGCGGACGTTTCCGAGCTGCCCGAGTGCGTTCTTTCCGTCAGGGACCTGGTCACGCACGCGGGCGAGGACAAGGCAATGACCGACACCGCCCCCGCGATGCGCTCGCTGGCGGCGGCCGTGGCCTCGACCGCCGTGCTCCCGGGAGCCGAATAGAAGGCCGCCTCCACGGGAGCCGATCGGACAGACTCACCCCCGGCTCACTTGCCCGCGGGCGGGGCTGGCCTGCGATACACGCGATCCCCCGCGCACACGTACAGTTCGGAGAACCCCGGACCCGCGAAGGCGCAGCTCACGATTCCCTTTTCCCCCGGTGGCCGCGGGAGGATGGCCAGCCGTGTGCCGGCCGGGTCGAACACCTGGATGCCCGCCTCCGACGTGACGTAAACGCGCCCGTGGGTGTCCGTGGTGGCGCCGTCACCCCGGCTGGCGGATTTCCCATCGGGGATCTGCAGCGTCCCGAGTCTTTCGCCACCGCCGAGCGAACCGTTCTCCTCGATCAAAAGGCTCCAGACGCCGGCCCCTTCGTACTCGCTGACCCAGAGCTGACGATGATCGGGGCTCAGCGCGATGCCGTTCGGGCGCTTCATGCCGCCCGCGACGGGCGGGGGCCGTGACATCCCGCGCGCCGACAGCGGAACCCGGAGCACCTGGCCGGAGTCGGTGTCCGTGAAGTAGAGAAATCCGTGCCGTGAAACGACAAGGTCATTGGGACGCACCTGGGTGGCGACGGTCTCGACCTTCTTCGTGGCGGGGTCGATGACGACGACTCGGCGCGCTTCATCGTCGCCTGTGCCCTGCACGCACGCGTAGATCAGGCCGTCGGGACCGAACTTCATTCCACTGATCCTCGGGCCGTTCTCGAGCCACGGCCTGGGCTGCCGGTCACCGGTCGCCGCGGCCTTCCAGACGACGCCCCGCGGGAGATCCGCGAAGTAGAAGTTGCCGTCCGCGTCGGCACAGGCCGCGTCGGTGAACGCGTAGCCCTCGCCGACAAGCTCCCATTCCCCGGCACCGCCACCCGTGAACGGAGCTGCCGCACCGAGTGCGCCGTCGTCGGCCGCGGGCCCGCGGAGCGACACCATCTCCGGACGCCACAGCCAGCGCAGGGATTCGGGAAGGATCGCGCCGCCGTGCCGGCCGTTGTGGGCGCCGTCTCCATAGACAAAGCGATGATCGTAGCCCGCGAATGCGAGGGCGCTCGCCATCTCCTGGTTGGCGAGGGGCCAGTTGCCATGCTCGTTGTTGAGATCGTTGCTGCCGTCCTGGAGGAAGACCCGGATCGGCTTGCGCGCGGTCTTCCGGATGAGCGCGGGATAGACGTGTCCGCCCCGGATGTTGACGAAGCTCCCGATGTGACTGAGGACCTTGCCGAAGGATTCGGGACGCTCCCAGGCGACGGTCCATGCGCAGATCCCTCCGCTGCTCATGCCGCAGATGGCGCGGCGCGCGGGATCCTCGGAAATCCTGAGCTCAAATCGTTTCGCGACGAACGGCAGCAGTTCCTCGATGAGGAAGCGTGCGTAGGCGTCGCCGAGGGAATCGTATTCGATGCTGCGGTTGTTGCGATTGCCCCAGCCGTCGGCGGCCGGTCCCGTGCCCCCGCGGTGGCCGGGATTGATGAAGACACCGATGGTGACCGGCATGGAGCCCTCCGCGATGAGGTTGTCGAAAACGATGGGCACACGCATGTCCCCGTTCTCGCGGACGTAGGCGTGGCCATCCTGGAAGACCATCAGGGCGGCGGGCTCGGACCCATCGTACTGGGCCGGGATGTAAACCCAGCCGGCCCGGTACGTGTCAGGAAAGATCCTCGACTCCGTGAATTCGAAGGACTCGACGCGTCCCTTCGGGACGCCAGGCCCTCGCTCGGTGGATTCGCGTGTGAGGGAATAGTCATCGGCCGCGCGCGCCAGGATGCACGCATGCATGAGCGCGACGAACAGGGCCACGGGGGCGCGGAGGTGCATGGCCCCGAAGGGTGACCACTCCGCGCCCGCCTGAGAAGGGGCGAAATGCGTGGCGTTCCTCCGCGGCCGGGCCTACGGGAGCTGCTCGAGGCGGTAGAATCGGACCCCGTCGAAGGGCACCTCCGATCCGTCATCGAGGAACTCGAAGTCACCGTTGAGCGATGTCACCGGCCCGCCGATGGGCTGCCATCCGCCCGCGAGGGACGCGGAGTAGAAGACCTGGAACCGGGTGCCCGCGGGCGCCGACCAGCGAATGAGCGGCCCCGCGTCCGTGAGGACGATCTCGCTGATCTGCACGGGCGTCGCGGGCGGATGGTTCACCCGGCGCACCTGGAGATAGCGCCACACCGAGCCGAGCGGCTGGCAGTAGCTCACCTGGAGTTCCACCGCCCGGAGGATCGGGCTGATGACGGTCCACGTGGGATCCGAGAAACGGACCTTGCCCTCAACGAAGTACTCGGCTCCCAGGAGCGCGTCCCAGGTCAGGCAGAGCTGGAACGCCGCGTCCACGGAGAGCTGGACGTTGGGCACGGGAACGTTCGGCGGCGGCCCCGGAGGCACGGAGACCCCCTCGATCACGCGGAAGTAGCGGAACTCCGTGGCGCTGTTGAAGCACTGCGTGTGCGGCAGACCGTCCCCGGTGATGGGATCGGTGAGGACCGTCCAGTTGGGATCGTCGATCGTGCGCTTGCCCTCGACGAGATACTGCACGCCGGACCTGGTGTTCCACGTCAGACAGATCTGGTCCACCGTGATGTCGATCTCCACCTCGTCGGCGGGCAGCGGGGTCGGTTCCTCGGGGATCACCTCGCCGACGCCGACCCGGAAGAACCGGTAGCCCCAGTCCACCGGGTAGCAGACCTCCGTCGTCGGCCCCGTCGCCGTGATGCTCGGCGTGAGGGTGGTCCATTCGGGATCCGTGAACGCCTGTTTGCCCTGGACGAAGTAGTTCGTCCCGGCCACGGAGCGCCAGCTCACGCAGATGTTCGTACCGTCGAGGCGAAGTTCCGGAGTGAGATCCGGGATGGGCATGACCGGCGATTCGCCCTCGAACACGTCGAAGAACCTCCACGGACCCGGAGGCGAGAGACACCATGTGGTCGTCGTGTCCGTCGCCGTGATGGTCGGCGAGACGGGGGTCCATGTGGCATCGAGAATGCCCTGCTTCGCCACGACGAAGTAGTTCGTGCCGGGCGTGGACATCCACGTGATGCAGACCTCGTTCTCATCGACCGTGATGTTGGTCACCACGCCGGTCGGCGGCGGAGGTTCGAGCCCGAACTCGGTGGCCCTGATCTCGTAGCTCACGGCCACCGCCTCCTTGTTCGTGACGGCGAGATACCAGACGCCGGGACTGAGCGGGACCGGCAGTGAGTTGGTTTCGATGCGGATGACTTCATCCACCACGCCGGCGTTGGTGCTCTGGTAGTTGAAGTTGTCCGGACCGGGCAGCGGCGGTCCCTTGCGGATGAACAGGTCAAGGTCCCCGGTCGCGGCCGAGGTGAGCAGGAACTCGGCGGCGACCGCGTTGGAGCTGACCGTGAACTGGTAGTAATCGAGGGATTCCCCAGGCTCCAGGCTCGCGTTGTACGGAACGCCGTTCGTCAGGACCGTGACTTCCGCGGTCTCCTCGACGGCGCGAATCACGTACGAGGCCACGTTGCTGCTCGCGTTCGCGACGCTCAGGTACCACGGGCCCGGGCGCAGCCCGAGGGGGAACGAGAACGGCGTCAGCTCGATCACCTCGGAGTCGAGGCCGGCATTGGTGCTGGCGTAGTGGTGATCGTTGAACGTCGGCACCGGCAGCCCGTGCCGCAGAAGGAGCTGCACGTCGTCCGACATGGCGTACACCTCGAAGCGCGAGGACAGCGCGGTCGGACTCACCGTGAACTCGTAGTAGTCCAGGCTGTCGCCAGGCGGAATGCTGTTGGTGACCGGCACGTCATTGGTGAGCACGGTGATGCTCGCCGGGAACTCCGTGGCGCGGATCGTGTACGTGACCTCCGAGATGTCCGCGTTCTCCACCGAAAGATACCACCAGCCGGGGGTGAGCCAGATCGGCGTGGCCGTGTTGGTCACGGCGATGAACTCGTCGGCCGCGCCGGGCTCCACTCCCGCGAAGTGGAAGTCGAACGGCGTGGGAATCGGCAGTCCCCTCCGGACGTAGAGGTTGACGTCCCCGCTGGCGTCGTACGTCTCGAAGTGCGCCAGCACGGAGTTCGAGGAGACGAGGAACGAGTAGTAATGCAGGTCGGCCGGCATGACGCCGATCGTCGGATCCACGGGCGGAATTGTCGCCGTGTGGGGCACCTGGTTCGTCAGGTTGATGATCGTCGTGTATTCCTCGTTGAACTCGAGCGTGTAGGTGACGGGGAAGGTCTCGCCGTTGCGCACCGCGATGAACCAGACCCCCGGCGTGAGCGGCTCCGGCGGCGTGAAACGATCGATGCTGATCTCCTCCGTGGCGTCCGGATCCGGGTTGTCCGCCCGGTAGTCCCAGATGCTCGGGGACGGCAGCGGGTAGTCATCGGTGCCCGGGCCGGTCGCCGGCCGCGCGCGGCGGATGTACATGTCCACATTGCCGTTGTCCGGCGTGAGGGTGATCCGCGCGTTGATGGCGTTCGAGCTGACGATGAACTGGTAGTAGTCGAGCGCCGGGCCGGGATCGATGGTGGCCCGCACCGGAATGCCGTTCGTGATCGTGGGCACCACCGGCAGCGGCGGATCCTCGCAGTCGAACGTGACACGGATTCCGAACGTGTTGTTCGTGAGATCCGGCTGGAAGTTGCGTACCGCCAGGTAATAGCGCTGCCCCGGCCGCAGCGGCGCGAACGCGGGGGTGTTCGTCGTCAGGGTGAACTGCGCGATCCCGCCGGACTCAATGTTCAGATACGGACCGTAGTCATCCTGGAGCGTCCCGAGATCGGCCACGGGCAGGCCGTCGCGATCGCCGAAGAGCACGAGCGTGGCGATGGCCCCCGACAGCGTATTGACCGACATCGTCGCGCAGCGCGGCGTGTCCACGTAGAAGTACACGACATCCGTGCCGGAGACGGAGCCGAAGTACGGGACGTTGTTTGTCAGCCGGATCGCATCGATCGTCGGCAGCGCGTACACGAACTCCAGGCGCCAGTCCACCTCGCCCAGACCGCCCCCGGGCGGACCCGCGCGCGTGTCCTCGACCTCCAGCCGCCATTCACCGAGGGCACGTTCGCCGAGGATCGGCTTCAGGGTCTCCTCGGGAAGGTAGTACGCGTTCAGCGGACGGTCCGTCTCCTCGATGGTGACATGGTCGAGGGCAAGCGGTGCGCGATTGCCCCCCGTCGGAGAACGGAACTCGATGAGGGTGTTCCGGCTCGGCGCCGTGAAGATGAAGGAATCCGAGTACCAGTTCGGAACGCCGGGCTCCCGGCGGACCTCGTGGAAGTTGACTCCGTTGATGAACACGAGGAGCGCCTGCTCCCGCTGGATTGGGAGCCTGCCCGTCGCAAAGCGCACGCGATACAGCTTGCCCGGCGTGAGGACCACGTTGGTGCCGACCGCGCTCGCCCCGCCGCCGAGGAGAAGATACTGCTCGCCCTCCACGATGTTCGTGCTGCCAACCGGGATCCGCACGACCTCGGCCGAGCCCGAGCTCACGCGCCAGCCGTTCGGAATCGGCTCCCCGGCCAGGTAGGTCCGCGCAATCGCCTGCTCGAAGCCGTCGGCGAGCACCACCCGGTTGGACGCCGAGCTCTGGACGGCGCTGTTCGTGAACGGAGCGACCCCGTACTTGATGGGAGTGGACGTGAGATTCGTGTTGTCCGTGAAGGTCGTGTAGATCCGGCCGCTCGGCACATCGGCGCCATACGCGGTGCCGTCGGGTCCGCCGCGGTTCTCCGCGAGGAGGAGGCGGGTGCCCTGCGCGCTCACGAGGCGGAACACGAGATCGGAGACGCGCGGATGGTTCGCCCGGATGCCAACCCGGACGTCGGCGATCGCGCGGTCGTCCGGGACGAAGATGACGGAGTCGGTGCGGGCGTCGTCCGTCAGGGGGATGAGATTGTCGAGGCCGAACGACTGCTCCGCGCTGATCGAGAGATCGAGGTCGATCTCGATCGCGATCTCGTAGTTCACCGGCACGGCGTTCGGGTTGAACACGCCGATGTAATACCGGCCGGGGTTCAGCGGCGGGACATCGCGGCGGCCGAGGCTGATCTGGGCGCCGCGGGCGTCGACGGTCGCGCCCTTGTCGTAGTTGCTGAACGACGGGAGGTCGCCCCTCCGGATGCCCACGAAGAGCGGCAGGTCCGGCTGAATGCCCTGGATGAACACCGTGAGATTCGTGGCGTTCGACGGCACGTCCACCGAGTAGAAGTTCGCGCTGTTGGCGGCGACGACGTCCGCGATGAATCCCTGGTCGGTCAGCGAGGGTTCGAGCCGGAGATGGAAGGCCACGTTGGTGGCGGTCTGGGACACCGCGTTGTCCACGAGGCTCAGGATCCACGGACCGGCGGCGTCGGTGCCGATGAAGTCCGTGAGACGGCCCGGTCCGTCGGTCGGGGTGCCGATCAGGTTGCCGTAGCCGACGTTCCCCCCGGAACTGTCGTCGTAGATGACCGTGAACAGTCCCCCCTGCCCGGTCGGATCGAGCGCGTGATTGCTGAGGACCGAGAAGGCGTCGTTGTGACTGAGGTTGATGAGGATGTCACCGGTGCTGTCGAAGGCCAGCGTGTTGGTGACGACGACGCGCTGCACCTCGAAGGAACGCGTGGCGATTCCGAACACATACGCGGCCTGGGGCGTGTCCGGGGATCCGTCCGGAATGGCCATGTTGAACGGCACGCCGCGCACGATCCGGTTCCCCTCGTCGTCCTCCTCATCGAAGGGGAGGTTGCTCGACAGCGCCACGAACCCGAACTCGGCGGCCTGCTGGTCCTCGGCCTTGACCCCGATGTAGTACACGGCACCCAGGGGCGCGTTGGTGTACACAACGTACTCCGTTCCTCCCGGGAGCGTGGACTTGTCGGCGGCCGCGATCACGGCGGGTGCGAGGTTGGTGAGCTGCGGATCGGTCGAGACGTAGAGATCGATGTCGGCCTGGCGGTAGCGCGGCTCACCGAGGTTCGGCGGGAGAAAGGTGACGAAGGCGACGTTCGATCCGTTCGTGATCCCGACGAAACTGGGCGTGTACTGCTGGAGGTTCGTGAAGACGAAGAATGTCCACTGGTCGGCCACGCCGGGCGCGGTGCCGAAACGCGGCGGATTGGCGCCGACACGCTGCGAGAGGAGCGCGAGTCCGTTGGTCGGGGTGATCAGGTAGGGGACGTCGAGCTCGACGAGCTCCGTGTCCTGGGTGACCTTCAGCGCGTTGCGCGTCGTGGGGTCCTCGAGGGAGATGACGAGCGCGTAATCCTGCGCGATCCCCTCCGGGTGCTCGGTGACCGCATTCACGTTCACGCGGCGGCCGCGCACCTCGACGATGTAGTTCGTCGCGAGGGGCGGGCGCAGGAGCACGTTCTCGACGTTGTTGATCGCGTCGTTCGTCACCGAGTTGAGGTCCGGCCGCGGCGTGTTGAAGTCACTGCGGAACGGGATGTCGTTGCCGACATAGAAGATCTCCTCCCCCTCCTCGCCCGGCTGTCGGACGATGAGATCCAGGTCGTTCACCAGCTTGACGCCCGCGGCGGGGTTTCCGGGCGGGTCCGTCCAGACCAGGGTCAGCTTCAGGATCTGGCCCGAGGCCGCCGGGTCGACGGAGACGCGGTACCTGCGGATGTCACCGGTCTGGATGGCATCCGCCCCGCGAACGTCCGCGTACTGGACGGCATGCACGCCGCCGGTCGGCGACAGCATGTCGTCGGCGGGCAGCGCGTTCGTCAGGTTGACGAGGCCCCAGCCCTGCAGGTTGAGCACGTCGCGCAGGCTGAAGTTGTAGGCGGAGCTCACCGAGCGCGCCCCGTTGATGAGGAGCGCCTTGAGCAGCGCGGGACTGGCGGGCCGCTGCTCCCGCTGGAAATAGTCGAGGTACAGCGCCAGCAGGCCCGACACCGCGGGGGCCGACATGCTCGTGCCTGACTCGAAACGGTACTCGGGCGCCAGCGTGTCGTTCAGCTTCTTCAGCTCCTCGAAGTAGTTCCCGAAGTCATTGGTCAGCGTGACGATGGTCTGGATGTCGTACGTGACGGTGTCCGAGGTGAAGTTGCCGACGCCGTAGTACCAGTCCCCGACCATCAGCGTGTCGTCGGGCGGCACCCGGATGAGATTGTTCGTGTTGACGAAGTCGGACGTGGTCGGGAGATCGCCGAAGCGCAGGTAGAGCGGCAGTCCCGGGAAGGGATCCGGCGACCGGAAGTTCGGCAGGATGCGGATCCGGAACTCGGCCGCGAGCGGCGGAACGAACAGGGGGTAGTAGTTGATCGCGCCGGGGGCGACTTCCTCCCCGGTGATGCGATTGACCTGGGCGGACGAGAACGAGCGCGGATCGGTCCAGTCCTGCGAGCGGGCGGAGGCCACGAAGGTGCCGGGTGCGACGACGTCCGGCTTGAAGCGTCCGAAGGGTCCCTCGATGCCCGGCTCGATGTTGCCGCGCGACGAGAAGGAGGCGACCTGCGAGTCGCTGTCCGTCTGCAGCAGGAAGACCTGGTTGGTCTGCAGCTCTCCGAACTCGTCGACATAGACGATCTCGTTCGTGATCTGGCGCGGCGTCTCGATCGCGCCGACGGTGATCACGTTCTTGCCGGTGCCGGGCGCCTGGATCGTGTTCGGCTCGCCGCCCTGGCCGTCGTCGCCTCCAAACCCGCTGTTGCCGGCGGAGAAGACATACAGGATCGGCTGGCTGCCGGGGACCGTGGGGAGGGCGTCCCGCACCGCGGCGTCGTAGCTCGCGGAAGAGAGGGTGTAGTCGTAGGCGCCGATGTAGCCCCAGCTGTTGTTCGAGATGAGGACGTTCGTCCGTCCCCGCGTGATGTAGTAGTTGGTGGCCGCCTTCTGGTGGAGGTAGGCATCCGAGATCAGCGGTCCGGTGATGAGATCCACGGGCAGGGCATACAGCTCCGCCTCGGGAGCCATGCCGCGGAAATCCGCGTTCAACTGGGAGCCGACCGCATTGGTGACCGTGCCCGAAGCGGCGCCGCTGCCCGCGATCGTCGCGGCGACGTGCGTGCCGTGCCCCTCCAGGTCCACCAGCGTGGAGGGCAGATCCGCCGTGACGCGGTTCTCGAGATCCGGGTGCGTCGAGTCCACGCCCGAATCGTTGACGTTCACGACGACGTTGGTGCCGGTGAGCCCGAGGTAATTCGTGTAGGAACCGGGCGCGTTCGTCCCGATCGAGACGCCGATGCGCTCGCGTGCGAGGTCGTTCAGCAGCTGCCGCGGACGAAGACGCTCGATTCCCTGCACCGAGGGCAGACGGGAAATGGCCGCGAGGCTGGCGGCGCGCGGCTCCACGACGACGCCGGGCCCGAACGGCGTGCTGAACTCGCTGAGGACCTCCGCCCCGAGATCCGCCAGTTGCTCCCGCGCGTCGTCGCTCGAATCCGGCAGGAGGGTCAGGTTGAGGCGCACATCGGGATCGAGCTGGGCGTCCTCCACCGCCAGCGGAAGCAGGCCCGGCTCGATCTTGTAGTACGGCTCGTAGGCGAGGACCGCCTGCACCCCCGGTCGCGCCGCGAGATCCGCGGCCTGCGCCGCATCCGCCGCGACGAGGTACGCATTGTTCGGAAGATAGGAGATGAACCGGGCGCCGACCTCCTCGAGCGAGCGGCGAAACTCCGCCGTGACGGGACCGGCCGACTGCACGATGTAGGAACCGGGTTCCTCACCCGCCCGAAGATGCTCGGGGATGGGCAGCGCGACTCCCGAGGCGGTGTCGATGAGTGCGTTGCGAAGCAGCAGGGCGCGATCGTCGCGGATGAGTTCCTCGAGCGGCCGCTCGGTGTTGCGCAGGCGCAGCTCGGCATGGGCGCGCGCCGTCGCGTCACGCTCCGCCAGCGCCTCGGCATCCCCCCGCGGGAACACCGGCCCCCGGCGATCCGCGGACGTGCCGGTGGAGGCGGCCGGCGCGGCGCCGGGCGCGACCGGGAGGGACACGGGCGGCGCGGAGGTTGAGGCGGGTGAACGTCCGGCCCGGTTCGCGAGCCGCTGCTCGCCCAGGCGCCAGAAGATCGCGGCCCCGATGAAACACAGGACCGAGATCAGGAACCAGGTTCGAGTCTGCAGGCGCATAAACGACTAGAGAGCGTGGGGTTCGGCAACCGCGATCATCGCACAGGAATGGCGGTCGCGCCAATGGATGGGCGGGAAGGGCACGGCCGCGCCGCCGGAATGAGGAAGACGGCGTGCCCGCGGTGACCGCGGCGCCCCGTCGCACGGCTGCGGGCACCTATTCGGTCGGTGGCACCTCATTGTACGTCTCCTTGATGGTCTTGATCCACTGCCGAAGCTCCCCCGACACCGGGTGCGGTTCGACGACCGTCTCGAGCCGCATGAGCGTCTTGGTCACGTACTCGCCGGTGATGATGTAGTTCGTCGGCATCTGGAAGAACGGCCCGAAGTCGGTCACGACGGATCCCGGCGCGGGGCTGAGCGACTGCCCGTAGGCGAACACGACGAACCGCGGCTCGTCGCGCCGGAGCAGCGACAGGATCATCTGCGGGATGCGCTCGACCACCGCGTCGGCCGGGGTCTGCGCGCCGGAGATGGCGAGGTACGGCGAGGCGACGGTCAGTTCGGGCGTGCTGAGAATCTCGCCCAGATAGCTGAACCGCTGGCCGAACCGCTGCGACCGCGCGTTGTTGATGCCGTCCACCAGCGCCCGAAGCTGCGGGGTGTTCGGTTCGATGATGTGCGGAAAATAGTTCGTGGACGGGAACCCGAACTCATTCGTGAAGACGGGCACGCCACTGAGGACCGCGGACCACGCGGCGAGTCCCGACTGGTTCACGGCGAGCTGGCCGCGGGTCATGTTGTCGTTCAGCGCGACGGTGAACACCTCGAGGATGCGCCAGTCGTTTGTGGGATGGGTTCCAAGCGGGATGGTGTTGTTGGGCCACAGCCACTGCGGATGTCCCGTCCACTCCAGCCAGTCCTGGTCCGACACGGCCTCCGACTTGAGATAGATCGTCTGCCATGGCGTGCCGCGATGGACGCGCCCGAGCCAGCCCAGCGTCGGGAACTGGTTCGTCGGGAAGTCCCAGTCATCGGACCGCCAGATCTGCGGATCCTTGATCGCCAGGTTGAAGACCTTGGCGCGGGCATTGGGCGCGCTGCTCTCTCCCACCCTGCCCCAGGGCAGGTAGCGATCGTTGATCTCGCCGAGATTGCTCCAGTCAGGGGGCGGATCGAACAGGGGCGGCAGGCGCTGAATCTGGTTCGTGCGGTGCACGTCCACGAGGTCCCAGATCAGGTCGTTCACCAGCGGGTCATTGACCTGCCATGTCTCGAGATGCAGCAGCTTCAGGCCCGGGGAGAACGGCGCCTGCATGCGCAGCACGGGCGAGACCGGCGAGGGGGGCGTCGCGAGACCCACGAACTGCCGGAAACGTTCGATCGCCTTCTCCTTGTCCTGTCCCTGCAGGGGTTCCCCGGAGACGCTGTTCCAGTTCCCGACGTCAATGGCGCCCATCGACACCTGGATCTGGTTGCGGATGCCCTCCGGGATGCCGAGCACGCGGTTCGTCTTCCAGAACGAACCCACCTGCGAGGTCTGGCCGAGCTCATCCTGCTCGCCGAAGAGTTCGCGCGTGATGTCGATGTTGCTGTTGAGGTTGTCGAGATCGACGTACTCGACGAGCCGCCCCCCGGGCACGCTCGTGTCGATGAGCGCCACCTGCAGCCGGTTCGTCACGTTCAGCCCGAGAATCGGAATGGGGAACCCGGGCGTCTTGTCGAACAGGTCCAGTCCCTGGGTGTCCCCGCGGATCGGAATCAGCGCGCCGTTGCCCGGGAAGTACGCCGACGTCGGAACCACGATGACGTTGGTGCGGATCGGAATCCGGAACTCCTGTCCCTGCCATTCATCGGGATCGATGGTCTCCGTGAACTCGAACAGGTTCGTCTGGGGCGGGATCACGTTCCCCGCCTGGTTCGTCAGGACGAGGATCGACTGGAGCCTCGCGCGCAGCTCGAGCTGGCGCGGGAAGGGGTTCTCGTAGCTGTTCCAGAACTCGACCCCGAACACGTTGCTGATCGCGATCGTGTAGAGCTGGTTGGTGAATGCCGGACGTGACGTCGGCGAACGCTTCACCAGCTCCAGCTTGCGGCCGGCGACCACCACCGTCTGCAGCTCGAACTCGTTGAAGTTCGGGTAACCCTTCTTGGCGCCGATGACGACGGGAATCCCGGCGATCCGGTCCAGGGGGGCAACCTGGCCGGGATTCGTGATGAAGTCCCGGTCCACCATCGGAGCGTCCCAGAGATCCACATCCCAGTTGTCCGTCAGCTCGATGAAATCGGAGATCACGACTTCGCCGTTGCGGGAGGCAAAGACCGGCCGGAACACCGTCGGGATGTGCGGATACCCCGTGAGCGGCCGGTTGGTGATGGCGTCGTAGATGTTGGCGGCGAGCTGGAGCGAGCGGTGGACCGCGGGCGAATAGTAGTTCGTCGGCCAGATCGCGATGTTGGTCACCCCGATGACGGGCGCCCCGTTCTGACCCTGGGTGGGGTGAAGCGCCTTCAGGATCCTGTCCGCCGCGTTGGTGAAGAACGCGGCGGGCCTCCACGCGACGAAGTTGGTCGCGTGATACGCGAAGAGCGGCGCGGTGCCCGGGGCGTGCCCCGCCTGGATCAGGTTCGTGTCGAAATCGAGGCGGTTGTCGTAGTTCAGGTGAATCTTCCCGCGGTAGTTCGGGACGGAATCGGTCCCGAGCTGCCCGAGCAGCCGATAGACCGTGTGGCGGTCGTAGGTGCTGCGGTTGGTGGAAACCGAGAAGAGTCGGTTGGTGAACCTCGCGGCGACGGGCAGGTTGAGCTCGGGAATGGTGAACAGCTCCTGCGGATCGAAGTAGGCCGTGGGATTGTCACCGCCGGGCCACGGGGCGGCCGGGTTGTCGTTGTCCAGGATGTTCGTGACATTGCCGCCGCCCGCCCAGGGGCGGCCGATGCCGAGCTGGAGGGGTCCGTCGCCGTACTGGTCGATGCCGTCCGCCGCGATCACGTTGCCGGCGCCCGCGCCGAAGACCTGGTCGAAGCTCGGAAGGTTCGCGTAGGTGGGATTGTTGTCCACCGGGCTGAGGCGGTACCGCTGGCGCAGGAGCGAGACGGCCGCGTCAAACGAGGTTCCCGCGCTCACCTGGGCGAGGTTGGTGCGGTACAGGTACGAAACCCACGCGTTCGTGTTCAGGTCGTGAAGGAAGGCGGCAAGATTGATCTCCCACGGCCCCACTCCCTGGTTGCGGACGAAGCCGTCGACGTCCGGCTGGATGCGCTTGGCCTGGTTGTGAATGAAGTTCAGGTCCAGCATCTTGCCGAGCGGCAGGACCATGTAGAGGTAGCGGCCGACGAAATGATTGGAACCCGAATGAGGCAGGTCCGGGCGCTGCAGCACTCCGATCCACTCCGGGTCCCCGACGTGAAACCCGGTGCCGATGGCCCGGCCGGCGTTGTCGATCTCGACCTGCAGGCCGTTGGTCTCGACCAGCCAGTTGCGGTTGAAGTCCAGATAGTAGCGGAACTCCTGCTCGCCCGTGACGTTGTTGGTGATGACAAAGACGGGAACGCGCGGATCGATCTGGAGATTCCGGTAGACCTGCAGGAGGTCGGCCCCCGTGACAGGCTGCCCGTTGGGATAGTGGAACGCGACGTTCGCGATGTTCGTGTCGTTGCGGACGAACCCGAGCGGATTGATGTAGTTCGTGGAGACCAGGAGGTCGTAGCTCAGCAGGTTGCTGGTCGCGAGGACCCGCGCGACGATCTCGGCCTCGGCGCGCTGGAGCGCCGCCTCCGCCATGGCCCGCGCGTCGAGCCGGTCGCTGCTGGTGCTGACGGCGGCGCGTTCCCTGCGGCTGACCGCGAGAAACGCCACCGCCATGAGCGTCACCACGGACAGCATGATCAGCGTGGTGATCAGGGCGATGCCCTGCTGATGATGACGACGATTCATCAAGGCTGCGGCGTGTTGCGCAGCGGAATCCGCTGCCGGAACAGGTGAATCCGACCCGAGTTGCGCGCGAGGAATCGTGCGGCCTCGGCCGGCTGTCCCTCGGCGATCGACTGATACTGGATCACGACCTGCGGCTCGAGCACGCCGAGCTCGAGCTCAAGGTACGACGGGTGGGTTGGGTACGAGAGATCCGAGAAGAGATAGCGCACGGACCCGGCGCCCGCCTCGAGCTGGGCGGCGGGATACGCATCCTGCGAGAGAATTCCCTGGGAACGAAGCGTCACCAGGGCGTCCTCGAAGAGTCTGAGATACGTCGGGCTGCCCGCATTCGTGCTCGTGAGGTTCACCAGGGGATTCCCGTCGGGCGCGTAGGCGGTGACCCGGAGGTGGACCACCCCATCCATGATGGGAGCGGAGTAATTCAGCCGCTGCTCCGAATTGAAGGTGCTCAGCAGGGCGTTCCGCTGCGCCGCGGAACGATTCGGATTTGCCATGGCCCGGAGCTGCGCCGGACTCACGTTCGTGGCGAACCGGTACAGACGCCCCACGGCGATCGGACCCGTGATGTCAGGGCGGATGGGCCCGACCCAGTAGCCGATCGCGGACCACTGCTCTCCCACCCGGACATGGAAGAAGATGTCCTGCAGGACGGTGGTCATCACCGGCTGCTGGTCCGAGAGTCCGTTGAGGGGAGCCCCCTGCGAGATCGGGTTGAGCGCGATGAAGATGTTCGTGTAGCGCGAGATCGGCACGTAGGAGATGCCCTCGAGCTCGCGGCTCATCAGGTCGGTCGCGGCGCGCACACCCTCGAGCACATCCACCTGCGCCACCGTCTGGCGCAGCGCCTTCTGCGTCTGATCGAAGACGGCGTAGAGACCGAAGATGATGAACACCATGATGGCGATCGCCAGCAGGAGTTCGAGTACCGAGAACGCGGCGCGGCGGGTGGATCGGGTGATGGAAAGTCGCATCGCGGCCTAGTAGGTCGAGGGCAGATAGTAGAAGCCCGGGAGATCGCTCCCCGCCATTTCCACCCTGTTCGTGATCTGCGCCCCGCCGATCAGCATCCGAAACGTGCGCCTGCCCGTGCCCACGCGGGCGTTCTGGGGAGCATTCACGCTGTCGCGGAACAAGGGCCAGCGCATGGTCATGCGCACGTCGCGCAGGTTGTTCTGCAGCGCGGCGATCCGTGCGACCTCGTTCGTCGAAAGCCCGTTGGTCAGCGCGGGGGGATATCCGAGAAACGGATTCGACTCGAGGACGAGCTGATAGCGGAACGAGAGATCGCGCGCGTTGGGATCGAGATTGATCGCCGAGTTGTTGAGCGAGCGCACCCACGCGACCACGTTGCTCACGCCGTTCGCGAAGGGACTCTTCGGCGTGCCGAGCAGCGCGACGATCTGCTGCCCGCTCAGGAGCGCATTCTCGTTCGGAATGACTTCGGCGGATCCGTCCTTGAAGTTGATCGAGATGAGATAGACCGAGTTGCTCAGCAGCCCGAGCCGGTCATTCCCGGTCCGGAGCGCCTCCAGGATGTAGGTGCCATCCGCATTGATCAGGGTCTCCTCGCGGTTGTCCCTCTGCACCTGCAGGCCGGTCGGGAGAACGCCGATGATCGCCACGAGGGCGAAGGCGACGACCGCGAGGCTGATCGCGATCTCCACCATGGTGAAGGCGCGCTCCCCGCGCCGGGTGAGGGCGCGAGCCGCCGCGCGGGGCTGGTACGTCCGTGAATCGATTCTCATTGCGGCCTGAGCGCGATGTATTCCTGGCCGGTCGTTTCATCCCGGAGCAGGTCGCCATGGACCTCCGCCCGCCCGGTCAGCCAGTTGATCCGGATGTAGCGCCGGTTGCCCGGGGGAACCTCCACCGCGTCCAGCTCGAGGTATCTTCCCTGCCCGTCCTGGGGATGCGTCACGCTCCCTCGGACCAGGGCGATGAACTGATCCTCGCCCGTCGGGAGGGGCCTCCCGAGGGCATCGAACCTGGTGAGCCGGCCGCGATCGTCGAAGGCGATGTAGCGCATGCCGAGCGCGTACACGCGGTTGGTGATCGCGATGTAGAAATTGTTGGTCCACGCGAAAGGCTCCTGGAGCTTGTTGGTCAGCACCCCAGAAAACGCCGGGTCCGCGAGCTTGTTGATCGCGAAGAACACCCCGTCGGGCAGGCGCCTCCACGGGATGAGCTGGCGCGGGCTCGAACGGCCGGGCTGCTCGCCCACGCTCCGGCGTGAATACAGGGTGTACCCCGTCAGCCGGTACGGTGCCAGGTTCGTGACCTGCTGCTCCGCGTTCGGGGGAACGAACAGCATGAACACCGTCGTCCGGTCATTGATCGCCCGCAGCCGCGCATACGCGAGGTCGTCCAGCATCTGCCGCGTCGCGGCGTCGATCGCATTGGACTGGCCGAGGCCGCGCAGCGCCGGCAGGCCGATCGCCGCGAGGATCGCGATGATCCCGATCACGACCAGCAGCTCCGCCAGCGTGAACGCGGCCACCGTGCGCGCAAGGGTCCGGCGAGGCGCTCCCGCCCCGAAACGGAGGGCGCTCGCGTGGGTGGATGGGCGTCCGGACCAGCGCATGAATGCTCCTACTGCTGCCAGCTCAGGATGTTGTCCCGGTTGGGACCCGCATTGGCGGGGCCGTTGTTGATGGCGCGATCCGGGCCGAACGACCACGCCACCACCGACGCCCGAATCTCCCACTCGTTCGGCCGGTCCTTCGACGGGACGAGGCCGAAGTGCCCCTGCGTGCCCGAGACGCGCGCGACGCTCGCCTGCTTGTACCATGCGTCACGGCACATGTTGTCGTAGTTCATGTCGATCGTGATGATGTACGGCATGCCCCACGGATCGCGGTAAAGCAGGTCGGTGCCGAGGCCGGGGCCGCGATTCTGCGAGTTGAACTTCGCGTCGATGAACGCCTCCTTCCGCGTGTTCTGCGCGTGGTTCTCGTTCACCGTCGGGACCGAGGTGTTGGCCGGCAGATGGGTGATGTCGGCGAGGATGGCCATGAGCTCGGCGTTCGTGGCCTCGTAACCCGTGCCATTCCCGATGACGGGCATTTCGACCCCCGACTGCGGCGGCTGCAGATTGGGCATGAGATTCTGGGCCGGGCCGTTGTGCATCGTGCCGTAGGTGAAGTCCGGCGAGTTCTCGTTCACGCCGCGCTCGCGGACGGCGCGGCTCGCCGGGAATCGGCCATAGGCCGCCTGGTAGGCCTGCACCGCACTCACGATCGCGGAGATCTCCTGCCGCGCGCGCGCGACCTGGGCGCGCCTCTTCGCCGTCCCGATCGCGGGCAGAATCATGCTGGCGAGGATCCCGATGATCGCGATGACGACCAGGAGCTCGATCAGGGTGAAACCGGAACGGCCCCGGCGCATGACAGTCGTCTGCCTGCGGTGACCGCGCCATGTCTTCGAAATGGGCGAACGCATAAAATCCATGGTTTACCGACGGTGCCGTGGAGCGCGCGAAGGTTGTGAAATCCTGCGCGCCCTTGTCACCGGGTTTTTGCCGGTTCGCAGCGTGGGCGGCCGCGCGATCTTCCGCCGCGGCAGCGCCCGTGCGCGCGACGCGCGCCGCTTCAGCGGCCCGGCGACGGGGACGGACAGTTCCGTGCACGACTCCCCCGCCGCGTCGGCAGGGGCCTTTTCGAGCGTCATCGACCAGCGACGCTCGTACCAGCGCACCGGCACCGCCCGTGCGCCGTGGGTGTGTTGGTTCGAGGGACTCATATTGGACTACCAGTTCTTGAACACCCGCTTTTCCTTGCCGACATAGACCTCCGCCCAGAGGTCAAAACCGCCCACGTTGTTCGTGGGCCCGGTCGAGACGTACCGCCACGGGTTCACCTGTGTGCCGGGAATCGGCGCCGGCTCGGGATTGCCGGCCGACCAGGGAAACGGCGTCGCGAGCAGTTCCACCTCCACCCCGTTCACCGTCACCCGGCGCACCACCGACGCCTTCGGATCGAGATAGGTGCGCGCCGGCTCCGAGGGATCCGACGACGCGTTGAGAAATCCGCTGCGATTGAACACCGCCCGGATCTGATCGGGCGAGAGCACGTCGCTCATGCCCTTGCACCGGAAACCGTTCTGCACGACCTCCATTCCCCGCAGCTCGTAGTAGAGCTGGTTGATCACCGGATCCACCCGGTGCGGCGATCCCGCCGGCAGCACATGGTCCGGCGGATACACGCCGCGATCCGCCTTGTACGATTCGATCGCCGTCTGGATCTGGCGCAGCTCGGCTTCGCCTCGCGAGTTGGTGCGCGCATTGCGCGCGGCGGCCGTCAGGCCAACCGCGATGGCGGCCAGCACGGCAATGATCGCGATCACGGTCAGCAGCTCCATCAGGCTGAAGCCGGCGCGGTGCTTGGTTTCAGGGGGACGGGTCATGCGATCCAGTGGGGACAATCAGGCGTCGCGCGTGCGCAGCTCATGCTCGATGCGCTCGCTCAGCCATTGTTTCATCATGCTCTGGTAGTTGAGATAGCGGGACCTCGCGAGGCGCTTGATGCGCGCCAGCATGCGCGGGTCCATGCGCAGGGTGATCGTGACGGACTCGGTCGCCTCGTTCCCCGCGGCGACCGCCGTTTCCATGAGTCGGAGGTCGATCCGGTTGGCCTCCCAGAAGGCCGCCTCCGCCTCCTCGCGGTCAAAGAGCGGAACCTCATCCCAGGACGTGACAGGGTTCATTTGTGGCGATGCTCGTGATGGGCCGGGCCGCGCCCTCCATGGCGGATCCTCCCGGCGCCGTTCCCCCCGGCGGTCACTGGAGGGACTGACTGACCTTGCGCTCGTAGAAGAACGCCTCCTCGGGCTCGAACGGACGCGCGAGGATCACGCGAATCATCCGGCCGTTGGTGCGGTAAATGCTGAAAACACCCTTCCCGCGAACCGTCCGGCCCAGGTGAAAGAACCGCGCCTGGGCGTTGAACCGCGGCGAATCCGGCAGGAGCTTGATCGCGAAAGGATCCTCGAAGGATTCCTCCACATCCTGCGTGGTCAGACCGCCGGATAATTGCGAGGGCAGACCGGACCAGTCGAACTCCATGGGACGCAGCGGTTGTATAGTAATCGCCCATGCAATGTAATTACGTTGTATTTACGCGCAGGCATGGGCACGCGTCAATGGCCAGACGCCTGCGAATGTGAAGAAAATTACACTCGTTGGCAATCGTAGAACTTCCTTCCTGACGGCCAGGGACCACCTCGCCCCTCGCTGCAAGCCTTTGCGACCAGGCCGGTTGAATCCACCGCCTCTTCCGCTGTCGACGAGACCGTCGTCTCGGTGAGGACGTTGGACTCCGCGTGAACAGCCCGAGACGACGGGGTTCCGGCATTCAAGGGGCACCGGAGGTCCGGCTCAGGGCGCATCGGATCGCCCTCCCCACCGCGCCTTCCATGGGAACCCCATGCGGGGACAGGCATAGGATCCTTGCCGTGTAAACTCTTGCGGACGTTTATGTTCCACTGGGTGTCGCACGCCCCTCCCCCGCCACGGCACGCGCCGGGGGCGCAGACTTCCAATGTCGACGCGACCGTGGAGCCGGGCCTCGAACGCAACGCCAACCCCCCCGTCCAGGAGCAATCGGATGCAGGCCTCCTGACGCCGAGGGGACAGACTCGGAAACTCTGGGTCTAAACACTTTCGCCAGCGGGGTTAGCGCGGACCACGGCTGACGCGCGCTCCAGCCGGCAGCGATCACGGGTCGCCTCCCTCTTCGAATCTGCAATGCACACCCGGTGCCAGGCTCCGAGGCACGCTGGATCGGCCGTCACGGCGTCGTCCAGGCGAACCCACGAGGTGATGAGCGCGCGCACCCGGTGCCAGGCTCCAAGGCACGCTGGATCGGCCGTCACAGCGTCGTCCAGACGAACCCACGAGGTGATGAGGGGACAGGCATCTGATCCCGCCCCGCAGCACATTGCAGGCGTTTGAGTTCCGTCGTTAATGCCACAAACCGCTCCATGCCGCGCGCGCACCCGGTGCCAGGCTCCGAGGCTTCTAACCCGGTGGCCGCCCGTCGTGTCGCCACTCGATCGCAGCGCCAACCCCAGCACCATCCAGAGAGCATCGGGGAAATGCGCCCCTCGTAAGATCACTTGGGCGGCCACCGTCTCCGACCTTGGCTCCCTCCTGGGACCAGGTCGCATGGAGGCGGACGAGATGGACGACGCCGCCACCGGTGACACCGCCGAGGCGATCCAGCCGGCGGCGATCACGGTTCGAGGGCGATCCCCAAGATCAGCCATGGGGGACAAGCATTCGGTTCCGTGCCTAAGCAACTGCAGCAGCGTTTCTTGGGTCCATTCGACACCGAAATCCGCTCCGCGGCGAAACGCGCCTGGTGCCAGACTCCATGTGACGACTCGAGAGTCGGACGTCACCCCGGTCGCGGGCACTCGTCGCCGCTTCTCCGTGTCCGAGATTGCCTCCGGTGGCGCTGGGGTTTCCCCCCTCCCGTAGGGACAGGCTTCAGATCCTCGAGCGTAACCCGTTGCGACTAACGATCGGTTGCGAACAGGAGGCCGCTGCAACCTTCCCAGATGAGCCAGGGTGACCGCCCTCGGCGCTCGCCCACCACCAGCGACGAGCTCCCGAGGTCTGTCGCGCACTGGGCGGCATTGTTTCCCCGGGTCGGGCGAACACCTGACGACAGTGCCGGCCACGACGATCCCCCCAGGGACAGCGCACCTGGTGACAGGCTCCCCGGGCGGGCAGCCATCCACGAAAGTGACTGACGCACCTGGTGACAGGCTCCAGGTGACGGGTTCTGGTGGCGGCTGACGACCGACCCGGTACGCGGCGCCGCGTGATGTCTTCAGTTGGAACACGGCGCGAAAACAAACCGGCCGCGATCGGTGGATCGCGGCCGGCGTTCCCTAAGGAATGGCTGGATCAGTCGACGTCGCCCTGGGCGGAGCTCGGATCGCCGACGCCCTCGATCAGTTTGATCAGCGGGAGAAACAGCGCGATGACGATGCTGCCGACGATCACGGCGAGAAACACGATCATGATCGGCTCGAGCAGAGACGTCATGGCCGAGACCGCGTTGTCCACCTCGTCGTCGTAGGTGTCGGCGATCTTCATCAGCATCTCGGGCAGCGCGCCGGTCTGTTCACCGACATCCACCATGCTGATGACCATGGGCGGGAAGACATTCGCCTGCTCGAGCGGGGCCGTGATGGTTTCGCCCTCCTTCACGCTCTCGTGAATCTTCGAGACGGCGTTCCCCACGATGACATTGCCCGAGGTTTCCCGGACGATCGTGAGCGCCTGGAGGATCGGAACGCCGGAACTCACCAGGGTGCCCAGCGTCCGGCTGAAGCGGGAGATGGCGACCTTCGTGAAGACCGGGCCTAGAACGGGCATCTTGAGCTTGCCCTTGTCAATGAGGCGGCGGCCGAACTTGGTCTTCGAGAGAATCTTGAAGAAGATGAAGATCCCGATGATGCCGAGAATGACGGGACCGGGCATCGGGAAACCCCCGGCCCACTCGGGGAACACGATGCTGTAATCCTTCACGGTGTCGCTGATCTTGAGGACCAGGTTCGTGAAGCCGGGGAGGTCAGCGCCCTCCATCATGTCCGCGAAGATCTGTTTGAACTTCGGGACGACGAAGATCATGAGGACCGCGAGGATGATCACGGCGACGGTCATGACCGCGACCGGATAGAACATCGCCGCGATGACCTTGCCCTTGATCTTCTGGGCCTTCTCCATGAACTCGGCGAGGCGGTTCAGGACAACCTCGAGAACGCCGCCAAGCTCACCGGCCTTCACCATCGAGACGAAGAGACGGTTGAAGACCTTGGGGTGCTGGGCAAGCGCCTCGGAGAAGGTGCTGCCGCCCTCGATCGAGAGGGCGAGTTCGCCGAGGGTGCTGCGCAGGATGGGATTCTTCTCCTGCTTCTGAAGCACACGGAGGCCCCGGAGCAGCGGGAGACCGGCGTCGACGAGCGTGGCGAGCTGGCGCGTGAAGGTGGTGAGCTGCTTGGTCTTGACCCGGCTCAGGCCGGGGATGCGGATCTCCGTCTTGAGTGCGCCGCCGCCCTTCCCTCCCCCGGCGCGGGCGGGACGCTTCTTGGCGTCCTTCTTGGGCTTCTCGGCCTCCACCACCTTCGTGGGGAAGAAGCCCATCTCCTTGAGACGGCTGATCGCCTCGTTCTGACTCGCGACGTCAAGGCTACCCTTGGTCTCCTTGCCACGCGAATCCATGGCAACGTAGTTGAACTTCGGCATGTGGAGGGCGGCTCAGGTGTATTTCAGGACCTCTTCAATGGTGGTGCTGGCCTCGAAAATACCGCGCAGGCCATCCTCTCGCAAGGTAACCATGCCCTGTTCGATGGCCCGCTGGCGGATCACGACGGTGGGAGCCCGCTCGATGATGAGCTGGCGGATGGCCTCGGTGACGGCGAGCAGCTCGAAGATGCCGCGACGGCCCTTGTAGCCTGTGTCATTGCACGCCCCGCAGCCGCGTCCGTAGTAGAAGAGTTTGTCGCCGAGGTCGTGCGGCGAGAGGTTCAGCAGGGAGAGCTGGGTCTCCGTGGGCTCGAAGGACGTTCGGCAGTTCTTGCAGATGGTGCGGACGAGGCGCTGGGCCAGCACGCACTGGAGCGTGGAGGCGACGAGGAAGGGCTCGACGCCCATGTCGATGAGGCGGGTGACGGCGCCCGGCGCGTCATTGGTGTGGAGGGTGGTCAGGACGAGGTGACCGGTGAGGGACGCCTGGACGGCGATCTGGGAGGTCTCCAGGTCGCGCATTTCACCGACCATGATGATGTCGGGGTCCTGGCGAAGGAACGCGCGGAGCGCCTTTCCGAAGGTCATGCCCACGGCCTCGTTGATGGCGACCTGCATGATTCCCTCGATGTCGTACTCGACGGGGTCCTCGGCGGTGAGGAGCTTCGAGTCGATGGTGTTCACCCGGCGGAGGAAGGAGTACAGCGTCGTCGTCTTTCCGGAGCCCGTGGGGCCGGTGACGATGATGATGCCGTTTGGCTGCTGGATGGCCTCCGTCATGTAGTCATAGAGGTACTTCGGGAAGCCGAGGGCCTCGATGTCCAGCTTGGTGGCCTCGCGGTCGAGCACGCGGAGCACGACGGATTCGCCGAACTGCGTGGGGAGGGTGGAGATACGGAGGTCCACCTGGCGTCCGCCGAGGTGGAGGGCGATGCGACCGTCCTGCGGCAGGCGGCGCTCGGAGATGTCGAGGTTGGCCATGACCTTGAGGCGGGAGGTCACGGGCAGCGCGAGATGCTTGGGCGGCGGCGCCATTTCGTAGAGGGCGCCGTCGACGCGGTAACGGATTTTGAACTCGTTCTCGAACGGCTCGAAGTGGACGTCGCTCGCGCGGTCCTGGATGGCCTGGGTCAGGACGAGGTTGACGAACTTGACGATGGGGACGTCGTTGGCGAGTTCGGTGAGATCGAGGGCGCCCTCGGCGGCGGCGGCGGCCTGCTCCATTTCGCCGTCGGCGCCGAGCTCCTTGAGGAGCTCGGCCATGCTCTCGCCGACCTGGCCCTCGCCGCCGTAGTGCTTGTCGATGGCCTGCCGGATGGCGGCGGGATCGGCGACGACCGGCACGATCTCGTGCGGGACGGTGAAGCCGAGCTCGTCGAGGGCGGCGGGGTTGAGGGGATCGACGAGGGCGACCTGGAGGGTGGAGCCGTGGAGTGCGTAGGGGATGCAGCCGTAGGCCTTGGCGGTGGCGGCGGGCATCGCCTTGAGGGTGGCCTCATCCGGCGACCAGTTCTGCATGTCCACCACTTCCGTGCCGAGGTGCTCCGCAATGATCTGGAGCTGGGTGTCCGTATCGAGGATTCCGAAGTCGTTGAGTGCCTCGGAGACGGACTTGCCGCTGCGCTGGACCTCCTGGACGACCTCCTCGTACTGGAGGTCGTCGATGAGGTTCCGTTCCTTGATCAGCGCGAGGAGCGGGCTGGAGAATGGATCTGACATGGTGACGACGCGCCGGGCGCGGGCTGTCGGGCGGTGCTAGCGTGAGACGGAGGCCGCGGCCTGGGCGGCCTCCACCTCCTGCAGTTTCTGAAGGATGGTCGTTGGGTCCTGTGCCTTGGTGATGACCTCCTCGCGGGAGATCATTCCCTGCTGGTACTTGTCGAGGAGGAAGCCGTCGAGGGTGACCATGCCGTACTTGGCGCCGGTCTGGATGTCCGACTGGATGCGGAACGTTTTGTTGTCACGGATGAGGGCGGCGATCGACGGCGTGTTGATCATGATCTCGAACACGGCGACGCGGCCGGGCTTGTCGCAGCGCGGGATGAGGAGCTGGGAGATGACGGCCTGAAGCACGGTCGAGAGCTGGATTCGGATCATCTCCTGCTGATTGACGGGGAAGGCGTTGACGACGCGGTCGATCGTCTTGGCGGCGCCGGTCGTGTGGAGGGTGCCGAAGACGAGGTGACCGGTTTCGGAGGCGGTGATGGCGGCCTCGATGGTCTCGAGATCGCGCATCTCGCCGACGAGGATGACGTCGGGGTCCTGCCGGAGGGCGCGGCGGATGGCCTCGGCGAAGCTGGGCACGTCCACGTTGACCTCGCGCTGCGTGACGACGGCCTTCTTGTGCTTGTGGTAGTACTCGATCGGATCCTCGATCGTGATCAGGTGGGCGTCATCGCGCTCCTCGTTGATGAGGTTGATCATCGACGCCAGCGTGGTGGTCTTGCCGGATCCGGTCGGGCCCGTGACGAGGACGAGGCCGCGGGGCTTGTAGAGGAGTTCCCGGACAGAGGGCGGAATGCCGATCTGTTCGAGGGTGAGCAGCTTGTTCGGGATCTGGCGCAGGACCATCCCGAAATTGCCCTTTTCCTTGAACACGCTGACCCGGAAGCGGGCCAGGTCGCCGAAGGCGAATCCGAAGTCCGCGCCGCCGCGTTCACGGACGCTGCGTATCTGTTCCTCCGAGGTGATGGATCGCATCAATTCCTCGGTGTCCTCCTGACGGAGGGCGGGACCTTCGACGCGATGGAGGGTGCCATGGACGCGCAGCACGGGCGCCGTCCCCACCCGCAGGTGGAGATCGGCGGCGTTCTCAGCCACAACGAGCTGCAGGAGATCGGACATCGAATAGGCCATACAGGGAGGGGCGAAATGCGGACGTACGACTCAGGGGGCTAGAGGTTCAGAGTGTTGCGAGCGCGACAGGGCGCGCGTGGTGAACATGAGCCCCGAGATCGCGGGGCCCCCGGCTGGGGATTCCGCGATTCGGGAGAAATCCGGACGGGGCGCCATGCGGTCAATCGAGGTCACCGACGGTCGCGCGGATGACCTCCTCGGGTGTGGTGAGGCCGGCGATCACCTTGCGCGTGCCGTCCTCGCGCAGGGTCCGCATGCCCGCCTCGCGGGCGCGGGCGCGGAGGACGCTGGCGGTGGCCTTTTCATAGATCAGCTTCCGGGCCTCATCGTCGACCACGAAGATCTCGAAGATGCCCATGCGGCCGCGGTGCCCGGTACGGTTGCAGTCGGAGCATCCCTTGCCCTTGGTGAACTTGGCGTCGGCCGCGGCCGCGGCGTCGATGTTGAGGGCGCGGAGCTCGGATTCGGTGGGCGTGTAGGGCTGGCCGCACTTCTTGCACACCTTACGGACGAGGCGCTGGGCGATCAGCGCGCGGGCCGAGGATGCCACGAGGAACGGCTTGATGCCGATGTCGATGAGACGCGTGACGGCGCTCGGCGCGTCGTTGGTGTGGAGGGTGGAGAAGACCAGGTGACCGGTCAGCGACGCGTTGATGGCGATGGTCGCCGTCTCCATGTCGCGGATCTCACCGAGCATGATGATGTTCGGCGCCTGGCGGAGCATGGATCGGAGCGCCTGGGCGAACGTGAATCCGATGGCCTCATTGACCTGCACCTGGTTGATGCCGGCCATCTGGTATTCGACCGGGTCCTCGACCGTGATGATCTTGCGGTCGGGCCGGTTGATGTAGTTGAGGCAGGAGTAAAGCGTCGTGGTCTTGCCGGAGCCCGTCGGCCCGGTGACGAGCAGGATGCCGTCGGGGAGGCTGATGAGGCGCTCGAAGGTCTGCTGGTCATCCGTGAAGAAGCCCAGCTCGCCGAGCCCGAGACGGAGGCCTTCCTTGTCGAGAATACGCATCACGATGCTCTCGCCGTGGTTGGTCGGGAGGCACGAGACGCGGAGGTCGATCATCTTGTTGCCGACATTGCACTGGATGCGGCCGTCCTGCGGGATGCGCCGTTCCGCGATGGACATGTTCGACATGATCTTCAGGCGGCTGATGATGGACGCCTGGAGGCGCTTCGGCGGGGACTGCATCTCGTGGCAGACGCCGTCGATGCGGTAACGGACGCGGAAGCGTTTCTCGAGCGGCTCGAGGTGGATGTCGGAGGCGCGGAGCCGGTAGGCCTCGATGATGAGGCTGTTGACCAGCTTGATGATCGGCGCATCGGCCTCGACGACCGCTCCGTCGTCGCTCTCGCCGAGCTTGCCGACGGTCGTGATCTCGACCTCGCCCTCGGTGATGTCCTGAATCATCTTGGACACCGAGTCGTCCGCCCTGCCGTAGTAGCGATTGAGGGCGGCCTCGATGTCGTCGGGGCTGGCGACGAGGACGGTGACGTTCCGGTTGAGCAGGTGCTGGAGCGCGTCGATCGTCTCGAGGTCGGAAGGATCCGCCAGCGCCACGGAGACGGAGTCCTCCGTCGCGTACACCGGGATGGCGTTGTACTTCTTCGCGACGTTCCGGGGCACGGCCATGATGACCTCGTCGCTGATGCGCATGTCGGCGAGGTGCACGAACTCCGCGTTGAAATGCGCGGCCTTGGCCTGGGCGACCTGGGCGTGGGTCAGCACGCGTTCGCTCACGAGGGTGTCGACCACCCCTTCGCCCGTTTCGTCGGCCTTGGGTCGAGCGGCATCCACCTGGTCCTGGGTGACCACACCCATCTCGACCAGGAGATCGATCAGATAATCATCACTTGCTGCCACGGCTTGAGCGTCCAGCCTGCGACGGGCGCAGGACGTTGTGGACCGGGGGATGGTATGTGGCGCCTCAGTCAAGTCAACGGCGCGCACGGTTTTCGCGTACAAATGTGCGCCACCTCCCGGTTTCGCGCCACCCCGGAGTTGACGGAGCGGCGGCCCCGCGCCACCCCGTCCCGGCTCGGCTCAGTAGCCCGGGGGTGCGACTTCCTCCGGTCCCGCCTCCCCCGCCGCGCCGGCCGCGCGCCGCCGGTACTCATCCAGGATCGCGGCGGTGGCGCTTGCGCCGCAACGGCTTGCGCCAAGCTCGCGCACCCGGATCAGGCCGTCGAGGTCGCGCACACCCCCGGCCGCCTTCACCTGCACGGCAGGAGAGCACGCCGCGCGCATGAGCCGGAGATCGTGCTCCGTCGCGCCGCGGTAATGGTACGAGCCGTCGGGCCTCCGAACGAATCCGTACCCGGTGGAGGTCTTCACCCAGTCGGCGCCGGCGCGCTCACAGATCTCGCACAGGCGTCGCTTGAGGCTGTCGGCATCGAGACCCGCCCCGCCCTGCGCGAGGAAGTCCGTCTCGAGGATCACCTTGACCAGCGCGCCGTCACGATGGGCCTGGCCGGTCACGGCGCGGATGTCCTGCTCGACGAATTCCCAGTCGCCGCCGAGCGCCTTCCCGATGTTGATCACCATGTCCACCTCGACCGCGCCATCCCGGCACGCGAGGGCGGTCTCATGGACCTTCACCTCCGTGAGGTGTCCTCCGTGCGGGAAACCGATGACCGTGCCCACCCGCACCGTGCTTCCGCGCAGCAGCTCGGCGGCGCGCCGGACGAAATAGGGCTTCACGCACACGGACGCGACACCGTACCGCACCGCGATCCGGCATCCCTCCTCGAGCTCCCTGTCCGTCAGGGTGGGATGCAGGAGGGAATGATCGATCATTCCGGCGAGTTCCTCATAGGAGTAGCGCATGCCCGACTCTCGCCGGTCCGCGCGACATGCGCGACCCTCCGGCATGCCCCCGGCCCGTGACTCGCCGCGACCGGAACAGGGTGCGGCGCGTGCCTTCCCGGGGCCGCCTCCGGGCGGACTGGACCGACCTCGCGGATTCGCTTACCACAGGGCGCCCTGTCCAAGGCACCAACGATTCCATGATCACCAGGCGCCGGTTCACCGCTGAAGTCCTGCGGGCCTCGACCGCCATCCTCACCGCGCCCGCCCTTGTCCGCGGGGCGTCCGGCCCGCAGGCGCCGGCCATCCTCCGCGGGGACGGGCCCCGGATCCCGAACGGCGTGGCCAGCGGCGACGTGACCGAGGCTTCCGGCGTCGTGTGGGCGCGCGCGGATCGTCCCGCCCGCATGATCGTGGAATGGGCGCTGGACGAGCGCTTCAGGGACGTTCGCACCGTGGAAGGGCCCACCGTCGACGGGCGCACGGACTTCACGGGGAAAGTCCGGCTCACGAATCTTCCCGCCGGGGAGCGCATCTTCTACCGCGTGCGATTCGAGGGGCGCGACGCGGGCCGGCCCCGGGGAGAGATGGTTCAGGGACGCCTCCGCACCGCGCCCCATGAACCGCGCGACGTGTTCTTCGCGTGGAGTGGCGACACCTGCGGCCAGGGTTTCGGGATCGACCCGAATCACGGCGGGCTGCTCACGTATGATTCGATCCGGAAGCTCGAGCCGGATTTCCTTGTGCAGTCGGGCGACCGCATCTACGCCGACCAGCCGCTGACCGAGTCGTTCACCCTGCCGGACGGCACCGTCTGGAGGAACGTCCTCAGCGAGGAGAAGCGGGTCGTCGCCGAGACGCTCGCGGGATTCAGGGGAAACTATCGCTACAACCTGCTCGACCCACACGTGCGGGCCTGCAACGCGGAGGTCCCCTTCTTCGCGCAGTGGGATGACCACGAGGTGCGGAACAACTGGTACCCCGGCCAGGTCCTGACGGCCGACCCGCGCTACCGCGAGAAGAACGTCAATCTCCTCGCCGCGCGGGCGCGCCGGGCGTTCTTCGAGTACACCCCGATCGATCCCGCCGCCAGGTCGATCCATCGAAGCATCTCGCGCGGCCCGTTGTGCGAGTTGTTCTTCCTCGACATGCGCGGACACCGCGCCCCCAACGGCGCGAACCGCCAGCCGCAGGCAGACGCCGACACCGCGCTGCTCGGGGATTCCCAGGTGGAGTGGCTGCAGGACGCACTGCGCCGGAGTCGCGCCCTCTGGAAGGTCATCTGCGCGGACATGCCCCTCGGACTGCTCGTCCGCGACGGGCCCGCCGCGTGGGACGCCGTCGCGAACGGCCACCACGGGCCCCCGCTCGGACGCGAACTCGAAATCGCGCGCCTTCTCGCGTTCCTGAAGCGCGAGCGCATCCGGAACATCTTCTGGCTGACCGCCGACGTTCACTACGCGGCAGCGCACCATTACTCCCCCGAGCGCGCCGCGTTCCCTGATTTCGATCCGTTCTGGGAATTCGTCAGCGGGCCGCTGCACGCCGGCACCTATGGACCGACGCCGCTGGACGGCACGTTCGGTCCGCGGGCGGTGTGGAGCGCACGGCGGCCCGGGGCGCCCGCGGGGCTTCCGCCCTCCGCAAACGAGCAGTTCTTTGGAACGGTGCGCATCGCCGCGGAAACCGGCGCGGCAACCATCACCCAGTACAATCGGCTGGGAGAACGTCTGTGGTCGATGACGCTCGAGCCCGAGCGCGCGTGAGCCGGAGCGACGGGGAGTCCCGGTCCATGCGCAACGGCGGCGCCATGCCGCGCAACATCCTGGACCGGCCTGTCATGACCGAATTCCGCTTGCTGGGATGCGTGCACCCGGGCTTGCTCGGGCGGGTCAGCTTTCCCGCCATGAAATCGCTTCTCGCGCTGTCAATCGCGTCGGTCGCGCTCGTATCCGGCGGTGCCGCCGATGCGGAGCCCTCGACCGATTCCAACTGGCCGCAGTTCCGCGGACCGCGAGCCTCCGGCGTCCAGCGCGGGTTCGCGCTGCCCACGCGCTGGGATGTGGAATCGCGTGAGAACGTGGCGTGGACCGCGGCCGTCCCGGGCCTCGGCCATGCCTCACCGGTGGTCTGGGATGACCGCGTGTACGTCGCGACGGCCGTCAGCCGAGACGCCGCGGAACTTCGCGTGGGCCTGTACGGCGACGTGACCTCCTCCCGGGACGTCGGTTCGCAGCAGTGGCATCTCCTCGCGTTCGACCTCGGGACGGGGGCCGAGCTGTGGAACATCGTGGCCCACGAGGCGATCCCGAGGGTGAAGCGGCATCCCAAGGCGTCGCACTGCAATTCCACCCCGGCGACCGACGGCCGCCACCTCGTGGCCATCCTTGGTTCCGAAGGGCTCTTCTGCTTCGACATGGACGGGCGCCCGCTCTGGAGGAAGGACCTCGGCCCCATGGACAGCGGGTTCTTCACCATGCCGGAGGCGCAGTGGGGTTTCGCGAGCTCCCCGGTGATCCACCGCGATCGCGTCGTGGTCCTCTGCGACGTCCAGACGAACTCGTTCATCGCCGCGTTCGACCTCACGGACGGCCGCGAGGCATGGCGGACATCCCGCGCGGACGTGCCCACATGGGGGACTCCCACGGTCGTCGAGCATGGCGCGGAAACGCAGATCGTCGTGAACGGCTGGCATCACACCGGCGGTTACGACGTGGTCACGGGCCGGGAGCTCTGGCGGGTCAGCGGCGGCGGCGACATCCCGGTTCCGACGCCCGTCGCGTTCAACGACGTCGTCATTCAGACCAGCGCCCACGGCGCGTTCCGACCGCTCCGTGCCATCCGCCTCGCGGCGCGCGGCGACATCACGCCGGAGAACCCGGGTGCCACCAACGCCTCCATCGCATGGGCCCATCCACGCCAGGGGAGCTACATGCAGACGCCCATCGTTGTCGGGGAACTCGGCTGGGCCTGCACCGACAACGGCGTCCTCACCTGCTTCGATCCGCGGACCGGCGAGATCCACTACAGCGAGCGCCTGCCCTCCGGCCAGGGTTACACGGCGTCACCGGTCTCGGATGGGCGACACCTCTACTTCGCGAGCGAACCCGGGAAGGTCGCCGTCGTGCCGGTCTCGAGGGAATTCTCCATCGCCGCCACAAATGAGCTGGGGGACACCTGCATGGCGACTCCCGCACTGGCGCGGGGGCGCCTCCTGTTCCGCACGCGCGGCAGCCTCATCGCCGTGGGGACCCCATGACCGGAAGCGACCACCTCCCTCCGCCGGCCGTGCCCCCCGAGTTCCTCGATCCCCAGGTCAATGGATACGGCGGCATCGACTTCCAGTCGGACGACCTGGGCACGGACGATCTGCTGACCGCCGCGCGTGCATGGCGCCGCGACGGGGGCACGTCGTTCCTGCTCACGCTCATCACGGACCACTGGGCCCTGCTTCTCGAGCGCCTCAGGCGACTGCGAAACCTGCGCGGGAATCATCCCGAACTCCGCTCGGTCATCGCCGGCTGGCATGTCGAAGGCCCCTTCCTCTCCGATCAGCCGGGCTTCTGCGGCGCCCACGATCCAGCGCTCATGCTGGATCCGACGCCCGCGCACATGGAGCGGTTGCGCGAGGCGGCCGGCGACGATCCGCTGCTGATCACCCTCGCGCCGGAGCGTGCCGGGGCGCCGCGCGCGATCGAGGCGGCCGTCTCGCGCGGAATCCGGGTTTCCCTGGGTCACACGAATGCCTCGGCGGCTCAATTGCGCGATGCCGTCGCCGCCGGCGCAACGGGCTTCACGCATCTCGGCAACGGCTGTCCGCAGTTGCTCGATCGCCACGACAACATCCTGTGGCGCGTGCTGGACACCCCCGGCCTCGTCGTGGGGCTGATCACCGACGGCCTGCACGTCTCACCACCCGTCTTCCGCCTGATCCACCGCGTGATCCCGCCCGATCACCTCTATTACACCACGGACGCCATGGCGGCAGCCGGGGCACCGCCCGGCACGTACCGTCTTGGCCGGCTCCGGCTGGAGGTCGGCCCCGACGGCATCGTGCGCCAGCCCGGGCGCGACAACTTCGCGGGATCCTCCCTGCGGCCGTCGCAGATTCGGGACCGCGTCGAACGTCTCGCCGGCGCGGATGCGGAGCGCTGGCTGCGAGAAGCCACGCGGACGGCGCGCCGTTGGATCCTGGAGCCGGCCGACCGCCCCTGACCGTGGATCCGCGCGCCCCCGTTGAACAACAGGGCTGGCCGCACGCCCCGGCTTGTGCTGGGATGACGCTCGTTCCATGAGCGCCTGCTCTTCCCCTTCCCCGAGAATCCGGATCGTTCCGACGATCGGCATCGTGTTGACCTGCGCCGCGGCGCTTGCCGGCCATGGAGCCGCAGCCGCCGAGTGGACCACGCTTTCCCAGGACCCGGACCTGTGGATACGCCGCGGCGGCAACGCGAAGTACGAATTCAAGGACGGCGAAATCATCGGCACGTCCGTGCCGAACACGCCGAACACATTTCTCTGCACCCGCCGGGACTACACGAACTTCGTCCTGGAACTCGAATTCAAGGTGGCGACCAACCTGAACTCGGGCATCCAGATCCGCAGCCAGTGCTTCGACGAGCCGCGCGAAATCATCGCGGGCGACCGCACGATTCGCATCCCGGCCGGCCGGGTGCACGGGTACCAGGTCGAGATCGATCCCAGCCCCCGAGCATGGACCGCGGGCATCTACGACGAGGCGCGCCGCGGCTGGCTGGCCGACCTGAAGGACAAGCCCGAGGCGCGCGCCGCCTTTCGCTCGGGTGAGTGGAACACGATCCGCGTGGAGGCGCGCGGGCCCGTGATCAGGACGTGGCTCAACGACGTGCCCGCGGCGGAACTCGAGGATGACCTGACGCCCGCCGGCTTCATCGGCCTGCAGGTCCACGGCGTGGGAGCCGAGGAGCGCCCCCTCGAGGTGCGCTGGCGTAACGTCCGCCTCCGCGAACTGCCGTGATCATCCCCCGGCTTCGCCTCGGGGCGGCGTCGATTCTCGGGCTTCTGCTGCTCGCGGGAGCGCTCCCGGGCCTCGCGCCGGAAGCCGGGGCCGCGGAGAATCGGCCGAACATCCTCTGGCTCACGTGGGAGGATGCGGGCCCGCACCTCGGCTGCTACGGCGACCGCTATGCGTCCACGCCCAACCTGGACGCGCTCGCCGCGCGCGGCATGCGCTACCGGAGGGTGTGGTCCGTCGTGCCGGTCTGCGCGCCGGCGCGCACGGCGATCATCTCGGGCATGTATCCCTGCGCTCTCGGCGCCGAACACATGCGCAGCGACGTCCCCCTGCCCGAGGGTGTCCGCATGTTCCCGCAGTACCTGCGCGACGCAGGCTATTACTGCTCCAACAACAGCAAGGAGGATTACAACCTGCGCAAACCGGACGGCGTCTGGGACGATTCCTCGAATCAGGCCCACTGGCGCAATCGCGCTCCGGGCCAGCCCTTCTTCGCCGTCTTCAATTTCACGGAGTCGCACGAGAGCCAGGTGCGACGGCGTCCCCACGAGTTCGAGCACGACCCCGCCCGCGCGCCGGTTCCGCCCTACATGCCCGACGTGCCGGAAGTCCGCGAGGCGTGGGCGCAGTATTACGACCGGGTGAGCGCCGTGGATCGCCGGGTCGGCGCCGCCCTGCAGGAACTCGCCGACGCCGGGCTCGAGCAGGACACCATCATCCTCTGCTTCGGTGACCACGGACCTGGCCTCCCCCGCAGCAAGCGCTCGGCATGCGACTCCGGCCTGCGCGTCCCCCTGATCGTCTACTTCCCCGAGCGCTGGCGCCACCTCGCGCCCGACGGCTACGCGCCCGGCTCCGAATCGACCCGCCTGGTGTCCTTCGTCGATCTCGCGCCCACCATGCTGAGCCTCGCGGGCATTCGGCCGCCCGCGCGCATGCAGGGACGCGCCTTCGCCGGCTGGTACGAGGCGACCCCGCGCGAATTCCTGCACGGCATGCGCGCGCGCATGGACGAGCGCTACGACCTGGTCCGCTCGGTGACGGACGGTCGCCATGTGTACATCCGCAACTACCTTCCGCACCTGCCGCACGGCCAGCACGTGGCCTACATGTTCGAAACGCCAGCCACCCGCGCATGGCACCGGCTCCACACCGAGGGCCGGCTCACCCCTGCGCAGGACGCCTACTGGTCCGCCCGCCCGCCCGAGGAACTCTACGACCTCGAGGCCGATCCGCACGAGACGATCAACCTGGCGAGCTCCGCGGCCCACCGACCGGTGCTCGAGCGCCTCCGAGCGGAACTCCGCCAGCACACCTTCGCGGTCGGGGATTACTCCTTCCTTCCCGAGGCGGACATGATCGCCCTCGCCGCCGGCGGATCCCCGACCCGTATCAGCCCCGATCGGTACGACGTGCGACGGGCCTTCGAGGCGGCCGAGCGCGCCGCGAGGCGCGACGCCAAATCCATCCCCGAGCTGCGCTCGATGACCGCGGCGCCCGACGCCGCGGTACGCTACTGGGGTGCCGTGGGTCTCCTGGTCCGGGGCGCCGACGCCGTGCGCGCCGCACGGGACGACCTGATGCGCCTGCTCGATGATCCTTCCCCGTCCGTGCGGGTGGCCGCCGCGGAGGCCCTCGCGACGCATGGCCGTGACGGCGACGCCGATCGCGCGGTGAACACGCTCCTCCAGGCGGCTGACCTGCGACAGAGCGAATACCTGGTCGCCGTGGCCGCCCTGAATGCCATCGATCGCCTCGGCCCCCGGATGGGGGACCGGCGGGCGGAAATGACGGCGTTCCCCCGGCGGGCGGAGGGCGTTTCTCCGCGGATGAACGACTACGCGGAACGCCTTCTGACCAGGATCCTCGCGGAGTGAAACCGCGCCACTCAGGACCGCGCCCGGTGACGCACTGAGACATATTGGCTCTGCGCGCATCCCGTGCACAGCGAGAGCTGATTAGACCAAGTCGCTCTAGGCGAAGTTGTTAGGACAATCCGAACGCGGGTTGCGCGTCGCCGTTTCGGCCCCGGCACGCTTCTAGCTGAGGATTAAAATGAACGTTTCGCCTCCGTGCAGCGTCTACAAGTCAGTGAGAAAGAGGAGCGGATCGGTCTTGTTTAAACACGAAGGAGCCAGGGTCATGAGAAATTCGCGCAAGAAACAGGCAGTCAAGGAAAAGGAGGTTGCAACGGCACGGGCCGGGACCCGCACCGCCACTGCGTCCGCTGCGCCGTCCACAGGTACCGTGGCCTCGCGCCGTGGAGGCGCGCTGCCGCGCACCAATCCGATCGAATCGCCGCCTCGCGAATTCGGCGTGCGTTCACCGCTGGAGCAGTATCTCCGCGAGATCTCGGAGGTTCCCCTGCTCACGCCGGACGAGGAAGTGAAGCTGGCGCGCCGCATCCGGAAGGGAGACGCGCAGGCGCGCGAGCACATGATCCGTGCAAACCTCCGGCTGTGCGTGAAGATCGCACGGGATTACGAGCATCACGGTGTTCCCCTGCTCGATCTGATCAATGAGGGCAATATTGGCCTCATGAAGGCGGTGGACTACTTTGACCCCTCCAAGGGGGCGAAGTTCTCCACGTACAGCTCCTGGTGGATCAAGCAGGCCATCAAGCGCGCCGTGGCCAATCAGTCTCGCACGATCCGGATTCCGATCCATCTGCGGGACAGAATTGCCCACTTCTGGCGCACGCACTCGCGCCTGCACGACGAGCTCGGCCGCGAACCGACCGACGAGGAGATCGCGGACGAGATGGGGCTGCCGATCGCGCGGATCCGCAAGATGCGCCGCGCGATGCTCAGCACGATCTCTCTGGACGCGCAGCTGGGCGATGACGACAGCAGCACGGTGTCCGAGGTGGTCGCGGACGAGCGCTCGAGCACCGCGTACCAGGATCTGGATCACAGGACCCGGAGCGACCTGGTTCGCGAACTGCTCGACCGCCTCAACGAGCGGGAACTCACGATTCTTCGCCAGCGCTTCGGTCTGGACGGCGGAACGGAGAAAACCCTCGAGGAGGTGGGCGACGTGTTCAACCTCACCCGCGAACGCATCCGGCAGCTGCAGAACATCGCGCTCGGCAAGCTCCGGAAATGGATCGAACAGCGGGAGGCTTTGCCAGAAGCGGCCTGACGCCGCTGAGATGCGCCGAGTCCGGCGCCACGGGCGGTCATGCCCGAACCCCTTCCCTCGGACGTGGGGAAGGGGTTTTTTCGTGCGCTGAACGGGGGACCGCCCCCGTGGAGAGCCGGCAAAGCGCACGGACTCCAAAGCGCACGGACTCGTTCGCGCGAACCCCGTGCGAAATGCACAACCCCCGCTCCCTGGCGGCCGGTCGAGGGATCACAGTCACACGCCGACTTCGGCGCGGGCCTCGGCGGCCAGGGGCGTGCTCAGGTAGCGCTCGCCGGTCGAGCAGGCAACGGTGACGATCATCTTGCCCTTGTTCTCGGGGCGCCGGGCGACCTCGCACGCGGCCCAGACGTTGGCGCCCGTCGAGATTCCCGCGAGGATTCCCTCCTCCTTGGCCAGGCGGCGCGCCACGGCGAAGGCGTCATCGTTCGAGACGGCGATGCACTCGGTGATCTGGGGTTCGCCCGTGGGGGACTTGAGGTGGAGATTGGAGGGGATGAAGCCGGCGCCGGTGCCCTGGATCTTGTGAGATCCGGGTTTCAGCGGTTCTCCCCGAAGGGTCTGGTTGATCACCGGCGAATCCTTGGGTTCGACCGCGATCGCGACGAAGGACGGCTTGCGGGGTTTGATGACCTCGTAACAGCCGGTGATCGTTCCGCCGGTGCCGACGGCGGCGACGAGAATATCGACCTGGCCGTCGGTATCGCGCCAGATCTCCTCCGCGGTCGTAGTCCGGTGGATCTCGGGGTTCGCGGGGTTGTCAAACTGCTGCGGGATCCATGAATCGGGAATTTCGCGCGCGAGTTCCTCCGCGCGGCGGATGGCGCCCTTCATGCCGTCCGCGCCGGGTGTGAGGACGAGTCGCGCGCCGAGCATGGCCAGAAGCGTGCGGCGCTCGAGCGACATCGTCTCCGGCATCGTCAGGATGAGCTTGTAGCCCCGGGCCGCCGCGACGAAGGCGAGCGCGATACCCGTGTTTCCCGAGGTGGGCTCGATGATCGTGGTTCCGGGCTTGAGTCGCCCGTCGCGCTCGGCGGCCTGGATCATGGCCATGCCTATGCGATCCTTCACGCTGCCGAGTGGATTGAAGAATTCGCACTTCAGAAGGATCGGCGTGCCCGGTTCGACGCCCAGCGCCGCGGGAACGCGGTTCAGGCGGACCAGAGGTGTGTTTCCGACCGTCTCGACGATGTCGTTATAGATTCGCCCCATAGATGCGGCGGGCCATGCCCGTGACAGGCGCGCATCATTCCCGCCGCGCAGGCGGCGCCGCAAGGGCTTTTCGGAGGTTCCGCCGAAGTGGATCGCGGGCCTCCCTCGCCGTCACGCGGGGACCTGCGCGCCGGCGCATCCTCGCGATTTTCGCGGCGTGACAATCGTTCCTTGCACCTGCGGCCCGGGCGCTCGTGCAATGGGCCGCGGATGCTTGAGATCCGGGATCTGACGATCGAGTTCCACACCGATGCGGGAATCATCCGCGCCGTGGACGGTGTTTCGCTGGACGTGGCGGAGGGGGAGGCGGTGGGGCTGGTTGGCGAGAGCGGATCCGGCAAGAGTGTCACAGCCAAGGCGATCGCGCGCCTCCTGCCGGAGACGGCCGTTCGTTACCGGGGCGGCACGATCCGGCTCGACGGCGTGGACGTGCTCTCGGCGCCGCGCCGCGAGGTCCGTCGCATCCGGGGCGGCGTGGTGAGCTATGTCTTTCAGGAGCCGGGCGTTTCCCTGCACCCGACCTATCGCGTGGGGAGTCAGGTGCTCGAGTCGCTGCGGCTCCATCAGCCGGAGCGGGCCCGGATGGAGACGGTCGTCGAACTCTTTCGGGCGGTGGGCCTGCGGGATCCCGAGGCGAGGGTCCGGGACCATCCCCACCAGCTGAGCGGGGGGATGCAGCAACGCGTGATGATCGCGATGGCGCTGGCGAGCAACCCGCGGCTGCTGGTGGCGGATGAGCCGACCACCGCGCTGGACGTGACCGTGCAGGCGCAGATTCTGGACCTCCTCAAGGGGCTCCAGCGGGAGCGTGGCATGGCGGTGCTGCTCATCACGCACAACCTTGCGGTGGTCGCCCGCTTCGCAGACCGTATCGCGGTCCTCTATGCAGGACAGGTCGTGGAGGTGGCCCCGGCGGAAGAGTTGCTGTCGCGTCCGCGGCATCCGTACACGCGCGGGCTGCTGGCTTCGGTGCCGCGACTCGGGGCGGAGAACCACCGCCTTCTCGGGATTCCGGGGAGCGTTCCGCATCCCGGGCGATTCCCGTCCGGGTGCCGCTTTCATCCACGGTGTCCGATCGCGCGCGCCTCCTGCTCGTCGGCGCCGCCCGCGCTGGAGCCGGCAGGCGAAGGGGTGCTCGTGCGGTGTCCATGGTGGCGCGATTTCCAGGAGGCGTCCGATGACTGAGCCTGGTTCTTCGCTGCTCGAGGTCCGGGGACTGCGGGTTCACTTTCCCGTCCGCCGGGGTTTGCTGGGGCCCGTCCGGCGCTGGGTGCGCGCGGTGGAGGATGTTTCCTTCGACATCCGACCCGGGGAGACCATGGGGCTCGTGGGGGAGAGCGGCAGCGGAAAGAGCACCGTGGGCCGCGCCATCGTCCGGCTTCTCGAGCCGACCTCGGGAACGATCCGCCTCTCCGGGCGGGATCTCACCGCCCTGCGCGGCCGGGAGCTTCGCGCGGCGCGGCGTGACGTGCAGATGATCTTCCAGGATCCCCACGCCTCGCTCGACCCGCGGCTGCCGGTCGGCGAGAGCATTGGCGAGGCGCTCGACATTCATCGCCTCGCCACAAGCCGGGCGGCACGCCGGGAAAGGATTGGCAGGCTGCTGGAGAGCGTGGGGCTTCGTTCCGCCGACGCCGCCCGTTATCCCCACGAGTTCAGCGGCGGCCAGCGCCAGCGAATCGGCATCGCGCGGGCGCTGGCTGTCGAACCGCGGCTGCTGGTATGCGACGAGCCCGTCAGCGCGCTCGACGTGTCGCTCCAGGCGCAGGTGCTGAACCTGCTCCAGTCCATCCAGGAACAGACCGGGATCGCCTACCTGTTCATCGCGCATGACCTCGCGCTGGTGGCGCACCTGAGCCACCGCATCATGGTGATGTACCGCGGACGGCTCGTGGAGGTGGCGTCGAGCCGCGAGCTGATCTCGAACCCGCTGCATCCCTACACGCGCGCGCTTCTCGCGGCGGTGCCGAGACTGGAGGCCGCGGGAACGGGCACCGCGCCGCCATCGGACACGGGCATGGGCAACGATGAGGCCGACCCGGGCACGGCGGGCGGTCAACTCCGCGAGGTGGAGCCGGACCACTGGGTCGCATGCTGATCCGCGGCCGGCGGCCGGCCGGCGTGACGTTCAACCTTCCGAAGCGCGCCTCGCATGCTCATGATCGGCGGGCATGAGTGCCGATCCGACCCCTCCGCCAGCCGGTCCGAATCTCGCGGACATGCGCGTGGACTACCATCTGGCGCGACTCGAGGAGGGGGAGCTTCCCGACGATCCGTTCGAACTGTTCGGGCGCTGGCTGCAGCAGGCCTGCGATGCGCGCCTGATTGAGCCCAACGCCATGGTCCTCGCGACCGTCGGCGCGGATGGCCGGCCGACGACGCGCACGGTGCTGCTCAAGCACTGGGATTCCGCGGGTTTCGTGTTCTTCACCAACCTCGAGAGCCGGAAGTCGCGCCAGATCGGGGAGAACTCGCACGTCTCCCTCCTGTTCCCGTGGCTGGGACTGCAGCGGCAGGTGTCCGTGAACGGCACGGCGAGCCGCACTTCGACCGCGGAGGTCCTCGCCTACTTCGCGCGAAGGCCGTTCGGTTCCCAGCTCGCGGCGTGGGTTTCACCGCAGAGCCGGGTGATTTCCAACCGCTCCCTGCTCGAGGCGAAGTGGGAGGAGATGAAGCGCAAGTTCCGGGAGGGTCAGGTTCCCCTGCCTTCATTCTGGGGCGGCTTTCGGGTGGTCCCGGAGCAGATCGAGTTCTGGCAGGGAGGCGAGAACCGGTTGCACGACCGATTCATGTACAACCGGCAGTCGGACGGCTCGTGGACGCATGAACGCTGGGCACCGTGAGGGCCGTGGCTGACGCGGCGCTCGCGCGGCCGCGGTTCGGACGGTCCGCCTTTCGCAAGGCGGAGGAGGCGGGTACCCTCGGCGGCCATGACCAAGGACGAGGTCGTCGCCATCCTCGAGGAGATCGCCGTGCTTCTCGAACTCAAGGGCGAGAACCCTTTCAAGAGCCGCGCGTATCAGAACGCCGCGCGAACGATCGAGGCCCTGACGGAACCGCTGGAGAAGGTCGTGGCGGAGAACCGCCTCGGCGAGCTGAAGGGTTTCGGCGAGGCGATGCAGCAGAAGGTCACCACGCTCCTCCGGGAGGGGCGCCTGCCGTTTCATGAGAACCTGAAGGCCAGCATCCCGCCAGGGCTGGTCGAGATGCTGACCATTCCCGGAGTGGGACCGCGGAAGGCGCGCAAGCTCCACGAGGAACTCGGCGTGGACTCGATCGAAAAGCTGGAGGAAGCCTGCCGCGCCGGCAGGGTGGCGGGGGTTGACGGCTTCGGCGAGAGCTCCCAGCGGAAGATCCTCGAGGGCATCGCCCTGCGGCGTGAGTTCGCGGCGCGCCATCGCCTCGCCGACGCGCTCGCGGCGGCCGAGCCGCTCCTGGAAGCGCTGCGGTCCCATCCCGACGTCATTCGCTGCTCGACGGCCGGAAGCCTGCGCAGATGGCGCGAGGTGGTGGGCGACGTCGATCTCATCGCCTCCTCGAAGGATCCGGAACAGGTGATCCGCGATTTCGTGTCGCAGCCCGGCATCCACGCGGTGCACGGGAGCGGCGCGACGAAGGCGAGCGTCGTGCTCGCCAACGGCATCCAGGCGGATCTGCGGGTCGTGTCCGACAGTGAGTTTCCGTTCGCGCTCGCGTATTTCACGGGCAGCAAGGAGCACAACATCGTCATGCGCCAGCGCGCGATTGCGCGCGGCCTGCGCCTGAACGAGTACGGCCTCTTCCGGTCCGAGGAGGAGACGCGGGATCCCGCGCTGCTGGTCCCCTGCCGGACGGAGGAGGAGATCTTTCGCGAGCTGGGCCTCCATTACATCCCGCCGGAGCTGCGCGAGGACAACGGAGAGTTCCTGGCCGCCGAGGCCGGGAACCTGCCCCGCCTCGTCGAGTGGACCGACCTGAAGGGATCCCTTCACAACCACTCGAACTGGAGCGACGGGCGACACTCGCTCGAGGAGATCGCGGAGCACGCCGAATCCCTCGGGTGCGCCTACTGGGCGATCACGGATCATTCCCGCGCATCGGTCCAGGCGCGCGGGCTCGACGCGGACCGGGTCCGCCAGCAGATCGTGGCCATTCGCGACGTCAATTGCCGGCTCGAGGACGGCGGCAGCGATTTCCGCCTGCTCACCGGAACCGAGGTGGACATCTGCAAGGGCGGACTCGACTTCCCCGACGACCTCCTCGCCGAGCTCGAGGTCGTGGTGGCCAGCCTGCACATCCCGGCGGGCGACGAGGCCGAGAACACGAGGCGTTTCATCCGCGCGGCGGAGAATCCCTACGTCCACATGCTGGGGCATCCGACGGGTCGGCTGCTGCTGGAGCGCGACGGCTGCAAGGTCGATCTGCGCGCCGTGATTGACGCCTGCGCGGCCACCGGAACGTGGATCGAGCTGAACGCAAGTCCGCACCGCCTCGACATGGACTGGCGGCTCTGGCGTTACGCGAGGGAAAAGGGCGTCCTCTGCGTGATCAATTGCGACGCGCACCGCCGCGAGCACGCCGGGTACCTGAGGCTCGGAGCGGGCGTCGCCCGCAAGGGCTGGCTGACCCGCGACGACATCCTGAACACGCGTCCGCTGCCACTGCTGCGCGACGCACTCGCCCTGAAGCGCACCCGGATGAAGGCGGACCTGCGCGCCTACGCGGGGATCCCGGCGCCGGGTGTGGCAGGCGTGCGCCCCGCAGCCCCGGCTTCCACGAGGACGGCTCGCGGCCCGCGCAGGCGCTGATCGCCACCCGCGCATTGCTCCATTTCCGGCCTCAAGTGCCCGGGCGGAATGCCGATATGCAGGGTGGCCATGACAAACGGCGAACCACCCTGCCCCGCTCCGGAGCAAGCCCGCCCCGTGGGTCGCGAACCCGAACGCGCGATCCAGGGCTCGATGCTTCGACGGCTTCGCCGCTTTCTGCTCCGGCGGATGCTCGATCAGACCGGCAATCCGCACCTTCACGAGAGCCTTCGAGGCGCGGCCCGTGAAGCCGAGTCACTGGCCTGGCTCACTCCCGTTCCGCTGCTGGTGCTGCCCACGCTCCTCGAGGAGAAGGCGCTCCGCGCGCGGGACTACGCCCGGCGCCAGGCCGAACTGCTCGACACGACGCGGCGGTGGCACAAGCGCGTCCTGAACTCGGCCCGGCCCTCCACCGAGTGATCCGCGCCTCACCGCGCCTCGACATCCTTCCCCACCGGCTGGTTCCGCCGGAGGGGCTTGCCCTGCTTCACCCCCGTCAGCGCACGCGGGCGACGGTTCCGTTCTCCCGAACCTCGACTTCCGAGGCGCCCTCCGGAATGTCGACCACGAACTCGCGCCCGCCCGGCCATCGGACATGCACGCGCTCCGGCCGTCCGCCGGACGGCCCTGCCATTACCTGGACCGGACTGTTCTGGGACCAGTATCCGCTGCCCGCCTGAACCTCCCGCGCAGGGCCGATCCGACCTTGCGACTCGGCCCGCAGGCTGGCGCCGACCCCCGCCGGATTCTGAGGGGAACCCGCGAGGCGGATTCGCAGGGCGGGCTTCGCCCGCGCGTTGCGGAACAGGCGCACGACATTTCCGTTTTGCGCGACGGCGAGATCCACGCGTCCGTCGCGGTCAAGATCCGCGATCGCGCAACCGCGCTGCTCGCCGTACACGGCAATGCCGCTTTCGTGTCCCGGCACCGGCTCGAGGCCGCCGCGCCCGTCCCCGCGGAGCAGCAGGCCACGTCCGGCATCCGCGCGCGACTCGGTGGGTGCGAGGGCGAACACGTTCTGGCTGAGGAAGACATCCTCGGTGCCGTCGCCGTCGAAGTCCGCCACGATGACACCCATGGCGGGGGCCCACTGAGCTTCGGCGGGCAGCGGTGTCGGGACGAACCGGCCGTCGCGCCAGGAGAACATCGTCGTGGCGAGCGTGCGCACCTCGAGAATGCCCGCGGACCGGAGCGGCTCCCCATGGATCTCGGCGACGGACATCCTCGAGTACGCGTCGAAGCTCGGCACGGTCGCCTGCAGGTGCGGCAGGGCCGCGCGAACGATGTCAAAGGTGCGCTCCGGCATGACGTCGTTCTCCGCCGGATCGAAGCGGCCCTCCACGAGATCCACGATCCCGTCCCCATTGAAGTCGCCGTGGTAAAGCCTCAGCGGATGCGCCGGGCTGGTTCGGTGGCGGGTGTTCAGCCCCCAGTTGGCGGCGATGATCTCGGGGCGTCCGTCCCCGTCGAGGTCGCCGGTGGCGATCCCATTCCACCAGCCCGTGAACTCGGACAGGCCCCACTGGTCGGTGCGCTCCTCGAAGCGGTCGTTCACGCGCTGGAAGACACGGATCGGACCCCATTCCGTGGCCAGGAGCAGTTCCGGGAAGCCATCCATGTCGAGGTCGGAGAAGACCGCCCCGCTGACCATGCCGGCATCGAACTCCTGGTCCGGAAGGAAGCGGCCCTCCGCATTGCGGAAGAGAATGGACGCGTCTGCCTCGGGATACCTTGCCGGGCGGGAACGGGAGCCCGCGAAGAGGTCGAGGTCGCCATCACCATCCACGTCGGCCATCGCCAGCGGGCCGACCGCCATGGCGTGGCCGAGCAGGCTTTCGCCCGTGGCGCCGCGCTCCAGGTCATACAGTCGGATCAGGCCGCCCTGCGGTGAACCATCCTCATAGTTCGATGAGCCGGCCACGAGCATCCGGGCGGTGCCGAGCACGGTCGTCTGGTCGCGGGGAACGGGCCGGGCCACGTGCGGATCGCGGATGGGCTTCAGCGCCTTGCCTTGCTGATTTCGCCAGAGCTGCAGATGGCCACCCGCCCCGGTGGCGACGGCGAGGTCGTCCCATCCGTCCCCATCGATGTCATGCCAGCACACACCGGGCCCGAGCTGGCTGAGGTAACGCACCAGCAGGGGCTGCCGCAGCAGATCATCGAACGCCGGTTCGACATGCGGCGCGGACTCGAACTCCCCGGCCTCCTCGAACAGGGCCGCGATCACCGGCTCCGGCGGGCGCGGCGGACCCGCCGGCTCATCAGCCTCGAACAGCTCGTACACGTGATTAGGACGCGCCTCGATGGACTGCCGCGCGCCGCTGCGCCACGTGACCTCCACCCGAAGCGTATCGGCGAGGGCCGCGAAGACGCGCTGGGCCTGGTCTCCCGAGAGGTAGCGACCGCCGGAGATCATTTCCTGCGACTGCATCACGGGTCCGCCGATCACCCGGATCCGTGCGCCGATGCCGGCGCGATTCGGCGCGCGTCCGTGCAGGCGGACGGCGACCCGCGGCGCAGTGGACAGGTTGCGGTGCAGCTCGGGCGGACGGTTGAGATTGTTCACGACGACATCCATGTCGCCGTCGTTGTCGAGATCCACGAAGGCCATCCCCTGCGAGATGCCGACGGTGGCGAAGCCCCACTGCGGGCCGTGGGGCTCGAACGTGCCGTCGCCCCGGTTGCGAAAGGCGGCATTGGGTGTCTCGAGCGTGGGCACCTCCAGGAACCGCTCGAAGAGCTTCTCGCGCATGAGACGTCCGGCGCCGCGCTCGCTGTCAATGCGTGCGGCTGCATCGGCGTTCTGCATGTCATGGTAGTGGCCGTTGGTGACGAGAATGTCCTCGTACCCGTCGAGATCGACGTCGAGGAAGCCGACGCACCATGACCAGTCAGAGGCCTCGACCCCGCTCCAGAAGGCCACCTCGGCGAAAGTGCCGTCGCCCCGGTTGAGCTGGAGCGTATTGCGGCTCACCTGGGGCCGGTCCTCGATCATGCCGACGGGCCGGCGGAAGACTGGCGACTGGCCGACCTGGACATGGCGGCGGCGGCGGTCGGGACTGAGCATGTCCAGGATGAAGAGATCCACGTCGCCGTCCCGGTCGACGTCCGCGAAGTCCACTCCCATGGAGAAGGCCGAGATGGTGCGAAAGGCGAGACGTGGAGCCGTGCGGAAACGGCCCGTGCCATCGTTGATCCAGATGCGGTCCGGACTCTCGAAGTCGTTGCAGACGTAGATGTCGGGCGCGCCGTCCAGGTTGAAGTCATGCATCTGGACCGCGAGGCCCCAGTCGCGGGGCGGCCGGGCGAGCGGCCGGCCATCCTCGTCAAGGAACGCGCCCCCGGTGAAAGAGACGCGGCTGAACCGGCCGCCGCCATCATTCACGTAGAGCGCGTCCGGCTGGCCCTGCTCCACCACCCGCCCGGACGGCGTGACCTCGAATCGATCGGTCCACTGCGGGAGGCTCGCCGGCTGATTGTTCACGTGCGTGACCACGGGAACGCCGCCGATCGTCTGGACGCGAAAGGTCGTGGTGTACTGATCGGCGATGGTGTCGAGGCGGTAGTTCGCCACATACAGGTCGAGGTCTCCGTCTCCATCGATGTCGCCGAGAGCCATGGAAGTGCTCGCGTCGTCCGAACGCAGGCCCGCCTCATCCGTGATCTCCCTGAACCGCCCGCGGCCGTCGTTGGCGAAGAGACGCACGCCTCTCCCGAGGCTGGTGACGAGCAGGTCCAGGTCGCCGTCCCCGTCCACGTCCGCAAACGTCGCACCGGTCGAATCCTGGTTTTCGCAGGCGACTCCCGCCGCCTCGGTGATGTCCTCGAACCGCCAGTTCCCGAGGTTCCGGTAGAGTGCGTTCGATGGATCGATGCCGCAGAAGTAGAGGTCACAGAGGCCGTCGCCATCGACGTCCCCGGCGGCGACACCCGAACCATTCAGCAGGTTGCGATTCGTGAACGCCCGCCGGGCCGCGACGCCATTGGTGAATTGGATGCCCGCGGTCCGGGCATCCACGCGCTCGAATCCGGCGCGTCGGTCTCCATGGACCGTCAGCGGGGCGCGGCGGTGATCTGAAGCGGCCGTCCATTTCAGGTCGGCCGCGGGCGCGGAGGGCACGAGATGCAGCACTTGCGCCGCAAGAACGAGGTGGATCACGGCGCGGGTCGGGCGTCCGGCCGGCGTGGTACGGATGCGCATCAGGGCAGCGGGAGAGCGTGCGACGGTGTGCGAAGAAACGAAACGGACCGGGAGAAGGTCCCCCGGTCCGTTTCGCGAATTCTCAATCGATCACTGTCTCACCCGGATGAACAGGATGTCCGAGGTGGGAGTGAACGTGTGCGGGCTGGAGGCTCCGGGCACCGGGTTCCACGGACCGTCGAGTGACTCGGCGGTCTCGAGTGTTCCTCCCCCCGTCCACGTGATGGTGAGCGCGCCGTCGGTGAGCGAGATGTCCGTGATCTCGATCGTGCTCACCGGCGCGGTCGGAACGAACAGCAGATAATCGAAGTCGCCGCTGCCGAGATTGAAGCGGACCGTCTGGACGCCGCCCATCTGGACGACCGCGATCTGACCCGCGTCATTTTTCATCGGGACGAGTTCGTTGCGTCCCCATCCGCCGGATCCGGGAGCATTGAAGGATCCGAGCCGCTCGACGGACTGTCCCGGTTGCGTCGGGTCCGAAGTCACCAGATCGAGCGAGCCATTCAACTGGCCGGCGCCGCGCCCGTCGTAGGACATCGCGGCCCAGACCTGGAACGAACCCTCCGGGAACTCGCGCGTGTAGTTCTGCCACTCGCCGGGGGCGACCCAGCCGATGCGCCAGTTCGCCGTGGTCTCGAAGACACCGCGGTCCACGGAGTAGCGATTGCCGGTATCCGATCCGATGTTCACCTCGTTCTCGCCGTTCTCGTCGAGCTCCGTGCGGTACAGATCGGAATCGTTGCCGTCGTTGTTGTTGTAGTCGATGCCCTCGACCGCGGAGAGACCCTGGTAGGCTCCACCGAGGTAGGGCATGACATTGACGTCCATTCCCTCCACGCCGGCCTGCGGGTTCCACAATCCGCCCGTGACACCGTCCTCGGAATAGTTGAAGTCCTCCGCCTCGATGACGAACACGCCCTCGGTCGGGTACGGGTTGACCACGAAGACACCCTGGGCGTCGACCGTTTCGCCGCTGTCATCGCTGAAGCGGATCCGCCAGACGTATTCGCCGGCGTCGTAGGTGTTCCCGGTCAGGTCGAGTTCGACCGACACTCCGTTGGCCGTTTCGCTCACGCTGGCATCGGACGTGACATCCTCGCCTCCGAAGAACACCTCGACGGAGTCCGGATCGACGGTGCGGTCCGTGTTCTGGATGGTCCACGACATCGCCACCTCGTTGCGCTTGCTGCTGTCCAGCGGCGTCGTGGCGACGAACGGCGGGGGCGGCGAGGCGGCGCTGAAGATCAGGAAGTCGAAGTCACCGCTGCTGAGGTTGAAGCGGACGGTCTCCTCGCCCTGCAGCTTCACGATGGCATCAGAGCCGGAAGCCGTCTTCATGGGCACGAGATTGTTGTTCCCCCACCCGCCGGATCCGGGGGCGGAGAACTGGCCGAGCCGCTCGGTCTCCTGCTCGGTGGTGCCCACACCGCTGATCACGCGGTCGAGGCTGCCGGAGAGCTGGCCCTCGCCGGTTCCTCCGTACGACAGGCCCGCCCACACCTTCCACCAGTTGCCGCGGCCATTGTCCGGGAACACGCGAGTGTAGTTCTGCCACTCGTTCGCGGCGACCCATCCGATGCCCCAGTTGCGCGTCGTCGTGTACGTGCCGCGATCGGAACTGTTGATCGGGTAGGTTCCGCCGGCACCGTTGCCGCCGGCGAGATTGTCGCGCGCCGAGATGTTAACCTCGTGATCGCCGTCGTCGCCGATCTCGTTGCGATAGATGTCGGAATCGAAGCCATCGCTGTTCACGAAGTCGATTCCCTCGTACGCGGACAGCCCCTCATAGGCGCCTCCGAAGTAGGGCATGACGTTGACGTCCATCCCCTCCACGCCGCTCTGCGGATTGCTGAAGCCGCCGTCGTAATCGAAGTCCTCGGCCTCGATCACAAAGATCGGCGTGGCCAGGGGGCCGGTGGTGAATGCCCACGACTCCGACTGCGGCCCGTCCTCGGTGCTGAAGGCGATCTCCGCGGTGTACCCGGTGCCCGTCTGCAGGCTGCCCTCGGCCTCGTAAACGACGGTGGTGAGAGTGCCGCTCTTGCTGGCCTCGACCTCCACCTCCTCGCCGTTCAGCTCGAGCGTGATTCCCGAGGCGTTGACGGTCGTGCCCGCATCCTGGAGCACGGCCTCCACGCGGGAGGGGGCGACGAGGCCGCCCGCACCAGACGGGGGCCGCACCAGACGGACGAAGGCGGGCAGGGCATCCGCCGGGATCCGGTAGGCACGCAGCGCATCCGGGGCGGTATCCGTGTCGTTGACGAGAACCCACTGTCCGCTGGGAGTCAGGGCGGACCATTCGAGGTTCGAGTCACCCCCGCCCTCGTACCACAGCGTGCTGAAGGCGTAGAAACCCGGCTCGGGGATGTAGAAGTCGAACTCCGTGTCGGCAGAGCCGCGGCCGCCGTCGAAGCGGCCCACCACCAGCGCGCTGGTCGAGCGCGGGTTGGGTCCGACCGAGGTGCGGAAGCCGTCGTCGCTGTTGACGATCATCGAGTACACGCCCGCCTCGGGGAACTCGATCGCGGTGACGACTTCGCCCGCGATGTTGTCGAAGCCGCCGAGAAGTCCGGGGATGCCCGGAAATGCGGCGTCCGGGGTGAACCTGCCCGCCTGACCGCTGTCGATCTCGTTGAAGTTGATGACGCCCGGGACCTCGAACACGAGCGGGGCGCCCGCCGGGTTCGGAGCGCCGGCGGGACCCGACGCGGGACCGACGGCATCCGGATCGGCGACGTTCTCACCCTGAAGTCCGGCAAGCTGCTCCTCCGCGCGCAAGGCGGAGTTCGGGAGCGAGGGACCGCCGGTATCCACCTGGTGCACGTACCACGTGAATCCGCGGGCACTCGTGTCGATCACACCCTCGTCCAGCGCGTAGGACGCCGGCACGCTCACGTAGGGCGGGATCTCCACCTGGATCGTGTGACTTGCCTCCTGGGCGGGAGAACCGTGGTCGTAGGTGAGCACGAGCGTGTGCGAGGAACCCGGCTCGAGAAGCTCCGGGGTCGAATACCGGAAGATGACCGAGTCGCCGTCGCGGGTGGCGGTGCCGGTCACGGCGGTGCCGTCGATGGTCGCGCTGATCGAATCCTCGTCCACGACGGATGAAGGCGCGTCGAGGATGCGAATGACTCCCCCGCTTCCCGAGGGGCGCACCACGGTGATCAGCGGCGCCTCGAACAGGTAGGTCTCGATGCCAAGGTTGTCGATCCAGTGATTGTTGTTCTCGCCGCCCGTGCGGGCGCCGAAGCCGAAGCGCGCGAAAGCCATCGGCTCGAGTCCGAGCGCGATGCCCGAGTGGACGGTCTCCCCCTTGAAATCGACGCTGAGCAGGCCGTCACGGTATTCGATGCGGACATCGACGAACTGGTCGCCCGTGAGAATGTCTTCCTTGGCGAAGGGAGCGGAGGCAACGACGACACCGCCCACCTTCACGTCGATGGCCGGGGCTTCGCCGCCGCCGTTGTCATAGATGTCGAAGGTGACGGTGAGACCGGAGCCGGCGCCCTCCTCGCCCATCGTGTTGTCGGGGAGATCGTCAGCCCAGTTGAAGCTGAAGCCGTCGGCGGCGTTGCCGCTGCCCCCGCCCATGCGGAGCTTGAACACCGCCCGAAACCCGCTCACGACCTCGCCGTTGTCGAAGTCCGGGGTGATGACGGCCCCGGACTGATCATTGATGGCGTCGGTGATGCTGATGTAGCCGCTGCCATCCACGCCGCCCGCACTCACCCATTGGGCCGAGGGCAGAATCAGCAGCTCCGCCGAAGGGTCTGTGTTGAAGTTGTTGGTGTACTGCGCGCCCTCCGCCTGGATCACGCCTAAGGCGGCCACCAGACCGAGAAGGCCCGCGCCCTTCTGCCACGAAGCGAGTTTCATCACATCGATCGATCGCTGAAGTTACGTCCCCGACACCCGCGAGGAATGCCCTCACTCCTCCACAGCCCTATGGCCGGGCCAGACGGCCACGCCCGACGCTCCACACGGGATGAACCCCGTCTATCGGAACCATGAGCGGGAGTCAAAGCAGAAGTGGCGAGAACCTGCCGGCGCATGACCCGGCGCGCGCCGGATCAATCCGACGCGGTGTTCACACGAACGGCGCGAGCGGCAGGTCCGCCTTCCGGGTCCCCCGCGGCGAGCCATGGGATCGTGATCTCGCGCGCATCCAGCGCCACGGGATGGATCGATTCACGTCCGCCCGGCCAGCGGACGCGCACGGCCCGGATGCCATCCCGGCGGGCGAGCACCTGCGTCATGGCGTCCTGACAGCCGGCGCCCGTTCCCGCATGCACTTCACGAGCCGGTCCCTGCCCGGATTCGTACTCCGCGCGAAGCACGGCGCCGACGCCGTCCGGGTTCGCGGGAGGGCCCGAGAGACGGACCCTCAGGCCGGGCGCCGCGCGCTGATTCCGAAAGAGGAGCGTGGACCCGCCGTGCTGAGCGACGGCGACGTCCAGCCGGCCGTCCCCGTCGAAATCCGCCGCCGCGCACCCGCGCTGTTGTCCATGGATGCGGATGCCGCTTTCGCGCGCCGGCACCGGGTGAAACCCGCCCTGTCCGTCGCCCTGGAGCCAGAGCCCGAGTCCGCCATCGTGGCGCGACGTCTCGGGGTCCACGCCAAAGAAGTTCTGGGAGAGGAAGAGGTCCTCCGCGCCGTCGCCGTCGAAATCGCCGACCACCATGCCCATGACCGGCGCGAACTGCGCCACGACAGGCAGCGGCCGTGGATCGAAGGCGCCGCCGCGATTCAGAAGAACGACCGAGTCAAGCGTCGTGACGCTGAGTTCCTGCACGCCGGTCCACGCAGTCGCGACGATCTCGCGAACATCGGCCTCCGCGAAGGCGCGGAAGGTGGGGAACCTCTCCGCCACGCCGGGCATGACGGCGGCGATCGCCTCGCGGTCGCGCCATGGGACGATCCGTCCGGTCTCGGGATCCTCGAACGCCTCGAGTACTTCCACGACTGGCACGTCGCGGGAATACACCCGCAGCGGCCGCAGGTGAGAGGCACGGTGGCGGGTGTTGCGTCCCCAGTTGCCGGCGGCGAGGTCCATGCGCCCGTCCCCGTCGAAATCGCCTGCCGCAATGCAGGTCCACCAGCCCCGATGCCGATCGAGGCCGAGTTCCGCGGTGATCTCGAGGGCGGCCCCGGAACGGAATCGGAACACGCGGATGGGGCCCCACTCACAGGCGAGGATCAGTTCGGGGTTGCCGTCGCCGTCCAGATCGCTGAAGACCGCGCCGCGCACGATGCCCGCATTCTCCAGGTCCGGCGTCCGGGCGGCCTCGAAGCCGTTCCCGGTGTTGAGAAGGAGGCGCGATGGCCCCGCGACAGGGTATCGGCCAGGGCCCGCGCGCGCGCCGACAAACAGATCCGGATCACCGTCGCCATCGACATCGGCCATCGCGAGCGGACCGAGGGTCGGACTGAAGTCCGCCCCGAAGGCTTCGAGGCGCGCGAGGCCGTCGTCCGCCCACATCATGAGGCGCCCGGGCCGTGGTTTGACGGTTTCGTCATGGGACTCCGCGACGAGGACCCGTGACCGCCCGCTGGCGTCGCGCCATGCGACGATGCCGGCATGATCACCATCCGGCGCCGACACCGAACGGCCCCCATGCGCCCGCTGGAATCCTCTTCCCCCATCATTCAGGAAGACATCCATGGATCCGCGGCGTCCCCCGCCGATCGCGAGGTCCTCCAGGCCGTCAGCGTTCAGGTCAACCCACGCGACGGAGGGTCCGAGCTCGCTCACGCGGCGGGCAAGCAGCGGTTGCGCCGCGAAATCATCCCATGGCTCGTCCGCATGCCTGTGGTTCAGCCAGTCGCTGACATCCGCGAAGTGCGGCACGGGTTCGGGTTCCCGCCCGCGCGAGGAGGCCGCGTGAGCGCCGGGACGTTTGGCTTCCGCCTCCGAGATGTAATGGATCCGGTTCGCGGCTGCGTTGGTCACCACGGTGACGGCGCCGCTGCGCCACGTCACCACGATCCGGAGAAGGTTGGTCGGTGAGCCGGCCGCAAAGGTCCGAACGGTGTCGTCGCTGGAAAGATACCGCCCGCCCGCGATCATCTGCTGCGTCTGGACGGGGACACTCCCGCCCTCCACGCGGATGTGCGCGCCGATCCCATGCACATTGGGAGGACGCCCCCGCAGGCGCACGGCAATGCGCGGCGCACCCGACTCGTTCCGGTAGAGGGATGCCGCGGCGCCGAGATTGTTGAGGACGACGTCGAGGTCCCCGTCATTGTCGAGGTCGGCGAGCGCCATCCCGTGGGAGACGCCCGCGAGGTGAAAGCCCCACGCCTCGCTGAAGTCGGAGAACGTCAGATCGCCATTGTTCCGAAAGGCGAGGTTCGGAGTGTGCAGCGGCGGGAAGCGTGCAAGGCGGGCGTCGGGCGATTCGCGATCGCGGATGCGGGCGATCTCCCGGAGGGCATCGGCGTCCTGGACGTCGTGGGAATGCCCGTTGGCGATGAGGAGATCCTCGAAGCCGTCGAGGTCGACGTCCAGGAATGCGGCGCCCCATGTCCACTCGGTGGCCGCGAGGCCGCTCAGGTGCGCGATCTCGGCGTAGGTGCCGTCTCCACGGCCGAGGAAGAGGGTGTTCCGCGGCACCTCCGGCCTGAAGGCCGGGTCGTGGAGGGGCGGCGCGACGATGCCCTGCAGGATCTCCGGGCGCTGGCGCTGGCGATTGCGATGGCTGCGGCTGAGCATGTCCGCGACGAAGAGATCGTCCACGCCGTCGCGATCGATGTCGGCGGCGTCGACGGCCATCGAGGCGAGGCTGGTGCAGCGCAGCGCGAAAGCCGGTGCCGCGCGAAATCCGCGCGCGGGGTCATTCATCCAGAGTCGGTCCGGCGACATGAAGAAGTCGTTGCAGACGTAGAGATCCGGCGCCTGATCGCCGTCGAGGTCGCGGAGCATGACGGCGAGTCCCCAATCCAGCGGCGGGCCTGTCAGCGGCTGGCCGTCCTCATCGAGGAAGGAACCCGTGGTCCACGACACCGGGAGAAAGCCCCCTGCCCCGTCGTTCGCGTACAGGAAATCGCGCTCGCCCAGTTCGACGACTTCAACGCCGCCGCCGCGGACGGCGACGGGGACGAAGCGATCCCCGGGTGAAACGACGATGCGACCGTCCACGCGCCTCGCCTCGACAGTGAGTCCGGGCGGGCGATCGCGGTAGGTGTCCGTCCTGTAGTTCGTGACGTAGAGGTCGAGGTCGCCGTCGCCGTCGATGTCCGCCATGGCGAGGGACGTGCTTCCGAACCGGCGCACAAGTCGCGTGTCTTTGCGTTCGGTGAAGCGTCCCCCGCCGTCGTTCACGAACAGGCGGGTTCCCTTGCCGATGGCGTTGACGAGCAGGTCGAGATCGCCGTCGCCATCGACGTCGGCCATGAGCGCGCCCGTCGAGAACTGCCCGGGACACGCGACACCGGCCGCGCGCGTGATGTCCTCGAATCGCCAGTTCCCGAGGTTGCGGAAGAGCGCGTTGTCGCCGTCGAGGCGGCACAGGTAGATGTCGCAGCGTCCGTCGCCGTCCACGTCTCCCAGGGCCACCCCCGATCCGTTCGCGAGAATCCGGTTCCGGGCGATCGCGCGCGCGGAGATGCGGTTGCTGAATGTGACCCCGGTGTTCGCGGGATCCATCAGGCGAAAACCGGGATGCCCCTCCGGTACATCAACGGGAACCTCCCGATGCGATCCCGAACGGGCCGGTGACCTTTCGGAATTCGCGGCGCCCGCGTGCAGCGGGAGGGGGGCGCAGGCCAGCAGTACGGCGACGGCGATGCCCGCCCTGGTCCGGGGCTCCGCAAGCAGGCTCATGGCCAGCTCTCACCTGAGGTTGTTCTTCAGGATGACGATGGACGGCCCCTGCCGTTCCCAGATCCGGCTGAGCGCGGCCGGCGCCGGTGTCGGTCCGCGAATGTAGGATCCAAGCACCAGGTCCACGTCCCCGTCGCCATCCACATCGCCCGCGTCCATGACCAGCCAGCGGCCGGTGATGCACTCGCGGAAGGTGCGCGGAGCAAACTCCATCCCGCCGAGGTTCTCAAGATAAACAAAACTCTCGCGCGGGTCCGACACGTAGTCGGGGTAGAAGGACACCGCGGCGATGTCGAGATCGCCATCCTCGTCGAAGTCCGCCGCGAGCGCACGGGTGGCCCCGTGAAGGGGGAAGAACCACGCCTCCTCGTACTCGAGCGGTCCACGCGCCAGGTAGATCCGGATCCCGTGATAGTTCTTGAGCGGACTGGCGTACTCTCCGTTGTCACCGTTGGTCACGAGCAGGTCGTCGCGACCGTCCCCGTCGAAATCCGCGAACTCGAAGTGCGTATGGCCGAAGGCGGGCTGGCGCTGGAACACGACGACATTGGTGAAGCCGCCGCGACCGTCGTTCAGGAGGATCTGGAAGGACTCGAGCTCCTGGGTCATGAGCACCGCGAGATCCGTGCACCCGTCTCCGTTGAAGTCACGTGCGATCGACTGAATGGCGCCGGACTTCACGATCAACTCGTGTTCCTCGAAGCCCGTTTCGCCCCGGTTCTCGAACCACGAGAGGCGGCCGCGATGATTTCCGAACAGGCTCATCGCGATGTCGCGGCGTCCGTCTCCGTTGAAGTCCGCGAACTCCGCGTGCACCGCTCGTGGAAGGCCCTTCAGGAGCACCTCCGGACCGCCGACCCCCGACGGATCCAGACGGATGAGTTCACCGCGTTGGATCTCGGAGGGGAGAAAGCTGCCGATGCCCGTGACGTGCCATCCCGTCCTTTCGAACGCGACATCGACCGGGACGTTCCCGGTCGGAAGGGATCGGAGAACCTTTCCGTCCCCGCCAAGGACATCAATCGACCTCGCGCCCTCGTCTCCCATGATGACACCTCCGCCGGGCGGGATCCTCACGAGGGTGGTCAATGCCGGGCGTCGCCGGTGCGGCACCGACACCACGTCGAACCCTGGCAGGCCCAGCTCGATCGGCTTTCGCGGGGGCTGCGGGAGCGGATGCTCCGGTGCGTTCGCAAGGTAGTAGGCCACGATGCGCTTCCAGTCCTCGCGCGAGATCGCCGCTTCGTCCGGATAGATGCGGAGCGCGCGCAGGAGTTCGCCCTCGGGACTCGAGCCGTAGTCGGGCGGCGACACGCCAAGGCGCACCTCCATTCGCGGAAGCACCTCCTCGCGCCACGTCCGGCGATCCAGCACGTCCGGCTCCGGGAAAAGATGGCACGAGGCGCAGACCGCCCGCGCAAGGACCTCGGCGTCATCGTTGATGAGGACGCCGGAATCCGCGCGCGCGTCCGAACCGACCGCGACGGCGGCAAGCCCGATCGCGCCGGCAAGAATCCCGTGGATCGCGGTTCGGACGGCACGGGATCGCAGGGAACCTCTGGGAACGCTTGCCATGCCAGTTGGACGGGCCGCGGCCCGTCCCGTCGCGACCATGGCGGCGCGGATGCCCGCGCGAAAGATTGTTCTCGCTCCCCTGTGCACCCCCGCCCAGCCTCCGGACGGTTCTCATGCAGACCCGGTTGACGGCCGAAATCCGCTGGTTCTGGCGGGACATCGCACCACCCGGACTGCACGCGTGGTTCACCGCGGTGTCGCGGACAGCGGTCACGCCTTCCGCACGAACCGACTCGTACCTCCTCCACGCCACGCGGCCGGAGCTCGGCGTCAAACGTCGGGGTGCCTCCACGTCGATGGAATGCAAGGCCCTCGTGGCCGCCGGGCATGCCGACGTCGGTGTGGATCCGTTTCGCGGTCCCATCGAACTCTGGACGAAATGGCAGCTCGACCTGCCGGTGCCCGAGACACCGGTCCTCGAGATTCGAAAGGAACGCTGGCAGCGCGCCTTCAACACCGGCGTCGCCGAGCCCCTCGAGATCGAGCCGGGGCGCTGGCCGATTGTGCCGGCGCGCGGCTGCCGCGTGGAGCTCACCTCGCTGGAATTGCCCGATCGTGGGATCTGGTGGACGCTGGCGTTCGAGGCGGTCGGCTCGATCCGAACCATCGACGAGGACCTCCGCCGGACGGCGGACCTTCTGGCGCGGCGTCGGGCGCCCTCCCTGGAACGGCCGATCCGCGCGAGCGTCCCCGAATGGATCACGCGGCATCTCCCCCCGCCCGTCGGCAACCCGCCTTGAGGCGGCACAGCTTCCCTCGTGACGCCCGCTGACCGGTCCGTCAGGAAGGCGGTGGTTCGTCCGCATCGCCGGCCCGCGGCCGGGACGCATCCTCAACACCGGGGTGAGACTTCTCGAGTTCCGCGATGCGCGCGGACAGCTTCTGAATTCCCTGGTTCACCGCATGCAGGTCCTCGCGTCGTCGCTGAAGGGTCGCGCGGGAGAGCCACCGGGCCAGGCGAGACGAGCTTCCGCCTTTTTGGGCCAGCAGGATGGCATCGATCTCGCGACGAAACCGGTCGCGGCGCATTTCCTCAGCCCGGAGACGGGCCTTCAACACCTTCAGTTCCTCTTGTGGTGATTCAGGTCTCTCGTGGAGAGGCTTCATTTCATCGCCGGCAGGCTCCGGAACTCGGCTGGGCCGGCACTGCGACGGATCGTTCCGATCCGCGCTCGAGGCAGGCGCTGTTCGACACATCCCAGCGGCGCGGCTTCGAACCCGCGCGAAATCCAATGGCAATGGCCGTGCCACGATAACCGGCGGGTCACCCGCCGGCGCGCGGCGCAGGGCCGCGCTGGCACAATGCGCTGCACCCCAGTTGCATGCGCTCGAGGCCCTTTCGCGAGCGGAGGCGGATGCCGCATTGCTGCCGCGCAACGGAAACGCAGATGCAATGCGGTCCCATCAACCGGAAGCTCCCGTGGCGGGCGCACCATCCGCCCCGAAGCGCGCAGCGGACATTTGACACGGCCGAGACCGCCCCTAGCTTCCCGACCACTGACTAAGGGGCCGGCTTGGACACAGAAATGGAAAGGCGAAGTCTATGCTGACTTGGGCAATAATCTTCCTGGTCATCTCTCTGATTGCCGGCGCGCTCGGATTCACTGGGATCGCGGCAGGCGCGGCGACGATCGCGCGGGTTCTGTTCGCGATCTTCCTCGTCATCGCGCTGATTCTCTTCCTGATGGTCGTGCTGGGCGTCGGCGCAGCTGTCACCTAGCAGCCCCTCTCGAGAATCCGCGTGATTCAATCCCGCGTGATTAGTCAAACGGCGCGGCCTGAGGCAGTTACTCGGCCCTTCGCGGTTCCTCCACGGATCCCTTTCAGGATCCGCGGGGAGGCGGACTTGCAGCCGCGGTGCCTTTCGGCTCGGCTGAGAGTCGAGGCCGCGTAATCAAGAGACGCTGTCAGGCGCCTCGTTCTTCACAGGATTTCAGAGGCTCATCCGCACGCGACTTGACGGATGACATCGGCGACCCGCTCGGAACACCGGCTCCCCCGGCATGGCGTCATGCCGTCCGGGAACGTCGATGACCCTTGCGCCGTCCTCGAAGAGGAGTTTCAGCAGGCGGGTCCCGTGGATTCCGGGGACACGCCGCGGGTCACTTCGTCGATGCCTCGATCAGGCGTGATCCCATCCGAACCCCGGTGAATTGCCGCAGCGTGTTTCGACGATCAGAGAAACCATTCGAGGTCATTCGAGCGGAATCCGGGGCCCCATCAGGGTGATGGCACGCCGCCGGCGCGGACGCCAGCGGGCGGCGCCCCACACGAGGGCGACGATCAGGAGCAGGTACGCGGCGGCGCCCAGCAGCGTCACCTCTCGTCGGTGGTGCAGCCATTCCTGGCGGCTTCGGCGGACATTCAGCGCCGGGTTCCACGGCAAGAACTGAGTCGCCACGTTGCCCGGGCGCACGATGATCCGGTGCACCGAGGGCGACTCCGCCCTGAAATGCCCGAGTCCGCGGGTGACTGTTCCGCCTCCGCGCAGTCCGAAGCTCCGGCGGCTGGCGGCGGAACGATGAAACGCCTCCAGCAGCAGGGCGTCCCGGACCCGGCCCCGCCAGCCCGTCGTGCGGGCGCTCACGTAGGCCGCCTCGCGCGCGTCGCCGGCGACGATCGTGGCGGAGCCCGACTGGATCTCCCAGCGCAGGTCGAGCGGCGCGTTGGTCAGGAGCGTCAACGGCGTGAGACGCCTCCAGTCCTCGGGTCCCTCCGGCTGGTCCACCTCGATCTCGACTTCATACAGCACCCCGGTTTCCGGAAGGAACTCACCCATCACCGAAATCGCGCCGTTGCGCATGGGAAGCTGCACGGGACACCAGTAGCCCCTTCGGTTTGACCAGCTCAGCGCCGCCAGCAGGAACAGACCCGTGATGAAGACGAGGACGGGGGCGCCGGATTTCCATCCCGGGCCGGCTGTCTCCGCCCGTCTTACATCCGTCTTGAGGCCGAACTTCATCCGCCGAAAGCACGTTGCACGAACCAGTAACCCGCGACGGCCACGATCAGCGCCGAGCCGCCCCGCAGAACCACCGTCCTGTAGAAGGGATGCCGCCGCATGAGGAAGAGCAGCGGAAAGACAACAAGGATGATCGCGACCTGCCCGAGCTCGACGCCGAGGTTGAAGCCGAGCAGCGGCACGAAGAGCGCCGAGCGATTGAACACAAGGTGATCCAGCACGCTCGCGAAACCGAATCCGTGAAAGAGTCCGAACACGAACACGACGAGCCATGCCCGTTCCCGCACCATCGGGAAGAAGTTGTTCAACCCGGCCAGCATGACCGACAGCGCGATGACGGACTCCACGAGGCGCGACGGCAGTTCCATGATCCGAAACGCCGCCGCGGACAGCGTCGCCGAGTGCGCGATCGTGAAGAGCGTCACCACCCCGACCACAAAGGCCAGGGACGTGCGAAAGTTCGGGCTCGGTTTCCAGCCGTTCTCCCGGCGAACCAGCACCGAGGGCAGCACCAGCGCCACCAGAAAGAGAATGTGATCGAGACCAAACGCGATGTGATGTACGCCGAGCGCGATGAACCTCGGAAGAACCGAGCGCCCGCGCACCGTCGCGAGTTCGAGTTCCTGCCGGCGCTCGTCCGGTCCGAACACGAGAAACACCTCCTCGCTCGCGGAGACAAACGCCGTCCGTTCATTCTCCTCGACGACCACGAGCATCCGGTGATTCGGATCCCGGTCGAAGAACAGATTGTACTCGAGGATCAGCGCGTCCGGGAGCACGCCGATGTCCCGTGACTCCCACGCGAGCTCGACGAAGCGTCCGATCGGCAGTTCCACCGTGGTGTGGCCTGCGGGCTCGAGGCGATAGGACGCGTCCTGGGTGCCCACGGAGATGTTGCTCTCCGTGAGTTGCCGGATCCGTTCGATCGATGACTCGACCTCCGTGGCGGACACGCGGCCGTCCCGGTCAGCGTCGAGACCCAGCTCCATGTCGAGATCCTGAACGGCGGCCTGGAACCGCACCTGGAGGCTGTCGTTTCGGATCTTCAGGAAGAGGTACGATTCCCCCAGGGCGTGCGCCGCCGCCTTGGGTGCTCCCAGCAGGCAACCCCAGAAAACGGCCGCCAGCGCGGCGAGCCGCCGGGCCATCGCCGGCATGATCCGAACACAGTCCATCCGCCGCGGCGAACGTGGCCCATGGTGGAACACGCCGCCCACGTTATGCATGCCGGGCAGGGACGCGCAACGGCAACGCTCCGCCATGGGATCTCTCCAGTCTCCGCGCGCCTGCAAACCCGAACATCCGCCGCCCCGGAACAACGGCCGCGTCCGGGTGTTGCATTCGCGCGCGCTCCGTCCGAATCCTCGGGCAGCCATGCAGCACCCCGACACGCTTCTCTTCCAGCACGCGTTCGTGCGTGAGCAAGGCTCTTTTCCCGCAACATTCTGCCTCACCCGTCGCGCGCCGGAGACCCTCGCGCGCGAGCGTCACACCTTTCTCTCCCCGGCCGAGGAAGCGGAATGGAGGGAGTTCAAGTTCGCGGCGCGCCGCGACAGTCACCTGCTGGGAAGGTACTGCGCGAAGAAGGCGGCCGCGGCCCACCGCGGACTCGCTTCCATGCCGGCGATCGAGATCCGCTCCGGCGTGTTCCAGCATCCGGTGCTTCACGGACCGGGAACCGACGCGCTCCAGATCAGCATCGCCCACAGCGGCACGCTCGCCGCGGCCGTCGCGTTCGATCAGGAGCATCCCATGGGCATCGATGTGGAAGCCCTCGATGCCGAGCGCCTCGCGGTGATCCAGTCGCATCTCACTTCTCCCGAGAGCCTGATGCTCCCCCGGGACGCGGCCCAACGCACGGTCGCCCTCGGCCTCGTCTGGACCGCCAAGGAGGCGCTCGCCAAGGCGATCCGCACCGGACTCATGACTCCCCTCCAGGTGCTCGAGATCGCGCATCCCGCGTGGTCCGACCACACACTCCAGTGCGAGTTCACCTCTTTCGCCCAGTACCGGGCAGTGAGCTTTCGCGCGGGCGACCACGTGCTGGGTCTCGCGTTCCCCCGCCGATCGACGCCCGAGGGAACCCTCGCAGCCTTGCGCGAGCGCTTCGCGTTCCCCGACTGAGTCAGCCCGGATCCCGGATCACCCGAAACCCGGAGTTCACGCACGCCATCGGCACGGAGTAGAGGCGGCCCTGGTATTCGACCACCCGAATGCCCGGTTCGAATGCGCGCACGATCACCTGCGAGCCCGCCGGCAGCCCCGGCGGCAGGTCATACCCGCCCCTCACAGGGTAGACCCGGACCCGCGAACCAATGCGATACGGGATCTGGCAAAGCATGCGCCCATCCTCCGCCTGCAGGTTGGACAAGGACCGTCCGCGCCCGCAAGCGCCCGCAAGCGCGAATTTTTTCCCTCCGGCTGTCCTCTCCGGCGCCCTTCGTTCGTTGAAGGAATGAAACCGGGGCGCAAGCCCCTCAACGAACCACGACCATGAAATCCCTGATCATCGCCCTCACAAGCTCGCTCCTGTTCGCCGCCACGGCTCCCGGGATGGCGGACGAATTCCCCTCCGGCGCCCCTGCGCGCCAGCCTTCCCCCGAGTTCGAGCGGATGAAGTCGCTCGTCGGCACATGGAAAGGCAAGGCGGACATGGGACAGGGTCCCGTGGACATCACCCTGGAGTATCGCCTCATCGCGGGCGGCACGCTCCTCGAGGAACGGGTCTTCGCCGGAACGCCCCACGAGATGGTGACGATGTACTACGACAAGGACGGCAAGCTCGCCCTCACGCACTACTGCGTCATGGGCAACCGCCCCGGCATGCTCCTGGCCTCGTCCGATGGACGCACGCTCCAGTTCGACTTCGACAAGACCTGCGGCATCAACCCCGCCCAGGAGGACCACATGCACGCCCTCACCATCACGTTCGAGGACCCGAACACGATCAAGACCGTCTGCAAGGCGGTGATGGGCGGCAAGCTCGTCGAGTGCCCGCCCACGACCTTGAAGCGCGAGGAGTCCTGATCCGTCCAGCAGACCCGCACGGGCGTCCCGCGCGGCATCGGCCGCCGGGACGCCTCGTCCGTTTCCGGGAATGCACTCACCAAGATTCCGCCATCCTTTCGGCCGGAATCCCGAATCCCTTCTCCCCGTTCCGTCCTCGTGGATATTCCCCGGCCCGCGAGGTGACAGTCGGATTCATGAATGATCCTGCCTGGATCTTCACACCGGGGAGATCCCTTTTCTCAATGCGACGGCGCAGTCCGGGATGGCCATGTGACCTGCAGCCGGCCCCGGTCCTCCCGGATGATTCCCCTCCGCGAGCCGATGCCGCGCCTCGATTGCGTGAAATGCCGGCGCGGCTGACGAGCATGCATCGCGACGAGCCGGGAGCGCAGGCGGCCTCCAGTCAGCGGGATCGGAATGGGACATGAAGGATGGCCGCGGAGTTCCGCACCGGACGCAGCGGCACAGGCAGCAAGAGGGCGACCGCCCACATGCCGGCCACCGGATCAAGCTGAGGATTCGGACTCCGGGAGCCGGGCGCACCCTGCGCCGCTGTGTCCCACGCATCCAGAGAAGAGGATGGTGGAGCCGAGGGGATTCGAACCCCTGACCCCCACAATGCCATTGTGGTGCTCTACCAACTGAGCTACGACCCCACGAAGCGGGCGGCCGACAAACTAGGTGCGCCATGCCATGCCTGTCAAATCTGGATCGGCGCAACGCGGATTCGAAGTTCACAGCGCGGGCGGGCGTGGCCCGCACGGCCTCAGCGCAGGCGGTCGTCCCGATTCCATGTGACGTGGCCATCCAGCCAGAGGCGGTTTCGCCCCCGGGCGTGCGCCGCGTACCCCTTGAGGGCGTCATCGACCGTCGGTGCCGCCGCGGGAAAATAGACGTCCACCGCGAACTCCACATCCGAGATCGATTCGGGCAACCCGACCACCGGGTTGTCCGCCTCACGGAGGTCTCGAAGGATGGCGGAACGGCGTTTCGCCCAGAAGTTGTCGAGCGGCACCGGATCCTCGATGCGGTCGAAGCGCCAGAGCCAGTAACGGACCACCGGACCGTTCGTGAAACTGTCCTGCCGCGCCTGGTCGACATCCAGGACGGCACGCTTCAGCGCGCCCGGACATTCCCACACGCCGGCGTTGGCGAGCTCGTTGCTCAGCACCACGGCGGACCAGCCGCCCCGCGGATCGCTCGGCGGCCAGCTCGACCATGGCCGGTAGCCCAGCGAAACCTTCAGGTCGCGGCGGTCCGGGAAGCGGTCGTCGTGGTCGCCGAGGTAGATCTCCCATGCGAGCCCGATCTGGCGAAGGTTCGACCGGCAGGCCGTCGCGGTGGCCTTGGCCTTGGCGCCGCTGAGCGCCGGGAGCAACAGCGACGCGAGGATCGCGATGATCGCGATCACGACCAGCAGTTCAATCAGCGTGAACGCGCGCGCCGCCGTTCGCGAGGGAAGCTCTTTCATCGATTTCACGGCCGGTTCAGGGGGCCGGCAGCGCGAAGGCCACGTACGCATCACCGCTTCTGGTTCCAAGTTTGCCTCCCCCGCATGCGATCACGACGTACTGTCGACCCGCGACCGAATAGGTGGACGGGGTCGCGTATCCGGCCGCGGGGAGCGGGGCCTCCCAGAGCGTCTGGCCCGTGCGCGCGTGGAACGCGCGGATCTTCTCGTCCTTGCTTGCGGCGATGAAAACGAGGCCGCTCGCCGTGACGACGGGCCCGCCGTAATTCTCGGTGCCCGTGGGAGGAATTCCCCGGGCCGTGAGCTCCGGCAGTTCCCCGAGGGGCACCTGCCATGCGATCTCGCCGCGATTCAGGTCGATGGCCGTGAGGGTGCCCCACGGCGGTTTGACGGCGGGATAGCCGTCCGGATCCGTCCACCGATTGTAGCCGGTGTGCCCGTAGGGCGACCGGATCATCGCGGCGGAGGTGACGGCAACGTCCTGCTCGCGATGTCCGGCCGGCAGGCCGCGCGTCTGTCGAGCGGCGTCCGGCTCGCCTCGAAGCAGCCGGGCGAGCCCGCGCCGGTCGTTCTCGGACAGGAAGGTGAAGGCGGGCATGTTTCCCCGTCCGGTCTCGAGCAACTGCACGATCTCGTCCTCCGAGAGGCGGTCCCCCACCCCGACGAGGCTCGGGATGTTGCGCCCGATCTCGCCCTGACGGTCGATCCCGTGGCATGCGGCGCACACGGCATTGTAGAACTGCCCGGGCGTGCCGACGTTGCCTTCGCCCGTGGACGCCTTCGTCTCGATCATCTGGAGGATCCACGGCATCTCGTTCGCATTGACGTAGAGCCATCCCGACTCCGGATCGAACGCGGCGCCGCCCCACTCCGCGCCGCCGTCAAAGCCCGGGAAGATGATCGTTCCGTTCGTGCTGGGGGGCAGCCACGGCTGGTGCGGGAGGATCTCGCGCCACCGCTGGAACACGGCGGCGCGCGCCTCGGGGGTCCGATCCGTGATGATGTCCTCGCTGAAGAACTGCCGCGCGAAGGGGGGTGGGCGCAGCGGCACCGGCTGCGTGGGCCACGCGGATTCGCCGAGGAGATCCGACTTTGGCGCCGGCCGTTCCTCGATCGGGAAGAGCGAGCGTCCGGTCTCGCGTTCGAAGAGGTACACGTGGCCCGACTTCGTGGTCTGGGCGACGGCATCCACGCGCCGTCCCTCGTGTTCGACGGTCACAAGGGTGGGCGGCGCGGGGAAATCGCGGTCCCAGAGGTCGTGGTGCACGGCCTGGAAATGCCAGAGCCTGCGGCCGGTCGCGGCGTCGAGGGCGAGCAGGCAGTTGGCGAAGAGATTCTCCCCGATGCGATCGCCTCCCCAGAAATCGAAGGCGGCGGAGCCCGTCGGGACAAAGGCGATTCCGCGTTCCTCGTCCACGGCGACGCCGGCCCAGCAATTCGCGCCACCGGCGTACTGCCATGCATCGGGCGGCCATGTTTCGTACCCGAACTCACCGGGGCGCGGGATCGTGCGGAATGTCCAACGGATGCGGCCCGTGCGAACATCGTAGGCGCGGACGTGGCCCGGCGCGGCGGGGCCGGGTCCCTCGTGCACGCGGGTGGGAAGGATCAGCAGGTCGCGGTACAGGGTCCCGGGCGTGTTGGCGAGGATGAAGACCGATTCCGGAGGACGGTCGAGGCCCTCGCGGATATCGACGCGGCCGTCGGTTCCGAAGGTGGACACGGGCTTGCCCGAGGCGGCGTCGATGGCGTGCAGGTAGTGTCCGGCGGTGAAGAGGATTCGGGCGTCCTCTCCGTCGCGCCAGTACACGACGCCGCGGTTCACGCCGAGCACGTCGTTGCCGGAGTTCGGATGGAACGGGTCGAACCGCCATCGTTCGCGGCCGGTGGCGGCGTCGAGGGCGAACAGCTTCAAGGCGGGCGTCGTGCCGTAGAGCACGCCATCGACGATGATCGGGTTGCACTGGATCTGGGACCGGTTCTCGGGGCTGGCGTCGCCGCTGCGATAGATCCATGCCACCTCGAGCCGGGAGACGTTCTCGGGGGTGATCTGCGCGAGGGCCGAGTAATGCCGCTTGCCCGCGTCGCCGAGGGCGACCGGCCAGTCCGCATCGCTCCCGGCACCGGCGCCTGCGCCGGCCAGGAGCAGAACAGTCCACAGGAAATACACCGCGGGGTGCTGCACGCGGGCATTTCGCCGCCTTCGCCCCCGAATTGCCAGCCGACAAACCTCTCGCGCGCACGCCTCCGAGTCGGCAGCGTTCCCGCACGCAAATGATCACGCCGGGGAGTTCCGCAGAGCGATGGAGCGCATCGATTCCGGAGCCGGGATGCGGCCCTGCCGCGCCGGGGGCAACCTTCCTGCGCGCCCGCCGGGCGGGGTGCGCGGCGACTCCTCCGGACCGGAGCCTTCGCGTTTCCGGCGCGTGCCTTGTTCCGTCGTGTGCCGGATGAATCTGACGCGTGATCCCATCCCACGACTCGTCCGCGAACTGGCGGTGCCCGCCAGCGTGGGGTTCCTCTTCAACACGATGTTCAACGTCGTGGACACGTGGTGGGCCGGACGCATCTCGACGGCCGCGCAGGCCGCGCTGTCCCTGTCGTTCCCGGTGTTCTTCATTCTGATCGCGACCGGGAGCGGTGTCGCCCAGGGGGCGACGGCGCTGATCGCGAATTCGCTCGGGGCCGGAGACGTCGCGCGAGCGCGCCACTACGCGGCGCAGTCCGCGGTGTTCGGGGCCTTCACCGGGGTCGTCATGTCCGTCGTCGGCGTGTTCGCCGCGCCCGCGTTGTTCCGGCTGCTCGGTGCGGAGGGCGAGTATCTCGGGCTCTGCCTTGCGTACATGAACGTCATTCTCGCGGGCGCCGTGTTCTTTCTTCTGCAGTCAATCTTCAACGGCTCGCTCCAGGCGCAGGGCGACACCCGCACGTTTCGAAACGTGCTCATCGTGGGGTGCATCCTGAACGCCGTGATGGACCCGTGGTTCCTGTACGGCGGGTTCGGCCTGCCCCCGATGGGCATCGCAGGCATCGCGTTCTCCACGGTGCTCGTGAATGCCGGCGGCGCAGCATACATCGTCTGGCGGCTGCGCCAGACCTCAGTCGGCGCGGGCATCAGCAGGGCCGACTTCCGCCCGTCGTCCGCCGCGCTCGCGGACATCGCGCGCCAGGGACTGCCCGCGAGCCTCAACATGATGACCGTCGCGCTCGGCATCTTCGTCATCACGTGGTTCGTCAGCCGCTTCAGCGAGAAGGGAGTCGCGGCCTACGGCATTGCGACGCGCGTCGAGCAGATCGTGCTCCTTCCCACCATCGGGCTGAACATCGCCACGCTGACGCTGTGCGGACAGAACTACGGCGCGGGACATCTCGACCGGGTCCGTCTCGCGTGGGTCACCTCCCTGCGGTACGGGCTGGTCCTCATGACCCTGGGCGGCGTCTTCCTCTGGGTGGCCGCGGGCCCGCTCATGGCCCTCTTCAATGACGAGCCGGGTGTCATCGCCGCCGGCAGGAGCTATCTCCGGGTCGCCGCCTTCACCCTTGCCTCCTACGTGATCCTCTACCAGACGGTGTTCATGCTGCAGGGGCTGAAGCGTCCCATGTTCGGACTCTGGGTGGGCTTGTTCCGACAGGCGCTCGCGCCGGCGATCGTCTTCCCCGCGCTCGCGTTCTGGGCGGCGCTCGGCCTCGATGGAATCTGGTGGGGCATCGCCCTGGTGAACTGGGTTGCCGCGGTGACGGCGTGGGTGTACGGCAACCGGTTCCTCTGGCGGATGACACCGCGACCGCAGGCGTCCGCCTCCGTCACCGGGGAACCGCTGCAGGCCCCCGCGCATGATCGCTCCTGAACCGCGGTCCGGAGGGGCGAGAAGGCGTCATGGACCTCATGCCGGCCCCGAAAGAACCCGGAAACAAATCCTCTGGCGAACCGTGCGTGACGAGTTCACCTTTCGGCATCCTATGAGCGAACTGGCGGGCATCGAGAGGACGCTGCGCAAGGCAGCGGCGCGCCGCCGCGCGGAGCGCGCCATGCACGGAATGTGGGCCGGCCTGCTCCTCGGTTCCGGGGCGTGGCTCGCCCTCATCATCCTGTACAAGTTCGTTCCCATTCCACCCGCGATCGCCGAGTACGGCTGGATTGCGGTGTTCGCCGGGGCGCTCGCCGGGCTCGTTGCCGGCGGATGGCGGCGCATCAGCCTCGATGCCGCGGCGCGGCTGATCGAGAGCCGCGAGGCGCTCGCCCAGCGGTTGAGCACCGCCCTCGAAGTCGCCGGGCGCGGCGATCATCCCGAATGGGCACGGCTCGTGGTCGCGGACGCGGGGCGGGCCATCCAGGGCCTCCAGCCAGCCCGCGTGCTTCCCTTCGGCCTGCCTCGGGTCGCTCGATGGATCCCCCTGCTCCTCGTCCTCGTGGTCGGCCTCGGTTTCGTGCCCGAGTACCGCTCGGCCGCATGGCAGCGCGCCCGGCGGGACGCGGAACTCGTCGCCGACACCGGCCGCAAGCTCGCGGAACTCGTCCGGCGCGAGATCGAGCGCACCGACGCCCCGCCCGAGCCCATGCGCGAGGCGCTCGTCGATGCCGGGCTTCTGGCCGACCGCCTCTCGCAGGCGAACCTCACGAAGGCGGACGCGATCAGGGAGCTCGCCGATGCCGCCGAGCGGCTTCGCGAGGAGGCGCAGCGCCTCGATGAGCAACCGGTGCTTCGCCGGATTCAGCAGGCGGCACGGACTCCCTCCGGGCAGAACTCCGGGAACCCGGCCCTGCAGCGCCAGCTCGAGAAGCTGCGCGAAACCACCTCCGGCGCGACGCCCGAGGCGCTGGAGAAGCTTTCCGAGCAGTTGGCGAAGGCGCAGCGCGTCGCGGCCGGCACGCAGGGGCAGCCCGACGCGTCCGCCCAGCAGGCCCTTTCCGAGGCGCTGAACCAGCTCGCGCAGGCCGCCGCCGACGCGGGACTCAACCTCGCCGGGCTTCAGGACGCACTGGACTCGCTGCACAACATGCGCTTCGACCGCGTCCTCGGCGACCTCGCCCTTGCCAGCGACGAGCTCGACAGACTCCGGGACATGGCCCGGAAGCTCCAGGAGATGCAGCAGAACATGTCCGAGCTCGGCCGCACGCTCGCCGAACAGCTCCAGCGCGGCCAGGTCCAGGCCGCGGCAGACACGCTCGAGGCCATGGTCGAGAAGCTGCGGACCTCGGGGCTCACACCCGAACAGGAACGCGAATTCCTGAAGCAGGTCTCGGATGCCCTTGATCCCGCCGATGCCTACGGCGAAGTGGCGGACCTGCTCCGCGCCGCCACCCGCAAGCTGGCCGCGAGCCAGCGATCCGACGCCTCGCAGGATCTTGCCGCCGCCGCGGACGAGCTTCGAAAGCTCGCGCAGGATGCCCAGGATCTGCAGAACATTGCCGCCCTTCTCGAGGCCATGGACGGCGCCAAGCTCGCCCTGATGAACGATCGCCTGTGGCGCTACAGCCAGTGCCAGGGCGGCATGTGCGCCGGCTGCGGCGCGTGCAATGGTGCCATCCGCCTGGGTCAGAGCGGAAGGCCGGGGCGCGGCGTCGGCACGTGGTCGGACAACTACCTCTACTACCCGGAGATGACCGAGCGCTGGGACAATTCCGGGGTGGACCGCCCCGACATGGACCCGCGCGGGATCACCGACCGCGGGGATGCACGACTCTCCCCGAACGCCGTGCCCACGAAGCTCACCGGCCAGTTCACTCCCGGGCCGATGCCCGCGATCACGCTGAAGGGCGTCAGCATCAAGGGCGAAAGTTCGGTCGACTACACTGAGGCCGTTGCCGCCGCGCAGTCCGACGCCCAGAGCGCGCTGAACCAGGATCAGGTTCCCCGCGCGTATCGAGGCGCGGTGCGGGACTACTTCGACGATCTCGACTGACCCCGTCCGTTCCCGTTTCCATGAGCATCGAACAGCGGATCGCCGAGTTCCGTGACGCCTTCACCCGCCTCCGCTCGGAGGTGGGCCGCATCATTGTCGGCCATGAAACGATCGTGGACGGAACCCTGATTGCCCTGTTCGCGGGCGGTCACGTCCTCCTCGAGGGTGTACCCGGGCTGGGCAAGACTCTGCTCGTGCGGACCCTGGGGGAAGTCCTCGACCTGTCATTCAGCAGGATCCAGTTCACGCCCGACCTGATGCCGGCGGACATCCTCGGGACGAACCTCGTGGTGGAGCAGCCGGACGGCCGGCGCGAATTCCAGTTCCAGTCCGGTCCGATCTTCGCCCACATCGTCCTGGCGGATGAGATCAACCGCGCGACGCCCAAGACCCAGTCGGCGCTGCTCGAGGCGATGCAGGAGCGCCAGGTCACGGCCGGCGGCGCGGTGCGTCCCCTGCCGCCGCCCTTCTTCGTGCTCGCCACGCAGAACCCCATCGACCAGGAAGGCACCTATCCCCTGCCGGAGGCGCAGCTCGACCGTTTCTTCTTCAAGCTGCTCGTCGGGTACCCAAGCGCGAGGGAACTGATGGAGGTGCTGGATCGCACGACGGGCGGTGACCGCGCCGAAGTCAGCCGCGTGCTCGACGGCGACACGCTGCTCCAGCTTCAGCGGCTCGTCCGGGAGGTGCCGATCGCGTCGCACGTCCGCGACTACGCGGTGCGGATCGTGCTCGCGACACACCCGCGCACGGAAACCGCGCTCGGCGTCACCAACCAGTTTCTTCGGTTCGGCAGCAGTCCCCGCGGGGCGCAGACACTGATTCTCGCGGCCAAGGTGCGCGCCCTCGCGCAGGGCCGGTTCAACGTGAGCTTCGAGGATATCCAGTGGGCGGCCGCGCCGGCCCTGCGCCATCGGCTCATCCTGAACTTCGAGGCCGAGGCGGAAGGCATCACGACGGATCACGTCGTGGAACGGGTGCTCGCCGAAGTGCCGACCGATCCCGTCGTCGCCACGGCATGACACGGCGTGGCGACGCGCAGGGCGGCGCCGCGGTCCGCCGGAAGGCGTCGCGCCTCAGCGCACGCGCCATTCGAGGATTCCGCCGGAGTAACCCTCCTGGAGCTGCACCTCGATCCGCAGCGCGTCCGTGGTGACCGGGGGGAACTCCGCGATGCTGAAGCGGTCCTTCGCCACCTCGAACCCGGAGGAAACGGGCACCCACCGTTCGTCGCGCCGGTAGAAGAGTCGCCATGAATCCGGCAGCCGGCACTCGCCACGCCCGGTGTCATCGAACCAGTACACCTCGACCGCGCTCACCTGGCGGGGCTCTTCGAGTTGCAGCTCGATCCACTCGGAAGTCCCGCGGTGATCCCACCATGTGAATCGCGGGATGTTCACGTCTCCTGAACTCGAGGGGACGATGCCGTCCACCACCGCCTCGGTCGTGTCGTAATCCCACGTGTGCGACGCCCGCACGCGCGAGGGCTCCGGCGCGACCCAGCGGTTTCCCTCGGACCCTCGGGCGATCACCGGGAACGCCGAGATCCGAAGGCGCGCCGCCCCCATCGGGATCAGGGTGATTGATTCCGAGGGTTCCTCGGAGATCACCGGCCCGGGCTGCACCTCGTGCACGAGGCCGCGCCCGTCGAGCGTCCACTCGGGGATCCGCCTGCCGGTGGCGCGAATCCGCACCGGCGCGGAGGTCACCGCCCATGGCTGGTCATCGGCGGGCCAGTCCGTCTCGACCACGCGGAACGCGCGGCTCGACCGGCGCTCGGGCAGTTCGAGTCCGTAATTCCATGGCGAATCCGGATAGATGTCCCACGAGGGCCACTCCTCGGTGCCGCCGCGGCGCTCATAGCGCTCCTCGATCCGCAGCGAGAACGTGAGCGGTCCGCGCTGCACGGAAACCGTCTGACGATTCTCGGGCCATGGCTTCACCTCGACCTCCATGGGAAGCCGGATTTCCACCCGGTCGCCATCCTTCCATGCTCGCTGGATCCGCACGAACGAACCGGCGCGGGATTCCGCCCGGAGCCGCCTGCCGTTGACGCGGAACTGCGCGTCCAAACACCAGTCCGGCACGCGGAGGTACAGCGGGAAGCTGACGGGTGACGGCGTCGCGATCCTGAGTTCAACGGAGTCTCGGAACGGGTACCGAGTGTCCTCCGTGATGGTCACCTCGGTGCCGGCGCCCTCGCCCACGCGCGCCCGCACGACACTCGGAGCGTACATCACGGCGGCGAGCCCATCCCCCGGCGCGGCATACCAGAGGTGCTGCACGAAGTACGGCCATCCGTGTCCCGCGTTGTGCTGACAGCATCGATGGTCGTGCGGATCCATGCAGTACATGGGGCCGCCGTTCTGGATGCCGGGCGCCTTGCTGACATGGTCACTCTGCGGCTGATTCGGCGCCGTGAGGTAACGCAGCGCCTTCATGTCCGCGGTGAAAGCCGCCGGGAAACTGTTGAACGCCACATCCTCGCAGCGATCGGCCCAGGTCGGATCGCCGGTGATCGACAGGAGGATCTCGTGCGAGAGCATCGCCTCCGCCATCCCGCATGTCTCCACCGCCTGTCGGGGGCCGTCGTACCCCGGCCGCGAATTCTCGTCGCCTCCCCACATGCCACCCGGCACGCGCCCGTACGTGTCGCGCACCGTCCGCCAGACGCGCTCCGTCGCATGAAGGAAATTGGCGTCGCCAGAGACGAGGAAGTACTCGGCGGGCTCCCGGAAGCCCTGGGCGATGTTGACGTTGTGCAGGTTGATGAGGCCCTCGTCCCAGCGCGCGGTGTTCCGATGGACCTTGTGCGCGAGTTCGACCAGCCAGTCGTCGCCCGTCCTCGAGTGGAGCCAGATCACACTCCAGAGCAGATCGCCGCCGCGCATCTTTGGCCAGTAACCGACAAGGAACTTCTCCTCGGGCAGCTCCAGCAGGTATCGGAAGTATCGCGTCATCAGCTCGAGCACACGGGGATCGCCGGTCTGCTCGTGATACGACTGCAGGCAGAAGAGCATGATCATGTTCGGCCAGAGGTCCTCGCGGCCCTTCAGGTCCGTGGCGATTCCCGTGCGCCCCTCGCCCGGGCCGAACCAGCCGTCCGGCTGCTGGCTCTGGATGGCGCCCTCGATCCAGACCCGCGCCTGCTGCACGCGCTCCTCGTCATCCAGGAGGAACGCGGCATCCTGAAATCCCTTGAGCCAGTAGGGTTCCTCTTCCCAGCCGTTGGCGCCCCGGCCGTCCGGACTCAGCCATGCATTGTCCTCGCGGGTCAGATACCGGCTGATTGCGGGCAGGTTCCCGTGAAATCCCGCGTTCTGAAGTTCCAGGACCCGTCGCGTCCAGCCGGCCGGACGCACATGGCCGATCGGCAGCTTGATCAACGGGGCGGGCCGGAGTGGAGGACGCGTGCCGGGATAGTGCCGGTTGCCGGCGCCAGCGTCGATTCGATCGAGGACGCTGACTTCGGCGGGGCCGGCTGCGTCCGCTTCATTCCCGGCCATGATGAACCCGATCGCCGCAGCCAGAGTTACCCCTCCGAAGCGTCCGATCCACGACCGTGCCTTCGGTCTGCCCCGCCATGGCTCGTCCGGTTCCACGCGGCCGCGGGGACGTTCGCCGCGATACTGGATCGATTCCATCGTATCCAGCCTCTAGCACCGGATTCCGGACGCGCCAAGCGATCTGCCGCCAAGCGCACCGGCACGATCGCGTCCCGAATCGCCCGGCCGCGCGACTCGATCCGCCGGTCATTCGGGAAAGATCTCCCGCAGGAACTCCCGGTTGCGCGAGTAACTCGGAACCACCTCCCCGCCCGGAGGGATCGCACCCTCGATCTGCATCCAGCCGCGGTACCCGATGTCCTCGATCGCCGCGCGCACCTTCCTGAAGTCCACCCGGCCCTGCCCGAGCAACGCGCCGTTCTCCTTCATGTGGAACTCGCAGATCACATTCTTTGATCCAAGCCATCGAATCTCCCGGTAGATGTCGTAGCCCATCTTCTCCGAGTTCGCGACGTCGTAGTACACCTGCACGGCCCTCGATCCCACGCGATCGATGATGTCCATGTGTTCCTCGGCGCTGAGCCAGCTCTCGATCCCGAAGATCACTCCGGCCTTCTCGGCGGCAGGCGCGAGTTCCTTCAGACGGCGAACGACCTCACGCGTCCCCTCCGCGTCGCCCTTCAGGTCCCCGTTCCCGAAGAAGGCGAGCAGAACGACCTTCCGGTCGAGCGCACGCGCGGCGTCGATCGAGTCCCGGACCCACTCGACCGTGCGCGGGTCCGACTTGAACGGGATGCTGTTCAGCTCGCCGATCGCCAGCGACGCGATCCGAACCCCGGTCTCGGCCGACTTCCGCCGATAGGCTTCCTGCACCTTTCGCTGGCGGAGGGCCATGTCGTTGCCGACGGTGCCGAGACTCACCTGCACGCCGTCGAGGCCGATCTCGCGCGCGACGTCCAGCGCGCCCGGATCCGCCATCTTCCCGATTGACCAGTCGCAGGCACCGATCAGGAATCCCCGGTCCTCCGGGGCCGCAAGGAGGGGCGCGAGATTCTGATGGAAGAGCAGTGCTCCGGTCGCACCGGCGCACCGAGCCATGAACGCGCGACGAGGAAGGTTCATGGGCCGGGACCCTGTCATTTCGGCCGCCTGCCCGCCAGCCTTGCCGCCCCCATGGAGGGCGCGCCGTGCCGCGGATCCTGCAAATTGCACCACGGCACCGGGTCCCCGGGCATGGCCGGCGCGCCGCGACTGCGTCGAACCGCTTCCCGCGGCTGGCATCGTGCTAGCTTTCCGGTTGCGGAGGCTCCAGTGACCTCACGACCGGACTGACACTGCGTACCATGGCTCGGAAGGCATCCATGATTCCCCAGATCCCGCGCGAAGATCCGCACGCTGAAGTCCGTGTCGGTTCGCGCGAGGTCCGGCTGACGAACCTGAACAAGATCTTCTGGACAGACCGCGGAATCACGAAGGGTGACCTGCTCCAGTATTACGCCTGCCTCTCACCATGGCTTCTCCCTCACCTGGTGGACCGCGCCATGGTCATGAAGCGCTACCCGGACGGCGCCACCGGCGAATTCTTCTTCCAGAAGCGCGCGCCCAACCCCCGCCCCGACTGGATCGAGGTCTGCACGATCAAACACGACTCCGGGAACATCATCGATTTTCCCATCGTCCGCGACCTCGCCTCGCTCCTCTGGGTGGTGAACCTCGGCTGCATCGACCTGAATCCCTGGTACGCGCGGTGCGATGACACCGACCGCCCCGATTTCCTCCACTTCGACCTGGATCCCGTCGGTGACGTTCCGTTCGGACGCGTGCGGGAAGTTGCGCTCCTGGTCCATCGCGCGCTGGATCAGCTGGGCATGCCCAACTTTGCGAAGACCACCGGCTCCCGGGGCATCCACGTCTATGTCCCGATCGTCCGCGGCCCGACCCAGAAGGAGGTCTGGACCTTCGCGAAACGCTTCGCGCGGGGCCTCGAGCAGGTGGACCCCGAACGCGTCACCGCCGAGTACCGGATCGCCAGGCGCCCGCGCGGCCGGGTGCTCGTGGACTACAACCAGAACGCCTGGGGACGCACGCTCGCCTCGATCTACTCGGTCCGCCCCAAGCCGCTCGCCACCGTCTCCGCGCCGGTGACATGGGACGAGATCGAGGACGGCATCGAGATCGGGGACTTCCGCATCGACAACATGCTCGCCCGTCTTGAGCGGATCGGAGACCTGTGGGAACCGTTGCTGCGCGCCCGCGGGCGATTCGACCTTCGCCAGGCTCCATGAACCTCCCGGTCCAGCGGCCCCTTCCTCCGATGGAGGCGCGCTCCGTCGATAGGCTTCCCGAAGGACCGGAGTGGCAGTACGAACCGAAGTGGGACGGCTTCCGCTGCCTCGTGTTTCGCGACCCCGACGCCGTCGAGCTGCAGTCCAAGTCGGGCCAGCCGCTGACCCGCTATTTCCCGGAACTCGTGGAGGCATTCCTGCACTTCAAGCCGCGCCAGTTCGTGCTCGATGGCGAGATCGCGGTTCCGCTGGGCGGACGTCTGTCGTTCGATGACCTGCTCCAGCGGATCCATCCCGCGGCCAGCCGGGTGCGCAGACTGGCGGGCGAACACCCGGCGATCTTCATCGCTTTCGATCTCCTCGTGGATCCCATGGGCACGTCGTTGATGGACGAGCCGCTGTCGACGCGCCGCGGCGCCCTCGAGAAGTTCGCCCGCGCGCAGTTCGATCATGACCGCGTTCGGCTCTCCCCGGCGACGGCGGATCCCGCCACGGCCCGCGAATGGTTTTCGGCGGCAGGCCCGGAGCTGGACGGTGTGGTGGCCAAGAAGCACGCCAGTCCCTACACCCCGGGCGAACGCACGGAGATGGTGAAGGTCAAGGCCGTCCGGACCGCTGACTGCGTCGTGGGCGGCTTCCGCTACTCCTCCCGCGGACGGGGGTTCGGATCACTCCTTCTCGGGCTCCATGACGACAAGGGCCTGCTGCATCATGTCGGTTTCTGCTCCAGCCTCCCGCGCGAGCGCCGGGAGGGACTCCTCGAGGACCTGGAGGAGCGGATCGAACCACCCGGCTTCACGGGGAGGGCGCCCGGGGGACCCAGCCGCTGGAGCAACCGCCGGTCGGACGAATGGAAGCCGCTCCGTCCCGAGCTGGTCGTCGAGGTCGCTTACGACCACGTGACGGGCAGCCGATTCCGCCATGGCACCCGCTTCATTCGCTGGCGTCCCGACAAACGCCCCGACCAGTGCCGCATGGACCAGATCGTCACCGACGGCAAGGGCCAGCTCGTCCTGCTGGGGCCCTGAGCGGACCCTGCACCAGCCTTGTCTCGCGCGTGCCGGCGCCTACGCTGCGTGACATGAACCTTCCCGGTGCACGCATCGCCCTCCTGCTCTGCGCCTGCGCACTGCGCGCCCCGGCCGAAGACGCGCAACTCCCGGACTCGTGGCCCCACTGGCGCGGGCCCGCCGCGAACGGCGTCGCGCCGCGTGCGGATCCCCCCGTGCACTGGAGCGAGACCTCGAATGTCTGTTGGAAGGTTCCCATGTCCGGGCGCGCGCATTCCTCTCCCATCGTCCACGGCGACCGGGTGATCGTGCTGACGGCCGTTCCGGTCGGGGATCCGCAGGCCCCCGTGCATGACCGCGCCCCCGGCAGCCACGACAACGTCCCCGTTCGCTTCCATCATCGATTCGTCGTGTCCGCCATCGAAAGGCGCTCGGGACGGCTGCTCTGGGAAACGGCGGTTCGAGAGGCATTCCCCCATGAAGGAGGTCACCGCACCGGGAGCCTCGCCTCGCACTCCCCCGTCACGGATGGTCACCGGATCTACGCGTTCTTCGGATCGCGCGGACTCCACTGCCTCGACTTCGACGGCGCGATCGTGTGGCAGAAGGACCTCGGTCGCATGCACTCCCTGCACGCGCACGGCGAGGGAAGTTCCCCCGTTCTGCACGGGGACACCCTCATCGTCTCCTGGGATCACGAAGGCGACTCCGCCCTCCACGCCTTCAACAAGCACACGGGCGAGGTGCTCTGGAGCGTTCCGCGCGACGAGCCGACCTCGTGGTCCACGCCACTCGTCGTCGAGCACGCCGGGCGCGCGCAGGTGATCGTGAGCGCCACGCGCCGCGTCCGCGGCTACGACCTCCGTACGGGCGAGGAACTCTGGCAATGCGCCGGTCTCACGGACAACGTCGTCTCCTCGCCCGTCCACTGGAACGGCATCGTCATCGCGGGCAGCAGCTACTATCGGCAGGCGATGCTCGCGATCCGGCTCGATGGCGCCCGCGGCGACATCACGCGCACCGACCGGGTGGCGTGGCGCCTGAACAGACTCACGCCCTACGTCTCCTCCCCGCTCGTGTACGGCGACACGCTCTACTTCCTCCGCCACAATCAGAACCTCCTCTCCCGGCTCGATCCGGCGACTGGCGAAGCGCGGGGCGAACCCCTTCGGCTCGACGCGCTGCGGGATTTCATCTTCGCCTCGCCGGTGGGTGCCGCGAACCGGATCTACATCGCCGGACGGGATGGAACGACCGTCGTCCTCACCCACGAACGCGACAACGCGCTCCTGGCCGAGAACCGGCTGGACGACTCCTTCAGCGCGACACCCGCGCTGGCCGGCCGCGAAATCTACCTGCGGGGCGAAAAGTTCCTGTACTGCGTCGCCCACTGAGGCCGGCCCATCGGGGCGGCCGCGGTGGGCAATACCTTCCCGCAGGCCCTGGCCCGCCGCCGGATCGAGGAGGCACTCGGCCATTCCTGCCGCACGCACGGGACCGTGGCGGCAACTTCATCCCCTCCGGAGGCCCCGACGGCCGAATTTGCCGGGACGAAGGGCGGCTGCCGCGGCGCGCGCATGCGTGATGAAGAAGGTATGTCGTTGGGGCACAGAGTGTTCAGCCCGACGCCTCCACCGGCTGACGAGCATGGCACACCGGGTGCTTGGTCCGCGGCACGATCAAGATGTCCGCCATGCTCACGTGTGAAACAACAGGGCCCGCCCGGCAGACCGCCGTTCGCCTGCCATTCGGGTTGTTCGGGTTCGAGCCGATCACGAGTTACGCGCTCGTGAGCGATCCGGAGGAGAGCCCGTTCCTGTGGCTCCAGATGCTCGAGGCGCCGAATCATTCGTTCCTCGTTCTGCCTCCCCAGGTGCTGGCGACCGACTATCAGCCGGACCTCGACGAGGACGATGTCGCCTTCCTCGGCCTGACGAACCCGGAGGACGCGTGCCTGCTGAACATCGTGACCCTGCATGGCAACGGCAGGCCCACGGTGAATCTGAAGGGCCCGATCGTCATCAACCGCCGCACCGGCATCGGCAAGCAGGTCATCCCGCTGAATGCCGCCTCGTTTCCCCTGCAGTACCCGCTGCCGGCCGTCTCCTGATCCATCCTTCATCGCGCACTCCCATGCTCGTCCTCTCCCGCAAGATCAATGAGAGCGTCGTCATCGCCGGTGAAATCACCGTGAAGATCGTACGCATCGAGGGCGACCAGGTGCGCCTCGGCATTCAGGCACCCACGAGGGTGCCCATTCACCGGCAGGAGGTTTACGACGAGATCCAGCGCAACAACCGACAGGCGCTGGACAGCGTCCGGCCCCGGCTGCCTCGCCTGCGCACGTCCGCAGAGCGCTCCGCCGACCTCCCGGCCGAGCCCGCCTGCGAGGCTCAGCACTCCCCCTCCGGCCCGCTCGTGGAGAGCACCGGGATCACGCCATCCGCAACGCTCTAATCACCAAACTCAATGGTCATCAACACGAACATCCAGGCGCAGAACGCGGCATCCAATCTCTCGACGAGCTCCGCGATGCTCGCCAAGTCACTCGCACGGCTCAGCTCCGGGTCGAAGATCGCCAATCCGTCCGACGACGCCGCCGGCCTCGCCGTGGCTTCCCGTCTCGACGCGCAGGTGCAGCGGCTGAACGCCGCCCGCTCGAACGTGGGCAACGCCATCTCCTTCACCCAGACCCAGGACGGCTATCTCAAGAAGATCGCCAACGGCCTGAACCGGATGAGCGAACTGGCGATCCTCGCGCAGGACATCACGAAGAGTGACTCGGATCGCGCGCTCTACCAGGCGGAGTTCAACCAGATCCAGGAGTACATCCACAACACCGCCTCGAAGGAGTTCAACGGGGTCAGCCTCTTCGACGGCGCGACCCTGGAAATCACGACCGACTCGGAGGGCGGAACGTTCGCGATGAAGGGCATCGACCTCGGCGCCAGCCCGTACACCAGCGCGCTCGACCACGCGACCTCCATCTCCACCACCTCCGCCGCGGCCACCGCCCTCAGCCAGGTGAAGGCGGCGATCAACCGCCTCGCGACGGACCGCGCGACCATCGGCGCCTACCAGAGCCGGCTCAACTTCACCTCCGAACAGTTGCAGGTGAACCGCGAGAACCTCATCGCCGCCAGCTCGCGGATCCAGGACGTGGATGTCGCCGAGGAAAGCACGCAATTCGCCCGGTACAACATCCTCGTGCAGGCCGGCACCGCGATGCTTGCCCAGGCCAACACCCTGCCGCAGAGCGCGCTCCAGCTCCTCCAGTAGTCACTCCAGCCGCCGGGCGGTTCCGCCGCACGCCCGGCGGCACTCCCCCGGCGGCGGCCCTTGTCCCCCTCACCGGAACCTCCCGCGCGGTCCGCTCCCTGCGCCTCGCCCAACCTCGCCGCCCGCAGCACCAGACCTCGCCCACGGACGGACTGAACTCGCCCAAATGAAATCCTCCCCTGGTTCCGCCGAGGAACTTCTCCAGCAGCAGATCGGGCCGATCGCCATTGTCGGCAACGCCACGCCCTCCCGCCCCCTGGGACGCCTGATTGACTCCCATACCTCGATCATCCGCCTCGACAACTACCGCATCGATGGCTTCCCGCCGGACGTCGGCCGGCGCACAACCCTCCGCTGCACGTCCGCATGGACCGACATCGAGCACCGCGACGGCCCCCCCGAATTCAGCCCGTTCACCGCGGCCGCGCGTGAGTCCGTGAATCTCGCCGAGTTCAACCGCGCGAATCCACGTCCCGTCCTCAGCGCCCGCACGGATGTCCATGCGCTGATCCCCGAAGTCACGAACCCGTCCACCGGATTCGCGCTGGTGCAGCTCTGTGCATCTCTCGGAATCCCCGTGGACCTGTTCGGGTTCGACGGCTTCAAGACCGCGCACCACGGGTATGGGGACGGCTCCCCACCCGCGGCCACGCACGCCCCCGGCGAGATCGAATGGATTCTCCGGCGGCCCGGCGTCGTGCTTTACGGGGAAACCTATCCGTACGAGGACCTCTACGACTTCTGTCACTCGACCCATCCGGAGTACCGCTCGAACGTCGGACTGAAGCTCTTCCAGCGACTCGGCCGCCCGATCCGCGGCGAACGGATCCTCGAATTCGGGGCGGGCAACGGCCAGCTCGCCGCGCACCTCGAGTCGCTGGGCAACAGGGTCCTCGCCGTCGAGATCTCCCGCAAAGCCCTCGCCCGCATTCCAGCCCCCGAGAAGCTCCAGGGAGACGCGCTCACACTCGCGTGTCTCACCGGGCCTTTCGATCGCTTCGTCTCGTTCGACGTCCTCGAGCACCTCACCGCGAATGACGTCCGGATCGTGATTCGCGAGGCCGCGCGCCTCGCGCGCCGCCTCATGGTCTCGGTGTCGACCCGGCCCAGCGGTCTGCTGGGTCCATCCGGCGAGAATCTGCACCTCACCGTGGAGCCGCCGGAATGGTGGCGCGAACAGTGGTCGCCGCACTTTGATGTCGAGATACGCCCCGGCGATGGCATCGGCCAGTTCGTGATCGAAGGTGTCCGGCGCGACGCGGCCATCCCTCACGAGATCACGAAGGCCGCCGAGTCCCCGAGGCCGGCCGGCCCCGCGCCCGCCTCCACCGTATCCGCCAAGCCTGCCGCCCCCGTCGAGTTCCATCTGCCCCACGGCTACTGCTCCCGGCTCCGTCCGGAATACTACGAGGACAGTGTCAGCGAATCGAAGGGCATCGTCTGGCAGCCCGACGTCTATTCCATCGCGGCGATTCTCGCGCGGGACCTCGGCTGCGGGCACGTGCTCGATCTCGGGTGCGGCCACGCCGGGAAGCTCACGGCGCTGGCTCCGGAATTCGAGATCACCGGGGTCGATTTCGGTTCGAACCTCGCCTACTGCCGCGAGCACTTGCCTTCGGGCCGCTGGATCGAGGCCGACCTCGAGGTCTGTGACACTCTCGACCTTCCGCAGACCCTCCTCGAGCGGTCGGTCGTCATCTGCTCTGACGTCATCGAACACCTCGTCGACCCGTCCGCCCTGCTGCATCTCCTGAGGAACCTGCTCCGGCACGCTCGCGTCGCGGTTCTCACCACGCCCGAGCGGGATCTCGCCCGCGGCCGCGGTCACATGGGGCCTCCGGACAATCCCGCGCATGTACGCGAATGGAACCTCGACGAGCTCGAGGCTCTCCTCAGGGATTCCGGCCTCGACGTCGTGTTCATGGGTCTGACCCGGAGCAGCACGGCCTCCGACGCCCCGCGGACGCAGATCGCGATCATCCGCGGATCCTCGACGTCCGGGTTCCCGACGATTCCCGCCGGTCGGGGCGATCCCCTGTGCCACAAGGATGGCCGGCTGATCCGCATGCCGGATGCCGCGCCCGCTGAAGTTCGCGACGAGTCCGAAGCGGCCATTCAACCGCGGCTGCCCGCGGACGAACTCCGGACGCTCCTTACGACCTGCCGCGCCGCGATCGAATCCGGGGACATCACCGCGGCCCGCGACGCCCTGCAGCGCGCCTGCGCCGGCCACCCCGGCGACGCCGACCTCTCCGTGACGCTCGGCGATCTCGCCGCCGCCGCCGGGGATCTTGCCACGGCGCGCATGGCTTACGCCCGCGCGCTCACGATGCATCCCGGACACCCTGCCGCCCGTGAGGCGCTCATCCTTCTCGCCACGGAATCGGACGCTGCGGACGAAGCACACGCGCCGACGGCTGCGGCGTTGTCGGACGCCCGCGGCGTCCCAATCTTCTCCGCCTCCCCGCCCGCCGCCGACCGTCCCGCCTCCGACCCCTTTGCTCATCTCCGGAAGGCCTTCGACCTTCTCAGGGAACGACGTTTCCTCGAGGCCCAGACCGCCTGCCACGCGTACCGGCAGCACATCTGCCATGACCTCCTGCCGAGAACCGACAATCGTCCCGCCGGACAGGACCCCGCGATCGCGGTCGTGATCGTCGCCTACAGGATCGGGAACGGACTGATCGAGTGCCTCGATTCGCTCCAGGATCCCTCCGCGCCTCCCCACGAGATCATCGTCGTGGACAACGGCGGCAACGAATCCATCGCTGAGGAACTCGCACGGCGCCCGATCCTGCACATCCGGATGCCGATGAACGTCATCCTCTCCGAGGGTCGCAACGTTGGCGTCCACTTCGCACGCGCGCCGATCGTCGCATTTATCGACGATGATGCCATCGTCGCCCGCGGCCACCTTGCGTCCGTCGTCGAGGCGTTCCACACCTTCGACATCGCCGCCCTCCGCGGAAAGGTTCTCCCGAAGTCCGAGCATCCGAACAACAGCCGCGCCCGGCACTACGACCTCGGAGACACGCCCTTCCCTGCGGACATTGACACCGAGGGCAACAGCGCGTTCCGGACGGAAGTCTTTCGCGCCCTCGGCGGCATGGACCCCCTGCTTTTCGGCGGGGAAGGCGTCGAACTCTCCTATCGCATCGCCTCCAGGTTCGGCGGCCATCCCACCATCTACTGGCCGTTCGCCGTCATCTTCCACGACTACGCCGCGACCGATGCCAAGCTCGAGACGAAGAACGCGCGCCACCAGCTCATGCGCGACTACTCGGCATTCAAGCACCCGGGAATCCGCGAGTTCCACGATCGGCTGGTCGCCTTCGCGCGAACCGGGGAGTCGCGCATGGAGGCGTCCCGCCTGATCGCGAGGAGACCCGCCCCGACGGCGCCGGCAATGCCATCCGCCTCCCCCCGGGCATCCGTCGACGATCCGTTCATTTCCATCTGCATTCCCACGTACAACCGTGCGGCGTTCATCGCGCAGACACTCCAGAGCGCGCTTGCGCAGACATACACGAATTTCGAGATCGTGGTCGTCGATGACGGCTCCACCGACAACACGGCCACCGTCCTCGCATCCTTCACCGATCCGCGCATACGCTACTTCCGGAAGGAACACAGCGGCGGCCCCGCGACCCGCAACCGCTGCATCGCCGAGGCACGGGGCGAATTCATCGTCTGGCTCGATTCCGACGACGTCATCCTCCCGCATACGCTCCGGCGATACGCCGACGCCCTCGGCCTCGATCCCACCGTCGACGTCCTCTACGGCGATCTCCAGGTCGCCAACCAGAACCTCGAGGTGGACGGCCTCTGGAGCTACAACGACTACTTCGGCTGGAACGATGCCCTCCTCAGCGATTCCGCCGTTGCGAATCGGATCCCGAATGTCTGCACCCTCGTCCGCAAGTCGTGCTACGACCGCCACGGCGGCTACGACCCCGAGTTTCCGCGGGCGCATGACTTCGAGTTCTGGACCCGCCTCGCGGGTGTCGCGGACTTCCGCCATGTGAACGGAGTCGTCGGCATCTACCGGCGGCACGAGCAGTCGCTGTCAAAGCTCACCTCCAGCCCGGATACGCGCTACGAGGCGCGCGTCGTTCGACGCATGATCGACCGCCACGGCCTCACGGCGCTGTTCCCGTTCGCGTTCCCCGTGACGGGCGACGATCCCCCGGCCGAGGCCCGCGCCGCCACGCTCGCCGCGCTCATTCTCCTCAAGTATGGCGATCACGCGGGCGCACTGGACTTTGCCAAGCGCGCCGCCACGGCCGATCCCGGCGCCGTGCTCCCGGCGATCGTTCGCCGCTGCCTCGATCCGGAGGCTGTGGATTCGGGCACCCCGAAGGCAGGGGAACTTCCCGGCCGCGACCGACGTTCACCCGCCCTCGACGAACTGTTGGAAAGGGCCATTCGCGCCTACCGGAACGGCAGGACCGACGCCTGCACCCGCGCGTGTGCCCGGATGGCCGAGCTCGCTTCGGACGAACCGGAAACCCTCCTCCTGGTCGGGCTCGCCCTCTCCCGGTGGGGTGATCCCCAGACCGGACTCACGGCCTTCCGGTGCCTGGTCCAGCGCGCGTGCGCGGACGCCTTTCTCGCCGCGTGCACGGCCGCAGAAACCGGACCCCGCACGGGCGACGATGCCTTCACCGCGGACAGTCCCGCCCACCCGTCGGAGGCCCTCGCGGCCGTCATCAACCGTCTCGCACCGGGGGCGGATGTCCTCCCGCAGCACGTGGCGTTCGCGCTCGAGGCGCTCGCGGTGGCCGCCGCGGCGGCGGCACCCGCCGAGTTCCTGCGGCGCAACCGCTCACGCCAGAGCTCCCTCCTGTTCGCGCTGCTCGCGCTTTCCCCGCGTGAACTCGAGGACTCCGCCGGCCCCGCCGTCGCGGCACAGGCCGCGCGCGTCCGCACAGCCCTGCAGCCGGCCTCGAGCCCGGTCGAGGGCCGCACACCCGGCTACTCCTTCTGCATCATCACCAACGGCCGACGCCCCGAGAAACTGCGTCGCCAGGTCGAGAGCATTCGCGCGCTCGGCCTTCCTGAATACGAGATCCTGGTCGGTGGTGAATTCGACGAGCGCATCCCCGGCGTGCGGTACATCGATCTCACCGCCGCGGCGCGGGCCGGCCGGCTCGGCAAGATGCGCAACGCGCTCACCGCCGTCGCGCGCCATGACCACGTCGTCGTCAGTGACGATGACCTCGTGTTCACGCCCGGCTTCGCGGAAGGACTCCGCCGCTTCGGAGAAGGTTACGATGCGATGTCGGTTCGCCTGCTGAATCCTGACGGCACCCGCTTCTGGGACTGGGCGTCCACCGGCGGCACCCGTGGCGCCGTCCTCCTCGACTACCACGACACCGACCCCTGTCTCTACGTCACGGGCGGCTGCGTCATCCTCAAGGCGACCGTTCTGGAGAGGGTCGCGTGGAATGACGCCCTCGGCTTCTACCAGGGCGAGGACGTCGATTTCTCGAGGCGGCTGCGCGCCGCGGGCCTCGAGCTGCGCCACAACCTCTTCGCCACGGTCATCCATGACGACGATCGCTATACACGGGTGCAGCGACGCGTCATGCGCATCGAGGACATCATCGCCACGCTCGACCAGCGGCTTCCGCAGGGGTGCGACGCCGAAACGCAACGTCTCATCGCCGCCGCGCTCCATCTCTCCGAGCGACATCCCGATCGCCGGGAAACCCTCGCAAGGCTCGCGGCACGCCACCGCGTCACGCTGCCCGAACCGCACGCCCCCTCACGCACCGGGCGGGCGATCCATCCGGCCAATCCGGCCGCGCAACCACCGCGCATCAGGGTCGCGTGGGAGGGGTCGTTCCTCGATTTCGGCAGTCTCTCCCACGTGAATCGATCGTTGTGCGAGGCGATGTCGGGCCACCCCGGGATCGAGGTGACGGCGGTCGGGCCGCGCCCCGCGGATTCGCGGCATCTTGCGTGCCCTGATCTCGGGCGGTTCGCGGCGCGCCTGCAGTCCGGCGCCGCAGAGCGCGCAATCACGGTCCGGCACTCATGGCCCCCCGACTGGTCCCGTCCAACCACCGGCCGACTGGTCGTGATCCAGCCGTGGGAATACGGCGCCCTGCCCGCGACATGGGTCGCCGCCTCCCCGAACGTCGATGAATTCTGGGTTCCGTCGCGGTACGTCCGCTCGTGCTACATCGAGTCCGGCATTCCCGCGGGCAAGGTGCACGTCATTCCGAACGGCATTGATCCGACGCGGTTCCATCCCGGGATCGAACCCCTGCCCCTCCCGACGAAGAAGCGGTTCAAGTTCCTCTTCGTCGGCGGCACGATCCACCGCAAGGGACCGGATGTTCTCCTGAAGGCGTGGCTCAACGCCTTCACGGCGACGGACGACGTCTGCCTGGTCATCAAGGATTTCGGCGGAGGATCCGTTTACGCCGGCCAGACCATGGCCGAACGGATCCGCGCCGCCCAGGCGCTCCCGAACGCGCCGGAGATCGTGTACATCGACGAGGAGTGGCCGGCAGACAAACTCCCCGCCCTCTACGCCGCGTGCGACTGCCTCGTGCATCCCTACCGCGGCGAAGGCTTCGGCCTGCCGATCCTTGAAGCCATGGCGTGCGGTCTCCCCGTCATCATGACATCCGGCGGCGCGGCGGATGATTTCGCGGGGGGGTTCGCGTGGACCATACCCGCCTCGCGCCACGTCATCGGAACCCGCCTCGGGGACATCGAGCTCCGCGGACAAGGCTGGCTCCTCGAGCCGGACACCGCGGCCCTCGTCCCGCTTCTGCGTGAGGCGGCCGGGAATCCCGCCGCCGCCCGCGAACGCGGCGCCGCCGGCTCCCGCCACGTGCACGAGCATTTCTCATGGCAACGGATCGCGGAAACCGTCGCGGACCGCTTGAACCGGCTCGCGGAGGCGTCTCCGGCCGATGCCTCGCCCGTGCGGCGCAGCGCCGACTCGGCCAGCGCCACGACCTCCCGCCCGCGGGGAGGCCCGGCGCCCATCTCGCTGCCGGCATGCGCCCGCCTCGGCCAACTCAACGCGGCCCGCGAGCTCGTTCGCGCACGCAAGCCGAAGGAGGCGTGGTCCGCCGCGCTCGAGGCCATCGCCGTCCGTCCCCATCATCCCGAGGCCTTCCTCCTGCTCGCGGAGATCGCCCGATCCGCCGGCGACATCGCGCTCGCCCGCGCCTGCGCGAATCGCGCCCGCGAACTGGCTCCCGGATGCCGGGCGACGCGCAAGTTCCTCAGGAACCTCCCGGGCAAGGGCCAGCCGCATCTCAGGGGCCTCGAGCTGCCTTCCCGGATCCGCGCCTCCATGGAAGGCGCGCGCCCGCGGCTCTCCGTGTGCCTCATTGCACGGGACGAGGAGCACTTTCTTCCGCGCTGCCTCGCCTCGATACAGCCCATCGCCGACCAGATCGTCGTCCTCGACACCGGCTCCACCGATCGCACGGTCGAGATCGCCCGCGAGTTCGGGGCCGAGGTTCACTCCTTCACGTGGAACGATGATTTCAGCGCCGCGCGCAACGCCGCGATGGAACACGTCACCGGCGACTGGGTCCTTGCGCTCGATGCCGACGAGGAAATCCCTGCCGCCCACCACGAGCGGCTCCTCGCCGACATGCAACACCCCACCGCGCTCGGCATCCGGCTGCCCCTCGTGAACACCGGACGGGAACAGGAGGGCGCCTCCTACGTTCCGCGTCTGTTCCGCAACGCGCCCGGGCTCTTCTACGTCAGCCGGGTCCATGAGCAGATCTTTTCGAGCATCCTGGTGCGCGCCCGGCAGTGGGGCATGGACACCGCCCTCGGCACAGCCGCGATCGTGCATCATGGCTACGCCACGGAAGTCGTCCGCGACCGGAACAAGACGCAGCGCAACCTCCGCCTCCTCGAGATGGCGATCCGCGAGATCCCCGGCGACGCCAGCCTGCTCATGAACCTGGGCCTGGAGCTGATCCACGCCGGGGAGCTACAGGCAGGCCTCGCGCGCTACCAGGAGGCGCTCGACGCCCTCGGAGCACAGCCCGTTTCCCAGCAGGTGCCGGAGCTGCGCGAGACCCTGCTGAGCCAGTACACCGCCCACCTCACGCGCGCGGGACGCCCCGACGCCATTCTCCGTGTCATGGACTCATCCCTGGCCCGTGTCACGGAACCCACCGCATCCCTCCATTTCACGCACGGTCTTGCGCTCCTGAAATCGGGGCGCCCCCGTGAAGCTGCCGAGGCGTTCCGTCGCTGCATCGCGACGCGTCACAAGCCCGCGCTTTCCCCGGTGAATCCCGCCATCCACGGAGTCGCGCCGCACCACTGCCTCGCCAACTGCCTGTCCCAGCTGGGTGACTCCGACGGCGCCCGCGCCGCCCTGCTCGCTGCCCTCGAGATCGACCCCGGCGCCACCGCGGTGAAGATGGACCTCGCCCGCCTCCTGCACGCGCGGCAGGAACCCGTCGAGGCGCTTCAACTCCTCCATCAGGTGATCTCGAGCAACCCCGAGTCCGCCGACGCATGGAGCCTCGGCGGCGAGATCGCCCTCTCGCGCGCGGATTATCTTCCGTTCGCGCTCGACTGGACCGGCGAAGCCGTGCGCCATCACACCTCTCATCCGGGCATCGCCGCGCAGCGCGCCACCGCGCTTCTCCTCGCGGGTGACACCGCCGCCGCCCTGCCGCTCTGGCGTTCGGTCGCATCCTCCAGCCCGCAGGCCCGCGCCGCGATCGCCTTCTGCGAAGTGGGCGCCGGCGAGCGAACCACCCCGGTGGACGACGCCGAGGAACCCGCGACAAGCGCCGAGTTCCTGAAATGGTATGGCCGCCTCGTGGACGCGGGAGCGGCGCAGCTCCTGAGACGGATCAATTCGCGCATCCCGGAGCTCGCGCGGGTTCTGCCCACGGCGGCGCAGCGTCTCGACGCGGCGATCGCGGAAGCCGCCTGAGCCGTCGCCGGCCGGACGGATCATCCCGGGTCCCCCGGCGCAGCGCGCCGACGACGGGTTCAGGCGTCCACCCGCTCCGCCTTCGGGGCCTCGGCCAGCGGCATCGCCCGGTGGCCGATCCGCGCCCGGGTCATCATCCGCATGGCGAACCTCAGATCCATCCGCACGAGGATCATGCCCGCCATGCGTTCCGCCAGGCGCTCCCACCATGGCCGCCGGCTCCATTCCTCGCGCGTGATATGCCGGCTGCGCTCGAGGTCCTCGAGGAAATGAGTCCTGCCCTCCGCGGCGACGACGGGGTCCTCGACCCGCACGAGCAGCTCGTAGTTGATGTTCAGGCTGCGCAGATCGAGGTTCGCCGATCCCACATAGACGACGTCGTCCAGGAGGTAACGTTTCGTGTGCAGGACCGCCGCCTGGTACTCATACACCTGGATGCCCGCGCGGAGCAGGTAGGAGTACTGGCCTCGCGCGGCATACTGCGCGAGCCGCACGTCGGACTTTCCCGGAAGCAGCAGCCGGATTCGCGCCCCGTTGCGTGAGGCAACCCCGAGGGCGCGCCGCATGCGGCGCGGAAGCAGAAGATACGCCGTCGTGAGATCGATGTTCTTTGACTCGAGCATGTCCTGCACGAGCGCCTCCCTCGCCGGGTTCCGCCCGCGGCCCGGGGACAGCAGCAGCATCTCGCCGTCCGCCGTCCGGACCCGCTGATTCTGGAGGGAACGCCGGAAGCGCGAGAGCCGTCGGTGGACAAAGGACGCGGCACCGAACATCGCATTGAACGCGCGGGCCAGCTCCCCCACCAGCTCGCCGCGTATGATCGCGCCGAGGTCGTGCCATCCCTCCGTGACGCCGTCGCCATTGTAGTCGCGGCCGATGTTGTACCCGCCCACGAACGCGATCGTCTCGTCGACGATGAGGAGCTTGCGGTGATCGCGATAGGTCAGGCGCCGCAGTTCGATCGGGTTGAACCACCGGCAGTCGCCGCCTGCGTCCACCACCGGCTGCAGGTAGTTCGCCGGCAGCTCGAGAGACCCGAAGGCGTCCACGAGCACGCGAACCCGCACGCCGCGCGCCGCCGCGTCCGCGAGGGCCTGGCGGAAGCGATCGCCGATGTCGCCCTCCTGCCAGATGTACATCTCGAGGGCGATCGACTTCCGGGCTCCCTCGATCTCCACCAGCATCGCCGCAAGCGCCTCGCGCCCGGTCCGCAACCAGGTGAATGACCGCTCGTTGGGCCGAGACATGCCCCGATGCTCCGCGCCCATGAAGGTTTTGCAAATTGAAAGCCGCTGTATCATTTCTTGCCTATGCGCTGGATTCTCTGCCTCGCCGCCATCCTTGCGATTGCGGGGGCCACCCCGGCCCGGGCTGCCGCCACCTCCGCCAGGCTGATCCTCCCCGTCGAACAGGTGCAGCCGGGTGAGACGTTCCACGCGGGCGTGGAGCTCACCATGGACGAGGGGTGGCACACCTACTGGCGCAACGGCGGAGATTCCGGGGCGCCGACGAAGATCCGCTGGAACCTCCCCCCGGGCCTGACCGCCGGGGAGATCCAGTGGCCCGCGCCGGAGAAGTACGTCCAGGGCGACCTCATCACCTACGTCTATCACGGCACCGTCACTCTCCTCGTGCCCCTCGCCGTCGCCTCCGATGCCCCGCACGGGAGCGTCGAGATCCATGCGGACGTGAACTGGCTCGAATGCGAGGCCCTCTGCGTTCCCGGAAGCGCGAAGGTCTCGGGCCGCCTCGTCATCAGTGACACGACCGTCCCATCCACGGATGCGGAGCGGATCGCACGGGCCCAGTCGCGGATTCCGCCCCCCCTTGCCGAGCCCGGCGCCTCGGCCGCCTGGGCGGGTCCCCCGGAGGGGAAGGAACGGCCCCTGGTCATCCAGTGGCGCAAGCCCGACGTCGGCGGGAGGCCCGACTTCTATCCCTATTCCGGGAAAGACTTCGAGGTTTCCACCGCAACCGAGGCGCCATCGCTCAGCGGGGACACGATCGCGCTGCGGAAGAAGGTGAAGCTCTTCGGCGACACATGGCCCGAATCCGTCTCCGGGCTGCTCGTGATCACCGATCCCAGGCATGCCCCGCTCTTCGCGGCGGCCGTCACCCTTCCCATCGCGGACAAGCCCGACGCCGCTCCCGTTGCCGCATCGCCCGCCTTCACCGCGGCCAGTGATGGAGCTCCCGCCGGTGGATCCGTCGGCGCGCCCGCCCCGGCGGACCCGAAGACGACCCTGGGCCTGCTCGGCGCGATGGGGTTTGGTTTCCTGGGCGGGATCATCCTGAACATCATGCCGTGCGTGCTTCCGGTGATCGCGCTGAAGGTTCTCGGGTTTGTGCGGCAGGCCGGCAGCGAACCGCGCCGGGTGCGCCAGCTCGGCATCATCTATGGCCTCGGCGTGTGGTTCTCCTTCCTCCTGCTCGCCGGGGTGGTGATCGCGGTGAAGCAGGCCGTGGGCGTCGCGAGCTGGGGCATGCAGTTCGGCAATCCGGTGTTCCTGATCGCCATGACAACCCTCGTCCTGCTCGTGGCGCTGAGTCTCTTCGGCGTGTTCGAGTTCAACCTGACCGGGCGCGCCATGGACACGGCCGGTGAGCTCGCAAGCCGGGAGGGTTCCGCGGGCGCGTTCTTCCACGGCATGCTCGCGGTGGCGCTGGCCACGCCGTGCACGGCACCATTCCTCGCCCCCGCCCTCGGCTACGCGTTCGTCGCGAGCCCGCTCACGATCGTTCTCGTTTTCTCGGCCATCGCCGCGGGTCTGGCCGCGCCGTACATCCTCCTGAGCTGGCATCCCGCATGGCTGCGCTTTGTTCCGAAACCCGGCCGGTGGATGGAACGCTTCAAGATCGCCATGGGCTTCCCCATGCTGGCCACCGCCCTCTGGCTGTACACGCTCACCGCAACCCGGTTCGGACGAACCGGTCCGCTGTGGGTCGGCATCTTCCTCGTCGGGGTTGCCGCCGCCGCATGGATCTGGGGCGAGTTCGTCCAGCGCGGACAGAAGCGACAGCGGTTCTCCATGGGCCTCGCCTTCGCAACGGTCCTGCTCTTCTACTTCGTCGCCCTCGAGAACCGGCTCGACTGGCGCCGCGCGACGCGGGCGGAGAAACCTGCCATGGCGGCCGGCGAGAACCGGACGGACCGGATCCAGTGGCAGCCATGGTCGCCGGACGCCGTCGAGGCCGCGCGCAGGGAGGGACGCCCGGTCCTTGTGGATTTCACGGCCGACTGGTGCCTCACCTGCCTTGCCAACGAGGTGAACGCCCTCGATGTCCCGCCCGTGCGCGCCAAACTCAACGAGATCGGCGCCGTCCCCCTGAAGGGCGACTACACCGACGTTCCGCCGGAGATCACCCGCGAACTGCAGCGCTTCAATCGCGCGGGTGTCCCGCTCGTTCTCGTCTATCCGAAGGACCCGTCTCGCGAGCCGATCGTGCTCCCGGAAGTGCTCACTCGAAATCGCGTGCTCGAGGCGCTCGACGAGGCGGTCATGTAGCGTCTCCGGGTTCCGGCACCGACAGCCCCCGGGGCTGACGGCCAGGACGGCCGGGAGACGCAGCCCCGCCCCGGCGCCACGGCAAAATCCGCTCCGCGGGCTCCGGGAACGCACCGCGCGCCGGGTTTCCTCCGCCCCCGGTCTGTGTTCTGCCGGTGGAGAGCGAACACGTTCAGGCGCCCGATCAGCGGCTGCCCGCAGGCCGAAAGGCCCGTTGTGTGGCCGCCTGCATCAGCGCTCCGATGCTGTTGAAGCCCTGGTAATCCTTCGGCACCTCGAACAAGTCGCCTTCCGGCTCTGCGAGCTTCACGTCGCGGAAGGTCATCCGCATCGAGCCCTCGTCGGGCTTCACCTCGATCCGCAGCGGGAAATTCCCGAGGCGGGGCGCCTCCCAGACCGTTGCCTCCGTCTTCACGCCGTCCGGGGACGTCATCGTGACGCGTTGCCGCACGCAGGCCTGTCCATTGATCGTGTCGCGGCCCGCGGACCGCTTCTCGATGCGCACGTCGGGCCTGGGCAGGTCGGCCTCGGCCATGGCGATCCGCGTGTAATACTTCACATCCGGAAAGAGGACGGTCATGGACCTCTGGTTCGGCTGCACAAGCGTAGCCATCCGCGCGAGCCCGAGGTTCTGCATCATGGGGACGCCCTGCATGGCCGCTCCGCTCCCCTTCATCTTGATCAGGTCCACCTCGACCCGGAACTGCTCCTGACGCTTCAGCAGCTTCATCGGAATCGTCACCTGCGATCGATCGGCGGGACTGCTCACGACCGTCTCGGCGTCCGCGGAGAAAACCGGGATGTCCTTGAACAACTGGGCGACCGCGGCGTTGAACCCCATATCGCCACCCGGCAGGCCCGACCCCTGGGCGCGCACAGGAACCGGGCTCGCGAGAAGACTCACGCAAGCCGCCGTCATCAGAATGTCTCGCATCGCTTTCATCCGAATGCGGGCACGGTAGCAGCGAGCCGGTGCAACGCCAACGATCGGCCGGGGCCACCCCCGGAAGCGGGCGGTGTCCCGGATTGAGCACGCTGCGCAACGTGCGGCATCCGAGCGCCCCGCGGTGCCGGGGCCGCGCGCGGTCCGTCCCGTCCCCCCGCGTTCCCCACGGCCTTTCCTTGAGCGCGGATACGCCGCGGTCGCCGGCGGGCGCGAGGGGAATGGGCGGCTTCGATTCGCAGGCACGCCAAGCGTTCGACGCGATCGTTGAATTTCATTCATCCACACCCTGAACAGCTTTCAACGCCTGCGGGGGTTCGGGAACCGCGGATGGCACGGCCGCTGCCTTGGGAGGCCGCGTCAGCAGGGTCGCGATTCCGTTCCAGTCATGCCGATTGGCGCCCCCATTCCGGCGGCACCCGACGAACGAGATTCCTCGCTGCAAGACACAAGCGAATGAAACCAAGCAACTCCCCCTCCACCGCCGCGTCCGCACCTGGAACCGCGGCGCCGCCATGGCGCTGGCCGCGCCACGCCGCGCTCGCGGGCGTCGGACTCGGCCTGTGCGCCATTCCAGCGTTCGCACAGCAAACACCCCGGCTCGAGCGACTCGAGCAGGAGAACCAGGAACTCCGCCGCCGGCTTGAGGCCCTCGAGAACATCGCCCAGCGTGAGGGCATCCTCCCCAGCGGAACACCGCCGCCGAAGTTCGTGTCCGCCCTGTCCGACATCACCCTCAGCGGCTTCGTACAGGCATCCTACTTCTACAACACCTCCGAACCGGACGATCGCGCCTCCGACGCCTACCTCTGGAACACGACTCACAACTCATTCTCGATCAACAAGGTCAAGCTCACCCTGGCCAGCACGCCCGTCGAGCGCAGCGGCGAGGCATGGGACGCGGCGTTCCGGGTTTCAATGATCTGGGGCGAGGACGCGCCCGTGCTCAACACCGGCGGGGAGAACCAGGGTCTCGAGGCGCTTCGCGAGGCGTATCTCGAGCTCAACGTCCCGATCGGCACCGGCCTGAACGTGCGCGCCGGCCAGCTCATCTCGCTCCTCAACTTCGAGTCGGGCGACGGCGGCGCGGTGAATCCCAACTTCTCCCAGGGTTACCAGTGGTTCTTCACGGGCAACGGCCCGGCCGCGGGAGTTCAGCTGGGCTACGCGTTCACGGACTGGCTCGAGGTCAAGGCGCGCGTCCAGAACGGAATGTACGCCGGCGCCATCGACAACAACGACGCGAAGACATTCCTCGGCAGCATCGCGCTGCGCCCGGACGACCGCACGTGGATCACCCTGGTCGGATTCGGCGGCAAGGAGAGCTCGTCCATGGACGTCGCCGGCGGCTCGATCCTCGGCGGCCGCCGTTTCGGCGAGAAACTGAACACCGGGTTCGAGTTCGACTACTTCCGCTTCGATCCGTCCGGCGCGCCCGCCGGGGACCTGTGGTCCATCGGCACGTGGATCTGGTACGATCTCACTCCGAAGTTCGGCATCGCGTTCCGCGGCGAGTATCTCGATGACCGCGACGGGCTCGGGCTCAAGGGCATCGAACTCCCGAACCGGACCGGGAGCGCCATCCTCTCGCCGGACGCCGACGGCAGCCTCTCCAGCCTCACCCTGACGTTCAACTACCAGCCCGTCCCCTCGCTGCGCATCCAGCCCGAAGTCCGCTACGACCACACGACCTACAAGGACGGCCTCGATGGTGACCGTGACCGGTTCATCGTCGGCGCCGGCATCAGCTATCTCTTCTGACACCACACACTCACAATCCCCCAATGAAACCATTCAGAATCCCGAACCGGATGTTGCGCGTCGCGGCGGCCGCGCTCGCGTGCATGCAGCTCGCGGCCGGCGCCGCGGAGAAGGTCAAGGTAGGCGTCCTCCACTCGCTCAGCGGCACGATGGCGATCAGCGAGACCTCCCTCAAGGACGTCCTGCTCTTCACGTTCGATGAGATCAACAAGTCCGGCGGCATCAAGGTCGGCGGAAAGAAGTATCTCATCGAGCCGGTGGTGGTCGACCCGGCCTCGAACTGGCCGCTCTTCGCGGAGAAGGCGCGCCAGCTCCTCGAGCAGGACAAGGTGGCCGTCGTGTTCGGATGCTGGACGTCCGTCAGCCGCAAGTCGGTCCTGCCCGTGTTCGAGGAGCTCAACGGCCTCCTCTTCTACCCCGTCCAGTACGAGGGCGAGGAACTTTCCCCGAACATCTTCTACACCGCGGAAGCGGTGAACCAGCAGGCCATCCCCGCGGTGGACTACATGCTCAGCGAGGGAAAGAGGAAGTTCTACCTCCTCGGATCGGACTACGTCTATCCGCGCACCACCAACAAGATCCTGAAGGAATACCTTCGCTCGAAGGGCATTCCGGAATCGGACATCCAGGAGGTTTACACTCCGTTCGCCCACACGGACTACCAGACGATCGTCGCGAGCATCAAGCAGTTCGCCGCGGGCGGGAAAGCCTGCGTCATCAGCACCCTGAACGGAGACACGAACGTTCCGTTCTTCAAGGAGTTCGCGAACGCCGGTCTCACCTCGGAGAGCTGTCCGGTCGTCTCCTTCTCGATCTCCGAGGACGAGTTCCGCGGGCTCCCCGCGAAGGATCTCGCCGGACACCTGGGCTGCTGGACCTACTTCATGTCGATCCGCACTCCCGAGAACCGGAAGTTCGTTCGTGACTTCATGTCATGGCTCAAGAAGCCGGTGGTCACGGGCTCGTCGTACCGGGTCACCGGAATCGACCCCAACCGCCGCGTCACGTGCAGCCCGATGAACCTCTCCCGCATCGGCGTCCACCTCTGGAAGCAGGCGGTCGAACAGGCGGACTCGTTCGAGGTGGACAAGGTCCGCACCGCGCTGATCGGACAGAAGTTCAAGGGGCCCGCCGGGGAGGTCGTGATGCAGGAGAACCATCACCTCGTGAACAACGTGTACATCGGGGAGACGCTCGCCAACGGCCAGTTCCGCATCATCAAGAGCTTCACCGGCGTCGCCGGTGAACCCTTCAGCGCGAAGTTCCTCAACAACTGATCCGCAGCCCTTCCGGCGGGCCCGACAGCGCCCCGCCGGTCAGCCGGGAGGGAGGCGGCAGGGTCTCCCGCCTCCCTCCCCTTCCCGGCCGGAAGCCTTCGAGCCCAGACCATCCGAATCCGCAACCATGCGCCTGCTCCTGCTGTTCGCCGTCATCCTCGCCGCGCCGATCGTCTGCCGCGGTGACTCCGCCCAGCGAGCGGCCCTCGTTGAGGCCGTTCTCTCCGACGATCCCGATCGCCAGGCGGAGATCCTCCGGAGCCTGACGGACGGCACCGACCCCCTCCTGGTCCGCGCCCTCGAGGCGTGGCGCGGCGGCGTCCTCTACATCCACGAAACGGACGACGCGCAAATCCCCTTTCTCCTCGAACAGGCGGCCGACGCCGACGGCGACGCGCGCGGCATCCGGATCGACACCGGCGAGTTTCTCCTGGATGAGGACCATGCCGAACTCAGGTTCGCCGAGTTCGAGCTCGTCCCGGCCGACGCCGACTCCGATCTCCGCCGGGCCATCCGGGAGGCCCTGGACCTGTTCGCCCTCCATCATCCGGATCCGCGAGTCCGTCGCGACGCCGTCATCAAGCTCGGCCAGCAGCAGAACACGGCGCATCTCGCCCCCCTGGAGGATCGACTGGCGCGCGAGACCGATCGACGCGTACGCAGGTCCCTCGAGGAGGCGATCGCCCTCACCCTTGCCGCGGGCGAAGATCCCGAGACGCGCGTGGAGGCGATCCGCAGGCTCGGCGCGCTACGCTCCGTGACCTCCCTCGCCACGCTGCGCTCGATGCTGGAGCGGGCCGATCAGGAGCCGGAGAACACCGACCCCGGGACCGTGAAGACCCTCCGCCGCTCGATCGCCGCGATCGAGAACTACATCAGCTGGGGCAACTTCTTCGGGACCGGCTTCCGCGGGCTCAGCCTCGGCGCGGTGCTCCTGGTCGCCGCTCTCGGCCTCGCCATCACGTTCGGGCTCATGGGCGTGATCAACATGGCGCACGGCGAGGTGATGATGGTCGGCGCGTACACGACCTACCTCACGCAGAACCTGTTTCACGCGTGGTTCGGTCCCGAGAGTCCGGTTTTCGGGGTCTACTTCGTCTTCGCCCTCGCATTCTCGTTCGTCACGGCAGGACTGGTCGGGCTGGTCCTCGAGCGGGGCATCATCCGCTTTCTCTATCGGCGTCCGCTTGAATCCCTTCTCGCCACGTGGGGCGTGAGTCTCGTGTTGCAGCAGATCTTCCGGCACACCTTCGGCGCCGCCAACGTTCAGGTGAGTTCGCCCGAGTGGCTCAGCGGCAGCCTCGTGATCCGGGACGTCCTCTTCGCATGGAACCGGCTTTTCGTGATCGGCTTCGCCGTCCTGATCGTCGTCGCGACATGGCTTTTGCTCACGCGCACGTCGCTCGGGCTGCAGATCCGGGCCGTCATGCAGAACCGGGCCATGGCCGCGGCGCTCGGCGTCCGAACCAGCCGCGTCAACATGCTCACCTTCGCCTTCGGTTCCGGGCTCGCGGGCATGGCCGGAGCCTGCCTTTCCCAGATCGGGAACGTCGGGCCGAGCCTCGGCCAGAGTTACATCGTGGACTGCTTCATGGTCGTCGTCCTCGGCGGCATCGGCAGTCTCATCGGAACCGTCTCGGCGGCGCTCGGCATCGGCATCGCCGATCAGGTCCTCCAGCCATGGCTCGGCGCCGTCATGGGCAAGATCACCGTGCTCACCGCGATCATCCTGTTCCTGCAATGGCGGCCCGCCGGCCTGTTCGCCACCCGCAGCCGCGCCCTGTGACACCACACAACATGATTCCCGGACGCCGCATCTCCCCGGTCGAGGCATGGACCCTCGCGGTCCTCGCGTTCACCGGGATCGTCGTGATCCCGTGCCTGAACGCGTTCGTGCCCGAGTCGAGCGTGTTTCACGTCAGCAATTTCGCGATCAACCTCTACGGGAAATACCTCTGCTACGCCGTGCTCGCCATCGGGGTGAATCTCCTGTGGGGCTACACCGGCCTCCTGAGCCTCGGCCAGGCCCTGTTCTTCTCCCTCGGCGGCTACGCGCTCGGCATGCACCTCATGCTCATGATCGGCAGGCTCGGCCAGTACAAGGCCGACATCCCCGACTTCATGGTGTTCCTCGAGTTCCCCGCGCGCTATCCCGCCACGGGCGGCCTGCCCCCGCACTGGATCCCCTTCCGTAGCTTCTGGTTCGCCGCCGCCGCCGTTCTCTGGGTTCCCGGCCTCGTGGCCCTCGTCTTCGGGTGGCTCGCCTTCCGCTCGCGGATCCGCGGAGTCTATTTCTCCATCCTCAGCCAGGCGCTCACCTACGCCGCCATGCTGATGTTCTTCCGCAACGACTTCACCTTCGGCGGAAACAACGGACTCACGGACTTCAAGACACTCCTCGGCGCGGAGCTCAGCTCACCCGTGACAAGGCGGTGGCTCTACGTGGCTTCCGCCATCCTGCTCCTCTCGGTGTACCTGCTCTGCCGATGGCTCACCTCGACCAAGTTCGGCCTCGTGCAGCGAGCCATTCGCGACAGCGAGAACCGCGTTCTCTTCTCGGGGTACGCCACCGCCCACTTCAAACTCTTCGTGTTCGTTCTCTCCGCGATGATTTGCGGGATGGGAGGCGCCCTCTTCGTGCCGCAGGTGGGCATCATCAACCCGAGCGAGATGGCGCCGGAGAAGTCCCTCGAGGCGGTCGTCTGGTGCGCTGTCGGCGGCCGGGGAAGCCTGGTCGGTCCCATCATCGGGGCCATCAGCGTCAACGCGCTCAAGAGTTACGCCACGCGCGCGTTCCCGGAGCAGTGGCTGTACCTCCTCGGGGGCATGTTCATCCTCGTCACCCTGCTGATGCCGCGGGGCATCGTCGGCGTGCCGGACCAGATCCGGGAGCGGCTCCGCAGGCGGCGCATCCCGCCCGCCGCCGGAACCCACCCCACGGGCTCCGGGCCGCTGCCCGAGCCCTCCGGGACCCAGGACCGCGCGGCGGCATCCGCGTCCCTCTCTCCCGTGTCCGCGTCCTCCGAATGAAGCCCTTCGTTCTTTCCATGGAAGGCGTCGTGAAGTCGTTCGACGGCTTCACCGCGATCAACCGCCTGAACTTCTACATGGATGAGGGCGAGCTCCGGGTGATCATCGGCCCGAACGGCGCCGGAAAGAGCACCATGCTCGACCTCATCACGGGGCGCACCCGCCCGGACCGCGGGACCATCGAGTACCGCGGACAGGTGGACCTCACCCGGCTCAACGAGTACCAGATCAATCGGCTCGGCATCGGAAGGAAATTCCAGACGCCATCCGTCTACATCGAACACACGGTGTTCGAAAACGTCTGGCTGTCGCTCGAGGGACCCCGCGGGGTCTGGAGAACCCTCTTCTCCCGCATCACGCCCTCGCAGCGCGATCGGATCCATGAAGTGCTCGGGATCGTGGGCCTCGCGGACAAGGCGCAGGCCGTGGCCGGAAGCCTGTCGCACGGCCAGAAGCAGTGGCTCGAGATCGGGATGCTCCTGGCCCAGAACCCGTCCCTGCTTCTCATCGACGAGCCCGCCGCGGGGATGTCGGACGAGGAGACCGTTCGCACCGGCGAACTCCTTCTCAGCCTCGCGGGGCGCCACAGCATCGTCGTGATCGAGCACGACATGACCTTCGTGCGCCAGATCGCCCGCAAGGTCACGGTCCTCCACCAGGGAAGCGTGCTCTGCGAGGGAACGGTCGACGAGGTCCAGTCGGACGATCGGGTGATCGAAGTCTATCTCGGCAGAAAACGAAAGGCCGCCTGAATGCTCGCGATCGAAAACATCGGCGTTTCCTTTGACGGATCGAGAATCCTTCGCGGCGTCTCCTTCAACGTGAAGCCCGGCGAGGTCGTGTGCCTCATGGGCCGCAACGGCGTCGGGAAGACGACCACCCTGCGCTCCATCGTCGGCCTCGTCCCGACGGATTCCGGCTGCATCACGATCGACGGCACGTCCCTGAACGGGCTTCCCCCGGAGCGCCGCGCCCGTCGCGGAATCGGGTTCGTTCCGCAGGGTCGCGACATCTTTCCGAACCTCACCGTCTGGGAGAACCTGCACATCGGCGCCATCGCGCAGCGCCGCCAGCTCAACGGGGAGCTGGACCGCGTGTTCACCCTGTTCCCGGTGCTCAAGGACATGCTGCAGCGGAAGGGAGGCGTGCTCAGCGGCGGCCAGCAGCAGCAGCTCGCGATCGGCCGGGCCCTGCTCACGAACCCGAAGTACCTCCTCCTGGACGAGCCGACGGAAGGCATCCAGCCGAGCATCATCGACCAGATCGGAGTCACGATCCGCACCCTCCGGGAGCACGGCCTCGCCCGGAGTCACGATTACGCGGAGGAGATCAGCGATGCCATCCGCCGCCTCCGCCACGAGGGGCGGATCGGAATCCTTCTCGTCGAGCAGTACCTCGACTTCTGCCTCGAGGTCGGTGACCGGTTCCACATCATGGACCGCGGCTCCATCGTCGCGGGCGGTCCGATTTCGCGTCTCAACGAGGACCTCGTGCGGCAGCACCTCACCGTCTAGCGCGCGACCGCCATGACGCCGAACCCGACCGCAGCCGCGCTACCGAGCCGAGCCCGTCCCGACGGGATCTCGCCCGCGCCCGGGACGGCAAGGCTGCGCGTGGAGCAGGTCCAGTCCCTGAGCACGATCGTTCACTGCCATGCCTCGAGTCCGATCCGGGTGCTCACGCCGTGCCCGCGCGGTACCGCCGCATGGGCGATCCTGAGTTCGCTCGGCGGCGGCCATGTCGCCGGCGACCAGACACGCGTCGACGTGGAGATCGGCCCCGGTGCCCGCTGTTACCTCGGCACCCAGGCCTCCACGAAGATCTACCGGAACCCGCAGGGCCGTCCTTCCAGCCACGCGATGACCGCGCGCTGCGGGGCTGGTTCCGTGCTGGTTCATCTTCCGGATCCTGTCCAGCCCTTCGCCGGATCGACGTACGACCAGCGTCAGTCCTACTTCCTCGAGGCCGGCGCCGGCCTGGTCCTGCTCGACTGGCTCACGGCGGGCCGCGCCGCCTGCGGCGAGCGCTGGGCGTTCCATCGCGTGTCCGTGCGCAACGAGATCCACGGCGCCGACGGCCCCCTGCTGATCGACGCCCTTCGGCTGGACGCGCGCGACGGCCCGATCCACGCCCCGGCGCGCACGGGGCGCTGCAATTGCCTCGCCGTTCTTGTCGTGCTCGGGCCGCCTGTGCTCGACGGGGCGGCCGCCATCCTCGCGAACACGCGGTCGCGCCCCGTGACGCGGGGTTCCCCCCTCGTCCTGAGCGCGAGCCCCCTCGGCGCCGGCGCGATCCTTCGGATGGCGGGCGAGGACGTGGAGGAGGTCGGATCGGAACTCCGCCGGCACCTCGCATTCGTCCCCTCCCTCCTCGGCGAGGACCCATGGTCGCGCAAGTGGTGAGAAGCGCCCGGAAACCGCAATCTGTTCCATGCACCTGTCCCCTCGGGAAATCGACAAACTCCTCCTCCACAACGCGGGCGCGCTCGCCCAGAAGCGGCTCGCGCGCGGCCTTCGACTGAACCATCCGGAAGCAGTCGCGCTGATCGCCACGCAGCTCCTCGAGTTCATCCGTGACGGCCGCAAGGTCGCGGAGCTCATGGACCTCGGCAGGCAGCTTCTCGGGCGCCGCCAGGTCATGCCGGGCGTGGCCTCCATGATCTCCGAAGTGCAGGTCGAAGGCACGTTCCCGGATGGCACGAAACTGGTCACGGTGCACCAGCCGATCGCGCGCGAGGACGGCGATCTGCATCTCGCGCTGTACGGAAGCTTCCTGCCCGTCCCCGACCTCAGCGCCTTCAGGGAGGCGCCCGAGACCGACTCGCCGGAACTCGAGGCCGGCGCGATCCAGCCCATGGAGGGTGAAATCGTGCTCAACGCGGGACGCGAGACGGTGTCACTCCGGGTCGTCAATCTTGGCGACCGCCCCATCCAGGTCGGCAGTCACTATCACTTCATCGAAACGAACCCGCGCCTCCAGTTCGACCGCTCGGCCGCATACGGGCGCCGCCTCGACATTCCCGCGGGAACCGCCGTGCGCTTCGAGCCGGGGGAGCCCCGCACGGTCCAGCTCGTCGACATCGCGGGCCGCCGGATCATCCGCGGCGGAAATGGCGTCGCCTCGGGCGAGGTTTCCGAGGCTCACCGGGAAGCTGCCCTGCAGCGGATTCGCGAGCGAGGTTTCGCCGACGCGGGCACATGAATCCAACGTTCACTTCCAGTCCCATGCGTGCCTGCGTCGGCGCTTCGTCCCTGGGCTCCACGAGCCCGCATCCCACCACGTTCATCCACCGCTGACTGTCGTCCATGCCCTGCTCCATCCCACGCCGCAACTACGCCGAGATGTTCGGACCGACCACGGGCGATCGCGTCCGGCTCGCCGACACGGATCTGCACCTCGAGGTTGAACACGACCACACGACGTACGGCGACGAGTGCAAGTTCGGGGGCGGCAAGACGATCCGCGAGGGCATGGGCCAGGCCGCGGGCGTCCCGCCCGGGGAAGCCCTCGACTGCGTGATCACCAACGCGCTCGTGGTGGATTACACGGGCATCTTCAAGGCGGACGTCGGCATCCGGAACGGGCTCATCGCCGGCATCGGCAAGGCGGGCAATCCCGATGTCATGGGCGGTGTCACTCCCGGCATGACCGTGGGCGTCACCACCGAGGTGATCGCGGGCGAGGGCCTTCTCCTCACCGCGGGAGGAATCGACACGCACATCCATTTCATCTGCCCGCAGCAGGCCCACGAGGCGATCGCGTCCGGCATCACCACGATGATCGGCGGCGGGACCGGCCCGGCGACCGGAACGTGCGCCACCACGTGCACTCCCGGCGCCTTTCACATCCGCGCCATGCTCCGCGCCACCGACGGTCTGCCCCTCAACTTCGGGTTCACGGGCAAGGGCAACACCGCCCTGCCGGCCGGGCTCTCCGAGCAGATCCTCGCCGGCGCGATCGGGCTCAAGCTGCACGAGGACTGGGGGACGACCCCCGCCGCCATCGACTGCTGCCTCCGCGTCGCCGAGGAACACGACGTGCAAGTCACGATCCACACCGACACCCTCAACGAATCCGGGTTCGTGGAGCACTCCATGGCGGCCATCGCCGGCCGGACGATTCACACCTACCACTCCGAGGGGGCCGGCGGCGGCCATGCGCCCGACATCATCCGCATCTGCGGCGAACCCAACGTCATCCCCAGCTCCACCAACCCCACCCGCCCCTACACGGTGAACACGCTCGATGAGCACCTCGACATGCTCATGGTCTGTCACCACCTCGACCCGTCCCTGCCCGAGGATGTCGCCTTCGCCGAAAGCCGGATCCGCGGGGAAACGATCGCGGCGGAGGACATCCTCCACGACATGGGCGCGATCAGCATCATGTCGAGTGACAGTCAGGCAATGGGCCGGGTCGGCGAGGTCATCACCCGCACATGGCAGACGGCGCACAAGATGAAGCGGCAGCGCGGCGCCCTCGACTCCTCCGGGAACGATAATCTCCGGATCAGGCGCTACATCGCCAAGTACACGATCAACCCCGCGATCGCCCACGGCATCGCCCGCCACGTCGGCTCGGTCGAGGTCGGCAAGGTCGCGGACCTCGTCCTCTGGAAGCCCGCCTTCTTCGGCATCAAGCCCGAAATGGTCCTCAAGTCAGGCTTCGTCGCATGGGCGCAGATGGGCGATCCGAACGCGAGCATCCCGACGCCGCAGCCGGTGTACATGCGGCCGATGTTCGGCGGGTTCGGCTCCGCGCCCGCGTCGGCGTCCATCGCGTTCGTCTCCCGCGCCTGCCACGAGCAGGGCATCGCGGCCGCCTATGGACTCGGCAAGCGCATCGTTCCCGTCCAGGAGTGCCGCGGCATCGGCAAGCGGCACATGAAGTGGAACGATGCGCTGCCCCGGATCGAGGTGGATCCCGAGACGTACTCCGTCACCGTGGACGGACAGCCCCTCACCTGCGAGCCCGCCTCCGTGCTCCCGCTCGCGCAGCGATACTCCCTCTTTTGAGCCCCGCCTGGCTGATCTGGCAGCTCGCCGACTCCGCGTTTCCCTCCGGGGCGTTCGGGCATTCGGCCGGCCTCGAGGCGGCCGTGCAGCACGGCGAGGTGCAGGGTGCGGACAGTCTCCTGCACTGGACCGAGGTCAGCCTCATCAACGCCGGCACGTCGATGCTGCCGTTTGTCACGGCCGGGTTCGACGATCCGTCAGACCTGCCCCGGATCGATTCCCTCTGCGACGCGTGGCTGTCGAACCACGTCGCGAATCGCGCGAGCCGCGCCCAGGGCCGCGCCTTTCACACCGCGGCGCGGCATGCCTTCCCCCTGCCATTCCTGCCCGCTCCCGACCCCGGACACTGGGCTCCCACCTTCGGCGCCATCACCTCGAGGCTGCGTGTCACGCGCGCGACCGCCGTGCGCCTGTTTCTCTTTCTTCATCTGCGCGGCATGCTCTCGGCCGCCGTTCGCCTCGGGATCGTGGGGCCTCTCCAGGCCCAGTGCATGCAGCACCGCCTTGGACCCGCCGCCGAGGATGTCGCCCGGCGCTGCAGCGACCTCGGGCTGGAGGATGCCGTCCAGCTCACCCCGCTTCCGGACATCCTCCAGGCAGCCCACGACCGTCTCTACTCCCGTCTGTTCCAAAGCTGATCACGCCATGATCCAACCTGCAGAGAATAGTTCCCGAAACGGCCGTCCGCATCGGCCCCCGCATCATGACCACGCGCGCGATCATGAGCCGCATCCTCACGCGCACGATCACGGCCCCCACGGCCACACCCACGAGCACCTCGATCACCCGGGGCACTTCCATCTCCGTGAAGCGCCGCTCAACCGCGATTTCTCCCGCCGGGCCTTCACCGTCGGGGTGGGCGGGCCCGTGGGCAGCGGCAAGACCGCGTTGCTGCTTCAGCTCTGCCTTCACCTGCGCGACCGCCTGAGCCTCGCGGTCGTGACGAACGACATCTTCACCCGCGAAGACGGCGAGTTCCTGATCCGCAACAAGGCGCTTCCCGCCGAACGCATTCGCCCCGTGGAAACCGGCGGGTGCCCGCATGCGGCGATTCGCGAGGACATCACGGCCAACCTCCTCGCACTGGAGGACCTGCACGCCCAGTTCAATCCGGACCTCCTGCTGCTGGAGTCCGGGGGCGACAATCTGGCGGCTTGCTTCAGCCGCGAGCTCGCCGACTACACGATCCAGGTCATCGACGTCGCCGGCGGCGACAAGATCCCCCGCAAGGGCGGCCCGGGAATCACGCAGAGCGACCTGCTCGTCATCAACAAGATCGACCTCGCGCCCGCCGTCGGGGCGGACCTCATCGTGATGGAACGCGACGCGCGCGCCATGCGCGCCGAGGGTCCGTTCGTCTTCACGGAGATCCGCAATGGCGTCGGCATCGAGCCGATCATTCGCCACGTGACGCACGCGTGGCAGCATGCGCTGGGGATCCCGCACTAGCGAACACCCAGCCGATGCCCGCTCCGTATCCGAGGCCGTAAAGGAGGCCCCATGCCAGTTTCGCGAGCGCGGCCACGCCCGCGCGAGCGCCGCCGGTGAGGTTCGCGCGCATCAGCGATTCCATCGCCAGCCCGCCACTGAAGTACCCGGCGGAGTGCGCGATAAACAACACCGCCGCCGCCTTCCAGAAGAGATCGCCGCGCCCGAGCCCGCGCACCGTCAGCCACGCGAACGCGAGCGTTCCCGCGAGCGAGCCCAGCCACTCGCCCGCACGCCCCCGGAGCGCGAACCACGCGACGCACCAGACCACCGCATACGCCAGGAACGCGGGAAGAAACACCCTGTAGAATCGCGTCAGCCGTCGCTCCCCTTCCAGAAGGGGATGCAGCAGCAGACCGGACAGCGCGAGAAACAGCACCGCGCACACGGCGTACAGACCCGCCTCGCCCACGCTCCGGTAGAACCATCGGCCCGCGAATGCCCACGGCCCGAACGCGGCACAACTCACCACCGCGAATCCAAGGGATCCAAGGGCGACCCTCCCGGCAACGGACGCTGGACGCTTCATCGCCCTCGTCCTACAGAGTTTGACAATCGCCGCAACCCGCTTTCACTCACGGCCATGTACCACCTTGTCAGGGACCACGGGCTCCGCAGTTCTCTCACGGACGAAGCTCCCGCCGCGATCGCCGCGATGATCATCGCCGAGATCTTCTACAAACTCGGCTCGTTCACGCTCGAGTGCGTCGCCTTTCTCGCCACGTGGTGCGTGTTCTCATGGATCCTCGGGCTCTTCCGGCGCAGCCGCCGCCAGCCCGTCACGACCGACACCGGCGCCGGCCAGCCCTGACACCGCACGGGCGCGGCCCGGCCGCCTAACCCGAAAGGTCGATCGGCAGCGTTCCCCTCTGCTCCAGCAGGGGCCTGAGGTGGCGCCCGGTGTGCGAATCGGCGCATGCCGCGATCTGCTCCGGCGTGCCCGCCGCCACGATCCGCCCGCCGGCCTCCCCCGCCTCGGGGCCGAGGTCGATCACCCAGTCCGCCTCGGCGATCAGGTCGAGCTGATGCTCGATCACGATCACGGTGTGGCCGTGATCGACGAGGCGCTGAAGCACATCCACAAGGCGGAGGACATCGGACATGTGGAGCCCGATGGTTGGTTCCTCCAGCACGAACAGATGCCGTCTGGATGATCGGTCGAACAGTTCGCCCTGCTCCCTCAGGCCCGTGAGGAGGTGTGTCACCAGCTTGACGCGCTGCGCCTCGCCACCGCTCAAAGTCGGGCTCGTCTGCCCCAGCTCGAGGTAGCCCAGCCCCGTGTCCCGCAGTGCCTCGAGGGGACGCCGGATCCGGGGCACCGCCGCAAAGAACGCAAGCGCCTCCTCGACCGAGAGCTTCAGCACCTCGGCGATGTTCTTCCCGCCGTACTCGATGTCCAGCGTCTCGCGGTTGAACCGTGTTCCCTTGCAGGCCTCGCACTGCACGAAGGCCGGCGGCAGGAAGTTCATCTCGAGCCGGGTCACCCCCGCGCCCGAACACTGCGCGCAGCGTCCCGCGGGCGAGTTGAACGAGAACCGTCCCACCCCGTAGCCGCGCATGCGCGCCTCGGGCACCTGCGCGAACAGCGCCCGGATCTCGTCGAAGAAACCGACATACGTCGCGGGCGTGGACCGGGGCGTCCGCCCGATGGGGGACTGGTCCACCTCGTACACGGCCTTGAACGCCTCGTGGCCGCTGACCCACGCGCGCTCCTGCCTTCCCCTTGCGCCCCCACGTCCCCGGCCGGGCTTCTCCCCCTTCAAGGCGGCCTCCATCGCCGGCAGGAGGCATTCCCGGATCAGGGTGCTCTTCCCGGAGCCGCTCACTCCCGTCACGACAATGAACCGCTCGAGGGGAAACTCGACGGTCACGTTCTTCAGGTTGTTCGCCTTCGCTCCGTGCAGGACGAGGCATCGGGCCGGGTCGAGGCGTCCCGTCCCGCGACGCCGCGCCACAGGCACCGGGCGCCTGCTGCCGCGCAGCGGAATCGGCGGCGGTTCGCGCAGGCTGCGTCCCGTCACCGACTCCGGGTGCCTGCACAACTCGTCCAGTGTTCCCTCGGCGACGACCTGGCCCCCATGAATTCCCGCGCCGGGTCCGAGGTCGATCACGTGATCGGCGCGACGCATCGTGTCCTCGTCGTGTTCCACCACGACGAGTGAGTTTCCGCGCCGCTTCAGTTGCTCGAGCGCATCGAGCAGATGCTGGTTGTCGCGGGCGTGCAGCCCGATGGTCGGTTCGTCCAGCACGTAGAGCACACCGCTCAGGTTCGATCCGAGCTGCGCCGCCAGCCGGATCCGCTGCGATTCGCCGCCCGAAAGCGTCGTGACGCTGCGGCTCAATTGCAGGTATCCGAGCCCGATCTCCCGCAGGACACGGAGCCGTGAGCGGATCTCGGGCATCACGTCACGCGCGATGTGCGCCTCGCGATCATTGAACCTCAGCCGATCCACCCACCCGCATGCGGCCTCGACGGACATCGCGCCGATCTCGTCGATCGTCACGCCCTCGTCGCCGGCGGCGCCATCCGCCGGCGCGCCCGTGATCAGGCGGACCGCGCGCGAAACCGGGTTCAGCCGCGCGCCGTTGCATTCCGGGCACGGCTCTCTGCGGCCTTCCTGCCAGTTCCACCACGTCTCCTCGACGGCATCCTCGCGCGCGCCGCGATCCGCCTCCGGCATCTCGAAAAGCTCCCCGAAGCCGCGGCAGCGCGGACACCAGCCCTGCGAGGAGTTGTAGGAGAAATGCTTCGGGTCCAGCCGCTGGAACGAGCGCCCGCAGCCCGGGCACGCCCGTTCGGTGGAATGGACGCTGACCTGCTCCGAGGAATCCAGCGCCAGCACCGTCCCCCGCCCGACGTCGAGCGCCTCGTCCACGAGCTGCTGCAGCGTGGGCCCCTCGTTCCCGGCGGTGCGCCGCCGCCCTCCCGCGACATGCGTGCGCTCGAGCAGGCCGATCACGATCTCGACGTCGTGCTCCGAGAACCGATCGAGCCGGAACGGCTCGTCCGTGCGGTAGAGCTGCCCGTCCGCGCGGATCTCGGCATACCCGCGGCGCGCAGCCCATTCGGCGACCTCCGTGTGAAAACCCTTCCGGTTCCGGATCACCGGCGCGAGGAGAAGCAGGTCGCCACGGCGCCTGACCTCGGCCGCCAGGGCGCGGCCGACCTGATCCCTCGTCTGGCCGCGCACGGGAACATGACAGTCCGGGCAGTACTGCGTTCCGAGGCGGGCGAACAGCAGGCGCAGGAAGTGGTACACCTCGGTGACCGTGGCGACCGTGCTCTTGCCGCCGCCGCGGGACGTCCGCTGCTCGATGCTGACGGTGGGTGGCAGGCCCGAGATCTGGTCCACCTCCGGGCGCGCGAGCTGCTCCACGAACTGCCGCGCGTAGGCGCTCATGCAGTCGAGGAACCGCCGCTGGCCCTCGGCGAAGATGATGTCGAACGCCAGCGTGCTCTTGCCCGATCCGCTGACCCCCGTCACGACCACGAGCTTTCCCCGCGGAATCGCGACGGTGAGGTTCTTCAGGTTGTGCTCACGGGCGCCCCGGACCACGATCGCGTCCGGTCCCGATTCCAGATGTTCAGCGGCGTCGCGCACCGGGTAACCCTACCAGCACGGGCAAGCCCCCGCACGACCGGGACCTCCCCGGGCCGTGCGTCCCGGGGCGTGTTTCCCGGGATCAGCGCGCGGAGATCTCCACGGGCGCACGCGTGAGGACGGATCTCTCCTCCGCCTCGCAGATGGCCACGGCCATGGCGGCATCCTTCGCCGTCACCACCGTGGGACCGTGCCCCGCCGTGATGCAGGCCAGGAAGTGGGACAGTTCGCCCACGTAGCCGTCCTCGCCGGTGATCGCCTCGACCCGGGCCGGCTGGCCCTCCTCGTAGATGCGGAGGGCCTCGGCTCCCCGGCTCAGATCGTAGTCCGCCGTGGCGCGCTCGAAGTTCACCGTGTAGGCCATGTTGAAGCCGAACGCATCGCCCATGAGCCATGAAGCCTCGGCGGACACCACGGCGTCACCCGCGACTTCGTACTGGGTCACCACATGATCGATCGCGCCGCTGTACCGGGTCAGGCCCGTGGAAAACACCCGGCGAGGCGCGCCGAACACGAACTGGATGAAATCCGTGTCGTGGATGTGCATGTCCAGGAGCGCGCCGCCGCTCTCCGCGCCCTTGAAGTAGGTGCCCTTGCTCCATGCGGGGGGACCGCTCACCCGGCGGAACCGCGCCGCGAGGATCTTTCCGTACCGCTGGTCGGCGGCTGCGTCCTTCAGCCATGACCAGCCCGGCCAGAACCGCATGCACATGGCCGGCATGAAGAATCCCTTCGCGCGCGAGGCGGCCTCCACGATCTGGCAGCACTGTTCGTAGGTCCGGGCCAGCGGCTTCTCGCAGACGACATGCTTGCCGGCCTCGAGCGCCGCGGTCGCCACCTCCACGTGGAACGACGTCGGCAGGCAGATGTCCACGACGTGCACATCCGGGTTCGCGAGCACCTCGCGATAGTCCTTCGTGGCCTGGACCGTGTTCAGGTCGAGCCGCACCGGGTTCGGATCGGCGACATTCCCGACGACGCTCGACAGCACGCCGTCCGCCGGCAGGCGCACGGCGTCACAGATCGCCGCGATGCGCGTGTTCAAGATCTTCTGGTACGCCTTGATGTGCGTGACCCCCATGAAGCCGAGTCCGATGACGGCAACGTTGACCATGGCGGTCGCTTTAAAGCACGCGTCGCACCTTGGCCAGCCGGGAATTCCTCCGCCGCGCCGCGCGTCGCGGGTCGCGGCGGCGTCGCGCTCAGGAGCCGAACATCAGGCGACACACGACGACCGACGCGATGATCCCGGTGGCGTCCGCCGCCAGACCCGCCCACACCGCGTGCCGGAACCGGCGCACCCCGATGGACCCGAAGTAGACCGCCACCACGTAGAACGTCGTCTCGGTGCTCCCGAACAGCGTGCCCGCCATCCGCGCGAGCAGGCTGTCCGGACCGTGCACGCTGACGATGTCACTGAACGCCGCAAGCGAACCGCTTCCGCTCAGCGGTCGAACCAGCGAAATCGGCACGAGTTCCGGGGGAAAGCCGACGGCCTCCAGCGGACCGCGGAGCGCCTCCGTCAGCCATTCGATCGCCCCCGCGCCCCGCAGGAGCCCGATGGCCACGAGCATGCCGACCAGGAACGGAATGATCCGCACCGCCACATGGAATCCCTCCTTCGCACCCTCCACGAATTCCTCGTACACGGGCACGCGCCGGAGCGCGGCGTACAGCGGGAAGAACGAAAGCAGAAACGGAATCGCCGCGACGGACACGGCGTCGAGCAGACGAATCCAGCCCGCCCGGTCCGCGGCGTCCCCGGACCGCTGCCCCCCGAACCAGTGCGGGAACGCGCTGGCGAGAGTCCAGAACACGAAGAGGGCGAGCACGGCGAGGACCACGATTCTCGCGCCGGCGCCCAGGGGGGCCGGCGGCCCCGCGGAAGCCGCGGGCGATTCCGCCGACACCTCGGTTTCCGTGGCGGCCGCGGGCGGTGCCTCCGCCCGCGCGTCCGCCACGGAAACCGATTCACCCCCGGTCGCTCCACGCAGGCGGAATCCCGGCAGGCGCTCGAGCGTCTTCACCGCGGAAAGTCCGGCGACCGAGGAGAAGAACGTCGCGATGAGGGTGGAGCCCACGATCGCCGTGGGCTCCGCCGAACCGCTCGCCGCGAGGATCGCGATCGCGGACGCCGGCACGAGCTGCACCGATCCGGTGTTGATCGCGAGGAAGGTGCACATCGCGTTCGTCGCCGTGCCCGGACGACGGTTGAGCGACTCGAGATCGCGCATCGCGCGAAGGCCGAAGGGCGTCGCCGCGTTCGTGAGCCCGAGCATGTTCGCGGCGATGTTCAGCATCATGGAAGCCATGGCCGGGTGGTCGGGGGGAACGTCCGGGAACAGCCGGCGCATCAGCGGGCGCAGCCCGCGGGCCAGCAGCGTCACGAGACCGGAGCGCTCCGCGAGGCGCATGATGCCCAGCCAGAGCGCCATCACTCCGATCAGACCGATCGCGAGCGTGACCGCCAGCTCGGCCGCCTTGATCGCCGCCTCCACGGCGGCTCGCATGTTCCCGGTCGATGCCGCTACGGCAACGCCCGTCAGCAGCATCGCCAGCCAGACATAGTTCAGCATCGCGCGCCGGCAGGCTTTCCTCGCCTCGACTCAGGACTGGTACGCATCCATGCCAGCGCAGGAACACACCAGATTGCGATCGCCGAAGACGTTGTCCACCCGCGCCACCGCGGGCCAGAACTTGTGCTCGCGCAGGCGCGCGACGGGGTATGCCGCCTTCTCGCGCGAGTACGGCCGGTCCCAGTTGTCCGAGGCCACCTGGTCCGCCGTGTGCGGCGCGTTCTTCAGCACGTTCATGCGCGGGTCGGCCTGCCCCTGCTCGACCTCCGTCATTTCGGCGTGAATCGCGATCATCGCCTCGCAGAAGCGGTCGAGTTCGGCACGGGACTCCGATTCCGTCGGCTCGACCATGAGGGTGCCCGCCACCGGCCAGCTCAGCGTCGGCGCATGGAATCCGTAGTCCATCAGCCGCTTGGCGACGTCCTCGGCGGTCGTGAGCTTGAACTTCCGCAGATCAAGGATGCACTCGTGCGCCACGAGGCCCGACGCGCCGCGATACAGCGTGCGGAAGTGCTTCTCGAGGCGGGCGGCGACGTAGTTCGCGTTCAGGATCGCCACCTTCGTCGCGTCGGCCAGCCCCTCCGCGCCCATCATCGCGATGTACATCCATGAGATCGGCAGAATGCCCGCGCTGCCCCATGGAGCCGCCGCGACCGCGCCCCGCGCGTTGTCCCCGCCGAGGCCCACGACACCGTGCCCCGGAAGAAAAGGGGCAAGGTGCTCCGCCACGCAGATGGGTCCCACTCCCGGGCCCCCTCCCCCGTGCGGGATGCAGAATGTCTTGTGCAGGTTCAGATGGCACACGTCCGCGCCGATGTCGCCCGGACTCGTCAGACTCACCTGCGCGTTCATGTTCGCGCCATCCATGTACACGAGGCCCCCGGCCTCATGGACCAGCCGGCAGATTTCGCGGATCGCCGACTCGAACACGCCGTGCGTGCTGGGGTACGTGACCATGAGGCACGCCACCCGTCCCGCGTGCGCCGCGAGCTTCGCGCGCAGGTCTCCGAGATCGATGTTTCCCTCCCGATCGCACGCAACCGCGATCACGCGCATGCCCGCCATCACCGCGCTGGCGGGATTCGTGCCGTGGGCGCTCGTCGGGATCAGGCACACGTCGCGCTCCGACTGGTTCCGGCTGGCGTGCCACGCCCGGATCGCGAGCAGGCCCGCGTACTCGCCCTGCGAACCCGCGTTGGGCTGCAACGAAACCGCAGGCAGCCCGGTGATCTCCCCGAGCCACGCCTCGAGGTCCCGGAACATCTCGTGGTAACCCTCCGCCTGCTCGACCGGCGCGAACGGATGCATCCGGCTGAACTCGGGCCAGCTCACCGGGATCATCTCCGCGGCCGCGTTCAGCTTCATCGTGCAGGAGCCGAGCGGGATCATCCCCTGCGAGAGCGAGAAGTCGCGCGACTCGAGTCGCCACAGGTACCGCTGCATCTCGAGTTCGCTGTGGTGCCTGTTGAACACGGGATGCTGAAGGAACGGCGACGCCCGCTCCGGGAGCCTCACGGCCCGCGGGCCGAGTTCCGCCGCGGTGAAACCCGGGTCCTGTCCGCCGTTGAAGATGCGCAGCAGGAGGTCCACTTCCGCCGGCGTTGCGGGCTCATCGAGCGCCACGCCGACGTGGCGCTCGTCCACGCGGCGGAGGTTCACCCGGTTCGACTCGGCGATCGCGTGGACCGCCCGCGCGTCCGGCACCTCCACCGTGAGCGTGTCGAAGTACGTCTCATTCACCACACGGAGGCCAAGCCGCTCCAGCCCCGCCGCGAGGCGTCCCGTGAGCTCATGAATCCGGGCGGCGATCGAGGTCAGCCCGCGCGGGCCGTGATAGCACGCGTACGCCATCGCCATGTTCGCAAGGAGGGCCTGCGCCGTGCAGATGTTCGACGTCGCCTTTTCGCGGCGGATGTGCTGCTCGCGCGTGCCGAGCGACAACCGCAGCGCGGGCTGCCCCCGCGCGTCCCGTGACACACCGACAAGGCGCCCCGGCATCGACCGCTTGAAGGCGTCGCGCGTGGCGAAGTAACCCGCGTGCGGCCCTCCATAGCCCAGCGGCACCCCGAACCGCTGCGCGCTGCCCACCGCGACGTCGGCCCCGAACTCCCCCGGCGGACGCAGCAGCGTGAGCGACAGCAGATCCGCAGCGGCCACGACCATCGCACCGACGGCATGCACGCGCTCCGCGAGTTCCGCGTAATCCGGCACCGCGCCATCGGTTTCCGGGTACTGGACGATCGCGCAGAAATGGTCCGGACGCGGCTCGAAGGTGCGCCAGTCGCCGGTCTCCACCTTCAGACCGAGGGCGGCGGCCCGCGCGCGCACGACCTCGATGTTCTGCGGGTGGCAGGTGCGCGCGATGAACACGGTGTCGCGCTCCCGGGCGGCGTCCTGCTCGGCCGCCTTCACCCGGTGGCACATCATCATGGCCTCGGCGCAGGCTGTCGCCTCGTCGAGCAGGGAGGCGTTCGCGATGTCCAGCGCCGTAAGGTCGATCACCATCGTCTGGAAGTTCAGCAGACCCTCGAGGCGCCCCTGGGAGATCTCGGACTGATACGGCGTGTACGGGGTGTACCAGCCGGGGTTCTCCAGCAGGTTCCGCTGGATGACCGCCGGCGTGATGGTGTCGTGATAGCCGAGACCGATGAACGACCGGAACACGCGGTTGCGCGCCGCCATCGACTTCAGCCGCGCGAGTGCTTCCGCCTCGCTCAGCGGGGGAGGAAGGTTCAAGGGTCGCTTGCGACGGATGTCCGCGGGCACGACCGCTTCGATCAGCGCGTCCAGAGTCTCATGCCCGCAGACCCGCGCCATGTCATCCCACTCGTCGCGGCGCGGCCCGATGTGGCGCCGCACGAAGTGAGCGTTGGATTCCCAAGCCGAGGAAGTGAGTACGTTCACGGTGAATGCAGGAGTCGGGCCGCATGGCGTGGCATGGCCCCGAAGCCCTGCGGGCCCACCCTACCGGCAGCCGTCGTGAAGTCCAACCTCGCCGTTGCGCCGACGCGGAAACTTGTGCGGCCGGCAGGCTTCCCGCCTTCAGGAGGCAAGATGCACGAGGCGCTCCTGGATCTGATCCGTCCAGCGGCGCACGTAGCTCAGGACCCGATAGATCTCCTCGAGGCGCCGGAGCGGAAGCGCTTCCGCGCGGCCCGGCGTTCCCGGCGCGGGCGCGGCCGCCCAGGCATCGTTCATCGTGCGCAGCTCGGACTCCAGTTCCGCCGCCTTCGCGTTCACCCTTCCCTGAAGCTGACGCAGGCGCTCGGTCCACTCGATGCCCCTCTGGAAGTGCTGGACCTTCAGCATGGGCGATTCCACCGCCAGCTTCTCGGCGAGGAACGCGTCGGCATCGCGGCACGCCTGCCCGACCTCGACGAAGAGGTCCATGGTCCCGGGCGGAATGCGCTGGATGTCCGAGGGCCGCTGGCCGGTCTCGAGCTCCAGAAGGTGCAACAGCCGATCCCGAGGCTCCCGCAGGGCGTTGTAGGCGGCGTTCAGGTCGGCGTAGCGCCGGCCGGCCTCCGCGCGCACCTCCTCGCCCGCGCCGTGGAACCGGTCGGGATGCTGCTCGGTCGTAAGCCTGAGGAACTTCTCCTTGAGCGGCCCCGGTTCCAGCCACGGACGCCTCTCTTCCCCGAGGAACGCGAAGTAATCCTTCATGAGCTCAGGCCCGCTTCCGCCGTCCGGCTCAGGCGCTGAAGCTCTCCCCGCACGAACAACTGGTCGCCGCGTTCGGGTTATGGACCTTGAAGCCCCCGCCCTGCAGCGCATCCACGAAGTCCAGCTCCGATCCCGTCACGTAAAGGGCGCTCTTGGGATCCACCACGACCTGCACTCCACAGGACTCGACGAGAATGTCCCGGTTCTGAGGGCGATCCTGCAGATCCATCTTGTACTGCAGCCCGGAGCATCCGCCGCCCACGACGGCCACGCGCAGGACGCCGTTCGGACGCCCCTGCCGCGCCAACAGGGTCCGCACCCTTTCCGCCGCGGCGGCGGTCAGGCGCACGAGCCGCTCGTCCCCGCGGCGGATCGTTGCGGTCGTTGAAGTCTGGTTGGTGGCTGCGGCCGTGCCGGCAATCATTGCATGCCAACCTAATGACCGGCTCCCCGCACGTCAACGTGACCGCCCCGCCCCATCGTCCGCCTCGGCACCGGAATGCGCCGCCTCCATGCCCGCCCCGCCCGAGGCCAGCCACTGGAGATACTCCCAGATGGCGGCGAACTGGCGTTCCGCGTCGCCCTTCAGCACGGACTGCAGGGCCGTGGTTCCGTCCTCCTGGATGAACTTCGGCATCATCGTGCCGGGCATCACCCGGCCGGGATCCTGCACATAGCGCCAGTAGTACCCGTGCCGCAGTCGATCCGCCACGACCGCGAAGTTCACCGTGGCCGTGTCCGCGCCGGCGAGCGGCGCCTGCGAGCCCACTCCATGGCAGGTCACGCATCCGAATCCCGAGGCGCCCCCGGTCAGTGCACGCCCCACCTCGATCATGTCCGGGTCCGAACCCGGGCGATCCCGGGCAGCCGCCGGCTCCGCTTCGCGACCGAACCCGTGCTGGTGCGCCATTCCCTCCGCGAGCCCTGCGGCAAAGGCAGGGAAAGCCGGCATCCGCCCCTGCAGGTCCGGACGTGGCTTGTAGGGAAGAACCCCTTCCAGGAGGCGTCGCGTCCAGTCCGCCCGAAGCTTCTCCCCGGCGAACGTCAGCGACGGCCGCCCGCCATGAACGCTTCCCGCATGGTCCCCGGATTCCTCGGGATCCACGGCGCTTCCCCGGAGCAGTTCGCCAAGAAGATCCCCCCGCCCATCGCGGACATGGCAGGCATGACACCGCAGGTTGTGGATCTGCCGCTCCGCGAACTCCGCGGGCGCGTCGCCGCGCAGCGCCTCGACCACGCCGAACTCCCTCAGCGCGCGGAGCGCCTCCCGCTCCTCCGCGGAGAATCGAAAGTCAGGGCTTCGATCATCCGGGTCCGTTCCCATGCAACCGCGGGACCAGTCTCCGCGCGCCACTTCGGCCAGCGGCACGCCCGCTCCGACGGGGCGCGCGCCGTCCATGGCATGGCACGCGAAACATCCCGCCGCCTCCGCGAGTTGACGGCCGCGCACCGGGTCGCCGGGCGCATGACCGCCCCTGTCCGCCCGCCCGCGCGCCCCCACGCCTGCCGCGGCGTCGGCAGCGAAGAGCCATGACGCGAGCGCTTCCGCATCGGAGCGTCCCAACCCGAAATCCGGCATCCGCGTCCATGCGAAGTGGCGCCGGGGATTCTGGAGGTATTCCGCGAGGGCTACCGGCTTCCACTTGGTCGAAATGCCATGGAGCGGCTCGCGTCCGTGCGGATCCCTGGCGCCGGGCTCGGCGTGACACGCGACACAGCCGTGTTCCATGAAAAGCCGGCGGCCCTCGGCCGCCCGGTCGGCGCCCGCCATCGTGCCCTCCGGGTTGTCCGCCCCCGGATCACGCAGACCGGCCAGGAACGCGGCGATGTCGCGCGCCCGGGTTTCCGCGTCATCCCCGCGAACCAGGCGCGGCATGCGCGCCTGCGGCCGGACGGCGCTCGGATCGAGGATCCATCGCGTCATCCAGTCCTCCCGAAGCCGGGATCCGATGCCATGGAAGGAGGGGGCATCCATCGCGAGTTCCGGCATGCCGAGATCATCCGCCGAATGGCAGGCAATGCACCGCCGCTCCGCAAAGATCTCCCTTCCGCGTCGCACCATGGCGTGCGTCCCCACTTCAGCCGTCGCGGGGTCATGCGCGAAGACGCCGGGCGGCACGGGTTCCCGTGGAACTCCGGGGACTGTCCAGAGGAGGCGGAGCACGGCGTCCCCCCGCGAAGGGCTTCGCCATTCGAGCTCGAATTCGTTCAGGCCCGATCGCAGCGGGACGGGACCGCTCGTGACGCCGGACTCGAGATCCCCGCCGGCGACGGCGATCCCCTCGATCCGGAGCGTGGCGTGTCCGCGTCCCTCCAGCTCGAACCGCGCCTCCGTGTTCAGGTCCATGTTGAGGAAGCCCTGCCATCGGGCGACGAACGGAGCCGGTCCGAGCAGCGCGGAGACGTTGCCGCCCCCGGGCACGTGCATCGCCGCCAGCCTCGTCACGCGGCGGTCCACCATCGATCCCCCCGCGCTCTCGAGTGACTGCACGAGGCCGGGCTCGACGGCCGTGACCTCGGGACGCGCCCTCCCCGAGGGCGATCCCGCCGCGAGACTCGGCGGTCGCCCGGATTCCGTTTCGCGGCCGAGTTCATGGATCGTTCCATGCACGAAGCTCCGCAGAGCGTCGCCCGACGCGGACCGCACGTCGTAGGCGAGATGCCACTGCATCACCGGCCGGATCTCCGGGACGCGCAGGTGGACGGTCCGGCCGTCGGGCGACACCTCCACGGCCGTGATGCTCCAGGTGTCGCGGCCCTCGGTGCCGTCGCTCCGCAGGTCGGGCGAACCGTACCGCGAGCTCCAGCGGTAGTTCCACGCCTTCAGGTTCCAGTTGCCCGGATCACTCGCCGACGCGGGATCGAGCGGATCCGTGAACTCGAGCGTGAGCCCGGACGGCACCGCGGCGAAGCCCTTCACGACGTTCATCGGCCGTCCGGTGTGGCGCACGCGATACAGGCCGCCCGGGCGGGTCTTGTTGCCGGCCCAGCCAAACAGCCCGCAGGCGTAGAGATGACCGTTGCCGGGATGGAAGACGCCACGCATGACGCCGGTTTCGAACTCGGCCGGCAGCGGCGTGACCGCCCCCTGCATGCGGTCGCCCAAGGACTGCCGCATGACGAGGAACATCCGGCCCATGCCATAGGAAAGCGTGATCATCTCGCCGGCGAGCGGACCCCAGCTCCCGCGGGGCACCCAGAGATGCGTGCCTCCGGAGCGATCCACCGAATTGTGAATCCAGCACAGGGGCGGGTCGTAGCTCGTGCGGCCGTCGGCGTTCCATGCCCACTGGTTCCCGTACCAGCCTCCGGGCACCACATGGTTGATCCGGTTCGCGGGCATCCAGTGGCCCTGGTTGTCCACGGTGCTGAACGTGCCGTCCGGCCAGATGCCCAGCCCGTTCACCGCGCGAAACCCGCCCGCCACCACCTGCAGCTCCCGGCCGTCCCGGGAAACGCGAATGAGGGTCCCGTGATGCGGATGCACCGCGGGAAGCGCGTGCCGGGCGCACTTCAGGTAGTAGAGATCGCCGTCGGGGCCGATCTTCAGGTCCGTGGCGAACTCATGAAAGTGTTCGCTGACATACCCGTCGTTGTTGAAGTTCTCGTAGTAATCCGCCTCGCCGTCGCCATTGAGGTCATGGAGGCGCGTGATCTGGTCGCGGCCGAGCACAAGGATGGCGCCATCCATGAAGACGATGCCGAGCGGCTGGAACAGCCCGGTGGCGATGCGGCGCCATGTCACCGCCTGCAGGTCGCCCTCGATCCCGGAAAGCATCCAGACATCACCGTTCCAGGTCGTGATGACCGCGTGCCTGCCGTCGGGAAGTATGTCGAGCGCCCCGAATCGCATCCACGAACGCCATGGGTTCTCCGGCGCGGGGATCTCGTCGATGGCCAGAGCCCCCTCCTCCCCGGCCGTTCGCGCGCGCGTCGTGAATGTCTCATCCCAGCGCGGCGGGCCTCCCCTCGTCAGCCCTCGCAGCGATTCCGGGGCCGCGTCGCGCCGGGCGCGCCGGACGAGCTCGATGAACGCGCGGAGGCCCGTGGGTTCGCCCGCCCACGCCAGCAGACTCAGCCGGCGCGAGGCGTCGGAACGCCGGATCCGCAATCGCACGGAGCCGGCTGCATCGGTCTGCCAGCGGAGCGCGTCGTCGGAGGTCTGCCCCCCGGGCTCAACGACCGCCATGGCAAGCAGGCGTCCGTCGGACAGCGATTGCACCGCAATCGTCGCGGACACCCGATCGTCTGCCCCGGCGTCGCGCCGCTCGTGATCGATCCATCGCGCGGGCGTCCCGTCCACCTGCGCAAGCTGCACCACGTGGTCGTCCCCGTCCGGGCCGAGTTCCATCTCCCGGATGAAGACCGCGTCGGCTCCGAGCCACTCGACCCGGGGACTTTCGAGCACGGACATCGATCCGACGCGATACTCCAGGATCACGCGGCTGCCATGCAGATAGAGTCCGCCCCATCGGGCAGTCTCCCGCGGCAACGGCCCGTAGGGCACCTCACGCGGGTCATCGAAGCCACCCGCCACCGCCCATCCGGGGGCCTGCGGATTGCTGTAGGCCAGCCGCCCCTCCACCCGCGGGTATTCCCAGTGCTCTCCGTCGAAGGCGATCCCCTTCAGCGCCAGGAATCCCTCGGTCCATGCGCCGGCGTAACGCAGAAGATCCGTGTCGAACAGCACCGTGGCCTGCCGCTCATCGTCCCCCAGCCGGATCGCAATTCCCTTGTACGCGATGTTGGTTCGCGAACCGGGCACCTGGACGGTGGTGCTCAGGAAAGGCCCATAGTCCATGGCGAGCCACGGTGGCCGCGTTTCGGCCGCCTTCACCGGGCCCGCCGCCACCAGCGCGAAAACAATCGTCCCCCAGCGAAGGAACACGGCAGCGGCAATCCTCAAGGGCATCATGGCTCCCCGCTGTTTTGCCGGTTTCCACGATGGCTGTCACGGCGCGCGTTTCCCCGCCTGCAACGCGGCATTCCGCAGCCGCGAAGCCCGTTGAGCTCCCCGCCCCCACGCCATAGCCTCACCGGCCATGAACCCGCGATCCGCCGTGCTGCTCGGCGTGCTTCTTTTCAGCGCCGCCCCCTCGCAGGGAGCCGCGACAAACGGGACGCTCGCGCTCCATCCCGACAACCCACGCTACTTCACCTGGCGCGGCCACCCGCTCGTCATCATCGGGAGCGGGGAACACTACGGCGCCGTGCTCAATGCGGATTTCGACTTCAAGACCTACCTCGCCACCCTCGGGCGCGACGGGCTCAATCACACTCGAACCTTCACGGGAGCCGCCTACATCGAACCGCAGGGTGCGTTCACGATCGCGCAGAACACCCTCGCGCCCCGGGGGGACCGCTACCTCGCCCCGTGGGCCCGCAGCGACCGGGAAGGCTATTCCGGAGGCGGCAATCTCTTCGACCTCGAGCGCTGGGATCCCGCCTACTTTCAGCGACTGCGCTCCTTTCTCGGGGAGGCCGCGCGCAACAAGGTCATCGTGGAGGTAAACCTCTTCTGCCCGTTCTACGGTGACGAGCAGTGGAGGCTCAGCCCGTTTCATCCCGACAACAACATCCAGGGCGCGGGACGCGGCGTGGCTCGCACGAACGTTTACACCATGGACCGTCACGGGGGTCTGCTCGAACACCAGGAGAGGTTCGTCCGAAAGATCGTCCAGGAGCTTCGCGACCATGACAATTTTTACTACGAGATCTGCAACGAACCCTACTTCGGCGGCGTGACCATGGACTGGCAGGCGCACATCGCCAGGATCATCACCGAGGCACAGGCAGACCATCCGCATCCGAAGCTGATCGCGCAGAACATCGCCAACCATCAGGCGCGCGTGGACCGGCCGCTCCCCCACGTCAGCATCTACAATTTCCACTATGCCGCCCCGCCGGACGCGGTGCGCATGAACTGGCACCTGCAGCTTCCGATCGGTGACAACGAAACGGGCTTCCGCGGCACGAACAACGCCCCCTATCGCATGGAGGCATGGGACTTCATCATGGCGGGCGGATCGCTGTTCAGTCACCTCGACTACTCCTTCGCCGTCGGTCATGAGGACGGGACCTTCTCCTACCCCGGCTCGCAGCCCGGCGGCGGGAATCCGGATCTCCGCCGGTCGTTCAGGGCCCTCCGCGACTTTGTCGAGGGCCTTGATTTTCTCCGCCTCCACCCCGGCGACGGCATCGTCCGGGAGGGCGTGCCCCCCTCCCACACCGCACGGGCTCTCGTCCAGGACGGCCGCGCCGCCGCCGTTTACATCCGCCCCCGCGTGCGCGGGCGCGACGAGCCGGAGCCAGGCCCCCTCACCTCTCCCCTGCGCCTCGTCCTGGACCTTCCGGAGGGCACGTGGAAGGCCGAATGGATCCAGCCCGCCGACGGCGCCGTTCTCCATACGGAAACGAAGGCGGGCGGACCGCTCGCGCTCACGTCCCCGCCCTTCACGGAGGACATCGCCCTGCGCGTGCTGCGGGAATGAACTGCACGCTCGGCGCCCCGTCCGCTCAGTCCGCGGCCGGCCTGCGCCGGAACGCCTTCTTCATGGATTGCCGCGCCTTGTCGGCAAGGATGCGCTCCTTCGCCCCGCGGCTCCTCGGCCGCTTCTGGCGCCGCGCCTTCTCGATGCGCTGCCGTTCCTCGAGGCGCGCCTGCTTCCGCTTCGCCTCGAGCTTGTCCAGCAGCATCTCCCTCGCGAGCATCCGATTCACGCCCTGATGCCGGGTGGCCTGGCATTTCACCTGCAACCCCGTCGGCCTATGAACGAGCTGCACGCAAGTCGACGTCTTGTTGACGTTCTGCCCGCCGTGACCACCGGAGCGCACGAAGCTCTCCTCGAGATCCTCCTCGCGGATCCCGAGCTTCGCCATCCGCCGCGTGATGGCATCCTCGAGCCGGCCCTGCTGCGCAGCCATGAGCGCCGACCCTAATTCCCGTCAGGGATCCATCCAAGCCGGCGGTCGATCGTCGGTCGTGATCCGGCCCGTGACGCCCGCGGACTTCGCCGCGATCGGCGAACTGGCGAATGTCACATGGCGCGCGTGCTTCCGGGACGTCATCTCCGAGGCACAGATCGAATACATGCTCGCGCAGCGCTACACTCCCGAGGCGCTGGCACGCGCGATCGGCGGGATGGCCTTCGATCTCCTGCTGGCGGACGGAACTCCCGCCGCCTTCACCGCGCACGGTCCCGCCCAGGAGGCCCAGCCGCCCTCATGGAAGCTTCACCAGCTCTACGTCCATCCGGCGTTCCAGGGCCGGGGCCATGGCTCGAGGCTGATTCATCACGTGGAATCCGTCGCGCGGGGCCGTGGCGCCAGGCGGGTGGTTCTCACGGTCAACCGCCACAATCTTCGCGCCCGCGCGATCTACGAGCGTCATGGGTTCGTCGTGCGCGAACCCGTCGTCGCCGACATAGGCTGCGGCTTTGTCATGGACGATTATCTCATGGAGAAGGCACTGTCCTGACCGCGCCGCCACGCCGTTCCTCCATCGTCGTGCAAGTCGTCTTCCATCGCTGATTCCGGGAATGCATCCTTTCCTCGACCGAATGCTCCACAAACGTCTCGTGCGCGGCCTGCTGGCCGCGGCCATCGTGGCGCTCCTGGCACCCGGGGCGCCGGCCGCGCGCGCCGCCGATTCCTCGCGGCCCAACATCATCTTCATCCTCGCCGACGATCTCGGGTACGGCGACCTGGGGTGCTACGGCCAGAGGAACATCCGCACGCCGCGCCTCGATCGCATGGCCGCCGAGGGCATACGGTTCACCCAGGTGTACGCCGGTTCCACGGTGTGCGCGCCCTCCCGCAGCGTTCTGATGCAGGGACTGCACACGGGGCACTGCCGCGTCCGGGGAAACGCGGGACGCCACAACCCGATCGCGCAGGCGCTTCGTCCGACCGACATCACCGTGGCGAAGGTCCTGAAGGACGCCGGCTACACGACGGCGCTTGTCGGAAAATGGGGGCTCGGGGACATCAACGGCGCGGAGACCGGACTGCCGCGCCGGCAGGGCTTTGACTATTTCTTCGGCTATCTCAACCAGCGGCACGCCCACAACTACTACCCCACGTTCCTCTGGGAGAATGAGGAGCGGGTGGCTCTCCGGAACACCGTGCCCGACGAGGATCCCACAGGCGCCGGAAAATCCGACAACAGGGCAGAGTACAGCCACGATCTCATCACCGAGCGCGCACTCGACTTCATTCGGAGGACGCATGACAGACCCTTCTTCCTGTGTTTCACGCCCACCATTCCCCACGCCAACAACGAGGCGGGCCGCGAAGGCATGGAGGTTCCCGACCTCGGGCCCTACGCCGACCGCGAATGGCCGGCGCCCGCCCGCGCCGCGGCGGCCATGATCTCACGCCTCGACCGCGACGTGGGTCGAGTCCTCGACCTCCTTGCCGAGCTGGATCTGGACCGCAACACGATCATCTTCTTCTCCTCCGACAACGGACCACACCGGGAAGGCGGGAACGATCCGGAGTTTCACGACTCCAATGGTCCGCTCCGCGGCATCAAGCGGGACCTCTACGAGGGCGGCATCCGCGTGCCGATGATCGTCCGTTGGCGGGGACGCGTGCCCGCGGGGCGGGTCAGCCATGCGCCATGGTGGTTTGCGGACTTTCTCCCGACCGCGGCCGCGCTCGGCGGCGCTGCGGCTCCGCCGAACCTCGACGGAATCGATGTCACGCCCCTGCTGCTCGGCGGCGATTCAGCCGGAGCGCGCACGTTCTACTGGGAGTTCCACGAAGGCGGTTTCCGACAGGCTGTCCGCGAGGGCACCTGGAAGGCCGTTCGTTTGAACGCCGGCCGGCCGATCGAGCTCTATGACCTCGAGTCCGACCCCGGCGAACGCAGGGACGTGGCGAGCGAGCATCCAGAGGTGGTCCGCCGCATGAATGAGCTCATGTCCGAGCTGCGCTCCGATTCACCGGACTGGCCCGTCCGAACATCCCGCGACTGAACCCGAAGCTCCGAGCCACACTCGAATCCCCCCGGCCCAGCCGAACCAGGTCATCCCTGTTGCTCCATCCGGTGAACGCCCCGCCGGATTGAACCGGTGGATCCGCCGGCCCCGCGCGCGCTTTGCTGCAACCCCGTCGTCGCCCGCCGTGTCGTTGCGGCTTGAGCCGACTCATGACCCGATCCGCGACAACCCCGCAACCGCCCGTTCTCTCCACATGGAGCATTCCCACCTCCGATTGATCGCCTCGCTCGCGGCCGGCATCGCCGCGATGGTCGCCGCCTGCGGGTGCGGGCGGTCGGCCGCAACGGATGACAAGGTCTCCACCACCAACGAGGTCGCCGTTCCCGTGGCGGTGGAACGGGTGGTCCGGGGGCCGATTGAATCGTCTCTCGCCACCTTCGCGACGCTCGACGCGGAGCAGGAAGTGAAGGTGTTCGCCCGGACGGCCAACCGCGTCATCGAGCTGCTGGTGGAGGAGGGAGACCATGCCACGCGCGACCAGGTGCTCGTTCGGCTGGACGACTCCAACCAGCAGGTCGCCGTCGCGAAGGCGCGCAATGCCCTGGAAAAGTTCCGCAGGGAATTCCAGCGGCTCGAGGCCCTTCACGCGCAACAGCTCATCAGCGACCAGGTTTACACCGACGCTCAGTTCGAGCTGCGCGCCCTCGACCTGGCCGTCGCGGAGGCCCAGCGCGAACTCGACTACACCGTCATCCGCGCTCCCATCGACGGCACGATCGCCCGGCGCCACGTGCGCCTCGGGGATCTCGTCACCCCCAACACCCATCTGTTCGACCTCGTCGACTTCGATTCGGTCGTCGCCAGAATCTTCGTCCCCGAGAAGAATCTGCCGCACCTTCGGCCGGGGCAGCTTGCCCGCGTCACGGCCACCGCGCTCGGATCGCGGCCGTTCGCGGGGAAAGTCATGCGGATCGCGCCCGTGGTGGACGGCAGGTCCGGCACCGTGAAGGTCACCATCGGCTTCGACGCCATCGGTCCCCTGCGGCCGGGGATGGGCGTGGACGTGGAGCTCGTCCTCGATCAGCGCCCGGATGCCCTCCTCCTCTCAAAGCGCGCCCTCATCGAAGTGGGCGACCAGAAGTACGCGTTCCGCCTGGATGAAGGCCGGCGCGTGCGGCGGCTCCTCGTGGAACCGCGCGCGACGGACCGCTTCCATGTGGAACCCGCCAGCGGCTTCGACGAAGGCGATTACGTCGTCATCGCCGGCCACACCGGTCTGAAGGACGGCGCTCTGGTTCGCCTGCCGGAAGACCCCGATCCCGCACGGCCATCCGACGGCAAACCCGAGCTCCGCGCGTCCGCGCGGTAGGAACGCCCAGGCCCCGACGCAGGCAGGTCGCCCATCGCTCCCATGCCCAGCCCACCGCGGCATTTCACCACCCATCGGCCGGTGGCTGTCCTCATGGTCTTCACCGCCGCGGTGGTCTTCGGCCTTTTCTCGATGGGCCGCCTCCCCGTCACCCTGATGCCGGAACTCACCTATCCAAGCCTCACGGTCCGCACGGAGTATCCGGGGGCCGCGCCCGAGGAGATCGAGAACGAGATCAGCCGGCCCATCGAGGAGGCGCTCGGCGTGATCGGCGGACTCAGCCGCGTCACCAGCGTCAGCCGCGCCGGCCTCAGCGACGTCACCCTCGAGTTCCTGTGGGGCACCGACATGGGCATCGCCGCACAGGAAACGCTCGAGAGACTGGACCTCGTCTTTCTGCCTCGCGAGGCCGAACGCCCCCTCATCCTCCGATTCGATCCCGCGCTCGACCCCATCATGGAGCTGAGTCTCTCCGGGGCCGGGCCCGGCTTCGCCGGCGAGGCGGGACTCCGCCGCCTGCGTCGCATCGCCGATCTCCAGGTCAAGCGCGCCCTCGAACCGATCCCGGGCGTCGCCGCCGTCCGCGTCCGGGGCGGACTCGAGGAGGAATACCATGTCCTGATCCGCAAGGACGCCCTCTCCCGCACCGGCCTCTCGATTCAGACCGTCATCGACCGTCTCCGGCAGGAGAACATCAACGTCGCCGGCGGAACCCTGAAGGAGGGAAGGATCGAGTACATGGTCCGCGCCCTCAACGAGTACACCGACCTCGCCGAGGTCGGGGAGACGGTCGTCGCCCGCGTGAACGACCGCGAGATCCGCATCAAGGATCTCGGCACCGTCCTTCGCAGCCATCGCGAACGCGAGATCCTCACCCGCACCCAGGGCGCCGAGAGCGTCCAGATCGACATCTACAAGGAAGCCGACGCGAACATCGTCGCGGTCGCGCACGCCGTCGCCCGGGCGGTCGGAGAGCTCCCGGACGCGGACCGTCCGGCCGCGGCCGCCAGACCCGCCGGGGACCGCATGAACCTCGCCGAACGGCTCCACCGGACGGAGGGCGCCACCCTCCGGATCGTGGCGGACCGTTCCGGGTTCATCGAGAACAGCATCCGCGAGGTGCGGAACGCGGTTCTCGTCGGCGGGCTCCTCGCGATCGTGGTGCTGTACCTCTTCCTCGGTGAACCCCGGACCACCGCCATCATCGGCGTCAGCATCCCCGTCTCGGTGCTCGTGAGCTTCGCTCCGCTCCACCTGATGGGCGTCAGCCTCAACATCATGTCGCTCGGCGGTCTCGCGCTCGGCATCGGAATGCTCGTGGACAACTCGATCGTCGTGCTCGAGTCGATCTTCCGCTGCCGTGAGGAAGGCGATTCCCTCGCCGCCGCCGCGATCCGCGGCACCGCGGAGGTTCGCGGCGCCGTCGTCGCCTCCACGCTCACGACGGTCGCGGTCTTTCTGCCCATGATCTTTGTCCAGGGCGTGGCGGGTCAGACGTTCGGCGACCTGAGCATCGCCGTGGTCACATCCCTGCTCGCCTCGCTCGCCGTCGCCCTCTGGCTCATTCCCATGCTCGCGTCGCGCACGGCGCCGGCCGTTGATCCCCGGGGGATGACCCCCCGTCGCGGCCTGTCCAGCTGGAGACGGTTTCGAGCCGACCTTGCCGGAGCGCCGCGGGGTCGCCGTGTCGTCATGCTGCCCTGGTTCGCCCTCTGCATGGTCGTCGGCGTCACGCTCGAACTGATCGGGCTCGTCATCGCCGGCGTGCTCATGGTTCTGCTGGGACTCGTGGCCGGGGTCTTGCGCCCGCTGGCCCGCTGGATCGGTCGAACGCTCCTGGCACCTCCCGCTCGCGTCGTATCCAGCGCCTGCCAGCGATTGCAGGAATCGTATCCCGCATTCGTTCACCGCCTGCTCGCCCGGCCGTCGGGCGTGCTCGCGCTCGCGTCGGTCTGCGCCCTCTCCACGTGGTGGATGGCCTCCCGCCTCAGGACCGAGTTCATTCCGGAGGTGCACCAGGGGGAATTCACGCTCGAGGTGGACCTCCCGGTCGGCACCCCCCTCGAGGAAACGGTAGCCACCCTCACGCCCGTGGAGAACGCCATCCTTGCCAGCCTCGACGAAATCGAGAGTGTCCTCGTGACCTTCGGCTACGATGTGACCAACATCAAGCGATCCGATGAGGGCGAACACACCGCGCGCTTCAAGATCGTTCTCCGCGACTCACCGGATCCGGCCGCCACGGAACAGCGCGTCCTCGAACGTCTGCGCGCCCGGTTCACGGATGTTCCGGACGCCCAGGTCCGCCTCGTCCGGCCGGTTCTCTTCACGACCGAACGACCCGTCGTGGTCGAGATACGAACCGATGAGCTTCCCCGGCTGAAGTCCCTTTCCGATGAGGTCCATGCCGCGCTCCAGAACCTGCCGCAGCTCGCCGACGTCGAGACAACCCTCCGGCGCGGAGCACCCGAGATCCAGGTCACGTACCATCGTGACCGGCTCGCACACTACGGTCTGAGCCTCGGCACCGTCGCGCGGCAGGTTCGTGACATGGTCAAGGGCTTTGAGGCCACCCGATTCACGCTCAAGGACCGCCGCATCCCGGTCGTCGTACGGCTCGCCGAGGAGGACCGCGCCCAGGTCGAGGACATCGGCCGCCTGACCGTGAACCCCGGCGGCGACCACCCCATCCCCCTCGCCGCCGTCGCGGATCTGCAGGTCGGAGAAGGACCGAGCGAGATCCGCCGCATCGACGGCCAGCGCGTCGCCGTCATCCAGGGGAGCCTTGGCAACGCCTCGCTCGGCGCCGCCGTGCAGGCCATCCGCGAGCAACTCCAAACCCGCTTCTCATGGCCGCCCGAGGCCACCTACGCCATCCGCGGCCAGAACGAGGAGTGGGAACGCAGTCGCGGCAGCCTCTGGCTGGCGCTCGGGCTCAGCCTCTTCCTCGTCTACGTCATCATGGCCGCCCAGTTCGAATCCCTCGCGCAGCCGCTGATCATCATGGCTTCCATCCCGCTCGCCTTCTTCGGCAGTGTCGCGGGCCTGTTCCTCACGGGCACGCCGGTCTCCGTGATGGTCTTTCTCGGACTCATCATCCTCGCGGGAGTCGTCGTGAACAACGCCATCGTCCTCGTCGATTGCGCCAACCAGCTCCGCGCAAGGGGACTCCCGCTCGCCGGCGCCATCGCGGCCGCCGGACGCATCCGTCTCCGCCCGATCCTGCTCACCACCGCCACCACCGTGCTCGGCCTCCTGCCCATGGCGCTCGGCCTCGGCGAAGGCTCCGAGATTCGCACGCCCCTCGCACGCACCATCATCTTCGGACTGATCACCTCCACGCTGCTCACGCTGGTCGTGATCCCCCTCATGTACCACCTCGCCGAGAACGCACGCGAGCGCCTGCTCCGCGCGGCGCCCCTTCCCGATGCCCTGCCCGGCCGCTGACCAGCCGCAGGATCACGCGGAATCGATCGCGACCGGACTCACGCGCATCGCCCTGCGGCGGCGCATCACCGTGCTGGTCCTCCTGCTCACGATCATCGTCGTGGGACTCGTGAGCAGCGTCGGCATTCCCCTCGAACTCTTCCCTCGCGGCTTCACCGGCCACAGCCTGCAGGTGTTCGTCCCATGGCAGGATGCTCCCGTTCAGGAGGTGCTCAACCGGATCACCCTCCCGCTGGAGGAGGAACTCGGCACCGTCCGCGGCATCGACCAGATCAATGCCTACTCCGGCCGCGGCCAGGCCTCCGCCTTCCTGAAGTTCAAGCGCGGCACCGACATGGACGTCGCCTACAGGGAGGTCCGTGACCGCATCCAGCGGGCGCGCCTGCTCTTCCCCCCGGACGCCGACCGCGTCTTCATCCGCAAGCAGGATGCATCCGGGATCCCCGTCGTCGTCATCGGCATGGCGATCGACCCGAGTCTCACCGACTACCACACGCTCATCCGCCGGCAGATCGTGCAGCGCTTCGAGCGCATCGACGGAGTCGCCAATGTCGAAACCGACGGCCTTCAGGAGAAGGAAATCATCATTGAAGTCGACCGCCAGCGCGCGGAAAGCACCGGTCTCAATCTCTACCAGCTCAGCCAGGACCTCGCCGCCGACAACTTCTCCATGGCAAGCGGCACCGTCCGTGATCACGGACGCAAGCTCCTCCTCCGTTCCCTGGCCCGATACCCTGACATCGACGCGATTGAGAACCTGCCCCTCTCCCCTGCTGTCCGGCTCCGCGACATCGCAGCGATCCGCTACGAGGAGCCCGAGCGCGATTATTCCGTACGCGTGAACAGTCGGCCCGCCGTCGCCCTCGTCATCTTCAAGGAGGGCGAGGCGAACACGGTCGAGGTCTCCCGCCGCGTGGCCGAGGAGTTCGAGCGGCTCCGGAAGGACCCGAGGCTCAGCGCCATGTACACGGAGATCCTCTTCAACCAGGGGGAGGTCGTCGAGGAGTCGCTGGCGGGCCTCGTCGAGGGCGGGTTGCTCGGGGGCGCCATGGCCGCCGCGGTCCTCTTTTTCTTCCTCCGCCGCCTCCGCCTCACCGGAATCATCACGCTCTCCATTCCCATTTCCCTGCTCATGGCGATGGCGGCCCTGTTCTTTACGGGCGAGACCCTGAACATGCTCACGATCCTCGGGCTGGTGATCGCCGTCGGGATGCTCGTGGACAATTCCATCGTCGTCGCCGAGAACATCCACCGGCTGCATCGCGAGGGCCGCCCGCGCGTCGACGCCTGCGTCCACGGCGCCGGCGAAATCGCGCTCGCCATCACCCTCGCCACCCTGACCACCATCATCGTCTTCGTTCCCGCCGCCCTGATCGAGGGCGAGGCACAGTTCTTCCTGATCCGGCTTGCCCTTCCGATCTCCGCGGCGTTGCTCGCATCCCTCGGTGTGGCGCTGGTCTTCATCCCGCTCAGCGTCTATGTCACCCTCCCCTCCAGCCAGCCCGTCGGGCCCGCGTCAGCGCTCCGCCGCGCGCACGACCGTCTCCACGCGGCACTCCGCCATGCCTATGACCGGACCCTGGGAAAACTCAACCGCGTGTATGTCCGCGCCCTGGGCCTGTGTCTCCGCCGTCCCCTGGAACTCGTCGTGCTGCTCATGGCGGCGTTCGCGATCACCTACGGCTGGGCGGCGCGTCGCCTCGACATCGTCGGGCAGCAGGAGGAGGACCGTTCCAGCTTCGAGATCAACTTCGAGGCTTCCAACGAGTACGGATTCGACGACATGGCAGAGTACTTCACCGAGGTCGAGCGCGTCATGGAATCGCGAAAGGGCGACTACGGTCTCAAGGGCTATCTCGTCTTCTTCAGCTCCCGGCATGGACGCGTCGAGGGGTGGCTCGACGATTCCGTCGATCCGCCTTACTCCGCGAAGGAACTCGAGGAACGAGTCCAGAAGGAGCTTCCGCGGCGCCCCGGGATCCGGATTTTCCTCGGCGACGAGAACCGCGTCGAGGAGGCGCGCGGACAATCCGTGTTCGTCATTCACCTCGAGGGTGATGATGCCGGGGAGCTCGAGGAGATCGCGGAGCGGCTCGAACCCGTGTTCCTTGCCGTGCCGGGAGTTCTCGGCATGCGACGCGGCGAGCAGGCATCCCGGCACGAGCTGGCACTCCGCATCGATCGACAACGGACTTCCGCCGCGGGCGTCGATCCCGAGGTCATCGCGGGCCTGATCGGGTACGCTCTGCGGGGCAACCCCCTGCCGAAGTTCAACCGGGATGGACGCGAGATCCCGGTGCGCATTCGCTTTGAGGAGGCCGATCGCGAGACACTCGTGGAGCTGGGCGGCTTCCAGGTTCCGTCCGAGGCCGGGGGCCGCGTCGCACTCGCGGCCCTGACGGATGCGCGCATCGCCACGGCTCCGAGGGGGATCTTTCGCCGGAACAAGCGCATCACGCGCACCATCACGCTCGAACTGGCGCGTGAGGATGCCGCCGCGACGCGCGAGCGCCTGGCGGGCTTGCAGCGCGTCATCGCGCTTCCCGAGGGGGTTACCTTCGGCAGCACCGCCGTCGAGGACACCGGGGAGGAGATCTCGGCCATGATGTTCGCGGCGGGGCTGTCGGTGGCGTTCATCTATCTGCTGATGGGATTTCTGTTCGAGAGCTTCGTTCTGCCGCTTTCCATCATCATGACCATTCCCCTGGCGGGAATCGGGGTGGTCTGGATGCATCTCATGGCGGGGATGGACCTCGACATGCTCGGCCTTGTCGGGATTGTCCTCCTCATCGGTGTGGTGGTGAACAACGGGATTGTATTGATCGACTGCATCAACAGGTTGCGTCAGGAGGGTCATTCACGGATCGAGGCGCTCCTCCTCTCAGCCGAACGCCGTTTCCGGCCCATCCTGATGACAGCACTCACGACGATCATTGGAATGGTTCCCCTGACCGCAAGTGCGCCTACGGAGATCGGGCTGAGCTATCGCAGTTTCGGGCTCACTCTGATCGGGGGGCTTACCAGCGCGACCTTCCTCACACTCCTTGTCGTCCCCGTCTTCTATGTCTTCTTCGACGACCTGCGCTCGTGGTTCATGCGAATCCTCGGCGCCGCCTTCGCCACCCCTCCAGGGACGACCGCCAGCCACCGGGCATCGCCCTGACGCGACCACACGACCTGACGCGACCATAGTCCCCTCCCGCCCCCTCCCCCACCCGCAGCCAGACACGCCCAAGCCCGGTACCAGACAATGTATTCACCCGCATCCCACGGGGTCAGACAATGTATCTGATCCTTGGATACATTGTCTGGCTTCAACTCCAGGGCTCTAAATAGATTGTCTGGCATCAGACAGATAGAGCTGCCTTCAAGGATACAGGCTTCCGTCGTGAGCTCTTTCTGGCATTGACGGTAGGGAATAGTAGGAAACAGCGGGTGTGACCCCGCTGTAAACCATCGGCACCCAGGCTCAGAAGACCCGCCTTCGAAGAATCCCCGCCAATGCAGCCGCCCGGCGTCGATCATCGACGCCGTCGTCTCCTCCCCCCCTTGCCGTCCCCTCA
>CAYMDA010000009.1:0-155629 GCA_964389135.1 uncultured Verrucomicrobiota bacterium | reverse complement strand
CCGCGGGTTCGATTCCAACGGGACCCGCCCATCCTCCCATTCTTCAGACGCAACGTCGTCCGCCGAGCGGCGGAAGCAAGCCTGCCTGCCCTCGGCCGGGACCTCGCCGACAGCCTGACGTCGTCCGGCCCGAGCCCTCCATTCCCGGTTGTTTCGCGGCGGAGGATCTTCCGCCTGCCCTCATTGAGGGGAGGAAGGCCGAAACGAGGCATCCATCACGTCTGGCGGTCTGCTGCAAGAGCATTTCTGGATGACCTCGGGTGCTCCATGGATCTGGATGAGTGGCGGGAGCATCGGTGAACCGGGAGTGCGCCCGTATCAAGATATAGACACCCAACCGAGCCCCTGGGAGTACGCTCGTGCAAACGGCAAAGCTGCATTGGGAAGGCGCTTCACGGTGTTGACCGGCAACATGTCGGAGGGCCGCCACACCGCGTCGTCAGTCCGCTGGAATTGCGGCGACAGCCGTCGCGCGAGCTGTGTGCCGTTTCCAATTGGGCTTATGTAGTCAGGATCGTGGCTTTCGGCACGCCGACGAAGGGCGGGGAAGGAGTTGGGAAGGTTCGACGGCCCGGTGCGGACGCCCGGCCCGGGGACGGATTCGCCTGTCACCTGCGGTTCAGGTGAGGTGCTTGATGAGGACCTTGGAGCGGCGGCCGCTGGCTTCGTAGCGTTCGCGGCGGCCGGGGGGGAGGTCGTCGGGTGAACCCTCGACGAAGCCGCCCTTGGACTGGAAGTAGGTGAACGCCTGGGTGGAGAGCGCGATGAGGTGCTTCATTCCGGCCTCGCGCGCCTTGTTCTCGACGAACTGGACGAGCTTGCGGCCGATGCCCTGGTTCTCGTGCGCGGGGCTTACGAAGAGGTACGCGAGTTCGGCCTTCTTCGATTCGTGGTCGACGTGCAGGGCGACGCACGCGACCGGATTGCGATCGATCTCGTACAGGTAGTAATCCGTGATGTGCCGCTCGATTTCGGCGCGGGTGCGCTTCATGAGTTCGGCGCTGTCCACGGACTTTCGGGTGAGGAAGAGGATCTGGCGGATGTCCTTTTTGCGGGCGCGGCGGATCTTCTCGTACTCGTTGGCGTACACGAGCGTTCCGATGCCCTCGTTGGAGAAGACCTCGGCGAGGAGGGCTTCATCCTGGTAGCCGTTGATGACGTGGACGCGGGGGACGCCGGCGCGGCAGGCCTGCGCGGCGAACTGGGCCTTGGGCAGGAGCTCCGGGGGGAAATCCGCGCGCTGCCGCGCGAGGAGCTGTTCGAGCTCGGTGGCGAGGATCTGGCGGATGAGGCGGTTCCCACAGATGAGCCCCTGATGGGTCGTGATGTAGATGATCTTGGCGGCCTTGACCGCTTCGCCGACGGCGACGGCGATCGCGTCGGAGTTGACGCGGAAGGTGTGGCCTTCGCCGTCGAAGCCGAGGGGCGGGAGGACGGGGATGATTCCCTGGAGGAGGAGGCCCTGGAGCAGTTCGGCGTCGACGCGTTCGACCTTGCCGGTGTTGAGGTGGTCCACCCCGCCGATGATTCCGAGCGGATGCGCGATGATGGCGTTGGTGGAGGCGCCGCGAAGGTCGTTGTTGGACAGGCCCTCGAGCACCTCGTGGGTGAGGCGGTTGGCGGCGGTCAGGGAGATCTTGAGCGTGGGCTCGTCGGTGATTCCGGCGCCGTCGAGGTTGGACGGTTCCACGCCGGACTCGGCGGCGAGCTGGCGGATCATGGCGCCGGCGCCGTGGACGAGGATCACCCGGATGTTCAGGGATCGCAGGACGGCGACATCGAGGAGGATGTTCGAGAAGTTGTCGCCCATCACGACCGCCGCATCGAGGCTGAGGACGAACGTGCGCTCGCGGAAGCGAGGGATGTAGCGGAGGATGCCGCGGAGGTCTGTGGGTTTCACTGCTGCGAACACGGCCGCCGGTATGCGGCGCCGGGATGGCGATTAGCGGGAGGCGAGGGTTGGCTGGCAACGGAAAACCGCCGGGAGCGTGAAATGCCCCTTGAACGGCGGCGGCGTGGATCGGTATGGAGGCGCATGCCACTGCTGCTGGCCAAAGGCGGGTGGGTGTTTCTCCTGATCCTGGCGACCGGGGCCGTCAGCATCGCCGTTTTCATCGAGCGACTGCTCCACTACCACCGGGCGCAGATCAACTCACTCGAGTTTCTGAACGGCGTGCGAAACGTGCTGCGCCGCGACAACATCGTGGAGGCGGTGTCGATCTGTGACGCCACGCCCGGGCCCGTCGCGCGGATGGTGAAGGTCGCCATCCTGAACCGCGAGGGCGGGCGCGAGGGCATGCGGGAGGCGCTCGAGGAGGCGGGGCTGGTGGAGGTGCCGCGGCTCGAGGAGAAACTCGGGGTGCTGGCGACCATCGCGCAGATCGCGCCGCTCCTCGGGCTGCTGGGCGCGGTGCTGGGATTCATGCGGATCTTCTGGCGCGTGTACATGACGGGCGTGCCCCTGCAGCCCCCGGAATTCGCCGAGGGCATGTGGCAGGGGCTGCTTTGTCTCGGCGCGGGCATCGCCGTGGCGGTGCCGGCGTACGTGGGGCACAATTTTCTCGTCTCGCGCCTGAACGATGTCCTTTTGGAGATGGAGACCTCCTCCACCGAGATGATTCACATCCTGAGCGGGCGCGGCGACCCGCGCACATGAGGCTGCCGCGCAATATCAAGATGCTGCGAGGGCCGGCCGACGTGTCGGCGGTGGCGGGAACCCTGTTCCTGTTGTGGACGGTGAGCCTGCTCCACTCCTCGCTGGTGATTCCGGCGGGGGTGCGGGTGGAGCTTCCCGGCGCGGCGGGCCTGTGGGGCGAGGTGCTGCCGGACCTGACGGTCGCGGTGGACGCCGCGGGGCGGATCCTCTTCGAGCACCAGGTGGTTGACGAGGAGAGGCTTCTCGCCCGCCTGCGCGAACAGACCGCCGCCCGCGGCACGAACCTGACGCTCCTCCTGCTGATGGACCGCCGCGCGAGCATCGACTCGTGGGCGCGCATGCTCCACCTCGCGAGGAGCGCGGGAATTCACGAGGTCGTGCACGCCACGAGCCCGCGTCCGGGGGTGGAACCCGAGGTCACATCGAGATCCCATCCAAACCGATGAACTCATCGGACCGCGAGACGGGGGTCCGGAGCCCGTGGTGGCGCGAGCGATGGGTGCGCGTGGCAGCGGTGGTCGCGTTGATTCACGTGGGGCTGGTCTGGTGGCTCTCCCCGCCGGACCGGCCGGGGGTGCCGCAGCGGGCGCCGGCCCGGCAGGTGTTCGTGGACGGTCAGATCGGCGGGCCCGAGTACGTGGAATGGCTGTGGCTGATGACACCGACGATCTCCCTCGCTCCGTCCACCCACGGGTTCTCCGGAGCCGCGTGGCTCGAGGCCGAGACCACCGAGACGCCCTTCGAGGACTTCACGTTCCGGCGACAGCCGCTGCCCTACACGCCGATGTCGGTTTCGAGGGCGGTGCCGATGCTCATGAGCCGGGTGGACCCGAGCCCGGCCTATCGGTGGGACATCCCCGGGCTGGAGGTGACCGCTCCCGACGTGCAGCCGGTGCCGCTTTCCGATCGCGGGAGGGTGCGGATCGTGTCCGGCCTGGCGGGATGGATTGTTCCGGAGGAGGTCGAGGTGCCCGGGTCACCCGGTGGAATGGCACCGCCGCCGACGACGGTGAAGGTCGTGGTGGACGCCCGCGGGGAACTGGTCGCCCCGCCCGTGGTGTGGGAAAGCAGCGGAGTGTCCGCGGCGGATGAGGCCGCTCTGGAGGTGGTGGACGGCCTCCGCTTTGAACGGAGCCTCGACGCGACGACGTGGCCGCCGACGGGCGAGCTGTCCTGGGGACTGGTCGTCGTGGAATGGCCGAAGCCCGCCGGGCCGGCGGAGGGCAGCTGATGCCGCGACCGCAATCCGGTTCTGAAGCCGCGAGTGGCATGCCGGGGAATCCCGGCCGCCTGACGAACCTCCAGACGTGATGCGCCCCGACGTCCTGTTTCTCGGCTACGTGGTGATCATGCTCCTGACGCTGGTGGGGCTGTGGCTGTCGAATGCGTTCCGTCGGAGGCGCTTCCTGTCCGGACCGGCGGAGGACCGGGTTTTCCGGTGCACGCGATGCGGCAGCGTGTACACGGACGATCCGGACGTGGACCTCTCCCGCTGCCCGCAGTGCGGGCTGATGAACGAGCGCTTCGACTTCCGGACGTGACCCGGCGCGTTCCCCGCCGGGAGGGCGCCGGCGGGTTTCACGCCACGGCGATCAGGTGCCGGCGGGCGCGCCGCCGGGCCGGTGCGACTGGCGGATGAGCAGCGCGGCGTAGGCGCCGTCAACCCCGTCCCGGGCGGGGTGGAGCAGCCGTTCCCGGACCATGGTGACGTCCGGGCGCGAGGCGAGCACTTCACTGACGACTTGCTGGTTCTCCTCGGGCTCGAGCGAGCACGTGCTGTAAACGACGCGGCCGCCGGGGCGGACGGAGTCGATGGCCTGGACGAGCAGGCGGAGCTGGAGCTGGCGGGAGCGCTGAATGTCGGCCGGTCGGAGGCGCCAGCGCGCGTCGAGGCGCCGGCGGAGCACGCCGGTGTTGGAGCAGGGGGCGTCCACGAGCGCGGCATCGAAGGGATCCCGGCCGGTGAGCTGGCCCGGGGCGACGGGTTCGACATCGGCGCCGAGGCGTTCGCAGTTCTGGCGCAGGCGCGCGCGCCGGCGGTCATCGGGTTCGAAGGCGATCACGCGTCCGTCGTTGTCGAGCAGCTGCGCGATGTAGGTCGCCTTCCCGCCGGGGGCGGAGCAGAAATCGAGGATGCGCTCGCCGGGGCGCGGCTGGAGCATGCTGACCGACATGAGCGTGCTTGGATCCTGAACATAGAACCAGCCGTCGCGGAACGACTTCAGCTTCTCGAGGGCCGGGTGACGGCGCAGGAGGAACACGAGATTCTCCGGGGTCCAGTCCCAGCGGGTGAAGTCGTATTCGACGTTGTCGTTGCGCCACGATTCGATCAGTTCGGCCGGGTCCGCCTTGAGGGTGTTGACCCGGGCGTAGGTGACCGCGGGCGTGTTGTTCCATGCGAGCAGCGCCTGGAGCTCGGCGGGCGAGAGCACCTGGGACCATCGATCGACGAGCCACGCCGGGTGCGACCATCCGAGGGCGGGGTTGGACTTCTTGAGCTGCTCGATCTCGGCGCGCAGGGATTCGGCCGCCCGCGCGCAGTTGCGCAGGACGGCGTTGATGAACCCGGTCTGGGGGCCGAGCTCGAGCTGCCGGGCGGCCTCGACCGTTTCGTTCAGGGCGGCGTGCGGCGGCACGCGGTCGAGGAAGAGAAGCTGATAGATGCCGACGCGCAGGACGATGCGCGCGGGTGGGTCCGGAGGCCGGACGCGCGTGTTGCGATCAATGATCCAGTCGAGTGTGTCGCGCCACCGCAGCGTGCCGTAGCAGATCTCCTGGATGAGGGAACGATCCTGAAACCCGAGGCGCACCCGGGAAAGTTCACGATCCACGACGTCCTCGAGAAACACGCGGGATTTCGCATGCTCGAGCAGGATTCGAGCGGCAATTTCTCTTGGTTTTTGAACCACCACGCCGGATGTTTGCCGATACGTTTTCGACGGGCGAGAAAGTATGAGAGAAGAACTCGAGAGACTCGTGGCGATCGGGAAACTGGAGCGTCGCCATGTGGAGGCTCTGATGGCCCTGCATTCGGCGGGCTACTGTCAGCATCGGGCGTGGGGCTGCGGGCGCATCACGGGTGTGGATCCCGTGATGGGCCGGCTGACGATCGATTTCGCCGGCAAGCCAGGGCATGGGATGGACCTTGCGTTCGCGGCGGAGTCGCTGCGCCCCATCCCGGAGCACCACATCCTTGTGAGGAAGCTCAACGACCTCGCGGGACTGCGCCAGCTTGCCGCGACGAATCCCGTGGAACTGCTTCGGATCGTGCTTCAGAGCTACAACGGACGCGCGACGGCGGACCAGGTGCAGCAGGCGCTCGTGCCCGAAGTCATCAGCGATGACTGGAAAAAGTGGTGGGAGGGCGCCAAGCGGCAGCTCAAGAAGGACGGACATTTCCAGGTGCCGGTGCGCAAGACCGAGCCGATCGTCTACCTCGAGGAGGCGGTCGGCGCGCAGGACCGGCTGCTCGCGGACGTGCGCGCGGCGAAGGGGCTCAAGGCGCGCGTCGCCGCCGTGCAGGAACTGCTGAAGAACGTGGAAGACCTGACCGACCGCGAGGCCGCGGGACGGGAGGTCGTCCAGATGCTGAACACCGAGATCGCCAGCCATCAGAAGACGATGCCCGGACTGGCGCTCGAGGGAATCCTCGCACGCGAGGACGTGCGCGAGGCGACGGGGGTTCCCGTCAACGGCGAGGAACTGAAGCCGGAGGATGTCTGGGCCGCGAATCCGCCCCTGCTCGCGGTGCTCGCCGAGGCCTCCGCGACGAGACACGGGCGGATCCTCGAAACGTTCCGCGCGGCGCATCCGGAGGACTGGGCCGACACGATCCTGACGCTGATGAACGACGCGTCGGCCAAGGTGGTCGGTGAGATGGCCAACCTGCTTCGGCGCCACGACCGCTTCCAGCAGCTCAAGGAGAAGCTGCTCCGCGCGATCAGCCAGCACACGGCGAGCTCGGACCTGCTGTTGTGGCTCGCGCGCGAGCGCTCGGATGAGTACGCCGACGTGCTCGGCCCGGAGGTGTTCCGTGCGATGCTCACCGCGATCGAACGCGACCAGTTCCTCGAGAAGAAGACCAACAAGCTGCGCGACTACGTGCTCGACGACCAGGAACTGATCGTCGAACTGATCGCGTCGGCCGACATCGATGTCATCAAGGACCTGACACGGGCGCTGCAGCTCTCGCCGAGCTTCGATGACATGGACAAGCGCTCCCTGCTGGCGCGGATCGTGAAAGCGTTCCCGGCCGTGCAGTCGCTCATCTCCGCGGAACACGTGAAGCAGGACGTCACGCTGCTCGTGACCTGGGAAAGCCTCGAGCGCCGCAAGAAGGAGTACCACGAACTCGTCGAGAAGACGATTCCCGCCAACGCGAAGGACATCGCGCTGGCGCGCAGCTACGGCGACCTCCGCGAGAACCACGAGTACAAGGCGGCAAAGGAGACCCAGAAGGTGCTCATGCGCCGCAAGGCCGAGCTGGAGCGGGACCTGACGCGCGCCCGCGGCACCGAGTTCGCCGATGCCCGGACCGACGTCGTTTCGCCGGGGTGCGAGGTCGAGGTCGTGGAGACCGGCAAGGATCACCGCGAGGTGTTCCGCATCATGGGCGCGTGGGATTTCGACCTTGAGAACAATGTCATCAGCTATCTGAGTCCCATCGCGCAGAGCCTGCTGAACCGCGCCGTCGGCGACGTCGTGGAATTCGACTTCGAGGGCGAGCGCAGCCAGTACCGCATCGAGGCGATCCGCGCCGTTCCGGCGAAGTCGCGCGCGGAGGCGGCTGAACCCGGGGCCGCGGTCGCGGAAGGAGCGGGGCAGCTCGACGGAGCGGCGGGCGAATCGGCCGCATCGTCGGCCGAGGTGTCATCGTCCGCCGCGGACCAGACCGGCGCGTCGGCGGAGAACGGCGGGACGGCGGGTTCCGGCGAGCCGCAGTCGCCGACGCCGGGTTCCTGAGCGCCGCGGGGCAGCCCCCGGCCATGAAGACACTGCGAGTCTGGATGGGGTTGAGCGTGCTGCTGGCGTTTCCATGCGCGGGCGGCGAGTGGCGCCTTGCGTGGAGCGACGAGTTCGACACGCCCGGGCTGCCGGATCCCGCGAAGTGGGATTACGAGGTCGGATTCATCCGCAACAACGAGGCGCAGTACTACACGCGGGCGCGCAAGGAGAATGCCCGCGTGGAGAACGGCCTGCTGGTGATCGAGGCGCGCAGGGAGCGCTGGGCCGGTCCCGAACATGATCCGGATTCGCGGTCCCGCGGCGCGCGGCCCGGGCGGGAGTTCGCCGAGTACACCTCCGCGAGCGTGACCACGCGGGGGAAGGCCTCGTGGACGTACGGCAGGATCGAGGTTCGCGCGCGGGTTCCGAAGGGGCGCGGCACCTGGCCGGCGATCTGGATGCTCGGGACGAACATCGACGAGGTCGGCTGGCCGGCGTGCGGCGAGATCGACATCATGGAGTTCGTCGGGTACGAGCCGGGCGTCATCCACGCGAACATCCACACGCGGAGGTACAATCATGTGCAGGGCACCGGGAAGGGCAGTCGGATCCAGGTGCCCGACGCCTCGGAGACCTTCCATGTCTACGCCGTGGAATGGACCGGGGACCGGATGGACTTCTTCGTGGACGACCGGAAGTACTTCACCTTCCGGAAGGAGGGTGACGACGAGGCGGTCTGGCCCTTCTCCAGGGACCATTACCTGATCCTGAATCTCGCCATCGGCGGAGCGTGGGGCGGGCAGCGCGGCATCGATGACACGCTGTTCCCGCATCGCTACGAGATCGACTACGTGCGCGTGTACGAGCGCGTCACGGGCTCGCCGTCTCCGGCATCTGAAGATTGAGACGTGCGGCGACCTGGGCGACGTCCTTGTCCCCGCGCCCTGAGAGGTTGACCACGATGACGGAGTCGCGGGGCATGGACGGGGCCCGCTTGATGGCCTCGGCGACCGCGTGGGAGGATTCGAGGGCCGGGATGATTCCCTCGAGGCGGGCGAGCCGCGTGAAGGCGTCGAGCGCCTCGTCATCGGTGGCGTAGCTGTACTCCACGCGGCGGCGGTCGTGGAGCCACGCGTGTTCGGGTCCGACGGCCGCGTAATCCAGTCCGGCGCTGACGCTGTGGGTGAGCTGGATCTGCCCGTACTCGTCCTGCAGCACGTAGCTTCGGGTTCCCTGGAGAACCCCGAGCGAGCCTCCATGGAAGCGGGCGGCGTGCTGCTCGGGACGGATCCCGAGGCCGCCGGCCTCGACGCCGCACATGCGGACTTCGGCATCGTTCAGGAACGGGTGGAACAGTCCGATGGCGTTCGAGCCGCCTCCGACGCAGGCGATCAGGAGGTCCGGCAGACGGCTTTCCTGCTCGAGAATCTGGCGGCGCGTCTCCTCGCCGATGATCCGGTGGAAATTGCGGACCATCACGGGGTACGGGTGCGCCCCGTATGCCGTGCCGAGGATGTAGTGGGTGGAGCGAACGTTCGTGACCCAGTCACGCATGGCCTCGTTGACGGCCTCCTTGAGCGTCTTCTGTCCGGCATGCACGGGCACGACCTCGGCGCCGAGCATCTTCATGCGGTACACGTTCAACGCCTGGCGTTCGCAGTCGACCGCGCCCATGTAGATCACGCACCGGAGGCCGAACATGGCGGCGACCGTGGCGGTCGCGACTCCGTGCTGGCCGGCGCCGGTCTCGGCGATGACGCGTGTCTTGCCCATGCGACGCGCGATCAGCGCCTGGCCGACGGCGTTGTTGATCTTGTGCGCGCCGGTGTGGAGGAGGTCCTCGCGCTTCAGATAGATGCGCGCCCCGCCCAGGTCGCGGGTGAGACGGTCGGCGCGGTAGAGCGGCGTGGGTCGTCCGACGAACTGCGAGAGGTAGTACGAGAGCTCACGCTGGAAATCGGGATCGGACTGGGCCCGGAAGTATTCCGCCTCCAGCTCGAGAAGCGGGTGTACCAGGGTCTCGGGGACATAGCGGCCTCCGTACGGGCCGAAGTGCCCGCCGGAATCCGGCTCGCTGGTCCACGGGAGGTCGGCTGCGACGGCGCTCATGCGCGGGAACTGTAGCGGAACGCGGCGCGTCTGGCGACACAGGGATGCCGTTCGGCGCCCTGCGAACCGGGGGCGGAGGGTCAGGCCGGGGTGCCCTCGGCGGGCTGTTCCGCCTTCTCGGCGGGGAGTCCGAGCACGCGCCGGATGCTCGCGAGAAGCTCGGCGGCCTTGAGGGGTTTGGTGACGTAGTCGTTCATGCCGGCCTCAAGGCAGGCTTCACGGGTGCCGTCGACCACGTCCGCGGTCACGGCGATGATCGGGACGCGCGCCCATGGTTTCCCGCTGCCCCGGATGAGGCGGGTTGCCTCGAACCCGTCCATCACCGGCATGTGACAGTCCATGAGGATGAGGTCATAGGCGTCGGCGGCGAGCGCCTCGAGGGCCTTCCGCCCGTCGGGCGCGAGGCTGGCCTCGAATCCGAGGCGCAGCATGAGCCTGCGGGCGAAGACCTGGTTGGGCAGGTTGTCCTCGGCGATGAGCACGCGGAGGCCCGCCATGTCGGGGCCGGCGGGGCCGATCTTCGCGGGGGCGATCGAGGAGAGCGCGGCCGGGATGGGACGTCCGGGAATCGAGATCTGCTGGAGTGCGTTGAGCAGGTGGGAGTGGCGGACGGGCTTGGTGACCCACGCCTGGCAGCCTGCGCGGCGGATGACCTCCGGGTCGATGCGCACGGCGAGCGGGGTGAGCATCACGATCCGTGTGTCGGCGAGCTGGGAATCACTCCGGATGCGTTCGACGAGCTGGAGTCCGTCGATGTCCACCAGCGTGTGGTTGAGGATCAGGACGGCGGGGGAGGCGCCCGGCCCCAGCCGGCGCAGGGCGATGAGGACCTCGGTGGCCGTGGCGGCCTCCTGGGCGAGGCGCATGCCCCAGGAGCGCACGTAGTGCGAGAGGGCGCGCCGGGTGACCTCATGGGGATCGGCGATGATCACGCGCGTGTCCCCGAAGGAGATCTGCGTGCGGGTCAGGCGGTCGGCCTTGCGCGGGCTGGGGCGCCGGAGGCGGACCGTGAACCAGAAGGTGGCCGCGTCGTCGCCGCGGCTTTGGGCGCCGATTTCGCCGTCCATGAGCTCGACGAGGCGCCTCGAGAGGAAGAGGGCGATGTCGCGCCCGTCGTAGCGGCGGGGTGGAGGGGCGTCCGGGTCGGGCGGGTCGAAGAGGCGCGCGATGACCGCGGGGCTGTCCGTGACGCCGGTGCCGCACACCTCGATGCGCACCTCGGCGGAGGCGTCGTCGTCCGATTCGAGGCGGGCCTCGACGAGGACCTCGCCGCCGGCGGTGTGCTTGATCGTGTTGCCGAGGAGGTTGACGAGGACCTGCCGGATGCGCCCGGCGTCGCCACGAAGGTGGCTGGGGATTTCGCCGTGCACGAGACAGACGAGCTCGACATTCCGTTCGTAGGCGCGGGCCGCGAAAACCTCGGCGGCGCTCTCGACGACCTGGCGGAGGTGCAGGTCCATCTCCTCGATGACGAGCTTGCCCGCGTTGGCGCGGGAGACGTCGATGAGATCGTTGAGAACCGTGAGCATGGCCTCCGCGCTAGTCTGAACCGCGTACGCGAGTTCGCGCTGCTGGGGAGTGAGTTCCGTGTCGAGCAGAAGACTGTTCATCCCGAGCACGGAATTAAGTGGGGTCCGGAGTTCGTGGCTCGCGTTGGCGAGAAAGGGAGTGCGGGTGGACGCCAACGAACTCAGTTGACGCTTTTCCTTCTCCGCCTCCTCGAGGGCGCGACGAAGCTGTGCCGAATGCTCCTCGACGGCCCTCTCGAGCTCATCCCTGTGTCTGCGGTCCTGCCGGCGCAGGCGGATCGCGAGGAAGACGACCGCAACGAGCAGCACCGCGATGAGCCCCGTCGCGGGCAGTTGCCAGCTCTCGATCAGCGCGGCACCGACAGGCGCCGCCGGATTCACCGCGGGCGGACTGACAACGCGGTCCGCGGACAAGGACATGACCAGTATCACGGCGTCCAGAACGAGCCGTCAGGGCGCACTCCCTTCCGGCTCGGTGATGGACATCATTCGACGAGAGAATGGAGATCGTCCATTCCGAACCGCGTCCGTCCGCATCACGGATGACTGGTCCTCTCGTGCGCGGCATGAGGAACACGCGAATCTCGCAGACATCCCGCGGCGCGAAGGTGTGTGTTTCGGCCCGGGCGGATGTCAGGAGTTCATCGCGCGCGCGATCGCGTTCCACCACGGGTCGCGGAGCCCGGCGACGGAGGCATGAAGCTCGCTTTCGCCCGCCCGGATGCGGAGTTCGTCGCCGCCGACGCGCCCGATCTGGAACGCGGGCACCCCCATGAGCTTGGCGCGGGCGATGATTCGACCGGCATCCGGCTCGGCGCAGGAGACGATGATGCGTGACTGGGTTTCGCCAAAGAGCAGGGCGGCGAGGGGGGTGGGCGTGCCGCCGGGAAGCAGGGGAGTGAGATCGATCGTCGCCCCCGTGAGGCGGGGTGTGTTACGCGCCTCCGTGTGGCTGATGCAGCATTCGGCGAGGGCGACGGCGAGGCCGCCGTCGCTGCAGTCGTGGGCGCTCTTGATGCCGCCGGCGCGGATCAGTCCGAGCAGCGTCGTGTGCAGGGTGCGGGCCTTTTCGAGGTCGCAGCGTGGAGGGGTCCCGGTCTTGCGGCCGCGGACCACCTGGAGCCATGCGCTGCCGCCGAGGCCCTGGAGCGGATCCTCGAGGTCAACCGGGTCGCCGAGGAGGATGACGGCGTCGCCCTCGTCCTTGAACCACTGGGTGGTGATATCCTCGGGCCGCTCGATGAGGCCGACCATCACGACCACGGGAGTGGGATCGATCGCGCCGGTGGCGCTGCGCTGGTTGTAGAGGCTGACGTTCCCGCCCGTCACGGGGGCGGAGAAGGCCGTGCACGCCTCGGCGAGGCCGCGCACGCTTTCCCGGAGCTGCCAGAAGATCTCGGGGTTGTGCGGATTTCCGTAGTTGAGGTTGTCGGTGACTCCGAGCGGGACGGCGCCGGTGCACGCGAGATTTCGGGCCGCCTCCGTGACGGCGATCTTGCCGCCCTCGTAGGGATCGAGGAGGACGTAGGTTCCGTTGCAGTCGGCGCTGAAGGCGATGAACTTGTCGGGCGGCCTCGGGGCGGCAGGCGCCGCGCCGCCGGATTCGTCGAGCCGCGCCGGGGGCAGGTCGCTGGCCCGGATCCGGATGACCGCGGCGTCGCTGCCCGGGCCGACGACGGTGCCGTCGCGCACCATGTGATCGTACTGGCGCCAGACCCAGTTCTTGCTGGCGATCGTCGGCCATGCGAGCAGGCGGCCCAGGTCTCCGGTGGGATCGCCGGAGTCGGGGACCTTATCCAGGCGAAAGGCCCGGACCTCGCGCAGGTAGGCGGGTTCGCGGGCTTCACGGTGATAGACGGGCGCCTCGTTCGCGAGCGGAGCGGCGGGGATGTCGGCGACGACGCGCCCGTGATGCTTGACCACCATGCGGCCGGTGTCGGTGACGGTGCCGATCCGGGCCCAGGGAAGGTCCCACTTGTCGAACACGCGCCGGAGATCGTCCTCGCGGCCCTTGTGCACGACGATCAGCATGCGCTCCTGGGACTCGCTCAGCATGATCTCGTAGGGCGACATGTTCGGTGCGCGCTGGGGCACGTGGGCGAGCTCGATCTCGATGCCGGTGCCCGCGCGGGCGGCGGTCTCGCAGGTGGAACAGGTCAGTCCGGCGGCGCCCATGTCCTGCATGCCGGCGACGGCGCCGGTGGCGAGCAGCTCGAGGCACGCCTCGCAGACGAGCTTCTCCATGAACGGGTCGCCCACCTGGACGGCGCCGCGCTGCTGTTCGGCGCTTTCATCGGTCAGATCCTGCGAGGCGAAGGCGGCGCCCGCGAGGCCGTCGCGGCCCGTCGCGGGACCGACGTAGAAGACCGGATTGCCGATCCCGCTGGCGGCGCCGCGCGTGATCTGCTCGTGGCGCAGGACGCCGATGCAGAAGGCGTTGACGAGGGGATTGCCCTCATAGCTCCGGTCGAAGGCGACCTCTCCGGCGACGGTGGGAATGCCGAAGCAGTTGCCGTAACGCGCGATGCCCGCGACGACGCCGGTGAAGAGCCGGCGCACCTCGGGGTTCGAGAGCTCGCCGAACCGGAGCGAGTTGAGGGCGGCGACGGGACGGGCGCCCATCGTGAAGATGTCGCGGATGATGCCGCCGACGCCCGTGGCGGCTCCCTGGAAGGGTTCGACGGCGCTCGGGTGGTTGTGGGATTCGATCTTGAACGCGATGGCCACGCCGTCGCCGACATCGACGATGCCGGCGTTCTCCTCGCCCGCGCCGACGAGGATCCTCGACGAACGGGTCGGGAAGAGTTTCAGGAGCGGCCTCGTGTTCTTGTAGGAGCAGTGCTCGCTCCACATCACCGAGAAAATGCCCAGTTCGGTGAAGTTGGGATCGCGCCCGAGGATGGCGCGAATGCGCTCGAACTCCTCGGGGGTGAGGTTGTGGCTTGCGACGACTTCCGGGGTGACGGTGGGTTCGATCATCAGCGGGCCCCCTCGGGTGAGGGGAGACACCATGATGCGCCCGCAATGCCGCTGAGACAATGTCGGAGGGGCCCCCGAGCCGGGGCGGCCGCGGCGCGCCGCCTACTTGATCCCGGCCAGGCGCGCCTTCCAGATCCGGTGAAGCTCCACCGTGGCACGCACGTCGCGCAGGCAGTACTCCGCGATCTCGCGGAATCGGGACTCGGCGACGAGGGAGGCGACATCGGAGCCCGTGACGCCGTGGGACTTGGGCGAGTCGATGCCGAAGGCCTTGCAGTAGAAATCGAAGTTGAAGCGGCGCGCGGCGCCGTCGCGTCCGCTCACGTTGTAGAAGGAGAGCTGTTCGGCGAGGTCGCAGTGGGGTTCCGTCTGGAAGCGATAGCCGAGCCAGTCGCGGCGGGTGATCTCGACGGCCAGGATGGCCGACCGCAGGTAAAGGAAGGGGACGTCGAAACTCCTGCCGTTGAAGGTCACGACGTGGTCATAACGTCGCGCGAGCTCCCAGAAGTCGTGGAGGAGCTCCCCCTCGTCCGAGTAGGTGACGAACTTGACGTCGCTCTCGTCGTCCGGCTGGTAGTCATCGGAGAGGTACAGGACCTGGCCGCGGCCGCTGTCGGCGTTGATCATCGCGATGCAGATGACCTGCGCGGTGAGGGGATAGAGGGCCATCTGGCGCTGGACCTCCGCGCGGCGGGCGTCGCGTTCGGGGCCCTCGGGCAGGCGATAGGCGTCCCGCAGCAGATATTCCTGCTGCGCGGCGTCGAACGCCGAGAGCGGGAGCGCATGGGTTTCGATGTCGAAGACGAGGGTTGCCATGGGCGGCGACGGGCGCGGCCGGCGCGGCGCCGAGTCTAGGGAGCGTTCCCGCGGACGATGAAGAAAAACCGGAGCGCCGGCCCGGGCGCGGCGGGGCGCGTCTGGTGTCGCGCCCGCCCGGCCGCCCCGGTAGAGTGCCGGCATGTCTGTGGTGCCCCTGGTCACGCGCTGTTCCGATCCCGATCGCCAGATCCCGGTCGAGGAGGTGGCGGAGATTGTGGAGGAGGCGTGTCCGCCCGAGGATTACCGGGGGCGGAAGGTGCTCCTGATCGTGCCGGACCTCACCCGGACCGCGCCGATCGGCGTGGTGTTCCGGGCGCTGCACCGCCATCTCGGCGAGACCGTCGCGGCGATGGACGTGATGATCGCGCTGGGGACGCACCAGCCCCTCAACGAGGAGGGCGTCTGCGAGCGCCTCGAGATCAACGCCGCCGAGCGGGCGGACCTTTTCCGAAAGATTCGATTCTTCAACCACGAGTGGAACGTGGACGCGGCGCTCAAGGAGATCGGGGAAATCCCGGCCAGCGAGATCGCCGCGCTCACGGACGGGCGCTTCGCGATGGACGTGCCGGTACGCGTCAATCGCAGGCTCTATGAGTACGACCGGCTCATCATCATCGGGCCGGTCTTTCCCCACGAGGTCGTGGGTTTCTCCGGCGGCAACAAGTACCTGTTCCCGGGCGTGGGCGGGCCGGAGATCCTCAACTTTTTCCACTGGCTCGGGGCGGTGGTGACCAATCCGATGATCATCGGCAACCAGTGGACGCCCGTGCGGAAGGTGGTCGATCGGGCCGGGGCGATGGTGAACCTGCCCAAGCTCTGCCTCTCGCTGGTGGTGCGCCCCGACAAGTCGCTCGCGGGATTCTTCGCGGGCAGCCCGGAGGAATCGTGGGCGGCTGCGAGCGAGCTTTCCGCCAGGGTGCACATCGAGCTCAAGAGCCGGCCGTTCCACACGATCCTCTCGTGCGCGCCGCGCATGTACGACGAGCTCTGGGTGGGCGGCAAGTGCATGTACAAGCTCGAACCCGTGCTCGCGGACGGAGGTGAACTCATCATCTACGCGCCGCACATCCGCGAGATCTCCGCGACCCACGGAAGCATCCTGCGCGAAATCGGCTATCACTGCCGCGATTACTACCTGAAGCAATGGGATCGATTCCGGCATTACCCGTGGGGCGTGCTGGCGCACAGCTGTCACGTGTATGGACAGGGGACCTTCGAGAACGGAATCGAAACCCCGCGGGCCCGCGTCACCCTCGCCACGGGAATCCCCGAGGATGTCTGCCGGCGGATCAATCTCGGCTATCGCGATCCCGCGACCATCCGGCCCGAGGCGTACGCGGACCGGGAGGAGGAAGGTGTCCTTCTGGTGCCGCGCGCCGGCGAAATCCTCTATCACCTGAAACAACGGCCCGCATGGGCGGGTGGTAATCCCTCGCAGGCGTCGCGGTCCTGAGCCCTGGACGAGCGACGCGGCAGCGGAAAGATGTTCCATGGATAACGATCCCACAAACCCGCGACCTCATCAGCCGGCCGGCGCTCCGCCGTCCCCGGGAACACCAGGACCCGTGAGCACGCCGCCGCCGGGCGGCGAGGCGCCCGGCGCGCCGGTGGAACCGCCCGGGGCCGCGGCCACCGGGGGCAACCCGGGCGGCGGATTCGTGCCGCCTCCCCCCGGCGGCGTCCCGCCGGGCCAGCTTCCTCCGTCTCCCCCGCCTCCGCCCCCCGGAGGGGGCGCGTCGGGAATCCACGCGGGGCGGCCGCCGAATGCCTCGAACGAGCGCACGTGGCCGATGGTGTGCCATCTCAGCGCCCTGCTCGGGCTGCTGGTGCCGTGGGTGGGCGGTGCGGTCGGTCCGCTCGTCGTGTGGCTGGTGAAGCGCCACGATCATCCGGCCATCGACGCGCACGGGAAGGAATCGCTGAACTTCCAGATCTCGATCCTGATTTACGCGACGGTGCTCAGCCTGCTCGCCGTGGCGACAATGGTGATCCTGATCGGGTTCCTGTTCATGGCGCTGGCGCTCGTCGTCTGGGTGCTCGGGATGATCTTCGCCGTCGTCGCCGCCGTGAAGGCGAGCAACGGGGAGTTCTACCGGTATCCCTTCACGATCCGGTTCCTTGTCTGACGCTGATGCCGCGGCCCTGGGCGAGCGTCTTGAGCGCCTGCCCGAGGTGCGTGGGATGCAGGAGCGTCTGAAGCTGGCGCGCGTGCCGGAGCAGCCATTCGGCGGCGGGCGGGGATTGCTCGAGGATCCCCGCGGCGATGCGCCCGAGCCAGCGGCCCTGCGGCATGAGCGCCTCCGTGACGAGGCCCTCCTCCTCGCCGATGCGGCGCAGCCGCCCGAGCTGCACGTGCGCCGTCAGATCCTGGTCGCCGGGACTGGCGAGGATGGATGTGCTCAGCCGATGCCTCGAATAGGCGCGGAGCGTGCCTTCCGGATGTGTTGGGAACACCGGCAATTCGTCCTCGAACCCGTAGTCGAAGGTGAGCAGAACGCCGGTGCCGAGAAGGCGGGCGGCGGTGCGCCACCATTCGTCCGCCGCCGGGCAGCGTTCGAGCAGGAAACGGTCGGGAAGGATTGACCGCAGCTCCGGGGGAAGTTCGACCGGACTCGCGGGGCCGATGCGGCACCATGCCAGGGCGCCGTTCCGGATGGTGACGCCGCGCTCGAACCATTCCCCCGAGCTCGCATCCCACTCGAAGAGCTGGACGGGAAAGGCGTCGAGGAGCTCGTTGGCGAAGATCACCCCGCGGACGGGACGGGGCACCTCATGGAGGCCCGCGTGCCACGTGACCCGGAACGACTCCGCGGCGAGGGCGCGTTCCTGGACCCCCCGGCGAACGGGGGAAGGCTCGACGATGCGGTAGTGCAGGCGCGCGGCGGTTTCGGGATGGAAGTCGTGGAGCGCCGCGAGGATGTCCCGGGCAAGCCGCGCGTCGTGGGCGGCGGTTTCGATGAAGTCGATGCGGTCGAAATCGGCGAACTGGCGCGCGCACCAGGATGCCAGCAGGAATCCGAAGACCGGACCCACGCTGACGCTGGTATAGAAGTCACCGGCCCGGCCGATGACGCGTTCCGCGGACTCGTAGTAGCCGCAGCCGGGCCCGTACAGGGCGACCTCCATGAATCGCTGGAAGGACACGGGCCCGCGGCGCTGAATCTCATCGCGGAGGGACTTCTCGGCATCCGTCATGTCGTCGGGTGGCGATGGTTGCGAATCATGTTCACAGTGAACGCCATGCGGCTGGATGCGGAACTGGTGACACGAGGACTGGTCGAGAGCCGCGAGAAGGCGCATCGCGCCATTCTCGCGGGGCGCGTGCGCGTCAACGGCCAGGTGGCGGACAAGCCCGGCCGCAAGGTGCGCGGGGACGAGGTCATCGAGGTGGAGGCGGGCGAGAAGTACGTGAGCCGGGGCGGGCACAAGCTCGAGCACGGGATCGCCGAGTTCGGGCTCGAGGTCCGGGGCGCGCGGGCGCTGGACGTGGGCGCATCCACGGGAGGGTTCACGGACTGCCTGCTGCAGCACGGCGCGGCGGGCGTGGCGGCGGTGGACGTCGGCCGCGGCCAGCTCGCGTGGCGGCTGCGCAACGACCCGCGGGTGCTGGTGATGGAAGGCGTCAATGCGCGGTCGCTTTGCGCGGGGCATTTCCCTCCGGGCTGGCTGCCGTTCGACATCGCGGTGGCGGATTGCTCGTTCATTTCGCTGAGGCTGATCCTCGACCCGGTCGCGGCGCTCGTGCGGCCGGGCGGGCGGATGGTGCTGCTGATCAAGCCGCAGTTCGAGGCCGGGCGCGAGGAAGCGTCCCGGGGACGCGGGGTCATCACCGATCCCGCGATTCACGCGCGGGTCCTCGGCGAACTCCGCGCTTTCGTCGGGGCTCGGCGTGGGCTTGAATGGTGTGCCGAGACGGAGAGTCCGGTTCTGGGGCCGGCGGGCAACCGCGAGTTCCTTGCACTGCTTGAAAAGACTCCCTGATCCCATCCGCTGCGTCGGGCTCGTCGCGAACACGGAGAAGCCGGAGGCGCGGCCGTTGCTCGTGGAGGCGGCGCAACTGCTGGCGGCGCAGGGGCTCGAGGCATGCGGAGACCTCGCCACGGTTCAGCTGAGCGGCCTCGAACTCTCCCGCGTGGAGGACGTGCCCCGGCTCGCGCGCATGTGCCAGCTCCTGCTCGTGTTCGGTGGCGACGGCACCATCCTGCGCGTGGCGCGGGAGATCGCCGGAATCGAAACCCCGCTGCTCGGCATCCATGTGGGACGGCTCGGCTTTCTCGCGGACGTGACGGCGGGACAGCTTTCGCGCGCGATCGAGCAGATCGTCCGCGGGGAATACCGTGTGGAGGAGCGCGCCCTGCTGCGGGCCGACGACGGCAGGCGCCCGCCGATGCTCGCGCTGAATGACGTGGTCTTCTCGAGGGGTGAGGTCTCGCGCATGATCGAGCTGGAGGTTTTCGTGGACGACGAGGAACTGACCCGCTACCGGTGCGACGGCCTGATCGTCTCGTCGCCCACCGGATCGACCGCGTACTCACTCGCCGCCGGGGGGGCGATCGTCACTCCGAACGCGCGCGTGTTCGCCATCACGCCGATCTGCCCGCTGGCCCTTTCGAATCGCTCGGTGATCGTGGACCTCGAATCCACGATTCGAGTGCGCGTGTGCACCGGGAAGCTTCCGACGCACCTGACCGCGGACGGTCAGGTGGCAATGGAACTCGGCTGCGGGGACGAGGTGCTGATCTGCCGGGCGAAGGAGACCGTCCGGCTGCTGCGGCTTCGCGGGCGGACCTTCTTCGACACGCTGCGCCGGAAATTGCACTGGAGCGGCTCGCACGCATGACTCATAACCGCACCACTCCCAAGGGCGTCTCTCATGGTTCGACTCAAAGACATCGCCGAACGCGCCGGCGTCTCGATCATGACGGTCTCGAAGGTCCTCCGGGATGCGTCGGACATTTCGGCGGCCACCAAGGCGCGTGTCCGGGCGCTCGCCAAGGAGATGGGCTACGTGCCGCACGCCATGGCGGCCGGACTGCGCACGCGCGAGACGCGGCTGGTGGGACTCGTGATCCCGGGCGTCGTGAACCCGGTGTTCTCGCGGCTCATCATGGCCATCGAGGATGGCGCCTTCGAGAGCGGGTTCGACCTGATCCTCGCGCACACGCTCGATCGTCCCGAGCGTGAGGAGTATGTCATCCGCCGGCTGCTTGCGCGGCGGGTGCAGGGCATCATGATCGTCCCGGTGCCGCGGCTGGGCGAGGCGGCGATCTATTGTGAACTCGCCCGGCTGGGCCTGCCGATGATCATCCTCGGGCCGGCGCCGAGCTTCTGCGACGGCTTCGTGCGCGTTTGCTCCGACGAGGAGGTGGCAAGCCGTGAGGTGACCGAACACCTGATCGCGCTGGGACACCGGCGCATCGCGTATCTGGCGGGGCGATCGATCTGCCCATCCGCACAGGCGCGGCTCGAGGGGCACCGGCGCGCGCTGCGGGAAGCCGGTCTCGAGTCCGAGGACGGGCTGGTGATTCATGCGGGAACGACGGTCGAGGACGGGTACCGCGCGACCGAGGAGCTGATCCGCGACCGTCCGGAGGTCACGGCGATCCACGCGGTCAATGACCTCGTCGCCATGGGGGCGCTGAACGCCCTCGATGACCGGGGGCTGCGGGTTCCGGATGATGTTTCGGTCGCCGGCTTCGGAAACATCCTCACGGCGGACAACGCCCGGGTGCCCCTTACGACCGTGCACGAGCCGAAGTTCCAGCTGGGCGCGGCCGCGATCGGCGCCATGCAGAAGCTGATCCGTTCCGAACCCGTGGCGAACCAGGTGCTTCGCGCGGAGTTGCTCGTGCGGCGGAGCACGGCCGAGCCGCGGGAGCGTGCGCCGGCGGGCGCCTGATCCCCTGATCGCCGGGCGTGAGAGTGCGCGCCCCTTCCGGGTTCCCGGCCGGGATCAGGCGAGCAGGGGACGGATGACGTGTCCGTGGACATCGGTGAGCCGCATGTCGCGGCCGCCGAAGCGGAACGTCAGGCGTTCGTGATCCAGGCCGAGCTGGTGGAGGATCGTCGCGTGGAGGTCGTACATCTCGACGCGATTCTCGACGACCTTGTAACCGAACTCATCCGTGGCGCCGTAGGCGAAGCCGCCGCGGAATCCGCCGCCGGCGATCCACACGGTGAACCCGAACGGATTGTGGTCGCGGCCATCGCTTCCCTGCGCGAAGGGCGTCCGGCCGAACTCCCCCGCCCAGAGTACGATCGTCGAGTCGAGAAGGCCCCGGCTTCGAAGGTCCGTGAGCAGCCCCGCGATGGGCTGGTCCACGGCGCGCGCATTGTTCTCGTGGCCTTCCCTGAGGTTCCCGTGCTGGTCCCAGCGATCACCCGGCACCTGGGGGCAGGTGAGCTCGACGAAGCGGACCCCGCGCTCCACCAGCCTGCGTGCGAGCAGGCACTGGCGGGCGTAGATGCGTGTGGGTTCGTACGGCGCGTCGAACCCGTAGAGCCGCCGCGTGGCCTCGGATTCGCCGGAGAGATCCATGAGGTCGGGGACCGCCGCCTGCATGCGGAACGCGAGTTCCTGGTTCGCGATGGCCGACTCGACGGCGTCGGCGGGTCCGATGCGCCCGAGGAGGGCGCGGTCGAGCCGTCGGATCAGGTCCAGCTTCCGGTCCTGGGCCGGGCCGGAATCCCGGGCCGGTTCGATGTTCGCCAGCGGCCGTTTCCCCGCCTTGAAGATGGACCCCTGGAAGGAGGCCGGAAGGAACCCGTTGCCGAAGTTCTCGAGGCCGCCGGGTGGAATCAGGCCTCCGTTGAGCACGACGAACCCGGGGAGATCCTGGTTCTCGCTGCCGAGGCCGTAGTTGACCCACGCGCCCGCGCTGGGGCGTCCGGCGAACCCCGCGCCCGTGTGCAGGAAATAGTTCGCCGCCGTGTGCTCCGAGAATTCGGAGACGACCGACCGGATGACGCAGAGGTCATCCGCGCGCTCGCGCACGTGCGGGAAGAGATCGCTCATGGGCAGGCCGCTGCGGCCGCCGGGGCGGAACTGCCACGGGGAACCGAGGACGGAACCGTTGTCGTTGAACTGGGTGGGCTCCATCCGCATGGGGAACGGCTTTCCGTGATCCCGGCTGAGGCGCGGCTTGGGATCGAAGGTGTCCATCTGGGAGGGCCCGCCGTCCATGTAGAGGAAGATCACGTTCCGCGCCCGCGGGGAATGGTGGGGGACCCTTGGAGCGAGCGGACCGGAGCCGGGGGCGGGCGCGGACTCGATGAGGCGCCCGAACGCACGGTCGGACCAGAGCGCCACGGCGGCGAGGGCGCCGAAGCCGTTGCCGCAGCGCAGGAGCATGTCACGCCGGGAGATCGGGCGCGGCTGGAATCGGTTGCAGTGTGCCATGGGTGGCGGGCGGTTTGGAGGACGCCGTCAGTCGATGAAGACGAATTCGCGCGTGTTGAAAAGGGCATGGCACAGCCCCGCCCACGCGTGCCCGGGCGCGGAGTCCGCTGAGTCATCGAGGAACTCGACGGCCGCGCGGAGTTCCTCGGGGTCGGGCAGGCGCGCGAAGGCCTCCATGTAGAGGCTGCGGACGCGATCCTCCCGCGTGAAGTCATTGGTTTCCGCCAGCAGGCGGGAGGCCCACATCGCGGCGTGCGTCAGAACGAACGGATCGTTCATCAGCGTGAGCGACTGGGCGGGCACGTTGGAGGTCGTGCGGCGACCCACGGTCGTGGACGGGACCGGCGCGTCGAACGCGGCCATGAACGGTGAGAGGAAGTTCCTGCGGACCTCGAGGTAGATGCTGCGGCGGCCGTCGCCGTCCATGGGGCCGCTGGATCCGGGACGACCCCGGCCTTCCATGAAGGGCGTGAGGTGCACCGGGACGGAGGGGCCGCCAGTGCTCCGGTCAAGACGCCCGGCAAGGGCGAGGATCGAGTCGCGGATCGCCTCCCCTTCGAGGCGGCGGAGGTGGGCGCGATGCAGGAGGCGGTTGTCAGGATCGCGTTCCTCCGCGGCCGGATCCGTGACATGGCTGGACATCTGCCATGACCTCGTGGTCATCAGCCTTCGAACAAGGGCCTTCAGCGACCAGCCGCCGCTCTGGAACTCGCGCGCGAGATGATCGAGCAGCTCGGGATGCGAGGGCGGTTCGCCGAGCGCCCCGAAGTTGTCGGCCGACGCGACGAGCCCCTGCCCGAAGAGATGTCCCCACACCCAGTTCACGGCGACGCGGCTGAAGAGGGGGTTCTCCGCGGAGGTGATTGCATGCGCGAGGGCGAGGCGGCCGCTGCCGCGCCGGAACTCGAGCCCGCGGGCGGGGGCGGGAAGCGCCTCGAGAAAGCCGCGGGGAGCCACGGGGCCCGGGGTGCGGTGGTTGCCGCGGATCAGCACGGGCTCATCCATGCCCGTCCCGTCGCACATGACCCCGGCCAGCACGGGCGGGGCGATGGAGTCCGCCTCCTCGCGCCATGCGCGGGCCAGTGCCTCGGGAAGGGAAAGGTCGCGCAGACGAAGCTCGATCCACGCGATTTCGGAGGCGGTGAGCCGCTCCGGTTCGTCGCGCCAGCGGCGGATCGACTCCTGGATGTCCGCGGGCGGTTCCGGCGCGAGCAGCGGGGGCGGATCGGAATGTTCGGAGAAGAGGATCTCCCCGACGGCGATCCAGCCGTCCGGCGAACAGGAGGACGCCGGGAGCGTGGTGGCGGGATCGGGAAGCGTGACGTCGTTGAATTCGAGCCATGCGCGTCGTCCCTGCCACATCGAGACATCGAGCGTGACCCAGTGCGGTTCCGCCCGCCGGACGGGCTGGCGGAGCGTGCCGTAGATGGGGTCCCGGACGAGGGTGAAGCCCTCGACTGCCATGGTGAACCGGGTGCCCTCTCCGGCCAGGCGCAGGTGGATGTACGGCTTGTCGAGCGTGAAGGTGGGGGAGCGCAGGCTGCCCTGGAACCGGCGGGAGAGCGTGCCGCTGTGGCGCCATCCGGACGGCACGAGACGGATGTGGCCGTCCCCGGGGGGAAGCGGCTGCCCTCCGGCATGCTCCTCGAACGCCTCTCCGTCGGGAAACCAGCCCTCCGCTGAAAGCGGGAAGTCGCCTTCGCGCGGCGCGACGATGCACGGCGCGGGCGATCCGTCCTCTCCTGCTCCCCCCGTCCGCAGGGCGAGCGGGGCGGCCGCCGTGGATGCGGGAATGGCTCCAAGCAACTGCTCGGCGAGCACGCGGCGGGCGATGTCGCGCATGCCGCGGATGGCCACGGCGGAATCCCTGCGGGGGGCGGGGTCGTCAATGGCGCGGATGGCGAAGCGGGAGCTGCTCAGGATGCCGGAAAGTGCGTAGTAATCGCGGGTCGAGATCGCGTCGAACTTGTGATCATGACACCGGGCGCACGAGACGGTCAGGCCGAGGAATGCCTTGGTGACCACGTCGATCTGGTTGTCGATGACCTCGATCTGGTGATTGCGGACATCGACAGGCGAGTGCACCTGCTGGCCGAACCAGTACTGGAGCGTGGCGATCAGCGATTGATTGGTGCCGTCGGCCGGATCCCGGCGGGGATGGTCGAGCAGGTCTCCCGCGATGTGTTCGCGGGCGAACTCGTCAAAGGGCAGGTCCGCGTTGAACGCGCGGATGACATAATCGCGGTAGCGCCATGCTCCATGGATCGGGTAGTCGAACTCGTGTCCCATGGTTTCCGCGTAGCGAACCTTGTCGAGCCAGTGGCGGGCCCAGCGTTCGCCGAAGGCGGGGGAGGCGAGCAGGCGATCGACCAGCCGTTCGAAGGCCTCCGGACGTTCATCGTCGAGGAAGGCGCGGATCTCCGCCGGCGTCGGCGGAAGTCCTGTGAGGACGAACGTGGCGCGGCGGATCAGGGATTCACGCGAGGCGGGAGGCGCGGGGCGAAGGTTCTCGGCCTCGAGGCGGGCGAGGATGAATGCGTCAACGGGGTCGCGGGACCATTCCCGGTCGCGAACGGGAGGGGGATCCGGGTCCGCGAGCGGATGCCATGCCCAATGCTCGTCGCGGCGGGCGGCGAGGTCGAAGCCCCCCTGGCCTCGCGCGCCGGGAGACGCGGACGACGCCGGGGCACCGGGCCACGGCGCCCCCCTCCGGATCCACTCCGCGAAGTCGGACGCGACCTCCGGCGGGAGGCGTGATCGCGGGGGCATCTGGAGGTCCGGATCCTCGTAGGAGATCGCGCGGAGGATCAGACTGGCATCGGGATCGCCGGGGACGATCGCGGGACCGGTTTCCCCTCCGGCAAGCAGGGCGTCGCGCGAGTCGAGTCGCAGGCCGGCGCGAACCTTCTCGGCATTGGCGCTGTGGCACTCGTGGCAGTGCTCCGCGAGCACGGGCCGGATGCGGGTCTCGAAGAAGGTTTCATCATCGGCGCGCGCGGGCGCGGCGATGACGAAGAAAAGGACGGCCCCGGGGAGCGGGGCCGTCCGGGCGATGGACACCAGGGCGCGCCAGGCGAGGGATCGCCGGGCGATCCGGTTCGCGACAGGCGGCGGGGTCATGCGTGAACGGTATACCGCGCGTTCAGCCGAGGCGAGCGAGCGTTTCCTTGATCGCGTTGAAGTTGGGCAGGTCCTTCGGGGTGGGGGTTTGCTCCGCGTACTGGACCGTTCCGTTCTTGTCGATCACGAAGGCGGCGCGGGCGGACGTGTCGCCGACGCCCGCGAGTCCCTTGAACTCGACGCCGTAGGCGCGGGTGACTTCCTTGTTGAGATCGCTCGCGAGCGTGACGGTGATCTTTTCCTTCTGGGCCCAGGCCTCCTGGGCGAATGGACTGTCCACGCTGATGCCGATGACGTCGGCGTTAAGGCTCGTGAAGCTCTGAATGCCCTGGCTGATGTCGCACATCTCCGCCGTGCAGACACTCGTGAACGCGAGGGGGAAGAACAGCAGGACGGTATTCCTCTGGCCGAAGTTCGAACTGAGTTTCACGTCCACCAGTCCGTTGGCGGTCTTGGACTTGAGCGTGAAATCGGGGGCTTTGGTTCCGACGGCAATGGGCATGGCTTGATGATCGATGTTTCGCTGGTGAAGTCGAGCCAGCGATGCCCCGGTTAAATGAATGGCCGGTGGGATGGTGTCAAACCGGGAGTCCGCATGGAACGCGGGATCTCCCTCCGCCTTCGCACGGGTGTGCGCCCCCGCGGGCTCCGCTCTCCCTGCGGCGCGCGGCCCGCCCGGAGTCGCGGGCGGTCACGGGGAGGGCGGGCCGCTGAGTCCGCGCCAGAGAATGTTCCATGCGAACAGCAGGAGCATGGCCATGGCGCACGCGATCTTGCCTCCGGCGCCGACGGCGAGGCCGATCGTGGCGCCCACCCCGGCCCTGGCGGAGTGATGCCACTCGCGCCCTCCGACCATTTCGAACACGAACGCGCCCAGGAACGGCCCGACCAGGATGCCCAGGGGGGCGAAGAAGAGCCCGACGATGCCGCCGACGACGGCCCCGATCATCCCGCGGCGCGTGGCGCCCATGGTTTTCGCGCCGACAAAGCTGGCGCCGTACTCGAAGATCCACGACAGGATCACGAGGGCGCCGAGGATGACGAGAATCCACCATGGCGCGCCCGAGGGACCCGTGATCAACCGGTGACCGATCGCCGCGGCGAGGATGAGCGGCGTGCCCGGAATCCCCGGGATGACACAGCCGGCGACCCCGATGACCATCACGAGCAGGGCGAGAACGAACCAGAGAACCTCGGGAGTGGTCATGCGGAGGGCGCGGGGCGTGCGTCAGAGCGGAGTCCGGGGCCGGGCGGCATCATCGCTCCCAGAGAACGCCGAGGCTGAGATTGGTGAAGGAACCGCTTCCGGTGGTCTCGAGCCTCACCGCCCGCACGAGGTAGGCCGCCCCCGCCTCTGCGGCGTTGTCCGTGAAACGGCGATCGAGGACGGGCTCGGGCGTGATGCGCGCGTAGGGACCCCGCCAGCCGGAGGACGATCGGTACACGAGGTAACCCAGGTCCGCGTCCTCGCTCGCCTCCCACTGGAGACGGACGCCGCTTCCGGACGACTCGCCGCGAAGGCGCGCGGGGGGACGGGGCGGGGGAAGCCGCAGGGTGGGATCCCCGAGGATGGTGATCGTGCGCGTGGTTCCCCGATTCGTGCTCCGGTATCGGAGCGTCTCGTTGGCGGTCTGAAGCTGCGCGTCGGCGAGGGTGCCGCCGGTGCCCAGCGCGTCGAACCTCCAGTCCACCTGCCGGATCCAGAAGGAGGCCATGCCGTAATCGCGGGAGGCGAGCATGGCGCGCATGAGGTTGTTCTCTCCGACGGCCCAGTCGCCGAGCCATGAAGCGAGAAACATCATGAAGTGGATGCGCGGCTGGCGGGAGGGGGACGTGAGCATCGCGGTGGTGACCATGTTCGGCCATGCGTCCCGGATTCGGTCGATGTGCCCGGGCGCGGAGATGTAACCCCACACGGCCGACTGGTCGCTGCTCGTCAATGCGAAGGGATCCCCCTCGTGGATGCATTCCACGCCCAAACCGAAGGCGCGGCTCGCGGTGCGGTACGCGCTGTACATCAGCTTGTAATCGACGCCGGTCCCGAAGTCCGGCGCGACGACGGCGCGCGGCTGCGCCGGCATCTGGCCCCTGCGGAATCGCGCGGTCTTGTCGATGTACTGGCGGAGCAGTTCGACCTCGGTGCGGCGCCCGCGTCCGAAGGCGGGCATGCCGAAGAAATCGACACGCCCGAAGGCGAGTTCGAGGCGGGTGTTTCCGTCCTCGGCGGGTGGAACCCAGGCGCTGTCGAACTTGCCGTCGCCGGGGACGTTGTGGGTGATCGGGAACCTGGGTTCCGAGAGATATTTCGGGTACGCCTCCTTGTCCTCCCAGATGCCGTCCATGTCGCCGTAGTAGTGATCGGCCGGCCATGCGCCGTAGTGGTTGTCGCGCCGGCCCGTGTGGCTGTCCTCGGCGTGCATGCCGGCATACGGGATCACCACGTGTCCGAGGATGAACACGGCCCGGAGGGGCGCGTCGGCATGGCGGGTCTCCTGCCATTTCGACTGGAGGTACGCGCGCGTGGCGACGATGTGGTTCGTGTTGCGACTCCAGTTCCCGTCATCATGGCGCGGGGCGAGATGGCGGACGACGCGCCAGCCGTCGGCGACGAGGTCGCGCTCGAGGGCGTTGACGGACTGCTCGAGGTCGGAAGCGAGGGTCGAATCGATCAGCAGGGCGATCGTGCCGCGATTCTCGACCGGCGGCAGGCGGATGCCCGCGCGGATCCCCAGTTCGCTCGGGCGTCCGTTCGTGAGGAAGCGGTAATCCCACGGGACGCCGGGGGGCACGTTCGTGTCCGTCCATGACTCGACGCCCGACACCTTGGCGAGCGTGACCCAGTTGGAAGCCCCGGCGGGCGAGCGCTGGATCTCGAACTTGTCGGAGGGATGGCCGCGCCATTGCAGCTGGAGGCCGGAGGCCCCCGGGTCATGGGCGGCGCTGAGCACCCGATAGCGCTTGAGGGCCTCCAGGCGTCCGAGGGGAGCGTCGTAGAACTCGACTTCGTCGATGGCCCCGCGCGCGGGTTCACTGCCGTCGATCCGCGACCCGATCCCGACGCCCTGGGCAAGGACACGGGCGGCGGGCCCCTTCAGCCGTGGTGCGGGCTTGTTGAGCACCAACTTGCCCTCCACGTGGAGCTGGACCCGCCCGCCGCCGACGTCGAGCAGGATTTCGTTCCAGTGATCCTTCCGAAGGCTGACCGGCTCGCTCGTGACCGTGAACGCGTCGCGCGCGCTCGCGGCGCAGGAGAACTCGAAGGCGGTTCCGTCCGGATTGAGGGACAGCTCCCACCAGCCGTTGCCGGGATTGCGCGCGCGTTCGCCGATCGAGATCAGCCGCCGCCACGATCCGGCGCGCGCTCCTTCCTCCGCGGTCGGCGGGTCCGGACGATACCAGAGGCGCACGCCGAGCGAGGCGAGGTCGAGTGCGCCCCGCCGGTCGGTCTCGGGAAGCCTGTGGACGAGCGCGCTCCCCGGCCGACTGACACGAACCGCGCGTCCGGCGACACCCTCGACGTGATCCGCGGTCGGAGCCATTCGGGTGGAGGGCCCCTCCCGCGCGGGAAGGGATTCGTCATCGAAGCGGAACGCGGCGACGAGCCGGGGCTGCGCGGTGGAGCGGGGCGCCGCCCCGAGCCACGCGAGCGTCATGCAGGCGAGGGCGCAGAGGCGGGTCAGGACGCGACGGCGGATGGCGCGGGGGGCCGCGGGGCAGTGGCGGGTCGTCTTCATGGCGGTTCGGCCTGGACGCCGAGACGCTCGAAACCTTCCTCGATGGTCGCGGTGTCCTGGATGCGGGCCAGCCTGGCATACAGGCCGTCCGCGGCGAGGAGTTCCTCGTGGGTGCCGCTCTCGATGACCTCGCCCGCGCGAAGGACATGAATCTGGTCCGCCCGGCGGATGGTGCTCAGGCGGTGCGCGATGACGAAGCTGGTGCGTCCCTCGAGCAGTCGCTCGAGCGCCTCCTGGATCAGTCGTTCGGTCTGGGTGTCCACGCTGGCGGTGGCCTCGTCGAGGATCAGAATGGGCGCATTCTTCAGCAGCGCACGCGCGATGCTGATGCGCTGCTTCTCGCCCACGCTGAGTTTCACGCCGCGCTCCCCCACGCGGCTGTCGTAGCCCTCGGGCAGGCGCATGATGAAGTCATGGCAGTTCGCGGCGCGTGCGGCGGCGAAGAGCTCCTCCTCGGTGGCCTCGAGGCGGCCGTAGAGGATGTTCTCCCGGAGCGTGCCGTTGAAGAGGAACGCCTCCTGGGAGACCACGCTGATGTGACGGCGCAGGGAATCCAGGGAGACACCTGCGATATCCTGGCCGTCGATGAGGATCCTGCCGCCCGAGGGCTCGTAGAAGGCCGGGAGCAGGTTGACGAGCGTGGACTTGCCGGCGCCGGTCGGCCCGACGAGCGCGACCATCTCGCCGGGCCGGGCGAGGAGGCTGATGCCCCGAAGAACCCTGCGCCCGCCGGGATACTCGAAGGTGACGTTCTCGTAGCGGACCTCGCCGCGGACTGGTTCCCGCAGGCGGGCGCGGGCGGAGGGACGCTCCGGCTGGGTGTCGAGGATGTCGAACACGCGCGCGGCGGCGGCGCGGGCCGCCTGGAGCATCTGGTTGAGGGAATGGAGCCGGCCGATCGGTTCGTAGAAGAACATGCCGGCGTAGAGCATGAACGCGACAAGCTGGCCGAGCTCGAGCTGGCCCGAGAGCACCTGGGCGCCGCCGATCCACAGGATGAGACCGATGCCGAGCGAGCCGGCGAACTGCATCGCAGGGGAGTAGAGCGCCCATGCGCGCATGACGACGAGCGTGCCCTCCCGAAGTTCGTCGGCCCGCGCCCCGAACCGCCGGTCCTCATGATCCTGCCGACCGAACGCCTTGATCTGGCGGATGCCCTGGAGGTTGTCCATGAGCAGCGCGTTCATCGCGGAAGCCGCCTCGCGCTGGCGGCGGTAACGGCGGTGCGCGGTGGTGGTGTACCACATCGCCCCGCCCACAAGGAAGGGCAGGGGAATCAGGGCGATGAGCGCCAGCTCCGTGCTCGCCGCGAACATGAACACGAGGGCCCCGAGGATGCTCAGAAGCGCGACGGTTCCCTGTTCGGTCCCGTCGATGAGAAGCCGTTCGACATTGTTGACGTCCTCGATCACCCGGGTCATCAGGTCGCCGGAGGCGCGCGGATCGAACCAGGCCACGGGCAGGCGCTGCAGCCGCGCGTACACGTCGCGGCGCATGTCGAAGATCACGTTCTGTTCGAGGTGATTGTTGATCCGGATGCGCAGGCTGTTGAACACCTCGCGGAGCAGGAACGCGCCGAGCAGGGCGAGGGCGACCGGCGTGAGGAGGTCCCCGCGGCCGGACTGGACCACGTCATCGATGATGAACCGGGTCAGGCGCGGGTACGCGAGGCCGCACGCGAGGGACAGGATCGCGCAGGCGATCGTCCCCAGCGCCAGCCACGGATACGGACGGAGATATCCGGCGACCCGGCGGATGACTTCCCATGCCGGACGGGGTCGGGACTGAAACGTGGGATCGGTATGGGCGCCGAGGACGGACCGGGACATGTCGAGTGTTTCAGCGGCGCGCGCGGACGGGAAGGGCGGCAGGACACGGCCGCCGACGATGGCACGCCGCCGCGCCGGGAAGCCGCCGGGCCCCGGCCGCGCTCCGACCGTCCGGTGGCACACGACGCATGCACTCTCCTTAACTGCGATCGTGCCGAAGGGCAATTCTCCCCGTGACCGGATCCAAAAACATTGCCGTGGGATTCCTCCTCCCTATCTTCCCGGTGTGTTTCCACACGTGGACACGCGGAATCCCGCCGCGGTCCTCCGCGTCTGCCGGTCGGTCTGGGAGGGAATCACGGGCCGCAGCGATGACGGATGGCTGGAGCATCACTTTGCCCGCCTTCAGAGGATGATGGACGGCCGCGACCCGGCCTACGAACGCCTCGACACGCGCTATCACGATTTCGAGCACACCCTGCAGGGCGTGCTCTGCCTCGCGCGGCTGCTGAAGGGATGGAGCCAGGCGCGGACGCGCCCCGCGCCGGACGAACGCGCGATGCGGCTCGGCCTGCTGGGCATGCTCCTGCACGACACCGGCTACCTGAAGCCGCGGGGGGACTGCGACGGCACCGGAGCCAAGTACACCCTCGTGCACGTCGAGCGCAGCGCGGAGTTCGCCGGCCGAATCCTCCGCGCGGAAGCCCTTCCCGCCTCCGACATCCGCGAGGTCCAGAACATGATCCGCTGCACCGGAATGGAGGTGAGGATCGGGGAGCTTCGGTTCGCGCGCCCTGTCGATCGAAAGATGGGCTGCGCCCTCGCCTCCGCCGACCTGCTCGGCCAGATGGCCGCCGACGATTATGCCGAGAAACTGCCGGACCTCTTCGCCGAGTTCGCGGAGGCGCGCGAGCGAAACCCGGGCAGCGACAACGGCGCCTGCCGCTTCCGGAACGTCCGCGAGCTCATGCTCCACACCCCGGAGTTCTGGGAGAGCCATGTGCGCCCGCGGCTCGAGCACGACCTCGAGGGCATGTACCGGTTTCTGAACGATCCGTGGCCGGACGGTCCCAACGAATACACCGCACGGATCGAGGCGAACATGGAGCGCATCCGTCGCCGCGTCGCGGTGCCGGCATGAAAGCGCTTCCCGCGACGGCGCGGCCGGCGCAGCATCCCACCCGATGAGCGGAGTCCTGAAGAGCCTTTCGCCGCTGGTGCATCCCCTCGGGCTCGCATGGGTCGCGCTCCTGATCGCGTTTGTCGTTTGTGTGATCCGGGGGCGCCGGCTCGGAGCCATGATCTCGGCCCTCGCCGCCGCGCTGCTCTGGCTGGTCGCGCAGCCACCCGTCGTCGCACTGTTGTTCGCCCGTCTGGAGCGGCCATGGGTGGAGAACACGATCGCCAGCGCGCCGCGCGCGTCCGCGGTCGTGGTCCTCGGCGGCGGCTGGCGCACCTCGGATCATGATCTCGCCGGGATCGATTTCACGCCGGCGGCCGATCGCTGGTTCACCGGAGTGGAACTCTGCAGGCTGGGCCGCGCCGACGTGCTGGTCGTCGGGGGCGATTCGACCTCCCCGCCGGAGGAGCGCCCGCCCGCCTCGCGGGCGCTGGGCCGGTGGCTGGATCTCTGGCAGGTCACGGGCGCCGAGCTGAGGACGCTGGGACCGGTGGCTTCCACGCGTGATGAAGCCGTGCGCGCGGGGGAGCTGGTGCGGCGGATGGAATGGGATCGCGTTCTTCTCGTGACCTCGGCGTTCCACATGCGCCGCGCCATGGCGACGTTCCAGCGGGCGGGTGTTCCCGTGCACCCCGTCGCGTGTGACTTCCAGGTGATCCGCGGGAACCGAAAACCGTCGAGCTGGCGTCCGTATCCCGACGAGGAGGCCTTTCTGCTCTTCAACCTGTGGTGGCACGAGATGGCCGGATGGCTGGCCTACCGCGCCATGGGTTACCTGTGACGAGGCGGGCCGCCCGGGCGGGGCCTTTCGCCGTTTCCGCGCGCGCCGCTCCGCGACCGCGGAAGAGCACGAGGAACGCCGTGCGCCCGCCGGGCCGCAGGCGGTTACTTGGCGTCCGGGGCCGAACCCCGCGCGTTCTCGATCTCCTTGAGCAGGTAGCTGATCAGGTAGCGGAGCCGAGTCTCGACATCCACGGTTTCGAGCATCACCTGGCGCTGGCGCGGGTCCGCCAGCAGTGTGCAGGAGACCAGATCGGCCAGCACGCTCGCATCGGCGATCTCCGAGAGGGACGTGAGGATCTGCTCGACGGAGGGTGGCTCGGCGTCGATGCCCATGCCCGGGGATTCCCCGAGGAACTTCAGCGGTGCGGGAAGGCCCTGGCGGAAACGTTCCCCGACGAGCTCGCGGACCTTCACGCTCAGCGCGTCGACCCGCGCGGAGTCGGTGGTCTCGGCATGCAGCGGGTGAATGGCATGCACGCGATAGGGCTTGTGCCGCATGACCCGGCCGAGGGACACGCGGGCGAGTCCCTGGAGGATCATGTTCGAGGTGCCGTCCGGGTTTTCGACCGACGCGCGGATCAGGCCGATCCCGGCGACGCGCGCGGGCGCTTCGTTCTCCGCGTCGGGCTTCTGCATCGCCACGCAGAACATGCGGTGCGTGCGGAGAGCGTCCTGAAGCATGCGGCGGTACCGGGGCTCGAAGATGAAGAGAGGGAGGATCGCCTGCGGAAACAGGTTCACGCTGGGGAGGATCATCACCCCGACGCTCTTCGGAAGCTCCATCGTTGGATCAACCGTATTTGCTGCCGGGCGGTTTGCAAGCCGTTCGCTTCGCGGAAATGGGCCGCGGGAGGAGCCGTTTCCGGCGCGCCCGCACCGCGAGCGCCGTCCCGCCCGGGAGGTTGCCAAAGCCTCCGGCGCGTGCGCAGAGTGGCTTCATGAAGATCCTCGCCGCGCTGTGCCTTCTGCTGGTGGGGACCCTGGCCTGGTCGTTGCACTCGCTCCACACGCTGCGCCGCGACGTCGCGATGCGGCAGTTCCGCAGCGAGCAGGCGGTCATGGAATTCTCGAACCGCTGGGACGCCGCCCGACGGTCCCTGGAGGAACAGAGGAGCCTGAACCAGGAGCTGCAGGCGAACCTGCACCTGCGCATGGTGCAGCTTGAGGCACTGCGCGGTGACATCGGCAGTCTCAAGTCGGACCTCGCGCAGTCCATGGCGGAAACCCAGAACGCGCGCGAGGAACTGGCGCGGATCGATGACCGGATCGCATCGCTGGACCTCCGGAGGGACGACCTCGCGCGCCGCCTCCGAGAACGGCAGGCGGCGATCGCCGAGGTGGAGGCGAAGCTCGCGGACGCCCAGGCCCTCCCCGAGGCCGATCGCGCGGGACTCGAGGAGAGCCTCGCGAAGTGGCGAGGGGAAAGGACCCTGCTGGAGCAGCAGCTCGAGGACCTTGCCGAGGCGCGGGCCGAGGCCGCCAGGCTGCGGGACGAGCGCAGGGAGGCGTTCCGCGAGGAATGGAACCCCCGGGGCGCGCCGGCGCGGGCAGGCCGCCGACAGGGCCTCGCAGATCAAGCCGGGGGCGATGCGCAGGACACCGTCTCGTCGCTCGCCGCGCCGTCTCCGATCCCGGGCGGGGCAAGTCTCAACCGGCCAGCAGGTCCTCCGTGAAGATGCGGGGCGAACTGATCGATTCGCACGGACGAGTCCTCCGCGACCTCCGGGTCAGCGTGACGGACCGCTGCAATTTCCGCTGCCTCTACTGCCTCCCGGAAACGGAGGAGGCGGCCAACTTCTATCAGACGAGGTTTCAGCCGGCGGGAAACAGCGCGGAGCCGGCCACGCCCGGGAAACGGATCCTCCGCGAGTGGAAGCCACGCGATCAGCTGCTGACCTTCGAGGAGATCGAGCGCGTCGTGCGGATCTTCGCGTCCATGGGCATTCGGAAGCTCCGCCTCACCGGGGGCGAACCGCTGTTGCGCAGGGACCTGCACCGGCTGGTGGACCGCGTCTCGGGCATCGAGGGGATCGAAGACCTCGCGATGACCACGAACGGTTTCCTCTTCGCACGGGCGGCCCGGGCGCTCCGCGCCGCGGGCCTGCGCCGCGTCAGCTTCAGCATGGATTCCCTGGACCGCGCGAACTTCATCCGGATGACCGGACGCGACGGCAGGGATGACGTGCTTGCCGCGATCCGGCTGGCCCGCGAGCTCGGGTTCGGGCCCATCAAGGTCAACGCGGTGATCATCCGCGGACTGAACGACCATGAGATCGAGGACCTTGCCGGCTTCGGCCTGCGGGAGAACCTGTCGATGCGGTTCATCGAGTTCATGCCCCTTGACTCGGCGCGGGCGTGGCTTCGGGAGCTGGTCGTGCCCGGCAGGGAGATCCTGGAGCGCATCCGGGCGCGGCATGAGCTGGTGCCGGTCGCCCCGAGGGACCGTGCGGAAACCGCCCGCCGCTGGCGCTTCGCCCGGGGGGCGGACACCGCCGAGATCGGCATCATCGCGCCGGTTTCGGAGCCGTTCTGCGGGCATTGCAACCGCATACGCCTGACCGCTGACGGACAGATCCGGACCTGCCTGTTCAGCCTTGTGGAGCACGATCTGAAATCGCTGCTGCGCGCGGGCGCGGGCGACGACGATGTCGCCGGATGGCTCGCGGCCGTGGTCCTCGGCAAGGAGGCCCGCCATCACATCGGCGAGGAAGGTTTTCAGCAGCCGGCCCGCACGATGAGCTGCATCGGTGGCTAGCCATGGCGGGGACGGTGGAGCCCGCGATGCGAAGGCGGGCCCCGGCGGGGGAGCGGACCACCGCTTGACGCTGGCGAGGCATTCGCCGGTATTCTGTCGTGTCATGCCGACATATCAGTACGCCTGCACCAAGTGCGGGCATGAATTTGAGTTGTTCCAGTCGATGAAGGACACCGCGATCGACGTTTGTCCGAAGGACAAGTGCGGGATGCAGCGGTGGGGAAAGGGGAAAGTGCGTCGTGAACTCGGGACCGGGGCCGGGCTGATCTTCAAGGGCTCGGGGTTCTACATCACGGATTACCGGAGCGAGAGCTACAAGAACGCGGCGAAGAAGGAGAAGGAGGCTGCCGGGGGTCCCGCGAAGACGTCCGAGAAGTCGGGCGGTTCCGGATCCGGCGGGGAGTCCAGGTCCGCCTCATCCCCCTCCGCGGGCAAGAAGGATGCATCGGGCTGAGCCAGCGCGGGCGTCGGTACTCGGGCGAGCCGTCGGGTGGCTGGGCCTTGCGGCGGCGTGGCTCCTCATGCCGTGCGTGGCGCCGGCGCAGGATGCCGGGCCGCCGCATCGGTCCACGCATCTGACCGCCATCAGCTGGTCGGGCCAGTTCGTCGTCGTGGGGCCGCGGGATCTGCCGCGGCTCTCACGCAGTTCCCCGCAGGACAAGGTCCTCGACCTCACGCCCCAGACGCTGGCGGTGTCGTGCGAGCGCGTGAAGGGCGAGATCCTGCGCGCACTGGGGATGAGGGATGGATGGCGGCGCGGCGGGGATGGCACCGGCCTGATCACCGTCACGATCGATCCGCTTGTCAGCACCAACACGCCGCTCGCGGTCCAGGCGGTGCGCTATGAGCGCGGGTGGCGCTTCCGCACCGGCGTGCCCCCGCGGGTGTCGGAGGATTCGCTCGTCCGGCTGCTGACGCAGGCGATTGTCACGGAACTGGCGAGCCGCCATGGAAACGAGCGGACGGGCGAACCGCCCCTGTGGCTGATCGAGGCGCTGACCCAGACGGTGCTCACCTCCAGGCCCACGGGCGTCATCGTCGAGCCCGAGTCGAGGCTTGTGGCCGAGATGCGGCTCGGGGAACGGCTGGCGCGCGTCCGGGACATGCTCGCGGCGCGGGAGCCGCTCGACTTCCGCGAGCTGTGCCAGCCGGACCTGACGCGCATGAAGCCGGAGGACTGGGAGCATTACTCCGCCTGCGCGCATCTGTTTCTGCGGGAACTCAGCCGGCTTCCCGGGGGGGAATCGCGGCTGGCCCGATGGGTGACGGGTCTCCAGCGGCACTGGAACTGGCAGTCGGGATTCCTCGAGGTTTACGAGGCGGAGTTCCGCAGCCTCCTCGACGTGGAGAAGTGGTGGGCGCTGACCGTGGCGGATTTCACGGGGCGCGACTTCGCACAGTCGTGGTCCGCGGAGTTCACGCTGCAGAAGCTGGACGAGATCCTCCAGCCGGTGGGGATTCTGCCGGGGGCCGGCAACCGCGCCGCGCGGCTGAAGATCGAGGAGGTGATCGAGACCTGGGACTTCGTGCAGCAGCTTCCGGTGCTTCGGCGGCTCGCCCAGCAGCTCAACGCGTTGCGCATCAACGCGCCGCCCGAGCTCAAGCCGCTTGTTCTCCAGTACCTCGAGGCCGTGCAGGACTACCTGCAGGCGAGGTCGCGCTCCGGCCTCGCGCCGCTGGCGAGGAGCCCGGCGGTCGCGGATTCGCGCGGGGCCGTGCGTGTCGCGGTGGGACGCCTGCGCGAGCTCGACGGCGAGCGGCAGGCGCTGCAGATCGCGAGGGAGTAGTCGCCATTCGCCCCGGCGGGCGTCGCGGAGGGCTTCCCCGCACCGGCGAAATCCGGTTCCCTTGACACCCCTCGACCCCGCACAAATAGTGCCGATCAATGTTTCTAGAGAAGTCTCGGGAGGATGCAGAGGACCCTCCGTCAGATGCTGAGCACCAGCGCCTCACCGAGCTGAAGCGATTCAAGGCCGCGGGGAGGGGGCCGTGGCACGACGTTCCTGACCACGAGTGGAATGACTGGCGATGGCAACTGAAGCATCGCATCACGAACCTCGCCCAGCTTGAACGCCATCTTCCAAATCTGACGGCAGCCGAACGCGCCGGGGCCACCCTTGCGCGTTCCCGGCTCGCCATGGCGATCACGCCGTACTTCTTCACCCTCATCGATCCGGAGGATGAGAACTGCCCCATCCGCCGGCAGGTGATCCCGAGGGTGGAGGAGACGCACGAGGCGCCGTGGGAGATGTCCGATCCGTGCGGGGAGGACTCGCACTCGCCGGTTCCGGGGCTGGTCCACCGTTACCCGGACCGGGTGCTGTTTCTCGTGACGGATCGCTGCGCGGCCTATTGCCGGTACTGCACGCGGTCAAGGCTCGTGAGCAATGCGGCGGGGTATGATTTTCACCCGGATTTCGAGCGGCAGCTCGGCTACATCGAGTCGCACCCGGAGGTCCGCGACGTCCTGCTGAGCGGCGGGGATCCGCTGCTGTTCTCGGATGAGAAGCTCGAGTACCTGCTGACGCGGCTGCGCGCGATTCCCCACGTCGAGTTCGTGCGCATCGGCAGCCGGATCCCGGTGTTCCTGCCGCAGCGCATCACGCCGGAACTGTGCGCGATGCTCCGGCAGTTCCATCCGCTGTTCATCAGCATTCACTCGAACCATCCGCGCGAACTGACGACGGAGGTGCGCGACGCGCTGGGCCGCCTCGCCGACGCCGGCATTCCCCTCGGCAACCAGTCCGTCCTTCTCCGCCACGTGAACGACGACGTGACCGTGATGAAGGCGCACGTGCAGAAGCTGCTCATGTGCCGGGTCCGCCCGTACTACGTGTACCAGTGCGACCTGATCTCCGGGTCGGCGCACCTGCGCGCGAGCGTGCGGAAGGGCATCGAGATCATGCAGGCGTTGCGCGGCCACACGACCGGCTACGCGGTGCCGCAGTTCGTCATCGACGCGCCCGGCGGAGGGGGCAAGGTGCCGATCAACCCGGAGTATGTTCTCAGCCACAACCACGAGCGCGTGGTCATCCGGAACTTCGAGGGTCGGGTGTTCGAGTATCCGGAGGAGGGCGGACCGGTGGAGGTGACCTGTGACCGGGAGACGTGCGGGCACGCGGCCACCTGACTTGGACTCGCGCATTCATGAGGGGCGCGGGGGCCGGCCGCGCGCGAACCCGACGGCCCGGGCGGCCGCCCCGCCTTCCGCGTCCGTGGCGGGTCCGGGACCGGGGGGATCACCGGCTTCCGCCGAGGCGGCGCCGGCCGTGCCGCGCCCGTTCGGCCGTGAATCACTCGCGGCGCGGCGGGAGCGAGTCGCCCGGATCGCGGACGTGCTTCGGCAGACCTATCCCGACGCGCACTGCGAGCTGAACTTCAGCAACCCGCTGGAGCTGCTGGTCGCGACCATCCTGTCGGCGCAGTGCTCCGATCGTCAGGTGAACCTGGTCACTCCTGCCCTGTTCGCGAAATACCGGTCGGCGGGGGACTATGCCTCGGTCCCGCTCGAGGAGCTCGAACAGGATATCCGCCGGATCGGCCTCTATCGGAGCAAGGCGCGGAACATCCAGGCGGCCTGCCGGCGCATCGTGGAGGAGCATGGCGGGGAGGTGCCCCGGACCATGGAGAAGCTGGTCGGGCTCGAGGGCGTCGGTCGCAAGACGGCAAACGTCGTGCTGTCCAATGCGTTCGACATTCACGTCGGCGTCGTGGTGGACACGCATGTGGCACGGCTTTCCCGTCGACTCGGCCTCACGCGCGACGAGGATCCGGTCCGGATCGAGAACGCCCTGATGAAGCTCGTATCCCCGGACGACTGGTCGCTCTGGAGTCACCTGTTGATCTGGCACGGACGCAGGCGCTGCTTCGCGCGACGGCCGGACTGTGCGGGGTGCGAGGTGGGGACGCTGTGTCCATCGCGGTTCCGCGTGCGGTGAGGACGGGTCCATGAGAACTGCGCACGGGGAACGACGCGACCGCGATGCCGCCGGGGCGGCGGGGTTCCATGCGGCGGTGGGAACGCTGCACGTGCTGAACTCCGGACCGTGCCGGCCGGCGTGGAACATGGCGCTGGACGAGGCGCTCCTCATGCACGCCGGCAGCCGCGGCACACCGCTCCTCCGCTTCTATGGATGGACCGAGGGCGCGGCGACGTTCGGCTACTCGCAGCGTTACGCGGTCGTCGAGCGCCAGACCATGCTGCGCCCGCTGATCCGCCGCCCGACGGGAGGCGGGCTGGTGCCGCACGATCGGGACTGGACCTACAGCTTCTCGGTCCCGCCCGGCCACCCCTGGCACGGCCTGCGCGCGCCCGAGAGCTACGAGGCGATCCATCGCTGGATCCAGCTCGCGTTTGCGCGGATGGGCGTCGTCACCGAGCTCGCGGAGTGCGCGCGCTCCGAGGCGCCGGGCCAGTGCTTCGTCGGCCACGAGCGCTCGGACGTCCTGTGGGGCGGGCGCAAGATCGCGGGCGCCGCGCAGCGCCGCAACCGGCAGGGCCTGCTGATCCAGGGATCAGTGCAGCCGCCCCCGGGGCTGCGACGGGCCGACTGGGAGCAGGCAATGATCGCGGTCGCTGCGGAGTGGTTCGGGGAAGTGTCGCAGCGGGCGGCGGATCCCGATGCGGAAGCGACGGCGCTGCGGCTCGAGTCGGAGAAGTACTCGCGCAGCGAGTACAACTCAGGACGCTAGCTTCGCCTTGCGCGCGCGCTTGGGGCGGGCCGCCTTCGCTTCCGTCGCCGCGGTCCGGCGCCGTGTCGCCCGCACCCGCGGCGCGTCGTTCCAGAGTCCCTCGAGGTCATAGCGCTCGCGCAGTTCCGGCTTCATGACGTGCACGATGACATCGATGTAATCGAGCGCGATCCAGCCGCTCTGGCGCGTGCCGTCCACCACGTGCGGGCGCAGCCCGTGGTCCTTCCAGAGCTTCTCGGAAAGCTCTTCCTCGATCGCGCGCAGGTGGGGATCGCTCGTTCCGGAGCAGATCACCATGAAATCCGTGACACCCGGGAGTTTTCTGAGATCAAGGATGACAATGTCCTCGGCCTTCCTGTTGTCCGCCAGTTCGCGGCACAGCAGGGCCAACTTCTTCGAATCCATTTTGCCTCAAAGGTGGGTAAGGGCCGGTCGAAGGGAAAGCGGATTCTCCAACTCAGGCGGAGGGGAACACGCGCAGCGGCCCTGGCTCGCCGTCGCCGGGGGCGGGAGCACGCAGGGGTGCCGCCATGGCGGCGGCGAGATCCTCGGCGGTCCACAACTGTCCCTGCGACTCGAGCTGATCGGCCACGGCGCCGTGCCGCCACACCGCGTATCGGACGGCGAACAGGATGTCCGAGACGAGCGCCGGCTGGGCAAGGGTCCCCGCGATGAACCCCGCGAGCAGATCGCCGGTGCCCCCCTGTCCAAGTCCCGGGTTGCCGGAACTGTTCACATGGAGGACGCCCTCCCGCCCTCCGACGAGTGAGTGCCGCCCCTTCAGCACGACCGTGACGGACGCCTCCGACCACAGGTTCGCCAGGCGGCGGAGCGCGCCGGGCCGGTCATCCTGGACTTCGGCGACCGTGCATTCCAGGAGGCGCGCCGCCTCGCCCGGGTGCGGTGTGATGACCCTCGGACCCGCGCCCGGATCGAGCCGGCCGATCGGAAGCCATTGGAGCGCGCTGGCGTCCGCGATCATCACCCGTGGAAAGCTCGCCCACAGGCGCCTGACCTCCTCCCGCATGGAATGCGGGATAGACGGCGAGGCCAGACCGGGGCCGGTCAGAATCGCGGAGAACATCTCGGCGTCGATCGTCTCCCCGTTCCATGGACGAACCATGGGTGCGCGAAGCTGCGAGGCGACGGGCAGGTACGCCTCCTGGTGCGCGAACACCGTGATCAGGCCCGGCCGCGCGCGCAGCGCCCCCTGCGCCGCGAGCACGGCGGCGCCGTGATAACCGGCGCTCCCCGCGAGAATCGCGAGGTGCCCGAAGCCGCCCTTGTGGCCGTCGTCCGGCCGCCGGGGTGGGAACCCGCGAAAATCCGAGGGAACCGTCCATGCCAGCCCGGAGGCCGCCTCCGGATCACCGACGAGCCCGATGTTTGCGGCGAGTTCGAGCCGGCCGACATGGCGCGCGGCCGACGTGCGAAGCAGGCCCTTCTTGACCGCCCCGAGGGTCACCGTGACCGCCGCCTCGACGGCGGGCCCCGTGGGCATGCCCGTGTCGGCGTCGAGTCCGGACGGAACGTCCACCGCGACGACGAAGATCCCCGATGCGTTGACCGCATTCACGAGATCCGCCCACGGGCCCTCGAGGGGCCGGTTGAGACCGATGCCGAAGAGACCATCCACGACGACGGCGCGCGGGTCACCCTGATGATCGCGAAGCCAGTCCATGGCGGCCCCGAACGCGGCCGGGCTCTCGAGGCGGATCAGCGTGGCGTCGCGCTCGGCGATGTGCTGTTCGGCAGTGGCGGCGTCGGCGCCGTTGTTCCCGCGGCCCGCCAGGACAAGTACGGGATCACTGGAGCGCGAGTGCCGGAGCACGGCTGCGGCCACGGCGGCGCCGGCGCGTCGGATCACCGATTCCTGGGCGACACCCGCCGTCCACGTGCGCGCCTCCCACGCACGCATCTCGGCGACACTGACGATCGGCTGCGGCATGACGGCTTCATGTACGGCAGCGGCAGCGTCTCGTCACGCTTTCCGGGCGTGTCCCGCCGCCGATCCTCATGATTCGTGACACGCGCCCGCGGTCCATGGAGCAATACGCATCCATGAACAAGCCCGCCGACGCGCCGCCGCTGTCGCCATGGGACGAGCAGAACCAGCGCCTGGTCGCGCGCGTCCGCCCGGAAGGCTGGCGGAACCCCGCGCCGGCACCGCGATACAACCTCGTCGTCATCGGCGGCGGCACCGCGGGGCTTGTGACGGCCGCCGCCGCGGCGGGACTCGGGGCGCGCGTCGCGCTGATCGAACGCCATCTGCTCGGCGGTGATTGTCTGAACACCGGGTGTGTTCCCTCGAAGGCGCTCATCCACGCCGCGCGTCTCGCCGCGGCCCGCTCCGGGCCGGGACCTGCACGGGAAGGGCCCGGGGTCGATTTCGGCGCCGTGATGGAAGAGGTCCGCCGCAGGCGGGCGGAGATCAGCGAGAACGACTCGGCCGAGCGGTTTCGCGGGCTCGGCGTGGACGTCTTCCTCGGCGAGGCGCGCTTCGAGGACCCCGAATCCGTGAGGGTGGGCGAAGCAAGGCTGCGGTTCGCGCGCGCCGTCATCGCGACCGGATCGCGTCCGGCCATTCCTGCCATCCCGGGCCTGCAGGAGGTTCCGTGGCTCACGAACGAGACGCTGTTCAACCTGACGGAACTGCCGTCGCGGCTGGCGGTGATCGGGGCGGGGCCGATCGGCTGCGAAATGGCACAGGCATTCGCCCGCCTGGGTTCGGTCGTCCACCTGTTTGAGAGTGCTCACGGCGTGCTCCCGAAGGAGGATCGCGAGGCCGCGGCATGGGTGGAACGCGCGCTCCTGCGGGACCGGGTTCGGCTGCGCTGCTGCGGACGCGATCTCGCGCTCGCGCCGGCGGATTCAGGCCTCCGCGTCGTGCTCGAATCCCATGGGCAGCGCCACACGGTGGAGGTGGATCGCCTCCTGATCGCCACGGGGCGCAGCCCGAACGTGGAGGGGCTCGCGCTCGATGCCGCGGGTGTGCGCGCCGACGGCCGCGGAATCATGGTCAACGATCGGCTGCAGACGACCAATCCGCGGATCTACGCCTGCGGCGACGTCTGCTCCGAGCACAAGTTCACCCACGCCGCCGATGCCCATGCGCGCATCGTGGTGCGCAACGCCCTCTTCGGCGGCCGCGCCCGCGCGAGCGCGCTGCTGATCCCATGGTGCACCTACACATCACCGGAACTCGCGCACGTCGGCCTGGGACCGGGGGAGGCGCGACGGCGGGGCCTGGACGTGGACACGTTCACCCGCGAGTTCGCGAAGGTGGATCGTTCCGTGATCGAGGATGGCGGGGAAGGGTTCGTCCGAGTCCATGTGCGCCGCGGGACGGATCGGATCCTCGGCGCCACCGTCGTGGGCGCGCACGCCGGGGAATTGATCGGGGAGCTCACGCTGGCGATCCGCGCCGGCATCGGCCTGAAGGAGCTGTCGGCGACGATCCATCCGTATCCCACCCGTTCGGAGGCGCTCCGCCAGGTGGGCGATGCGTACCAGCGGACGCGGCTCACGCCGTTCCGGAAACGGCTGCTCGACCTCTGGATGCGGTGGCGCCGGAGCTGACCGCTCACCGGGCGGAGAGCGCGTCGCGGACGGCCTGCGCCTCGCGCTGGAGGGCGCGCAGGTCGACGAAGCCGCCGGTCCGCGCGTAGCGCGCCTGGTTGCAGGCCTGGAAGAGACGGCGCAGCGACGCCACGGTCTCCGGCGGGATGCCGTGCCGGGTGAGGTCCGCGTCGAGAACGCCTTCGGTCACGGAGGCTGGCGGTTGTCCGAGGCGCCAGCCGACGAGTTCCTGCAGGAGCCGGAACAGGCAGGCGAAGAAAGCCTCGAACTCACCGTTCTCGGCGAGGTTCCGCAGTCGATCCATTTCCTGGTCGATGCGCCGCTGGAGCTGGCGCCGCTTGCCCGCCTGGTTCTGCGGATCGGAGCGGAGCTTGAGCATGCGCCACGTGCGGAGTCCGCCCCAGAGCAGCCATGGAAGGACCGAGACCGGCAGGAACCACGGCTGCGCGCCCCAGGCCGCCGCGGGGGACACGATGCTGCCGAGGTGCGGCTTGAGCGGCGCGAGGTCGGGGGCCGTCGTCCGCTCCTCCTCGGAGGGGGAGCCCGGGGCGGTGGCGAGCCTCGGCGTGGCGGAGGGAGCCACCGTCAGCGGAACGGGCGGGGTGCGCACCGTCCTGTAGGTGCCGTCGGCGGGCGAGAAATAGCTGAACTCCAGCCCCGGAAGCTCGGAAACGTCGGAGGACTCCGGGGTCACGACCTGCTCGAAGTGCTTGACGCCCTGCAGACCGAAGGGGTCCTCGGATTCCACGGAGGAGTTGGGCGGGTACACGCGGAACTGACTCCACGCGGGCTGTGCGGGGAGCTGCACGGAATCGAAGTTCCCCGTGCCGCCGATCTGGATGCGCACGGTGATGGGGTCTCCGGCCTGCAGGTTGGTGGGAGAGGCGGACATGGCCACCTCGAACTGGCCGATCGCGCCGGAGAACGAGGGGGGAACGTTGTCGGTCGGCAGGGGGCGCACGGTGACCTGGTGGGGGGCCGTCGCGAGATTGAAGCGCCGGTTCTCGCGCATCCCGAAGAAGCCCTCCTCGAAGAAGTCCGTGATGCTTCGGCCGCGGGGAAGCGCCACATCGACGACGCAGTCCACCGCGCGGACCGGGAGCGTGCCCGTGCTCATCGCGGTGAGCGGCTGAAGGAGCGTGGCCCGGGAGTACACGGTGCTTCCGCGGCGGACGTTGCCGATCTGCGGTCCCTGCTTCAGCGGGCCGAGAATGAAACCCTCGGCCTCGAGGCGCGGCGCGCGCCGGAGCTGCGTGGGCCGGCCCACCTGCGCGTGGAGTGTCATCTCGGCGATGAACGTCTCGCCGACGTACACGTCCCGGTCCGGGAGCTTGAGCTCGAGGAAGACGGAGTTGTCGAGTCCGTCCCCGCGCGAGGCGGCCGGATCGTCGGCGGGGACGACCCTGAGTGTGACCGGTTCGGCCTGAATCGTCTGCGAACCGACCCGCACGGTGATCGGGGCGATGGTGTACTCGCCGACCCGCGTGGGCGTCAGGACGAAGTCCGTCTGCGAACGGATGCGGGTGCGGCCGTTCACGAACTCGAACTGCTGCTGGGTGCGCGGCTGGGTCATGCCCAGCCCCGGGAGAACCGGGACGCTCGGGACGTCGCGCCCGGTTCCGCCCTCGACCACCACGCTGAGCGTCGCCGAATCGCCGAGGCCGATGACCTCGCGATCGAGCGTCGCCGAGATGGTGGCGGCATCGGCCGCCGGCAAAAGGCAGGCGATCATCAGGGTGACGATCCATGCGCGGAGAGGCATGGGCAGCGTGGCCTTCGGACCGCCCCGGGAGCGCATCCCGGGCGCGCGCGTGCTTCGGGTGCGGTTCATGTCATGACCTGATCACCAGTTCTTCAGCATGGGCGCCCGGCGGCGGCGGCGCTCGAGCGGCATCGGTCTTTCCTCCTCCCGGGCCGCATCGAGAAGCCGCAGCGCCTGCTGGGGTGTGAGTTCGCTGGACGCCGGGTCGCCCGGCTGCCCGCTGGAGTTTCCGGTGGCCCCCGGTGACTGCTGGCCTTCGCCGGATCGGCCCTGGCTGTCCCTGCCGTCGGGGGAATCGCGCCGCGGCGGTTCCTGCGGTGACTGTTCCTCCCCGGACTCGTTTCCGGACTGCGGATCCTCGGGCTGCTGCTCCCGGGAGGAGTCCTGCGGATCGCCGGGGCTGGACTCCGGCTGTTGTCCGCCGGAGGGATCTTCCCGCGGCTCGGACGAATCGTCCGGGGACGATTCATTGTCCCGGGAACCCTTGTCCTGTTCGTCCTCCTGCTGCTCCTGGTCCTGCTGTTGTTGCTGTTGTTGCCGGCGCTGCTGTTGTTCCTGCTGCTGCTGCTTGAGCTCCTCCAGGCGCCTGCGGACGTAGTCGAGATTGTGCCGGGTGTCGGGATTCTCCGGATCCAGCTTGAGGCTGGCCTCATAGCTTTCGATCGCCTGCTCCCACAGGCGGAGGCGCTGATCGAGTTGCTCCGTGGCCTCGCCGTGGGCGAACCGGGCATTGCCAAGGTTGTGAAACGCGTCCCGCTGCAGCTCGAGGTTCGTGGTGCGAAGCGTGTTCCCGAAGTGGCGGATGGCGGATTCGAACTCCCCGGCGCGATAGGCCGCGGTGCCGGCGTTGAAGTGGAGTCTCGCGTCGTCCGGCCGCTCGGAGGCGAGCCGCTCGAACTCCTCGAGGGCCGCCCGGTAATGGCCCCTCTGGTAGTGGCGCAGCGCGGTCGCGGGACCTGCGACGGCATGGATCGGAGGCAGGAGCGCGAGCAGAAGGAACGCGGCGGTGGGCGTGACGGCGCCGCCCATCGCAGGGTGCTGCCGCCTGATGGGGCGCGCCGGGCCGCGGGCGCGCGCCCGCTCGGGAAGGACGAACTCCGCGGCGAGCAGGATGAGCGCGAGGGCGAGGGGCCACTGATAGCGCTCGTGGTACTGCTCGATCATGCGGGACTGAAGTTCGGCGCGGGGCAGGGGCTGAAGGCCGCGCGAGAACAGTTCCGCCATCGCCTGGGGACCCTGGAGGGGGAGGTACAGTCCGCCCGTCATCGAGGCGATTTCCTGAAGGAGCGGCTCGTTGAGCGAGGATTTCACCACGTTGCCCTCGGCGTCCTTGAGGTAGGATTCGTTCCCGTTCTCGTCACGGATGCGGATGATCTCGCCTCGGGCCGTGCCGACGCCCACCGTGAATATGCGCAGGCCGGCCTCTCGGGCGTCGCGCGCGGCCTGCAGGGCGGCGTCGTCGTGTTCCTCCCCGTCGGTCAGCAGCACCAGCACGCGGATGGCGTCCGGGCCCTGCTGAAATGCGTCGATGGCCGACTGGATGGCCGCGGCGATGGAAGTGCCGCCCTCGGGGATGATCTCCGTGTCGAGCGCCTGCACGCTCTGACGGAAGGCGGCGTCATCGATCGTGAGGGGGCACTGGAGAAAGGCGCTGCCCGCAAAGGCGATCAGTCCGACGCGATCCGACCGCGAGAGGGCGGCGAGGTCGAGGGCGGCGAGCCGCGCCCGTTCCAGGCGCGTGGTGCCCGGGCCGGCGTCCTGGGCGAGCATGGAACGCGAGGTGTCGATGGCGACGAGGATGTCTAGGCCGCGTTGTGAGACCTCGACGACCCCGGCGCCGTACCGCGGGCGGGCAAGGGCGAGGAGGAGCGCGGCGACCGCGCCGATGAGGAGCAGGGCGCGGAGGCGCGCGCGGCGCGGCGAGAGTCCGACGGTGAGCGCGTCGATGAGGCGCCGGGGCACGAAGGCGGTGATGCGCCGCGTGCGCTCGCGCCAGCTCCACCAGAGGAAGAGGGCGAGCGCGGGGACGGCTCCCGCGAGGACCCACAGGAGTATCGGATGAGCGAACGTCATGGGAGTTTCCTCCAGACCGTGTGGCCGAGGATGGTCTCCATGAGGACAAGGATGAGGCCCGGGATGGCGAACCATGCGAAGACCTCCTCGAACCGCTCGTAGGTGGTGGCGTCCACGGTGGTTTTCTCGAGCTTGTCGATGTCGTCGTAGATGGCGCGGAGGCTGTGGGTGTCGACCGCGCGAAAGTATTGGCCGCCCGTGCGTTCGGCAATGGCGACGAGGAGGTCCTCGTCGATGTCCACGTTCATGGGGACGTAGCGGATTTCGCCGAAGACGTCCCTTTGGGGGTACGGCGCGACGCCTCGGGTCCCGACGCCGATCGTGTAGATCTTGACGTTGAGCGCCTCGGCGGCCTGCGCGGCCGTGAGCGGAGGAACCTTGCCGGCGTTGTTCTGCCCGTCCGTCATGAGGATCACGACGCGGCTGCGGGAGGGCAGGTCGCGCAGCCGGTTGAGGGCGGCGGCGATCGCCGAACCGATCGCGGTGCCGTCCTCGATCACGCCGAGGCGCAGCTGCTCGATGCGCTCGAGGAGGAAGCGGTGATCGAGGGTGAGCGGGGCGGCGACGTACGCGCGCCCGGCGAAGGCGACCAGGCCGATGCGGTCGTGCGGCCTGCGGCTGATGAAGCGCCGGAGGACGTCCTTGGCGGCCGCGACACGGTTGGCCCGCTGATTGTTCAGTTCGAAGTCCTCGGCGGCCATGCTCATCGAGAGGTCGAGCGCGACGACGATGTCGATGCCGCTCGCCGAGACGTTGACCTCACCCTCGCTCAGCCGGGGCCGGGCGAGCGCCACGATCAGCAGCGCGAAGGCGAGCCAGCGCATCCGGCGCAGGATGACCGCCGCGTACGACCTGCGAAGGGAGGCGACGCCCTTCACGATCTGCGCGGACGAGTACAGGAACGCGGTGTCGGCGGCGAGCCGCCGCCGGAGCCACGCCAGCGCGGGCAGAAGCGCCAGCAGGAGAAGAACCCATGGATGCGCGAAGGTCATCGGACGGACGCAGGCTGGACGTTCGCGTGTTCCTCGCGCGAGGGCGGGGGAGGAGGCACGGTGTCCGCCACGATGCGGACCGCCGCGCGATGCAGCTCCTGGAGCTCGGCCTCCGTGGGATCGTGCCGGGCGAACTTCACCCGGTCGCAGCGCACGAGGAAGTCCTCGAGCAGACCGCGGAGTCCGTCGGGAAGCTCCTTCTGGTGATGCAGCTGGGCGAGGAACTCCTCCGTGGTGCGATCCGGGGCGTTCCAGCCGAAACGCTCCTCGAGGTAGCGCCGCAGGATGAGCGAGTGCTCGGTGCAGAACCGGTCGGGATCGGACAGCCAGCGGAGGGCTTCGTCGAGCGCGGCCCGCGCGCGGACGTGGGCGGGCAGCGGGGGAGGGGCGGGCGGCGGCAGCTTGCTCCGGCGGCGGCGGGCGCGCCACCAGAGCAGCAGCGCGGCGATCGCCGCGAGGACGAGAGCCGCCGCAAGGATGGACAGCAGCCATTCCCTGAGCCCGAAGATCGGCACGGGGCCGACGATGTCGCGCAGTCCGTTGGTGACGGCGTCACTCGCGGGCGGGGGCGGAAGGTTGGTGGCCATGGGTCGGACGGGAAATGCGACGCGGCGGCGAGGCTCGCGCGCGGACGTGGTGCTCGGACGTTCAGCCGCGCAGCCTCCTGCGTTCACGGGTTTCGAAGAAGCGCGCGAGCGCGCCGGCGTACGGCTGGTCCGTGCGGAGCTGGATGAAGTCGATCGCGGCCGAGCGGAAGAGCCGTTCGATCTCGCGCTGGCTGCGGCGCTGGCGCTCGGCGAAGGCCTGCCTGCGGGCCCGGTTCCCCGTGTCGATCTCCACGACCTCCCCGGTCTCGGCATCCTTCAGGACCATGCGCCCGAGCGGGGGAAGCTCGAGCTCGTAGCGGTCCACGACCTGCACCGCGACCACGTCGTGGCGCCGGCGGACCTGCCGGAGCGCCGAGATCGAGACCTGCGAGAGCGTGGAGCTGAACACCGCGCCCCGCCGGAGGTGCGACGCGATCTCGCGATGCGCCGTCCGGGTCTGGCCGAGGAAATCCGAGATCAGCACGACGACGGTGCGCCGGTTGAGCACGCGCTGGATGAAGTCGAGGGCGGCGTGAACGTCGGTGCCATGGCGCCGCGGCTCGAAGAAGAGAATCTCGCGAATCACGCGCAGGACGTGGCGCCGTCCCTTCCGCGGCGGGATGAACGCCTCCACCTCCTCCGTGAACAGGAGGAGGCCCACCCGGTCGTTGTTCCGGATCGCGGAGAAGGCGAGCACCGACGCGATCTCCGCCGCGAGCTCGCGCTTGGTGTATTCGCCGGAGCCGAACAGGCCCGAGCCGCTCAGGTCCACCACGAGCACGACGGTGAGCTCGCGTTCCTCGACGAACTTCTTGATGAACGGATGGTTCATCCGGGCGGTGACGTTCCAGTCGATCGCCCGGACATCGTCGCCCGGCTGGTACTCGCGGACCTCGTCGAAATCCATGCCCTGGCCCTTGAACGCGGAATGGTACTGGCCGGCGGCGGACTCGGTGACGAGCCGCTTCGTGCGGATTTCGATCTGACGGATCTTCCTGAGGATCTCGCGCGGGATCATGATGGGTGGGTGGATGCTCCGTGGCCGGACGCGGCGGATGGAATCGCGGCCGCCGGTTCAGGGCACGGGCATCTCGTCGAAGATCTTCTGGACGACCGTTTCGCTGGTCTGATCCTCCGCCTCGGCCTCGTACGTGATCGAGACGCGGTGGCGGAGCACATCCATCCCGATGCTCTTGACGTCCTGCGGGGTGACGTAGCCGCGGCCCTGGAGAAACGCGTGCGCCTTGGCCGCGAGGGTGAGGGCGATCGTGGCGCGCGGCGAGGCGCCGAGCTGGATGAAGTGCTTGAGGTCGATCTGGTAGGCCTCGGGCGAGCGCGTGGCGCACACGAGATCGACGATGTAGTTCTTCACCTTGTCGTCGATGTACACGTCGTTGATGACGCGGCGGGCGTGGAGGATCGTGGCGGGATCCACGACCGGGGACACCTCCGGAAGATTCACGGTGTGCGCCATCAGATCGAGGATCTGGCGTTCCTCCTCCCGGGTGGGATAGCCGACCCGCAGCTTGAGCATGAAGCGGTCGACCTGCGCCTCGGGAAGCGGATAGGTGCCCTCCTGCTCGATCGGGTTCTGCGTCGCGAGCACGAGGAACGGCTCGTCGAGCCGGTAGCTCTGCTCGCCGATCGTCACCTGGCGTTCCTGCATCGCCTCGAGCAGGGCGCTCTGCACCTTGGCGGGCGCGCGGTTGATCTCGTCCGCGAGAATGAGGTTGGCGAAGATGGGCCCGCGCCGCGTCGTGAAGGCGCCGGACTGCGGGTTGTACACCTGCGTGCCGATGACATCGGCCGGGAGCATGTCGGGCGTGAACTGGAGCCGGGCGAACTTCACGTTGAGCGCGGACGCGAGGGACTTCACCGACAGCGTCTTCGCGAGACCCGGGACTCCCTCGAGCAGGACGTGCCCGTTGGCGAGAAGTCCGATCACGAGGCGTTCGACAAGGTATTTCTGACCGATGATCACCTTGTTGATCTCGGCAAACAACGGCCGCACGAAGGCGGCGGCTTTCTGCACTTCCTCGTTGATCGCCAGGATGCCCGTGTTCATGTCGCGCCATTGAGCCGAATCATCGAAATGCGCGGCAAGCGTGCAGTTCCGCGACGTGCGCCGGCCGGAGGCGCCTCACCCGAATGCCCTTGTGCGTCCGGCCGGGGCGGGCTAGTGAACATCCCAGCCAGCCGCGGCCGCGAACCATGCACGCACGCACGCACGGCGCGAGCCCGGTCTCCGGCCATGTCCGCCGTGGCCGGGCACGGCCATGTCGGGGCGGCCGCACGCTCCCGGATGGAGCGAGTCTCGAAGTCAGGATCTTTCTTTTATGGCCGCCAGGGGAGTGTCACTGCACATCGGACTGAACGCCGTTGACCCGAATCATTATGGCGGTTGGGACGGCGCGCTGAAGGCGTGCGAGTTCGACGCGCGCGACTACAAGAGCATCGCCGTGGAGCGCGGCTTCGAGCCCGTCATGCTCCTGACCGAGGAGGCCACCGCCCAGGCCGTGACCGACGCCATCTCGTCGGCGGCGCGCATGCTCCGGTCCGGCGACATGTTCCTCCTCACCTACGCCGGACACGGCGGGCAGGTGCCCGACACCAACTTCGACGAGGAAGACCCCGGGCGGCAGGACGAGACCTGGGTCCTGTGGGACCGCCAGCTCGTGGACGACGAACTGTGGTCGCTCTGGAAACAGTTCCGGCGGGGCGTGCGCATCCTCGTCATCTCGGACAGCTGCCACAGCGGAACGGTCGTGCGCACCATGCCGGCGTTCCCCGCGAGCGGCCCCGTGCCGCGCATCCGGCTGCTGCCGCCAGCCCAGGCCTCCCGCGTGTATCGCCGCAACCAGCACCTGTACGAGGAGATCCAGCGCGCGTTCCCGGGCGGCGAACGCGTGGAGGTGAAGGCCTCCGTGATCCTGATCTCCGGCTGCCAGGACAACCAGTACTCGCTCGACGGCGAGCGGAACGGCCTGTTCACCGAAACGCTGAAGAAGGTCTGGCGCCGAGGGGCGTTCCGCGGTTCCCTCGAGAAGTTCCGGGACTCCATCGCCCAGCGCATGCCTCCGAGCCAGACGCCGAACTACTACTGCGTCGGCAGGCGCAATCCGGAGTTCGAGGCGCAGTCGCCGTTCACCCTGTGAACGCGCGGGCGATCGCCGGCCGGCGTTCCGGCGCATGAGTCACGGGCGATTATACCGCCTCGCCCGCGGCGCGCTCGTCGCGTTCGCCGCATGGACGCTTCTTGCGCTGCTGTTCGCCGGACAGTTCTATGCATCGAGCGCGATGCACGGCCGGCCGGTCCCGTGGACCTACGCCCTCGGCTACGCCCTCGCGGACTGGTACGTCTTCGGACTGCTCGCGCCCCCCGTGGCCTGGCTCGGCCGGCGGATCCAGCTCGAATGGCCGCTGCGCCCCGTCCCGGTCATCGTGCACCTCAGCGCGTGCGGGGCGTTCATGCTCGCGTACCTGCTGCTGCGCGCGCAGGTCGCCATGTGGCAGGAACCCGCCGTCGGCCGGCTCGCGGGCTTCTTCGACGTGTTCGAGATCCTCCTGGTCAAGACGCTGCCGCACAGCCTCCTGGTGTACTGGGCCATCGTCGCGACCCAGCATGTGGTCGCCTATCAGGAACGCGCCCGCGACCGCGGACTCCGCGCGGCCGAACTCGAAAGGCGCGTCACCGCCGCCCGCCTGCAGGTGCTCCAGATGCAGCTCAACCCGCATTTCCTGTTCAACACGCTCAACGCGATCTCGTCGCTCATGCACCAGGACGTCGAGGCGGCGGACCGGATGCTCGTGAAGCTCAGCGAGCTGCTGCGCCGGGCCCTCGACACCCGCGACCGCCAGGAGGTCCCGCTCGGGGAGGAACTCGCCTTCCTCGATCGCTACCTCGAGATCGAGCAGACCCGCTTCGGTTCGCGCCTCCGGGTGGACCGCGACATCGATCCCGCCGCCCTCGAGGTGATGGTGCCCAACCTGCTCCTCCAGCCCCTCGTGGAGAACGCGATCAAGCACGGGATGGAAGGCCTGCGACGCGCGGGCCGGATCCGGATCTCCGCGCACCGCGAGGGCAGTTTCCTGCGCATCGCGGTGCGGGACAATGGCGCCGGCCTGAAAGCCGCCCGACCCGCGCGGGGCGGACACGGAATCGGCCTGAGCAACACCCGGCGGCGCCTGGAGCAGTTGTACGGCCCCCGCGCGGAGCTGGTGATGGCCGATGCGGAGGGCGGGGGCACCGAGGTGACCGTCCGCGTCCCGTGGCGGCTTCGAGAGAAACCGCTCGGGAACGATGCGCGGACGGCGGGCGCGCAGGGACCCCGGCCGAGGCGGGAGGCGCCGCGGCCGGAAACGTGACCCGGGCACCCCGCGGGGAGTGAAGGCGCCGCCATGCCGCCATTGTTACGGGTTGACGTCCGATGGGACTGTTGACAAGGAGGACGCGTGAACCCGAGCCGCATTTCATGGTCCACCCTGCTGGCTGCGGTGTTTCTCGCTGGCGCGCCGCTGCATCCCGCGAGCGCGACGCCCGGCCAGAGCCTCGAGGAGGCGAAAAATCACTGGGCCTACCAACCCCTCACCCGGCCCGACCCCCCGCGGGTCCGCGCGGCCGACCGCGTGCAGACCCCGGTCGACGCGTTCCTCCTGGACCGCCTCGAGCGAGCCGGCCTCGAGTACAGCCCGCCGGCCGATCGCCGCACCCTGCTGCGCCGCGTTTACTTCGACCTGATCGGCCTGCCGCCGACCTACGAAGAAATCCAGGCCTTCGAGCGGGACCCCGACCCGACGGCCTTCGCGAAGGCGGTGGACCGGCTGCTCGCCGATCCCCGCTACGGCGAGCGCTGGGGCCGGCACTGGCTCGATGTCGCGCGCTACGCCGACACGAAGGATCTCGTGCTGCTCTACGGCAAGGACGCCCTGCGCCCGTTCGCGTACACCTACCGCGACTATGTCATCCGCGCGTTCAACGAGGATCTGCCCTTCGATGAATTCGTGCGCGACCAGCTCGCGGCCGATCTCACCGACGTTCCCCGGTGGCGGCTCGCCGCCCTCGGGTTCCTCACGCTCGGCCGGTTGTTCGACAACAACCGCCACGACCAGATCGACGACCAGATCGACACCGTCACCCGGGGATTCCTCGGACTGACCGTCGCCTGCGCCCGGTGCCATGACCACAAGTACGACGCGATCACGATGGAGGACTACTACGGCCTCTACGGCGTCTTCGCCTCGACCGAGGTTCCGTATCTTCCGCCGCTGATCGAGGATCCGGACCAGGTCGATGGCGGACCGGAGTTCGAGGCGAGGCTGGCCGGCGCGGTCGCCGCGCTGGAAAGCCACATCGATCGGGAGTACGAGCGCCTCAGCCGGGTGCTCCAGGAACGCGTGGGGGACTACTTCGTCCGCGCCGCCACCACGCAGCCCGACATCACCGAGACCACGCAGTTCGCGCTCTCGCTCACGCCGGACGACTTCCGCCCGTCGCTCGTGATGCGCACGCGCCGACTGCTCGAGCGGCGCCTGAATCCGTCCGATCGTGTCTTCGGCCTCTGGTCCGAGCTTCTCGAGCTTCCCCGCGACGGTTTTCGCGAACGCGCCCGCGAGCGGATCGCGAAGGCGCGGCAGGAGGATCGAAACGCCTTCGTGACCGACGCGTTCGCGGAGGCCGATCCCGGCAGCCCGGAGGAGGTGGCGCACGCGTTCGGCCGTCTTCTGACCGAGCACAGGCGCCGGCTCGAGTCCAGGCCCTGCGGCGAGCTTGCCTATCTGCCCACGCGGGACGAGGAGGAGCTCTCGGCCCTGATCCATGGAGAGACGAGCCCGGTGTGGTTCGCCCGCCGCGACACGCCCGATCACATGTCGCGGCCGGAGAAGGATCGCTACAACAGCCTCGTGCTCGAGCTGGACAAGATCGCGGCGTACGCGTCCAACCGGCCGCCGGCCCGCGCGATGGTGGTGGCGGATCTGCCGCGGCCGTACCAGCCGCACGTGTTCGCGCGGGGCAATCCGTCCCGCCCGGCGCATGCCGTGGATCGCGCGTTTCCCGCGGTGCTGAGCGGGGGCGCGCCCGCTCCGCTCGGGGAGGGTAGTGGTCGCCTCGAGCTTGCCCGGCGCATCACGGCGCCGGAAAACCCGCTGACGGCGCGCGTGCTTGTCAATCGCGTGTGGATGCACCACTTCGGCGAGCCGCTGGTGGGATCGACCACGGACTTCGGCACGCGCAGCCAGCCGCCCCGGAATCCGGAGCTGCTCGACTGGCTGGCGAGTGAATTCATCGGGTCCGGCTGGAGCCTGAAGCGGCTGCACCGCGTCATCGTGCTGAGCGCCGCGTATCAGCAGGGGGCCTCGCCGGGGTGCGAACAGGCGCGGCGTGTCGATCCCGAGAACACGCTCCTCTGGAAGTACCCGAGGCGGCGCCTCGAGTTCGAGGCGATGCGCGACTCGCTCCTGCAGGTGGCGGGGCGCCTTGATCCGTCCATGGGCGGCCGTCCGGTGGACCTGCGGGAGGCCGAGGGCAGGCGCCGCTCCGTGTACGGCCTGGTGGACCGACAGAACCTGCCGGCGGTCTTCCGAAGCTTCGACTTCGCGGTGCCGGACCAGTGCGTGGAACGCCGGCCCGAGACCACCGTTCCCCAGCAGGCGCTGTTCGCGCTGAATTCCCCGTTCGTGGTGGAACAGGCGCGCGCGCTCGCCGCGCTGCCCGAGATCAGCCAGGTGACTCCCGAAGAGGAACGCGTGGGAGCCCTGTTCCGCCGAGTCTTCGGACGCGCCCCCACCGAACGGGAGCGCTCGGCCTCGCTCCATTTTCTCGCGGAGGCCGACCGCGGGGCGAAACTCACTCCATGGGAGCAGCTCGCGCAGGTGCTCCTGATCTCGAACGAGGCCGTCTTCATCGATTGACCGCATGAACCCGCTGGAACATCTCCCACCCCGGTACCTGACACGCCGCCAGATGCTCCGCCAGATGGGCACGGGGCTCGGCGCCCTCGGCCTCATCGGCGTGCTCGAAAGGGCGGGTGTGCTGGCTCCGTCCGCGTCGGCGGCCGCCAACCCGCTCGCGGCGAAGCCGCCGCAGTTCCGGGCGCGGGCCCGGCACGTGATCCACATCTATCTCAACGGCGGGCCCTCCCAGGTGGACACCTTCGACCCCAAGCCCGCGCTGCTGAAGTACGCCGGCAAACCGCTCCCGACAGGCAACCTCACCACCGAACGGCCGCTCGGCGCCGCGCTGCCGTCGCCGTTCGCGTTTCGCAGGCACGGGCAGAGCGGGCTCGAGATCAGCGAGATCTTCCCGCGCACCGCCGAGCACGCGGACGAGCTCTGCGTCATCCGGTCGATGTACGCCAACACGCCCAACCACGAGCAGTCCATGCGGCTGATGAACTGCGGCGATGAACGGCTCTCCCGGCCGAGTTACGGCGCATGGATCACCTACGGCATGGGCACGGAGAACGAGAACCTGCCGGGGTTCGTCGCGATGTGTCCCGGGTTGCCGGTCGCCGACGTGTCGAACTGGCGTTCCGCCTTCCTTCCGGGGATCTACCAGGGCACTCACATCAACACGCGCCACACGCGCGCGGAGGATCTGATCGAGAACATCCGCAACGGCTGGCTGGGCACCGCCGCCCAGCGCACCCAGCTCGATCTGCTCGCGGAACTCAATGCCGAACACCAGCGCTCGCGCGGTGATGATCCGCGGCTCGAGGCACGCATCGAGTCGTTCGAGCTCGCCTACCGCATGCAGCTCGAGGCGACCGACGCGTTCGACATCTCACGGGAGCCGGCCTACATCCGCGAGATGTACGGCGACACCGTCCAGGCGAGGCAACTGCTCATCGCCCGGCGCCTCGTGGAGCGCGGGGTGCGCGTCGTGCAGTGCTATCACGGCGACGTCCAGCCCTGGGACAGCCATGACATGATCGAGGAGAACCATCGCAAGCTCGCCCGCGAGATCGACCAGGGCATCGCCGCGCTCCTGACCGACCTGCGGCAGCGCGGGTTGCTCGACGAAACGCTCGTGCTCTGCGGGGGCGAGTTCGGCCGCACGCCCGCCGTGGAGATGCCGGCCCCGGGCACGCCGGGCAACGGCCGCGGGCGCGACCACAATCACTACGGGTTCACCGTGTGGCTCGCCGGCGGAGGGGTCAAAGGCGGCATGGCGTACGGCGCCACGGACGAGTTCGGCTTCCGGGCCGTGGAGAAACCGGTGCACGTGCACGATCTCCACGCCACGATGCTGCACCTGCTCGGATTCGACCACGAACGGCTGACCTATCGCTACGCCGGACGCGATTTCCGCCTCACGGACGTCAGCGGCCGCGTGATTCGCGACATCGTGGCCTGACCCGGGCCGCGGCGCGGCGCGCCTCGGCCGCGCTGGTGCGTCCCCGTGACATGTCGCGGAGCTTGTCCCTCGGGATCAGCGGGCGGCCTTCGCCGTGCGGTTGAGCAGCGCGTACTCCATGGAGTCCACGAGCGCCTGGAGGCTCGCCGTGATGATGTTCGTGTGCACGCCCACGGTCCCCCACTCGCGGGAGCCGTCGGTGCTCTGGATCAGGACGCGCGTGCGGGCCGCCGTGCCGTTCGTCTCCGTCGCCATGCCGCGGCGCGTGCCGGGCGCGCCCGCCGGGGCGGAGGGATCGAGATCCACGGTTTGCGGGCGCGCCCTGCCGCCGCCGGCCATGGCGAGGTCCATGGCGTCGAGGATGCGGACCTTGTAATCCACCAGGCTGACCCGGTGCAGCTCGGGGAAGGAACGGACGAGCGCGTTGCGCAGGGCGTGGTCGAGCGCGTTCACGGGACCGTCGCCGTCACCCACCGTGTGGTGGAGTTCGTCCCCGACACGGACGCGGATGGTCGCCTCGCACATGGCGTTGCTTCCGTCCTGGCGGACGGACACGTGGTAGGACTCGACGGTGAAGAACAGTTCCGGGTTGTGATCGAGCACGCCGCGGATCAGCAGGGCGAGGGAGGCTTCCGCGGCCTCGTACTCGAAGCCCTGCGCCTCGCGGTCCTTGACCTTCGCCGTGATCGTGCGGGTTTCCGGGGCGTCGGGGGCGAGCTGGAATCCCAGCTCGGCGGCCTTGAGCAGGATGTTTGTGCGGCCGGACATGTCGCTGACGAGCACCCGGCGATGGTTCCCGACGAGCCCCGGATCGATGTGCTCGTAGCTGCGGGCGACGCGCTCGATCGCGTGGACGTGCATGCCGCCCTTGTGGGCGAATGCGGTCTCGCCGACCCACGGCTGGCGGGGGTCGTGCCGGAGGTTCGCGATCTCGTCCACGAACTCGGACAGCTCCTTCAGCTTGGGCAGGGACTCCGCGGGGACCGCGGTGCGGTTCAGCTTGAAGTGAACGATCGGGATGACCGAGGTGAGGTTGCAGTTGCCGGTGCGCTCGCCGTAGCCGTTGATCGTGCCCTGGACCTGGCTCGCGCCGGCCTCGATCGCGGCGACCGCGTTCGCGACGCCGAGTTCGCAGTCGTTGTGCGTGTGGATGCCGACCGGGCAGCGGAGCTTCTCCCGCGCGACGGCGGTGATGCGCGCGACCTCCGCGGGCAGACGGCCGCCGTTGGTGTCACAGAGCACGACGCAGTCGGCGCCTGCCTGTTCGGCGGCCTGCCATGTGGCGAGGGCGTACTCGGGCTCCTCGATGTAGCCGTCGAAGCTGTGCTCGGCGTCGTAGAAGACGATCTTCCCGTGGTCCTTGAGGTACCGGATGGTGTCCGCGATCATCGCGAGGTTCTCGTCGGGCTTGGCGCGGAGAACCTCGCGGACGTGCAGCAGCCACGTCTTGCCCACGATCGTGACGACGGGCGTTTCCGCCTCGAGGAGCTGGCGCATGAGCGGGTCGCTCTCCACGGCCATCCCCTTGCGGCGGGTCATGCTGAACGCCGCGATCTTCGCGTGCTGCCATGAACGCCGGGCCGCCTGCTGGAAGAACTCGAGGTCCTTCGGGTTGGATCCCGGCCAGCCTCCCTCGATGAAGTCGATGCCGAACTGGTCGAGGCGCTCCGCGATCCGGAGCTTGTCGGTCACGGAGAAGTTGATGCCTTCGGCCTGGGCGCCGTCACGGAGGGTGGTGTCGTAGATCTGGACCGGTTGGTTCATGGGGTTGGACAGAAAAACCCCGTTCCGGAGTCGCGGAACGGGGTTTTCACGGTCGAAAACTCGTTCAGCGACGGCGTCCGATGTTGATGAGAATGCTGCGCCCCGGGATCCCTTGGATCCGGGTCAACGCGGTGCCCCTTGCCGGCGGATACGCCATCAGTGCGGGATATGTAGGGCACGGCGCGACGTGCCTCAAGTCCGAATGCCGACGGGAGTCGCGCGGGGGCGGAGGCCGTGCGGCCGGGGCGCAGATCGAGGCGGGCCCGGTCGGCCGATGTCAGTCGATGAACGCGAATTCGTTCAGGTTCAGCAGCGCGCGGCAGAACTCCGCGAGGGACGCGTCTTGGAGGAATGCCTGACACGCCTCGGCCTCGTGAGGGTCGGGCTTCCGCTGCAGCGCGAGTTCGAAGGCGCGCCGGACCTGGTCGGGGATCTCCGGGCCCGCCTCGGCCGCCACGCGCCGTGCGAACGCCTCGGCCGCGAGCACCGCCTCCGCGCTGTTCATCAGCGCCAGCGCCTGCGGGGCGACGATTGAGACTGTCCGCGTCGGGCACGACACCGAGTTGTCGGGCAAATCGAACGCCTCGAGAAACGGGAGCCGGACGGTGCGCTTCTGGACAAGGTACAGTGTGCGCACCGTGCGTTCCGCCGGCGGCGAGGGATACCAGCCCTTGGTCTTCTCGGCGTTGTCGTCGAGAAATGCCGGGTTCGCCCGGAGAATGTCCTCCGGCAGCTCCGGCCAGACCGGTTTGCCGCCCGCCCGATGTTGCAGCACCCCGGCGACCGCGAGCATCGAGTCGCGCAGTTGCTCGGCGGACAGCCGCCTGAGGTTCTGCCGCTGGAACCATTCGTTCGCCCCCGCGCCCGCGGATCCGCCGGCCGGCGTGGCCGGCGAAACCGCGGCCTGCCGATAAACCGCGCTGGTCACGATCCGGCGATGCAGGGCTTTCACCGACCAGCCGGACTCCACGAAGTCGCAGGCGAGCCAGTCCAGCAGTTCCGGGATGACCGGGGGCGCGCCCGCGAGCCCGAAATCATTCGGAGTCGCCACGATTCCCCTCCCGAAGAGGTTCTGCCAGGCCCGATTGACGAACACGCGGGCGGTGAACGGGTTGTCGGGCGAGGCGATCCAGTTGGCCAGCGTGAGCCTTCGGCCGGTCGTGCGCGGGTTGGGCGGATCGATGATGTCCGCGGGGTTCGGGTCGAGCGCGGATGGGAAACCGGGCGGAACCTCCTCCCGAGGCGCGGCCGGATCCCCCTGGAACAGGATGCGCGTGGGGGACACGGGGTCGGTGGTGTCCGTGGCGAGCAGGCCGTGGGTGAAAGCCTTGCGATCGGCCTCGAGCTCGGCGATGCGCCTGCGGAGCGCCTCATCCTGGGCCTTCTCCTCGTCCGTGAACGCCTTGCGCGCCGCCTCATCGGTCGGTTCGGGGACGGGTCGTCCCATCCCCTCTCCAGATCGGGAAGCGTCCGTGGAATCGGGTGCATCCGCCGCCGGACCGGAGGGGCTGGCGCGGAGGCGGTCCTTCGCCGCGTCGAGCAGGGCCTTGCGTTCCGCGGCAAGGGGTTTGATCCGTGCGTCGATCGCGGCGTTGTGCTGGCGGATGCGTTCCTGTTCGGGCTCGAGATCGAGCGGAACGTCGTCGGCGTAGGTGATCGGTTCGAAGAAGGCGCGCAGGCGGAAATGATCGGCCTGGGAGAGCGGATCATGCTTGTGATCGTGGCATCGGCAGCAGCTGAACGTGAGGCCCAGGAAGGCGCTGGCGGTGGTCTCGGTGAGGTCCGCGAGCCATTCCGCGCGGGCGCGGGCCTGCTCGTTGAAGAGGCTTGCGGAATTGTCCTGGGGACCGATGCGGAGATAGCCGGTGGCGATGAGCCGGTCCTGGTCCTCCGGGGTGCGGGGCGGGTGGTCGAGGAGCTCATCCCCGGCGAGCTGCTCGCGGATGAACTCGTCGAAGGGCTTGTCGGAGTTGAACGCCCGGACCACGTAGTCGCGGAACCGCCATGCCTGCGGCCGGAACTCGTCCCAGTCGAATCCGTTGCTGTCGCTGTAGCGGATCACGTCGAGCCAGAGGCGCGCCTGGTGTTCGCCATAGCGGGGCGACGCGAGCAGACGGTCGATCATGCGCTCGTACGCGTCGGGCGCTTCATCGGCGATGAAGCGTTCGACTTCCTCGGGCGAGGGCGGCAGGCCGGTGAGGTCCATGGAAACGCGTCGCGCGAGGGTCCGCCGGTCGGCCTCGGGCGCGGGCGCGAGGCCCCGTTCGGCGAGGGCGTCGTGCACGAACGCGTCGATGGGATTGTGACGAGCCGCCTCCGGAAGGCGGGCGCGCGGCGGAGGGGAAGGGCGGCGGGGGGCGCGCAGGGACCACAGGTTGAGCCTGCGCCCGTTGAACAGGCGGACGATGGGGTTGCGCGGGTCGCTCCAGGCGTCGCCGATGCGTTCCTCCGGCGGAGGCGGCGCGATGTCCGACGGCGGGGCCGCGTGGACGCTGCCCGGGGCGGGCCCGCCTGCGGTGAGCAGAGGGAGCAGCAGCGCGACCCACGAGAGGCGGGGACCGGGGTTCACGGCGGAATCAGATCACGAACCCCGGCGCCCGTGAAGCGCCGAGCGCAGACTGGCGTTTTCCGGGGCGCGTGCGCACGCTTGCCGCATGTTCATCACCCCGCATCCGTGCGCGCGCCGGGAGTTTCTCGCCCGGATGGGGGCCGGGTTCGGCGCGCTGGCGTTCAGCGCGCTCTCGGGCATGCGGTCGCGGGCGGCCGCGCCTCCGGTCATCGATCCGCTGAATCCGTTTGCGCCGCGGGCGCCGCATTTCACTCCGCGGGCGCGGTCCGTGATCTTCCTGTTCATGGTGGGCGGGCCGTCGCAGGTGGACACGTTCGACCACAAGCCGCTGCTTCAGAAGCTGCACGGCAAGCCCGTCCCGGAATCGCTGCGGAAGGCCGTGGAGGCGACGCGGCACGCGAACGTGTTTCACGGCTGCAAGGACGAGCTGCTCGCGAGTCCCTACTCGTGGAAGCAGTACGGGCAGTCCGGCCTCTGGGTGAGCGAACTCTACTCCGGCGTGGCAAGGCACGCGGATGATCTCTGCGTCATTCACTCGATGCAGGCCGACTCCAACAATCATGCGCCGGCGAGCTATCAGCTTCACACCGGGGACATCCGCGCGGGCAAGGCGAGTCTCGGCTCGTGGGTGACGTATGGCCTGGGCACCGAGAACCAGGACCTGCCCGGGTACGTGATGCTCTTCGACGCCGGGCCGCTCGGGGGCGCCGCCAACTACGGGAACGGGTTCCTGCCGCCTGCGTTCCAGCCGACGCGCCTTCGCGACCGCGGCACGCCGGTGCTCGATCTCCTTCCTCCGGAGTCGCTGCGCGACGGCCAGCGGTCGTCCCTCGATCTCATCCGCGAGCTCAACCTGCGGCACCGGCAGGAGCGGCCCGGATTCACCGAACTGGACGCCCGCATCGCGAGTTACGAACTCGCCTACCGCATGCAGTCGGCCGCGCTCGAGGTGGGCAACCTCGACTCCGAGCCCGGGTTCCTTCGGCGCAGTTACGGGCTCGAGCATCCGGAGGAGCGCACCCGGAACTTCGCACGCAAGTGCCTGCTCGCCCGGCGGCTCGTGGAGCGCGGGGTCCGGTTCGTGCAGGTGTACGACATGCCGGACAAGGACGGCTGGGACGCCCACGACCGGCTCGAGAAGAACCACACGCCACGCGCGCGGTGGACCGATCAGCCCATCGCGGGCCTTCTCTCTGATCTCAAGCAGCGCGGGCTGCTCGATTCAACCCTCGTGATCTGGGCCAGCGAGTTCGGCCGCACGCCGATGATGCAGGGCAACGACGGACGTCAGCACAATGCGGCGGGATTCACCATCTGGCTCGCGGGCGGCGGCGTGCGGCCCGGCGTCCGCATCGGCGCGACCGACGAGATCGGCCTGATGGCGGCGGATCGCCCCATTCAGTTCCGGGACCTGCACGCCACGATCCTCAGGGCGCTCGGCATCGACCACGAGGCGCTCAGCTTCGAGGTCAACGCGCGCGAGGAACGTCTCACCGGCGTCGCCGGGAGCGCTCGTCCGATCGAGGGTGTGCTCTCCTGATCCGGCGCGTGCCGGCACACCGTGCGCCAGGGGGTTGAGCCTCCGCCGCCCGCCTCACGGATTTCCCCGGGCCGGATTTGCAGGCAGATTCCGCGCCGGATGACGCAGATCGAGGAGATTCGCGGGCTGCTGCCGCGGTGCATGCTGTATGACTGGGTCCGGCTGGGCTCGCGGCTGGCGCGCGTGCTGCGGGACCGGCATCACGCGGACAGGCATGACGCGGTGCTCGTGCGCCTGCTGGAGCGCGCGCGGGCCTCGGCCGCGCTGCGGGAGTGGCGCGCGGCCCACCGCCCGCGGGTCACCTACCCCCCGGAACTACCCATCGCCGCCCGCAAGGACGAGATCCTCGAGCTGCTCCGGAAGCACCAGGTGATCGTCGTCGCCGGCGAGACGGGTTCCGGCAAGACCACGCAGATTCCGAAGATCTGCCTCGAGGCGGGCCTCGGCGTCGAGGCGCGCATCGGCTGCACGCAGCCCCGGCGCGTGGCGGCGCTGTCGGTATCACGCCGCATCGCGGAGGAACTCGGCGTTCCATGGGGACGCGAGGTCGGCAGCAAGATCCGGTTCGATGACCGGACCAGCCCCCAGACGTTCATCAAGATGGTGACCGACGGCATGCTGCTCGCCGAGCTGCAGGACGATCCGCTCCTGTCCGACTACAACGCCATCGTGATCGATGAGGCGCACGAGCGGAGTCTCAACATCGATTTCCTGCTCGGCCACCTGAAGGGCCTTCTCGCCCGGCGCGATGACCTCAAGCTCGTGATCACCTCCGCGACGATCGACACCGCTGCGTTCTCGAGGGCGTTCAACAATGCGCCCGTGGTGGAGGTCTCCGGACGGATGTACCCGGTCGAGGTCGTGTACGAACCCCTCGACGCGATCCAGGAGGAGGAGGGCGAGCGCACCTACGTGGATGCGGCGGTTCAGGTCGCGGAACGCATCCTCCAGGGTGGCGCCCCCGGCGACATCCTCATCTTCATGCCGACCGAGCGCGACATCCGCGAGGCCGCCGACCGGATCGAGCATCGCGCGGGCGGGCGGGCGCAGGTGATTCCGCTCTTCGGACGCCTGAGCTCCGACGAGCAGCAGCGGGTGTTCACTTCGGGAGGGCCCCGGAAGGTCGTGGTCGCGACCAACATCGCGGAGACTTCGCTCACGATCCCGGGCATCCGGTACGTCATCGATTCCGGGTTCGCGCGCGTGAGCCGGTACAATCCGCGGACCCGCACCCGGAGGCTCCCGATCGAGCCCATCTCGAAGAGCAGCGCGAATCAGCGGAAGGGGCGGGCGGGCCGCGTCGAGGCCGGCGTGTGCATCCGGCTCTATTCGGAGGACGACTTCAACGCGCGGCCCGAATTCACCCAGCCGGAGATCCAGAGGTCGAACCTCGCCGAGGTGATTCTGCGCATGAAGGCCTTCCACCTCGGGGACGTGGAGACCTTTCCATTCCTGAATCCGCCCTCGCCGGCCGCGATCCAGGCCGGGTACGCGCTCCTGCACGAGCTCGGGGCGATCGATGAGAAACGGGAACTGACCCCGCTCGGGCGCGACCTCGCGCGCCTGCCGATCGACCCGACGCTCGGCCGCATGCTCCTGCAGTCGCAGCGGGAGCACGCAACCCGCGAACTTCTCATCATCGCGGCGGGCCTGAGCATTCAGGATCCACGGGAGCGCCCGCTCGACCAGCAGGCAGCCGCCGATGCCGCGCACCGGCGCCACGCGCATCCCCGCTCGGATTTTCTCACGCTGCTCAACCTCTGGAACGCGGTGCACGACGAATGGGAATCGCTCCGCACGCAGAACCAGCGCCGGAAGTTCTGCAGGAGGAACTTCCTTTCGTACACCCGGATGCGCGAGTGGCAGGATCTCCATGCGCAGCTGGCGGACGCGCTGGAGGACCTCGGCCCCCTCACCCCGCTCCGCGAGGCGAGCGCGCGGAGGTCCGAGCCCTCGCCCCACGACGGCGTGTACGAGGCGGTGCACCGCTCGATCCTCGCGGGACTGCTGGCGCACATCGCCCGGCGCGAGGACAGAAATCAGTACCGCGGCCTCGGCAACCGGCTGCTGTCCGTGTTTCCGGGTTCCGTGCTGCATGAGCGCGGCGCGGGATCCAGTCCGGGACGAAAGGCCCAGCCGGCCGATCCGCGGCAGCCGAAGACCCGCCAGCCGCAGTGGATCGTGGCGGGTGAGATCGTCGAAACCTCAAGCGTGTTCGCGCGCACGCTGGCGGGGATCGATCCGCGCTGGGTCGTCGAACTGGCGCCGCATCTCTGCCGCAAGTCGTACGTGAACCCGCGGTGGAGCCCCTCCGCGGGCCGCGTCCTGATCGAGGAAATCACTTCGATCTCCGGTCTCGAGCTCCAGCGGCGGCGGGTGGACTACGGCCAGCTCGAGCCAGAGAAGGCCACGGAGATCTTCATCCGCGCAGCACTCGTTGAGGAGCAGCTTCTCGTGCCGGCCGATCCCGACGGCGACGCCGGCGATCCCCACGAGGCCGGCGGGCGAAGGAAGACGGGACGTTGGCGCGCGCCCTCCCTCGCCGCGGCGACCCAACCCCGGATTCCGGAGCAGTACGCGTTTCTCGAGCACAACCGGCGGGTGCGCGAAAGGATCGAGAGCTGGCGGACGCGAATGCGACGGCATGACCTCCGCGACATCGACGACGCGCTGCGCGACTTCTACGCCGCGCGGCTGAAGGCGGTGTCCTCACGTGACGCATTGAACCGCTGGATCCGCGAGCACGACGGCCCGAGGGCCCTCTTCGCCACGGAGGACGATCTCGCCGCGGGACAGGACATCCGGATCGATCGCGCGGCGTTTCCCGACACGATCGAGGTCGCGGGCCAGCCCGTGCGTCTCGCGTATGCCTACGCCCCGGGGGAGGAACATGACGGCGTGACCGTTCGCGTTCCGTTCACACTCGCGGATGCGGTGTCTCCCGCCCTGATCGAGTGGGCGGTGCCGGGCCTCAGGGAGGCGAAGGCGGAGGAACTGCTCCGGGCGCTGCCCAAATCGATCCGCAGCCAGCTCCAGCCCATCGCACCCAAGGCCGCGGAGATCGCGCGCGACTTTCAGCCGGGCGGTCCGTCCCTCCTCCATGACCTCGCGCTCTTCATCGAGCGGCGATACGGCGTGCGCCTTACGGCCGCCGCGTGGCAGCGGGAGGCGCTGCCGCCGCATCTGCGGTCGCGGGTTGAGCTGATTGGTCCTGACGAGAAGCCCGTGGCTGCCGGACGGGACCTCGCCGCGTTGAAGGAGCAGTTGCGCCGGATGCCGAAGCCGGCGGCAGGGGAATCCGGGCCGTGGCGTGCCGCGCGGGAGAAGTGGGAGCGATACGACCTGTCCGGCTGGACGTTCGGGGATCTTCCGGAGCGTATCGCCCTCGGGGGTGCCGGGGGCATTCCGGAGTACGCGTGGCCGGGCCTCGAGCGGGAAGGCGACCTGGTCCACCTGAAGCTCTTCACGACGCAGCCGTCGGCGAGGGCGGCGACGCGGACGGGCCTGCCCCGACTGGTGGAGCTCGCCCTTCAGAAGGATGTCGCGTGGCTGCGAAAGGAACTGAGGTCCGCGAGCCGCTCCCTCGGCGCCAGCGCCGGCGCCGGCACTCCGGAGGAGTTTGAGGAGGACGCATGGGAACACCTGCGGCGCCATGTCTTCGAGACGGAACCTCCGGCCGTGCTGTCGGAAGCCGAGTTTCGAGAGCGTGTGGAGAAGGCGCGGGAGCGTCTCGCGGGACTCCCCGGCACATGGCTTCAGCGCGTGCGCCAGATCCTCGAGGTGCGCGCGCGGATCACGGCGCGCCTCGGGCTGTCCGAGGGCGTGGCGCCCGCGGCGGCGAAAGCGTCCGCTCCCCGGGTATTGAAGGATTTGAGTCAGCTTGGCTCGCTGGCGGACGCACGCCCCGCCGCGCCGGGGGCGAAGGGGGCGGGTGCCTCCGTCGGACCGGGGCGTCCCGAGCTCGAACAACTCGCTCCGAGCCGGTTTCTGCGGGTCACGCCCTGCGACCGGATCGAGCACCTGCCGCGGTACCTGCGCGCCCTCGAGATCCGCATGGAACGCGCGGCGCTGAATCCGCCGAAGGATCGGGAACGCGCGCTCCTCGTGGCGCCCTACGTGGAGGCGCTCGCGAAACTGCGCACGGGCCCGGCCTCGGAGGAGAAGCGGAACGCCATCGAGGCGTTCCGCTGGATGATCGAGGAGTTTCGGGTGTCCCTCTTCGCCCAGGAACTGGGCACCTCCCAGCCTGTCTCCGCGAAACGCCTGGACGCGGAACTGGAGCGGCTCCGGTTCATGAGCTGATGCGGGCGCCGCTCACGGCTCCGACCCGGGTTCGACGAGGAACGCGATCAGGTCCGCCATGGCGCGGGGATCCAGAGCGAGCTCGAATCCCTCGGGCATGAGGGAGCGGCCGGTGCGGCGCAGGGCGGTGAGCTCGGAGCGCCGGAGGACCTCCTCCGCGCCGCCGGCCATGCGCAGCGTCACCGTGTGCGGGGTTTCCCCGGCGATGATCCCGTGCAGCGCGCGGCCGTCCCGCGTCAGCGCCTCCGCGGAAACGTAAGGATCCACGACCGCGCGGTTCGGATCGAGGATCGCGACGAGGAGCGCGTCGACCGAGGGCCGGCCCAGCGCGCGCAGATCGGGACCCACGTCATGGCCCAGGTTCCCAAGGCGATGACACGAGGCGCAGTGGTCCTCGAACTCGCGGCGGCCGCGGGCCGGATCGCCGCGGAGACCCTGCACGCTGGCGAACGCGGCCAGAACCTCGTCGCGCTCGGGACGCGTGCGCTCGAGGAGGGCGCGCGCCCGATCTCGAAGGGTCGATTCCGGATGGTTCAGGAGCCGCTCGCGGATCGTCACGTCCGTGATCCGGATGGTGTCGCTCTCGTGAGCGTCGAGCAGCGCCTCGGTCCATTCGGGACGCGAGAGAAGGGTGTTCAGTGCCCGGCCGGCAAGGCCGGCGTGGAGTTCGGGAATGCGCGGCAGGACAAGGGCGGGGAACTCCGGGGAGCCAGATCGCTCGAGCGAATCGAGGGCCGCGCGCTGGAGGGGCATGGGTTCGCGGGCGGACAGAAGCGCGCCGATCGCCGCGAGGTCCGCGGGTTCGGGGTCGGCCGCGAGCAGCCCGACGGCGGCGGCGCGAATCTCCTCGCCGGCGCGTGCATCGGCGACGCAGGCGCGGGCCTGCTCCCGCGCGCGCCGCAGGCTCGCCTCCAGCCCGGGCTGCAGCCGGTCGGCGCGGGCCAGCCGGCGAATGACGCGCGTGATGCTGCTGAACACCTCGGCTCGAGAACCGTCATCCGCATGGCCGAGCGCCGCCTGGACACCCGCGATCATCGCCGCCTCGTCGTCCGCGGATGCGGCGACATCGAGCGCGCGGGTGAGCAGTGGAAGCAGTGTGCGATCGCGTCCCACGAGCGTGACGAGGTCCGCGAGGCGCGGCAGGGCCGAGGAGAGAATCGCCTCGTGCAGCGTGGAATCCGCCGGCAGCCGCGCCGCGATGGCCGCGAGCGAGACGGCCACCCGCGGATCGTCCCGGAGCTCGCCGAGGCTCAGCGCGAGCTGGAGCAGGACGTGCGGGGAAGGGTCCGCCGTGGAGGCAAACAGCGCATCAAGAAGCGCGGGCGCGGGCGCGGGGGCGCGGAGAATCGGTTCCGCGATCCGGATGGCATGGGCGCGCACGGCCCAGTGCGCATCGCGCAGGCACTTCTCGACGAGGGACGAATCGGTTCCGCCAAGCACATCGAGGGTGCAGAGCGCCTGCAGCCTCGCCTTCGGGTTCGGGCTGCGGACCGCGACGTCGCGCAGGAGGGGCAGGGCTGATGCATCGCGTCGTTCGATCAGCAGGCGCATGGCGGTGTCGCGCTGCCATCCGCCGGGACTGTCGAGCGCTTCCACGAGCCCCCGGGTCGAGAGTCGCGCGAGGTTCGGGATCGCGCGCGCCGGGGCGTTCGCCGGTGCCACCCGGTAGATGCGGCCCATGCCTTCGCCGGCGCGAACATCGAGGTGCCGCTGGAAGTCGGCGGGGATCCACTCCGGATGCTCGATGATCCCGCGGTACATGTCGGCCACGTAGAGCGCGCCATCGGGACCGGCGCGCGCCTGGATCGGCCGGAAGAAGGGATCGGAAGACGCGAGGAACTCGCGCTGCTCCTCGCCCCTCGCGCGGCGGCTGTTCCATGCCGCTCCGTCGGGGAGGATCACTTCACGATGCACCACGTTGTACACGGGATCGGTGATCAGGACGCTGTCCGCCCAGTCGGATCCGAGAAGATCGTCGCGGAAGGGAATGAGCGAGTTGGCAGCCGTGACATGGTTCTCCGCGCCCACGGCGTTCGGACGCGGCGGAGCCTCCGAGCGGGCGAACACCCGGTGCGAATCCGGGTGGCGCGCGATCGCGATCCAGTTGTTGCGCACGGCGAGGTGCGGATTCCGGGCGAGATACCGCGAGGGGAACTTGTAGTGCCAACCCCATGTCCAGTTCGCGTTGCCGAACCACGTGCCCCAGTCATTCCGATGGCGTCCGAACTGGGTCTGGCCCTCGATGACCTCGAACCGGCCGGTGTCGGGATCGAAGCGGAAATCGCCGGAGCCCAGCTCGACGGGCTGCCCGTCGAGCGGAGCCGCGCCCGTCACGGTCGCGAGCACGCGCACGATCCCGCCGCTGTCCCCGTTCGCGCCGTACACCATGCCGTCGAGCCCGAGTTCGAAGCCGTTGAAGCGATGCTGCTGGTTTCCCGGGTGGAAGCCCGTGGCGAGGACGCGGCGGACATCGGCGCGATCGTCTCCGTCGGTGTCCTCGGCGTAGAGGATGTCGGGCGCGGCGGAGACGAGCATGCCGCGGCGCCATGGCATGATTCCGGTGGGGAAGGGCAGGCCGGAAAGGAACTCGGTGGCCCGGTCGAACACGCCGTCGCCGTCGGTGTCGTCGAGCACCTTGATCGCGCCGCCCGAATCGTTGCCCAGCGGGTAGTCCCGCATCTCCACGACCCACAGTCGGCCGTCCGCGCTCCACTGGAGGGCGATGGGATCCTGCACGAGCGGTTCGGCGGCGACGAGGCGCACCTCGAACCCCGGAGGCGCCTCGATGCTGGCGCGCGACGCCTCCGGGCTCCTGGGCTCGGGCAGGTTGCCGATGACCAGTTGCCGGAAGGACCTGCGGTCCACGTGATTCGGCAGGCGCGCGGTGTCCTCGTTCTGCACCCAGAGATGCCGCGAGTGAAACCATGCGCCGTTGTTGCGATGAGGGCCGTCGCGGACGAAGGCCGGAAGGGCATGGGGATCGTCCCGGGTTCCCTGCATGATCCGGCGCGACCAGCCCGCGTCGAAGCCGAGGAAGGGTTCCGGGACAAAGAGCCACACGCCGTACCCGCGCGCATTGGACCAGACGAGGTCGTCGTGGCCGTCGTCGTTGAGGTCGATGAAGCGCGTGCCGTCGTCGCGCCCGTCGGCATCCACGATGCGCGCGGCTCCGGGGAGCGCGAAGGACATGGGTTCCCAGCGGCTTGCGTCGGGGGCGCGGCGGAAGGCGAGGTTCTGTTCGGGATTGGCGATCAGCAGTTCGCAGGTTCCGTCGCGATCGAGGTCGCGGAGGCGCGCACCCCTGTCGATGCCCCTGGAGGCGAACCGAACCTCCGGGGGCAGGCCCGCGAGAAGCGAGGGATCCGAAACCCAGCCGCCCTCCGAAAAGACCCACGCGCCCGAGGTCTGGTCACCGCGCTGCATCAGCACGACGGAGTCGCGGATCACACCGAACCGGGCCTCGGCCGCGGCTGCTCCGTCAAGGCGGATCGGAAAATCCAGGTCGATCCAGCGGCGGCCCGCCGGATCCCAGAGCCGGGTCCGCCGGAGGCTCGAGTTGCCGATCACCACGTCGAGCCAGCCGTCGTTGTTCAGGTCGAGCAGCCGGATTCCATTGGCGGCACCGTCGGGAGCGCGCAGCGCCTGCCCGGAGAGCAGGTTGGCCGTGAGGCGCTGGACCGCCTCCGCGAACGTGAGGAAGCGGACGCGTGAGCCGTGCGTGGAAACGGCATGATCGATCAGGCGGACGATCTGCTCGTTTGAGCACCAGCCGTGGGGATGAAAGACCAGCGCCATCATCCCCTCGCGTTCGACGACAAGATCGAGCGCGACCTTCCAGTCCTCGAGCATTTGCGGGTGAACCTTGCCGAGGATGTTCTGGGCCTCCCAGTCGCTCGGAACCACGAAGGGAAACTCCCAGAGCATGCCCCCGATCACATAGGGGTGCGGGTAGTTCTCGATCGTGGTGGTGAAGGCCTCGAACGGAACGTACCTGGTGAAGCGCGGCCGCCCGTGGTCGTCGGTGAGCCGCTCCGCGGGGATCGCCGGGTGGTTGGTGGTGAAGATCATCGCCACCGACGAATCGGCCATGAGGAACTGACCGGCGGAATTGGTTCGCTGGAGCAGCTCGGCGAAAAGACGCGGGCTGGCGGAGTCCATCGAATCACAGCACGGGGTTCTGAAAGCGGCGGGCTGGTTGCCCGGGATGCTGTTCAGGAGGTCCACGCCGCCGTGGTAGGTGTTCTCCGCGGCATCGAAGCCCGCGGGGCCGAGGATGGGACAGGGATGGCTCAGCGTGTGGACCTCGAGGCTCACGCCTTCGGCGAGCCAGCCCGCGAGCCGCGGATCGTCCGGGGTCGGCGCGTTGCTGAAGATGCTGACCGGCGCGCGTCCGTCGATGCGCTTGAGGCGTTCAAGGATCGGGCGCAGGAACGCCTCGTAGGGCGCGCTCGCGCTCATGTCGTCGATCCCGAGGATCACGACGGCGTCCACGCCGGGTTCACCGAACCACTGCGGGGTGGTGAGGCGCGGAAAGTGAGCGCCCGGATGGTAGGGTTCGCGCGGGTCCGCCCCGTCGAGGTACGCGAGGCGGTTGGCGTCGCGCGAGAAGGGCGAGCGCGACGGCGGTTCGCCAGCGGAAAGTGCGGGTGGAATGAGGCTGAGCAGGCTCGCGGTGAGGACGGGCAGGAGCGCTCGGGTGACCTGGGTCATGCAGGAATCGGTGCGGATGCAGGGCCGTGGGCGCGCCGGATGATCACGACGGCGCGCGTCCCGATCGGTGGATCAGTAGTAGTAGGCCGTGTTGCCCCCGGGGCCGCCCAGGACGCGCTTCTTGATCTGGGACTTCGGCCGCACGATGACGCTGCCATCGGCCTGCCCGACCGGCTGGTCTGGTGTGAGGGAGAATTCGAGGAAATGGCGGCTGACGCTGCCGGCGTCGAAGCGGCCGAGGTGGCCGACATCCCACAGCTTGGTGCCCGGGGTGTCGCTGATCCGATGAGTGATGAAGGCGCGGCGCGAATCGCATTCGCTCGCGACTCGTGGCCATTCGGGCTCGAGATCCGCCGCATCCGGCGCGGTGCTGCCGCTGATCGAGAGGTATTTCACCCCCGGAAAGTTCGCGAGCCACATGTACGGCGTGTACACGTTGGCCGCGGGCGTGTCCCAGCCGCCGTAGTCCCGCGTGTTGTGATCCGCGAACGCCGCAGGATCCGCGTAGTTCAGCCACAGGCGCCCGAAGGATTTCGCCGTGATCGGGCAGATGAGAATCCACGTGTTGTTCACGTAGGAGCCGCGCAAGCTGTCCACGATGGAATCCTTGCGGCCGTTGAGCCGGTGATAATCGGGGCTGCCGTCGTCGTGCTGCTGGAAGCGTCCCTCGTGGTCGTCCGCGTAGATGATCTGGGCGAGGTACTGCTGACGGATGTTGTTCAGGCAGGAGGTGCGGCTGCCCTTGTACTTCGCGCGGGCGAGCGCGGGCAGGAGCATGCTCGCCAGGATCGCGATGATCGCGATCACGACGAGGAGCTCGATCAGCGTGAAACCACGGCGCGCGGCGTTTGCGGGCGGATGCGATCGTGAGGCCGGTGCGGGTGGAATCATCATTCGGGCTTCTAACCCCTTGCGAAAGCAGGGTCCAGCGCGAATCCACGGTCCAACCCGCGCCGCCTGGGATCACATCGGAAATCCCCTGCGGCGGGCGTGGCACAAGAGATGCTCCTCGGCATTGCGCCGCCGGCGCCCCCGCCGCGTCGCTTCGTTCCTCCATGCCGTGAAACCTCTGTCGTTCCCAAGGTGGCTTCCCATCCTCGCCTTCATCCTGGCGGCCATCGCCACCGGCCGCGCCTTGCTCCCGGATCGCCCTGCACCCGCCCCGTCCGTTGTGTCCTCGCCCGGCGAAACCGCGGCCATGGACCCGGTGCATGCCGTCACGGTCGCGGGCACCCTCGTGCCCATCCGCGAGGCGCCTGCCGACGCTCCGCTCCTCGACGTGTTCCCCGGGCAGGACCTGCTGCATCTCGCGGACCTGAAGGAGACGCCGGCCATGTATCCAGGGGGCGAACCCGATCTGCCTCCCATTCGCGAGATCTCCAGCGTCCGCGTGGGTTCGAACATCTGGGTGGACATGACGCACGTGGGCGGTTGGTTCCTTCCGCCCCGGACCGGATCCGAGTCCTCAACAGGGCCGCGACCAGGGGAGGGAGGGGAGGTGCCCCAGGTCCCGGACAGCGGATCGGTCCTCGCCATGCTGGCGGGCGCGATGGGGTTCGCGCATCTCGCGCGGAAACTCGTCCTGCCCGGCGGGCCGTCCGCGGGCGGGGGTCGCGCGCCGGCGCAATGCGCTCCATCTGCGAATGCATTGCGGGGCCGCGGAATCTCCCCCGTTCCGCTGGATGCCCCGGACACTCGGACCCGCCGGGAATCCTGTGACGCGCCGTTGGGTTTCGGCGCCGCTCCGGAGGGGGGATGACGCCGGGTCCTACCGGCCGCGAAAGGCCGCTTCCACCGCACTCGCGATGAGCGCGGCCCCGGCCGCGTCGGGGTGCACACCGTCCGGGAAGTGCTCCCCGCTGTCGCGAAGGGCATGGTGCAGATCCACCTCGGGCCAGCCTTCCCGGATCGCGAGCTGGCGCAGAAGGGGAGCGATCTCGCCGCCGACCGTGGCTTCATTGATTCCCCAGCGGTCCTGGAACACCGGCGGCGGGGTGCAGAGATACACGACCGGCCGGCTTCTCAGGCTCAGGAAGCGCCGGACCATCGTGTAGGTGTCGCGCTCGAACGCGCTCCCATAGAGACGCCAGTTCTGGGGCTTCGAGTCGTTGGTCCCAAGGGCGATCACGACGATCTGCGGGGCGTAATCGAGCGCCTGGGTGAACTGGGGGGTGTCGAAGTAGGGCAGGTCGCCATCCCGCAGCATGGTTGCCCCGCTGACCCCGAAATTGCGGACCTCGTAGGCCGGGCCCAGGATCCGCGCGAGCACGGCGGGGTAAGAAGATTCCGCGGGGTCGGGGAGTCCCGCGCCGGCCGTGATGCTGTCCCCGATGCAGGCGACACGGGTGACGCCGCGGTAGGAGCGTGTCGGGATCCGGGTCTTCGCGGGGACGACGCATCCGCCGGCGGCGAAGGCAAGGAGCGAAAGAACGGCCCGCCTGCGCGTGATTCGTTCTCCGTACTCCATGCGTGGCATCATAGCGCAGAATCCCTCAACGCACGCATCCGCGCGGCACCGGGCCGCGCGGATGCGATCACCTGTGACGGGTCAGCTCATTCGGCGGGCAGCCGCACGGTGCGCTTCGTGCGCGCGCTGCGCACGGCGGCGTCAACGATCTCCTGGCCGATCCGGCTGATGGGAAGGCTCACGGGGCCTTCGAGCGGCAGCCCCCGGTTGAGACGGTCCACGAGATACTGGACGGGGTTCTGGTTCGGGGCCTTCGGCGGAGGGGCCGCGATGGGATGCGGCTTGGGTTTTCGCCGGGTCTGGACCGTGACGAAGTCGTCGTAGTCGTAGCTGCTGACCGTGCCGTCGGTTCCCGCGATGATGAAGCCGCAGCGCGGCTGCGGCTGGATCGTCCATGGGTCGGTGAAGGTGCCCCAGCGCGTCTCGAACTTGGAGAGGCCGTGGGCATACCGGGCGACCACGATGCTGTGTTCGTCCACCTCGAGGCCCGGGGGTTCATCGACGACGGCGGTGACCTCGAGCGGACGGCGGCCGCCCTGGTACCATGTGCCGAGGGTCGTTCCGTATCCGAGATAGTCGAGCAGGGATCCCCCGCCGTGGGCCTTCTTGTAGAACCAGGAATGGGGCTTCTCGCGTGCGACCTGTTCGGGGGTCTTCTCGTCCTTGTCGGCGCCGTGCCAGAGCGGCCCGCGGTTGCCCCCGGAATGCCAGACGTTGAGCACCTCGCCGATCGCGCCGGAGGCGACGATCTCGTAGGACTTCCGGTGCGACGCGACCCACTGCAGCGGCCAGTTGATCATGAGCACGGAGTCGCGGGGCATCGCGCGCACCATGGCGTCGGCCTCCTTGAGCGAGGCGGCGAAGGGCTTCTCGACCATGATGTGCGCCCCGTACGGGGCGATCTTCCGGACCCACTCGCCGTGCTTCGAGGCGGCCGGACAAAGAATGACGATCTCCGGCTTGGCCTTCTCCATGCACTCCCGGTAGTCCGTGAACACGCGGTCCCTGGGGATGCCCAGCTTGCGGATGGCTTCCTCCGTGCGCTCGGGCTGCTCGTCGGAGATCCCCACGATCTCGACGCCCGGATGCTCCGAGGCGTAGCGGAGCAGGTCGCCCATGTGGAAGTGATCAAAGTTGATTCCGGCCAGACGCCACTTTTTCCGTTTCATTGCGATCAGAAGCGGGCGCAGCTTGGGCGGGGACCGTCACCCGGGCCAAGCCGCAAGTGCGTTCGCGAAGAGGGACTCGGGATTCTCGCCGGCGGGAAGGTTCCGGCCTCCCTCCCACTCGCGCGAGAGAACGCCGCGTTCCCATCGGCGGAGCCGGTAGAGCGTGGCGAACAGGAAATCGGGCGCCGCGCCGCCCTGTCCGCCCACCAGCTCGCCGCCCCGCCGCACGTTGTCCTGCATCCATGCGGTCTGGCTGAGGTGATAGGGGTTGCGGCGGACCTCGCCGAGGTGAAAGGAGCAGGCGGCCATGAGGTCGGCGACGTCCCGCACGCTGCTCTCGACCATGAGGTTGGGATCGGACATCTGCCCCCAGAACTCGGTCTCGACCACGTGGCAGGTGAACTCGGCCGGCTGCCGGCGGAGCGCGTCCATGAGGAGGTGGTGCGTTCCGATGTGCGTGCTGTTCCAGTCCGCGTCGTGCGGAAAGAAGATCGCGCGGGGACGGTGCCCGGAAAGGATGCGCGCGATCGTGTCAACGCAGGCGTTCCAGTGCGCGGGATCCGATTCGCGGGTCCGAACGCTGATCTTCTCGAGACCGTTCGGGGCGGTGGCGACGAGGTTGAACTGGAGGAAGTCGCACGCGGCCTTCAGCTCGGCGAAACGCTCGGCCTGGCGATCCTTGCGGCTGCCCTGCGTGACCGCGACGTTGACGACGCGCCACCGCGCCTCGCGGAGCAGGCGCAGGGCGAGACCGCCCACGATGCACTCGTCGTCCGGATGCGGAGAGAAGAGCAGGACCACGGGTGCGTCGGGGGCGAGATCCACCCGGGGCGCGGGCGGGAACCCGCCGAGGGGTAGCGCGCGACCGGTCTCCCGGAGGCGCGCGGTCTGTTGAACAAGCTCAAGGTACGGATTCATGGCCATGACCGGCAGCGAGAGGACGCTCCCGCGCCGGGGGAAGGGCCGTCAAGCGTTCGGGGGCCGGGGTCCGCGTGCGAACGGGGCGATGCACGGCAGCGGGGCGCGCGAATTCTTCACTTGCCACCGCTGGTGCACATATGCGCATTTGGGCATCAATACATATGCGCCTCATCGGAACCGCCGTTCGCAGACGAGTGATCCCCGCCTCCCCCCGCGCGCCCGCCATCGGGGCGCTCGAGCGGCAGCGCGACGGGGCGGTGCGCTTCGGCTTCCCGTACGCCCTGAGGATCATTTCGTTCTCGAATCGTGGATGACTCCGCCGGTGCACCACCCGCCCTCCTGCTTCACGATCAAACGGAACGTTGTCCTGCCGTTCTGAAGGCCCAACCTCAATCCCATCGCAACTCATGCTGAACACGCGACTTCGACAGACCCTGACCGCCGTCGCGGCCGTGCTCGCCGCGGGGTCGCTCCCGTGCATGCCTGCCGCGGCGGAGATCGGCATCATCTCACCCGCCGAAGCCAAGGTCCTCATTGAGACGGGAGACCCGGCAACGCGCCCGCTCGTCTTCGACACGCGCGGTGGTTACAAGGACTACTTCCGCGGGCACCTGCCCACCGCGCACCATCTCGAGTTCGACACGCTCCGTGGCACGGACGACGGGGTGCCGGTGCAGTACCTACCGGATGACCTCACGCGCGCGCTGCTCCGGCGCGCGGGAGTGAACCGCGACCGCCTCCACATTCTCTACGCGACGGGCGATCGCCTGCCGAACGACGAGATCCTCAGCGCGACCATGGTCGCGCACGTCATGGAGAAGATGGGCGTCGAGCGCATCCGCATCGTGGACGGCGGCCTCGCCGGATGGGTCGCCGCGGGTTACCAGCCCGCGCAGGACTATTTCGGCAATCCACGTGGCAGACTTCCGAGGCGGGGGAAGCCGGAGATCGCCGCCACGCTGGACGACGTCCGCCCCGACAGGCGGGATCCGGGAGTGCTGCTCATCGACGCGCGGCCTCCGAACGAGTTCCGCGGCGACGACGACATCTGGCTGCGCAAGGGCCACATCCCCGGGGCGATCAGCTTCCATTGGGCGCGGCTGATGGACACCGAGAACACCCACAAGTTCCGTCCCCTGGAGGAGGTGCTGCCTGAGCTCGAGGCCGCGGGAATCAAGAAGGACCGGGACATCATCTGCTATTGCGGCACCTCGCGGGAGGGAAGCCTGCTGCGCTTCTACCTCGTGCATCTGGCGGGCTACCCGAAGGTGCGCCTCTACGAGGGCGCATGGAAGGAGTACGTGTGGGCTGAGAACAAGTCACTGCCGGTCGAGACGGGGCCCTGAGCGCGCTCCCGGAGCCGGAAGGGGATGACCGCCACGGCACAGGCTTGGTGCCGGCCGGGGGCATGGACCGGGCCGGCTTGTTGTGTCCGTGCGGTGCAGGACCGCCCTCGGAAAGAAAAGCGGGCTGGCACCTCGAGGAGGCACCAGCCCGCGCGGCTGGATCCGGTGACCCTCCGGACCCCGCCAGAACTCGGGTCAGGGCGCGAGACGGTCACCCAGCCATGAGCGGGCCTGGTTGAGTGAGTTGCGGACGTTCTCGTAGCTCTGCTGCACGCTCTGCTTGACCTCCTGCCAGTTCTCCTCCGTGGCGTTCTCGATGCGCGAGATGTTGTCGGTCAGCTCTTTGCTGCGCTCCTCGAGCGTTTCGAGCCGGCGCTGCGCCTCGGCCTTGGCCTCGTCGCTGGCGCGCTCGGCCTGCGCCCTGAGGTCCTGCATCTCGGTTTCCAGCTGGTTGAGCTGCGTGCGCAGGGCCTGGAGGAACTGGTCCTTCTGGGCGTAGGTGTAGTCCGCTCCGTCCTGCGCGGCCTCGCGGGTGTCCTCCGCGACCTCGGCGGTTTCCTCGGCCGCCTCGCGGACGGCGTCGGCCGCGTCGTCCACAATGCTGTCCTGCTGCCTGCCGATCTGGCTGCGCTCGGTCGACCGCTCGCTCTCGGACATCGGGACTTCATCCGTGTTGGGATCGCATCCCGCGGTGAGTGCCCCGGCAGCGGCAAGCGCCATCAGAAGTTTGAACGATTTCATGGTATGAGGTTGTTGCAAGGGCCGTGCCGGAGGCATTCGCGTGCGGGAAGCGCACGAAATGCCGCCCGGCGCGACGGACTGAACTTGAGGGCTGTTGCGGTTCGCATGCAAGGCCTTGTCTGAAGTTGCATCGTGCATGCGTCAGTGGATGAGGCTTTCCCCGGCGCCCTGCGGGGAGGCCGGCGCCGGCGAGGTTTCGGCGTAGGCCCGGAGCACCTCCGCGATGCTCCACGCCTGCGCCACGCACCCGCGTGGCGTGAAGGGAGCCTCGGCATCGAAGATCTCACTGATGGAGCCGATGCACGCGTGGCTCAGGTGATCCTCGAATCCCGCGAGAAAGCGGCGCGCCTCGTCGCGGCGCTCGGGATGAAGTTTCCGCAGCGCGTCCACGAAGGGGCCGATGAGCCATGCCCACACGGTACCCTGGTGGTATGCCGCGTCGCGCGAGCGGAGATCGCCGAAATACCTCTTCTTGTAGTCCGGGTGGTCGGGCGAGAGGCTCCGAAGACCCACCGGTGTCAGAAGCCGTTCCTCGACCACGCGGAATACCGCCTCCCAGCGCGCGGGGTCGAGCACCGGATGAGTGAGGGAGATCGAGAGAATCTGATTGGGACGGCATGCCGGATCATCTCCCTGCGGTCCGTCCACGACATCGAACAGGTGCCCGTGCTTCTCGGACCAGAACCTCACGTTGAAGGACTCGCGCGCGAGGTCCGCCTGCGCATCGATCCTCGCGGCGAACTCGAGTTGGCCGTCGAGGCGCAGCCACTCGGCGAGGTGTCGGAGCGCGTTGTACCAGAGGGCGTTGATCTCGACCGGCTTGCCGCGGCGCGGGGTGACGACCCAGTCCTCGACCTTGGCGTCCATCCAGGTGAGCTGGTATCCCTCGGCGCCCTGACGGATCAGTCCGTCGGCCGGATCGACACCGATGCCGAAGTGCGTGCCTCGGACATGCGCTTCGTAGATCGACACGAGGTTCGGGAGCAGAAGATCCAGGGTTCGCCGGTCGTCGGTGTGGGCGAGGTAGCGATGAATCGCATGGAAGTACCACAGCGTGGCGTCCGCGGTATGGTACAGGCCCTCGCGCTCACCCTCCGGGAAGAGGTTCGGGATGAGACCGTCGCGCACGTACTGGGCGAACGTGCGCAGGATGAAGCCGGCTTCGATGTGGCGCCCCGTGACCAGGGTCAGGCCCTCGAGGCTGATCATCGTGTCCCGCCCCCAGTCCGTGAACCAGTGGTAGCCCGCGATGATCGTCCGCACCTCGTCGCCGACGGCGCGGGCGCGCGCGTGCTCCTGCGAACGGCCGACGGGTTTCACCACGAATTGATCCGCGGCCAGCACGAGCTCCCGCGAGAAGGAGTCCGAGGCATGGCCGCCCGCGGACTCAAGCAGTCTTTCGGCGCGCTCGCGCACGGAGGCCAGCGCCGCCTCGGGGGACAGAACCAGGAGCGTTTCCCATGGTTCGGTCGAGGCGATCAGTGTCACGCCGTTCCCGGAGGTGAGCGTGGCGCGAAAGTATCCCGGGCTCCAGAGGCTTGCCGTCGGATGGTAGCCGCGCCGTTGCTCGAGGCGGTACTGGGCACTCGCCGTGACCCGCGGTTCGATCGTGAATGCCCGCGACTCGCCATGCAGGAAGAGCCGGATGCAGGGAAGGTGCCGTTCCGCCGGGGGGGCGAGTTCATACCGCTCGCCTTCGGCGAGGACCGTGCAGGGAGTGGCTTCCTCCGACAGGGGATCCTCGAGACTGGCGATGCGAAGCTCCGGGCGAAGCTTGATCCGGACCGGGCCTTCTCCCTCGAGCAGTTGATACGAGACATGGACGCTGTTCTGCTCGTGCGGAAGGATCACCCGCTTTTCGATGAGATGCCCATCGACTTCGTAGCGCCAGGTGGGAATCCCGCCCTCGAGGCGGAACTCGAGGAGCCTTTCGCGTCCCGGGATGGAGAGACGGTCCGGAAATTCGATGCCTCCGAGGAGGATCGGGGTCCGCGCGCCGATGCGCAGCAGTTCCGTCACATGGCTGAGCATCACCATGCGCCCGTGTGGCGCCGGCAGGGCGGCCACCAGAAGCCCGTGATAGCGGCGCGTGGGAATGTTGGCGACGGTGCCGGAGGCAAAGCCGCCGAGGCCGTTGGTGAAGAGCCACTCGTAGTCGAGGGCCGTCTCCTCCGAGACCAGGCGGTCGCCGGGCAGGACGCGGACGGGCAGTTCGATGCGGCGCGTCATGATCTGAGTCGGGGAACAAGGACGACCGCTGCCGCGCCAGGGATCGCCCATGTTTCGTCGGCGTCGAGGGGCAGGACGCCATTTCCGCCGTAGTCCGGGTCTTCGGAGGACCACAGGATCTCCCAGCGTATTCCCGGGGGCGGTGCGAGAAGCGGTTCGGCGCCGGGATCGAAGAGGAGATCCCGGCCGAGGTTGACCAGAAGCAGCCGTTCCTCCCCGGGGCTCTCCGCGAAGTAGCGGAGCACGAACGCGGCATCTCCAAGCACGGCGCCGTCCATGCCGCGCGCCGGCTGGATGCTGAAGCGGGGATCGTCGCGGCGGAGGGCGAGCAGGTCGCGGTGCAGGCGGTACATGCCGGCATTCCGCTCGCGATCGTTGAAATCGAGCTTGCAGCGCATGAACGTCTCCGGGGCGTTCGGCGCCGCCAGCATCTGCTGGACATCGGGCTGGGCAAGGCCGGGGAACTGCCGGAGAAACTCGCGCCTGCCCTCGGCGACAAGCCCGGCGAGTTCCTCCCGGTGATCCGCGAAATAGAGAAAGGGCGCGGAAGCGGCGAATTCCTGTCCCTGGAAGAGCATGGGCGTGGATGGCGAGAGCAGGAGGAGCGCGGTCATCGCGCGCAGGGTGCCCCGGCTGGCCTGCTCATGGCAGCGCTCGCCCCGCGCGGAGTTGGCGAGCTGATCGTGGTTCTCGATGAAGGTGACGAAGGTTTCCGGCGGAAGATCGAGCGACGGCGTCCCGCGGCGCTGCTTCTGCCACTTGTAGTACTGGCCCTGATACAGGAACCCCCACTTCAGCGCGGAGATGAACTCCTGCGGCGAACCGCGGTAATCCGTGTAGTAGGCGTCGCTGCGGGAGGTCAGGGCGACCCGTGCGCTGTGATGGAAGTCATCGTTCCACATGGCGTCCAGGCCGTAGCCTCCCTTGTCGGCGGAGCGGACGATGCGGGTGTCCTGCGGCTCGTTCTCGGCGACGATCCAGATGCTCCGGCGGCCGGCGTGCTCCCGGGTGACGCGGCTGATCTCCGCGATGATATGCGGCGACGAGGCGTCAAAGATCTGCTGGGTGGCATCGAGCCGGAGTCCGTCGATGTGAAACTCCTCGATCCAGTAGGCCGCGTTGGAGAGGAAGAACTCGCGGACGGGACCGGCATCAGGCCCGTCGAAGTTGATGGCTTCTCCCCAGTCGTTCCTGTAGCGGTCCGTGAAGTAGGATTTCGCGAAGTGACCGAGGTAGTTTCCGTCGGGGCCGATATGGTTGTACACGACGTCGAGGACCACCCCGATGCCCACCGCGTGGGCGGTGTCCACGAAACGCCGGAAGTCGGATGGCGATCCGTAATGATGGTAGGGAGCGAAGAGCGCGACGCCGTCGTAGCCCCAGCCGAAACGTCCCGGGAACTCCGCGACGGGCATGAGTTCGATCGTGGTGATGCCGATCCTGGAAAGCTCGCGCAGCTCAGCCGCCGCCGCGGTCCACGTTCCCGGCCCCGTGAAGGTGCCGATGTGCATCTCATAGACGACCTGACCCTTGGCGCGCAGCCCCGGCCATTTGTCGTCCGTCCATGGGAAGGAGGGATCGACCACCATCGACGGGCCGTGCGGACCTTCCGGCTGAAAGCGCGAAGCCGGGTCTGGAAGCAGCCGGTCGTTCCCGTCGAGACGAAACTGGTAGAGATCCCCCGCGGCGCAATCGACGGTGCCCTCAAAGTAGCCTGGGGCGGACAAGCGGAGCGCATGAGAACGCCTCGTGTCGGGATCGGTGTTCGGCGCCCGAACCACCACATCCACCGAACGCGCGTTCGGTGCCCACAGCCGGAAATGGACGCCGTCACCCTGGATTTCGGCGCCGATGGGGTACCGCCGCGCGATACGGTCGGGCCCCGATGGAGGTTCGGATCGGGTACCGCCCGCGGCTGCGGGGGTGTGAGTTTCGGGCGGCATATGGGTCATTTGGGTCACTGCGGGCAAAGAGTGAAGTCGGCGTGAAAAGGCCGACCTCGCCGCCGTCCAAGCCGAAAGCGTGCCGGTGCGGAGCGCGGCGCCGAGTGCCCACCGCACGCCCATGGAACCTCGTGCCGAATGCGACACGCGATGGGACCGGGAGCGGCAAAACGCCCGAACGCCTGCATCGTGCAAGTGTTTCTGCCGAATCGCGCCAGTCGCGGCGATGCGCGGCGTCTCGACCGGGACCTGGCACGTTACCCGCTATGTGCCGGACATGAGGGTTGACATGGTTTCCATGGGATGGCGCGGGGCAGTCGGACGTCTTGCGGTGGCGGCGATGCTCCTCGGGGCACCGGGTGCGTCTGCACAGCCCGGCGATCGCGCGCAGGATGCTCCCACTCGTCCGTCGGCCGAACCGCCGCCCGGAGAGCCGGCACCTCCGTCTTCGCAGCGGGGTCAGCGGGAACCCGTCACCCCGGAACGGTTTGTTCGCTACGCCGTTCTCAACGGGATCACCGCCGTTCAACTCGCGGAAATCGTGCTGGAGACCGCGAACAACGAGGACGTGCTCGCGTTCGCCCGCGCGGTGACGAACGATCACCAGGCGGCGGTGAACCGGCTACGCAGTCTTGCGCCCGAGATGAACGTCCGGATGCCGTCGGACCAGCAGTTGAGGGCCCTTGCCGAGTCCGAGCAAGGCAGGCCTGCGGCCAACCCGGGCGGTAACTGGCAGCTTTCCCCGCGTGAACGGGGCGCGATCGAGAGGCTGCGCCAGCAGACGAGTCAGTCGGCGGAGTTCCAGTTCCTCAATGAGATGGCGCAGGATCACCAGCGCGCGATCCAGGTTTACCAGCGCGTGGCGGCGGAACTTCCCCCGCAGAGCCCCCTGGCGAAGTATGTGGAGGAGACGCTTCCAGTGATCTCGCAGCATTATGAGACCGCGGTGAAGCTGGCCGGAATGTTCAGCGGCATTCAGCGCAGTCCCCCGGTGCGGCCCCTGCTGCGCGGCCCGGATCAGAAGGAATAGCCTCTGCTTCCGACCGTGGCGGCGATCCGGATCGTGGCCTCATCGGAGGCGCCCGGTTCGGCCCAAGTGAACCAGAGGGGCCCATCCATGCGAAGTCGACCACGTGGACACTGGCGCAGTCCGCGCCTGTCCGTCATGATCCGGGTGCCTGCGGATGAATCCGGATGCCCTCGACCATCTCCGCCGTGCCGACCCGGTGATGAAGGCCCTTATCGCCCGGGTCGGTCCCTGCACGCTGAAGCCCCGGCAGCGGCGGTCCCCGTTCGAGTCATTGGTCCGGGCTGTGGCCAACCAGCAGTTGAGCAACCGCGCGGCGGCGACCATCCTCGCGCGCTTCCGTGCGATGTTCCCCCGTGGGGCTTTCCCGGGGCCGGCCGCACTGCAGGCGATCACGGACGAGCAGTTGCGCGCGTGCGGCTTCTCACGCGCCAAGATCGCGTCGCTCCGGGAGATCGCGTCGAAGGCGATCAGCGGGGAGATCCCGTCTCTCCGGCAGATCCGCTCGATGACCGACGAGGAGATCATCGAGCGACTGGACGCGGTGAGAGGGGTCGGGCGATGGACGGTCGAGATGCTGTTGATTTTTGGGCTTGGGCGTCCCGACGTGCTGCCGGTGGACGATTTTGGCGTCCGCAACGGGTTTCGCCTCGCATACGGCCTCGCCGAGATGCCGAAACCATCAGCCGTTCTTCAGCACGGGGAACGGTGGCGGCCGTTCCGAAGCACCGCCTCATGGTATCTCTGGCGCGCGGTGGAGGTGTACGGCAGGGCGCCGGCCTGAAGGGGGCGCACGCGCTTCCTCCTGGGTGGCGCCGCAGCGGCTTTCTTCGCGCCCTGGCGGCGGCGCTCGTGGCCGCGACGCTCGGGGCGTTCACGGCGGGCGCATGCACCGTCTGCGATGGCGGCACAGGACCGGAGGTGCGCCGCTCCGTGTTCAACGGGGAATTCTTCCGGAACGCCGCGGCGGTGCTGAGTCCCTTTCCGGTTTTTGCCGCCGCCGCGGCGTGGCTGCATTTCGGCGCGCCCCGAGCCGGGCGAGCCAGGGCATCCAGTCATGAGTAGCCCGCTGCCAACACGTCGCCTGATCGCGGCCGGCGTTGTGCTCGGGATCGGGCTGGGCGGCTTTCTGGATGGAATCGTGTTCCACCAGATCCTCCAGGTGCACAGCATGCTCTCCGCCAGGGTTCCGAAGACCACGATCACGAACCTGGAGGTGAACATGTTCTGGGACGGACTCTTTCACGCCTTCACGTGGGTGATGACGGTCGCGGGGGTGGCAATGCTCTGGCGCGCGGCGAGGCAGCCGGAGGGCTCCCTGTCCGGCGGGGTGCTGTCGGGAGCGCTGGTCGCGGGCTGGGGGTTGTTCAATCTCGTGGAAGGCATCCTGAATCACTACCTGCTCGGGACGCATCACGTGGTGCAGCAGGTCGGACTTTCGGCGTACGACCACCTCTTTGTCGCTTCCGGGATCGTCCTGATGGGGATCGGCGCCCTTTGGATTCGAGCCGCGGCGCGGGGAAGGCAGGCGCGGTCGCTGCCCTGACGCGTCCGGGACCGAGGCATGCGGCAGGAAGCACGCGGGCACCCCGGGCTCCCGGAGCGGGGATTCGTGGCGTTCGAGAATAGCGGGACGTGCAACCTCTCATTCAGGGCGCACCATCCCCGCCGGACGCGGCGCTGACCGTTTCCGAACGCGCTGTTTGTTTCCGTCGCGCTCGCCGGCCGGGGGCGCGCGCATCGCCAGGCCCCGCGGGGGAGGCGCTCGAACGGCGGAGTCTCCGTCCCGCCACCCACACGATGATCGACTCGCAGGGTCTGCGGGCGGTCCGCCTCCCCACGCGAGCAGATGGCATCCCTTCTCGGTCACAAGCCTCCGGGTGATCCGGGCACGCGCGCTGTGGAATCGGAGGGAGCCGCGAGTAGCCTGACCTGGCAGAACGAACCTGCGGTCAGGCAAGCTCCATGCCGGGATCGCAGTCGATGCGCGCCCCGTGAAGGGATGGATGAAGGCCGGGAGCGCGGTGGCGGAGGGAAGGGGCGATGCGCCTGCCCGTGGCTCACTCCACCCTGGAGGCCACCGGAGCGCGGCCCCAGCCGGCCATGGTTGGCGTGAGTATGGCCCGCACTCACTCGGCTGGAAGCCTCGCCAGGGAACATCGTTGAAGATGCTTCGCGGACCGGCGAAGTTTCGGCGCATTGGATGAAATCCGCAGTACGCTGCATCGCCATGGGAGCGGCTCTCTCGCTCTGCTGGCCAACCCTGGCGTGGGCCCTCGGCGAGTTCGATCAGTGGACCATCGATGATGGACTTCCGCAGAACTCCGTCCAGGCGGTGCTGCGCGCCCGGGACGGGTACCTCTGGCTGGGCACGTTCGACGGTCTCGCCCGGTTCGACGGCCTGCGCTTCGCGGTATTCGACAAGAGCAACACGCCCGGCCTCGAGGCGAACACCATCGTGTGTCTCCACGAGGACGAGGAGGGAAGTCTGTGGATGGGTTTCGGCAACGGGCAGGTGGCGCGCTACGCCGACGGACGCTTCACCACCTTCGGCAACGAACAGGGACTCCCGGGTTCCGCGGTGTTCGCGATCTCGGGCGGCCCGGAGGATCTCTGGATCATGGCCGGAGCGAATCCCATCAGGGTGGGCGAGGCGTGGATCGCCGGAATCCAGACGCTTCGCTGGCGCGGCGGGCGGGCCGAGCCGGCGGAACTGCCGGGATGGAGGGAGGGCATCCGTGATTTCTGGTGGAACGCCCGGGAAGGAAGCATCTGGAGCATCGATGAGCGCGGGTTGCATCACTTCATCGGGGGGCGCGCGACCTCCTTCGCGGAGCTTCCGTCCGTCGGAATCCTTGCGGCGCACCACGATCAGTTTCAGAATGTCTGGCTCCTCCTCGAGGACGGCCGTCTCGCCTGCATGCAGGATGGGCGGCTTTCGCACTTCGTTGGCGCCGACGATGGCCTCCCGGTCTCATGGACCGTGGATCCGGACAATCCACGGCACCTCCTCGTCACCAGGGATGCCGGGGGCGCCCTGTGGCTCTCGGGCATGGGTGTCTGGCTCGGCCACCTGAAGGACGGTGTGTTCACGAGCTTCCGCAACCCGAACCCATCCGGCGGGCGTGTGAATGCGATCCATGTCGATCCTGACGACAACGTCTGGATCGCGACGGACGGCGCCGGCTTGCTGCGGGTGCGACGGCGCATCATCGAGGTGTACTCGATGCCGGAAGGCCTCGCCTCCGGGAACATCTACCCGGTGATCGAGGATCGGGAGGGCGCGGTGTGGGTCGGCGCATGGGACAAGGGGCTGGCGCGGATCAAGAACGGGCGCGTCACCAACTTCACCCAGGCCGAGGGGCTGCATTACCCGAAGGTGACCTCGCTCCTCGAGGATCGCGACGGCCGCATCTGGGTGGGGACGTTCGGGGGCCTGTCCTACCTCGAGGACGATCGCTTCCATCCCGCGCCGGAACCGTTGGGACGCCCGGGACACGTCGTGTCCGCCATGCTCCACGACCGCCGGGGACACCACTGGTTTGGATCCGATCTGGGCCTTCTGGAGTTCAGCGGCGGGACGAACCTGCACCACTACACGTTGGAGTCGGGCCTGGCCGCGAACGACGTGAAGTGTCTCCTCGAGGGGGCGGACGGGGCCATCTGGGTGGGAACCTACGGTGGTCTCAGCCGCATTCACCATGGTCGAGTCACCACATGGACCGAGAAGGACGGGCTTCCCAGCAACCAGGTCCGGTCACTTTGCCAGACGGAGGACGGCGCGTTGTGGATCGGCACGCAGGATGGCGGCCTCGGGCGGATGCTCAACGGGAGCTTCCTCCGGTTCACCGTGGCCGACGGCATGTTCAACAATGGCGTGTTCCAGATCCTCGAGGACTCCCGGGGCTACTTCTGGATGAGTTCCAACAAGGGAATTCACAGGGTGCACCGCCGCGAGCTCGAGGTCTGGGCGGACGGCCACACGGATCGTTTCGTCGCCGTCGCGTACGGCAAGAGTGACGGCCTGCGCAGTCTCGAGTGCAACGGCGGGCGCTGGCCCGCCGGGATCAGGGCGCGCGACGGGCGCCTGTGGTTCCCCACCCAGGACGGGGTGGCCGTCGTGGACCCGGAACTCGTGGTCCGTGACCTCACTCCGCCGCAGGTGGTGATCGAGAGCTGCCTGCTGGACCGCCGTCCCGTGGACTTCGCCAATGGGATCGTGGTTCCGCCCGGCACGGAGAACTTCGAGATTCAGTACACGGGGCTCACTTTCGCCAACGCCGACCGCGTGCAGTTCCGATATCGGCTCGTGGGAATGGACCGGCACTGGGTGGACGCGGGCACCCGGCGTGCCGCGTACTACTCGCATGTTCCGCCGGGCGAATACCGGTTTCTTGTCACGGCGGCGAATCGCGATGGCATCTGGAATCCGCGCGGTGCGGAACTGCTGGTGCGGGTTCGCCCCTCGTGGTGGCAGACCGCATGGTTTCGCGGGCTGGCCCTGGTGGGTCTTGCGGGCGTCGTGCTCGGATTCTTCGAGATGCGCATCTCGCGGCTGAAGCGCGCGCGGGCACGGCAGGAGGCCTTCTCACGGCTGGTCCTCGAATCCCAGGAGGTGGAACGCAAGCGGATCGCCGCGGAACTGCATGACGGCCTCGGCCAGAACCTGCTCATCGCCGTGAACCGGGTGGGGAAGGCCGTGACGGACTGCGGCGCGGACGCCACCGCGCGGGAGCGGCTGCACGAGGTCGAGAGTCTGCTGCACGAGGCGATCCACGAGGTGCGCGTCGTCTCGCAGAACCTGCGCCCGACCTACCTCGAGAAGATCGGACTCACCAAGTCCCTCGAGGCCGCCGTCCGGAAGGCGGCCGACGCGTCGAGCATCGAGTTCAGCTCCCGGATCGAGCCGGTGGACCACCTGTTCCGTCGCGGCGACGACATTCACGTGTTTCGAATGGTGCAGGAGGCGCTGAACAACGTGTTGAAGCATTCCCGCGCGACCGCGGCCCACGTGCGTGTCGCCCCCGACGACGGAGCCGTCGTGATCGAGGTCGCCGACAACGGCCGAGGGTTCAACCCGGCGCAGGTCGCGCCGGGCGCCAGCCTGTCGCCCGGTCTCGGGCTGGTCGGGATGATCGAGCGCGTCCAGCTCCTTGGAGGGACATGGTTCTGCCGTTCCGAACCGGGGCGGGGAACCACGCTGACGATGCGAATCCCGGTGCGGGATGTCACTCGGTCCGGGAAGAATCCTCGTGACGCGTTGCGGATCGCTCGCGAGACTTCCCGCCTCCATTGCGAAACGTGAACATGAATGCTGTGTCGGGGGTGGCGGCACGCACGAGTGTGTTACTTGCGGATGATCATCCGATCCTGTGCCGCGCCCTTCGGCAGATCATCGAGGACGAGCCGGAGATGAGCGTGATCGCCGAGGCCCACGATGGCGCCTCGGCCCTCGAATGCGCGCGAGAGAGACGCCCTCACGTGCTCGTGCTCGATCTCGAAATGCCTCGCCTCGACGGCCTCGACGTGGCGCGCGCCCTGCAGAGGGATTCCCGGGGCGCCCCGCGCATCGTCTTCCTGACGATGCACAAGAGCGAGGAGATGTTCAACGCGGCCATGGACGCGGGGGCATTGGGATACGTGCTCAAGGAATCCGCCCATGCGGAGATCGTTCCGTCCATCCGGCAGGTCGCGGAGGGGCGCCGGTTCGTGAGTCCGGCGATCACGGATTATCTCTTCCACCGGGGGGACCGGCTCCGGAGCCTCGAGAAGGCCCGCCCCGGGATCGCGTCACTCACCGTGAGTGAGCGCCTCATCCTCAAGCTCATCGCGCAGGATCTCACGACCAAGGAGATCGCGAGTGAGTTGGGCATCAGCCCCCACACGGTCACGAATCACCGCGCGAACATCTGCGCGAAGCTCGGCCTGCGGGGCACGCACAGCCTCCTGAAGTTCGCGTACGACCACAAGTCGGCGCTTTCCTGAGTTCGACCGCGCCGGACGCGCGGTGTTCGCTCCCGATCCTGGTCACCCGCCGCGGGATTCCCCACGGCGGCTTCGCAGCCCGCCCTTCCGAAACCTTCCGCTCCCCGTTCCTGGTTGTTCACCACCATGCCGCATGATTGTGCGTGGTGGGCGTGAACCGCTGTGGGTGGTGATACACGGGACCGCACGGCTGCCGCATTCTCTCGCCCATCGATCCCGGCGTCCGCCATCGCCCAGTTCGGACGGATGGGGGCCGCCCCGTCCGGATCATGATTGTGGATGATCAACCCGCCATGCGCGCGCTCCTGCGTGAATCGCTCGACTTCGCCGGCGCGGAGTTCATCGAGTGCGCGAGCGGCGAGGAGGCGATCGTCCGCTGCGAGGAGGCGCTCCCGGACTGGGTCGTGATGGACTACCGCATGGAACCGCTGGACGGCATCGCGACGACCGCGCGCATCCGCGAACGGCACCCGGAGGGGCGGATCGTCATCGTTTCGAATTGGGACGAGCCGCCCTTGCGCGAGGCCGCCCACGCCGCGGGTGCCATGGCGTACGTGCTCAAGGACAACCTTCGTCAGCTCCACGACTTGATTCGATCCTCCGACTCCGCCCGATGAATCCGATCCCGAACCTCGCCCTTCTGCTCGGTGCGCTGATGGCGCTTTCCGGCTGCGGCAGGCCCGCGATGGAAGGCGCCACAGACCCGGATGTTATCGCGCGCGTGGGAGAACTGGTCGTGACCCAGGAGGAACTCCGCGCCGAGATGGAGCGCCGCGCCCGGTTCGCGAACGGAACGGGCGACCTTCGCCGCGCCGCGCTCGAGGAGCTCATCCGCCACAAGGTCCTGCTCGCGAACGCCCGCAAGGCCGGTTACGACAGTGACCCGGAGGTGCGCCGGCAGATCGAGAGGCTCATCGTGTCCCGCTTCCGGGACGACACTTTCCCGGATCTCGACCGCCTGCCTGCTCCCACGCGGGAGGAGATCGAGGCGGAGTACAACGCGCGCCTGCACGAGTTCATTCTGCCGGAGCGCGTCCGCGTCTCCCTCATCCGGATCGACGGCTCCCGGAGGGCGACTGCCGAAAGAAGGGCGGCGCGGCGCGCCTTCGCGGAGGAGATTCGCGCCGCGGCCGCCGCCGGCGACGCCGAACGCTTCAAGGAGCTGGCGAGAACACACTCCGCCGACCGCTCGTCACGCTACTCGGGGGGCGACGTCGGATGGGTCACCCGGGGGGCTTCGCTCCACGGGTGGGACGAGCAAGTGCTCGAGGCGATGTTCGAACTCACTTCGCCGGGCGAGATCAGCCCGGTGATCGAGGCGGAAGGAGACCTCTACATCCTCCGCCTCGCCGCCCGTGAGCCGTCGCGGCCCCGGGCCCTCGCGGAAGTCTCCGACCAGATCGCGCATGGCCTGATACTCGCGAAGCGCAGGGCGGCGGAGGAGGAGTACGAGTCGCGCCAGAGGGCCGGCCTCTCCATCGAGGTGCACGAGGCGGCGCTCGCCCGGGTTGCCGTCCCCGATGCCGGGCGTCTTGCCGCGGCACCCGAGCCGCCCCGTCTTCCCGCCCGCTGACCGTCTCCCGCCTGTTCAGAACTCACGCCCCCACCATCGTCCCCCCTACGGATGAACCCCACGACACAGACCGTCCCCCGTGCGCGCCGAGTGCCCGCACGCCTGCTCGGCGTCTTCATGATCATGGCGGCGGCCGCAGCCTCCGCCGATTCGCTCGTCCAGCAGACGTTCAACCTTCGTGCCGGATGGAACGCGATCTGGCTCGAGGTGGAGCCGACCAATGCGGCGCCGGCGGTCGTCTTTGGAGGCCTGCCGGTGGAGAGCGCGTGGACGTATCGGCAGCGTCTGCCGGCGATCGACTTCATCCAGAACACCAGCGAGCCGCTGTGGAACCTTGACCAGTGGCTCGTCTGGTCGCCGGGGTCGCGGCCGGAGTCCATCGCCAACAATCTCTTCGCGGTCCCCGGCCATCGGGCGTACCTGCTGAAGCTCACGGGCAACGCGACCCTGACCGTAACCGGAACTCCCGGGCTCCGGCCGGATCCATGGAAGCCCGACGCGTTCAACCTCAGGGGGTTCCCCGTGGATCCCGGATCCCCGCCCACCTTCGCGGAGTTCTTTCGTCCCTCGCCCGCGCATTTCGACGGCGCCACGAGCCAGCTGCAGCCGATCTATGAACTGACGCCGTCCGGGACGTGGGAGAGGGTTTCGCCCACGGCGCTGATGGTGAGCGGGGCGGCGTACTGGGTGTACTGCAAGGGCGGCTCGGACTACATGGCCCCCCTGTCCGTCCAGATCTCGCCCCCCGCCGAGGGACTCGAGTTCGGCCGGCGGGTGCCGCAGTTCGAGATCACCCTTCGAAGTCATCGACTGAGCGAGGTGGACGCGACGCTCGGTGAGGCCCCGGCGCCGGCCACTCCGCTGATCGCCTACGAAACCTTCTCTCCCACCAACGGCACGGAGTGGATGGATGTGCCCGCCCTCCTCCCGCAGACCCTGGGGCCCGGGGAGAGCCGCCGGCTGCGACTTGCCCCGCGCCGTCAGCGGCTGAACGCGCAGGTGCATGACTCGGTGCTCGAGATCCGGGACAACGCGGGCACGCGGTACCTGCTGCCGGTGCACATCGCGCGAACGGCTACGGTTGCAAACGAAACCCACGCGCACGCGGGACTCTGGATGGGAGTCGCCATGGTCCAGCGCGTGAGTGAGTCGCACTCCGGCACGCTGAATGTCGTCCGCTCCGCCTCGGACGGGACGCCCCTGGAGGTGCAGCGGGAGAACGTCTCGCCGACTCCGACCCCGGTCCGCTCCGCGTTCCCGCTGCGCCTCCTGATCCATGTGGATGACAGCGGCACGGCAAGGCTGCTCAAGGAGGTCACCCAGATGTGGCGTGACGGAACCTACCGCACGAATGAGAACGGCTACCTCGAGGTGGACACACCGGGGCGCTACGTGCTGATCACGGATCCCGAACGGCTCCCGGATTTCGCGGGGGTCTCGATACGCAACGGGGAACTCGTCGGCCGCAGGTACAGCAGCATCGGCTTCGATTTCCCGGGATCCGGCCCGCAGAACACCAATCTCTTCGTGCAGTTCGACGGTGAGTTCGCCCCGGACGAGACGCTCACGGCGACCATCAACATCTCGGAGAACTTCAACACCAATCCCTACCGGCACAAGTACCATCCGGACCACGACAACCTCGACGCACGTTACGCCGAGTTCCGTGCGGAGGCGTTTGCGATCTCGCGCGCGATCACCCTCGAGATCGCCGCGGAGGAACCCACGGGCGCCGCCGCCGCGGAGGCCGATTACGGATACCAGCATCTCGCCGGCACCTACAGGGAGACCGTCTCGGGGCTGCACCGTGAGCCCATCCGCGCGGAGGGCCTCTTCCGGCTGAAGCGCATCAGCGAGATCGCCGAACTGAATCCCTCAACCCTTCCATGAATCCTGTGGAGCGACTTCTTCCGATGAACGCACGCGCGCACTCGCGGCTGCTGCGGAGCATGGTGCGCCTCGCGGCGCTCGTCGTCTCGGTCGCGGCGGTGTCCGCCCGTGCCCAGATCTATGACGCGCCCGGCACCCTCAACGTCAACGAGGACACGCAGGTCACCTTCTATTTCAAGGTCGCCGCGTGGGCGGGCGTTTACCGCCACGTCAGCGTCACGTCGGGGAACCAGGCTCTGATTCCCAACGGGAACATCTCGTGGACGCAGACAAGGAACTATTACGAGTTTCCGAGCCAGCGCACTGAGTGGAGGGTCACCTTCACGCCGGCGCCGAACGCGGTCGGCACGGTGACCCTCAACATCAATGCCAACGACGGAGCGGCGATTCACAACAACGCGACGGTGACCGTCAACATCGCCCAGGTGGAGGACCCGCCCGTGATCTCGGGCCTGCCGGCGTCGGGAACCGTGCCGGAGGACGGCACCTATACCGTCGAGTTCGACGTGTCCGACCTCGAGGACATCGCGGGAACGACGGTAACGGCCGTTTCGGGAAACACATCCATCCTTCCCGCCAGCGGGCTTTCCGTCTCGCGAATCAGCACCGGGCCGTCCCCGAACCGATTCCGTCTGACCGCGCAACCGGGGGTGAACCAGACCGGCACCGTGGACATCCACGTCACCGCCGCGCAGGGCGGCGACTCCGTGACGAGGACGCTCCGACTGTTCGTGAGCCCGGTGAACGATCCGCCGATCCTGTACCTCTCGAACCAGACCGTCTCGGAGGACGCCATCCTCAACGCGATCATCACGGTGATCGACGTGGACTCGCCGATTTCCCAGGTCGTGCTCACGGCCGTGTCGGACAACCAGAGCCTGGTGCCCAACTCGCGGATCGGGCTCTCCGGATTCACCGAGATTCGCTCCATCGTGGCGGTGCCCATGCCACATCAGTACGGAACCGCCCGCATCACCGTGACTGCGACCGACAACCTGAATGCGTCGGTGACCAACTCGTTCGTGCTCACGGTCACCAGCGAGAACGACCGTCCCATAGCCGGTTCCCCCACCGCGCTGCATTTGGACGGCTCGTTCAATGAGGCCGTCGCGACCGGCATCGGACTTCCTCCCGGAAACACACCGCATTCGATCGAGGCATGGGTTCACCCCGACGTCCATGGCCCGGGCCGCCGGTGGATCCTGCACCTCGGCGCGAACGGGAACGGTCACCACTGGCTGCTCCATCCGGACGGAAAGCTGCAGGTCGGCGCATGGAACAGCAGCTCGCAACTCACCTTGCCGGGGTTGCTGCCGGTCGGCCGGTGGAGTCACCTCGCCACGACCTGGGACGGGACGAATTACGTCCTGTACGTCAACGGAATCATGGCCGGCCAGGTCCAGAACGGCCAGCCGTTCGACATGTCGGTTCCCGACCTGTCGCTCGGAACGCGCATCATCGGGACCGACCGGGCGTTCGACGGTCTCCTCGACGAGGTGCGCGTCTGGAACCGGGCGCTGTCGGAGGTCGAGGTGCGGGAGCGCATGAACATCCCGCTCCGTGGAAGCGAGGACGGATTGCTCCTGTACCTGCCCTTCGACGAGGGGGGGGGCGTCACCGCCTACGACTACGCGGCGGCCGGGGGCAGGAGCCATGCCACCCTGCGTCCCGGCACCACCTATGCCAACCGCCATGAGGCGGCCGGCCTGATTCTCGACGGCGTGGACGATCGGGTCAGCATCCCGCATCACGACGTGTTCAATTCCTTCCCGATGACGGTCGTCGCATGGGTGAGGACCACCGACACCGACGGCGCCATCGTCTCGAAATACGCGGACGGCTCGCTGAACGGCTGGACCCTGCGGATCGTGGACGGACGCCTCCGCGCATGGTACTTCGCGAGCGGCTCCCGGTATGTTCACGATTCCCCCCTCGGCATCGATGGCGGCGTGATCAACGACGGTCAGTGGCACCAGGTCGCGTTCGTCGTGGACAACTCCGGCGGACGCCTGTTCGTCGACGGCGCGCAGGTCACCTCGCGGCCGTGGACCGGCGCGCCGGGCGCCACCACCACCACGGAAGCCGTCCAGATCGGCTGCTACCACAACCGGTTCACGGACCCCGCGGCCCTTCTGAACGGTGAGATCGACGATGTGAGCTACTGGAGCAGCGCGCTCACGCCCGCCGAGATCCAGAGACTCTGGCAGGGACTCTACTCGGGCACGGCGGACCTGATGGCATACTATCCGTTCGATGAGGCCGACGGCGACACGGCCGTCGATTTCGCGAACATCGCCGGGGGACTCAACAACGGCCAGCTCATCGGCGGCATCGTCCGCGGCCCGGCGTCGACGGCGGCTCCCTTCGGCGCGTACGTGGTGAACGAGGAGACCCCTTCGCCGATCTACCTCCAGGGCTTCGACATCGAGAACATGCTCGGCCAGGCCGGGGGTTCGCTGACTTACACGATCGTCACTCCGCCGCTGCACGGCACTCTCACCCGCGGGGCGCTGACCCTCACGGCGGGCTCCCAGGGAGCCTGGGCGGACCTCTCCCAGAACCCGGTGACCTACACGCCGAACGAGGCCTACAACGGATGGGACCGTTTCATGTACTCGATCACGGACGGCCTGGGTGGCGTGTCCTACGTCGCGACGGTTCCGATCTTCGTCCAGGAGGGCAATGACCTTCCCACCATCAGCGCCATCTCGGACCGGGTGATCGAGCAGGAGACCTCCACCGGCCCCATTCCGTTCACGATCGCGGACGAGGAGACTCCCGCCAGCCTGCTGAAGGTCACCGCGTTCTCCAGCGATGCGCGTCTTGTCCCGCCCTCGAGCATCCTGCTCGGAGGCAGCGGCTCGAACCGCACGATCGAGATCCGGCCGCCGCCCGACGAGATCGGAACCGCGACGATCACGCTCATGGTGACCGATACGGCGGTCCCCGCCGGATCCGCGACACTCGAGTTCAAGGTCCGGGTGGATCCCAAGCCGGCCTACGCGCTCGTGGATCTGGGGGCGCTCGGCCTGCTCAATCAGAGCTACGCGCTCGATATCAACGACATCGGGTGGGTCGTCGGCGTGGCGCAGAGCCAGCCGAGCGACGGCCACCTGCTCCTCAACCGCGGCCTGACGGGAACGGGCGTGCCGCAGGACCTCGATCCCACCCGGCTGGGCACCGCGTTCTCGATCAATGACACCAACGCCATCACCGGATTCATCCGGCAGACCCCGAGCAGCTTTCGCCAGGCGTTCGTGTGGAGCAACGGCGAGCTGACGAGCCTCGCGGAGAGGCTCTCGGGCGCCGACAGCATCGGGTACGACATCAACCGGGTCGGGGATGTCGTCGGCTCGATCGTCGTCGGCAGCTCCAGGCGGGCGTTCTTCCTTCCGGTGCTGGGCGGCATGACCAACCTCGGCGTACTGCCGGGCTACGACTTCGTTTCCGAGGCGCTGGGAGTGGACAGCCTCGGTCGCGTGGTCGGGTACAGCCAGGCGATCGATGGCCGGAGCCGTCCCTTCCTGTGGAATGGCACGACGCTGATGAACCTGGGTGTGCTGCCCGCGCAGAACCCAGCCCACACCGACGCCCGCGCCACCGCCATCAATGACGGTGGACTCGTCGTGGGCTATTCGGCGCCCAACACGCTCGTGAACAGCCCGCGGCGCGCGTTCGTATATGAAGCCGGGACCATGCGCAGCCTCGGCGTGCTTCCCGGGGGCAATTACTCCGAGGCATGGGACATCAACAGCTTCGGCCAGGTCGTCGGCCGGGCCGACGTCGGAACCAGCCCGCGCGCCTTTCTCTACACGGCGGGGGCGATGCGCGATCTCAACGAGCTGATCCACGACACGCGGGTCGTCGAGTCCGGCCAGATCCGCGATTTCGTGTTCGCGACGAGCGGCTGGGAGCTGCAGGAGGCGCGCGGCATCAACACCGCCGGGGCCGTCGTGGGACATGGAGTCCGCGCGGGCAACCCGAGGGCGTTCCTCGCGCTGCCGGCGTGGGTCATCGGAAGGCAGATCGCGCGCCCCGAGAACGCCGTCGAACGCATGCCCGAGATCGAGATTCTCTACGGCGACACCACCGACACTCCGCAGAATTCGTTCTACTGGAGCGACTACGAGAAGAAGCTCTACGCGATCCGGCCCGTGGCCGCGCGGCTCAAATGGTTCACGTCGTTCCAGGACTACACGGGCTCCGGCACGAACATCCAGGTGATCACCGACCGCGTCGTGGTGGAGGGAATCGGCGTCTGGCCGAAGGATCCCGTGATCCACGTCGCCGGCGCGCCCGTCGAGATCGAGCCCAGGGGCGTGCCGTTCGATTACGGCTACCAGCGGATCATCTACCAGGCGGGAGGCGGCACGGCCCACGTCGATCCGACGTCCAAGACGTTCAACGCCTCGGCGCCGGGCTACTCGGTCATCCACTATCTCGCCACCCTGGGCGGGCAGCCCAACCCGGCGAGCCAGCGTCCCTACTTCGAGGTCGTGCGGACCGTGCGATGGAACGATCCCGCGCACCTCCGGCACCGTGACGCGCTCGTCGGCGAGACCCTGGCCGACCCCCCGTCGGGGAATGACCCCGGCCATCAGGATTACCTCGGCAAGACCGGCTACGTCTTCTTCGAGAAGTCGCGCCACGACGGGGTGGGGCCGGATCGCGCCTACGATCGCGCAACGCGGACGGGATCGATCATCCCCGTCAACCTCGACACGGAAGCCGAGGACGATGACATGGTCGTTGTCTGGTACCGGCTGAGCCGCATCGGGGTCGCCTGGCCCAGCGTGCCCGTGCGCTACCGCGTGTCATGGCCGGGTGACGACGTCGTCGATCGCATCGTCATCGCGAGCGGCCTCGGTTCGGGGCCGCTGCCGGAAAACTACGGCAACGCCCACGCCTATCATCAGCCGAATCCCGGCCTCGCCGGCTACAATCCGAACGAGGAGCACGCGTTCGTCGCGCCCGCGAACGGCGGCCGCGGCCAGGCGCTGTTCGCGCTCCGCTACGACCTGAACGCGCGCCTTCCGCAGCCGGCTTCCGAGCCATACGCGCTCCTGAAGTACCAGGATACCGATGACGGCTTCTGGAAGATTCGCGTGTACAAGGTGGTCGGCGAGGAGGCGCCGTGGTTCTTCCGGTACTCGGGCGTGGCCGGGACCGAGATCGCCCCGCCGTATCCGCTCAGCATCCTCCCGCTCTGCGAGGAATCGCGCGGGGTCGCCGGCCCATGGTGGGAGGACTGGAGGGGAACCCTGTATGCCCGCGCCGCCGGCGCCTACGGCGAACCCGCGGAGATCCGGATCCAGTGGTTCTATCCGCTCCAGCCGGGCTTCTTCTACGACTTGAACCTCGACGGGGAACCCGACGCCGCGCCCGGAGCCGCCATCGCATGGCTCGACCGCCGGGAGGCCGGGACGCTGTCCGCGCCGAACAACCTCGCGGGGAGACCCGGCGTGCCGTTCCAGGCGTCGTATCAGATCACGTGGCCCGACGCTCCCGTCCTGCAGATCGGAGAGACTCTGCTCACGGCGAAGAACGGGCTCCCGGCCGTGGGGAGCATGGCGGCCCTGCAGCTCGTCTATGATGACCTTTCGCCCGCATGGAACCCGCTCGTGTCCTCCAACCCCGCGCCTGTGGAGACGCTCGCGAGACTGTACGATCCCCTGAGTCCGCGCGTGTACAGGCTCGAAAGGGGCGGAGGGGAAGAGGAGGAAGAGACCGACCAGGGCGGCGGCGGGGAGCAGGTCGTGAAGGAGGAGATTCCCGCGGAGATCCGCCGGAGCTCCCGCGGGGGAAAGGAGTACTTCGACGACCTGCCGCCCTCCCTCGAGAAACGGCTGGTCTATGACCCGATCAACCGATGGCTGGAGTTCCGGGGCGTGCTCGACGAGGACGTCTCCGGCGAGCCGCTGCTGCTCCCGAACGTGCTCAGCTCGCGGGAGCGTGACGCCATCAAGGCGCTGGCTCCGGGCAACGCCCAGTGGGCCGCGATCGTGGACAAGCTCTACGAGCTGACCCGCAATCCGAACCGCGTGGATCTCGCGCCGGCGGATGGCGCCCCGGATGCCTCCACGGACCCGTTCGATCCCGTCACGAACGCGCTCCCGGGGCTGCGCATCGGACTCACCACGATCGATGGTGTCGTCGTTCCGGAGCCCCTTGGTGACATTCCCAAGGCGCTCACGGCCGCCATCGGCGGCCTGCCGCCACCCACGAACCGGCCCCTCTCGGCGCTCGCCTTCAATGGAACCACCTCGTGGCTCGATGCCGGTTCCGTTCCATTCAACGGACAGTCGTTCACGATCGAGTTCTGGGTGCGCCGGGATTCCACCGACGACGAGGACTATCTCGCCGGAATGGGCACCACCGAACCGGACGGCCAGCTCGTCATCGGCTTCGACGCGCTCGGGCGCTTCGTGTTCCGCTTCGGCGAGGAGGACGACCTCGGCGTCGTGACGACCTCCACCTATGCCGACACCGACTGGCATCACTGGGCCGTCACCTTCGATGTCGCCACCCTTCGGCAGACAATCTATCGCGACGGTATCCAGGTCGCCCAGGGCACCGCGGCCGCCGCGTTCACCGGAACCAGTTCGCTCCTGATCGGCCGCCGGGCGGCCGCCTCCCCCGCGGGCGAGAACGAGTTCTTCCACGGCGCGCTCGACGAGATCCGCGTCTGGAACCATGCCCGGAGCGGCGCCGTCATCGCCAGGGACCGCGTGAAGTCACTCACCGGCCATGAGGACGGCCTGCTTCGGTACTACCGATGCGACCGGCTCGAGGGAGAACTGCACGCCGACGACAGTCCCTTGGCCGTCCATGCCTCGCCGAACGGCGGGGTCGCCATGGTCGAATCCGACGCGCCCACCGGACAGCCGCCGCGCTACATGGTGCTGGCCGAGAACAACGATCCGAGCCTCGCCGGGCTGCCGATCCGGCTGCACATCATCCGCGTGGACGACGGACCGTTCGCGGGCGACCTCAAGGTGCTCTACCCGGGGAACATCTTCGACCAGCGGCTGACGATGCGCCACAGCAGCGAGTTCGGCGGCGACCCGGACCAGGTCGAGTTCGAGTGGTACTACAAGCCGGATGACGCGGGAATCGATCCCACGGACCTGCCTCGCGTGAACCCGGACGGAACCATCTCCGACCTGCGCGGCTGGATTCCCTACACCAGCATCACCCCGGCCTCGGGGCAGGGGGTCAACGACATCACGATCGGCGAGGGGGGTGAATCCGGCCTGCTCACCCTGAGCGACAACTGGTTCATCTGCCGGATCCGCGGGTACAATGTCCATGGCCAGACGCCGTGGTCCGGGTGGGTCGGCGATCCGTCGGGCGGAGCCACGCCGCGCGCGCAGCTCGCGGAGGGCTGGATCAAGCGCGTGATTCGCGGGCTGAACGCCTTCGACGCCCGGACCGACGACTTCCACAGCAATCCGACCGCGACCTACGCGAGCATGATCCTGCAGGCGGGTCCGCGATACGAGGGGGACATCGCGTTCAACCCGAGCGGCGAGAACCTGAACTCACTCGGCCTGATCGAGGCGTACACCACCGTCCTGAACCGCGGCAAGTCACTCAGTATCGAGGGCACGCCGGCCGTGAGCTTCAATCCGGCGAACAACGCCCTCCTGCTCGCCGCGTCGCGCATCGCGGACCTGTACATGCTCCTCGGGAACGAGGCATACGCGGACGCGCAGGATCCGACCATCGGCTTCACCACCAGCCAGGCGCCCTACCACGCGCTCGCCAGCTCCATCTTCGCCTTCCAGAACCAGCTCGACTCCCTGCTCGAAGAGGAGCTCGCCCTCCTCCGCGGACGCGACGACACCCACGCCGGTGTCGCCGCGCCACCCGTGTACAACCGCCTGTTCTGGAACTTCACCCTCGGGGAGGGCGAGGTCGCGTACCAGCAGAACTACAACATCAGCGACCAGAACATCGACGGGTTCATCGACGAGAGGGACGCCCGGATCCTGTATCCCCAGGGTCACGGCGATGCATGGGGTCACTACCTGACCGCCATCAAGACCTATTACGACCTGCTGCGGCATCCCCAGTTCACCTGGATCCCGAGGACCGAGCGTGTGCTGGTGAACGGCGTCCCCGTCGAGGTTGACTACCTGGACGAGCGCAAGTTCGCCAGGGCCGCCGCGGCGCGCGCCAAGACCGGCTCCGAGGTCGTGGACCTCACCTACCGAGCCAGCTACGTGGATGATCCCGAGGGCCAGTGGCAGGGGTACAAGGACACCGATCCGGACCGCGCCTGGGGCGTCGCCGAGTGGGCATGGCGGGTCGGGCAGGGGGCGTACTTCGACTGGCTGACCGGCAACACGATCCTGCCCGCGGTCGATCCGAACACGAACCACGTCGGCATCCAGAAGATCGACCGCACGACCGTGTCGGACCTCGACGAGATCATCGCCGAGTACAATCGCGTGCAGGCGATCATCGACCAGGCCGATGCCGGCCTGAACCCGCTCGGCCTCGTCAAGGGCGCCATGGTGTTCGACATCGACCCGACGTTCCTCGCCGTGGGATCCACCGCCGCGATCGGCCGCCAGGCGGTGCAGGGCCTCGCGCACTTCGAGCAGCTCAACGAGCGAGCGCTCAAGGCCCTGAAGAACGCGATGCGCATCTGGGATGAGGCCAACGCCCAGAGCCGCAGCCTTCGCGAGAACCAGGATTCCGTGGACGCCTTCACCGCGAATGTCATCGCCGAGGAGCGCAACTACCGGAACCGGCTGATCGAGATCTTCGGGTATCCCTACGCGGGGGACATCGGCCCGGGGAAAACCTACCCCAGCGGCTACTCAGGGCCGGATCTCTATCACTACATGTACGTGCCCGTGACGGAGATCACCGGAGAGACCTACCCGGCAAGCACGAACTTCGTCGCCTTCTTCAAGGCCGTGGACGCCGGCCTGGCCGGCTACAGCCATTTCCCGTCCGAATCGAGAAGCTACTTCAAGGACTACTCGCACGACGCGACCGACCCGGAGTATCTGCCGATCACCTATCCGCAGGCGGACGGGCCATGGGCGTTCTCCACTCCCCCCGACTGGGGCCAGCGCCGGGCGCCCGGAAAGGTCCAGGAGGCCATCTCGGATGTGCTCCAGGCGACCGCGCGCCTGAAGTTCGTGGGCCAGAACTACGACGGCATCATCTGGGATCTCAACGACCGCCTGGCGCTGCTGAAGGCGCGGTTCGACGTGAACGCCGAGAAGATCGGCATTCTCCACAAGCAGCTCGGCGTCACGATCGGAATGAATGCCATGCTCGGCACCCTCAACGGCGTGGAGACGGAACTTCGACGCGCGGCGACCGTCATCCGCGACATCAAGGAGGAAACCCTTGAGGGCATGCCCAAGGTGATCGGCCTGTCGAGCGACGTGACCGCGCCCCTGCGCCTGATCCTCGCCGCCACCAGCTTGTCCTGGTACTCGACCTTCGAGACGGTGGCCGACGGCCTCGCGATCGCGAAGAACGCGATCGAGCTCAGCAAGGAAACGGTCGGCCTCACGACCGAGATCGAGACCACGATCGCGGACCAGCGCTATGAGGTGCTCCAGCAGGTCAAGGAACTCGAGATACTCGTCCGCAACGAGATCAACCTGCGGCTCGAGGTGTTCGAGCAGCAGGAGAAGCTTCGACAGGCCTACGGGCGCTACCTCGCCGTGCTCGCCGAGGGCGAGCGGGTCCTCGAGGAGCTGATCGCCTTCCGCAAGCGCACGGCGGCACAGACCACGGAATACCGGTATCGCGACATGGCCTTCCGCATCTTCCGCAACGAGGCGCTGCAGAAGTACCGCTCCACGTTCGATCTCGCCGCGCGGTATGTGTACCTCTCCGCGACGGCCTACGACTACGAGTCGAACTTCCTCGGGTCGGATCGCCGCGCCGCCAGCCGGTTCTTCGACCAGATCATCCGTCAGCGGCAGCTCGGCGTGCTGATCGACGGCGAACCGATTCCCGGTGACAGCGGCCTCGCGGACATCCAGGGCCGCATGATCCAGAACTGGGAGGTCCTCGAGCCGCAGTTCGGTCTCAACAACCCGCAGCTCGAAACCGGAAGATTCTCGCTGCGCAGCGAGCTCTTCCGGCTGCGTGACGCCGATCCGGACCGCCTGGACGATCCGACGGACCGCAGCTGGCGAGAGGTTCTCCGCCGCAGCGTCGTCCCCAACCTCTGGCAGGTTCCCGAATTCAAGAGGTACTGCCGGCCGTTCAGTCCGGATTCGGGCCAGGCCGAGCCCGCGCTCGTGCTGCGATTTCCGACCACGATCCAGTTCGGGCAGAACTACTTCGGCCGGCCGCTCAGCGGCGGGGACAGCGCCTTCGACCCGAGCTACTTCTCCACGAAGATCAACGCCGTCGGAATCACGTTCCGGGGCTACGACGATTCCGGGCTCTCCCGCACCCCCCGCGTGTACCTCATCCCCGTGGGTATGGATGTCCTCCGCGCGCCGGCGGGGAACACGCTCGCCACCCGCGAATGGCGGGTCCTCGACCAGGCGGTTCCCGTGCCGTTCGCGATCGGCGCGAACGACTACTCGAATCCCTCCTGGATTCCGAGCATCGACTCGCTCACCGAGAACTACGGGCAGCCCCGCCGGTTCGCCGCCCTGCGCGCTTTCAGCGACAACGGCGACTACGAGCAGGTCGAGATGACCGCGAGCACGCGGCTCGTGGCCCGCAGCGTCTGGAACACCGAGTGGATGCTGATCATCCCGGGAGGAACCCTGCTCGCCGACCCGGAGGAGGGCCTCGACCGCTTCATCAACTCGGTCAGTGACATCAGGCTGCTCATGATGGTGTACAGCTTCGCGGGCCAGTGATGCCGAACCACTCACGAAAACAAGCTCCCGTCCCGGTCATGAATCCCCACCTCACTGCCCGCGCGACCCTCCCTGCCGCCCTCGCCATGCTCGGCGCCCTGCACGCCATGGCGGGACTGCCCGAGCCGGACACCGTGTTCCACGGCACCATCGCGCACAACGGCGCGTTCATCACCGCCGCCGACACGGATTGCGTCGTTGAGATTCGCGCGGCGGAGGACGGCCCCGCGCTGTCCAGCTACAGGATGGGCGACGATCCCGCGCTCGGCGATCGCTACGTCGTCCGCGCGCGCGTCGAGTCCGGACCCCCGCTCGACAATCCGCTCGCATCGCTCCCGGGCGACACGATCCACGTGGTCGTCTCCGTCGGTGGCGACGTGATCTACTCCGTCCCCCACGAGATCACGCTTCGCGGTGTCTTCGTGAACCTGAACTTCGGGGATGTGGACAGCGACACCGACGGCATGAGCGACACCTTCGAGGAGACCTACTTCGGCTCCAAGACGGGCGGCGAACCCGACGCCGATCCGGACGGGGACGGGCGCCCCAACCGCAGGGAGTTCCTCGACGGAACGAATCCGCTCGTCGCCGACGGGAGGCATCCCGCCGACCTGAACCCGGCCGACGACGCCCTGACGATCACCGAAGTGACCGAGTACACCCTCGCCTGGCAGCTGGGCAATGCGTGGCCCGTGGAGCCGTTCAACATCCCCATCGCCTATGTGACGCGAGCCAACCTGCTCTGGCACTCCGGCGAGGCCTACGTGTTCGACAACGATCCGCCGACGAACGCGCCCAACTGGTGGGTCAGCGCGCCGCCGCCCGGTTCGCCGGCGTCACCCGCCCTGGCCGCCGAGTCGCCCGAGCCACCGAGCCGCGCCGCGGCGCCGGGCGCGCTCGCCCTGCACTCCTCCGGGCCGCGGAACTCGGCCGAGGGGACCGTGCCCTCCCGGTTCAGGAAGAACGTTCCTTTCCTTGTCGAGAACCACGTCGAGCCGGGTTCCGGTGTCACGGTCTATGCCGTGGAGGACACCGTGCCGGAGGGGGTGATTGTCCGCCACATCAGCCACGACGGCCGGTTCGACCGCGTGAACCGGAAGGTCAAGTGGGGGCCCTACTTCGACTCGAACGCGCGCACGCTGACCTACGAGATCACCGCGCTGGAGACGGCGCCCGCCACCATCGAGTTCATCGGCACCGCGTCGTTCGACGGCACGGATGTCGCCATTGCCGGTCGTCGCGTCGCCGCGGGCGGCGAGGCGGGAACCGCAGCCGAACTGTCGATCGTCCGGTCGGGCACGGATGTGGAACTGGTGATTCGCGGCGTCGCGGGTGAGGAGTATGTCATCGAGGAATCGACCGACCTCCGCGCATGGCGGGTCGTGAAATCCGCGAGGGCCGAAGCCGACGGCAGCCTGCGGATCTCCGTCGGCGCGCCCGCTGGAGCGGCGTTCTACCGGGCGCGTTCGGGGGAGGGATCCGGATCGGCATCCGCCGGACGCGAATGACCGCCGGTCAGCGTAAGGAAGCGGGCGGCCGTGGACCGCGGAGGACCACGGCCAGCCCGCAGAGAGCCCACGGCCGGAGAAAGCCGCTCACCCACGGGAACGCCTGCGTGAACAGGCCTGACGCGGCGCGCGGACACGGCCCGCGCCTTCTGAAGCACCTCGACCTGGCGCTGCGCGATCTCCTCGCTGTACGGCGCCGGCGTGCCGCCGGAGGCCGGCAGGGCGGAATCGAGCCGGAGCGCGTTGCTCAGGAAGTACTCGTTCCGGGCGCGGATCAGGTTGCTCCGCTGGATCCTGCTGACCTCGTCCTCGAGCAGGCGGGCCTCGAGTTCGCTGCCGGAGCCTCGGGCTAGGTGCTGGACCTGCCCGACCTCCTGGCGCGCGTCGAAGCCGCGATTGCGATGAAGGGTCGCGAGATCGGGGAGGCCCCGGGGCGGGGCCGTCGCGAGGCCGTCATCTCGGCAGGGGCAGAAACGATGGCGCCCGCCTTTCCGTCCGATTGGCGGTCCGACGGTAGGCGGGCGCGGCGAGAGGTGCGCCGGCTGGCCCCGGCGCGCAGTCAGCCGGCGGCGGAGAGATCCGGCGTGATCCGGTCTCCGTTGGCGGCCGAGGTGTCCACGGGCTCCGGCACGATGCCGTCAATGGCGCGCGGGGCGAGGGTTCGGAGGCTCTCCAGGAGGCGTGTCTGTGCGAGGCTCAGGGGACGCTTGCGGAGTGTGAGGACGCCCCATCGACGGATGAGCGGCCTTTCACCGAGCGGCCGGCGGATGAGGCGCCCCGACGCGATCTCCTTGGCGACCATCCAGTGGGCGAACACGCCGACCCCCATGCCGAGCTGCACCATCTCACGGAGCGCGGCCAGGCTGTCGCAGCCGACGATGACGGTGGGCTCGATCCCAAGGGAGGCGAAGTAGTCGTTGATGAGGCTGCGCGTGTAGCTCTGCGGCCGGTAGGTGAGGAGCGGCTCGGAGCCGACGGCGGACGGCGACGATGGCGGCGACTGCGCCCACGGATGCGTGGGCGGCAGGACGAACGACAGCTCATCGTGGAACAGGGGGTGGAACTCGAAGCGTTGATCGGGGCCGCCGCCGACCACCACCGCGAGGTCCGCGCGGCCGGCGATGAGCTCGGCGATGGCTTCCGGGCGGTCGGCGGCGGCAACGCTGATCAGCGAATGCGGATAGCGTTGCCGGATCTCGCACAGGCAGCGCGGGAGCAGCACCTCGCAGATGGAGGTCGGGGCGGCGATTCGAAGCTGCGTCTGACCCCAGCGACGCAGCATCTGGAGGGACTCGTAGGCGGCGGCGATCTCGTTGTGGATCCGGCCGACGTGATGCAGGAACTGCTCGCCCACCAGGGTGAGCTGGACCTTGCGACTGTTCCGCTCGAACAGGCGGCAGCCGATGCTCGCCTCGAGCGAGCGGATCGAGTGGCTGACGGCCGACTGCGTCACGTCGAGGTCGCGCGCGGCGCGCGTGAAGCTCCCCGTCTGCGCGAGGATGCTGAAGGCGAGGAGCTGGCGGGTGTCGAACAGGGGCCGCAGGGGGGCTCCCTGCTCAGGCGGTTCCGATGGTCCGATCACGAAGCGCGAAGGGTCGTTCACAGGCGGTTGACGCGGGCGGCGGCGTCCACCCGCGCGAGGAAGTCGCGGACGTGGGGTTGGGGCTCGATGCTCTGGGCGCGGTTCAGGAGGCGCGAGGCGGTCTCGAAGTCGCGGTAGGCGACGCACATCCGGGCGTGCTGGACGAGCGCCTCCACGCGCACCTCCTCCACGCCGGCGGCCCGGGTGAAATAGAGATCGGCGCGTTCACGGTCCTCCTTCTTCCAATAGTAGTCGGCGAGGAGAAGGAGTGCCCGCCCGTTGAGCGGATCCTTCTCGAGGGCGGCCGTGAGCAGTTCGGCGGCGCGGTCGTTGTTGCCGCGGGCGAGGGCAACCTTGGCCTGGAGGCCGAGGAGTTCGATCCGGTCGCGTTCGCTGAGGGAACTCGCGAGGGTGCCCTCGAGGGCGTTGAGGTAGGTCTCGGCCTCGTTCCACGCGGCGCGCGAGGCGAGGATGCGCGCGGCGCGAAGGGCGCGTTCCGCCTCGGCGGGGGAGGCCTTGAGCAGGTCCATGTACGCCGCCAGCGCGAGGTCCGGCTGGTTCGCGTTCATGTAGATGTCACCGAGCAGGGCGAGGCTCGCGGGCGTCGCCTTGCCCATCTCGCGGGTGACCTCGAGGTTGACGGCAGCCTCCGCGGGCCGGTTGTTCGCGACGAGCGCGTTCGCCTGGAGCAGCCAGAGGCTTGAATCATCGGGTGACTGCGCGAGAAGCTCGTCGATCATCGCGACGGCCTCGCCGTGCTCGCCCATCTGGATGAGGCACTGGATCTTTCCGAGGCGCCAGTCGCGGCTCTCCGGTGAGAAGAGCAGGGCCTGGCGGTAGGCGTCGAGCGCGCTCGATGTGGCGCCGCGCTGCAGGTAGCAGTAGCCGATCAGCCCGTAGATGTCCCCCTCGACCCCGCCCAGCTCGAGCGTGCGGAGCAGGTGCGGAAGCGCCTTGTCGGGCGCCCCCTGCTGCACGTGAAGGCGCCCGAGGTTCTTGTGCGCGCGCAGGAAGTTGGGGAACTTGCGAAGCGCCGCCTCGTAGCTGGCGATCGCGGCGTCGTACTTGCGCGTCTGGAAGAGTAGGTTCGCGAGCGTGAAGTCGAGGGCGGCGCTCGACGTCGGCTTGATCGCCGCCTTCAGCATGGTGACCGCGTTCTCCGGCTGCGACTGGATCAGCGGCACCAGCTTCTCGAACAGCGCCTTCTCCTCCTGGGTGATCCCAGGGTTGACGCCGGTGTCGAAGCCGTAGCTTCCCGTGAACCGGGCGACGAACTGCGGATTGTTCCACGAGTTCTCGAACAGGGGATCCGCGGCAATCAGGTCCGTCGGCGCGAACGCGAGCAGGGCGGCGCCGGCGAGGGGCATGGTGATCTTCATCAGTGACATCGGGGTTGGGAAGGTAGGTTCAAAGTCGGAACGGAACTCTCATGGTGTAGCGTGCGCGCACCTTCTGGCCTCCGCGCGTCGGGGATTCGAAGATGCACTGCTCGGCCGCGGCGATCGCGGGCTGGATGAACTCGCGGACATCGGCCTCCACGACCGAATCCACGGTCACTCGCCCGTCCTGGTCGATGATCAGGAGCAGGACGACGGTGCCCTGGACACGGGCGCGCTTGAGCTCGAGCGGGTAGGTCGGCGGAACCGTCTTGATGCGCGCGGGGGGCTTGTCGAGGTCGCGCACGTCGAAGATCTCGAGATCCGCGATCGTGGAGGCGTCGGACTGCGAGGCGAAGGACTCGAAGTGGAACCCGCCGGCCATGGCGTCGCCGAATCCCGGGTTCAGGGCGAGCTCCATCTGCGCCAGCGACAGCTGCTGGGGTTCGATCGGTTCGGGCTCCGGCTGAGACTCCGGGGGCGGCTCGGGCTCGGGCGGGGGTTCGTCCATCGGGGGAGGGGGCGGCGGCGGCAGGCTGACCTCGACCGTCCGGATCTCATCTCCCTTGCGGATGCCCCCGCGGACCAGCGTGGTCAGCGGAAGCAGCAGGAAGATTCCGGCGGCGGCGATGAGGGCGGCCGCCACCGGCCTCGTGCGGTTGTAACCGCCTTCCCGGCCCTGGAACGGCGTGACAACGGGGGGCGTGGGCATGGCGTGACGGGTCAGGACTTGCCTTCGGTGGAGATGCTCACCGCCCGGGCGCCGCCCAGCTTGCACTCGTCGATCACGCGGACGAGCAGCTCCGTGGGCACGCTCCTGTCGGCCTGGATGATCGCCGGGATCTCGGGATCTCCCTGGACGAGCCGGCGGACGACGGAGCGCACTCCGCCGACGCCGATCTCCCGTCCGCCGTAAACGACCTTCCCGCTGGAAGTGATTGCGATGAGAATGCTCTCCGCCTGGAGAGGGATGGCGGCGGAGGCCTGCGGCTTGTTCACCTCGACGCCCGTCTCCTCCACGAAGACGGTCGTCACGATGAAGAAGATGAGGAGGATGAAGACCATGTCGATGAGGGGCGACATGTTGATTTCATCCCCGGCGGGAACGGCTTGGGAAATGCTCCTGCGTGGCATGGCGTTGTGTCTGGGTTGAAGGTCAGGCCACCGCCCCGATGGGCATCGGAGTGGCCGCGGGCAGCGGAGTCGGGTGAAGCTGGCGCGCGAAGCGCTTGAGGGTCAGGTTCTCCACCCTGCGAAGGAACAGCGCCAGCCGGTGCTGCAGGCGCCGGATGCGCGACAACAGCACGTACGCCGGGATCGCGATGAGCAGGCCGGTCTGTGTCGTGATCAGCGCCTCGGAGATTCCCCCGGCGACGAGGTCCATGGTGGCCTTGCCGCCTCCGCCGCCGGAGATCCCGGCGAAGGTGGTCAGCATCCCCGTGACGGTGCCGAGCAGGCCGAGCAGCGGCGCGGCGCCGGTCATGATCCCGACGAGCCGGATGCGCCGCTCCACCGGCGGCAGGTACGTGGCCGCGACCTCCGCGAAGCGCTGCCGGATCTCGTCCAGCGAGGGGGCGTGGTCCTGGGTGTAGTGGATCACCGACGCGATCTCGCCCTGCGCGTCCTCCGGCCGGTCGATCCAGTGCGCCCATTCATTCTCCTCGAGCCGGAGAAAGGCGCGACCGCGCAGCTCGAAGAACAGGTCGAAGATCATGTAGTAGAGCGCGACGCAGAGCACCGCGAGCGGGATCATCAGGGGGCCTCCGGCCACCCAGAGTGAAAGGGCTTCGAGAAGCGGATTCATTCGATGCCGTGAGTTGCGGGAGGTTCAGGCCGTGGCGACGGCGGTCTCCGGTTCATCCGGCGCGGTCGCGGGTTCGAGCCGGAGGTCCGGCCGGCGGGCGCGAAGCGCGGCGATGCCATTGCTGAACGCGACGGAGATCTTCTCCATGTCACCCAGCGTTCCGCTCACCCGGCGTGACAGATAGCCGTAGAGCAGCAGGGAGGGGATCGCGACGATCAGTCCGTACTCGGTCGTGATCAGGGCCTCGGAGATGCCGGACGAGAGCGAGCGCGCGTCGCCGGTTCCGAACAGCGTGATCAGGCTGAACGTCGTGATCATGCCCGTCACCGTGCCGAGCAGGCCCAGCAGGGGGGCGACGGCGGCCGTCACCGAGATCAGCGGCAGTCCCCGCTCGAGCTTCGGCTGAACCTCGAGGATCGACGCGTACATGATCTCGTCGAGCACCTCGCGGGGAAGGGCGATGTTCCGCATCGCCTCGGAAAGCATGCGCGAGGCAGGGCCGGGATGTTCCCGAAGGAGCGCGGAAGCCTCCGCCGTCTTGCCCTGGCCGAGGAGGCCAAGCACCTGCTTCAGCACGGGAGCGGGCAGGCGCTTGATCGCGCTGATCTCCCACAGCTTCCAGAGCGCCATCACCAGCGCCGCGGCCCCGAAGAAGAGGATGGGCGCCATCCAGAAGCCTCCCTTCCGGATGTGTTGCGCAAGGCTTTCCTCGCTCGTGACGATGGCCTTCGCCTTGCCCATGGTGGGATCCACCGGCAGCGGGCCCTCCCCCCGCGCGACGAAGCCCGCGATCAGGGGCACGGACTCGGGCGTGATCACCGTCACGCGCGGATGGGCCGCGGCGCCGCGCTCGACGAGTCCCGCCGCAGCCTGATTCCCGGCCGCGAAGTATGACAGCGGCCCGATCAGGGCGAAGGTGCCGGATTCGACGGATCCGTCCGGCAGGACCGCGTTGCCCGGGAAGCGCGCTCCCCCGAGGCGCTCGCGGATACGGTTCAGCCCGAGGTGCAGCGCCTCGAGCTTCGCCTTCAGGATCTCGGCCCGGGGTGTCCCCGAGTCCGACTCAAGATTGAGGATCTCGTTGAGCCGGTCCGAATAGAGCTGGATCTCGCCCGCGTCGATCGTGGCGTTCAGGCGCGAGGCATAGTCCGTGAGCAGCGTCTCGATGTAGTCGATCTCGTCGGCACGGAGCTTCTGCTCCGTCTCGAGGTTGCGCAGGTCGATTGTCTGGTTGTCCGCCAGCCGCTGAAGGCGCTCGGCCTCGCGGCGCCTGGCGAGCAGCTCGGATTCGATCTCCCGAAGGCTGGCGGCCAGGGGAACGCGTTCCTCCGTGATCCTCGCCCGCAGTTGCGCGAGCTCGGCGTGCGCGGCCTCGAGGGCGGCGCGTCCCTTCTCGAACGCGGGAAGGCTGGAGGGGGCGGGGGCGGCCGCGACATCACGGGCGTGGCCGATCACGACAAGGGCCGCCGTCGCGGCCAGAAGGATGTGTTTCATGTGCGGAAAGACTCGCGGGGTTCTAGTCGGCGCTGATCTTCGCCGGGAGGCTCACGAAGGCGGGTGGTTCCTCCCCTGAGTAGATCCGGATCGCGGAGGCGATCTTCGCGGCGTCCGCGCCCGTCGCCGGCGTCCATGACCAACCGTCCTCGGATGCGCGACCCCATCCGGCGTGGGTCCCCGTCACATCGCTGTAGAACGCCGCGCCCAGTCCGAAGTAGAGCGTGCGGACCTCCATGGACTTGCCGTTGCCGGGATCCTTCACCTCGGTGACGAGCGACGCCGCGGCGTTGAACTTGTCGAGCTGCGCGGCGAGCGCGATCACCGTCTGCATCCGCTGGGAGATCGGGAGACCGTTGGTCGCGCCCTGGGCCGGGAGGCGCTGAAGGAGCGGCGCAAGCTCCGCCTGCAGATGCGGGGGCACCGCCGGCAGGAGATCGCGCGCGGTCTGTTCGAGGCCGTCGATGGCCTCATTGAAGATCGCCTGGTGCGCCTTGGACTCCTCGATCTTCTCGAGCAGCTCCGACCTCTGCCGCTCGCTTCCGGAGGCGCTGTCCGAGAGCGCCTCGAGCCTGGCGGTGAGCGCCGCGATCTCCTGCTTTGCGACCGCGACGGCGTCGGCGATCGACTGCTTCTCCCGGTCCCACGCGTTGCGCTCCTCGGAAATCAGCGACTTCACATGCGACCATTCCTTCCAGACGGAGCGCACCTCCTGGATCGGGGACGGGGGATCGGCGGCCCGGGAGGAGGCAAGGAACATCAGGACAGCAAGGCATGGCAGGAACCGGCTCATGAGGTATGACAGGGTTGTGTTGCTTCCGGCGGGAGCGCGCCGTCAGTGAAGCCAACGGTTCATGACCGCCGCGTCTCCCCCGGGCGTGGGCGCGAGCGCCTCAGCCGGCGCCACCCGAGCACCCGCCGTGCCAACTCACTCCGCCGGGCGAAAGTCACTGCGGCAAGTGAGTTGCGGGGCGCGGGGAGCGCCGCCTCCCGCGCCGGTCCGTCCGGCCGATTCCCGGGATCCAGTGAGTGAATCCATGAGTTTCCGCCATGAGTCGCGACTTACCGCGCCGCGGGGACGCGCGGGGAAGTAGCGAATTGAGCAGGCTGCGCACTTCGCGCGCGGGACGTGGCTAGAAATCGCGCACTTCCCGCTCGAACCCTCCCTGTCCGATCCATGAGCAGCGCGCATGCCGATGCATGAAGCGCTTTGATGCACGCCAGGGAGGGGCGCGATTCGGGTCGTCGGTTCATGGGTGAGCGGAGACCGGGTTCATGGTTGACGCCCGCCGCCGCCGCCAGGGCCGGCGCGGCGGGGCCGGAATCGCTGCGCGGGCTCCGCGGGCGGCGCGATCCGGATCCGGCACGCACCCGTGGCACACGCGGTGCTCGGGGCGGCGCGCACCCGTTCGTGGGCGGCAGACTCGAGGGACGCGTCCCCCACCCACCGGGCTGAGAAGTATCCCAATGAGAAGCATCGCGATTCGCACCCTGATCGCTCTCGGAGCCCTTAGTCAGACGATCCCCCTGAACCTGCACGCGCAGGAGGCCAGCACGAACCTTCCCCCGGTGGACCTTCCCATGCCGGAGGAAGTCGACGGCGGGGCCGTGGGCGAGGTGGAGGCCCTTGAGGCGGTCGGGGGTTCCGACCCGACGTTCATCCTTCCCGACACCCCCGTGGAGAGTGTCATCGGGTTCAACAAATCCATCCTGGACACGCCGCGTTCAGTGACTGTCCTCAGTTCCGAGCTTCTGTCGGCGGCGGGAATCGAGAATGTCGAGGATCTCTACCAGGTCGCCCCGAGCACTTACTCGAACTTCCGCTTCGGCCTGCAGGGAGGAATCAACGTTCGCAACCAGTCGGGGGACTACTACTTCCGCGGGATGAAGAAGCCCGATCCGCAGGGGAACTATCGCACCATCTTCACCGCGTTCGACTCGGTGGAGGTGGTTCGCGGACCCGCGTCGCCAATCTATGGCGGAGGCCGTATCGGAGGCTACCTCAACTTCAACCCGAAGACCGCCCGGAGCGTCAGCGGCAAGTACATGGACCGCTTCGAGGGGAAGGTCACGATGACGGTGGGTTCATGGAACAAGCGCATCGCGGAACTGGACTACGGCGGGCCCCTCAACTTCATCCCGAACCGGCGCGCGGGAATGTACTTCTACGGGTACTTCGAGGACTCCGACAGCTACTGGGACACGAATTTCGACGAGCATCTGGTAGGGCAGCTCGCCGTTTCCATGGACATCAACGACGTGTGGCGGGCCGAGACCGGCATCGTCGTCCAGGACTCGCGCGGCGGACTGAACGGGGGAGTCAATCGTGTCACCGAGGAATTTCTCAAGGACGGCAAGTACTGGCGCGGCGGGTTCGCGGTGAACCTCGACGCGAACGGCGACGGGAAGATCTCGGACCGCGAGCTGTTCGGATCCCGTCCCCCCGACGCAACCTACAACCCGATCTTCGTCAACTTCGGCACGGTCACCGGCAAGCCGAACTTCCGGCAGGAGGTGGACGCGACCGGCCGGCCGGTCGGTCCGGTCCGCCGGGTGGACACCGGGGAGATCATCGGCTCGGGCTCCTCCGCGCTGAACAACCTGCCGGAGCCATGGCAGCTCGACTACGACTCGTTCCGGCTGGTGAACATGGACTACTCCCGGACGCTCGGCGAGGACTACTACGACGCGCTGATCTTCGACGTCTTCCTGGACCTCATCAATGACTCGGATCCGGCGCTGACCATGAAGAACCAGATCTATTTCCACACCTACAACCAGATCAAGGATGGCCGGAATCCCTTCTCGCAGATCCAGAAGCCGCGTGTGCTCGAGGACAAGTTCACGGTTTCGCACGAGGCGGACTGGCAGCCTTCCTGGCTGGAGGGCAAGTTCCTCGCCTCCGCGAACCTCCGCTTCACTGACACGTACCGGGAGAACACCACGGGTGGTGACTACGACCAGCGGCGCGACCTGATGTCCGGTCCGGACGGCGGATTCAGCCCGAACGACACGTTCTTCAGCTTCATCAACGACCGGGAAGGTCTGGACGGAAGCGCCATCACGCAGATCAACGACTCCCAGTATCTCGAGACGGGCATCGGACTGCTGACGGACCAGACGCTGTTCAAGACGATCAACATCGTGGGCGGAGGCCGCTTCGACTACGTCACGGGAGACTACGAGCGGCCCCCGGGGGTCTTCCTGGGCAAGACCTCCGCGAACGTGGGGAGAACCGCGGACCTGGAGAACCGGATCACGACCACCGCGTTCCGGGAGTCCGGGAACGACTACGGTCTCTCCTGGAGCGCGAGTGTCTCGTGGCTGGCCCCGTTCAACCTGCGGCCGTACGTGACGGTGGCGCAGCAGTCGGCCCTGCTCGTGAACACGTCGGACGCGTCGATCGCCGCCAGCTCATGGCAGAACGGGGCGTACGCGCGCTCCGAGCTCTACGAGGCCGGAGTCAAGGGGAGCTTCTTCCGCGACCGGCTGTTCGCCACCCTCGCCTTCTATCAGCAGTCACGGATGTCGTTCAGCGAGCAGGACGGCATTGAGTCCGTGGACGCCACGGAGAGCCGCGGAATCGAGCTGGAGCTGCGGTATGTGCCGGTCCGGAACCTGTCGATCGTGGGTTCTGCGGTGATCAGCGAGGCGGAGTACCTCACGGGCGGCGTGGTGCGGGTGAACGGCCGGTTCGTCGGATTCTCCGATGTCATCGACCCCGACACGGGCAGGGTGCTCGTGCCGGCCGAGGCGTTCGGATGGGGCGGCGTGCCCCAGGTGACCATCGCCGACGGCGCGTTCCCGGAGGTGGAGGGTATCCCCGACGTGATCCTGAACCTGTTCGCGACCTACACCCACTCGAGCGGCTTCGGCGGAAGCTTCGGAGTGACCTATCAGAACGGATTCTACTCTGACCGCACCCAGATCTACTACCTCCCGCCCGCGACCGTGCTGAACGCCTCCGTGTTCTACGGGAAGGGCAGGTGGTTCGCGAAGGTCGACTTCCGGAACCTCACCGACGAGCTCTACTTCAACAAGGGAGCGAACAACGGGATGATGGTCGGGGTGAGGGAACCCTTCAATGTCAACGCGACGGTGGCGATCTCCTTCTGAGCATACCCAAGGACACAGATGAGAACTGGAAACATCCTCGAGGCGCCCGTCACGCGGCGCGGATTCATCGGCGCGGGCGTCGCGGCTGCGGCGCTGCTTCAGGGCGGTGCGCGCATCCGGGCGTCGGTGCCGCCGTCGGGTGAGCTGTGCGGCATGCCGGCAACCGTGCTGGCGGCGAAGATCCGGAGCGGGGAGGTGTCGGCCCGCGAGGTTGTGGAGGCGTACGCGCGGCGGGTCGAGTCGGTGAACCCGCGGCTGAACGCCCTGGTGTGCGGCTGCCTGGACCGGGCCATGGAGGAGGCGGCCGCCGCGGACGAGCGACAGGCGAAGGGAGAGCCCCTGGGCCCCCTGCATGGCGTGCCCATGAGCCTGAAGGACTCCATCGACACGGCCGGCGTGGTCAGCACGGGCTGCACCCTCGGCAGGCGGAACCACGTGCCCGCGGCGGACGCCACCGTCGCCGCGCGCCTCCGGGCGGCGGGCGCGATCCTCCTCGGCAAGTCCAACACGCCGGAGTTCACGATGGGTTCCATCACGGACAACCTCGTGTACGGCCGTACCAACAATCCCTATGACGTGCGCCGCATCCCGGGCGGAAGCAGCGGGGGCGCCGGCGCCATCGTCGCCGCCTGCGGCACCGCCTTCGACATCGGCTCCGACACCGGCGGCAGCATCCGCTCCCCATGCCACTTCAACGGGGTGGCCGGGATCAAGCCGACGAACTGCCGCGTCCCGAGGACCGGGCACATCGTGGACCTCCACGGGATCTTCAACACGCGAACCCAGCTCGGGCCCATGGCACGGCGCGTCGCGGACGTGGACCTCGTGCTGCGGACGATCATGGGCTCGGACTTCATCGATTCCCATGTCACCGACGTGCCGCTCGGCCCGGTCCACGCCGTCCGGCTGCGGGATCTGCGGGTCGCGTTCTACACGGACACCGCGGGCTACCATCAGCCGATCCCGGAGACGATCGCCATGGTGCACCGGGTCGTGCGCCACCTCGAGGGACGCGTCGCCTCGGTGAGCGAGAGCGCGCCGCCCCTGATCCCCGAGGGCATCGAGATCATGCAGCGCTCCAAGGGCGCCGGCGGCGGAAGCCACATCCGCAGGCTGGCGAAGAAATGCGGCACGGAGCGCCTCTCGCCCCTGCTCGAGGGCCGGGTGAACGGGGATTGCCTGAGCGCGGGCGAATTCACCTTCCTGCTGGAGGAGGAGGATCGGATCCGCAAGGCGCAGCTCTCCTGGTTCCGCGACTACGACGTCATCATCTGCCCGACCCACGCCTATGGCGCGCCGCTGCACGACGCACCGAACCGACGCACCGCCAGCTACCGGACGATCTACAACCTGAATGGCTGGCCGGCAGGCGTGGTTCGGGGCGGCACGTGCCCCGAGGGCATGCCCATGGGGGTGCAGGTGGTGGGACGCCCGTGGCGGGACGACGTCGTCCTCGCAGTCATGACCGCCATCGAGGAGTTCACCGGGGGATGGCGGCCGCCCGGCGATGAGCAGACCTGAGACCCACTTCACATGCATTCACCTGTGAGCACGATGAAATCCAACGCGGGATCCGGAGCGTCCTCCTGCCGGCGGGGCATGGCGCGGCGCGAATTCATGGCGGGAGCGGCGGCATTCACCGCGGCATCCATCCTTGTCAGAGGCGCGCGGGTGCGGGCGGCCCCGGACCTGGAGGGCCGAGGACTGACCGAGCTGTCCGTGCGCGAGATGGCCGAGCTCGTCCGCAAGCGGAGCGTGACGGCCGTCGAACTCGTCGAGGCGCACCTCCAGCGGATCGAGGAGGTGAACCCGCGGATCAATGCGGTTGTCACGCTCGCGGCTGATCGGGCGCTCGCGGAGGCCCGCCGCGCCGACGAGATGCTTGCAAGCGGGAAGGTGATGGGCCCCCTGCACGGCGTTCCCTTCACGATCAAGGACTCGCTCGAGACGGAAGGGGTGCGCAGCACCGCCGGAACACTCGGGCGCGCGTTCCATGTGCCGGACCGCGACGCGACCGTCGTCGCCAGGGTTCGCGCCGCCGGAGGCATCCTCCTCGGAAAGTCGAACACGCCCGAGTTCACGATGGGCGGCGGCGGACGCGGAACGGTGAACCTGCTGTTCGGCACGACCCGCAATCCCTACAACCTCGAGCATTCGCCCGCGGGCAGTTCCGGCGGGGCCGGGGCGATCGTCGCCGCCTGCGGCGCGGCGTTCGACATCGGCAGCGACCTCGGCGGGAGCGTGCGCGGCCCCTGCCACGCCAACGGAATCGCCGGCATCAAGCCGACGTCGGGCCGCACGCCGCGCACCGGGCATGTTCCGGGATACGGCGGCCTGTTCGACTCGTGGCAGCAGCTCGGGCCGATGGCGCGCCGCGTGGAGGACGTGGAGCTGCTCATGTCGATCATCTGCGGCGAGGACATGGAGGACGCGTTCTGCTTCGACGTTCCCCTGGGCAGCGCGTCCGACGTGCGGATCGACCGGCTTCGAATCGCGTTCTACACGGACAACGGGGTGATGACCCCCACGCTGGAGACGCAGCGCGCCGTGCGGGAGGCCGCGGCCATGCTGCGCGAGGCCGGCGCCGCCGTGACCGAGGACATCCACCCGGGTTACCGGCACGACTACGAGCTCGCGGCGAAGGCAAGGGCCGCGGAGGGCGGCTGCTGGCAGCAGCGGCTGCTGGACCGCTACGGGACGGACGTGCCCGACCCCGGCCTCGCGGCGCGGATCACCGGCGAGTTCATGCCGACCCCCGAGTTCCTCGAGGTCATGGAGGAGGTCGATCACTCCCGCAGCCGGATGCTCCACTGGATGCGGAACTACGACGCGATCCTCTGCCCGGTGAACGCCCGCCCGGCGCCGAAACTGTCGGACACGCCCGAACAGAATTCCAACTACACCCGCATCTACAACGCGACGGGGTGGCCGGCCGCCGTGGTCCGCGGCGGCTGGAGCCCCGACGGACTTCCGATCGGCGTGCAGGTCGTCGGTCACCCGTGGCGGGACGACATCGCGCTGGCAATCGCGCGGGTCATCGAGAGCAACACCGGCGGATGGCGGAAACCCACTCTATGAACGTGACATCGACCAGACCGAGTGCATCACCCCGCGCGGCCGCGCGCGGCAGTCGCCGGCGCATGCTTGCCGCCCTGGCGACACCCATTGCGGCGCCCTTCATCTCGGCGCGGGGCGCGCCCTCCGACCGCGGGCGGTATCTCGCGTCGAAGGACTCCAGCGAGATTCTCACCCACGCGTCGGCGACGCGGCTGGCCGAGCTCATCCGGCAGCGAAAGGTCAGCGCGACGGAGGCGGTGCGCGCCTACATCGACCGCATCGAGTCCGTGAATCCGCACCTCAACGCCGTGGTGACCTGCTGCTTCGAGCGGGCGCTGAAGGAGGCGGAGGCCGCCGACCGCGCCCTGGCGCGCGGGGAGTCGCTCGGACCCCTGCACGGCGTTCCGTTCACCGTGAAGGACTCGCTCGACACCGCAGGCGTGCGAACCACCTGGGGCACCCTCGGCCGGTTCAATCACGTGCCGGCGCGGGATGCGACCGCCGTCGCGCGCGTGCGCGCGGCGGGCGCCATCCTACTCGGCAAGACGAACACGCCCGAGTTCACGATCGGCAGCGGTTCCTACTCCGTGGGGACCACCATGAACCTCGTCTTCGGGCTCACGCGCAATCCCTACGACACGGCGCGGAGCTGCGCCGGGAGCAGCGGCGGCGCGGGCGCCATCGTCGCGGCGCACGGGGCCGCCTTCGATATCGGCAGTGACTTCGGCGGAAGCATCCGCTCGCCATGCCACAACAACGGAATCACCGGGATCAAGGCAACGGCGGGGCGCGTCCCGAGGACCGGGCACGCCGTGGATTACGGCGGCATCTACGACAGCCAGCAGCAGATCGGGCCGATGGCCCGGCGGGTGGAGGACCTGATCCTGATCACCCCGATCGTCGCGGGCCCGGATCACCTCGACGCGGCGATCGTGCCGGCACCGTTCCGGTCCGCGGCGGACGTCACCCTGAAGGACCTGCGCGTCGCCTTCTTCAGCGACGTGAACAACCGCCACAAGCCCACGGCGGACACCGTCGCCACGGTCCGCAAGGCCGCGCGTGAACTGGAATCGGTCTGCGCCTCCGTGACGGAAAGCGCGCCGCCCGGGTACGAGGAACTCTGGGATCTCTATCCGAAGCTCCGTTTCGCCGACAGCAGCCAGTGGATCCGCCGCATCGCGGACCGTGTGGGAACGCGGTTCCCGGCCGCGGGAAGAAAGTTCGACGGCCCCGTGCTGCACATCTCGGAACTGAGCGCGCTCATCGAGCGCCGCGACCAGCTCAAGAGCGGATGCCTCGCCTGGTTCCGGGATTACGACGTCCTGATCTGCCCGACGAACGCCAGCCCCGCGCGGCTCATCGGCGAGGAGGCCCCGCCGAACGCGGGCTACACCACGATCTACAACCTGACCGGCTGGCCCGCGGTGGTCGTGCGCTGCGGTTCCTCCGGCGGACTGCCCATCGGACTGCAGGTGGTCGCGCGGCCGTTCCGGGAGGACGTCGCCTTCGCGGTCGCCGAGCACCTCGAGGCCGCCTTCGGCGGATGGCAACCCACACCGATCTGATCCCATGACTGAATCCTCCATGAGTCCCTTCCCCCGACCGAACGCCGCGCGGCCCAACCGGCGGCGGTTTCTCCGAAGTCTCGTCCCCGCCGCGGGGATCATGACCGCCGCACGACGGGCGCGTTCCGTGACCGTGAGCCCCGGTCCGGACAAGGGATCCGAGCTGACCGAGATGTCCGCGACCACGCTGGCCAGGATGATTCGCGCGAAGGAGGTCTCGGCGGCGGAAGTGGTCGAGGCGCACCTCAGGGTGATCCGCCGGGTGAATCCGCACATCAACGCCGTGGTGACCCTGTGCGAGGAGCGCGCGATCCGGGAGGCGAGGTACGCGGACGAGGCGATCGCCCGCGGCAAGACCGTCGGGCCGCTCCACGGCGTGCCGATGACGATCAAGGATTCGCTGGACACGGAGGGTGTGCGGACCACCGGCGGGACGCTCGGCTGGCTCACACGCATCCCCACGGCGGACGCGACCGCCGTGGCGCGCGTCCGCGCGGCCGGCGCCATCCTGCTCGGGAAGACCAACACCCCCGAGTTCACGCTGTCCAGCCCGGGCCTCCGGCCGCTCGGCACCACCGTCAACATCCTCTTCGGCGTCAGCCGCAACCCGTACGATCCGGCGCGCTCGTGCGGCGGAAGCAGCGGCGGCGCGGGCGCGATCACGGCCGCATGCGGCGCGGCGTTCGACATCGGCAGCGACTTCGGCGGAAGCATCCGGAATCCGGCCCATTGCAACGGAGTCGTCGGGATCAAGCCGACGTCCGGCCGCGTGCCCCGGACGGGACACATCGTGGATTACGGCGGTGTCTTCGACAGCTACCAGCAGATCGGGCCGATCGCGCGCCGGGTGGAGGACATCGCGCTCATCCTGCCGCTGATCAGCGGGCCCGACTTCATGGACGCCGCGATCCGGCCGATGCCGCTGGGTGACCCGTGGACGGTGGACGTGTCGCCGCTGCGGGTCGCCTTCTTCACGGATGTGCACGGATACCATCAGCCGACGGCGGAGACCGTCGCCATGGTTCACCGCTGCGCCCGGGCCCTCGAGTCACTCGGCTGCCCCGTCGAGGAGTCGGTGCCCGACGGCTATCTCGAGGCGTACTCGCTGCTCCCGCGTCTCCGCAACGCCGACGGAGGCGCCTGGCTGGGGCGCCTCAATGAACGGGTGGGGACGCACCCTCCCTCGCCGGGCCGGGTGTTCGACGGACCGGCGCTCGACGTGCCCGAGTTCGAGCTCCTGCTCGAACAGCAGGACGAGGTCCGTTCCCGCCTGCTCCAGTGGTTCGCCCGGTACGACGTGCTGATCTGCCCGACGGACGCCGCGCCCGCCCGCGTGATCGGCGAGCCCGTCCCGCGCACGACGAGTTACCGGAGCCTCTTCAACGTGACCGGCTGGCCCGCGGTCGTCGTGCGCGCCGGCACGTCCCCCGAGGGACTTCCGATCGGCCTTCAGGTGGTCGCCAGGCCGTGGCGTGAGGACGTCGCGATCGCGGTGGCCCAGCACATCGAGAACCAGTTCGGCGGCTGGCGCAAGCCGGCCCCGCTCCCCGCCTGAACCCATGAATGCTTCATCCCGTCCCATGGATTCTGCCTGTCGGAGGCGAATCTGCGCGATCCGCCCGCCGACCCCTTCCCGCGCACGCCCGCGCCCGGGGAGATGCCTCGCGATGGCGCTCGCATGCGCCGTGTCCGTCCTGGCGGCTGCCGTGCCCTCGCGGGCCGACACCCGACTGGACCTCTCCACGGCGACGATCGCGGACCTGCAGCGCGCGATGGATGCCGGCGTGCTCTCCGCCGAGAAGCTCATCCGGATGTGCCTCGCGCGCATCGAGGCGTATGACAAGAAGGGCCCGCGGCTCAACGCGGTGATCACGGTCAATCCGCGTGCCATCGAGATCGCCCGCGAACTCGACGAGGAACGCCGCGCCAAGGGGCCACGCTCACCCCTGCACGGAATCCCCGTCGTGGCGAAGGACGTGTTCGACACCTTCGACATGCCGACCACCGGCGGGTTCAAGCCGATGGCGGGATCGCAGCCTTCGCGCGACAGTTTCGTCATCGCCCGCCTCCGCGAGGCCGGCGCCGTGATCCTCGCGAAGCTGAACCAGTCGGACTGGTACGGGATCGCGGCACCCGGGGGAAGCACCCTGCAGGGACCGGTGATCAGCCCGTACAACGCCGGCAAGTACGGCGGCGGTTCCAGTTCCGGCACCGGCGCGGCCATCGCCGCTTGGTACGGCTGGATCGGACTCGGGAGCGACACGGGCGGCTCGATCGTCAATCCCACCGCGCACGGGGCGCTGGTCGGCATCGCCGCCACCGAGGGCCTCATCAGCCGCGCGGGCATGATGTGGAGCAGCCCCGGCCAGGAGAAGGGAGGACCCATGTGCCGCAGCGTGCACGACTGCGCCGCGGCGCTCGACGTCATCGCCGGGTACGATCCGGAGGACCTCATCACCGAACGCTGCATCGGCCGCCTTCCGGACCGGCCTTATGCCAGCTTCGTCGATCCGCGGGGACTCGAGGGCGCCCGGATCGGGGTCCTGCGCGAAATGTTCCGGTCCGGCCCTCTGCACACCGACGGTCTCGCGCTCATGGAGAAGGCGCTCGAGGACATGGCCGCGGCGGGCGCGATCCTCGTGGACCCCGCCCTCACGGGCCTGAATCTCCTCGAGGTCCAGAATCACGCGGGCGAGGCGAGGTACGCCCGAGCGGCCGCGATTGACGCCTACCTCGCGCGGCTCCCCGCCGACGCACCGATCCGTTCGGTGCGGGAGATGATCGAGAAGGGCGGGGACCTCGTGAAGCCCGCCATCATCGAGGCCGCCGCGGTGCGGAACCTCGAGCGGCATCCCGGCTTCATCGCGGTCAAGAAGCAGCAGGAGATGCTGCGGTCCGCGCTGATCGGGCTCATGGACCAGTTCGAGCTCGACTGCCTTGTGCTCCCCTACCGCACCGCGATTCCCGACGATTTCTCGACGGAACCGCGTGACGTCAACGACCCGCGCCGCGCGGAGAGCCGCAACAGCCTCCATTCCTATACCGGCCTTCCGACGATCCTTGTCCCCGGCGGCTACTTCCCGGACGGCATGCCGTTCGCCGTGCAGTGGATCGGCAGGCCGTTCTCGGAGCCGACCCTGATCCGGATCGCAAGCGGATACGAGGCGGTCACCCGCCATCGCAGGGCGCCGAAGTCCACGCCGCCGCTCGACGGTGAAACGATCGTCCTTCCCGAATTCACGCGCGCCAATCCATGAACCTGAAACCACTCCTGGGCGCCGGCATGGCCGGCCTGGCACTCCTCGCGGCCACGGCACGAGCCGAGCGCTTCGACCTCGCGACCGCGACCATCGCCGACATCCAGGCGGCCATCGACCGGGGGGGCCTCACCTCGGAGAAGCTCGTCGAGATGTACCTCGCGAGGATCCGTGCCTACGACCGGGCCGGGCCTCGGATCAACTCGGTCATCACGCTGAACCCGAACGCGCTCGAAGACGCGCGCCGGCTTGACGTCGAGCGTCGCGAGAAGGGGCGGCGCTCGCCCATGCACGGGATCCCCGTCGTGCTCAAGGACCTGATCGACGCCGAGGGACTGCCCACGACGGCAGGGTTCAAGCCCTTCGGCGCGCCGGTGCCGGAACGGGACGCGGCGCTTGTCGCCCGCCTCCGCAAGGCAGGCGCCATCATCCTCGCCAAGGTCGCCACCGTGAACTGGTTCGGCCGCGACGGCTTCGGCGAGACGCATCCGATCGGCGCGACGCTGAATCCCTACAACGCGAAGTTTTCCCCCGGGGGATCGAGCAATGGAACAGGTGCTGCGGTCGCCTGTTATTTCGCCACGGTTGGCGTGGGAACCGACACTGGCGGATCGGTCCAGAACCCCTCGGCCTACTGCTCGCTCGTCGGCATGGTGGCCTCGCAGGGCTTGGTGAGTCGGACCGGCATCGTCCCCCGGGGGCCCACTCACGACAGGGCGGGCCCCATGGCCCGCAACGTGTACGACGCGACAGTCCTCCTCGGCGCCATGGCCGGATGGGACCCTGAGGACCTCGCGACCTACGAGGGCATCGGCCGGTTCCCGAAGATGGAATGGGCGGACCAGCTCACCGTTCCGCACCTGCGGAACCGCCGCATCGGCGTGCTCCGCGAGATGGTCAGTCCCGCCCCGGAGGACGCGCCGGCCCGCGAGCTGTTCGAGCGCGCGGTGGCGGACCTCGCCGCGGCGGGCGCCCAGGTCATCGACCCGGTGCTCACCGGGATCGACCTGCGCACCCAGTCCTCCAGCGCCGCATGCAGCGTCGCCCAGTACGAGCTGATCTCGTCGGGCAACGTCTATCTCTCGCGTCTTGGTCCGAACCGACCCTACAGGACCATGGAGGAGATGATCCGCCGCGTCGGGCCGGAGAAGTTCACCGAGCGCTACGTGGAAGCCCTGGGCCTGCCCGCTCCCGACGAAAGCGAGGACTTCGAGGCGCGCTATCGCAACCGCCGGATCGTGCGCGAGCTCATCGAGGACCTGATCCGCCGGCATGACCTCGACGCACTGGTCCTCCTCTACCGTTCGACGCCTCCGCCCGCGGATGCGCCGTCGGGGCCGGGCGTCGTCTCTCCCTCCGTCAACAACCTCACTTCGATGACGGGCCTGCCGGGAGTGATCATGCCCGCGGGGTACACCTCCGAGAACCTTCCCGTCGGAATTCAGTTCGTCGGACGGATGTTCGACGATCTCAAGCTGCTCAAGATCGCCTACGGCTACGAGCAGGCGACCCGCCGTCGCAAGCCGCCCGAGGTCACTCCGCCGCTTCCCGGCGAGGTGATCGAGTACCAGCTCACGAGCGCCGCTCCGTGAACCGACTTCCGACCACGGCACGGCCGGATTCAAGCCTTGGAAACCTCCCTGAACCCCTGTTGCCAAATCTGAACCCAACCATGACCCACTCCACGGATCCCGAGTCTTCCCCTCCACCACCGGTGCGACGCCTGCGGATGTCCCGAAGGCAGTTCGTCGGGGCGACCGCCGTCTGCCTCGCGGGGGCGGCCGCGGCGCGCATCACGCCGGCCTCCTCCGCCGTGGCGCCCGGAGGCGGGCTCCTCTCCGCGTCGGCCACCGAACTCGCGCGGATGATTCGTGAAAAGCGCATCTCCGCGGTGGAGCTCACGGAACTGCACCTGCGGCAGATCGCGACGGTCAACCCCCGCCTGAACGCGGTGGTTGAACTGTGCGCCGAGCGGGCGCGCGCGGAGGCGAAGGCCGCCGACCAGCGTCTCGCCCGGGGCGAGGCGATCGGCCCTCTCCATGGCGTTCCCTTCACGCTGAAGGACTCCATCGAGACGGAGGGCGTCGTCACGACCGCCGGCACGCTCGGCCTGCGGCGGTATGTTCCCTCCCGCGACGCCACGGTGGTCGCGCGCCTTCGGACGGCCGGCGCCATCCTCCTGGGCAAGACCAACACCCCCGAGTTCACGCTCGGGGGCGGCAATCGCGGAACCTTCAACCTCGTCCACGGCCAGACGAACAATCCCTACAACACGGCGCACACGCCGCGCGGATCGAGCGGCGGCGCCGGCGCGATCGTCGCCGCATGCGGGTCGCCCTTCGACATCGGGTCGGACTTCGGCGGCAGCATCCGGTCCCCGGCGCACGCCTGCGGCATCGCCGGGATCAAGCCCACGACCGGCCGCGTTCCCCGGACCGGCCACTGGCCCGGGTATGGCGGGGCCTTCGACTCCTACCAGCAGCTCGGGCCGCTCGCGCGGTGGACCGCCGATCTCATCACGATCCTGCCCATCATCTCGGGCCCGGACTTCCGCGACGCAGCCGCGGTTCCGGCCCCGCTCCGTTCCCCGGCGGACGTGGACCTGAAGGCGCTGCGCATCGCGTACTACACGGACAACGGCGTGGTGACTCCCACGCCGGAGACGCAGGCCATGGTCCGCGCCGCCGCCGCCGCCATGGCCGAGCTCGGATGCAACGTGAAGGAGGACCACCACGGGGGAGACGCCGAGGGCGCCGAGATCCGCGAGAAACTCACCAAGGGCGACGGGGGCGCATGGTATCAGCGCCTGCTGGACCGCGCGGGAACCCGCGAACCGTCCCCCGGACTCCGGGCGAACATGACGGGCGTCTGCATCCAGACCTCGGAGTTCACTCACTACCTCGAGAAGCAGGACGCGCTGCGGAGCAGGCTCCTGCAATGGTTTGCGCAGTACGACGTGATCCTGTGTCCGACGAACGCCTTTCCGGCCCCCGCGCATGACCGTCCGGTGCCGCGCAACGCGGGGTACACCTCCATCTACAACCTGACCACCTGGCCGGCGTGCGTCGTTCGCTACGGGACCTCCCCGGAGGGCCTGCCGCTCGGCCTGCAGATCGTCGGACGCCCCTGGAGGGAGGACCAGATCCTCGCCGTGGCGCTGCACCTCGAGAAGACCGGCGGCTGGAAGGCGCCGGAGATCACCATCGCCGCAAGCTGATCCACACATGAACTCGAGCGAAGTCACCCGATCCCATCGTGCCGGAGGCTCCCCGGCGAACTCCGTGTCGCGCCGCCGTTTCCTCGCGGGCGCCGGCTTCCGCCGCGCGCGCATCAGCGCGGCTGCCGTGGTTCCATGGATCGCGACGCGCCCCGCCAGGGCGGCATGGCGCGCCTCGCGGGACGGCAGCGACGATCCGCTTTTCATGTCCGCGACGAAACTCGCGGCGTGGATCCGCGACCGGAAGATCTCCTCGACCGAGGCCGTGAAGCTGCACATCGAGCGGATCCGGAAGGTGGATCCCGTCCTGAACGCGGTGGTCGCGGAGTGTTTCGACCGGGCGCTTCGGGAGGCCGAGGCCGCGGACCGGGCGGTCGTCGCGGGCGAGCTGCGCGGTCCGCTCCACGGCGTGCCGATGACCATCAAGGATTCCATCGACACCGAGGGAGTCATCACGACGGGCGGCACCCAGGGCCGGGCCCATTTCGTGCCGCCCAAAGACGCGACCGTCGTCGCGCGCCTGCGCGCGGCCGGCGCCATCCTGCTCGGCAAGACCAACACGCCGGAGTTCACGCTGGGCGGCGTCGCGGGCCTCGCCACGACCGCGAACATCCTCCATGGCATGACCCGCAACCCGTACGATCCGCGCTACTCGGTGTACGGATCGAGCGGGGGCGCCGGCGCGATCGTCGCGGCAGGCGGCGCGTCCTTCGACATTGGCAGCGACTTTGGCGGAAGCATCCGCGGCCCCTCGCACGCCTGCGGCATCGCCGGGATCAAGCCGACCACGGGAAGGGTCCCGCGAACGGGGCACATCGTGGACTACGGCGGAGCCTTCGACAGTTATCAGCAGCTCGGGCCGATGGCACGGCGCGTCGAGGATCTCGCGCTCATCCTGCCCATCATCGCGGGGCCCGACGGGATCGACGCGGCGATTCACGAGGTGCCGATGGACGATCCCGACAGCATCCCGCTGAAGGGTCTGCGAGTGGCCTTCTACACGCAGCAGGGGCCGGGCGCCGCGGGCGCCTCAAAGGAGGTTGTCGAGGCCGTGCATGCGGCGGCCCGCGCCCTCGAGGACGCCGGCTGCTCGGTGACGGAGGACGTTCCGCCGCGCCTGATGGAACTGATCGAGCTCCGGCGGAACCTCACCCGGGCGGATGGGCATGCGTGGCAGAAGCGTCTGGTCGAGAAGCACGGCACCACCGTGCCCGGGCCGGCTCGCGAACTCGACCTGCCGCAGGCGCCCGTCAGGGAGTTCGTCGAGATGCTCGAGCGCCAGGACGAGATCAAGACGGAGATCCTGACCTTCATGGAAGGCTACGACCTCCTTGTCTGTCCCGTGCGGAGCACGCCGGTTCCCCGGATCGGCGACCCGGAGAAGCTGGGTGACCTGCCCGGAGCGAGCTTCACTTCGCCGTTCAACGTCACCGGCTATCCGGCCGGCGTTGTGCGCGGAGGAACGTGCCGAAATCATCTGCCGATCGGCGTGCAGGTGGTCGGGCGCCCGTGGGCGGACGCCACGGTTCTCGCCGCGATGAGCCAGATCGAACGCGCGACGGGCGGCTATCAGCGGACCGCCCTGTGAGGATTCGCGGCGGGCGCGGTGGTTGTGGCGAGGTGTCCGCCACTGGGGGCCCATCGTCGCCCGCCGCCGGATCCGGCGTCACTCGCACGGTGACGTTCCGGCCGGCGAAGGAACCTGCATGAGACTGCGATGGACTTACTGTCTCGGGGGCGTGGGTCTGCTGGCGCTGACCGCGGCGGCGCTGCTGGCGCCCCTCTCGAGAGCACGCGACCATGTTCAGCCTGACCGCGGCACGACGAACCAGGCGGCGGCGCCCCGCGCGGTGAGCGGGGCGCGGGACCCGCTGCGGGTGTCGGCGGTCCGCGTCGAACCGGCTTCCCTCGCGGAGACGGTCACGGCGATCGGCAGCCTGCGCGCCGCGGAGGCCGTCCAGCTTCAGGCGGAGACGTCGGGAAGGATCGTCTCCATCCACTTCGAGGAAGGCCAGCGCGTGAGCGCGGGAGACCTCCTCGTGAAGCTGAACGACGCGGATCTGCGCGCGGCCCTCGACCGCGCGCGGCATCGGCGGCAGCTCGCGGTCGAGCGGGAGCGGAGGGTCCTCTCCCTGTTCGAGGCGGGTATCAGCAACCAGGAGGAGTACGACACCGCCACGAGCGAGCTCGGCGTGCAGCGGGCCGAGGTGGCCCTGATCGAGGCGCAGATCGCGCAGACCGAGATCCGCGCGCCGTTCGACGGCGTGGTGGGCCTGCGCTTCGTGAGCGAGGGCGCGTTCATCAACGCGTCCTCACGCATCGCGACGCTGCAGCGGCTCGACGAGCTGAAGCTCGACTTCTCGCTGCCTGAACGGTTTGCGCCGCGGATCAACCCGGGGCTCGAGGTGCGCTTCTCCGTGGCGGGCTTCGACGAGTCATTCCATGCGACGGTTTACGCGCATGAGCCCGGAATCGACGCCGCGACCCGGACACTCCTCGTGAGGGCCCGCGCCGCGAATCCCGGCGCGCGGTTGCTTCCTGGCGCCTTCGCGCGGGTCGAGGTGACCCTCGACCGTCTCGAGGGGGCCATCCTGCTGCCCTCGGTGGCCGTGGTCCCCGACGTGGACGGACCGAACGTGTTCGTCGTGCGCGACGGCCGCGCGGAACGGCGCCCGGTCCACACCGGCACGCGCACGGAACGCACCATTCACGTGCTGTCCGGGGTCGGGGCGGGGGATGTCGTGATCACCTCGGGCCTCCAGCAGGTGCGCGAGGGCTCCCGGGTCGATGTGGTCCTCGAGGGCGGCCGCGCCGAGGCGCCGCCCGACGGGCAGGATCACGGTGCCGGAGCGGGAAGAGCCGGGCTGGCGAGCGTGCGGTTGTCCGCGGTCCCATGACACTCGCCGAGCTGAACGTCCGGCGGCCGGTGCTCACGGTCGTGATCTCGATCATGATCACGATCTTCGGCCTGATCGGACTGACGCAACTCGGCGTCCGGGAGTACCCCGCGATCGACCCGCCGACGCTGTCGATCTCGACGACCTACCCCGGTGCGTCGGCCGAGGTGATCCAGGCGCAGATCACCGAGCCCATCGAGGAGGCGGTCAACACCGTCGCGGGCATCCGGATCCTGAGCTCCATCAGCCGCGAGGGTGTGAGCCAGGTGAATGCGGAGTTCACCCTGGACTCGGACCTCGACGCGGTGGCGAGCGACGTCCGCGACCAGGTCGCGCGGGCGGCGCGAAACCTTCCGCCCGACGCGAATCCGCCCGTGCTCAACAAGGCGCACGCGGACTCCAGCCCCATCTTCGGCCTCGCGCTGCGCAGTGACCGGCGTTCCCAGCTTGAGCTTGGCGCGATCGCCGACAGCCTGCGCGAGCGGCTGCAGACAGTCCCCGGCGTGGCGACCGTGGACCAGCCCGCGGAGAAGCGCTACGCGATGCGACTCTGGCTGGATCCCGAAAAGCTCGCCGCGCACGGGCTGACGCCGAACGACATCCGCGACGCGCTCCGGCGCGAGAACATCGAGCTGCCGTCCGGACGGGTGGAGGGGCAGTCGGTCGAGCTCCCCGTGAAGGCGTTGTCCCGCCTGAACACGCCGGCCGAGTTCGACGCGCTCGTGATCCGTCGGCGGGGGGACCAGGTGGTCCGGCTGCGGGACGTGGGCCATGCGGAGCTCGGGGCGCAGAATGAACGGGGTGCGCTGAAGATCGGGCGCCAGGCGATCGCCGGCCTGTACTTCCGCCCCCAGCCTGGGGCCAACCAGATCGAAATCGTCGATGAGATCCGGCGGCGGCTCGCCGTTCTCGAGAGGCAGCTCCCGCCGGACGTGCGGCTCGAGGTGGCGTTCGACAACACCGAGTACGTGCGGCGCTCGCTGGCGGAGGTGACCGAGACCGTGTTCGTGGCCTTAGTCCTCGTCGTGCTGGTGGTGTTCGTGTTCCTGAGGGACTGGCGTTCCACGCTCATCCCGATCGCGGCGATCCCGGTCTCCATTGTCGGATCGTTCGCAGTCATGTACGCCGCGGGCTACTCGATCAACACGCTCACCCTCCTTGGCGTGGTGCTGTCGATCGGGCTGGTGGTCGATGACGCCATCGTCGTGCTCGAGAACATCTACGCGCGGATGGAGGACGGTCTCTCGCCCATCGAGGCCGCGATCACAGGAACGCGGGAGATCTTCACGGCGGTGATCGCCACGACCGTGACCCTGGCGATGGTGTTCCTGCCGCTCCTGTTCATCGGCGGCCTCGCGGGCCGGCTTTTCCGCGAGTTCGGGGTGACCATCGCCGGCGCCGTCGTGATCTCGGCGGTCGTCGCGCTCACCCTCACGCCCATGCTCAGCTCGCGCCTCCTGAAGCGGCGCGAGGGACAGCCCCGGCTCGTGCGCTGGACGGAGCCGTGCTTCGCATGGATGGAACGCAGCTACGCCCGCGGCGTCGCGCGCGTCCTTGGAAGACCATGGACCGCGGTCGTCTGTCTCGTCCTCTCCGCGGTGGTCAGCGTGTGGTGTCATCGGGGTCTGCCGCGCGAACTCGCACCCCTCGAGGACCGCGGCCGGCTCTGGCTCCGGGCCACGGCGCCCGAAGGAGTCAGCTACGAGTACATGCAGGCCTTCATGGACGATCTTGCGGACGCCGCTGCGGACGCCATCCCCGAGGCGCACCTGCTCATGACCCAGGTGCCGGGATCCGGCGGCGGCCCCGGCGTCCAGGGCGCCATCAACACCGGCTTCGTGCGCGCGTTTCTCGTGGACCGCTCGGAGCGGAAACGCTCCCAGCAGGACATCGCGGCGGACCTGCAGGCGCTCGTGCGCCAGTTCACCGGCGCGCGGGTGAACATCACCCAGGAGGCGAGCATCGGCGAGCGCAGGTCCAGCCAGAGCGGCGTGCAGTTCGTGATCCAGGCCGCGGAGATCGAGGAACTCCGGGACGTGCTCCCGCGATTTCTCGAGGAGGCCCGGCGCAGCCCGGTGTTCACCTACCTCGACGCGGACCTCAAGTTCAGCAAACCGGAGGTCCGCGTCACGATCGACCGCGACCGCGCGCAGTCCCTCGGCGTGAGCGCCCAGGACATCGCCGAGACGCTGCAGGCATCCCTCAGCGGGCAGCGCTTCGGATACTTCCTGCACCGGGGCAAGCAGTACGATGTCCTCGGCCAGGTGAGCCGCCAGTTCCGGGCGCGTCCCAACGACCTCTCCATGCTGCTCGCCCGATCCGCCACCACCGACGAGCTCATCCGTCTGGACAACGTGGTGACCTTCACCGAGAGCAGCGCGCCGCCGGAATTGTACCGGTTCAACAGGCACGCCTCGGCAACCGTCTCCGGCACCCTGGCCCGCGGTCGGACCATGGGCGAGGGCATCGAGGTGTTCCGGTCCGTCGCCGAAGCCGTCCTCGACGGGCGCTTCACGACCGAACTCACCGGCGGCGCACGGGATTTCGTGGAGAGTTCGGCGTCGCTCGGCTGGGTGTTCCTGCTTGCGCTCGTGCTGATCTACTTCGTGCTGGCCGCGCAGTTCGAGAGCTTCGTCGATCCCTTCGTGATTCTGCTCACGGTCCCCCTCGCGCTCGCCGGCGCCCTCGGGGCCCTCCGGCTGTTCGGCCATTCCATGAACATCTTCTCCCAGATCGGGCTCGTGATGCTGCTCGGCCTGGTGACCAAGAACGGAATCCTCATCGTCGAGTTCGCGAACCAGCGCCTGCACGCGGGAGCCGCCTCGCGGCGCGCGGCCGTGGCGGACGCGGCCGCGGCAAGGCTCCGCCCGATCCTCATGACGACCTTCTCCACCATCCTCGGAATCGCGCCGATCGCGCTGGCCCTCGGGGCGGGATCCGAAAGCCGGGTGTCCATGGGCGTCGCCGTGATCGGCGGGCTTTCCCTGGGAAGCCTCCTGACGCTCTTCGTGATCCCCGCGATGTACATCCTGGTGCCGGGGCGGAAGACCGCGACCGATCCGGCGATCGTCCCGCCCGTGGTCACGCAGCCGGCACAGGCGTGAACCGGGAGCGCGCCGTGCGGTTCGCCCCGCGGGCGCTCACCCGCCGGGAGCGCGTCCCGTGCCGGATGCCGGAATGCCCCGCGAAGTCGGGCGGTCCTTCGTCAGTGTGATTCCACTTTCGGGTGATCCTCGTGTGGCCAGGAAGGCGACCGGGAATTCGCTCTGAGTTGCGACGGCGGACGTGAACGTCCGCCCCCTCACAACCAAACTCGAACGGATACACTCGATGAAACGCCTCTCCACTCTGGCTCTCGCAACCGGAATCCTCGCTCTCGCCGGCGCGACGGCACTCGTTCACGGCAACCCGCGCGCGGCGGCCGTCGGCCCGGGCCGCCCCATCTCACAGGTGTACGACGTCGCGTACGACGCGGGACTGACCCGGACGCTTTACGGCGTGCCGGGAACGATCTCCCGCGGCGACACCTTCATCGTGACGGGCAGGATCTATCCGGGCGGAACGATTCCGGCCGGGGGAGTCTTCAACCCCGACACTCCGGGAAGCATCGGCACGTGGACGTGCCGCGGCGTGTACAACTTCGACGCCGAGGAAATGGAGGCCGGAGCCGAGCCCATGGTGTTCACCACCCAGGTCTTCCAGTTCGACGACGGCACCACCATCGTCACCGAGGGCCCCGAGGGCATGGCCACCCACACCCGCGCCGTGACCGGCGGCACGGGCGCCGCCGTGGGCGCCCTCGGCCAGGTGAGGCAGGAGTTCCTCGGATTCAACGAGACGATCGACGTGGACCAAATGCTCGGGATGAACTTCCGATTCACGTTCTGGATCCGGAACTGAGTAGCGCCTCCTCCCGGAGGAAGGAGGAGGGAAGGGCCCGGGGGGGTTGGCCACGCGCGCCGGGCCCTTTCGCTCCGGGATCGCACGGGCGGATCAGGCACCCCGGCAGGGCGCATGCTGACTGGAAAATCGCGCGGGTGCGTGCATCGTTGCGCGCGTCCCGCCCGCGCGGGTTGAGTTCAACACGCCAAACAAAGGACCTTCCATGTCACGAAACCTTTTGGCCCCTCTCGGATTCGCCATGTTGCTGATCGGAGCGAGTGCTTCGTTCGCGGCGGAGACCTATCGGATCGATCCGGCGCACACGAGCGTGGGCTTCGCCGTGAAACACTTCGGCATCAACCTCGTGAAGGGTCACTTCACCCAGTTCGAGGGCGCCCTCGTGATGGAGGACGGAAAACTCTCCGCGGCGCGCGGGACCATCCAGGCGGCCAGCCTGAATACCGGCGTCGAGGCGCGCGACGATCACCTGCGTTCCGCCGATTTTCTCGACACGGCCACGCATCCGAAGATCACGTTCCAATCGAAGCGCATCGAGGCGCGCGGCGAGGGCGAGGTCGTCATCGTCGCTGACTTCAGCATGCGCGGGGTGACTCGGGAGATTGAGCTTCCCGCGAAGGTCTCCGGGCCGATCGAGGACCCGACAGGCAGGCGCCGGATCGGCCTCGAGGCGTCCGCAGTGGTGAATCGGAAGGACTATAATATCAACTACCATCAGGTACTGGAGTCCGGCGTCCCGGCGGTCGGTGACGAGGTGCGCATCGAGATTCACGCCGAGGCGATCCTTGAGTGAATCGACGGCCGGCGGCGCCCGGGATCCACGAGGGCCGCATGGATCCCCGGCGCCCGCCGCTCCTGCCCATGGAACAAGGGTCCGGGTCTGAATCGCGCCTGCCGGTCAGCGGCCTCTACGCCGATCGCTACGAGCTGACGATGGCGTGGGCCTACTGGCGGGACGGCCGGACAGCCATCCCGGCCACCTTCGACTACTTCTTCCGCAAGGCGCCGTTCGGAGGCGCATACGCGGTGTTCGCCGGCGCCGGGTCCCTCGTGGAGGCCCTGGAGGATTTCCGGTTTGGTCCCGCGGAGATCGAGTATCTGCGCGCCACGGGCTTTGAAGACGGCTTCCTGGACTACCTGTCGGGCTTTCGATTCGGGGGATCGATCTGGATGCCGCCGGAAGGCGAGCCTGTGTTTCCGCACGAACCGGTGGCGAGGGTCGAGGGCGCCCTGGTCGAGGTGCAGCTCGTTGAATCACTGCTGCTGAACACCCTCAATTTCCAGACACTCATCGCGACCAAGGCGGCCAGGTGTCGCCAGGCGGCCAGGGGCCGTCCGGTGAGCGAGTTCGGGATGCGGCGAGCCCAGGGGTTCGCCGCGCGCTGGGCCAGCCGCGCCGCGTGCATCGGGGGCTGCGGCTCCACGTCCAACATGGACGCAGCCCGGCTCTTCGACCTGCGGAGCGCGGGCACGATGGCGCATTCCTTCATCCAGAGCTACGGCGACGAACTCACCGCCTTTCGAAAGTACGCGTACGTGCACGGATCGAACACGGTGCTGCTGCTCGACACCTACAGTACGCTGGAGTCCGGACTGCCCAACGCCATCCGGGTGGGAAAGGAGCTGGCCGATCGCGGCAAGTCGCTGGCGGGAGTGCGGCTCGACAGCGGCGACCTAGCCTACCTTTCCGCGGCCGTTCGCAAGCGGCTGGACGAGGCCGGGCTCGTCAAGGTGGTCATCGTGGCCTCGAACCAGCTCGATGAGTACGTCATCCGCAGCCTGCTCGACCAGGGCGCGCCGATCGACGTGTTCGGCGTCGGCACCGCGCTGGCCGCAGGAATGCCCGACGGCGCCCTCGACGGCGTGTACAAGCTCGCCGAGTGCGGTGGGGAGCCGCGCATGAAACGATCGGAATCCCTCGTCAAGTCCACGCTCCCGGGGCGCAAGACCGTCGCGAGACACGTGGATGACGACGGATACTTCCGCGCGGATGCGGTGCATCTGGTCGGCGAGCCCCCTCCCGCGAGGATGTTGCACCCGCATGAGCCTCTGCAGCGGCTCGATCTGCGCGGATTCCGCAGTGAGCCGCTCCTGCGGCCGGTCGTTCGCGACGGCCGACCCGAGGCTCCCCTCGCGACCGTGAGCGAGGCGGCCCGCTACGCCCAGCAGCGCGAGCAGCAGCTTCCACCGGAGCATCGGCGCTTCGAGAATCCGCACACGTACAAGGTGGGGATCAGCCCGGGCCTTGCCGACCTCCGAGACCGGCTGCTGCATGAGGATTGAGCGATGCCGCGGCGGGTCGTGGGGTCCGCCCTTTCCCGTTCATGAAGGCCTCGTGGAGAGATTTCTCCGGACGCATCGCGATGCCGCGGAGGAGTGGGACCCGGTGATCGCACACACGCTCGCCGCGGCCGCAGGCTACGCCTACTCCGATGCCGGCACGGTCGCCATGATGCTGGCGCGCCTCGGGTTCGCGGAGAACGCCTGCGTTCGGGTGAGCCAGGCCGTGGACGCGATGTTCATTCACTCGACGGCCACTCTGATCCAGAGCCGCTGCGGGCGGGTCGTGGTGCTGGCGTACCGGGGAACGGAGCCCGCCTCCCTCGCGAGCTGGCTCGGTGATGCGGACGCGGGGCCCGAACCCGGCACCTTCCAGATTGGGGGTGTCCGGGACGGGGTGCGGGTGCACGGCGGGTTTCAGTTGAACGTCCGGGCGACGTGGTGGGGCGTGATGGAGGAACTGAGGCGTGCGCTCGCGGGAAGGTCTCTCGCGGCCGGGGAGGAGACGGTCGAGTCACCGATGGAGGCGCTGTACCTCACGGGGCACAGTCTCGGCGGCGCCATGGCGGTCCTGCTGGCACTGGCCGGCGCGTGTGAGTCGGGCCAGGGAATCGCCGACGGCAGGCACACGGCATCGTGCCGGCTCATCGGGAACAGGCTGCGGGCCGTGTACACGTTCGGACAGCCGATGGCGGTCTGCGGGCCCGTCCCGGCGGGGATGGCGCCGGCAACGGAACGGATCCGGCGTTTCGTGATGGCGAGGGACATCGTGCCCGCGCTGCCGATGGCGTCATGGGGACCCTTCTGTCACGTGGGCCGGGAGTACCGGTTCCATGGCGGCCGGTGGGTTCCGTCTGAGGAGCCGGTCGCGCCCCTCACGAGCCTGCGTGAAATCCCTCGCGCGATGCTGGCATTCTTCTCGGCGGACGCCAGGCGCAGGAAACACGGGTACTCACTCGCGGAACACGGTCCACACTACTACCTCGAGGCGCTGCGACCGGAAGGCCGCGTGACGGAGTTCGGGGATTGAAGGGACGCGATGCGGGCCATGTCCCGGCGGGCGCGGCCGCCGGGACGCGGAGGAATCGGGTCGGCTCTCCATGGCCGACTGTGTCGAGGCTACACCAGCCAGGCGATGCCCTTGATGATCGCGGCCAGAAGGCCAAGCAGTCCGCCGATCACGCCCATCGCGCTGAGGATGCCCCCGCGCACCGTCGAGGAGAAGGCGAGGATGCAGCCGATGATCCCGAAGAGCAGGGCCACCATCGCGAGAACGAAGCCCCATAGTGCGCCCACCATGAAGCTGGCGATCGCCGCGACGATGGCGATGATGGAGGGAATGCTGAAGCGTGCCTGAGTTTGGGTTCGTGCGTCCATGGTCTGTAAGCTAGAGCCTGGATGCCGCGGCGCAACGGGAGGTCTCGCGCCCGACTCCGGGCGTGTTCCATTGCAGCCGGCACCCGTGTCATACGCGCACAGACACGCGCAGGACACCGGGGGTTGCATGAATGTTCCCCGGCATCGGTTGGAAGACCCGGCGTGGCGCGCGTTCTCGGGAAAGCCGCGGCTCATGCGGTGCCCCGGGTCCCGGCCAGGGCCGAGGCATGCCCGCTGTCGCCTCAGCGGAGTGTCCCACCGTCTTCCGGCGGGTTGATCACGGCCGGCCGGAAGAATCGGTGCGGTTCGCCGGTCTGCAGGAGGAAGGCTGCCTGTTCCATTCCGTCCGGGAGCGGGGTGACGATGAGATCGTCCGTGACCGGATTCCACTCGCGGAGATCCGTTGAGGTCTCGAGCCCGACCGACCACGCGCGGGCATGGATCGCGCGCCTGAAGTGGACCAGCATGTGTGACGATCCGGTCGGGGAAAGCGGCTCGATCGTCAGCACCGGCTCCGTTTCCGGCCGGTGCGGATTGCGGCCAAAGTAGCCTTCGAGATAGTTGCTGAGGCCGTCGCCGTCGGGGTCGGACTCGGGCGTGCCCTGGACCTGGTGATACGCGGCCCAGTCTTCGTAGTCGTCGATCCCGGGAACCGGGACCTCGTCCAGATGGTACAGAATCGGGCTGGAATGACGCGTCACAGTGAAGCCGGCCGGATTGCCGGACTCGAGGGCCAGCGGTGTGACATGGAAGGGAGCGGTGCCGTGTCGGTTCCCAAAGGAGAGAGGCTCGGGGGCGCCGGGCACGGAGAGGGTGGAGGTGATCTGGAACTCGTCCTCGGCGGAGCTGTGAAACACCCGGGGCTGCAGAAAGAGGCTGCGCATCGCGGTGGTGGGATCAAAGCGGAGAATGCCTTCCCACGGCAGCTTGAGCAGCATCGGGATCATCTGTCCCACCTGGCCGGGGATGTGGAAGGGCGAACGGGCATGGCCGACGACCGCCAGACCGTCGCCCGTGTCGGCGATGTCGAGAAGAGGATCGGCCGCGCCGCCGTCGAACACGGAGTGGAATCGGACTCCGAGCTCCTCGGTGAGGCCGATGACCCAGCCGCTGACGTCGGCGCCAAGCCCCGTCTGGCCGCACGCGACGACGCCTTCCGGCGTCCAGACGAGACCGTGGACCACGTCGTACGGAGAACTTCCGGCGTTCACGAGTTCGTCGGGCCAGTCGGGATCCTCGCCGATCAGCACATGATCGATGAGTTCGCCTTCCGGGGTGAACTTCGCGAAGAGACTGCACGGGCGATCCATGAGGACGGTTCGGGAGGATGTGCCGCCGCAGTAGATGGTTCCGTCGGGCGCCTCGGCGACGCGAGTCAGGGTCATGCCCCATCGGGCGGGGAGTGCGTGGGCCCACAGGACATCGCCGGACTCGGAATCGACCTTCATCAGGAGCCCGCCGGCGAGGGCGTTCTTGAGGATGTTCTCCGGGTCGGGGGAGCCGACGGGGGGCGGTCCCACGTCGACGTCACTGAAGCCGCAGAGCAGGACATGGCCGTCGCGGCTGAGCGTCATGTCACGGACCTCGTCATCGTTCGCAAGCGCGTAGTAGCGTGACCACAGGACGTTGCCGGACTCATCGAGCTTCACGAGCACGGGGTCGCTGTCGCGAACGGTCGTGTGATTGATGTTGGATGCAAGGAAGAACTCGGGCCGCCCGGCCGAATTCGTGCGCGCGGCGACCTGCCGGACCTCGATGCGGGGGGTGCTGGTGAGGGCGTTGGTCCACAGGGGAACACCGTCGGCCGTGAACTGCGCGAGGAGAACGTTGGCGGGGTCGGTTCCTGCCGTGAAGAATGATCCATCCGGCAGCGGGGCCGCCTTGCGGACAGCCGTGATCGGGTGGGTGTCCAGCAGCCAGATCAGGTCACCCTCGCGGGAGTACCGGGCGAGCATGGACCACGAGTTGAAGCCGCCGGCGATGAAGTCGCCGTCCGCCCCCGGAACCGGGAGGACGAATGCGTCCTCGAAGCCCTGGAAGTTCCCGCGGCCCTGGAACAGGCGGGCCCAGCGGACTTCGCGCGCGGAGCGGGGCCGGGCGCGCGCGGGGGGATCCGCCTCGTCGGAGTGGGGTGCGTGAAGGCTCGTCGGAGGAATGAGCGGACCGCCGGCGTCCTTGTGGAGGATGTCGAAGTGATGGATGGACGCGCTGGTGTCCACGAGCTGGATCGTGGCGAGTTCGAGCAGGTCGAGGTCCATGTTGAAGGCGCCGATGACATCGAGCCCGAGGTCCATGGACCACCACGGGTCGGACAGCGGCGCGAGCGTGTACTCGTTCTGGAGGCGCAGTCCGATGGAGGGTCCCGTATGGAGAACCACCCCGGAGCCGGCGCCGATCTCGATGCCGATGTCGAGCTGCGCCCAGAAGCCCAGGGTGGCCGCGAGATCGTCGAACACCGTGGGGTCGGAAACCCGGATCGGCACGAACTCGGCGATCGGTTCGTAGAAGAATCCGTCGTGGCCGTCGCCCACGAGGGCACGGTCGTAGCCGAGCCGCATGCCAAGGGTGATCGAGCTCTGCAGCGGGAGGGTGAGGCGCGTGGGGATGTTGGCCTCGACACCCGCGTCGAGCGCGAACACGGGCCGGACGGTGACGGGCACCCCGCCGAGGTTGAAGGTGACCGGGGGAATGTCGTCGATCTCGAAGAGCCTCTTCGATTTCTCGTCCGGCGGATCGTCCGTGGTGTCTTCGGGTTCGCCGCACTCGACGAGCAGATTGAAGACAACGCCGGCGTCGATGCCCGTCACGATCCGCTGGACCTCGAAGTCGCGGATCTTCATCTCCAGCCGGATGCCCGACTGCCGGATGAGGAGTTCGCCGCTGAGCCGGATCCTGTCGCTGATGAGCGCCTCGTTGAAATGCCACGGGATTGCGACCATTCCCCTGAGGTCGGCGAGGCGTCCGTCCAGCGGGTTCTCGCGCTCGATCTTTCGGGCGGCTTCGCGGCGCCGTGCCTCCTCCGCCGCCGTGTGGGTCTTCTCGGGGTTCGGGTCGTACGGATCACGCACGGGACGCACGTAGGCGTCGAGGGGAGAGCCGACCAGGGTGGCGCTGCGCACGACCTCCAGCAGGCGCCGCAGGTTTCCGATCACATGCACCTCGTTGCTCTGGACCGTCACCTCATCCACGAGGAAGGGAACGAGGTCCGCGAGCATGCGCGTCGTGTCGTCGAACGGATCCGTCGGATCATCGATGTGGCGCGCGAGGGTGTGCACGGAACCGTTCTCGACGAGGAGATCGCCCGGACTCAGCGAGAGGAGGAACGGGGTTGCGTTCGTGAACACGAGAAGAATCCGGCCGTCGGACATGCGTGCTCCCGGCCATTGCCATGCGGAATCGGTTTCCGCGTCCACGCTGCGCGGGGGGTGCGAGTACACCCAGAGTTCGGCCCCGGAAAGGACGAGGCCGGAACCGTCCAGGAAGGCGGCGCGTACTGCATCGGCGCCGTCGGCGGGCGCTGTGACCAGCAGCGGGGCGAGCTCGGACAGCGAACCGAGCGGTTCGAGGTTCCCGGTGCCTGCCGCCACCCGGCCGGGAAGGCGCCATGCCACGGAACCGAGCGCCGCGTCGAGGTGAAGCGTGATGTTGGAGCAGGTCTTGGAAGCGACGTTGCGCACCCCCGCGGTGAACCGAATCAGGTGATGGCCCCCCGCGAGCGGGATCTCCTCGAGGATCGCGGGTGAATCCAGCACCAGGGTCTCCGGCGAACCGATGAGGACCGCCCCGTTCGTTTCCGCGAGCAGATTGAACGGCGTGCCGGCCAGCAGTTCCGCGCGCGCGGCGGCGAGCTCCGACCCGTGAACCACCACGTGGAGCGGGCCGGCCGGCTGGACGACGCCCCCGGGCTCCGCCGGATCCGGGTATTCGCTGCTCGACGGCGGAACCTCCGTCGCGACGCCGTCGATCTCCTCCCGTGCGGTGACCCGGATTCGCTCCCATTCGGCGTCGCCGAGATTCGAAACGCCGGCGGTGACCTCGAAGAGGACACGGTCACCCGGGAGGGCCGCCTCCGTGAGAATGACGGGGGACTGCAGCTCGAGCTCCGCCGGGGCCTGCATCGGCGTCGAAAGCCCGGGCGCGGTGAAATCGGCGGCCCATGCACGCGGGCACAGGGGCGCCATGTGGGCCAGGAGCGTGATCGTGAAGAGCCAGCGCGCTTTCATGCCTGGAGATACCGGCGCGCGCGCCGGAATCTTTCACGGTTCGCGCGCGAATTCTTCGGGTGGGCGCCGGTCCCGCGGCCCCGCGCCACTGGGACCGACGTTCGGCGGGTCGATGCCGACCGGACGCCCGAAGCGCGCCTGCTGGGCCGGGGTCAGGACGAAATCGGCCGGCGCGAGCCTTCCCGCGACAAGGATGCGATCGCGCAGGCGCTCATCGAGACGGAGGTTGAATGCCATGGAGCCCTGGTCGTTGGGCGGGATCTGGTGTTCGAACTCCGCGCCGGGCCTCGAGTAGAGGTTGCCCGCCCCTGACCACGACTCGTGGGAAGGCGCCCCGGCGCCCCTCGGCGCAATGATCGGACGACGAACCGAGATCACGCTCCCGAAGCTGCGCCCGCGAAGACGGTCGCCGTTGGCAAGGCTCGCGATCAGGAACGATCCATGGATCGTGCATCGATGCAGTTCAAACTCCGGACGCGCGTCGCTCGCGGCCGAGGTGAAGAAGGCGGAGCGCGCGAAGATGAGGGAGTTCGTGAGCACGAGCCGGCTCGAGGAGGAGGTGCGCCATGCGATGGCCGGCCCCTCATGATGAATGATCTCCGAATGGGCGATCCGCGCGTGCGGGACGTCGATCAGGAGAATGGGAACGACGATGTCATCGCTGACCGTGGTGTTCGCGAGGCGGCAATGAATCACCTCGAGGCGCGCACCCCGCACCGCGAGGATCTGCCGCGCGGGCTGGTGAGTGCGCTGGCGCTGGACCGCGTCGCGCCGCGAGCTCGGCAGGGCCGGCAGGGCCGTCGGATCCTCGAAGGCTGGCGCCGGCGCATGGGCCCTGCCGGGATCCACGATGACCTCGAGGCCCTCGATGCGCACGTCGGCTTCAGCCATGATCCATGGTTCGTCGAGGGCGGCATGGATCACGATCGGACGCCGGCCGGGCGCCGCGCGGACATGCAGGGCATGGTTCGTCACGCGCATCGGTGCGACGACGCGCGCGCCATCCCAGTCGAACTCGAGGATGTCTCCGGGCCGGAGCTCGGCCGTGGCTTCGGCGCCGCGGGTGAAGGAGCGGACCGTTTCCCCCGCGCGGACGAGGCGGATGGCGGTCACGCCGCCCTCGTGACGCCTGAGTCCCGCCCACGTGAGAAGGAGCAGCACGACCGCGAGCAGCGCGGCTGCGGCAACGCGGTGGCGGACTTTCCCCGCGGAGCGGGCACGCGGTTGTGCCGGATCCGGCGTCGCCGTCGGGCTGCCCTGCAGCTTCGCGAGCAACGCCTCGAGATGGCGGGCGACCGTCAGGGCGTCCGGCGGACGATCGGCCGGGTTCTTCGCCATCAGCCGCGCGATGCAGTCGCTGGAAGCCTCCGGGAAGCCCGGGACCACCTCGCGGACCGGGGGTGGATTCTCCTCGCATACCCTGCGCAGCGTGGCGGGAGTGGAATCCGCGCGGAACGGAGAGTCACCCGTCGCCGCGGTGTAGAGCACGCAGCCGAGGGCGAACAGATCGGCGCGGTGATCGAGCCGCTCGCCGCGCGCCTGTTCGGGCGCCATGTACTGCGGAGTTCCGGCGAGCACGCCGGGCGCGGTGACGTCCGTCGAATCGCCCGCGCGCGCCAGCCCGAAGTCCGTGATCCTGACGCGCTCGACCGAGTTCTCGAGGAGGATGTTGCCCGGCTTGATGTCGCGGTGCACGAGGCCCTGCGCGTGGGCGGCCGCCAGCCCGTAGGCGGCCTGGCATCCGATGCGCAGCACCTCGGACGCCGTGAGTGGACCGCCCTCATTGAGTCGGTCCTCGAGCGAGCGGCCGTGAATGAACTGCATCACGAGGTACGGCAGACCCTCGTGCTCCCCCACGGCGTGGATCGCGACCACGTGCTCGTGCGTCACGGCCGCCGCGGCGCGCGCTTCCCGGAGAAAGCGCATTCGCGCCGTCGGGCTGGCGGCAAGCGCCGGGGCGAGGACCTTGATCGCGACGACGCGGTGAAGCGCGCGATCCCACGCCTTGTACACGACGCCCATTCCACCGCGCGCGACGAGCGCGAGAACGTCGTACCCCGCGAAGGATCCCAGCGCGCCCGGTTCGTCCGACGGCGCGAGGACGATCGCCCCCTCGGGCGGATCCGGGTCCGGGGCGTCGTCATGCGACGTCGCCGCGAGCGCCCTCATGACGCGGGCAAGCGAGGAAGGCACCGGCTCCGGGGCGTTCCGGAAAGAGAATCCATCCACGCCGGCGAGCGCCTCCAGGCCCGCGCGGCAGGCGGCGCAGGATTCGAAGTGCCGGATCACCTCGGGCTCGATCTCGCCTTCGGCATCGAGCACGCGCAGCAGTTCGGAGTCCGAGAGGCATCCGGGAGGGAGCGGGCCGGAGGTTCCGTTCATGGCCGGAGAGCGCGTGGTCGGGCAGGCTCCTCAGCGTGGGGTGCCGTGCCGGCGGGGCACGCCGCCGTCGAAAGGCGCCGCCGCCTCGCCGACGGCGAATCCGGGCCGTTCCGCCCGACGCGGGACGACCGGGGTGTCCGGATCCGCTTCGGCGATGCACCGCCGGATGCGCGCGATCACGCGGCTGCGCGCGACGTAAACGGCGCCGGTCGAGAGCCCGAGCCTCGACGCCACGTCGGCGACCTCACGGCCCTCGACGGCCGTACTCCAGAAGGCGTTCCATGTCGCCGCCTGAACATCCTTTCGGACCTGGTCCATGGCCCATGCGAGCAGCCGGGCCTCGTACTCGCGCTCCCACCGGGCCGCGTCGCGGGCGTCGTCGGGGGAGGGGACCCCCGCAAGGGCCGTTTCGCCTGTTTCCCCGGCGCGGCGCGCGCGCTGCGCGAAGAAGTTGGACAGCTTGCTGCGCGTGACGGTGAGCAGCCAAGCGCGGAAGGAGCCGCGGCGCCGGTCGTACTCGAAGCGACCGATCGCGCGGGCGATGGATTTCATGACCTCCTGGGCCACGTCCGCGGCGTCCGCCTCCTGGAGGCCGCGCCGGACGCAGTGTCCGAAGACCAGCGGGGTGTAGAGGGCGACGAACCGTTCCCATGCCTCGACGTTGCACGGGTCGCGGATGGCCATGATCAGGCTCGGGCGTGTGCCGTCGGATGGCGTCATCGGGCAGGGCACCGTGCATGTTGGGCGCGAGCGGACGCCGCGGCAAGCCACGCGCGCGGCGGCCGCCGGCGCAGGTCCTTCACTCGTCCTCCTGCCGCGGGTGAATCCCGAACTCGCGGAGCTTCTCGCGCATCTTGAGGCGGGTCACGCCGAGCCACTGCGCCGCGCGCGTGATGTTGCCCCTCGCGCGCTGGATGGCCTGCGAGTAGAGCTCGGGCTCGAGGTCGGCCAGCATCCGGGCGAAAACGTTCTGGATCAGGCCGCGCTCGGCCTGGTCCAGGAGCGAGCTGATGTAGGCCGCGTGCGCCTGGCGCACGCCGGAGGGTGGCGTGCGGTCCCGTGAAAGCGCCTCCTGCACGTGATCGACGCTGATGGTGTAGCTGCGGGCGAGCAGAAGGGCCTTCCGGACGGTGTTCTCGAGTTCCCGGACATTCCCCGGCCATGTCTGCGCCTGGAGCCATGCGATGGCTTCCGGCGTGATCGAGGGCGAGGGAACGCCGATCTCCGGTCCGTAGCGACGGAGGAAATAGCGGACCATGTCCGGTATGTCCTCCGTCCGCCGGTCGAGCGGGGGAAGGTGGATCGTGACCACGCTGAGCCGGTAGTAGAGATCCTCCCGGAACTGGCGGTCGCGGATCGCGGCCTCGAGATCGCGATGGGTCGCCGCGAGGATGCGGACGTCCACGGGGATCGTCTCCCGGCCGCCCACGCGCTGGATCGCCTTCTCCTGCAGGACCCGGAGGAGCTTGGCCTGCAGATTGACGTCCATGTCCCCGATCTCGTCGAGGAACAGCGTGCCGCCGCTGGCCTGTTCGAAGCGCCCGATGCGCCTCGAATCGGCGCCCGTAAAGGCGCCGCGCTCATGGCCGAAGAGCTCGCTCTCGAGAAGGTTCTCCGGGATGGCGGCGCAGTTGATCGCGATGAAGGGGGCGTGGGCGCGGTCGCTGTGCTGGTAGATCGCGCGGGCGATGAGTTCCTTGCCGGTCCCCGTGGCGCCGCGGATCAGGACGCTGACCGGCGTCGCGGCGATCCGGCCGATGTCCTTGTAGATCTCCTGCATCACGCGGCTGCGGCCGATGATCGCGGGCCGCGAGTCCGCCGAGTCGCCCATGTCGACGGGCTCGGACATGAGGCGGCTGGACTCGATGGCCTTTGCGGTGAGATCCAGCAGCTCCTCCACCTCGAACGGTTTCTGGATGTAGTCGAACGCCCCAAGTTTCGTGGCCTCGATGGTGGTTTCCATCGTCCCGTGCGCCGTGATGAGGATGATGGGCAGCTTGGGGCGCGCCTGATGGAGGCGGCGAACGATTTCGAGCCCGTCCAGTCCCGGCAGCCGCATGTCCGTGATGACGAGCGTGAAACGTTCCTCGAGGGCGAGCTGCAGGCCGTCATCGCCGCGGCCGACGATCGTCACGTCGTACCCGCCGGCCTTCATCACCTTCTGAAGGCCGGTGGCAATGCTCGTGTCGTCCTCAATCAGAAGGATTCTGGGAGTCGTGTGCGCCATGTTCGGCGAGTGGAAGGATGATGCTGAACCGGGTGCCGCGCCCGACCTCGGTCTCGTACTCGATGACGCCGCCGTGCTTCTCGACGATGCGCGCCGCCAGCGGGAGGCCGAGGCCCGTGCCCTCCTCGCGGGTGGTGAAGAACGGGTCGAACAGGCGCTTGCGCACCTCGGGCGGCATGCCCGAGCCCGTGTCGATCACGTCGAGCACGACGGCGGGCCCGGCGTGGCCATGGAGCGTCCTCCGCGCGAGCCGCGCCATCAGCGTGACGGTCCCCGACCCGCGGATGCTCTCGGCGCCGTTCTGCACGAAGTTGATCAGCGCTTGCTTCAACCGTGCCGGGTCCACGCGGACGCAGGCGTCGGTCTCCGCCCTCACCTCGAGCGCAACGGACTTCTTGGCAAGCTCGCTCTCGAGCAGGTTCCGGATTTCATCGAGCAGGGAGGCGGCGGAAACCATGCGCAATTCCGGCTCGGTCGGACGGGCGAACTGGAGAAAGTCACTGACGATGCGTTCCAGCCGGTCGATCTCGTTGCGGATCACCTCGAGATCCTCGTGCTCGGAGCTGTCCGGCCTGTGGGCGGACCTCAGGCTGAAAAGGCGCACCTTGATGGCCGTGAGCGGATTGCGGATCTCATGCGCGATCCCCGCGGCGAGCACGCCGAGCGACGCCAGCTTCTCCTGGCGGTCAAGCAGCGTGCGGCTCTCGCTGAGGTTCCGCCGCAGCGGCGCCAGCGTGCGCCTCCACACGAGGACCACGAGCGCGCCGCCCCCGATCAGCAGGCCGAGCAGCGACGCGAAAAGATAGCGCTGCAGCCGCGTGAGCGCGTCGTTGGACGCGCGCGAGTACGCCGCGATGACGTCGGCTCTGGTCAAACCTTCGGGGGGCGCCTCGTGCAGCAGCGATTCAAGACGCCGGGGCGACAGCTGCTCCCGCAGGCTCGAGATCTGCTGCCATGCCATTTGCTCGGCCCAGAGCAACGCGATCGCCACGGCCGCGACGGCAAGGATCAGTTCGGCGAGTCTGAATCGCACGCAACGCAGCATACCCGCGCGCGTGTTCACGAACAACGACGCGCCCGCGCGGCCGTGTCACACGCCGGCACTCACTGGCACAACTCCGACCGGCGCCGGAACAATTTGAACCACCGCGGCGGGCTCAGGGCCGCGGTCTTCCCCGCCAGAGCCCCGTTTTTCGCTCCTTTCCCCCTGGCACGTTCCTCGCTCCATCAAGTTCAGACACAGGCACCTGCAGGGATCGCCGCATGGCCGGCCGCCGTGCCCGCCCGCGACCCTCGCTCAACTCGACTTCATCCGCGGTGTCGCGGGCCGCAGGCGCAGAAACCCAGACGAAAGGGTGACATGTACAAGCGACAGATACCAGCGAGCGTGCTCTACCGCGGAAAGGGCGATCCGTCGCGGATCGTCAACGCGTCCGTCGTCCGCGCCGGATGGGCGATCGTCTCTGTGGCGCGCCCGGGCACGGGTCCGGCCCAGGCGCCGAGGCGCGCCGACGACCCCGCGGAGTGGGTCGCGGAAGTCGCGGTGGGACCCCCGGTGCCCCGTGATGTGCACGCGCGGATCGATGTCGTGAAGCGCGAAATGGCGGATGGACTCCGCGAAACCCAGGCGAACGAAAGGAGGAACTTGAATGAGCCACAGCTTGTTTGAAGAGAGTATGCGGAACGGAACGGACGCGCTGGAGGCGCGCTTTGCGGAGAACGGGCACCGGCGCAACGGCGCGCCGCGACGGAACGGGACCGTGCGCCTGCCGGGACTGAACGGACGCGTCGCCCGCCGCGCCCGCGGAGAGTCGGTCCGTCCGCCGCCCAACACCCTGATCCTCGGCGCGTCAGGCCATGTGGCGCGGGCATTTCTCATGCGCCTGCAGGAGGACCGCTCCCTCGTCGGGAAGCTGATTCTCATGGATGGGGACGATGCGGTTCGCCGCTCGCCCTTCCTGGAACATGCGCGCCTGCGTTACCAGTTCATCAAGCGCCCGCTGCGCCTGCCGCGGGAGGCCGACTGGTTCCGTGGGCTGCTTGCCCGCCATCGGATCGACGTGGTGCTCGACCTGACGGATCTGCCGACCCTGCCCGTCCTGCGGGCCTGCGACGAGGCCGGCGTCTCCTATGTGAACAGTTGCCTGAACGACGCCGACGGCGCGCTCGTGGACCTCGTCGACGGCCTGCAGGCGAGGCGGAGGAACGGCTGGCACGCCACGCACATCCTGAGCTCGGGCATGAATCCCGGGGTCGTGAATGTCTGGGTGTGGGACGGTGTTCACCGTCATGGAAGGCCGTCGGACATCATCCATTTCGAGTACGACTCCTCGGAGCCCGCGGACGGCTGGCGTCCGATAGTGACCTGGTCCCGGCGCGAGTTCCTCATGGAAACCGTGTGGGAACCGACGGGCCTCGTGGAGAAGGGGCGGCTGAAGAGACTTCCCTACAACTCACTCGAGTATCGGGAGGACCTGCGGCCCATCATGGAACCGGTGTGTCCCATGGAATCCTATCCCCGCGGGATGCTGGTCCTGCACGAGGAGAACCTGAAGCTGGGACGCAAGCTTCGCGCCTCATCGCGGTACGTCTACGCCATCCACCCGCGGACCATGGAGTATCTGACACGGCTCTGGCGAGAGCGGGGCGGGGTCGAGATCGAGGACCTGGAGCTCGGCGACAACGTGGAGTTGCCGCTGCGCGGCGGAGTGACCATCGGCGCGTGCATGGACTATCCGGACAGGCGGATCTACTACCTTCATTCGCTGAGGAACGACGCCGTGGTCGGGACGAACGCGACCTGCGCGCAGGTTGCCGTGGGCATCGAGGCCGCCATGAGGACGCTGCGGAACGAGCGGCTCATGCCGCGGGTGTACTTCCCGACCGACCTCTACGACACCGCCTACTCCAGGGCGGTGTTTGACGGACTGGAGGTGGAACTCTTCGTCTTCGACAAGGTCCGCGGTGAGCTCGAGCTCAGGCACCGCGAGATGCTGGGAGAGCCCTCGAGGCCGGCTCGCGGGGAGATGGTGTCCGGAACCAGCCTTGCCATCGCGTAGGCGCACCGGCCTCGCCGGGGGAGGAGATGGCCCCGGCACAAATCAAACCGGCGGCGGTACGGATTGAGCCGCCGCCGGCCCCCCGCAGGACAAGGAAGGCCCCTGATTGCAGGGAATCTCCGCCGGTTCCGGCGCCACGCCGGGGCTGGCACGAAGGCAGCTTCATTCAGTGTCCGTTCCCAGGCAGGGATCGGAGCGTCGGAGGAGAACCATGATGATTGAACCCATTCACGATGGCGGTTTCGGAACGGCGCCGGAGACAGGCGGGCGCCCGGTGCGCGCGCGCTTCGTGTGGACCGCTCCCTACCGGGTGCGGCTCGGCGCGCGGCCCGGGCGGCGGCCCCGGCTGACGTTCCGCATGGAGAGAAGACCAAGGGAAAGGATGAAGGAAAGGAGTGTGATGTCATGAGCGATCGACTGAGAGATGCAAGAGTGCTTGTGGTGAGCCATGACCCGGCGATGCGGAGCAGCATCAGTGACATGCTGGAGGGCTCGAACTACAAGCTGACCTTTGCGGAGAACGGGCGTGAGGCCCTCGGAATGCTCCGGGACTCCACCCCGGGCGCGATCGTCCTGGACTACACGACGCCGCTGGAGGGCAAGGGAAGCGCCAGGGCGGAGGCGGAATCACTCGAGAAGATCACGGACGAGTTCCCGCTCATCCCGCTGGTGCTGCTGTGCATGCCCTCCGTCAACCTCAGCCGGTCCAGGTTCCTGATGGCGGACATGGTCCTGAGGCTGCCCGTGGTCGCCCCCGAACTGAATCGGGCGCTCGAGACGGTGCTGACCGAAACGGTCGTCGATCGGGCGTTCCGAAAGGCCGCGGATGTCGCGGCCCTGAAATGAAAATCCGGGATGACCACGCCCCGGCCGGCGGAGCCTGGAACGGCAGTCGCCGGCGTGACGGTCTCCTCGCGGGCGACAGCCCGCGAGGAGTGAAGGCGGAGAGCGCCTCCGCCGTCATGGACGCGGCCGGTGGACAGGACGCCGGCCCGTCCTGGGAGATGCGGGGCCGCGGCGTGCCGGGCGCGGCGGTCCGGCCCGGGACACGGCGCATCCTCGTCCCCGTCGAGTTCGGAGCCGCATCCCGCGTCGCGGTGGAACACGCGGCGCGCCTGGCGAACTGGCTGGGCGCGTCGATCGTCCTGCTGCACGTCGTGGAAAGGAAGTACGCCGAGGGATTCGTGGATGCGGCGGTGTACCGGAACCCGGTGCGCCAGGCGGAGGAGGAACGGGCCCGCCGCAACCTGTGGGAGCTCGCGGAGTCACTTCGCCGGCGGGGCATCGCGGTGAGATGGGTCCTGGGCGGCGGCGTGGCGAAGCGCGAGATCCTGCGGATCGCCGCGAGGCTCGGCGTGAGCCTCATCGTCCTTGCGCAGCGTCGCCGGACGGCCGTCGAGCGGCTGCTGTCCGGGAGCATCTCGCGCCACGTCGTGGACGGCGCGCGCTGCCCGGTGCTCGTGATTCCGGAGGGGTGGAACGCGGCCGCGGAAGACGGTGCCTGATCGGCGCCGCCTTCGCGGACGCGGCGGGAACCGCCGCGTGTATGGGGATCGAGACTTTGCGGTCGCCGCGGATCGCGGCGGGTTGAAACACGAACTGAAATGTCAGACGCGAAACTGCTTCAAGACCTTGCCGTGGTGGTACTCTTCGCCGCGGCGGCCGGCTGGCTGTGCCAGCGCGTCGGGGTGCCGCGCATCGCGGGCTACCTCTCCGCGGGCATTCTGCTGAGCCCCGACGTGCTCGGGATCCGCCTGATGTCCGATCCGGGCCGGGTGGCTCCCCTCGCGGAAGTGGGGCTGGTGTTCCTGATGTTCAGCCTCGGTCTGGGGCTGAGCCTGCAGCGGCTGCGGCGCATCGGGCTCACGACCGCGCTCGGCGCGGTCCTGATCGCGACGATGATGCTGGGATTGTGCCGCGTCGCGGGCGTGGCGCTCGGATGGCCCGCCGAGCAGGCGCTCGTGCTGGGCGCGCTGCTGATGGCCTCGAGCACGATGGTGATCGGGCAGGGTCTCGCCGGGGCGAACGAGGCGCACAGCCGCTTCGGGAGGACGTCCATGATGGTCTCGGCGGTGGACGATCTCATCGCCGTGACGGCGCTCACCGTCTTCGGGTCGATGATCCTCGTGGAGGAGTGGGGGTCGGCCTCGATGCTCGGCGGCCTGCTGCGCGTTATGGCGGCGATCATCGCGATCATGGCGGTGGCGCTGCTGCTCGCGCCGATGCTCACGCGCTGGCTGCGGAAGGGACTCGCGTCGGAGGTGCGGCTGCTCGCCGTCCCCGGCGTGCTGATGGCGATGGCGCTCTTCTCGGCATGGTCCGGCTTCTCGGCCGCGCTGGGGGCGTTTCTCTTCGGCTCGATCGTCTCGAGCACCGGGCGGAGCGCCCGGGTGGGCGGGCCGACGAGCCTGCTGAGCGAGGCGTTTGCGCCGCTCTTTTTCGTGGGAATGGGCGCCCGGTTCGATCCGGGCGCGGTCGCGGGGGCATGGCCCCTGATCGCCGGGGTGCTGGTCCTCGCGGTGGCGGGGCGCGCCGCGGTCGCCACGGTGAGCCTGCTGATGACCGGGGAGTCGCTGGCCAACGCCGTGCGCGCGGGCCTGGGCCTCACGGCGGTGGGCGAGTTCACGCTGGTGATGTCGATGATCGCCGTGGCCGGCGGTCTGGCCCCGGCGTCGTATGTGACGGCGGCCGTGGTGGTGTGCCTCGCGAGTTCTCTGATCTGCCCCGTGCTCATCCGGAATTCGGAGACGATCGCGCGCGTGACCGAGCGGCTGGCGCCCCGGCGCATGTCGGAATGGGCGCAGTTGTACGGGGAGTGGATCGCGGAGCTGCGCCGCAGGCGGAACTCGAGCCTGCTGTGGCGGCTGACCGCGCCCCAGTTGTTTCAGGCGGTGATGCTGGTGCTGCTCGTTTCCGGCCTGCTCGTGTTCGCGCAACCGCTGCGTGAGCTGGTGGACAAGTGGATGGGCGGAGGCGGCCGGGGAGGCGTGTTCGAGTGGGCGTACTGGTTTGTCTTCCTGGCCCTGCTGCTCGCGCCGCTGATCGCGTTGTGGCGCCACGTCGAGGTGCTCTCGATGGTCTGCGCGGAGGCCGCGGTGCGGGAGGGGGAGAACCGCGCGCGACTGCGCCCGCTCTTCGAGATGCTGATGCGCGGCGTGGCCACGGTCGGGATCGTCCTGTGGCTGGCCGTGCTGGTTCCCTACGAGGCGTTTCCCGGCTGGAGCGCCGCGAGTCTGGCCGCCGCGTGCCTTGCGGTCGGCGTCCTCGGGTGGCGCCGCCTCGTCCGGGTCCACAGCCGGTTTGAGATCGAGTTGCGGCGTCACCTCGCGGAATCGCCGTTCGAGGCGGGGCCGGTGGATGCGTCCGGCTCCTGCCACGGTGACTGGGGGCTGAACGTGGCGGAGTTCGTGATCCGCGAGGGCACGCGGCCGGTCCTGCGCAGGATTTCGGAGCTGCCGCTGCGGGAGGCCTTCGGGTGCACCGTCGTGCGGCTGCAGCGGCAGGGCGTTTGGATCGTGAATCCCGCGCCCGGGACGGCGCTGTTCCCCGATGACCGGCTCGTGGTCGTGGGCAGGGAGGAGGATCTCTCGCGCGCGGGCGAATGGCTGAACGGCGACGCGGAGGAAGGCGAATCATGGTCCAACGGCCATGCCGCGGACGTGAGTCTCGAGTGCGTCGCCGTTCCGAAGCATTCCACGAGGGTCGGGAAGGCGCTCGGCGAACTGACGGTCAGCTCGCGGTTCGGTGTCCAGGTCGTGGGAATCGGGAGGGGAGACCGCCGGATCGTGGGGCCGAGCCGCTCCGAGCGAATCCAGGGCGGGGACCGCCTGCTGGTCCTGGGAACGACGGAACAGGTGAGTGAAATGGCGTTCTGGCTGGCCAACTGAACAGGGCCGCCCGGACGGGAAAGCGATTCAGGATATGAACATGAAGACACGAACGATTTACATTACGGAGAAGGATCATCGCAGATTGATCCCGATCCTCGAAAAGCTGAAGGAGGCGCGGGATGACGTCAGGGTGCTCCGCGAGGAGTTGGAGCATGCCCGCATCGTGCCGCCCGAGGAGGTGCCGCCCGACGTCATCACGATGAACTCGAAGGCGCGCCTCAGGGACCTCGATACGGGCGAGGTGATGACGTACACGCTCGTGTACCCCCGGGACGCCCGGGTGGAGGAGGACCGGATCTCGGTGGCGGCCCCGATTGGGACCGCCATGCTCGGCCAGCGCGTCGGCGACGAGGTGGAGTGGCAGGTGCCCGCAGGCGCACTCCGCCTCCGGGTGGAGGAGGTGCTCTATCAGCCCGAGGCCGCCGGCGACTTTCACCTGTGAGGCCACCCTGCCGGGCGCGGAAGAGATCGGTCCGCGTCCGGCTCTTCTCGGGATTCCGGCGGTGTCTCCGTCGGTAGGCGGCCCCCATCGGAAATCCGTTTCCCCCGTCATGGCGGGAGGCGATTGGTCTGCCGCCGGGTGAAGGCCTCTTTAGGGATTGAAAGTCGCGCGGCCAGGGGCCAGAAACGCGCCATCCACCATGGCCACGAAACCCAGACGGGCGGCCGCGCGTCGTCGCGCCGCGGATCCCGGGGATGTCCGTGCCGCCGTCGCGGCGGGGCGCGAAACGGCGCGCGAAGTACTCAAGTTTCGCGAGCAGCAGCGGCAGCGGCGCGCCCGAGCCGCGGCTGAACCGGCGCGCAGGGCGTTCAGGGGCGCGGAGGCGCCGCGGATCCCGGAGCGAACCCTGAGGGCGCTCGGCACGCGCGCGTCCGCCGGCCTGCTGATCGCCGAGGGCGATTCATGGTTTGATTTTCCCATGCAGGATGTCCTGCGGGTCCTCGAGGATGAGCACCTCTTCGACGTGGAGTCCGTCGCGCACAAGGGCGACAGCCTCGAGGATATGGCGCATTCGGCAGGCCAGTTCGAGAAGCTCGCGCGCCGCATGGAGAAGGTGCTTCGGGAGGGCAGGGTGCCCAGGGCGATCCTGCTCTCGGGCGGCGGAAATGACATCGTGGGGGCGGAGTTCGCGCTCCTGCTCAACCATGCGGCCTCCTCGCTCCCGGTCCTGAATGATCGGATCGTGGAAGGCGTGATCGATGTTCGATTGCGTGCCGCCTACGCGAGCCTGATCAGCGGAATCACGGAGATCGTGCGGGGATTCCTCGACCGGCCGCTGCCCATCCTGGTCCATGGCTACGACTACCCGGTCCCGGACGGCCGTGGATTCTTCGGAGGCTGGTGGCTGCTGCCCGGCCCGTGGCTCAAGCCCGGCTTCGATCGCAAGGGACATGGCGACCTCGAGCAGAACAAGGCCGTCATGAAGGAACTGATCGATCGGTTCAACACCATGCTCGGGAGTCTGGCCACCCACCCGGAGTTCGCCCACGTCCGGCACGTGGACCTCCGGGGAACCCTTCGAAGGGACAGCAGCTATCGAAAGGACTGGTCGGACGAGCTCCATCCGACCCGCA
>CAYMDA010000008.1:0-164441 GCA_964389135.1 uncultured Verrucomicrobiota bacterium | reverse complement strand
CAGTCCACGACGATGCGGAGGCCCTCGAGGGTCATTCCGCGGGGGAAGGAGTTCTTGGCGTGCTCGATGTAGCGGCCGAGCGCGTCGTCGATGCGGACGGCCTTACCGATGGCGGAGGCCTTGGGGCGGATCTTCTCGATCTCGCCGCTGAAGACGAGGTTCTCGATTTCGGCCTCGATGTCGTCATCGAGCTTGTACCCGTCGGACCGGAAGAATTTGACGCCGTTGTCGTCGTACGGGTTGTGGGAGGCGGTGATGGCGATTCCGGCGTCGGCCCGGAGGGAGCGGGTGACGTAGGCGATGCCGGGTGTGGGGAGGGGGCCGATGAAGAGGACATCGACGCCCATGGAGAGGATGCCCGCGGAGATGGCGTTCTCCAGGAGGTAGCCGGAGAGGCGGGTGTCCTTCCCGACGACGATCTGGTGTTTGCCGCGGCCGCGGGGCGTCTGCTGCAGGTGCTTGAAGACGTGCGCCGCGGCGCAGCCGAGCTTGAGAATGGTTTCGGCCGTGACCGGCTCGATGTTCGCGGTGCCGCGGACGCCGTCCGTGCCGAAGATTCGTCGCTGGGGGTTCATGGGATGGAATGGCTGGATGTGGGAGCGGACATGGAGGCAGGCGGATTCGGAGGTTCGGGTTGAATGGGGGACGCGCCGAAGTCCGGGCGGACGACGACGCGATCCGGAAAGACCGAGATCAGGCGTATGCCCACGGGAAGCCGGACCTGCACTCGCGCGGACGTGGGGCCGGCGCCGGAATCTCCCGTGAACTCGACGAACACCAGCGCGTCACTGGGCCGGAGCCGGCGCACGACCGTGGCGTCGCCCTCGATATCGATCTGCACCGTGGGCGGGTCGAGCCGGACGGGGCCCGCGACCGAGGGTTGGGAGAGCACGCGGACGGGCACCTCGGGGAAGGTGCGTTCGGCGAGGGGCCGGGACGGGTCGAGGTTCTGTGCGCCGGACCAGATCATCACCGCCAAGGCGAAGGCGAGCAGCTTCCACCACAGGTTCTTGAAGAGTATGTCGCGCCAGCGCATGGGGCTACCTGGTGTTGGCGGGATTCGGCGCGGAGGATCCCCCGGGGCGCTGCCGGGAACGCCAAGGCAACAGGCGATGCCACCGGTCGTTGGCGGGCTGGGGTGTCTCCTGGGGGACGAACACCGAGTTGAGGAACGAACGGAGTTCCTCGACCGTCGCGCTGCGCTGAAGGCGCCCGCGCCATGCGTACGAGATCTTGCCGGTCTCCTCGGAGACGACGACGACGACGGCGTCCGTCTCCTCGGCGAGGCCCAGCGCGGCGCGGTGGCGGGTGCCGAGCGACGTGCGCAGATCGCTGCGTTCGGTCAGGGGAAAGATGCAGGCGGCGTAGGCGATGCGATCGCCGCGGACGATGACGCCCCCGTCATGAATGGCGTTGTTCGGGAAGAAGATCGTCTCGAACATCTCCGGGGTGGCCTCGCAGTCGATGCGCACCCCGAGCTGCGAGACGGCGTCCGTCAGGCTGATCGAGCGTTCGATCGCGATCAGCGCGCCGATGCGGGCCTCGGAGAGGCGCTCGGCCGCCTGGACGATGTTCTCGATCTTCTCCCGGCGTTCCCGGGCCGTGGCGAACATGGGGAGGTCCCCGACGCGGGCGAGCAGGCGGCGGATCTCGGGCTGGAAAATGACGAGGGCGGCGAAGGCGATGAAGGCGGTGCCGGCGCCGACCAGCCAGCGGAGGACCTCGAGGCGCAGGATCGCCGAGAGGGCGAACAGCATGAACAGGGAGGCCAGGAAACCAACCAGGACCGGCGCGGCGCGGGTTCGGCGCACGAAGCGGAGCGCGTAATAGATGGCGGTGGACAGGAGGAGGATCTCAACCACCGCGCGCCACCAGTTCTGGATGAATTGCAGGATCATGGGCGATGCCGCGCGAGTATGGCCTCGGTGATTCTGAGTGCCTGCACGGTCTCGGGGACGTCGTGGGTGCGCACGATGCTGACACCGCGCTCCACGGCGAGGCAGGTGGCGGCGAGACCGCCTGCGAGGCGCGCGTCCACGGGTGCGTCCAAGATGCGCGCGATAAACGACTTGCGTGAGACGCCCAGGACCAGGGGCCGCTGGAGGTCTGTAAAGGCGCTGGTCCGGGCCAGCAACTCCAAATTGTGCTCGAGCGTCTTGCCGAAGCCGATGCCGACATCGAGGACGACCTGGTCCGGCGAGACTCCCCGATCCGCCAGGCGGCGCAGGGTGTCGCGGAAGCAATCATGGATCTCCCGGACGACGTCGTCGTACGCCGGGTTGATCTGCATGGATTGCGGTGTCCCCTGCATGTGCACCGCAATGTAGCCTGCTCCGGATTCCGCAACCGCGCGCATCATCGCCTCGAGCCGGAGCGTCGTGCCGATGTCGTTGATGATGCTGGCCCCGGCGCGCACGGCCTCGGCGGCGACGGCCGGCTTGCACGTGTCGATCGAAATGGGCGCCGAAGTGGTCGTGGCGAGGCGCTCGATCACGGGCAGCACGCGGCGCTTCTCCTCGTCCTCCGGGACGGGGGTTGCTCCCGGCCGTGTCGATTCCCCTCCGACATCGAGGATATCCGCCCCCTGCTCGAGGCATTCGAGCGCGTGGTCCACGGCGGCGGAGGGATCGAGGAAGCGCCCGCCGTCGGAGAAGGAGTCGGGCGTGACGTTGACCACGGCCATCACGAGCGTGGGCCGCGGAAAGCGGAACGTGTGACGGCCGGCGCGCCATGTCATCGGGGCGGTGGGGACGGGAGGGGGCGACATGGTGCGTGCGGAGAAGGGCGCGCGGACTTCAGCTTGCGGCGGAGTTGAAGGCGGACGGTCTCCGGGTTGCGCCTTGGCACGCGCCGCGCCGAACCTCGGCGCGACGCCGGCACTCGTGTGAGCCCGGCCAGGGGCGGGAGAGGGGAGTCTGGCGGCGTGATTACTGTGCGAGGTTGGCGAGGCGCTTGCGTGCGTCGTCGGCGAAAGGCGCGTCCGGCTGGAGGGCGAGAGCCTTCTCGAGGGCCTCGCGGCTTGCGCCGCGGTTGTTCCGGGCCTCGTGGGCGAGGCCGAGGTGGTAGAAGAGGCTGGCGTCGTTCGTGCGGGTTTGCGCCGCCTGGGTGAGCAGCGACAGCGCAAACTCGTGATCGCCGCTGCGGCACGCAGCCTTGCCGAGGGCGGCGGCGAGGATGTCATCACGCGGGAACGCCTGGCGGGCGCGGGTGCCGAGCCGGAGTGCGAGTTCGTCGTCGTGCAGGTGTTCCGCATGGAGGATCGCGAGTTCGCGGGCGGCCGGCGTGAAGCCGGGGTGCCGTTCAAGGAGACGCTGCCATGCGTCGCGCGCTTCATTGAATCTGCCGCTCGCGGCGGCGATGGCTCCGTAGGCCATGAGCGCGGGCGCGCTGTGCGGATCCGTGGAGAGAGCCTGCTGGACGATGGCGGCGCCGGCCGGGGTGGGGTTGCGCGCGATGGAGGCGAGCCGGAGGAACTCGGCGGCCACGGGTGCGTTGGTGTCGGAGCCCACGGCGAGGCGTTCGAGGATGCCGAGGGCCTGGCCGACCTGACCTTGGGAGTATGCGGCGCGGGCGAGGGCAAGGGCGACATCCGAGCGGTCCGTGAGCCGCCGCGCGCTCTCGGTCAGCTGTCCGTACGCCCAGGCGGAATCCCCTGCGCGCAGGGCGGTGCGGCCCGCGATGAAGGCCACTTCCGGGTCGTTCGGGGCGAGGTCACGCGCCTTGCGCGCGAGGCTCAGGGCGCGCTCGGGGTTGTTGAGGGGGCCGGCGTAGAGCGGGGCGAGTCGCGTGATGACCTGGAGCGCGTCCGGGTTGACATTGAGGGCGGCCTCGTACGCGTCCACCGCCTTCTCCAACGCGCCGGTGCTTTCGTACGCGGCGCCGAGGCGCGAGAGGGCGATCAGGTCGCGCGGCGATTCGCGGCGGCGATTCTCGAGGGCGCGAAGCGCCTCCGGATCGACGCTGCCGGGGGCGACACGGAGCATCGCGAGGTACTCGCGGGCGACCTCCTTGCCCGGAAAATCACTGCCGGATCCGACCGCCTTCTCGAGGGCCTCCCGGGCGGGACCCTCGTTGCCCATCATGTAATGGGACATGCCGAGGTGATACTGGATCTCGGGATTGTCGGGGATCCTCGTGGCGGCCTCGGATATGAGGCGCAGGGCCTCGGAATACTGGCCGCGGCGGTACTCGATCCAGCCGAGGGTGTCGGCGACGACACCCTCCTCGGGGGAGACCTGGCGCGCCCGGATGGCGACGGGGTACGCGAGGTCGGGTTTGCCGAGGGGCTCGGCGAGGATGTACGCGAGGTTGTTCAGCACCGCGGGGGCGTTCGGCTGGATCTCGAGGGCCTTCTCATAGGCGGAGCGGGCCTTCTCGAATTCGCCGGCCTCGCTGTAAAGCATGCCGCGCAGCGTCTGGGCGCCGAGGTCATTGGGTCGTTCGGCGACGAGCCGCTCGAGCTCCGCGAGCGCCTCCTCCTGGCGGCCGGACCGGATGTAGAGCTGCGCGAGCCCCATGAGGGCGGGGCGCGAGTTCCCGTCGATCTGGAGCGCCCTGCGATAGGACGATTCGGCGGCGGCGGTGTCATTGCGCGCGACATCCACGGCGGCCTTGAGAACCCAGAGGGCGGCGGAACCGTCGTTCCGCCCGAGGCGATCCTCGATGCGACGTGCGGCCTGGTCGTACTGGCGGTCGTGGAGGTCGAGGCTGACGACCTGCTCGAGCGCGGGCAGGTAGTCCGGCTGGATCGCGAGCGCCTCCTCGAAGTGCGCGCGGGCCCTCGCGGTGTCCCCGAGCTGGCTGAGGATGAGGCCGGCCTGCTGGATGAGGGCGGTGTTGGTGGGAAAGAGTTCGCGGGCGCGGGCGATCGCGGCGAGGGCCTCGTTCGTCCGGCCCAGCGCGGTCTCGGCGCGGACGAGCTGGAGCTGGGCCTGTTCGATGCGCGGATTGTTCGCGACGACGGCGCGGAGCGCCTCGGCCGCCTCCGCCGCGCGGCCCCGGCCCAGGTTCATCTCCGCGAGGAGAAGGGTGGCCGGGAGGAACGGGGGATCGAGGCGGGTGGCGCGTTCGAGGGCCTCGACGGCCTCGGCCGGCTGGCGGTTCATCAGGCGCGCGAGCGCCAGCTGGTAGTAGGTCTGGGGCGTGGGCTGGATCTGGGTGAGGCGCTGAAGCAGCCCGACGGCGTCCGCGGCGCGCTGCTGCGAAAGCCTGACCTGCGCGAGCGCGCGCAGCGCCGCGGGATGGGTGGGGGCCTGGCCGAGGACGCGGGCGAGGAGTTTCTCGGCATCCTCGTACCGCTTCTCCGTGAGGGCGATCTCCGCGCTCAGCACCCATTCGGAAAGCTGTTCGGGGGCCTGGTCGTGGATCTCCTCGAGCACGGACTTGGCCTCGTCGAGGCGCCTGCGTTCGTAGAGGAACTGGGCCCATCGCTGGCGGGCGGGCTCGTGGGGCTGCGCGAGTTCGGCGGCGCGGCGGAGGTGTTCCTCGGCCTCGGCATGGCGGTTCTGGATGACGAGAAAGTTGCCGTAGATGAGGTGGGCGGTGGGCCAGTCGGGATCCATCGCGAGCGCCTCGCGGAGGGCCGTCTCGCAGCCGTTGGTGTCGCCGCGGATGCGGAGGATCTCCGCTTCCGCGATGCGGAAGACCGGGTGGTTGCCGGCCCGGGCGCGGAGGTCCGCGATGCGGCTTTCGAGCTCGGCGAGTTCCTCGGGAGACCGGGAGGTGCTCGCGAGGAGGAGGATGGCGGTCTCGTTGGTGGGAACCCGGGCGAGGATGGCGTCGACCTCCTGCTTGAGGAGGGTTCGGTTGGTGTCGCCGGTGGCGCGGGCGTAGGTGACGCTCAGGAACTCGCGGATCTGCAGGTCATCGGGGAAGGCGTCCCGGCTGCGGACGAGGAGCGGGTAGGCGTCAACCACCTGGCCCTGGATGAAGAGGATCTTCCCGAGGCGCTGCATCGCGACCGGGTTGGTGTTGTTGATCTTGAGCGCGTTGACGTACTCGATCTTCGCCTTCTCGAACTGGCGGGCGTCGAACGCCCTGTTGCCGGCCTCGAGGTGTCGTTCGAGGCGGGCTTCCCGGGAGCATCCGGCGAGGAGAAGCAGGCAGGCGGCCGTCGCGCAGGCCGCCGGACGTAGGAGCGACGTGAGAACCATGAGAGTTCGTGGCATTCTGGGACGCGCGCGCATGGAAGCGGGGGTCACGCGGATTCGTGTTGAGGAGGTTCGCCAGGGTGCGTGAGCGTGTTGCGATCGCCGCTTTCCTGATGGCGGAACCACCAGAGGATCAGGAAGAGCGGGATGAGGCTGACGGCGAAGAAAAGAGGTCCGCCCTTGTGGTGGAGCGGCGAGTCGATGATGGCGGGGTCCACATGGGCGGAGAGCAGCGCGATCGTGCAGATGCGCAGGGTGTTGCGGGCCACGCCGAGCGGGAGGATGAGCAGCGCGATCACGATCTTGCGCCATGCCGAGCGCAGGAGCAGATGGCCGCCGAGCACGCTCGTGATGAAGAGCACCACCGTCGAGCGGATGCCGCTGCATTCCTGGGCGACCTCGAAGCGGAGGCCGGGAAGCCAGAACGCGCGCTCGTCCCGCAGATAGGTGATGTCGCCGATCCGGAACACGAGTTCGACCATCCACGCGGAGGCGTGCTGCAGTCCGATCTCGACGGCGTTCACCATCGGCTCGGGCATGGGCACGGTGAAGATCAGGAAGCCTGCCGCGAAGGCATGGGCGCGGAGCAGCGGACCGCCGAGAAACCAGAAGGCCCCGGCCCACGCGAGCAGAACCCATCCGAGCATCTGCGTCGCGAGCCATGAGGAGCTGGCGACGATGATCCCTGCGCGCGCCGCGAACACGCCCGCGAGGGCGGCGGCGAATCCCGCCACGGCGAGGAGGACGGCGGGGATCCCGTCGCGCCGCGGTGCGATGTCACGCGAGCGGGCGCGATCCATCCACACCAGCCATGCGCAGATGAAGGGTATTCCCACCGCGTAGGAGTGAAGGCGGTCGTTGGCTGCGTCGCGAAGCAGGGAGGACCATGGCTGCGCGAACGCGGCGGTGAGCAGGAGGAGGAAGACACCGAAGCGCGTGAGCGCGGGCCGGACGGACGAGGCGCCGGGCGACGTGCGGGCCGGTGAGCGCGGCACGGGAGGTTCGCCGACGGGGGCAAGCACGGGCGAGTTGGGGACGTTGGACGGCATGATGGTGCGGCGGGCGCGGACCGGCGCTCCATGGGATGTCGGAGGAACGGGATCAGGGCTTTAGAGAGACCATGTAAGATTCATGCCCACCTGATGGCTGTCGAACTCGAAATCGTCCTGGTCGGAGTCGTTACCGCGGAATGTGTAGAAGACCGACAGAAAGATCCGGGGAAGGATGCGGCCCCCCAGGGAGGCCGTCGCGAAGGCGGAGCCGTCCTCGCGGACCTCGTCGACGCCTCCGAAGGTGTTCTGGTAGCTGGTGAAGCGATAGCCGCCGGATGCCGTGAAGGTCCAGCGTTCGGTGAGGTGCTGGGTGATTCCCGCCTGGATCGAGGTGTTCTCGGTGAGCTGGTCGCTGTAGTAGGACGTGTTGACGTCGTGGCTGAGTCCCACCGAAAGGGCCGTCTTTCGCAGGATCTGGTACGAGAGGTTGATCGCGGCGAGCGGTGAGATCGACGTGGACGCGTCGCTGTCGATGAACTGGCGAAACTCCGTTCCGGCCGAGATCGCGTAGCTGAACTTGTCGCCGAGCGGGCCCGAGGCGCGGACATTGATGCGTTCGGAAACCATGTCGGTCCCGGGCTCGACCATGTCGTAGCCGAAGCCCACGCCGAGGCCCAGGTTCAGGCGGGGCCGGAAGGCGTAGTGATACCAGTTCTGCGAGCTCCACGAATGAACGTCCGTATGGGAATCGGTGAGGCGGATGTTCTGGGCGATGAAGAAGTCGAGGACGCCCTGCGGACGGAAGGCCCATGTGGCGCCGATCCCGGTCGAGTGAGTCGTCTGATCGGTCTGCTGGGCGGTTTCGATCAGCGGATCGCTCGTGATCGCGGTGGCATGGTTCAGGCGGAAGCGCCAGTTCTGGTAGGTGGCCGAACCGTTCAGGGCGACGGTGTGATCGACGGTGTCGTCGTACTCGTCCTCGGTGAAGATGCGAATGCTCGGGCTGTAGCTGACCGACCAGTGATCGCCCGCGTTGATCACGATGCCCGGGGCGATCGTGTGCTGCCAGGTCGCGTCCTCGCGGCCCGGGCCCGAGAGCACGCCGGTCCCGTACAGGACCCCGTAGCGGAGGCTGGGGCGAAGATCGAAGGGCCCGAGGCGAAGCGGCGGCGTGGGGCCGAAGGCGCGCGGCGGAGGGGGGACGTAGGGCATCGAGGAATCGCCCAGGGCCGAGATGCCCAGGCCCGGCGTGAGGAACGGGCTGCGGGACGGGTGCTGGGTGCGCCACTCGGGAACGGCCCACTCGGGAACCTGCGGAGTCTCCGGTGGCAGCCATGGCACCGCCGGAAGCTGCATCTCGAGATAGCTCTGGCTCGGCGCGGTGTCGAACATGGCGGGATCCACCCCCGGCGGGAGTTCCTCGAGGCCGGGCACCTCCGAAGTCGATTCGGGACCGATGAACTGCGTGCGCGGGACCACGGGTTGCCGGAAGTCGGGTTCTTCCTGCCCCGCGGGCGGGGGTTGTGAACCCGGGGAGGGAACGGGGGCGCGCTCCGGGGCCGGCGGAGCCGGGAAGTCGCCTCGATCCGCTCCCTGCGGCTGCGGATTCGCGGGCGCGGGCTGCGCCGGGGCCGCCTGCTGGGCGTCAACGTTCCATCCGATCAGGGCCGCGGCGATTCCGGCCCATGCGCTAGAAATCCGGCGGTAAGAACGTGGCGAGCGGTTCATGATTACGCGGAGTCTGAACCGGTACTGCGGGGCAAGGGAGAAAAAAGCGAGCTGGATCGGCGGGGGTGGGGAGGCGGATATGGAGCGGAACGCGCGGATCAGACGCATCGCCGCGGGCGGAAATTCGACGGGGGAGCGGCGGGGCCGGCGACCGTCGTCGGGTTTCCGGCCTCCGGGGCACGCACCTCGCCGGCTAATCGCCGTAATCGAGGGCGATCCACGCGTAGGCCAGCGCGAGGATCTCGCCGCCGACCGATTTCACGCCGGAACTGTAGGCCCACCAGCGATCGGGCTCGTACCCTTCATCCCGGATCGCGATCGTGCCCAGCCTGACGCCGGGGCCGAGCGCGCGCCGGAAGCAGAGACCGCTGCGCCGTGCGTGCGCGCCCAGGCTGACGAGGTTCAGCGCGTCGAGGTCGATCCGGTTGCTGGCGCAGTACTCCCGGAGGGCCACCGCGGACGCGTAGGTGCGGTTGCGATGGCGCAATGGGGCCGTGACGGCCACGACGTGATTCGTGGGCAGGCCGAGCGCCACGAGGGTGGCCGCGGCGACCGCGGGGTACGAGCCATGCGCGTGGAGGTACGAGCCGCGCTCCAGCGGAAGACCCGTCGTGAAGATCCGCTCGTACCCGCCCTCCTGGAATTCACGGTACGCCGCCTCGATGGCGTAGTCGGGAAGCCAGCCCTCGACCACGAGGTAGCGGGCCTCGACCGGCCGGTGGACGGCAAGGAAGGGATGAACGGTCCGCGCGGCGACGACCCCCGCCACGAGGAGGACGGCGGCGCACGCGAGCGCGAAGACCCGCATGCGCGGGAGTCGCCGCGGCACTGGAGCGGACGCGTGAGGCATGGCCGGAGGCCCCTGCGCGCGTTCAGCAGCCGAAGTACTCACGGTACCACGCGACGAACCGCGCGATGCCGACCTCGATGGGGGTGTCTGGCTTGAAGCCGACATCCTGCACGAGCGCATCGACGTTGGCCCACGTCGCGGGGACGTCGCCGGGCTGCATCGGCAGGAGTTTCTTCTCCGCCTTCCGGCCGAGGGCGTTCTCCAGGACCTCAATGAGGTGCATCAGCTCGACCGGATTGTGGTTGCCGATGTTGTAGAGCCGGTACGGGGCCCTGCTCGTCGCGGGGTTGGGCGCATCTCCGTTCCAGTTGGGATCGGGCGCCGCGGGGCGGTCGGTGATGCGGACCACACCTTCGACGATGTCGTCGATGTAGGTGAAGTCGCGCCGCATGCGGCCCTCGTTGAAGATGGGAATGGGCTGGCCCGCGAGAATGGCCTTCGTGAAGAGGAAGAGGGCCATGTCAGGACGTCCCCACGGGCCGTACACGGTGAAGAACCGGAGGCCGGTCGTCGGCAGCCCGTAGAGATGGCTGTAGGAATGCGCAATGAGTTCGTTGGCCTTCTTGGTGGCGGCGTAGAGACTCACCGGGTGGTCCACGGTGTCGCCGACGCTGAACGGCATGCGCGTGTTGGCACCGTACACGGAGCTCGACGACGCGTACACGAGGTGCTCGACGCCGTTGTGACGACAGCCCTCGAGGATGCTGAGGAAACCGACGAGGTTGCTGTCGACGTAGGCGTGGGGATTCTCGAGGGAGTACCGGACCCCCGCCTGGGCGGCGAGATGAATGACCCGCTGCGGACGCAGCGAGCGGAACAGGCCGCGCACGGCGGGGCGATCCGCGACGTCCATCTGGTGGAAGGAGAAGCGCGGATCATCCTGGAGGTTGCGAAGGCGTGCTTCCTTCAGGCGGACGTCATAGTAGTTGTTGAGGTTGTCGAGTCCGATGACTTCGTCGCCGCGCTGGAGAAGTCGCTGGGCGACATGGAAGCCGATGAATCCGGCGGCGCCGGTGACGAGGTATTTCATTTACGCTTTCCAGACCTGGCCGGGTTGCGTGGGGATGCCGCTCATGGCATTGCGCGTGTCCACGATGAGGGGCGCCCACTCGGCGAGTTCGGCATAGTTCACGTTGCGATGGGCGGTGCTGATGAGCACGCAGTCGAAGCTGGAGATCGACTCGCGGTTCCACGGGACCGATGGCGTGCCCGCCCAGTGGGGATGCTCGCGGGTGGGACGGATCACGGGAACGAAGGGATCGTGATAGCTCACGAGCCCGCCGCGGTTCTTGAGGTGGTCCATCAGGACGTAGCTCGGCGACTCGCGGTCGTCATCGACGTCCGCCTTGTAGGCCAGCCCGAGAACCAGGACCCGCGAGCCGTTCAGGGCCTTGCGGCGGGTGTTGAGCGCCTCGATCACGCGATTGATGACAAAGAGCGGCATCGACGTGTTCACCTCGCCGGCGAGTTCGATGAAGCGGGTGGACTGACCGTACTCGCGCGCCTTCCACGTGAGATAGAAGGGGTCGATCGGGATGCAGTGACCGCCCAGCCCGGGACCCGGGTAGAAGGCCATGTAACCGAAAGGCTTGGTCTTCGCGGCGTGGATGACCTCCCAGACGTCGATGCCCATCGCGCCGTAAACGACCTTGAGTTCGTTGACGAGGGCGATGTTGACCCCGCGGAAGATGTTTTCAAGGAGCTTCGTCGCCTCGGCGGCGCGGCAGGAGGATACCGGGACGAGTGTCTTGATGGCGCGGCCGTACAGCGCCCTGGCGCGCTCGAGGCAGGCCGGAGTGAGGCCGCCGACGACCTTGGGAATTTCCGCGACCCTGGACTGCGGATTGCCCGGATCCTCGCGCTCGGGTGAGAACGCGAGATGGAAGTCCGCGCCCGCCTTGAGCCCCGAGCCCTCCTCGAGCACGCCGCGAAGGTCCTCGTCGGTGGTGCCGGGATAGGTGGTGGACTCGAGAACGACGAGCTGCCCTCGCTGGATGTGCGGCGCGATCGCGCGGCCCGTGCTCAGGATGTACGAAATGTCGGGCTCGCGGTTCTTGTTCAGCGGCGTCGGCACGCAGATGATGACGGCCTCCACCTCACGCACCCTGCTGAAGTCGGTGGACGCCGCGAAGCGGCCGGCCTTGACCTGTTCCTCGATGGCCTGGGCCGGAATGTGATGGATGTAGGATTGCCCGGCTTCGAGCGCGGACACCTTGGCGGGGTCGATGTCGAGACCGAGGACGCGCACGCCGGAGCGGGCGAACTGGAGCGAGAGCGGCAGGCCGACGTAGCCGAGGCCGATGACTGCGATGTTTTGCATGGGGTGGGGATGGTTCGGGATGATCTGAATTCGTCTTGCGGCGCGGGAAGGCCGGGATCAGAGCTGGGTTGCGGGGAGTGCGGCCTGCGCCTGCGGGACGGCCGCCGGCTGTGATTCGGCATGCAGGAGCAGTTCCGCCAGGCCGCGCAGCATCCATGCCTGTGTCCAGCGCATGTACGCGATGCGGTTCGTGTAGTGCGGCCATTTCTGGAAACAGAAGGCACCGTCCGCGCGCCGCATGTTGCCGATCGCCCACTCGGCGATCTCGTGCGCGAGAGAAACGGCGGACGGATCCATGTCGCGGAGCTGGACGAGGGTGAGGATCGCGTGCGCCACGGCATGGCAGTCGATGGGATGCACGCGGTCGTGGTAGTACTTCACGATGCCTCCGGGCGCGAAGAAGTGATCGCGATAGAATTTATACCCGCGCTCGAGGGAGCGGGCCGCCGGTTCGTGGTCGAGGTGCGTGGCGATGGAGCGGAGGGCGAGCAGGTTGTAGCCCGTGTGGAAGCTGTCGATCCACCCCTGGTGCGGGTCGTCGCCGTAGATCCATGAACCATCGGGACGCTGGCGCTCGAGGGAATAGCGTGCGGCGGCGATCGCGGCGTCGCGGAACTCCGGCGTCCGAAGGCGGGCGTGAAGCCGCGCGAGGAGGGCCGCGCCGAGCAGGTTCGCGTTGTGGACCCGCGACTGCCGGAGCGGGGTGTAGCTGAAACAGAAGGAGTCGGGGTTGCCGGAGCGCCTGAGGTCGGAGAGAAGGAAGCGGGCGGCGTCGGCGGCGAGCTCGAGATGGCGCGGGTCCCCGTAGGCGTCGAAGGCGTCGAGCAGCGCTTCGGCGGCGAAGGTGGTGCAGATGATGTTCGGGTATCCGCGGGGCACGAGATAGGTTCGGGTCTGCCAGTCGAAATTGTAGCCCCAGCATGCATGCGGCCATCCCTCGGTGCGGAGGTCCGCGAGGCGGTCGGCGAGGGCGCGTGCCTCCTGTTCCCGGGTGATGCCGTCCCGGGAGAGCCGGACAAGGGTCGAGGTGAAGAGGGCGATTCCCTTCGGATTGGTGCCCGGCGGGACCGCGAGGAGGGGCCGGAGATTGATCGGGCAGCGCTTCAGGGACTGGATCACCACGAGCCTTGGCCAGCGCGATTGCAGGAACGGCATGGCCTTGAAGACCCGGCTGTTGAGGCCGTCGTAGGGATCGTGGCCGGACCAGTCCCGGCCGCGGCAGTAGTCGAGAAGCCGATGGGTGGCGTCCCGGAGGCCTGCTGCGCGTGTTTCCATGGGTGGGTGGGGGGTGCGGGTGGACGTGTTGGCGACGCGGACGCGTGATCAGGATGCGGCGGTTGGCGTCAGGATGCAGCGCTGGCCCGACTGCATCGATTTCAGGGCGGCGAAGCACGCGCGATGGACATTCTCGATCTCGGACCACGGGATCGGCGGCGTGCCCGCGGCGAGTCCCTCCGCCCATGCGTTCACCTCGTTCTGCTGCCCCTTGTCCTGCGTCGAGGTGCGCACGCGGCGGCGACGGCGGCCGCTCCAGAGTTCAACCTCCAGGAAATCGTTGAGCACGGCGCTCCGGCCGCCCCCGTGGACCTCGATGCGTTCCTTCGGGAGACCGGCGTCTCCCACGCTGGTGTAGGTGATGGCGGCAACGGCGCCGTTGGCCAGCTCGAGCGTGAGCGAGAAGCTGTCCCAGCGGGCGGGTGGTTCACCCGGAAGCACGATTGCGGAGGCATGCACGGCGCGGACGGGCGCCCCGCCGAGCGCGACGGCCAGATCGACGAAGTGACAGCCCTCGCCGAGGAGACGGCCGCCTCCGACCTCGGGATCCTGGATCCAGTGGTCGGCCGGGATGGGGCCGGCGTTCACGCGGATGTCGATGTGCAGCGGACTGCGCACCTCCCGGAAGTGCTCGCGGGCGGCAAGCGTGGCTGGCGCGAAGCGCCGGTTGAACCCCACCATCACGGACGCCCCGGGACTGGACTCCACGAGCGCGCAGAGTTCGTCGAGTTCGGCCTCGGCGATGACGAGGGGTTTCTCCACGTACACGGGCCTGCCCGCCCGGATCGCGGCGGCGGCGAAGCGCGCATGCGTGTCGTGGCGGGTGGCCACGAGAACCGCCTTCGAGCGCGCGATGACCGCATCGGCGTCCGGCTCGGCGGAGGCGGCGTTGAACTTGCGCGCGACGGAAACGGCGGTGACGCCCGTGGCGGTGCAGACGCTGTCGATCGCGAGGCGTGGGTGACGGGCGACCCACGGAAGAAGGTGGGAGACTGCGTACTTGCCGGCGCCGATGACCCCGACAGGGATGCGGCTGTCCCGGATGGGTTCGGGACGAAGCTCGATCCGGCGCGGGATCTGGTCGAGCGGGCGGTCGTATTCGAGGAGCACCCCGATGTAGGGCTGGCGGCGTTCGCCCGAGATGAGGTCGTAGGCGGCGGCGGCCTCGGTGATCTTGAAGCGGTGGGTGATCAGCGGATCGAGGCGGACGCTTCCCGCCTGAACCAGATCGAGGAAGGACGCCATGTTGCGGCCCTCGGTGAACCGCACGTAGGGATAGGGGTAGTCGTGTCCCTTGTCCTCGTACTCGGGATCGTAGCGGCCGGGGCCGTAGGAACGGGAGAGGCGCAGGTCGATTTCCTTGAGATAGAAGGGCTCGCGCGGAACGTCCATGCGCGTGAGACCGACGACGACCACGCGGCCCTTCTCGCGGGTGAGGTCGCCGGCGAGCTCGATCGGCTGATTCGAGGAGCTGGCGGCGGTGATGATCGTCGCGTCGAAGCCGAAGCCCTCGGTGAAGAGGAGCGCCTGCGCCTCGAGGGATTCATCGGTGGGAAGCGCCGCGACGTCGCAGCCGAGCTCGCGGGCGAGCTGGAGCTTCGCGGGATCGATGTCGATGCCGAAGACGCGGCAGCCGGCGGCGCGGAGCAGCTGGACGGCGAGCAGGCCGAGGAGACCGAGCCCGATGATGGCGATCCTCTCGCCGATCTGGGCGGAAGCCTGGCGGACGCCCTGCAGCGCGATGGCCCCGATCGTGGCGCAGGCGGCGTGATCGAGGCCCACGCCGTCGGGCACGCGGACCGCGAGGTTGCGGGGAACGCAGACGATTTCGGCGTGATTGGCGGAGCTGCCCGCGCAGGCGACGAGGTCACCGGGGCGCAGGTCGCCGACGTCGCCGCGCGTTTCGATGATCTCGCCGGCGCAGGAGTAGCCGAGCGGCGTGGGGGCGTCGAGGCGGTCGGCGACGAGCTGCCATGTCTTGAGAAGGCCCTCGCGGCGGGCGCGCTGGAGGACCTGGCGGACGAGGTCGGGGCGCGACATGGCCTTGCCGAGCAGGCTCTTGCGGGCGGTGTCGACCTTGGTCTTCTCGGTGCCCGCGGAAATGATCGACCAGCGAGTCCGGACGAGGACGGAGCGGTCGCGGAGCTGGGGCGGTGGGGTTTCGGCGACGGTCAGGTCACCGGAGCGGTAATTTTGGACGACGTTCTGCATGTGTCGCGGGTGGCAGCCTAGTCGCCGAAGAATCGGCGCATCCAGAGTTCGGTGCAGAGGACGGTCCAGACCAGCATGGAATTGTCCTCGGTCCCACGCCGGTCGTTCTCGATCTTCCGCCAGACGTAGTCCGCGTTGTACAGGCCCCTGCGGCGAAGCAGGTCGGGGGCGAGCGTTTCGTTGATGAGCGGGGCGAGGGCGCCGCGGATCCAGGAGCGGAGGGGCGAGCCGAAGGGCGCCTTGGGACGGTAGATGATCTCACGCGGCAGGTACCGTTCGGCGACCTTCTTGAGCAGGTACTTCTGAACGCGGCCGCGGATGCGAAGGTCCGGGGCGGTGCGGAACATGAACTCCACGAGCCGATGGTCCACCAGGGCGGGCCGCGCCTCGACGCCCTCGGCCATGGAGCACTTGTCCGAGTAGGTGAGGTTATGGTCCGGAAGGTAATGGAGGGTGTCGCACCGGCAGAGACGCGTGAGCAGGCTTCCCGGCGACTCGGCGAGGGTTGCGAGCTGCGGCGCCATGAACGCCGACTCGGCGAATGCGGACGGGGCCGTGTGACCGCCGCCGTAGAGCGCATGAAACTCCGCCGCGCCCTCGACAAGGGTGGCGATGTTGCGTTCGCCCTCGGGGAGGGCGGCGTTCCGGAGGAAGCGCTTCGCCCAGCGGATGGTGCGCAGGCCGCGGGAACGGGTGGCGACGGGCAGGCGGTCCACGACCGCGAGCGCGGCGGAGCGCAGCGGGGAGGGAACCCAGCGGTTGTACTGCCCCGCGAGCAGCGCGGCCAGGTACTTGCGGTAACCTCCGAAGACCTCGTCGCCCCCGGTGCCGTTGAGGAGGACGTAAATGCCGCGCTCACGCGCGGCGCGCGCGATGAGGCGTGTGTTGATCGCGGCGGGGTCGGCAAGCGGCTCGTCGAGATGCCACATGATCTCGGGCAGCAGGCGCGTGACATCGGGATCGATGACGATCTCGTGGTGCGTGCAGCCGAAGCGCTCGGCGACGATCCGGGCGTAGCGCGCGTCGTCGGGCATCCGCTCGAAGCGCTTGTCCTTCTCATGGAACCGGATCGTGAAGGTGGTGATGGGCCCGACGCCCAGGGCGGCCATGATGCCGACCAGGATCGAGGAATCGAGGCCGCCGCTCAGGAGGACGCCCACGGGAACGTCGGAGATCATGTGGTCCGCGACGCACTGCCGGAGGAGCGGATCCAGTTGCTCGGCCGCCGCGCGGGGATCCGAGAGCTCCTCCGACGCGGCGAGATTCCAGTAGCGGCGGAGGGTGAGCCGGCCATCGCGGAGCGTCAGGCAGGTTCCGGGAGGCAGCTTCGCGATGCCTCTGAAGCCGGTGTTGGGCGAGACCTGGTACCAGCCGGCGTTCTGCAGGGCGTGCCAGTCGGGTTCGACGGGCACGAGTCCGCTCCGGACGATCGCCTTCGCCTCGGAGGCGAAGACGAAGGTGTCCCCGTGGTGCGCGTAGTAGAACGGTTTGATGCCGATGCGATCGCGGGCGGCGAAGAGGACGTTCTCGTGCTCATCCCAGATGGCGAAGGCGAACATGCCCGTGAGGCGGTGGAGGCAGTCCGGGCCCCAGCGGATGAACGCCGCGAGGATGACTTCGGTGTCCGTGTCCGAGGTGAAGGGGTAGTCCGAGAGCGCGGCCCGCAGGTCGCGGTAGTTGTAAACCTCGCCGTTGTACGTGATCCAGTAGCGGCCGGAGGGATCGCGCATGGGCTGCCGCCCGCGCTCGGAAAGGTCGATGATGCTGAGGCGGGTGTGGCCGAGGGCGGCGGCGCCCCCGCTGAGCAGGGCGGATCCGTTCTGATCAGGGCCCCGGTGCAGGATGGCCTGCGTCATGCGCTCGAGCGCTTCGGCGTTGGCGCGACCTACGGTTCCGGAAATGCCGCACATGGGGGGATCTTCAGGCGGAGGTGAGGGTCGTGGGCGTGGTGGACGGGGCGGCGTGGCCGTCCGGTCTCGCGACGGAGAGCAGGACCTCACGAAGGCGTGAGATGCAGGAGGCCTCCGAGAAATGCGAGAGAACCCGCAGGCGACCCGCGGCGCCCATGGAGCCCCGCAGGTTCGGGTCCCGGATGAGCTCCGCGATGCGGTCCGCGAGCATGACGGGTTCGGGGGGCACGATGAACCCGGTGCTCCCGTCCTGGACGACCTCGCGGATCGCGCCCTGATCGGTCGTCACGACCGGAAGGCCCGCGCTCATGGCTTCCAGCAGGACCCACGGAAGACCCTCGGGCTGTGTCGGAGGGAAGACGAAGATCGAGTGGGCGCGGTAGAGGCGAACCTTCTCGGGGCCGTTGACCTCGCCGACGAAATCGACGGCGGATTCGAGGTTGAGTTCGCGGATGAGATCCATGCCCCGGCGTTTCTCGGCCGCATCCTGCCAGTCGCCGGCGATCGTCGCACGCACTGCCGGATTGTCCCGGCGAAGCTCGTGGAGCGCGCGGAGGAACAGGAACAGGCCCTTGCGTTCGCGGAGGCTCGAAAGGAAGAGGAGCTGTTCCGGCGGGCGCTGGGGCGCGGCGGCGTCGGGCGGCGGGTCAAAGTCGGCGGGATTGATTCCGTTCGGGATGACCACGATGCGGTCGTCGGTGACGACATCGTGCATGGCGGTTCGCAGGCTTTCACCGAGCACGATGACGCGGTCCACGTGGCGGAACGTCCATCGGGAGAGGATCTGCATCCAGCGCGGCATCTCGTGCCGGTAGAACTGGCCGAACTCGGACCCGCGGAGATGGAGGACGAGGCGCCGGCGCAGGAGGATCGCCGGGATGATGAAGGTGAGATCCCGAAGGTAACCCCAGAAACCCTGGGAGAAGGGCAGGTAAACGACCCGGGGCCGGTGCCGGAGGAGAAGCCACCAGCAGGTGAGCGCGTGCCGGAGGCCGAGCCAGATGTTGCCGTAGTCCGCCTGTCCGATGTTTGTGGGCTTTCGGTGGTCCGAGATGTCGAGGAAATGCACCCGGAAGGCCTCGTGAAGGAGGGGCGACTGGAGCAGCCGCTGGGTGGCGAGGCTCGGACCAATCGCGGGCGGCGGAAGGGAGCCGACGATGAGGATGGGGATCTTGCCGCTCATGGCCGCGGGGTGTGGGGCTGGGGGCCGGAAGGGGGTCGGACGGCCGTGCGGCATGCGTCGAGGAACGCGCGCGCGGCGTCATCGTAGTTGGCGCGATCGACGAGCTCGTGCGAGCAGCGGGTGCAGGCTTCCCTGCGGGCATCATCCCAGTGAAGGACCTCGAGGATCCGGGCGGCGACGGCGGGCGGGTTCGCGGGGTCCACGATGTATCCGTTGACGCCGTCGCGGATGAAGTCGATCGCGTTGCAGGCGCCCCTGGAGCAGATGATGGGGATTCCGGCGGCGAGGGCCTCGAACAGGACGAGTGGATTGTGGTCCACGGAACTGAGGAGCACGAAGACGTCGGCGAGCGCGTAGTACCGGGCGGTCTTCTCGTTCTCGAGCCAGCCTTCCATTCGGATCTGGGGGAGATGGTGTTCCTGCCGGAAGCGCTCGATGCGCTCCTTCTCGGGTCCCTCGCCGATGAGGATCAGGCCGGGGTGGGGGTCGGACTGGGCCGCGACGAGGCGGTAGGCCTCCAGGAGCGCCGGGATGCCCTTTCGTTCGTTGAGCTTGCCGACGAAAACCAGGTTCCTTGCGGGCAGCCCGCGTGCGTCGAACAGGTCGCGCGGCCCCCCGCGTGCGCGACGGAAGAGGGAGTTGTCCACGCAGTTGAAGGCGCGGAAGAGGCGGCCCGGCTCGAGATCCGGGAGGAGGTGCTGCACGTACTGGCGGGCGAGGGTGCCCGCATCGATGAACGCGGCCGCCCGGCGCGCGAGCAGGCGCCGGAGCCAGAGTCGGACCCCGGAGAGATGGCCGTCGGTGTGCATGGTGGCCTCGGTCCAGATGATATATCGGCAGGATGAGACCAGGCTGGCGAGCCATGCGGCGATGGTGGCCAGGCTGTAACCTCCGCAGATGATCACATCGGGACGTTCGGCCAGGATCTTGAACACGAGAAGGGGGTTTACGCAGAACTCCTTCTCCGGGCCTGTGCGCAGACTGAAGCCCCAGGGCACGACGACGCGGAAGGGAAGCGAGGACAGGTCGCGCTTCCACTGCGGGCGGACCTTGAACCTGTCGGACAGCAGGACCAGCGAGAAATCGACGCCGGGAGCCTCGGCGAGACGGCGGAAGAGCTCGATCCGATACGGGGAGAGGACGGTTTGGGTGAGCCAGACCTTCATGGGTGGGGTGGGTGCGTGAGCCGGGAGTTCCGTGTCCCCCGCCCGCCGCGGGGCGGGCGGGGGACCACCGGAGGCGGGGTGCCGCCGGCCGCCCGGCGGGCCGCCGGGCCTGAAAATGGCACGGGTGGAAAGGGAGACGTCCGGCGGGCGCCGCGGCCCGCCGGACGTGCCGTGAATCCGATGTGGACCGGGATCAGTTGCGGCTCAGGGACGCGCGTCCGGCGGCGAACTCCGCCTCGATCTGCTCGGGGCTGAGGGCCGAACGGGTGATCACCAGTTCATCGATGTTGCCCATGAAGGGGAACATCGGACCTCCGACGGAGAACGGATAGTTGCTGGAGAGATCCCCGAGGCCGTCACGGCCGATGGACCGCAGGTCCAGGGGATTGCTCGGGATGCCGTCGGTGTAGAGGACGAGGCTCTGCGCCTGGCGATCGACGACCATGGCGATGTGGTGCCATGCGCCGTCGTTGATGGCCGGGCCGTTCCAGTTCCCGACGTAGCCCGTGTCGTCGCCGTCCGTGTCGCGGAGGCGCACGAAGAACCGGCTCTGCCGATGGTTGAGCTGGAACAGCGTGAAACCGGCGCGATTGAACGAGGCGGCGGTCGTGAGGATCGTGCTCGTGACCGGACGATTCGGCGGCGTGCGAACCCACGCGGACACCGAGAACGTGTCGTCCGGGCCGAAGTTCAGCAGGCCACCGTCGTCCACGTGCACGACACCCGTGAAGCCGTCGAAGGAGAGGGCGTTTCCGATGATGCCCGCGACCCTGGAGACGCCGAAGAGCAGCTTGCCCACGAGACCCGCGAGGGCGGAGTCGTGCGTGGCCGCGCCGTTCGGTTCATCGAAGCTGAACCGAACGAACTCCGGTTCGGGCTCCGGTTCGGGCTCGGGCTCGGGCTCCGGCTCCGGCTCGGGTTCAGGTTCCGGTTGCGGCCCGGGACGCGGCCCCTGGTCGGGCTGCTTCGGCGGGATCTGGTTGCCGATGACGAGCGGCACCGAAACCGTGTCGCTGGTGTTGCCGGCGCCGTCGCGCGCACGCACATGGAAGGTGTACTGGCCATCCGCGAGGTTCGCGTAGCTGACATAGGAGCGGGGTGTCCATGCGCTCCAGTCGGCATCGCGGCCCTCCAGCCGGTAGGAGTAGGTGATTGCGTTCGGATCGCCCGAGGACGGGAGCGAGGTCTCGTCGAGGGCGAGCCAGCGGAACCGGATGGGGTTCTGGCGTGTGGGACCGGTGGGCCACTCGGCCATGGCGAGGTTCGGAGCGGTGGTGTCGCCGCGCGGCGTGGAGATGCCGAGCTCGAGCGCGGTGCGCAGGAGGGTGGCGCTGATGCCGAAGCCTTCGATGTACACCGGCGAGGCGCCGTACGGAATCACGCCGCCGACGAACGGGATGCTGTTGCCCATCAGGTCGTAGAGACGAACCTGGAGGCCCGTCAGGGCGGCGACGAGCGAGCGGTTGGAACCGTCGTTGCTCCAGATGGCGGCCATCGGCGTGCCCTGGCGATCGAACAGGAAGAGGGTCGTGTTCGGGTCCGACGAGAGCTGGCCGAGGCCTCGTGAGCCGTCGAAGAGCGCGGAGAGCACGCCGAGGGCGACGCCCTTGGTGCGGATGGAGTCGTCGTACTCGAAGACGGTGGAGTGAGAGCGGAAGTAACCGGGTCCGACGTAGATGCGGTCGTCGTAGTAGAAGTACTTCGAGAATCCGGTGCCGATGGTGCGGAGGAAGCTCTGGGCGGTGAGCTCGGCGGCGCCGCGGGCTCCGTAGTGGTAGCGTTCGCTGTCGAGGTGGGGCCAGATCAGTTCATCGTACTCGATGAATCCGGAGTTCTCGCCCTGGTAGAAGCCACGGTCCCAGACGCCGGCCTCGGTGTTCCATGTCTCGAGGCCGAAGGCCTTGGTGATGTGCTCGTGGAAGTCGCTGTAACTGCGAGGCGAGATCTTCGGGTACTGGTGAGTGGCGGCGAAATCGATGTACTTGGCGTAGTCCGGTCCGAGGGCCTTGAGGACCTGTTCGCACCAGCTGTAGTCCGTGACGCCTCCGAGGCCGACGATCTTTGCCTGGGGATCGGCGGCGCGCATCGCGGTGGCGGCGGTGCGGAGCAGGTCGGCGTAGAAGGTGGGAGTGAACTGCCAGTTGGGCTCGTTCCAGATCTCCCAGTACTTCACGCGGTCCTTGTAGTGCTGGACGATCGCCGTGACGAACTCGGCCCACTTGTCGAGGCGGGGCAGGCCGTTCTGGTCCGCCCATGAGGGCCAGTGCTGGCCGATGGTGCCGAGGACGGAGATGCCCTGGGCGCTGGCGCGGGAGATCTCCTCGTCGAACCAGACGAACTGGTTGTCGACGGGTTCGGCGGTGGACCACCGGAAGGCGCGCGAGGGGCTCGTGGTGCGAACCCATGAGGTGCCGAGGCGGCGCAGCGCGCGGAACTGGAAGTCCGTGAAGTCCGCGTGCACGCCGAACAGGCCCGACTGCGGCGAGACGACGGTGCGAGCGTGCGGCTGCACGCTGAAGACCATCTCGTCGAGGGTGTCATCGACGTTCTCGACCCACGTGAGCACCCGGAAGCTGCCGGTTGCCCCGGGATCGAGGTCCAGCGGCTGCTCGGCCGTGGCGCGTCCGGGGATGTCGAAGGACGAGCTGCCGGAAGCCACGCGGCGGTTCAGGTAGTCATAGACCTCGTGGCGCACCTTGATGCTGACGGGGTCCGTCGAGTGATTGCGCGCGAGGAGGCGGACGACCTTCGGCTCGTCCTCGAGGAAGAGGTTGGAGGGCTGCCCGCTGACGATGCCGGCCTCGACGTCGGGGGTGGCGGCATAATCGGTGAGATCGCCCTCCTCGAACTGGAGGGCGTCGATCCAGGTGAAGCCGCCCTGCGGATCGTTCGCCGAGATGCGGAGCTGGTAGTCGGGGGTCGGATAGCCGAGGAGATCACCCGAGATGCTGACCCGCTGCCACTGCGAGCCGACCTTGAAGGTCTGCGAGATGCGGGTGGTGGGCGGGTATCCCGGGGGCGCATCGGACACGTTCTCGATGGTGAGCGTCACGGTGCCCGGGAAGGTGTTGCGGACCCACGCCGAGAAGGTGTGGCGGCGGTTGGGGCGGACGCGGTAGGCCTTGGAGACGAGTTCCGCGAGCTTGGGCAGGGCGACGGACGCCTGGCCGTCGAAGGCGGTGTCGGCCGTCCAGAGCGAGGCGACGGGGAACCCGCGCGGGGTGGCTTCCTTGAGCCCCCAGCCGCGGCCGAGTCCGACCTCGAAGCTCGAGTTGTCGAGCAGGTTGCCCTTCACGTGGGGGCCGGGGTCCATGCTGGTGGGGAACTCCAGGTTCAGGACCTTGTCACCGCTGTCGACCACCGCGCGGGAATCGGTGGTGATGTAGAGCCCCTTCAGGAGGTAGAGCTGCCGGACATTGGAGGGCCGGGAGCGGTGAACCGTGAGCCGGATCTCGGAGGCGGCGGCGGTGAGGTCGACGGCGACGGGGCGTGTCCACCAGCCGGTGAAGTCGGACGCGGAAAGATCCGAGATCGTCAGGTGCGCGTCGCCGATGGCCGCGTCGAGGCGTCCGCCGGCGTTGTAATCATAGATCTTTACGCTGAGATAATAGCGGCCGGGATTCAGGGTTCTCCCGAGGGGAACGACCGCGGAGAGGGCGGATTGGTTCTCGAGCAGCGTGCCGAGAAAGGCTCCCTCCGGGGAGTCGGTCGAATTATACCAGATCTGCCAGCCGGACTGTCCGGTCAGGGACAGGTCGCTGGACATGACGGAGAAGCTTGCGGCTTGGGAGGTGGAGTGACTAGCAGCCCAAAGGAGGCAGGCAAGAAGGCTTCCGCATAGTCGCGGAAGACGCAATGTCAATTGGGTCATTATTCCGAATATCCCCTTTGCCCCGGGGTGGGCGGCGGGACATCGTGCGGGTCATTAGAGTTAGATGTTAACGGCAATACCCCGGAATCGAAGGGTGGTCCGGGCCGGGCCCCGATGGAGTACCAGCAGGACGCGACGGGGAACAAGACCTTTTTTTGCGATAAAATCCGCGCGGCCCGATCCGCGCCGGAAGGGGGAAAGGAACCGCAAGACCATCAGCGTGACTTATTCACTGAATTAGTGACTCCCGGTCTTGACAGGGGCGTTCATCCCGGTGTTCGGGGAGCCGCCGGCACCGCTGGCGCCTGCCGGCAACGCCGCCCGCGCGGCGCTCCGGGCCGAATGCATCGGCCCCCCGGGAGGAGAGGCCCGGTCCTCCCTTCTCATGCGGGCTCGGACTGCGTCTTTTCCTCCGCGGCCCGCGTGCGCGCCTCGCCGGAGGACGCCGTGCGCGCCGCCGCGCGCCGGGCGCGAATGACGTAGGCCGGGGCGACCATGAGTCCCAGGCGGCCGGCGCGCGCGATGCACAGGTTCAGGGCGCCCGTGAAAAGCTGCTTCGAGATCCTCCGGTAGCGTCCGTAGTAATCTCCGAGTACGGAGCCGGTGAATCCGTGGCTCTGGATCCGCTCGAGCAGGTCTGCGGGATCCATGAGTCGCTCCGCCCAGTTGCCGGTGTACGGATCACAGGTGTTGGTGGGATGCTCCGGTTCCTCGGGAAGACGCCCGGACTCGCTGTAGGCTTCGAGGGCCCGGATGATGTCATCACGAATCAGGCCGCGCGTGCGGGTGACGAGTGACTCGAGAATCTCCCCGGAGACGGATGGAAGGTGCTCGCGGATGATCTCACGACGGATCGACCGGTAGGACCGGAGGGTGTCGCGCTCCTTGTGTCCCCATGCTTTCGGGAGATCCTCGGTTTCCCGCCGGCGGTGGAGCTCCATGGTGAGGCGCCGCGTGCGGGGGTTGAGGTCGTTGGCGGACGACGCGAGCACGAGGGAAAGACCGGCGCCCTCGAGACGGCAGATGGCGTCGATGAAACCCTCGATGTCATAGACGTGCTCGATGACATCCGAGGACACGAGGGCATGGACGGGGGAGCCGGTGACGTGCGGCGACTCCGTGACGGCTGTCACGTCGCCGCAGATGTAGGCGTCGGCGCTGAGGCCGAGCATGCCGCCGAGGGTTTCCGCGTCGCGGCAGGAGACGTCGTAGATGTCGTTGTAGATGATCCGCCCGAGGCCGGACTGGCGGGCGAGGAGGGTCATCAGGCCGCAGCCCCCGCCGTAGTCGATGAGGGTGATCTCCCCGGGCGGGACCGGATGCCTGTCGAGCGCCAGGCCGAGGAGGTACACGCAGTGCTCGAGGGAGCTCTGGAGGTCGGCAAGATACCGGCCGAGGTAGCGCTTGTTGTAGTCCGAGATCGGGAGCGCCGCGGGGTCGAGTGCGCCCAGCCGGTCGTGGAGGCGCGCGGCGGCGGACTGCAGCCGGGACAGCAGCCTCGCGTCGGACGGTGGCGGTGCGAAACGCGGAAGGTAAGACTTTTCCGGCATCGGGTGGGATGGGTGGAGGGTTCGAGCGTGGGCCGCCCGCGTCTCGACGGCCGGGGCGGCGATCGGGATCAGCGATGCTTCTGCAGCGCCTCGAAGATCAGGGCGTTCTTGCGTCGCACGTCGAACTCCCGGATGGACTTGAGCGCGTGGGCGCTGAGGCGGTTGAAGAGCGTGTGGTCGGCCTGGAGCCGCGCGATGGCATCGGCGAGCGCCACGGCGTTCCCGGGCTCGAAGAGCAGGCCGTTCTGCTCGTGGCGGACCATCGTGGCGATGCCGGGGAGGTTGCTCGCGATGACCGGGTTGCCCTGGCTGAGGTGCTCCAGGACCTTGATCGGGAAAATGTACGAGAGGTCCTCGTAGGGCGGGTACGGGGCGAGCCCGGCGTGGACGGTCCGGAAGAACTCGGCGCGCGTGCATGGAACGAGTCCGTGGATCCGGATCGAGTCGGAGACAGGCGAGGACTCCAGCGTGCGGCGGTCCTCGTCGGGGATGTGGCCGACGAGGTGGACGACCACGGGGCAGTTGCGCTCGCGGAGGATTGCGAGGGCCTCCGTGAGGAGGTCGAGGCCCATGGTGTCCCAGAACTTGGAGCGGCCGTACGCGAGGTGGAGCGTCGGATCGCCGGAGGGATCGCGGTGGAGGGGTTCCGGGGCGATGATTTCCGGGTCGATCGCGTTGAAGAGCTGGAGGCAGCGGGCCGGGTCGGGATTGATGTCCTTGGCCGCGCGCGGCAGCACGCTCATCAGGAAGAGGTCGGCCCGGCGCATGATCCAGAAGACGAGCCGGTCGGAGGCGCGAAGGGCGGAGTCGTCCTCGTGCTGGCCGGTGCGCCACCTGGGGCGGTCCCACACGTCGAGGGCCCACGTGTAGCCGGCGAGGCGCTGGAGGAGGAATCCGACGGCGGCGAAGCCGGAGGGTTCGGTGAGCACGCGCCGGACGCCACGGAGGCGCAGGGCGATCCCGAAGAGCACGGCGTAGATGAGGAAGAGCCAGCGGTTGCGCACGGGCGCGTGGCGGACATCCGCGACGGAGCGGATGTGGTCGCACGCCGGCTGGCCCCGGCGGAGGAGCAGGGTGATGTCGGCGTGCCGGGATCCGTGATGAACGCGTTGGTACACGTTCATGTTGCGCTTGTCCTCGGTGAGCGCGTACTGGCTGATGATAAGCACGCGCGGCCGGGGGCCGCGCGTGCTTTCGTGAGTGGGTTGGGGCGCCATGAGAGGCGTGACCGACGGATCAGTCCGCGGTGGCGTGCGCCTGGACGTTGCGCGGCCGCGACGGGCCGGTGGTCACGATGGGCACGCTGACGGAGGTCATGTTTCCGGATTCATCGCGGGCGCGGACCTCGAACTGGTACGTCCCGGCGGGGACATCGTTGTAGTCGACGAACGCCTGGGCAGTCCAGGGGGACCATTCCGTGTCGAAGCCTCGGAGGATCCACGAGTACTGGATCGCGTCGGGGTTGCCGGCGGAAGGCGTGGCGTCGGCGTCGATCGCGAGCCAGCGGAGCTTGAGCGGCTGCTCGGGCGTGGGCCCGGTGGGATGGATCACCATCGAGAGGTTGGGAGGCGTGACGTCCGGCCGCGTGGTGACCGAGCCGTTCTGGACGGCGGCGCGCAGCGTGCTGACGCTGATGCCCTTGCCCTCCACGTACACGGGGATGCTGTTGAACGGAATTTCGCCGCCGGAGATTTCGACGGGGTTTCCCATCAGGTCATAGACCGTGTACTGCGACGCGGGGAGGTTGATCTTGAGGGCGCGCCGGGATTCGTCCGGGGTCCAGAGGGCGAGCAGGGGGGTCCCGCCGCGGTCGAACAGGTAGATGTGCGCGGCGGAGTTGGGGCTGATGTCGCCGAGCCCGCGGGAGTGATCGAACAGCCTGCCGAGCACGGCGTAGGCGATGCCCTTGGCGCGGATGGTGTCGTCGTGTTCGAAGAACGTGGGGTGCCCGCCGTGGAGGCCGGGGCCGACGTAGATGCGCGCGTCGTAGTAGAAGTAGGTGGACATCCCGCTGCCGACGTGGTGGAGGAAGCCCTGCGCGGCGAGGGCGGCGCGGCTGCGGGAGCCCTGCTCGAAGCGCTCGGTGGCGTTGTGCGGCATCGCGTAGCTGTCGGCCTGCAGGAAGTTCGAGTTTTCGGCGGCATAGGAGCCGCGGCACCACGAGCCGGCTTCCGTGTTCCAGACGGGGAGATTGAAGACGTCCTGCACGCGCGTCCGATAGTTGTGGTACTCGAGGCCCTTGGCCTTCGGGTAGATGTGCGTGGCGACCGCGTGGAGGCTGGCGCGCTCGGAGGCGGTGAGCGCGTTCAGCACGGAGGCCGACCATTCATGTGAGGCGACGCCGCCGAGGCCGACGATCTTCGCGGTGGGATCGGTGCGAACGATGGCCGCGATCGCGCGCTTGAGCATCTGGGCGTAGTGCTCGGCCGGCATCTGCCAGTTGGGTTCGTTCCACACCTCCCAGTACTTCACCTGGGACTTGTAGCGGTTGACGACCGTGGCGACGAACTTCTCCCACTTGTCGAGGTTGGGCTTGCCGCCTTCGTCGGCCCAGGAAGGCCAGTAGAGGCCGAGCGTGCCGAGGACGCTGATTCCGTAACGGGATCCGAGGGTGACATCCTCCGGGGACCAGTTGAACACGCCCTCCGTGGGCTCGAGGGTGGACCACCGGAACGCGCGGGAAGGGCTGGACGCGCGGTTCCACTTCACGCCGAGCTTCTGGAGCACCTCGAACTGGAAGTCGCTGAACTCGGAATGGATGCCCATGAGCGAGGCGGTGTCGATGCCTGTGGTCCGGGGCTGGGGCACCACGCCGTAGATGACCTCCTCGCGGGAGTGGTTGTACTGATCCGCCCAGAGGACCACGCGGAAGATGCCGCGCCTGCTGGTGCCGAGGTTAATCGTGCCCCGCCACGTGGAGTTGGCGGCGACGGAGACGTCGCGTGATCCGCTGGCGACGCGGCGGTTGAGGTAGTCGAACACCTCGTACGGGACCCTGACGCTGGCGGCCCTGGCGTCGCTGTTGTGCACGCTGAGGTTGAGGCGGACCGGCTCGCTGTCCAGGAACAGGTTGCTCGGCTTGTCCGAGGTGAGGCCGACCTCGATCGCGCTCGCGGGCGCGAAATCGGTGAGCTTGCCCTCCTCGAACTGGACGGCGTCGATCCATGTGAACTTGCCGTCGGGATCGTTGACCGCGATGCGCACCTGGTAGTCGCCCGTGGGATAGTTCGGAAGGAATGCCGTCAGCGACACGCGCTGCCAGTCGCGGTTGACGTCGAAGGTCTTCGAGAAGCGGGGGATGGCCGGGTAGTTCGCCGGCATCTTGGCGACCGACGCGCCCTCGATGGAGAGGGTGACGCGCCCGGACGAGGCGGTCTTCACCCATGCGGAGAGGGTGTACTCGCGATCCCCGCGGAGGCGCACGACGCGGGAAACGACATGGAGAAGGTTGGGCACGCGCAGGCTCGCGGAGCCGTGGCGGGCGACCGTGCGGTCATGCAGCGAGGCGAGGGGGAAGGAGCGGCTGGTGGCTTCGCTGACGCCCCACCCATGGCCGATGCCGGTCTCGAAGCTCGCGTTCGGGAGGAGGTTGCCGCGACGGGGAGTGGTGGGGTCGGCGCTCGCGGTCTTCCTGAGGGCGATCACCGAGTCGTCGGCGAAGACGACCTCGTTCTGATTGCGGGTGATGTAGAAGCCCTTGAGCAGGTAGCGCTGCACGGTGCCGGCGGGCGTGGTGCGGTTGAGCGTGATCGTCAGCGTGTCGCTGGGCGCAACCACATCAATGGGATAGGGCGCCGTCCACCAGCCGGTGTACTCGTACCATTCGGGGGAGTCGGAGCTCGGGATCTGGCTGACCTCGCCGGAGCTGGAGCCGATCGAGAACGTGAAGTTCCCCTTCGCGTTGTAGTCGTACATCTTGAACGCCACGTAGTGGCGCCCGGGCTGGAGGGTGTGGGGAAGCTTGATGCGCCCGGTGAGGGTTTTCTGGGATCCCTGCAGGGTCGCGAGATAGGCGCCTTCGGGGGAGTCGGTGGGATTGACCCACATCTGCCAGCCGGACTGTCCGTCCAGCCCGAGCTGTCGGGACATGACCGAGAAGGCCTCCGGTGCCGCGGCGGCGGCCGGGAGAGCAAGGAGGATGGCGATGGCGGCGCACCATCGGACGCGGAGCGCACGCAGTCGTAGGCAGGCTTGAATCAGAACTGTCATTTCGAAGGAAACCATCGGCACGGCATCCGTTCTCTTGACTAATCCGATTCGCTACGGCGAACAGCAGGCCGCCGCGGGCAGGCCCGGGCCCGCCCCGGGACCGGCGGAGAAACGTCCGCCGGCGCTCGTCCCTCAATGAAAAGTCTCAGCCGGATCGCCGGCTGAGACTTCTGAATTTGTGAAAGGCTGACACCCGGTTACGCCGGGCACGCAGGTTTTCTGTCGCTTACTGGCGCTTCTGGCGGATCACGCCGAGCACCGCGACGCCGGCGCCGAGCATGGCCAGGGCGAAACCGCCATCGGGAACGGCGGGCGCGTAGCTGGCGACCTGGGCGACGTCACCATCGATCACGTTCGCGACGGAGGCCTGCCACGCGGTCGCGGGCGTGTAGAGGATCAGGAGCGCGCTGGAACTTCCCGCAGCCAGCGGGGTCGAATCCCACTCCCACCCGATGACCGTTCCGCCCGTGTTGTTGCGATCCACCGAGTCGGGAACGATGGCCGTGCCGTCCGTCTCCGCGGCGACGATGGCGCCCGCATCGAGACCCCAGTCCGGGAGGGTCAGGCGTGCGATCGACTCGTCAGCCGAGGTGTTGTTGAGCAGATACGTGAAGGTGAGACCGCCGGCAAACGGGTTCGCCGGGTCATCGGCCCACACGGAGGTTTCCAGGGTTCCCGAGATGGTCCCGCCGACGCCGACGAAGGCGATCGGGCCGGTGGACGCGACGAGCGTGCCGCTCGGAGCGGCCGCTGCGACACCGGGAACGACGTCTCCGCTTCCCATCGGGAGCGGAGTGGGCACGGCGTAAGCCGTTGTAAGACCGGCAACCGCCAGGAATGCGGCGGAGAGTATGCTTGGGTGGACGTGGTAGCCTTTCATAGGACGTTCGCGTTCTAGTCAAGGCCGCCCACGAGGGTCAAGTGCTAAGGTGATCCGGCATGAAGAATTTCTTTAGGCGAGCTCACGCCCCGTGAACCCGCATCCGTCCTGTCCATGGACGCGCGCTCCTCCAGGAGCAGGTCAATCCATTCGCGCACGCAGCCCTGACCGCCCGCGGCCCGGCATACGTAGCCGACAGCCTCCCGCACGCTGGGAACGGCGTCGGCGGGACAGGCGGAGCGCCCCACGGCGCGCAGCACCTCGAGGTCGTGCAGGTCGTCGCCAATGTAGGCGGCCTCCTCCGGGCGCACACCAAGGTCCTTCAGGAGTTCGTGGAGCACGTCGAGTTTGTTCAGGACGCCCTGCCGCAGGAAATCGACGCGGAGCTTCCGCGCCCGGCGGGACACGATGGCGGTGTTCTCGCGGGTGATGATGGCGGTCGGGATCCCGGCCTCGCGGAGGAGCTGGATCCCGTGGCCGTCCCGGGTGTTGAACTTCTTCAGCTCCTCTCCGGATTCGGAGTAGTACATGCCGGCGTCCGTGAGAACGCCGTCCACGTCGGTGATGAACAGTCGCAGGGGATGCGCCGGCGGGGCGGGCCGGCGGACGGAAGCGGTGCGGGACTGCAGGAGGTGCTCGACGAGGCGCCAGTCTTCCGGTGAATCGAGTTCGATGTAGGTGTCCTCGTGCATGGGGCAGGCCACGACCCTGCCGTGGAGGCGGCAGCCGCTCGCGAGCAGACCCTCGCGCGTGCAGAGGTAAAAGGCGCCGTTCTCGACCCAGTGCCCCTCGAACTCCTGGCGGCGCGGGCGGCGGGCGGGATCGTAGTTGACCGGCGTGGCGAAGCCGGAGGGGTCCGTCTTCCAGAGGAACCGCCGCTGCGACACGACGGAAACGGCGCTGTCGGCCTTCTGATCCCGAAGGAGCCGGATGCCGCGCGAGAGGTCCTCCGCGGTGAGCAGCGGCGAGGTCGCCTGGATCAGGGCGATGGCGGGGGCTTCGTGGCCCCGGGCGAACTCGAGCAGCGCGGATTCCGTGGAGGCGGTGTCGGTGGCGGTCTCGGGACTGCGCCCGATGCAGGCCACCTTCCCGGACGGATAGGCCTCGACGACCGCGCGGATTGCATCGCTGTCCGTGGCGACGAACACGCGATCGATCTCCGGGCATCCGGTGGCCGCATCGAGCGCCCAGTACACGAGGGGACGTCCGTGGAGCGGGCGGATGTTCTTGCCGGGAATGCCCTTGCTTCCGCCACGGACCGGAATGAAGGCGACGAATGAGGACATGCGCGGGAGCGGGAGACGGATCGCGTGCGTGGCGGGATCCGGGTCAGGCCGGATGAGGGGTCCACTTCAGCTTGCGGCGCTGTTCGAGTTCGACCTCGAGAATCTCGGTGCGCTTCGGTGCGAGGGCCTTGGAAACGTTGCGGACGTCACGAACGAGACGCCGCAGGCCATCCGGCTCGAGGGAGGCGGCGTGGTCGGTCCCCTTCCATGTGCGGTCGAGGGTGAAATGCCGTTCGATCCACTCGGCGCCGAGCGTCATGGCGGCGATGTCGGCGGCGATGCCGAGGTGATGGCCCGAGAAGCCGATGGCCTTCACGCGGGATCCGTAGGCCTCGCGCAGGCGGGTGATTTCCTGCAGACAGATGTCCTCGAACGCGACGGGATAACCCGAAGTGCAGCTGTAGATCACGAGATCGCGGCTGCGCTTCCTGCGATCGAAGAAGGCGAGGACCTGCTCCTCCTCGGCGCGGGTGGTCATGCCGAAGGAGATGTGGATCTCGCCGGGAAAGCTGTCACACAGGTATTCGAGCATCGGCCAGTGCTGGTTGCACGCCGAGGGGACCTTGATGAGGGCCGGGTTGAGGGGAACGATCTCGCGCGCGGAGGTGAGGTCCCAGACGGACGTGGCGTAGGTCGCGCCGAGGCTCTCGCAGAACTCCTTCAGGCGGCGGTGCTCGTCCGCGGAGAACTCGAGGGCCTCGCGGTGCGCGCCGTAGGTGGGGCCGTAGGCGTGCATCGGATTGGGGTGGGGCGCGTTGTACTGCTCCTCGGTGAGGAGCTCGCGCGGATGCCGCTTCTGGAACTTGATCACGTCCGCTTTGCAGAAGGCGGCGGCGATCGTGATCATTTCGCGGGCGATCGCGGGATCGCCCTTATGGTTGCAGCCGATTTCGGCAACGACTTTCGGAGGATTCATCAGGATCAGGAGGGGCAGGATGGGGCCGGGCAGGGCCGGACCGGGCGCCCCGGTGCGGGTCGCGAGCGGTGCTCAGCGGGTCTCACCGGTGTTGCGGAGGAAGAAGAACGCGTAATTGGTCCGCGGCTCGAGGGTGACGCAGGCGGGATCGAACCCGGCCTCCCGGGCGATGTTCCAGAACTCGTCGATCCGATAGGAGGTGAACGTGAGCACGTTGCGGCGGTAGTCGCGGCGTTTGGCGAAGAAGGAAGGCTGCCCGTTGTCGTATCGGATCTGGATGAGGGCGAGGCCGTCGGGCTTGAGCAGCTTGCGCGCGATGCCGGTGATGCGAATGCCGTACTCCCGTGAGGGGAAGTGCTGGAAGACGGCGGTGGAAAGAAACAGGTCGCAGGGTCCCGGTGTCTTTTCGAGGACGGCTTCCGGGGCGTTGGCCTCGATGTGAATCGGGACGAATTCGGAGAGCTGGCGCTCCGCGGTCTGGCGGCGGCACTCCTCGAGGTTGGCCGCCGAGATGTCCACGCCGATGTAACGCCGGGCCCAGCCGAGGAAGTGAACGACGTTGGCGCCGCCTCCCGGGCCCCATTCGAGAACCGTCTCCGGCGCGGGGCGGCCCTCGCTGCTGAAGAATCGGCGGCACATCTCGAGGTGCGAGAGTCCCACGCGATCCCATTCCTCGGCGGAGGCCCAGCGGCCCTTCCCGCGCCAGTGGGAGAGTTCGCGGACGCGATCGTCCCGGGAGCTTCCGGACCAGTACTCGCCGGCGTCCGACTCGAGGCGGGCCGGGTCTTCGGCGGGCAGCCGGCGTTCCAGCGCCTGGGTGAGACGCCGAAACACGCGGCGCAGACGCCGGGGCAGGAGGGAGGGTGAGGGTGCTGGACTCATGAGATGAAGCGAATCACGAGACTTGGGTGCGCCCCGGGCGCGGCAGCGTGACCGGAGCCCGGCGCGGGCGGCGCACGAGCCGGCGGAGTCCCAGGCCGTCCGCGGCGCGGACGAGCAGACGCCTTGTGGAGCGGATCCACAGCGCGTGAAGGAGCTGGTTCACCGGACGAAGGCGCTCGGCCCGGCGGAGAAAGGCGAGCATGTCCTCGTAATCGTTCCGGATCGGTTCGGCCGCGGCGGTCTCCGACGCGCGAAAGACGGCGCGCACGGTTTCATCCCCCTGCAGGCATTCGAAGCCCTCGGCAAGGAGCAGGTTGCGGAGGGAGCGCAATGTGAAATGGAACGTGTGCGCGTTCTGCAGAAGGCGCAGGAAATCCCCCCGGTACGCGCGGCGGATGTGTCTGGCGCTGGGAACCTCGACGTACAGAAGGCCGCCCGGTGCGAGCAGCGAGCGGATGCGGCGGAGCTCGTCGCGCACGTCCGGAATGTGTTCAAGCACGTGCGAGTAGATGACGAGGTCGGCGGGACGCGGAAGCTCGAGATCGGAGAGCGACCCGGCGCGGAGATCGAGCCCGTGCCGGCTGCGACCGTATTCGAGGTAGGCGGCGCCGAGATCGCACCCGAGCACCGTCGCGCCCGCCTCGCGGAAGGCGTGAAGGATCCCCCCGGCGCCGCAGCCGCTCTCGATCACGAGGCTCTCGGAGATCGGACGGCCAAGGTGCGGCTCGACGAAGGAGGCGATCGCCTCGCCGTGCTCGGCCTGATTCCGGAAGAACTCCGGGGTGGGGGCGGCGTGCCCCCCGTAAAGCGCGCGGTAATCCGTGTTGTAGAAATCCGCGAAGGCCTCGGGGGTCAGTCGGGGCGTGGTCCGGATCAGGCCGCAGGAGCGGCAGATCACGACGCGCATCGGAATTCCGTATCGGTCCTTCTCCGAGAGCAGGTCGTCCTCCCCCGGGCCGCAGATGGGGCAGTCGGCATGCTCGAGGGCATAGGCGCCGCTCGTGAGCTTGCCGAGGTGCGAGGCGAGGGCGGACCGCTGGACCGGATTCAGCCGCAGCAGCGGGAGTCCGTCATTGCGATAGCGGCGTCCCAGCAGGGGCCCTCCCCCGGGGATGGCGCCGGTCCGGCTGCCGGCTACTTGTGCAGCCACGAGGGACGCAGGTTCTCGCGAGGCCATGGAAGGACGCGGCGGGCCCGGTTCAGACGCTCGAGCAGCGGGACGGCCCCGACCAGCGTCAGGACGAGCCCCGCGGGCACGGTGATCGTCTCGGGCAGGAGCCGGACGGCGAAGTACATGGAGACCGTGAGCGCGGCGGTCATCAGCAGCAGCGGCAGATGCGGCAGCAGCGCCCGCGGCACAAGAGAGAAGTTCACGTACGCGGCGAGGGCGAGGAACAGCGCGAGTTCTCCGAAGACGCTGGCCAGGGCAAGTCCGACCGCGGCGCGCGGCGCCAGCACGAGCGTGGACCCGAGGAACACGGCCGTGGACAAAAAGTAGAATGCGAAGTTCGGCCACTGCCGTCCGCGGCTTTCACAGACCACCCGGAGCGAATCGTTGAGGGTGCGCACGCAGGAGGACAGCGCGAGCAGCGGGAGGATGGCCGCGGCCGCGCGGTAGGCGTCGCCGTACACGCGGACGAGGAAACCGCTGGCGGTGATCAGCAGGATGGAGAGCGGCAGCACCAGGCAGAGGATCGTGGAGAAATGCAGGGAGAACGCGGCGCGAAAGTCCTTCTCGTCGTTGCGGCCCGCGCCGTCGGAAAGGATCGGCAGGATGACGCGTGTCATCGCGAGCGGCAGGAAGTGCACGATCAGCGTCCATTGCCCGGCGGCCTCGAACACGCCGAGGGCGCTCAATCCGTCCTCCCGGCGGGCGATGATCACCCGGGCGAGCCACTGGCCGAGCGACATGATCGCCAGCACGAGAAACCCCGGCAGGGCGAACTGCCACAGGACCGGCCATTCCTCCCGCGTGGATGCGAGCGGCACGCGATCGGGCATCCGGGCCATGCGTCGCTCCCTGCGGAGATAGCCGAGGGACATCGGCAGGAGAACGGCAGCCGCGACCGATGCGCCGATCAGGGCGCCCGGGACGCCGGCGTACCACGCGAGGGGCACGCACAGCGCAAGGGTGAGCACGCCTCGAACAACCGTGAGGACGGCGATGCTGCGGTAGTTTTCGAAACCCGTGAGCGCCTGCTGAAGGATGCCCCCGTACGTCATCAGGAAGAGGAGGACGGTGCCGATCGCGAGGGTGCCGGCCATCTCGGGCCGCCCGAGACTGTGCCGCGCGATCGCCGGCGAGGCGGCGAGGAAGACGACCGAGATGATCGCGCAGAGGCAGAACGACACCGTGAGCCCCAGCTTGAGGATGCGCGCGGCCCGGACGGGCTCGCTGCGGCGGTATTGGGCGACATGCTTCGTGCACGTGCTGCCAAGGCGGAACGCGCCGTACGTGGAGAAGAGCAGGACCGTGCTCAGGACAAGGCCGTACTCGCCGAACCCTTTCGGGCCCAGGATGCGGGCGAGGAGGATCGCGGAGGCCGCCGTGAACACCTTGGCGGCGACATTTCCCACGACCGTCCACAGGACGCCCGAGGAGAACCGCTGGACGATGGATCGGTTCATCTCGTCGGCCGTTCGAAGGCGGAGGAAATCGGCAGGTCCTCCGCCGGAACCGATGAAGCCGGGGAGGAGGAGAAGGAATCCGAGGACATGACGACGTTCAGAAGTTCGGCGACCCTGAGGTCCTGGCCCTGGAGGCAGGGGAGAAGGCGCGAGGCGAACGACCGCGCGCGGATGCCGTGCAGTTTCGGCAGCGTGAGCAGCGCGGTGCTGCTGACGCCCGCGCAACCCTCGATTCCGAGACGATTGGCGTAGAGCTCGATGGGCCAGGCGACGGGAATCAGCCGGTCGAGGTCAAGCAGCTCGGGGCACGCCTTCGCGAGAGCGGGACCGAACGGCTTCGCGTTCTTGGGGTGCTCCTTCCAGAGGGGTTCGCCGCCGGCGGCCGAGATCCCGGCGCAGATGTCGTGGTAAACCTCGAACTCCTGCTCCCACGTGATGCCCGGTGAGACGTGGAAGTACTGGCCGAGAACCAGCCATCGCCGCTTCCCGGTGAGGGGCAGTTCCGGGAGCAGGTGGCGGATGCCTTCCTGCACCGCGCGGATCGCCTCCTGCAGGCGGGGCGGTTCCACGACGGCTTCGTCTCGGCGTGGGCGGTCGCCCCGGGCCCGGAGCAGTTCGGGAAAGAGCAGGTACCTCCGGTGAAACCGCCGGAGGGGCCACGCGAGCGGACACCGTCCCCCCGTCTCGACGAAGGCGGCACGGGAACGGCGCAGCCCGAAGCGGAGGCGTCGAACGAGCTTCGACCGGCTCGCCAGCCAGGGGGGCAGCCAGCGAACGGCCGTGTAGCTGGCGGTTCCCTCATCGCAGTGGACCAGTTTCGCGGAGGGAAAGGCGAGCGCGACGGCCATCTCCTCCCCGGCGAAGGGCGCGCAGCACCACAGTTCATCGACGGGGAAGTCGTCGAAGCCCGCGGGGCGTTTGCGTCTTTGGACCGGCAGGGAGTCGGTCCCCACGCGGGGAAAGGAGTCGGCGACCTGGTCGAACCACGCGACGGACTCCCAGTCCCAGGAGGCGGCGGCAATCTGCTCCATCACCGGCCGTCCGCTCGGAGGAAGGTAGCGGTCGGTCATGATGAGCCGGCTGCGCGCGGGACGGGGGTGCAGGCGTTGGGCCTCGCGGAGGGCGGCGCCCAGGTAGATGAGCTGGCCCGGGCCGTTGGCCATGCAGAGTCGGGTGAGCATCGGCGGAATGGACGGCTGCCTCGGTTACCCGGCGACGGGCCGCGCGAACACGGCCGGGTCCGGTTCCGCTTCCGCGGCGGCGGACTGCTGGAGGGCGGCGAGCTGGAGTTCGGCTGCGCGGGCGTAGATCGAGACGAGGGCGACAAAGCTCCACAGCAGCGTGGTGAGCCGCGTGGTCTCGAGCAGCGGACCGTACACCGAGTTCACCATCAGGTAGACCATGTAACCCATCGCCGCGACGAGCAGGGGGAACACCACCGTGTCGCGCCGGAGGAGCCACACCCATGACACGAGCTTGCGGAGCGCGAGGAAGTAGATGCTGAGATAGAGAACGAAGCCGATGATCCCGGTCTCGCCGAGCAGCCCCGCGTAGACGGAGAAGACGCCATCCACCTGCGCGCTGCCGATCGGAATGATGAGGTCCCGGTTGCGGTAGAACTGGAGGTAGTAGGGTTCCTTGGTCGTGGGCGTGAGCCAGCGACCCATGGAATTGGAGGCGCGGTCGTCGTCGGCGCCGCCCTGTTCGAGCACGGCGGTGCTCGTGTACATCGCGCTCTCGGCGCCCCGGTAGTAGAACTGGCGGGCGGAGCGCGAGTAGAGATTCGAGGGGCCCGCCCCGACGAGGAGCATGTGCGGGTTCGCGAAGTGCGAGCGCGCGATGTCGAGGTAGGACTTGACCTTCCCGAGGCGGTGAATCTCGCCGTTGCGAATGACCTCGAAGAGGGCCACGAACTTGTAGGTCGTGCGCGACGTCTTGCTCGCGATGAACGCGGTGCCGAGGCCGATGAGGGCGAGGAGCACGATCGGCGCGACGATGCGGATGACGCGGCCGCGCAGCAGTTCGAGCTTCCAGAGCACGAAGGTCAGGGAACAGGCCAGTCCGAGCCACGAGGCCTTGTTGTCGATGGAGAGGTTGAGAACGATGATGAGCAGGATCAGCCCGGCGAAGCGCAGCCTGCGCCCGGGTTTGGCGACGGCGAGGCCGATCAGATAGAAGGCCGAGATCATCAGGAACGCGCCGTAGTGCTCGGCGTTGCCCGTGAACGTGCCGTGAACGGCCTCGCTGTCGCCGGTCTTGAAGCGAATCGGCAGCTGGAGGAATCCGATGAGCAGCTCGAACAGGATGAGGCCCTTCAGGAGCCGGCTGTACGAGACGACCTGGCCCGGCGTGATCGGGAGGTTGACCAGCGCGATGAACAGGAGCAGCGGCTCGAGCAGCATGATCGCCTGGCTCAGCGCCGCCGGCAGGAAGATGAAGTCCGGGTTGAGGATGCAGCCGAGGAAGAGAATGAACGCGAACGCGAACGCGCGCCGTCGGACGGAATGGGTCCACGGCGGGGGCGACACCTGGCCGCTGCGCGCGAGATAGGTCAGGAACAGCAGCCCGACGATCGGGATGTCCACCACGTTCAGGATCTTCGGGAGAACCTGAAAGCCGTTGGTGAATGTCCGCAGGAGGACGTTCCCGAGAAGCAGCGCGGTGAGGAGCAGGTAATGAAAGGGCATCGGACGCGGGAGGCGGTTCGATCTGAGGGTGCGGTCCGGGAGCCGCGGCGGGCGCCTCAGGAGACCGTCGCGATCGCCCGGCCCCGACCCGATCCGGGCGGGGGCGCGGGAGGAAGGGTCTCCCTCGCGACGGGGATGCTCATGGCTTCGCGGAGGAACGAGGCGCGGCCGACTGCTGGATGAGCGCCTCGAGCACCCGGCCCCCGGTCGCCCCGTCCCAGAGCGGTGGAACCTCTCCGCGCGCGGGTGGTCCGTCGAGGAACTCGCGCAGGTCGTTCTGCAGTCGGTCGAGGGCGGTGAGCCGGTTGCTGCCGCGGGTGATGGTGATGGGCCGTTCGGTGTTGGGCCGCAGCGTCAGACACGGTGTGCGGAGGTAGGTCGTCTCCTCCTGGAGGCCTCCGGAATCGGTGAGGACCAGCCGCGCGTCCTCGGCCAGCCGCACGGAATCGAGGTAGCCGACCGGTTCCACCACGTGAAGGCCGTCGCGTCCCGAGAGCTTCAGGCCGAACGACTCGGCGCGCGCGCGCGTGCGTGGATGGATCGGGAAGACGACGGGAAGCGAGCGGGCGAGATCGGCGAGCGTCTCGAGGATGGGCGCGAGGGTTTCCCGGTGGTCCACGTTGGAGGGACGATGCAGGGTCACATACACGAACCTGCGCGGCTTGAGTCCGAGTTCGTGAAGGATCCTGCTCTCACGCGCCCTGGGGAGGCTCGCGACGAGGCTGTCGATGAGGATGTTGCCCACCAGGCGGATGCGCGCGGGGTCGACGCCTTCGCGGCGGAGGTTCTCGTCCGCATCCTCGGAGGGCGTGAGGAGAAGGTCGGCGAGCGCATCCGTGACGAGCCGGTTGATCTCCTCCGGCATCGAGCGATCAAAGCTCCGAAGGCCAGCTTCGACATGGGCGACACGGAGGCCGAGCTTCGATGCGACGAGCGTGCAGGCCACGGTGGAGTTCACGTCGCCGACGACGACGATCCAGTCGGGGCGGTGCTCGAGGCAGACGGGCTCGAACCGGAGCATGATCTGCGCCGTCTGGGCCGCGTGCGTGCCGGAGCCGACCTCGAGGTTGACGTCGGGCGCGGGGATGCCGAGGTCGCGGAAGAACACGTCCGACATCCTCGGGTCGTAGTGCTGGCCGGTGTGGACCAGGATCGGCTCGACCTTCGGAGGGTTGCCGGATTCGTTGTGCCTGCGGATGGCCCAGAGGAGGGGCGCCACCTTCATGAAGTTGGGACGCGCACCGGCGACGATCAGGCACTTGAGCGGGTACGACATGCGTGGTCTGGGCAGTGGGAGGGCCGGGAACGTGCGCGTCAGCCGCGCTTCATGCGGGCGATGTCCTCGATGTGCTGGAGAATGCAGTCGATCGCCGGGCCGCGCGTGCGGCTGAGGCAGGTTCGGACGCGCGGTTCGAGCCGGAGCCGCGAGGCGACCTCGCCGACATTGCGGATCATGACGAGGCGTCCCTTGCGTTCAAGATCCTGATCCACGGCGCCGGTGGGTCCGCGGAAGATGCTGTACACGGGCACACCCAGGGCCGCGGCCTCGCGGTTCATGGTGCCGCCCCCGGAGACGACGAGGTCCGCGTGCCACAGGAGATTGAGACCGTCGATGGCGCGATCCGGGACCACGACGCGGCCGGTGTCGAACCACCGGGGCCACTGGCCGCGGATCCATTCGAGCTGGCGGCGATTGCGGGGAAGGAGGATGACGCGCGCGTTGGGATGCTCGAGGCAGCGGTCCATCACCGCCGCGAAGATGGGTTCGCTCTCGGGATTGTGATAATGCGCCTCGGTGGCGGGAGGCCGCACGACGATGACCAGTTCGCCCGGCCGGCATCCGAGCGACTCGAGGATCGCGCTGTCCGGCTCAAGCGTCCATGCGTACACGTCCTCCTTGATGCCGGGATACTTGCGGACCCGCTCGGGGCGCGCGTGGCAGGAGGTCGCGGGGATCGGTTCGGGGACCAGCTCCCACGACGGCCGCATCAGGGGAGGCGTGCGGGAGTGCTCGTAGTCGGCGAGCAGGACCGTCGGAATGCCGAGCAGGTTGCACGCGATGATCTGCGAGCGCGCGCCGTGCGAGACGGCAAGGATCGGCTTCTCGCGAAGGGCGACGGGCGCGAGCTGCAGCGCGCGCAGGAACACGCCCGCCACCTTGGCGAACCGGTTCTTGCCGTAGTGCCGGCCGATGCGCAGGCAGCGGAGACCCTTGAGCTCGGCCATCTCCGCGACCTGGAACGCGTCGCGGGCGGTGAGCACCACCCTGTATCCCCGCGCCTCGAGCTCGCGAACGATCGGGGTGAAGAACGGAACGTGCGGCGTGTTGTCGAGGTCGATCCAGATCGTGGGTTTCGCGGGAGCGCCGGCGGTTCGATCCCCCGGGCTCGGATGCCGGGCCGTGGGCGGACAGGGCAGGCGGTCCCGGTGCGTCCGCACGAATGACGCGACATCGCGGGGAAGCGCATGCCAGTAGCGGCCCTCGTACGTGTCCCGGACGTGCTCGAGGATTTCGCGATAGCGCGCCACGTCGAACTCGTCCGCGGCGGTCGGGTTGCCGTCGATGGCCATGTAGTCCGGATGCGTGTCCAGGTGCGCCATGCCGCCGCGGCCGGCGATCCACGCGATCTTGCGGCGCCACACGTCCACGGATCTCTCGCGGAGAACCACGAAGAGGTTCAGGTCCTGAACCAGCGTGTAGGGAAGCTCGGCATAACCCTCGCGGCGCGTGGCCGGGGGATGGCCGTTGGAGGCCGCGGCGTCGAAGGCGGGATGCGCGTGGCCGTTCACCCGGGCTGACGCGTGCTCCGACGCGGGGGTCACCCAGAACGGGAAGATCGTCGCGACGCCGTCGGGCTGCGGCTCGAACGGATCCGTGTCGAAGGTGGAAGCGTCGTACTCGATCTCGAGGTCGTGGATCCAGTCCAGGTTCCGGAGCATGAAGCCGGAACGGAACCCGGCGGCGTTCCACGCGCGCAGGTACTCGTTGATGCGGGGTGCGCAGCGCTCGAAGCGCATGCGGGACCGGAAGAGCTTCCCGTCGTGGTGCAGGTCGTGGACACCGACCTCGAATCCGTGGCGGACCAGCCACGCGCGCAGCTCCGACGGGACGGTGTACGAACCCTCCGGGATGAAGTTGAACGAGGACCGGAAGCCGAGGCTCATCTCGAGCTCGGCGATCGCGCGGACGCGCTCGAGGCCGCGGGGCCCCTCCACGTCGTGGCTGAGCACGAACGCGAACTCACGGCCTTCCGGCCACCCGGGCCACTGCGGGGGCTTCTCCCCGGCGGCTTCGAGGATGGGCCAGACATCCGCGCAGCGCCGCAGCGCCCGCCGCGCGGCGAGACGGCGGAGGGCGATGCGCGCCCGGAGGGGAAGGAAGGGCTTGAGTGAGTAATAGACGCGGGTTCGCATGGGAGCGGAGGGGGGAGAACTCCCGTTGGATGGATGGAGGATGCGTGTGCCGCCGAGACGCGGCCGGAGAAATCTGCACGTTCAATGAGGGAGGTGCGATGGCTCAGGGCAGACTTCGTCCCCGTGGCTTCGCAGCAGCCAGCGAACCTGGCGGCCGCGAAGCCGCACTGTCTGCGGATGTACCCCGGCATTCCCCCTTTGCCGCGGCCATCCTGCGCCGCGGCGGCGAGTCCGCAAGAGGCCCGCCCGGAGATCAATGGAAATCGTGCGGCCCGGCCGGCTGTCCCGCCGGCCGGCCGGGTGTCTACAAGTCCGTGTCGAGACGCTCGGGAAGATATCGCCGGTGCTTGTTGAGCACCGCCGCGACGTTCGCGCGCGATTCCGCCAGCAGCGTGGTCGCCTTCCGGACCAGATCCGTCTGCGTGTTCTCCGACTCGACGACGATGAACGTCATGTCCAGCAGCCCGGCCACCTTGGCGGTGGCGCTGGTCTGCGTGATCGGCGGCAGGTCGAAGATGATGTAGTCGTAGTCGCTGGCCTTCATCCGCGGGACGAGGCCGGAGAGGGTCTTCGGAATCACGCCCACGCGGCCCGACGCCGGGTCCGCGAGGCTGACCATGTAGAGGTTGTCCTGGACCTTCGCGGCGTCGCGTGTCTCGGCCTCGAGTGCATCACGGATTCCGACGCGGAGCTGGCCGTCCTTGAACGGATGCACGGAGGGGCCGCGGTCCTGGTTGACGTCCACGTACAGGACGTTGCCGTCGCCGGTCTCCGACAGGGAGGCGGCAAGGCGCGTGGCGAGCGTGGTGACCCCGGAGCCGCGCCCGCACGACGTGACGCCGACCAGCTTGGGCTTGTGATTCAGGCCGTGGAGCTGGAAGTGCATCATGAGGCGGTCGCGCAGCGCCTCGGCATACGTGGTGAGCTCGTCCGGCCCGGACGGCGCCGCGACAGGACCGCCCGCGCCGTTCGACGTCTCGCCGGGTCCGGGAAGCGCCCGGCGCGAGGAGCCGTTGAGGTGCAGGCGCGGGATCGACAGGAAAAGCGGGATCTTGAGCTGGCGCTCGAACTGGCTGGGACGGCGGATGGTGCTGTCCACGTAGAGCTCCAGCAGGAGCACGAGGCAGAGCGCGAAGCCGAACCCGCCAAACGCAAGGCCGCCGGCGAGCTTGAGCCGGTTCCCGTAGTCGGCGTAGATGAGACTCTCCTGGTCGATGACCTGGATGTTCGTGATCTTGCCGCGGCTGAGCTGCTCCTCCATGGCGGCCCTCTCGAGCACCGCGGACTGCTCCTGATACTGCTCCCGCTCCATGCGCGCCTTGAGCTCGAGCCGGGCGATCTCGGCCTCCCGCTGGGTGAGGCGTGAGATCTCCTCGCCGAGGGAGGCGAGCTGGTTCGTCATCACCATGTAGCGCGCCTCGAGCGCGCGGTGCTCTCGAATGGCGGCGGCCGGGTCCTTGGCGGCGACGGCCTGGGTGGCACCGGGCCGCCCGGAGGCGTTCGACGGCAGATCGAGGTACAGCAGCGCGGGGTGCTTCTCCTCGAGCTCGCGGCGCTGCTCCATCGCGGCGTTGAGCGCGGAGATCACGTGGCTGAGCATCGGGCTCTGCGGCGTGAACTCGGTGGAGAGCGCCTGTTCCTTCTGGCTCCAGAGATCGATGCGGGAGCGGACGCGCCGGTACTGGTCGATGATCTCCTGCGAGAGCGCGTTCGTCTGGAGCATGGCGGCCTGCGCGGAGGCGGCGTCGATGGAGCCCAGCGAATTGGTGAGGGCGCCCAGCGCCACGTAGCTCTCCGCGAGCTGCGCCTCGGCGACACGGATGTTCGCCTGGAGCTGCCCGATCTGGTCGAGGTAGGCGCGCTTGGTCTCGTCGAGGGACGCGATGCCGAGCACGCCCAGCTCATCCCGCAGGGTGCGGAGCTGGCGCTCGGTCTTCTCGAGCTCGATGCGCCGGAGATCGACCTGGCGGGCGACCTCGGAGATGCCGTCGGTGGAGCGGTGCACCTCGCGGTGCATCCGCAGGTAGTTGGCGACGTGGTTGGTCAGGACCGCCTGGACGACGGCCGGATTCGGGTGCCGGAAGGAGATCTTGATGACACTGCTGTTCAGCGGCACCCATGCCTCGAGCCCGCGCCTCACGACGCGGCGGGCGGCCCGCTCGAGGTCGGTCACCTCGGGGTCCGTCACGATGTTGGAGGCGCCGACCTGCGCGACGACCTGGCGGACCAGCGTGTCGCTCAGGATCATCTCGAGCTCGGAGTTGATGATCTTCTCGCCATGGTTGTCCGGAGAGCGGATGTCCATGGTGCCGTCCGAGCCGATGAGACGGCCCTGGACCACGTACTTCACGATGACGGATGCCTGCGAGACATAGGAGGGCTTCGCCGTCAGGAAGACGGCGGCACCCGCGGCGATCCCCAGCAGCGTGAAGAAGATCAGCTTCCACTTGTGCCGGTAGAGCGCGTAGAAGATGTCATGGGCGCTGAACCCGCCCTCCGGGGAGGGAGCGGGCGACGCGTTCAGGACGATGGTGTCGGCGTTTCTCAAGGGGCGGAGGGGTTGGAAATCATCCGGTCACGGCACAACCGCGGACGCGGTACGGGCGGACGGCCGGGAGACGGTCAACGGCGGCGTGCATGACAGCAGTACAGACTCTCCGGAGTTTATCGGCCATCAGGCGGCGAAACGATAGCCCAAATTAGCCACCAGCCGCGTGATGGGTCGAGGCAGGTGTTTGAAGACGAGCGTGTGCCAGCCCGAGGCGCGATCGGGCGTCGGGATCGGCCGCCGCCTTCGAAGGTCGTAGCGGACATACGCGATCCGGCGCTCCTCGCTGCCCCAGCCGAGCTTGAAGCGCCGGAGCCCCGCGTTGTCCAGCGAGGTGCGACCAAGGTCGAGGCTCGTGCACCCCCGCCGGATGCAGAGGCGGAGCGCCTCATGGAACAGGAGGTTGTTCGGGCGCAGTGCCTGGAAGCGCTGCTCGGACGCGCCGAACTTGTACAGGGCGCGAGCGCCCCAGAACAGAAAGATGGCGCCCGCGACGGGCGTCTGGTCCCGGAACACGAGCAGGATCGAGCCGAGGGAGGCCTCGAGCACATGACGCTGGAGCGCCGCGAAGAAGCCGTACGGCTGCGGAGGCAGGCCGTGGCGGCGCCGCGTGGCGCAATGCAGGTCGTAGTAGAGCCTTGCCGCCGCCTGGTCGTTGGCCTCGACCACACGGAGTCCCGCCGAGCCCGCCTTGCGGATGGCCCGCCGGGTCGAGCCGTCGCAGCGCCCGACGGCGGCGTCGAGCCCGCCGGAGAGATCGATGGAGTGGCCGTGGAAGGCGACGGAGGGCGGCAGGCCGCGCACCCACCGGGGCGCGTCGCGCAGCTCGAGGAACTTCCATGATCGCGCCCGTGCGTGGGCGAGGGCGCCGGCAAGGAGAGGCTCCCGGGCCGCCATCGTTTCGAGGTCGTTCGGGGATCCGGGCGCGTCGGCTCCGGCTCCCGAGGGCGCGGGCGGGGCGGGATCCTCGCAGGGCGGCAGCAGCGGAGGGCAGGAGTCCGTGAAGGGAAGGGAGACGCCGCGGCGGCCGCGGAGGCGCCCCCCGACTTCCATGAGCGGCCATCCGGCGACGACGGTCTCACGGGAGTGCCGGACGAGATAGGCCGGCGCGAAGCCGTAGGTGTCGTGAAGGAGCCGCGCCCATGCGGAGGAATGAAAGATCGTGGCGTCAGGATGTCGTCTGGCGAAGCGGTCCCAGTCTGGGCTGGCAAGCGGGTTGACGATCCGGACTTCGGCGGGCATGCGCGGGGGACCGGCACTACGGGCGCGCGCCGGTCGGATTGTCGGCGCTGCGCTCGGAGCTGGCGGGGGCCGGTGCACTGCCGAGCACCTGACAGACACTGCGGGCCACGTGTTCGATCTGCTCGGGCGTGAGTTCCGGAAACATCGGCAGGGAGAGGAACTCGTCGGCGCAGCGTTCCGCCACGGGGAAGGTTCCCCGCCCGAGCCGCAGGCCGCGATAGGCTTCCTGGAGGTGCACCGGAATGGGGTAGTGGATGCCGCAGGTGACGCCGCGGCGCGCGAGCTTGGCGAGCACCTCGTCGCGGTTGGCAACGCGCACCGCGTAGATGTGATAGATGTGCCTCGCGTAGCCGGCCTCGACGGGAAGCACCATGCCGGGAACATGCGCGAGGAGCTCGGAGTACCGCCGGGCGTGCGTGCGCCGGAGCGTGTTCCAACGGGCGAGGTGCCGGAGCTTGATGCGCAGCACCGCGGCCTGGATGCCGTCCATGCGGGCGTTCCAGCCGATGTGCGTGTGGTGGTACTTGCGCGTCTGGCCGTGGTCGCGAAGCACGCGGATGCGCTCGGCGAGCTGGGGATCGTTCGTCACAACCGCGCCCGCCTCGCCGATGGCGCCGAGGTTCTTGCCGGGATAGAAACTGAAGCAGCCGGCCACGCCGATGCTGCCGGCGCGCCGTCCCTTGTATTCGGCGCCATGCGCCTGGCAGGCGTCCTCCACGACGGGGAGGTTGTGCGCGTTGGCGATCTCGAGGATGGAATCCATGTCGGCGGGCTGGCCGAACAGGTGGACGGGAATGATGGCGCGCGTGCGCGGGGTGATGGCGGCCTCGAGCTGCTCCGGGTCGAGGTTGCAGGTGGCCTCGTCCACGTCCACGAAGACCGGGGTCGCGCCGGTGTACGTGATGGCCTCGGCGGTGGCCATGAAGGTCGTCGGCACGGTGATGACCTCGTCGCCCGGCCCCACGCCGAGGGCGAGCAGGGTGAGCCAGAGCGCGTCGGTGCCGTTGGACACGCCGATCGCATGGCTGGTCTGGCAGAAGGCGGCGAATTCCTCCTCGAAACTCGCGACGAAGGGACCGCCGGCGAAGGCGCAGGTGTCAAGGACCTCGCGGATCGCCGCCTCGATTTCGGGTCGGAGGGCTGCGTGCTGAGCCTTGAGGTCAAGGAAGGGGACGTTCATGGGGTGGGTTGATGGGTGGAAGGGGTGAGACTAAGGGTGCTGCTGCGGGGGCGAAGTCGGCAGTTTGGGTGATGCGGCGACCGCGTGCGGCGCGTTGATGCGCAGCACCCGTGCGGGGTTCCCCACCACCACGGCGTCGTCGGGAACGTCCCGGGTCACGACGGCGCCGGCTCCGATCGTGGCGCGCTCCCCGATGGTCACACCCCCGAGGATCGTGGCGTTCGACCCGATGGAGGCGCCGCGCTTCACAAGCGTCGGCACGCAGGTCCAGTCGGCCTCCGACTGGAGCGAACCGTCCGGGTTCGTGGCGCGCGGATTCATGTCGTTGATGAACATGACGCCGTGGCCCACAAAGACCTCGTCCTCGATCGTGACGCCGCTGCAGATGAAGGTGTGGCTCGAGATCTTGCAGCGACGCCCGATGCGCGCGCCCTTCTGGATCTCGACGAAGGTCCCGATGCGGGTCTCGTCACCGATCTCGCACCCGTAAAGGTTGACGAAGGCGAACAGGCGGACACCGGCGCCGAGACGGACGTCGGGGGCCACCCTTAGGAACTCACCGGAAGGCGCGCTCACGAGGGGAAGGGCGGACGTTCGTGTCAGGCTGCGGAATCGGGCGGGCTTGGGTCGGACCTCTTTCGACGCGGCCTCCGGGTGAGGGAATCGGGACCGCTGGAATGACCGTTGCGCGCGTTGCCGGACGACCTTCGCGGGCGTCGTGCGGCCTTCTTCGCGGGAGCGGCCGCGGCGGCGGCATCGTTCACAGCGCCGCCCCCGGACGCGCCCGCGGACGGAGACGGATCCCCGGGCAGGTCGACCGGGGCGCCGCCCTGCGCGAGCGACTCGGACGACGCCTCGAGGATGCGAACGAGATGGTACGCCTGCTCGCCGTCGCTGATCGGCCGCTGCCCGAACCGGATGCAGTCGAGGAAATGCTGGCACTCGATCCGGAGCGGCTCCTCCTGCTTCACGTAGGGCACGTACACGTCCCCGTAGTGGTAGGCGTAGTGGAACTCCGCGAAGGTGTCGTAGTGCGGAGGGGAATCGACCCGGGCATCGAAGATCCGGATCTTCTCGAGGCTCGCGGTGTCGTCGTAGACGATCATGCGGCGGCTGCCGACGATGGTCATCTCGCGGGTCTTCCGCGGGTCGAGCCAGCTGCTCTGGACGATGGCCGAGCGGTTTCGGGAGAAACCGAGCCACATCGTCGTGACATCCTGAACCCGGGGGGAGACGTTGGCGCTCCCGCAGCAGTTCACTCGCCTGGGGAGCTCGCCCAGGATGTAGAGGATGATCGAGAGATCGTGCGGCGCCAGGTCCCAGGCGACATTGATGTCCTTCTGGAACAGACCGAGATTCAGCCGCCGGGCCGAGATGTACCTGACCTCGCCGATGTCGCCGGAGTCCACGATCTGCTTGATGCGGCGGACCACCGGCGAGTACAGGAAGGTGTGGCCCGCCATGAGGACCACGCCGCGTTCCCGTGCGAGGCGCAGGAGCTCGCGGCATTCCTCCGCGTTCGTCGCCAGCGGTTTTTCGACGAGCACGTGCTTGCCCGCCTCGATCGCGGCCCGCGCCATGCGGTAATGCAGACCGACGGACGTGGCGACCACCACGGCGTCCAGCTTGCCCTTCGACAGGAATCGATCGAAGTCCGTGTACGCCTCGACCCCGGGGTAGAGTCCCTGGATGTGGCGCAGACGCGCCGTGTTGAGATCACAGACCGCCCGCAGCCGGGCATCCGGCAGGGCGGCGAAGTTGCGGATCAGGTTGGGTCCCCAGTATCCGCACCCTACGACGCCGACGTTGATCTTGGAGGCCATGGAAGCGTGGGGTGGGTGCGAATGCATGGGCGAGCGCGTCGGTCGCGCGCCGCAGTTCATCCAGCGACACGCGAGCCGTCCGCAGAGGGTATCGGCACCGCCGCCGCAGGACTTGAGCGTCTGCGTGCGGGATTGGTGCGATTCCAGACTGCGTAGGCCAATTGAGCAAGCAGCGCCTTCGGCGTGGCGAGGAGAATCCGAAGGTCAAACCACAGGCTCTGACCGTGCACGTACTGGATGTCGAGATGGATCATCTCGAGGAAAGTCGTGCGATTCTTGCCCCGAACCTGCCAGAGACCTGTCATTCCGGGCAGCCCCGCAAAGCGTTCCCGCTGCCACGGCAGATATTGCTGCGCCTCGTAGGGGATGCACGGACGCGGCCCGACAATGCTCATCTCGCCGCGAACCACGTTGAGCAACTGCGGCAGCTCGTCGATGCCGAGCGCCCGAAGGATGCGCGCACCGGGGATCAGCCGGGTGTCGGAGGTGTCCAGCTTGTGCATCGGCTTGTCCGCGCGCAGGAGCTGCTGGAGATGGCGCTCGTGCGTGTCCGTGGTGCAGCCCGCGCGCATCGTGCGGAGCTTGTAGCAGCGGAATCGCTTCCCGCCGCGGCCGACGCGTTCCTGCACGAACCACACGCTCCCGCTCGACACGAGCGAAACCCACGCCGCGGCAAGCATCAGCACCGGCAGCGCGATCGGCAGCACCAGCAGAACAATCAGCAGATCGAGCGGCCGCTTGTAGGCCGGAATGGGAAGCGGGGCTGGAAATCCGTCCAGCGCAGCCTGAGTGGAGGGCTGGGTTGCTGGGGCGCTCATGGGAGGGTGGAGAGCAGGGCCGGAACTTCCAGGTTGAGTGAGGTGACCACAGGCCGCCGGCGCCCGGCGCCCATGGCCCGGTTGCCAAGGGCGGGTCCCGTGGGCCAGTACGACAGTCTAAGCAATCCCACTACCATATTGTTTTTGTTTACTTCCACCGGCTAACACCAAGGCGTCATGCAGAACGCGGTACAGCAAGCCACGTTGCTGAAATAGGGTCAAGGGGAAATAGGGATTTTCATCAGAGGAGCTTTTCGTAGGAGATTATTGACAAATTTCCGTCCGTACGCGTAGCCCTCTTCGCCCGGTCGCGGATGCGTCTCTCTGCATCCGCGCCGGTCGTTTCCCGGGCACCGCCGAAGCCAGGTTCCGCGCGGGAAGTGAGGGGGAGGGATCCGTATTGAACGGCGCCGGGCGAAGACCTAGGGTTGCGCCAGACGCAGGCAGACCGGGAGGCCGACGTGGCGGAACTGGCAGACGCGCCAGACTCAAAATCTGGTACCCGCAAGGGTGTGTGGGTTCGATCCCCTCCGTCGGCACCGGTGGACCGGCAACGGAAAGACCGGGGCGGGCGGATCGCGGCTTGAGCATCCGCGCCCGGCGCGCAGGCCCACGCGCGGGACGCCGGACCCGGGGAAGCGCCCGAAAACGGCCCCGGGATGGGCCGCAGATTGCGATTGCCGCTGCGGGATCGGTTGCGGCAGGTTCCGGCACTTGCGGATCAGACCATGTGCAAGGCGATGATGAACCGGCAGGCGGACGGACGTGGCGCAACACGGAAACGGGGCGGCAGGTGGATCGGGCACACGGGCGTTTCCGCGGTGATGCTGGCGGGTCTTGCGGCAGGCGCGCCGGATGCGCAGGCCCAGGAGGTGACGGAACTGCTGACCACGGAGCTGCCGTATCCGCAGTACCGCACGGTGCAGAGGGACCACTACAGCCTGCGCATCGGGCCGGTGCGCGTGCGGTATGATCTCTCGGTGACGGCGGTGTACACGGACAACCGGAACTACGCTCCGAGCGGCGAGAAGGAGGAGGACTGGGGCTTACGGCCGGTGTTCCACCTCGGAATGTTCTACGCGATGAGCGATCGGCAGAAGCTGCAGATCGACGTCGGCATCGGGTACGAATGGTGGGACCGGAGGGACGAAAACAACGACCTCTACATCGCGCCGAGTTCCCACATCGACTACACCTTCGGGATCGGGCCGGTTCAGATGCGCCTGTCGAACACGACGTCCACATCCACCGAGGCGTCGAGCCGCGCGGAGGTTGCCGGGGGCGACGCCTTCGCCTTCAACCGGCTGAACAATTCGACGACGCTCGGGGCGACGTACATCGGCTCGCGCCGGCTCATCCTGAACGGCGCCTACACCTACGGGATCTCGCGGTCCCTCAACGATTATTTCGAATCGCTGGATCGCGACACCCACTCCGTGGGCGGCTCCGCGCTGTTCCGCATCACCGCCCCGCTGGCGGCGGGGATCTCGGCGAATTATTCGGTGTTCACGTACTCGGACGAGGTCCAGAACGACGGGCAGTCGTACTCGGTGGGTCCGATGGTGATGTGGTCGCCGACGCGGTCGATCGACCTGGAGGCGTTCGTCCATTACACGCGGTCCACGTTCGACGACAACGGCACGATCGAGGACGACGATGATTTCTCGGGGGCGACGTTCAGCGTGTCGGGGGTGTATCGGATGAACCGGTATGTGACGCATCGGCTGACGTTCGGCAAGGTGGTGGACCCCGGGTACGGGTCGAATTACACGGAGGATTTCTCGCTGCGGTACGGCGCGCAGGCGCGGCTGTCGTCGCGGCTGTCGTCGAACCTGAACTTCCATTACCAGTCGGCGTCGCTCTCGGGTTCGGGCCCTCTGTCCGAGGAGGCGGACCTGTACCAGTTCTCGGTCGGGGCGGGGTACCAGGTCCTGCGGCGGGCGAACCTTGGGCTGACGTATTCTCTGAACACGCGCGATTCGGATCGGTCGAATCGAAGCTACGTGGAGAACCGCGTGATGGTGACCGCGAGCTATCAGTTCTGAAGATCTACAGTCGAGCCGGAGAATGACGATGAAGCAGGCGATGAAATCCGCATGGGTGCTGGCCGCCCTGCTGGCCGCCGTGTCGGCGTCCGGCCAGGTCGGTCCGGCCGAGGAAAGTCCGACGCAGTACGTGCTGCGCACCAACGATCGCCTCCAGTACCGCATCGCGGAGGATCCCGTCCGCGGGTCGACGCCGATGACGGTGACCGTCAACAGCGTGGGCGAGGCGAGCTTTCCCGTGAGCCGGGATTCGGACATCCGGCTCACCCTGAACGTGCGCGGCCGCACGATGTCGGAGGTGGCGAGGGAGCTGCAGCGGCGGCTGACCCAGGATTACTACCACAAGGCGACGGTGGAGCTGGCCCTTGCCGAGAAGGTGGTGAACCCGGGCAAGGTGCAGTTCTTCGGCGAGGTTTCCGCGACGATCCCGCTGCTGCCCGATTCGCCCCCGCTCTACCTGAGCGACGCGCTTCTCCAGCGGCCCAGCGAGTTCGCGAACCTGCGCCGGGTGAAGGTGCACCGCGTGGACCCGGTGACCCAGGAGTCGCGGGTGATCGAAGTGAACGTGCGCGAGATCCTGAAGAACGGACGCCGCGACCTGGACATCGTCCTGCAGGACGGCGACCGGGTGGAGGTCCTGCAGAAGTGGTTCAACTGACCGACTGACCGACAAGATCCTGTCATGGCCAGATACGTCACCTATTCGGGATCCCGGAACGCCGGGTATCGGGGGCCGCGGGTGGACCGCGTCAACATGGTCCAGCTGCTGCGCCGCGGTTTCCGGATGTTCCGGAGCCGGTGGTGGATCGTGCTGGTCACGCTGATCGTCTCGTCCGGCATCGCGGTGTACCTCGCGCTCACCACGCCGGACATGTACCGCGCGCAGTCGCGCCTCGGCATCGCGCCGCGCGTCTCCTTCTCCCAGCGGTCCAGCGACCGCGCCGTCGTTCTCGAGGAACAGAAGAATTACACCGAGGACCAGCTCGCCTACATGCGCGGCCCGCAGGTGCTCGGGCGCGTCGAGGAGAAGATGCAGGACTTCCGGACCGACGGTCCGCCTCCGACCAAGCGCCTGATGGTCTCCAAGGGCGAGGGCTCCACCTTCATCATGACGGTGGAGAGCCCGAACCTCGAATACGCGCGCCAGTTCGCGCGTGTCTGGGTCCAGGAGTTCCTCGCGTTCAAGGAACAGATGCGCAACGAGGTGGCCCGCCGGCAGATCGACAAGACCCGCGTGGACATCAGCCAGGCGGAGGAGGACGTCTACCAGGCGCAGCAGCGCCTCGACGCCTTCATCCGCCAGCACAAGATCGCCACGAGCGAGGACACCGGGAATGCCGCACAGCAGCTCCTGGTGAGCCTCCAGCGGCGCCAGCAGGAAGTGGCCCTCGAGCGGCAGCGCCTCGAGGCCCGCACGGCCGAGGAACTCGCCGACGAGCGAACGGCTGCGCTGGAGGTCGCGTCCGCCATGGGCGCCGCCGCGGGCGGACCCCAGCAGACGCTCATTCCCGCGGAGCTCCCCGGGTCCATCGGGCAGGCGACCCCGCCCACGGCGGTGTTCGGGGGGGAACTGCCCTCGGACACGGCCGATCCCCTCGACAAGTTCCTCGGCAAGTCCTCGTACCGCGAGCTCAAGCTCACGCTGGCGCGCATGACGGCCGAGCTGAGGCGGCAGTCGGAGTTCCTGAAACCGGCGCACCCCTACATGATCAAGCTCGAGGAGGCGCGCGCGGAGACGGAACGGCAGATCGGCGCGCAGCTCGCGATCATCGAGGAGATGCGGCAGGCCCGCATCGAGTCCCTGAAGCAGGAGTACGCCGTCCTCGACCGGCAGATCGAGCAGAAGCGCCAGGAGGTCGAGCGCCTGCGCGAGATCCACCGTCAGTTCCTCGCCCTCGGGGAGGACCTCGCGGCGAAGAAGGACCTGCTCGGCCGCCTGAGCCGTGAGCTGCAGGCCCTCGCGCAGCTCCAGGTCAGCGACGAAAAGATCACGCCCCTCGAGGAGGGCGCCGCGTCGGACAAGCCGATCGGCCCCGACCGCGCCCGCATGATCATCACGGGGGTGGCCATCGGGCTGCTCTCAGGCATCGGCCTGATCTTCCTCCTGCATCGACTCGACGACCGGATCGACTCGGCCGAGGACCTCGAGAAGGCGCTGGAGGAGCCGATCCTTGGCCAGATCCCGCTGGTGAGCCGGCAGGACATGAGCGGACCGTTCGTCCTCGTGGACGAGCTGGAACCCAACAACATCTTCGTGGAGGCGTTCCGCGGGGTGCGTTCCTCCGTCATGTTCGGCGAGCTTGGCGGCCGGAAGCAGGTCCTGATGGCGACGAGTTCCGTCCCCGGCGACGGCAAGTCCACGTTCACCGTGAACTTCGCGATCACGCTCGCCAAGGCGGGCAACCGCGTGCTGCTGATCGACGCCGACCTCCGGCGCGGAACGGTCGCCGAATCGTTCGGACTTCCTGAAGAACCCGGCCTTTCGGAAGTGCTCGGCGGACTCGAGCACTGGGCGGACGTGCTCAACGCGACGAAGCACCGGACCCTCGCGGTGATCACGGCAGGCAAGTCGGTGGCCAATCCCGGCGAGATGCTGCTGTCCCGCACGCTGGGCCGCATGATCGAGGAGGCCCGCCACGACTTTGACTACATCATCTTCGATTCCCCTCCGGTGATCGGCATGGACGACGCCCCGACCCTCGCGACGCAGTGCGACGGGCTCGTCTTCGTCTATCGCGTGGGAGTCACCTCCCTGAAGCTGGCGAAGCTTTCGGTGAACACGATGCGCCAGCGCGGCGTGCGGATCTTCGGCCTGATCCTGAACGGCGTGTCCGTCAGCAACCCGGACTACTACTACACGGCCTACTACTATTCGCATTACACCTACGGCAAGGGCCGCCGGGCCGCGCTGCCGGAGGGCGAAGGCGACAGCGAGACTCCGCACCGTCCGGAGGGAGCACGGCTGCTCGCCGCGATGAAGGAGGCGGACCCCGGCAACGCGGGCGCCACCACGCGTTCCGCGCTGCTGGCGGACGAGGGCGCGGTCGATGTGCAGGCCACCCCCGCGTCCGACGGGGGCGGAGACGGCAAGAACGGCCCGCAGGCCTGATTCTCCCGCCGGCGCCCGCGGCCCGTGCCCAGGATGCGCCGTTGAGCGGCTCCCGTGCCCCGTCCTCGCGCGGTGCATCCGGGGACCGCCGGACCCACCTCATCCACCCCCGCGTGTCGCGGCGGGTGCGCCGGATCGCGGCCGGGTTGCGCACCGCGCAGCTTTCATGATGAGCTTCGCGGCGATGGTTCCCCGTCTGGTGATGCGCGGTGTCGAGAAGCGCTTTGGCGCCACCCGCGCCCTTCGCGGTGTGTCGCTCGAACTGGGCGCCGGCGAGGTGCTCGCGCTGATCGGTGAGAACGGCGCCGGCAAGAGCACCCTCATGAAGGTGCTCAGCGGCGCGTACAGGCCGGACGCCGGGAGCATCGAGCTCGACGGCAGGCCGTTCGTCCCGGACAACCCCCAGCATGCCAGGCGCTGCGGGATCGCGATGATCTACCAGGAGCTCACGCTGGCGCCGCACCTCACGGTCGAGGAGAACATCCTCCTGGGCGACGAACCGCAGAGCTTCGGATGGATTCATGCCCGGCGCCGTCGCGAGATGGCGCGCCGGGCCCTTGCCGAGCTGCAGCACGGCGACCTCCCCCTCGACCGGCGGGCGGGCGAATGCCCCCTTGCGGTTCAACAGATCATCGAGATCGCGCGCGCCCTCGTGCGCGAACCACGCGTGCTCGTGCTGGACGAACCCACGAGCAGCCTCACCCAGCGCGACGCGGAGGTGCTGTTCGCCGTCGTGCGCCGGCTGCGCGAGCGCGGCGTGGGCGTGATTTACATCAGCCACTTCCTCGAGGAATGCCAGGCGGTGTGCGACCGCTACACGGTCCTTCGTGACGGGGAGAGCGTCGGTTCGGGAAGGATGTGCGACGCCGACCTCGGCGCCATCATCCGGATGATGGTCGGCCGGGACGTGCGCGAGATCTATCCGCGGATCCCGCACTCCCTGGGTCGGCCGGTCCTGGAGGTGAAGCGGATCCGCGGCCGGACCCGGCCGTCCTCCGTCAGCTTCACGCTGCACGAAGGCGAGATCTTCGGCATCGCCGGACTCGTCGGCGCGGGACGCACCGAGACCCTGCGGGCGATCTTCGGGCTGGATGAGATCCATGGCGGCGAGGTCTGGCTCGACGGCTCCCGCGCGGCGCGCTGGACCCCGAGCGACCGCCTCGCCGACGGCATGGGGCTGCTGAGCGAGGATCGCAAGGCGGAGGGGCTGCTCCTCGGTCGCAGCATCGCGGACAACCTGACGCTCACGCGACTGGGCACGGTGAGCCGCTTCGGCTTCGTCAGCGGAGCCAGGCAGTCGGAGGTCGCGCGGGAATGGATGCTTCGCCTCGACGTGCGCGCCCGCGGCCCCGGACAGGCCGTCGGCGATCTTTCAGGCGGCAACCAGCAGAAGGTGGCCGTCGGCCGCCTGCTTCACCACGAGGCGCGCGTCCTCCTGCTGGACGAGCCGACCCGCGGCATCGACGTGGGCAGCAAGGCGCAGATCTACCGCCTCATGGGCGAGCTCGCGGCCCAGTCGCGTGCCGTCGTGTTCGTGAGTTCCTATCTCCCGGAACTCATGGGTGTCTGCGACACCATCGGCGTGATGTGCCGCGGGCGTCTGGTGGAGGTGCGCCCGGTCGACCAGTGGACCGAGCACGCGATCATGGCGGCGGCCGTGGGGCAGGCGTGCTGAATCGCGCGTCGGCGGTGGGCCCGGAACCGGGCATGCGCGAAGAATCGCGACTGGAGCGATTGGGGATTGGCGTGCGCGAGGGGCGCCTGAACAATGCGCGCCACCGCATGTGGAACGCAGGCTCACTTCCCCGGCTCGTCGCGGCGCTGGGTCCGCTCATCGGGCTCGTCTTCGTGATCGGTCTGTTCTCCCTCAGCCCGGAGGTACGCCCCTATTTTCTGACCGGAGGCAACTTCAAGATCATCCTGACGCAGACCGTGATCGTGGCGACGGGTGCGCTCGGGATGACCCTGATCATCGTGAGCGGCGGCATCGACCTGAGCGTCGGATCGGTGGTGGCCCTGACGAGCGTCGTCGCCGCGAAGCTCGTGCTGCTGGAATGGCCGCCGGAGCTCGTGGTGCTGTTCACGGTGGGCGTGGGCGGACTCATCGGCCTCGTCAACGGCGGCATCATCGCGCTTCTGGGCATGATGCCGTTCATCGTGACCCTCGGCATGATGGGCGTCGTGCGCGGCCTCGCGAAATGGATGGCGAACAACCAGACCGTCAATCCGCCGGGGTCCGCCCTGAACGACCTGATGGCGCTTTCGAAACCGCATCAGCTGCTGCCCCTGCCCATCGGCGTCTGGGTGGCGATCGGGCTTGCGGTGCTCATGGCCGTCGTGCTCCGGCACACGGTGTTCGGGCGGTACATCTTCGCCATCGGCTCGAACGAGGCCACCGCGAGGCTCTGCGGGATCCGGGTGCCGTTGCAGAAGGTCGGGATCTATTCGCTGGCGGGCCTCTTCTTCGGGCTTGCCGGGCTGATGCAGTTCTCGCGTCTCACCCAGGGGGACCCGTCCGTGGCGATCGGCCTGGAGCTCGACGTCATCGCCGCGGTGGTCATCGGCGGCGCGAGCCTGAGCGGAGGGACGGGGAGCATCACGGGCTCGATGATCGGGGCGCTCATGATGGCCGTGCTGAGGAACGGTTCGAACCAGATGGGTTGGCCCACGTACATGCAGGAGATCATCATCGGCGTGGTCATCGTGCTGGCGGTCGGGCTGGACAAAGTGCGGCAGGGACGGGCGCTCCGGCGCGGGGCCTGACGGGGCGGCCCCGGGGAGGGATTGTGCGGACTTCGAGCGCGCGGGACGCATCCTCGACAAGACCGGACGCCCCGGCTCCAGGGGCTGAGCAACTAAAAAACTAGTTGACGAAATCTTCGGGAATGGATTCGCTCTGCTTTACTAATTTCTTAGTTGCTTCGCATGGCCCGGAAGAAATCACGCACCCTCACCGACGGCGAGCTTCGCATCATGGAGGTGCTCTGGCGCAAAGGCTCCGCAACCGTCGCCGAAGTCGCCGACGAGCTCGAAGGCAAGGACGGCTCCGCCTACACCACCGTCCTCACCATGATGCGGATCATGCGCGACAAGGGTTACCTCGCCTGTCGCAAGGAGGGACGCGCGCACGTGTACACGCCCCGGGTGGATCGCGAGTCCGCGGCTCGCACCGCCGTCCAGCGGGTCCTCGCCAGGTTCTTCGCCGGTTCACCGCGTGAGCTGGTGCTGAGTTTCCTGCGGGACGAGGAGCTGCGCCCCGAGGAGCTGGATGAACTCAAGCGCATGATTCGCGAGGAGGACCATGACACCTGAGGAATGGGGAAGCCGCGCGCTCGCGGCGCTGTGCAATGGCACCTACCAGGGTCTCTTCCTGGGCGCCGTGATCTGGGCCGCGCTTCGGTTTCGCCGCGGCCTGAATGCGGCGAGCCGGTACGCGATCGCCTTCACGGGCCTGCTGGTCGTCGCGGCGCTGCCGGTGGCGCACTTCATCGCCGGGCTGGAACCGGGGGTGCGGGCGTTTCCCGCCGCCGGGGCCGAACGGGAGGGGGCGTCATCCGTTCCGTCGGCCGTCGAGGCGCCCCGCGTGGAGGCGGCTGAAGGCATAGCGATCGCGATTTCTTCGTTCCCGCCTCGCGAGGAGCCTTCCGCCGCATCGATCGAGGTCGAATCCGGCCAGGCCGCGGGGGGCTTCGCGTGGAAGGAACCGGGGGAGAAGGCGCCGACCAGCGTCCGTGCGGAGCCCGCACGGAGTCCGGTCGGCGTTCTCGGAGGCAAGGTCGAGGCCCGCCTGCCGGGATGGGTCGTGGCTGGGCTTCTGGCGGGCTGGGCGCTGATGGCCGCGACACGGCTGCTGTGCCTTGCCCGGCAGGTGGGGCTTCTGATGCGCCTCAAGGGGGAGGCATCCCCGATCGGGCGTGTCCGGGAGATTTTCGAGCAGGTTCGCGCGCAGCTCGGGGTGAAGAGGAATGTGGAACTGCGGGTCGCCCGCGGCGTCCGGTCGCCGCTCGTGGTGGGGTATTTCTCGCCTGCGGTGGTGATGCCGCCGGAGCTCATCGAGGGCGACGACCGGATGGTGGAGGTGGTGTTCCGGCACGAGCTGGCGCACGTCGCGCGGCGGGATGACTGGACGAACCTCGTGCAGCAGGTGATCGCGGCCGTGATGTTCTTCCAGCCGGCGGTGTGGTGGCTGTCACGACGGATGACGGTCGAGCGCGAGGTGGCCTGCGACGATCACGTCCTGGCCAGGGGCGGGGAACGGAGGGAGTACGCGCTGTTTCTGACGGATCTTGCCGGCCGGATGCAGGGCCGCGACTGGGCGGCGGCGCCGGGGGCAGGGAGCAACAGGAGCCAACTGAAGGAAAGGATCGTGATGATACTGAACTCGAGACGGAACGGCTCGCCGCGTCTTTCGGCGGGAAGCGTGGGCGGAACGGGCGCGCTGGCGCTGCTGGTGGCCGCTGCCGGGCTGGTGCTCGGACCCCGGGTTGCCCTTGCACAGGACGACGAGGAGCGTTCGCCGGACAGAAGGTCGGTTGAGGGCGGAGGCGCCTCCGTGGAATCCGACCACGGCCGGATCCGCATCAGCAACGGCGAGGCGGAGATCGAGGCGCGCGTGAACGTGGACGGGGAATCGAACGTGTTTCGCTGGGTCGCGCCCCCGGATCCCGCCGCCCCGCCCGCGCCTCCGGCGCCCGAAGCGCGTGCGAACGATTCCCAATCCCTTGAGCGCCGCCTCGAGCGGCTCGAGCGGATGATGGAGTCCCTGCTGAACAGGAGCGAAGACGGGGTGAGGAAGCGGGATGGCAAGTCCGAGGTCCCGGGGGGACCTGCGGGGGATCGAGTGACCGCCCGGGTGGACGGGAAATCCGGGGTGCACCCGGGTCTCGAGCCGGGACCGCGCGTGGATGGGAAGCCCGCCGCAGACCCGGCGGCGGGAGGGCTCGAGCACGTGATGGACACGGTGCGGCGCGAGGTGGAGCACGCCGTCCGGCAGGCGCAGTCGGCCGCGCGCGTGGCGGCGGAGACGGCGCGCAGGCACGCACAGGAGGCATCGCGGCAGGCGGCCGAACTGGTGCGCGAGCAGGCGCGGGAAATGAGGCGCGGAGCGGCGCGCGCGAAGCCGGACGCCGGGCCGGCTCCCGGGTCGGGGAAGGTGGAGACTCTGGAGGAGCCGCGCAAGCGTCTCCGGAACGTGGAGAGCCTCATGGAGGAACTGACGTCGCATCTGAGCCGGCTCAGTGAGCAACTGGAGCGCTCGGCGGAAGACATGGAGCGCGAGATCGAGGCGCGGATGGAGGAGGTTGAGCGGCGCATCGAGCGGCAGGCGGAGGAGCTCGAGCGGCGCCTCGAGGCGGGGGCCGAATCGCTCGAGCGCCGGCTGGAGGGCGCGGAGGAGAACCGGGAAGGGAAACCGGATGCGAAGCGCGGGAGGACGCGCGAGGGAGAGGGCCCGACGAAGAGCCTCGGGCCCGGCGCCGGGAAGGGGAACGAGGCCGGGGGCTCTCCGCGCGCGGCGCAGACGCTGTACTGATCCCGGACCACCCGGAGGATCGAACATGGGCACGACACCGGCGGCCGGGGAGGATGGCGCGATCGCGTCCGCGATCCACCTTGAGTTCATCCGCGCGATGGCGGAGGGGCGCGACGGCATGGGGGCGGACGAGGTGGAATCGTTTCACCGCGCGCTGTTTCTCGCCCGGCATGGCAGGGAGCTGGAGCGGTGGCAGCAGGAACGTCATGTGCGGGAGGAGCGCATCGCGGTGATTGAATCGCGGCTCAAGCCGCTGCGCGATCGCGTGGACGGGGAGCAGCCATGGCTTCCCGTCCTGGAGGGCGGACGTCCGGACACGCAGCCGACGGCGCCGTGGAATGCGTGGGATCGGACGATGTTCTGGGCTTCGGCGGCGGGAATCCTGTGCCTGCTTGTCTTCGGGGTGTTCAACATATCGTTCAACCTGCTCGAGTCAGGCATCGTGACGTTCTCGGAGCACCCGGCGCGGGCGTACTTCTGGGCGGCGCTGCTGCCGGTCGGGGCGCTGGCGGTCAAGGTCGGCTGGGACGTGATCGAGGGAAGGCGGCTGAGGGACCTGTATCTGTGGTTGTTCCTCGGGATCGGCCTGGTGTCCGTGGTGACATGGGTCGGGGCGTACGCGAGCCTGTATCCGACGCTCTCGCGGACGGTCGCGGAATCGATCGCCTCCATGAGCGTGATGTCGGATGCGTCCGGGCAGGCATTCAACTCCGCGGGGGTGAAGCGCCTGGACAGGCTCGTGGTGGCGGCGCAGGCGCTGGCGGAGATCAGCCTTTCGGCGGTGCTGGGAATGTACATGACCCAGCTCTATGCCCGGCATCGCCCGGTCCGGCTCGCGCGAAACCCGGCGCACGAACAGCTCGAGGCGGAGCGCCGAATGCTCGATGAGAGCCTGATGCGGGAGCGGATGGGGTTGGCGGCGGCGCGCGGCGAGGAGGCCAGAATCCAGAACCAACTCGCGGTGTTCGTCGCGTACGCCCGCAGTCTCTTCGAGAAGGAGGCGGCTCTGCGGCGCGACCGCGGTCATCAGCGCAGGCTGATGATGGAGGAGCTAGCCGAGCACATTCGCAAGCGTCTGTCGTCGGACGACGCGGGAGGGAACGGCGTCGGGGCGGTGCCGATGGAGGAGGCGCGATGAGATCGGCGCGCGCGTGGGCGGGCATGGCCGCGGGTCTGCTGGCGTGCGTGCTCCTGGCGGGCTGTGATCGCGATCCGGCGCCGCCCGCCGGGCAGCACGTGCGATATGTCGTCGGACTTTCTCCGTGGCTTCCGCAGGACGAGCGGGACGAGGTCTTCCGGCACGTGGTCCGGCTGCTGGTGGAGGATCTGCCGCTGAACTCGTCCCTCTGGGTGTACGACGCGTACCATCTGCGTACCATCGCGCAGATGGAGGTGCCGGCGGTCCGCGCCTTCCGGAGCGGGCGCACGCGGGTGAACCAGTTCCGCGAGGGGATCCAGGCGATCCGCGGCTTCCTGGCGCAGGACCTGGAGCCCGGGTCTGGCGTGGGGGAGGCAGCGGTGCGGCTTCCTCAGTTCCTCGATTTCGTCGCGGAGAACCAGGCGCATCCCGGAAGGCAGGTCGTGGTGATCGTGGTGGGAGGGCCGCTGTATGGCGATGCGCGGGAGCCGGGGTTCTCCATGGCGGATGGGTACTATCCGTCGGACGGGCATCTGCTCGCGGGACGCGACCAGTCGGTATTCGGAATCAAGAACCGGGGAGAAGCGCTGTCGGGCGTGACGGTGCATTTCGGATGCAGCGGGGAACCATGGGCGAGCCCGCTGCACCAGGAGAAGGTCTCCCGCTTCTGGGGGTTGTACGTGGAAGGGCAGTCGGGCCGCATGGGCAGTTTTACGGGGGACCTCGCGACCGTGTTCCATGCGGCACGCGGCGGACCGGACGCCGGGCGATCCGAACGTGCCGAGTGGAAGCCGGAGGAGACAAGGGTGGAGATGCTGCGCGCCACCCGGCAGGTGGACGTGGCCGAGTGGATCACGCGGGAACTTCCCGCGGGGGGAAGCCGGCCGCCGGCAGTGACTGTGGGACCGATGAAGATCGGCATCCGGTGGGCCGGCGCGATCGACCTCGACCTCTATGCCCGGGGCGGAAGCGAGGCGGAGACCCTGTACTTCGAGCACACGCGCAGCGAGGAGGGCTACTACTACCGCGATCACCGCTCCTCGCCGGATCGCGAATACGAGTTCATCGAGTTCACCTCGCCGGTGGACGTCTGGCAGGTCGAGGCCGCGGTCAACTTCTATGATGGCGAAACCCCGGAGCCGCCCCGCGGTGAAGTGCGGGTTGAGTTCGAGGGGAGGATCTATTCGGGAACATTCGAACTCGCCTCGCGGAAGGGGAACCGGGGAAGGCGGGGGGGCGGCCAGGACGCATTCTGGGCGCGCCTCGACGTGCCCCGCATCCTCGGGCTGCGGGACGTCGCCTCGGCGCGGCGATGAGGGGAGTGCCCATCACAGGCCGCCGCCGAGCGCGCGGTAGAGCTGCACGACCGCGGCGAGGCGCGCGCGGCGCACATCGGCCAGCACAAGCTCGGCGTCGAAGAGGAAGCGCTGCGCGTCGAGCACCTCCGTGTAGCTCGACACGCCGGCGTCGTAGCGGAGCTCGGAGAGTTCCAGGCGCGCGCGTTCCGCCTCGACGGTCTGGATCTCGGCGTCGAGCTGCCGGCTGAGTTCACGGATGGAAACCAGGGCATCCTCGACTTCGCGGAAGGCGGTGCGAATGGCTTCCTCGTAGGCGGCGAGCGCGGCCTGCTGGCGCGCCGTCGCGGCGGCCACGCCGGCCCGGATGCGGCCCGCGTTGAAGATGGGCGCGAGGATCTGCGGGGTCACGCTCCACGCCCGGGAGAGGCCCGTGTCGAGGAGCTCATCGAGTTCTGCGCTCTGGAGTCCGAGGGCGCCGGTGAGGGAGATGGTCGGAAAGAGGGCCGCGCGGGCGGCCCCGATGTCCGCGTTGGCCGCGATGAGCTGGAGTTCCGCGGCCCGAATGTCCGGGCGGCGCAGGAGCAGGTCGGAGGGAAGACCCGCGGGCACGGACTGGGCGAGCGCCTGGCGCGCGAGCGGGATCCCCCGGGGCACGGCGCCGGGATCGCGCCCGAGAAGGAGGTTGATCTCGTTCTCGCGGAGCGCGATGAGGCGGGAGATCTCGTGGAGGGTGGCCTGCGCGCGGTGAAGGAGGGTTTCCGCCTGCCGCACGTCCAGTTCGGAGACGATGCCGCGGCCGTCGTCGAACTTGCTGCGGGTCAGTTCCAGGGACCGCAGCCGGGACTCGAGCGTGCGCCGGGAGATTTCGTGCTGTTCATCGAGTGCGAGCAGGTCGAGGTAGGCGGCAGCGATCCTGGAGATGAGCGTGATGAGAACCGTGCGGCGATTCTCCTCCGCCGCGAGGAAGTCCGCCTCGGCGGCCTCGCTCAGGCGCCGCAGGCGTCCCCAGAAATCGATCTCGTACGAAAGGAGACCCGAGAGTTCGAACTGACTCACGGTCCGGCCGGGGAGCGGCGCGACGTTTCCAATGCGGGCGCGCGACCATGACGCGCCGGCTTCCACCGTGGGGTGGAGGAAGGAACGCTGCGCGCGGTAGGCGGCGGCGGCCTCGCGCACCCTGGCGGCGGCGATGCGGACGTCGAAGTTGTTCGTGAGACCGATGTCGATGAGCTCGACCAGCACGGGATCCGCGAAGAACTCCCGGAACGGGATCGCCGCGATCGAATCGGTGACTGCCGCCTGGGTGCGCCACTGCGCGGGCTTCGGGAACTCCGGACGCTCGTAATCCGGGCCGACCCTGCAGGCGGCCAGCAGGAGGATCGCGGGAAGGATCAGGACGGATCGGATCACGGCCGGGGTGGAGGGGGTGTGGGTGCCGGCGGGTGGTGCCTCCGCGCCCGATCGCGAAGACCCTCGACGAGCACGAAGAACGCCGGGACGAGAAACACGGCGAGGGCCGTGGCGACGAGCATGCCGGAGAAGACGGCGGTGCCCATGATCTGCCGCGAGTTGGCTCCCGAGCCGGTGGCCCGCATGAGGGGGATCACGCCGAAGAGAAACGCGAAGGCGGTCATGAGAATGGGCCGGAACCGGATGCGCGCGCCCTCGAGGGCGGCTTCCCTCGAAGACATGCCGGACTCCTTCCGGATCTTCGCGAACTCGACGATGAGGATCGCGTTCTTGGCGGCGAGGCCGATCAGCATGACGAGGCCGATCTGGACGAAGATGTTGTTCTCGAAGCCGCGCAGCCAGATGCCGAGGAATGCTCCGAGGGCGACCAGCGGCGTGCCCAGCAGGACACTGAAGGGAAGCGACCAGCTTTCGTAGAGCGCCGCGAGGAGGAGAAACACAAAGACCACCGCGAGCACGAGCGTCGGCAGCGGGTCGGGCGCGCGCCGCTCCTGGAAGGAAAGCCCGGTGAACTCCCAGGACATCTGTGCGGGAAGAACCTGGCGCGCCACCTCCTCGAGGGCGGCCATGGCCTGCCCGGAGCTGTAGCCGTCGGCCGCGGCGCCGGTGATCTCGACGGCGCGGTACAGGTTGTAGCGCATCGTCATTTCGGCGCCGGAGGAGGGTTCGACATCCACGAGGGTCGAGAGGGGGATCATCTCGCCGGTCGTGGCGCTCCGGACATAGAACCGGCCGATGTCGGCGGGTGACTGACGCGACTCGGGCGCGGCCTGGAGGTAGACCCGGTAGAGCCGCCCGAAGCGGTTGAAGTCATTGATGTACGCCCCGCCCAGCGTGGCCTGCAGCGTCTCGAACAGTTCGATGATCGGGACTCCGAGGGTTCGGGCCTTCTCGCGGTCGGCGCGCAGCGAGAGCTGGGGAACCGCGGGATCAAAGCCGGTGAAGATCCGTGTGATCTCGGGTCGCCTCGACGCGGCGGCAATGAACTGGCGCGCGTGCGCGCCGAGTTCCTCGACGGAGAGCGCGCCGCTGCGGTCCTGGAGGATGAAACTGAATCCGCCCGCCGCGCTGAATCCCGGAATCGGCGGCGGTGCGATGGGAATGATGGTCGCCTCGGGGACCTGGCTGAACTCACGCATCAGGCGCGCCGTGATTCCCTGGATCGACAGTTCGGGCGACTCGCGCTCCTCCCACGGCGTGAGCCGGACGAAGAAGGAGGCCGAGTAGGAATTGAAGGTGAACGACAGGAACGAGAGGCCGCCCACGACGTTGAACGATTCGATCCCGGGCGTGCGCCCGAGGATCTCCTCGATCTTCCGGCAGACGGCCTCGGTGCGCTCGAGCGAGGCCGCGCTCGGAAGCTGCACGTTGATCAGCAGGATCCCCTGGTCCTCCTCGGGGATGAAGCCGGTGGGCAGCACGCGCGAGAGGCCTCCCGCGGCGATGGCCACGACGACGATGACCAGGATGCTGATGACCGCGCGCCGCACGAGCATGCCCGTGACGCGCATGTAGCCGCGTGTCGTCGCGGAGAATGCGCGCTCGAAACGACTGAAGAACGGCCGAAGCCAGCCGCCGCGCCCGGCCGCCGGCTTGAGAAGCAGGGCGCAGAGGGCCGGGCTGAGGGAGAGGGCGTTGAACGCGGAGATCAGGACGGAGATGGCGATCGTGAGCGCGAACTGCTGATAGAGCTGTCCCGTGAGTCCGCCGAGGAAGGCGACGGGGATGAACACGGCGGTGAGCACGAGGGCGATTCCCACGACCGGCCCGGAGACCTCATGCATGGCCTGGACCGTGGCATCGTGCGGGGACATGCCTTCCTCGATGTGGTGCATGACGGCCTCCACGACGACGATCGCGTCATCCACGACGATGCCGATGGCCAGCACCATTCCGAACAGGGTCAGCGTGTTCACCGTGAACCCGATGAACGGAAACAAGATGAAGGCGCCGAGCAGCGAGACGGGAACCGTCAGCAGGGGAATGATCGTGGCACGCCAGCTCTGGAGGAAGATGAAGACGACGAGCACGACGAGAACCACGGCCTCGCCCAGCGCCTCGGTGATCCGGTGGATGGATTCCTGGACCGCAGGGGTCGTGTCGAACCCGACGAGGTAATCGAGGTCCGGCGGGAAGTATCGCTTCAGTTCCTCGAGGCGCTCGTACACGAGGCCGGCCGTTTCGATCTGGTTCGCGCCCGGCAGCAGGTAGATCAGAAGGATGCCGCTCGGATTCCCGTTCACGCGGCTGAAGGCTCGATAGGACTCGGCGCCCAGTTCCACGCGCCCGATATCGCCCACCCGGACGATGCGCCCGTCCGGTGTGGAACGGACGATGACATCGCTGAACTCCTCGGGCGTCGAGAGTCGCGGCGGGGCGCGGACGGTGTAGGTGAACTCCTGGCCGGGGGGCGAGGGAGCGCCGCCGATCTGTCCCGCGGGAGTCTGAATGTTCTGCTCGCGGATGGCGGCGATGACATCCGCCGGCGTGAGCTGCAGCTTGGCGAGCTCGTCGGGATGCAGCCAGATGCGCATTCCGTACTCGGCGCCGGCGAGCGTCACGTCGGAAACGCCCTTCACCCGCTGCAGGGCGTCACGGACGTTGAGCACCGCGTAATTGTTGAGAAACAGCGAGTCATAGGAGCCGTCCGGCGAATAGATGGAAACGACCATCAGGATGCTGGGGTTCTGCTTCCGGACGGTGACCCCCTGGGCGATGACCTCCTGCGGAAGGCGCGACTCCGCCTGCGCGACGCGGTTCTGCGTGAGCGTGTTCGCGACATCCGTGTCCGTGCCGACCTCGAACGTGACGTTGAGCGAGAGCCGGCCATCGCTCGAATTGACGGAGCGCAGGTAGAGCATGCCTTCGACGCCGTTGACCTGCTGCTCGAGCGGCGTCGCGACCGATTGCTCGACGATCTCAGCGCTCGCGCCCGGGTAGTTCGCCTGGACGTTCACGTTGGGCGGCGCGATCTGGGGGTAGTTCTCCACGGGAAGTCCCAGCAGCGTCACGACCCCCGTGATGACGAGGAGGATCGAAATCACCATCGCCACGACCGGCCTGCGGATGAAGAACTGGGCCATGGCTCGGTGGGTCGATGGAGTCTGGGCGGGCCGCGCGGATGGCCTCAGGGAGGACCGTCGGAAGACGCGCTCTCCGGCGGTTCTTCGGACGCGCCGGGTTTGGCGGGCTCCGCGGCCGCGGGGGGCGGGGCCCCGGGCGGAGCACCTTCGGGTTCCGGGACGGCGGCCGCGGGCCTGATCTCCGTTCTTGTCGGGTTCACCGGCGTCCCGTCCTGAAGGCGCTGGGCACCCTCGAGAACCACGAGGTCACCCGGGGACAATCCGGATTCGATGACCGAGAGCCCGTCCACGCGGGGGCCGACGCGGATGCTTCTGCGCCGGGCGACGTTGCTGGAAACGACGAAGGCCGTGTACGTGGCCTGCAGTTCGAGCACCGCGCGCTGCGGCACGAGCACGGCGTTCGTGAGAATGGCGCGCGTGAAGCGGACGCGCGCGAACTGGCCGGGCCGGAGGATGTGGTCCGGATTGGGAAAGGCGGCCTCCACCAGCAGGGTGCCGGTCGCGGAATCCACGTTGCGATCGGCAAATACGAGCGCGCCGCGATGCGGATACCGGGATCCATCGGAGAGGAAGAGCTGGAACGGTCGTTCCTGGGGCCCCTGGCGGGATTCCCGTTCCCGGCGCTGACGCGCGTACTCGAGGTACACGCGTTCGCTCACGCTGAAGCGCACATGGATGGGATCGATGGTGGAGATGGAGGTGAGCAGGGTGAGTTCGCCGCGGCCGACGACGTTGCCCGGCTGAACCTCGCTCTTGCCGATGAGACCGCTCACGGGCGCGTGAACTCTCGTGTAACCGAGCTGGAGTTCGGCGGCTTCGAGCGCGGCGCGGGCGGACTCGACGGCGGCGGCGCTGGCCTTCTCCATCGTGACCGCCTCGTCGTACTGCTGTCGTGAAATGGCGTTTCGCTGAATCAGTGGCTCAAAGCGGATGAGATCCTGCCGCGCATTGGCCCACGCGGCCTCGGCGCGGGCAAGCTGACCGGCCGCCTCGGCGACGGCCGCCCGGTAGGGTTTCGGATCGATCACGTAGAGCAGCTGCCCCTGCTCGATCATCCCGCCTTCCTGGAAGTGGATGGATTCGAGCAGACCCTCGACGCGCGCCCGGACCTGGACCTCCTGGGAACCGCGCGTCTGCCCGACATACTCCGTGTAGATCGGCTGGTCGCGGACAAGAACCTCGGCGACCGTGACGGCCACCGCTGGAGTCGGCGTGGCGGATTCCGCGGCCTCACGCTTGCACCCGAGAACCGCCGCGAGCGGGGCGAGCAGAAGCCACCTGGAGCAGGCCGCGAGCATGGCCGGAACGTTGGAACGGAACCGGCAAAGGGCAAGACAGTTGTGGCCGGGAACCGGAACGCGGCGAGGCTGGCGTCGGCAAGCCGCCAGAAGCTGCAGCCGCGGGCGTGAGTGACAGCACGGCCATGCCATGGTGCAGGTGTTGCCGAACGAACCATCGGAACCGAAGGGTTCCTCCGGCCTTCCCCTGGAGGAACGCTGTGACTCGGGCAGTGCCTTCGCCACGCCGGGATGGAATCCGACCGGCGCGTCCCGCCGATCCGGTCATGGCCTGACTGCAATAGTACGTGCCGTGGAAGAATCGGTCGCCGCTGCCCACCGTCTGGCCGAAGGGACGGAAGGGATGCGGCAGGCTTCATCGGCTTCCCCATGCCGGTAGTGGAGGACACCCCGGCGTGGATTCCAGCAGCGAGGGACGTACTCAGTCGCCTCGTCCACATACTCGCCGGGAAGGTCGAACTCAGCGCCGGGGCGAACCCGGGAAACAGAGCCGCCCGCCATGGTTTCCGGCGGACCCGGAATGGAAACGCCCCGCGCGGGCGGCACCCGGCGGGGCGTGCGGGCTGCGAATTGAAGGGGCGGGCGGTTCAGCGGCCACCCAACTCGAGCCATGCGACCACGGGGAAGTGGTCGCTCGGGAACTGGCCGTTCTTCTGGAACGTCACGATCTCCGTGGCCCGCACCTCCACGGGACCGCGGGAGAGGATCCAGTCGATTCGACGGGAATCCGTCCGGGCCTCACGGAAGTTATTGAACGTGTTGTACGTCTCGTTGCGCCGTTCGGCGGCGAGATGCCATGTGTCCTTGAAAAAGCCGTCACCCGTCAGGATCTCGTAGGCGCGATTCGCGCCGGACACGGCGTTGAAGTCGCCGACGAGCAGGATGGGCAGGTTCGTGTCGAGCGCCGCGACGCGATTGCGGACGAGTTCGGCCGCCTTCTCGCGTGCATTCTGGACCTGGTGATCGAAGTGGGTGTTCCAGAAGTAGAATTCGCGATCGTCCTTCAGGTCCTTGAAGCGGACCCATGTCACCATGCGCCGCACGGCGTTGCCCCACGTGGATGAGCCGATGACCTCGGGTGTGTCCGAGAGCCAGAAGTGATCGTACTCGAGCGGCTCGAAGCGGTCGGTGCGATAGAAGATGGCCATGAATTCGCCGCGGCTTCCGCCTTCGCGGCCGAGGCCGATCCATGAGTAGTCCGGAAGATCCGAGGCGAGCTCCTTGAGCTGGTGATAGACCCCCTCCTGGGTGCCGATGAGATCGGGCTTCTGCGCGCGGATGACTTCCGCGACGAGGGGCCGGCGGTCGGGCCACGCGTTGGGCGGGCGCGAGCTGGCATACCGAAGATTGTAGGTCATCACCACAAGCTCGGTCGCGCGCGCGGGCACGTGCGCGAGCAGCAAGGGCACGATCGCGCCGAACGCGAGGAGGAGTCGGAGCGACAGGCGAAGGGGGACGGATCTCGTCAGGATTGTGGGGGTCATCGGCATCGTGGAAGTGGCGGATGGGATTGCGTCTTCAGTTTCCGGATCACGGAACGGCGGCGCGCGGCGCGCTCAGCGCGTGACGGGCGTCGATCCGCGGATCGGCATGGGTTCGTGGCAGCAGGATATACGTGTTCGTCTGCTGGATGCGATCCCCGGTTTTCAGAACGTGAATCGGACCGAAGGTTTCGAGCTCGACACGGGCGTTCGGCCCGGGATGGGTGCTGATCCGGCCTCCGCCCTGTGGATCGGCGCCGGCGGCAGCGGCGGCTCGCGGGAAATCGATCCGCAGCATCTGGTCCCTCCCGACCCAGAGAAGGGTCCCGGTGTCCACGGCAATCGTCGTCGCACGCGCGGGATCGGACGTGAGGGAGAGAACGCGGTTCGTGAGGGTCAGCGTTTCGGGCGGAGCGCCCTCGGATTCGAGGCTGAATCCTTCGGCGAACCGCAAGTCATCGTCATCGTGAACCGGCGCGGCCATGAGCTCGGCGTCGCGAAGCTGCGTGTGAATGCAGATGCCCGCACGGACGGGCGGACCCGAAACCTTCTCGAACGTGGTCGCGACGGTCATGACGGGCGCTCCCGGTTCGAGCGCGACCACGCGCTCGGCGCGGATGCCGTAGTTCGGATCCTCGGGGAGGTACATGACGAGCGTGTTCCTGCGGACGGCCATCTCCACCCCGACGGCGTCGAACCCGGCAGGCGGCGGCCATGCGCGGCCGGTGACGACGCCCCAGTCGGACCGTGGTGCCGGCCATGCCTTGTCGCCACCGAAGTCCAGCCAGTTCGTGGCGCCGGGATTCGGTCGCTGCCCGTGGAGCCGGGCATCATGCCAGAAGGGGGAATCCCGCCCGGCGAGGCGGAACTCCATGATGCGGCCGATGTCGGGCACGATGAGTGCCTCGACGATGCCGTTGTCCATGATGAAGGCACGCGGCCATCCGAGGACGGGGCCGATGCGGATGTGAACGGGCGCATGGGATCGCTGCGAATCTTCCTCCGCGGGACCGCCGCCGCGCGGCGATCCCGGCCAGGCGTCCGCATGCCGCCTCGCGAGGATCCCGCAGGATGGCGTGACAAGGAGGAGGCCCGCGGCGACGACCGCGATGCCGCCGCGCACCGCTGGGCCGGCCGATCGGCTCATCCGGTCCGGATCACTGGTAGGGCTGATGAAGGTGGACCACCTGGGCGTCCCGGGCGCGGATCTTCATGTTCAGGAACTCGACGGCGACCGCGAAGGCCATGGCGAAATAGATGTAACCCTTCGGGATGTGCTGGTGGAAGCCTTCGGCGACAAGCATGCAGCCGATCAGGATGAGGAACGCGAGCGCGAGCATCTTGATGGTGGGATGGCGCTCCACGAACCCGCCGATCTGGTTGACGAAGGCGATCATCACGAGCATGGCGATGACGACGGCCGCGATCATGATGGGAATCTTGTTCGTCATGCCGACGGCCGTGATGACCGAATCGAGCGAGAACACGATGTCGAGGAGCAGGATCTGGACGATCACGCTGGCGAACGTGGGCGGGATGTCGCGGACCCTGCCGCCCTCGGGTCCTTCGAGTCTCTCATGGATTTCGTAGGTGCTCTTCGCGAGGAGAAACAGGCCGCCGGCGACGAGCACGACGTCGCGCCACGACAGCGCGAGGTCGTGTCCGAACAACGTGGGAGTCCAGAACGGGGTGTTGAGGCGGGCCACCCATGCGATTCCGCAGAGAAGCAGGATGCGCATTCCCAGCGCGAGCGTGAGACCGAGCTTGCGCGCGCGCGCCTGCTGCTCGGCGCGGAGCTTGCCGCTCAGGATGGAAATGAAGATCAGGTTGTCGATCCCGAGGACGATCTCCAGCAGCGTGAGCGTGAGGAGCGCGATCCAGATCGCCGGGTCGGAGAGCCATTCCATGCGCGGGAGTTCTCCCGAACGTTCCGGTGGGCGTCAATGACGCACGGGACTGCGCCCTCCGCCCGCGATGGCGAGGCTCGGATTCGCAGGACGGCTGTGCTGATATCTCGGAAGATGTTTCGGCCCTGCATTGATCTTCGAGGCGGACGGGTGGTGCAGATCGTCGGCGGAACCCTCACCGACAGCGGGGAGGGAACGCGGACGCGATTTGAATCCGAACGGCCCGCGTCGTGGTACGCCGAGCTGTACCGGCGCGACCGGCTGACCGGCGGTCACGTGATCATGCTGGGACCGGGAAACGAGACTCCGGCGCGCGAGGCGCTCGCAGCGTACCCGGGCGGGCTCCAGGTGGGAGGCGGCATCAACGCGGAGAACGCGCGCGCGTGGCTCGAGGCCGGGGCGTCGCATGTCATCGTCACCTCGTGGGTGTTCCGGGATGGCCGGCTCGACGAGGAGCGCCTCGCGCGGTTGCTGCGGACGGTCGGCCGCGAGCGCCTCGTACTCGACCTGAGCTGCAGGCGCCGCGACGGTGAATACGTCGTGGTGACGGATCGCTGGCAGCGGTTCACGGATGTGCGGATCGATCGCCACACGCTGGGCATGCTCGCGGAGCACTGCGCGGAGTTCCTGGTGCATGGTGTGGACGTCGAAGGCCTCTGCCTCGGCATCGACCGTGAACTGGTCCGGCTCCTCGCGGACTGGAGTCCCATTCCCGCCACGTACGCCGGCGGGGCGAAGTCACTCGCCGACCTGGAGGAGGTGACCGCGCTGAGCCAGGGCCGCGTGGACCTCACGATCGGCTCCGCCCTCGACCTGTTTGGCGGGACGGGAGTGCGCTATTCCGACTGCGTGGCGTACAACCGCCGCATGGAGGCGGAGCACGCCCGCTCCCGCGCCGCGGATGGCGCGGCGACATGAAAAAGAAGGACCCGGCGCGAGGGCACCGGGTCCGCGAATCGCGTGAAGACAGGCGCGTGAAGATGGAAGGCCCGCTCGCTCAGGCCGCCTTCCGGGCGGGAACCTTCGCGATGCGGGTGGCGAAGTCATCCACGTGCCATGGCTCCTCGAAACCGACGGTGACCATGTCCACGAGATCGTTCTCCCACGCGTAGCGGATCGACTGGTCCTTGCGCTCCTCGTGCTCGGGACGGCTGAGGCGCCCTTCACCGATGATCTTCATGCCAACCACACCCTTGCCGCGGGCCCGGATCTGCTTGAGCACGGGCGCGACCTCCTCGACGGGGCCGTCCATCACCATCTGGAACGGATTGATGCGGGCGTGGACGGAATCGACCCATGGCTCGTCGATGCAAGCCCTGAGCGCCTCCAGAGAGTGGCAGGAAACGCCGTGGGCCCGGATGACCCCCTTCTTCTTGAGGTTTGCGAGCGCCTCCATGTGGGCCTCCTGCTCGCGGTTCCATGTCGGGGACACTGCGCAGTGCAGCAGGACGAGATCGATGTAATCCGTCTTGAGCTCCTTGAGGAAACGTTCGACGACGAGGTCGGCGCGGGGCCGCTCCTTCTCGGGGATGCCGCCCTCCCGGAACCACACCTTGCTGATGAGCATGTACTGGTCGCGCGGAACGCCATCGAGCGCCACGGGGATGAACGGGTGCGTGCCGTAGAGATCGGCGAGGTCGAAGCTGCGAACGCCCTTCTCGTGGATGTCACGGATCAGGCGGACCGCCTTGTCGGCGCCCATGCGCGTGAGGTTCGATTCGCGTGGACCGCCCCGCACGCCGGTGCCCATGCTGACCCGGCTGGTCTTGATCCCGGTGCTGCCGAGCGTGACCGTATCGAACGCGCTGAGGCGCCCACCGGTGGTGGTTGCGGACTCGGCGCTCCAGACGCGCGGCGAGGTGCCGGCGAGGACACCCAGGCCGAGTGCGGACGATTTGAGGAAGCGACGGCGATTGATTTTCATGGGCGCTGGAGGTTTCCCGGACTGTATAGCGGCGGTGGGGCGGGGACGAAAGTGCGAAGTGGACGAGTCGAACGCCGACGCACGGATGTTCCGGTCACCTGACGTCGCATTGCCATGAGGGGATCCGGGGCCCAACGTCACCGCATGCGGGCCGGAACGGGAACCCGAATGAAGGGTGCCTCGGGGACGCGGGTCCTGCCGATCGTGGCGGCGGGTGCCCTGTGCCTCGTGTCCGGTTGCGCCGGCCCGTCGCTGCCGGAGGCCGACCGTCTCCTCATCGTTTGTGAAACCGGATGGTCCGCCGGTCAGGAGGGCCGGGCGATCGTCGCTCGCGGCCGCCTGTTCCTTGGGTTGGCCGGGGAAGACCCGGAGCGCGGCGCGCTCATGGAGGTGATCCAGGCGGACCTCGACACGGGCACCACAACGGAGTTCCCGCTGCACGCCCCGGCGGGCGGGCGATCCGCGGAGGCACGGCTGCCCCTGAGGGCGCCGGCGTTGCTCGCGCTGCCGGATGGCCGCGTTCTTGCCACGTACATGCCGCCCGGCGCCGCCCGCCTGCATTGGCGCCGGACGGAGGAGCGAGCGGATGCCCGAGCGTGGTCCGCGGCGAAGGGGATGGACGCCGGCGAGGCGACGGCAGTGCTGGATTCCAGCCTGCACTGGCTGGGCAGCGAGGGGCGGCGCGGACGCGTGTTCCAGGTCATCCGCGTGCCGGACGATGAAGGCGTGCTCCACCCGGAATGGCTGCAGTCGGACGATCTCGGAGAAACATGGCGCCCCGGAGGGCGGCTCATCGATTGGGAAGAGCCCGGAGTAGCGACGGGCGAGGAGACCTCGCCGCAGACGCTCAAGGTCGCGTCCGACGGGAGGCGCATCCTCCACCTTGCGTTTACTGCGGGCCGCCCCGAGACGAGCGGCCAGGGCGTGTACCACGCCGTCATCCGGGCCGGGATGTTCGAGCGGATTCGCGGCGCACGCGTGCGTCCGATCCGTGAGGGACCCCTGCGTCCGGGGGAGGCCGTATGCGTTTACCGGGGAGCTCCCGGCACGATCGTGGAGGTGCAGGATGTGGTCGCGGACCCGCGGGGAAGGGTGCGCATCGCATTCTCGATCGCGCGGACGCCCGATGGGATCCATGGCCCGGGGCGACGCGCGGCGGCCGGCAACCTTCAGTACGCATGGGCCGAGTGGGACGGGCGCGCATGGTGGGTGCATGAACTCGCGCACGGCGGATTCGTGTCACCCCCAGGCTCCGGGGAGGAGGCGGGAGGAATCTGCCTGCACCCCGCCGATCCGCGGGTGGTGTATGTGTCCACGAACGTGGATCCTGCCGTGGGGACACCGCTTGTCGGCGGGCGGCACGAGATCTTCCGCGGTCGGAGCACCGGGGAACGGGCGCGTCGCCGGTGGGAATGGGTGCCGATCACGCCCGGAGCCCTGGAGGACAACCTGCGGCCGCAGGTGCCCCGGATGCGGACGAAGCGCGGAGTGCTCGCATGGGTGCGCCGTTCGGCCGAGGGCCCCGGGCCCGGCTTCGAGGTGGTCGCCCGAGGCGAAGGTCCCTGAGCGCCCGGGCGATGCCGGGTTACATGCGGTCCAGGGTTTCGACGCCGAGGAGTCCGAGTCCTTGGCGGAGCACGCGGCCGGTGAGTTCGCAGAGGGTGGCCCGGGAGGAGCGCACGGCTGGATCCTCGGCGCGGAGGACCGGACAGTTCTCCCAGAACTGCGAGAAACGCCCGGCGAGCTCGTAGAGGTAGTTGCAGAGGAAGTTCGGCCGGTAGTCCGCCGCGACCGCGTCCAGGGTGAACCCGAAGTTCAGGAGGTGGCGCGCGAGGGAGAGTTCCTCGGGGGCGGAGAGCCGGAGGGACTTCGGCGGGGTGAGGTCGGCGAGGTCGGCGCCCTTCCGCTGGAGGCTGCGAGTCCGGGTGTAGGCGTACTGGAGGTAGGGAGCGGTGTTTCCGTTCAGGGCGAGGAGCTTGTCCCAGCTGAAGACGTAGTCGCTCTGGCGGTTCGGCAGGAGGTCCGCGTACTTGAGGGCCCCGATGCCCACGCGACGCGCGATTTCCCGTTGCTCGGCCTCGGGGAGATCCGGGTTCTTGGCGGCGACGATGGACATCGCGCGTTCCTCGGCCTCGTCGAGGAGGTCCTTCAGCTTCACGGTGTCCCCGGAGCGTGTCTTGAAGGGTTTCTGATCCTCTCCGAGGATGGAGCCGAACCAGACGTGCTCGAGGCGGATCGAGACCTCCGGATGCCAGCGGCGGAACGTGGCGAAGAGCTGGCGGAAGTGGAGCTGCTGACGGCCGTCCGTGATGTAGAGGATCTCGTCGGGGTTCCAGGTCTCCAGGCGGTACTGGAGGGTGGCGAGATCGGTGGTCGCGTAGTTGTAGCCCCCGTCGGACTTCTGAATCAGGAACGGATTGTCCTGCCACTGGCCGTCCTTGTGGATGAGCCATGGGTCGTCCTTCGGCGGGAGCGTGCGGTCGGAGAAGACCGCGATCGCGCCGTCGCTCTCGCGCGCGATGCCGCGCTCGACGAGTTCGCGGACCACGCCGGGGAGCCTGGGGTTGTAGAAGCTCTCGCCGAGCGTGAAGTCGAAGCGCACGCCGAGGCGCGAGTAGAGGGCGTCGAACTGGTCCTGGGAGAGGCGCTGCATCTCGCGCCAGATCGCGAGGTTCTCGGGATCGCCGGACTGGAGCCTGACGAGCTCGGAGCGCGCGTGCTCCCGCACGGCGGGGTCGATGGAGGCGCGGTGGTTGATCTCGCGGTAGAGCCGCTCCATCTCCGCCATGGGATCGTTCCGCAGCGCATCGGAATCGAGCATCGTCTTCCACCCGACGATGAGCATCCCGAACTGGGTCCCCCAGTCGCCGATGTGGTTGTCCGTGATGACCCGGTGCCCGAGCAGGCGGAAGATCCGCGCGAGGCAGTCGCCGAGAAACGTGGAGCGGATGTGCCCGACGTGAAGGGGCTTGGCCACATTCGGCGAGCTGAAGTCGATGACGATCGTGCGGGGCTGCGCCGCCGGGAAGTGCAGCGGGACTTCGCCGCGCGCGGCGGCCGCGAGCACCTCGCCGATGGCCCCGGGACGCAGGCGCAGGTTCAGGAAGCCCGGGCCCGAGATTTCGGCGGCCTCGCAGAGATCGCCGACGTCGAGGCGATCCCGGACATCCGCGGCGAGCTGCCGGGGGTTCTGGCGCGCCTCGCGGGCGAGAGCCATCAGGGCTGTGGTCTCGTAGTCGCCATGGGCTGGGTTGGCGCACGGGCGCAGGAGGACCCGGGACGGGTCCGCGCCGGGGAGGACGGCGAGTACGGCCTGTCGGAGGCGCTCCTGAAGCGTGGGAATCAGCATGGAACGGATCGAGGCGGCGGGGGCGCAGCGGGCGAACGGGCGGCGGCCGGAGGAGACCGGTCAGCGTCCCGGCCGGATGGACGCGATCACCTGATACAGGGAGGCGGCGTCGGGCGCGGCGGCGAGGGCGGAGCGGAAATCCGCGTTGTGAAGGTTCTTGGCGATGTTCGAGAGGGTGTGGAGGTGCTTCTGGAACTGCCCCTGGGGCACGAGGAAGAGGATGACGAGGGTCACCGGCTGGTTGTCGAGCGACTCGAAGAGCATGCCCTTGGAGGAGCGGCCGAGGACGCCGACGACCTCGGAGATGAGATCGGAAACGGCGTGGGGAATGCCTACCCCGAAGCCAATGCCGGTGCTCATCGACTGCTCGCGCTTCTTGACCACCGCCGCGATGTCCTGGCGGTGCTCGGGTTTGACGCGACCGGCGATGACGAGCTGCTCGACGAGCTCGTCGATGGCTTCCCAGCGGTTCGTCGCCCGCATCTCAGGGATGATCTGCGCAGGGGTGAGAATGTCCGCCAGGTGCATAGCCGAGAAAAACGTGGTGCGATTTGGTGGGAGCCCCCCGGTCGATTCAAGCCGGAACTGGCTTGTGCGGCGGCCGGCGCGCATGGAATCGGGTCGACGGCGGTTGGGGACGCGTCCGGGAGGCATCATGCGGCGCGCCGGGGGCGAAAAGCGAGGCCGCGGAAGGGGTCCGCGGCGGAATTCCTGGTGTGGATCGGGGAAGTCAGGGTACGCGGCAGCCAAGGGTGAGCAGGACATTGGCCCAGAGGGACTGGTCGCCGGTCTGGATCGTCAGGACGTGATCCGGCGAGGCGACGGCCTTGTAGAAGTCCCACTTGGGGATCGACCGGAGGGTGAGGCCGGGCGCGGCCTCCCTGAGGATCGCGCGGTATTCGGCCCAGACGGGCGGCTCGGTGTCGCGCGCGTAAGGGTCGTCCTCGGGAATTCCCATGGTGGCGACGTCGTCGAACGGCGCGGCGCTGAGCAGCGCGCGAAGCACGTCCGAAACGGAAACGATGCCGGGCGAGAGGTTCAGGCATACGACCTCGGCGTTCGGCCCCTTCTTGGTGGAGGCCGGGTAGTTGCCGTCGGCGATGAGGACGATGGCGTGATGCCCCGCCCGGGCGAGCGCGGCGTTGATGTCCGGGTGAATGAGCTGGTGCTTCAGCATGGGCTGCGGGGCGTGCGCGATGGGCGGGTCAGCGGAGATCGTTCAGGAACGGCAGCTTCTCGCGGTACGCGCGGAGCGAGGGGATGTCGAGCTCGGCGCGCACGCAACCCTCGCCTTCCGGTGCGCGGGCGATGATTTCCCCGGACGGCTCCACCATGAGGGAGCGGCCGGGATACTGGTGGGAAGGGTCGGAGCCGACGCGATTGACGCCGAGGACGTATGCCTGGTTCTCGATGGCGCGGGCCTGGAGCAGTTGGACCCAGTGATGGATCCGCTTGTCCGGCCAGTTGGCGATCACGAGGAAGAGCTCGGGCCTCTCGGCGGCCGCCGCGGCGCGGAACAGCTCCGGGAAGCGCAGGTCGTAACAGATGAAGACGGCGACCTTCAGGCCGTTCCACGAAAAGACGCAGTGCGTGTGGCCGGGCGTGTAGTGGAGGTGTTCGCCCCCGGGGGTGAAGGGACGCTGCTTGCGGTATACCGCGACGCGCTCTCCCCCGGGATTGACCACCAGGGCCTCATTGCCGCACGGCCCTCCGGGTTCCCGGCGCGCGAGGCCCGCCACCAGCGTGATGTTCCAGCGCCGCGCGACCGCCTTGAGCCATGGCTCGGTGGGTCCGTCGGAGCACTCGACCGCGGCCGCGTTCATCGTGAAGCCGCTGGTGAACATTTCCGGAAGAACGACCAGCGCGTCCCGCGTGGGCTGGCACTCCTCGAGCAGGACCTCGGCCCGGGCGCGGTTCACCGCGCCGTACTCCCATGCGAGGTCCATCTGGAGGCCGAAAACGACTGGAGCGCTCACGTGCACGACAGCATGACGCATGGCGGGAGGTGAGCGCAATTCATGGGTGGAACAAGCTCATCCCCGGGCCGGGTCCGCGCGCCATCGCCGCGGCCGTGTGCGTCCTTTCCATGCGCCCTTCCCCCCGTTCGGGACGTCCCGCCGCACTCGTGAATCGCTTTCCCCGCGGAAACTTCTACCCTGTGCGTCATGCGCCGATCCCTGGCGGTGAAGACATATCCACGGGCCGCCAGGAACGGCTGCATGCCGATCGAAGTGACTGCGTGATCAAGGAGGTGAGACGCGGCTGGAAAGAAGGTCGTGCGTGGCCACGGATCATCGCTGCGGGGATCGCTGCCGCGACGGTCGCGGCAGCGGTGTGGTGGTTCGGATGGGGGGCGGAGGCCGAAAGAGCCCGGAAGGTGGAGGCGTATATCGGGGAGGCTTCCCGGCGATACGGGGTCGATCCGGCGCTGGTGCGCGCGGTCGTGTGGCGCGAGAGCCGGTTCCGGCCGGAGGTGCGCGGGCGCGCCGGCGAACTGGGGCTGATGCAGGTGGGCGCCCTCGCGGCCGAGGATTGGGCGAAGGCCGAGGGTCTCGAGGGTTTCGAGCACCGGGAGCTGGAGGATCCGCGCCGGAACGTGCTGGCAGGGACGTGGTACCTGGGACACCTGCTGCGGCGCTACGAGGGCACGGACCAGCCGGAGGTGTTCGCGCTGGCGGACTACAACGCCGGGCGATCGAACGTGCGCCGGTGGATCGCCGGCGAGGCGCGCACGAACGGCGCGGCTTTCCTGCGTTCCATGGATTTTCCCGGCACGAGGCGATACGTGGAATCGGTGCTCGCCCGGCGGGAGAAGTATCTCGGGACGGCCGGCAAGAAATCGAGATGACCCCTCCGGCGCGCCGTGGATGAAGTCAGTCGAGCGTGACCTCGAGGAGGCGGCGCTCGAGTTCGGCCCGCCATGATTCGAGCCGCGAGTCATCCTCCTCCGCGGGAATGATCATGGGCTGGGCGATCCGGATCTCGCAGCGCCCGAACGGGTGGGGGATCTGGAAACGGTCCCAGCTCCGGAGGGTGGATTTCCGGCGCGCGTTGCAGGCGAGCGGAACGATGGGCCGCCCGGTCAGACGGGCGATCGCGATGACCCCGGGCTGGACCTTGTAGCGCGGGCCGCGCGGGCCGTCGGGAGTGATGGCGATGTCGAAGCCCTGTTCCGCGCAGGATGTCAGTTCGAGCAGCGCCTGCGGCCCGCGCCGGCTGGTCGAGCCGCGAACCGGGCGCATGCCGAAGTTCTCGATGATGCAGGCAAGCAGGGCGCCGTCGCGGCTCGCGCTGATGAGTGCGGCGAGCCGCCGGTCCGGGAACTCGTTCCGGAGAACCTGCTGGTAAATGGCCGGTGCGAGCGCGAGCCGGTTGTGCCACACGGCGAAGATCACGGGCCCGCGGGCGCAGAGCGCCCTGGCGTTCGTCGGATCGTGGAATGTGAACCGCTGCGTGGCGGCGCACGCGCGGACCATGGCGCAGATCACGCGCGCCGTCAGCCGCTGGCGGCGCGTGGCCGCGTGGGGGGTGACGATGCCGGAGACGCGGCGGACGGAACTCATGAACCGGCCTTGCGAAGACTGGCGCGGACGAGGCTTTCGGTGGACGCGTCCGGACCGAGCATGGCGCGGGCCGCGCGAACGGCTTCCTGGGCGTCCGGCTGCCGGATGCCGAGCTGCACGAGCACGCGGATCGCGTCGTCGAGCGCCTGGTCGGCGGGCGAGGCCGGGGGCGCGCCGGCGCCCGCCGAGGGGCCGGCCGAGGCGGTACCAAGCTTGTCCCTCAGCTCGAGCACGATGCGTTCGGCGGTCTTTTTGCCGACCCCTGGAATGCGGGCGAGGGCGCGGGTGTCGCCGGACGCGACGGCCGTCCGCAGGCCGAAGGGCGACATGCCGCTGAGAAGGTTCAGGGCGAGCCGTGGTCCGATGCCGTTGACGGTGTCGATCAGCAGCCGGAAGAGATCGCGTTCGTCGGCGGTGGCGAAGCCGTAGAGAGTATGGCTGTCCTCCCGGACGACGAGGTGCGTGAGGAGGAAGACGTCGCCCCCCGGAGGGGGCAGCCGGTCGCAGGAGGACAATGGCAGGAACACCTCATACCCGACCCCGTGCACCTCGATCACGGCGCGACAGGGCTGGGAAGAGACAAGGGTTCCGCGGAGGGAAACGATCATGGTGAATCAGTCGAGCTCGTCGGGCGGTGGCACGCCGCCGCGGGGCGGGTGGATGGGATGGTCGGATTCCTCGTCCGGGTCGCGGGGGTGCGCGCTGGCAGCCTGCGCGTTGCGCGCCTGGCGCTGACGGCGGGCATGCCGCACGGCGCCGAACGCGACCACGACGATGACCAGCCCGAGCAGCAGCACGAGAATCACCAGGAGAAGCCAGGCGGCGAGAATTCGTTCGCTCATGGGACTTGGGGCGAAATCACAGCGCCCTCCGGGACGACCACGGACGCGCCAGCTCGTGCGCATGCGCGAGGGCGATTGCGAGGGCGTCGGCGGCATCCGGCTCGGGAACCTCCTCGAGGCGAAGCATGCGCTGGATCATGCGCGCCACCGCGGGCTTGCCCGCTCCGCCGAAGCCGACGATCGCCTGCTTCACCTTCCTGGGGGCGATCTCGGCGATCTCGAGCCCGGCCTCCGCCGCGACCAGGAGGCAGACGCCCCTCGCCTCGCCCATGATCAGCGCGGTCCGCAGGTTTCGCGCGTGAAAGAGGCCTTCGACGGCGCAGGCGGTCGGCTGGAACTGCCGAAGCGCCTCGCGAAGTCCGGCCGCGATCCGGGCGAGGCACCGCGAACGGGGCAGGGCGGGAGGACAGGGCAGGCTTCCCCACGCGAGCGCGACCGGCGCCGACGGCGTGGAGACATCGAGAATGCCCCATCCGGTCCGGCGCAGTGACGGGTCGATTCCGAGGATCACCCCGTGGGTGCGCGTCCGCTCGACGAGGGGGAAGGCTTCCATCCCCGTCCGGGAGCGGGGGCGATCGAGCCGGGCCTTGAGCTGTTCGAACTGCTGGGGGCTGATGCCCATCGCGCGGCATGGTTGCGTCGAACGTCGGGACAAGTCGAGCCGGGGCGAATTTTGCGCGCACGGGGAGCTGCCCTAGGCTCCGGGCGTGACAATGGTCCCGACGACAAGTCCCCGGCGTGATGGGTGATCCGGCAATGTCCCTCCTCCGCTGCGAGTACGTGAACGGCGCGGTGTGGTTGCCCGCGCTTGGACTGTGGCTGGACGCACGGGAACCGCGCCCGGCGGGCGAGCGCGTGTTCGTCAGCCATGCCCATTCGGACCACGTGGGCGAACATCACGAGGTCATCCTGAGTGCGCGCACGGCCCACCTGATGCAGGTGCGGCTGCCCGGCGAGCGGGTGGAGCATCGCCTCGGGTGGCACCAGCCGGCCGTGTTCGAGCACGATGGCCGGGAATGGCGGATCTCCCTCGTCCCGGCGGGGCACATCTGCGGAAGTTCCATGGCGCTGATCGAGGCCGGGGGTGAACGGCTGCTGTACACCGGAGACTTCAAGATGCGCCCCGGGATGTCGGCCGAGCCGTGCGAACCGGTCCCGGCGGACATCCTCGTGATGGAGACGACCTATGGCCGGCCCGAGTACGTCTTTCCTCCCACGGACGCGGTCGTCGCCGGGGTGGTGCGCTTCTGCAGGCAGGCCCTCGACAATGACGAGACACCCGTGCTGCTCGGGTACTCGCTCGGCAAGAGTCAGGAGATTCTCTGCGGGTTGCGCGACGCCGGCCTGCCCATCGCCCTCCATCCCCAGGTGGCCCGCTTCGCGAAGGTTTACGAGTCCTTCGGCGAACAGTTCCCGCCCTATGTCCTCGCCCAGGGGCCCGTGGCCCGGGGACACGTGATCGTGTGTCCTCCGGGCGCGACCCTCGCCGGCGTGACCGGCGTCGGGCCCGTCCGAAAGGCGGTGCTCACCGGCTGGGCGATGGATCCCGGCTGCCGATTCCGTTACCGCGCGGACGCCGCGTTTCCACTGAGTGACCACGCCGATTTCCCGGGGCTGCTCGAGATGGTGGAACGGGTCCGGCCGAAACAGGTCCTGACCCTCCACGGATACGCCGCGGAGTTCGCGGCCGCGCTCCGCCTGCGCGGGTGGAGCGCCCGGGCCCTGAGCGAACCCGAGCAGATGACGCTTCCCCTCCTGCTGGAGGAGGCCTCGGTGAACCGCGTCGCCGCGCGATCCGGGGAAACGGTCGAGGATCCCTGCGGCGGCGACGGAGCATTCACGCGGTTCGCCGCGACGTGCGCCGCCATCGGCCACGAGAGCTCGAAACGCGCCAAGACCGAGATTCTGGCGGACTTCCTGCGCGGACAGCGGGCGCGTCCACTCGCGGTGGTGACGCGATGGTTCAGCGGTCGGGCGGAGACCGCGGGCGCGGGCGCGGTCATGCAGGTCGGCTGGGCTGCCATCCGCGAAGCCGTGTGCCGCGTCGCCGGCATCGAGCCGGGCGACTTCCACGGTGTTTACCTGAGGCACAGCGACCTGGGAGAGACCGTGCACGAACTGTTCGAGAACCAGGGGCGCACCAGCAGGTGCCTCTCAATCGAGCAGGTCGCCGACGGTCTCGAGGCGATGGCCTCCGCCCGGGGGCCGACGCGCAAGGTGCCCCTGCTCGCGGGATTGCTGGCGGGTTGTGACGCCAACGAGGGCCGCTACCTGGCCAAGGTGCTCACGGGGGACCTCCGCATCGGTCTGAAGGAGGGGCTCGTCGAGGACGCGGTCGCGCGCGCCTTCGAAGTCGCCCCGGAACAGGTCCGGCGAGCCCACCTTCTCACCGGGGATCTTTCCGAGACCGCAATCCTCGCCCAGGCCGGACGCATCGAGACGGCGGCCCTGCGGCCGTTCAGGCCCGTTCGCGTGATGCTCGCGTCGCCCGAGCCGACGGCCCAGGCCGTCTGGGAACGAGTCCTCCAGTGGCGCGCCCATCCCGATCCGGCGCAGGACCGGGAGATCGAAATCCCCGCCGCTGAACCCGCGGACGATGCCGCGGCGGAGGCATGGATCGAGGACAAGTACGACGGAATCCGCTGCCAGCTGCACCGGGTCGGCGAACGGGTGGAACTCTATTCCCGCGACCTCAAAGAGGTCACCGCCGCGTTTCGCGACGTGGCGGACGCCGCGCGCGTCCTTCCGGCCGACGTCGTGCTGGACGGGGAACTCGTCGCGATGCGGGATGGCGCCGCCCTCCCGTTCGCGGTCCTTCAGCGGCGGCTCGGCCGCCGAGAGGCCGATCTGTTCCTCCGGGAGGAAATTCCCGTGGCCTTCGTCGCGTTCGATGTGCTCTGGATGAACGGCGAGACGTTGTGCGACCGCCCGTTGCGCGAGCGCCGCGAATTGCTCGAGTCGATCGCCCCGCTGCCGGAGGGCTTTCACCTCGCCCGCGTGGAACGCGTTTCGGATGCCGCGGGCGTCGAGGCGCAGTTCGACGCCTCACGGATCCGCGGCAACGAGGGCCTGATGATCAAGTCCCCGGCCAGCCGGTATGTTCCCGGCCGCAGGGGACTGGCGTGGCTGAAGCTCAAGCGCGCCGGCGCCACCCTGGATTGCGTGGTCGTCGGCGCCGAGTACGGCCACGGCCGCCGCAAGGATGTCCTGAGCGATTATACTTTCGCCGTCCGCGATGAGCGGACCGGCGAACTGAAAACCATCGGCAAGGCGTACAGCGGACTCACCGACGCGGAGATCGAGCGGTTGACCCGCCATCTCCGGGCGCAAACGATCGCGCGGCGCGGCCGCTACCATCTCGTCGAACCCGACATCGTGCTCGAGATCGCCTTCGACCGGCTTCAGCCAAGTCCCCGTCACGGAAGCGGCCTTGCCATGCGCTTTCCCCGAATCGTCCGGCTGCGCGACGACAAGACGGTCTCGGAAGTGGATACGGTCGGAACGGCGTGGCGGATCGCTGGGAAATGGTTGCCCGCCCATGGCGAAACGACGCCCGCCACGGAAAAAGCGGGTCCGAGCGACAGACGCCAAGGAGGTGGGGGTGGGGAACCCCGCTGAAGAACGTTCCGTCGCCCGGACGTGAATGCTTCTACGCTTCGTCGGCCAAAAGTCAACATTCGTTTCAAATCCCTTACGTTGAACGACTTAGGGGATGAGGCAGAGTGAAAGGCGAATGCCGGAATCCTGCTAAGAGATTGGCGCTAAGACATTTCGCCGCGGCCGCGGAATTTCGGCGGGGTATGGCGGCGAGTCATCCCTCGGCGCGACACCGGGCGTGAATGCCGACGGCAGTGACGGGTAGGGGGCGCGGGTCACGCGGCCCCCAAAGATCGCGTCAGGGCTCGAACGTGCTGACCGTGGTCATGTCGCGGATGCGCCACGTGCCATCCTCCCGCACCAGCGTGAGCTTGAGCTCCTGGATCCAGTAGTCCTGCCCGTTGCCGGGGAACTCGATCTTCGCGGTCAGATGCGCCGTGGCGAGGCGCGACGGGTCATCCAGCTCGACGACGATGTCGAGGAACTCCATCCGCAGGCTCCGGACCGTGTTGCGGATGATGTTGGCGAGCTCCTCGAGGCGCGCCCGGGTGAGATGACCGACGGTTTCCTCGTTGACGGTGACGTCAAGCTCGACCGGATCGGTGAAGTACCTGGAGACCGTGGTGGCATAGGCGACGCGGCTCAGCGGCGAGTCGGAGGCGGTGAAGGATGCCTCGCGCGCGAAGGCGGTGAGGCGTTCCTGGATGCGGCGGATCTCACGGGCGGCCGGATCGTTGTACAGCCAGAAGCCCACGCCTGCCGCGATGAGGACGAGGAGGCCGCAGATGATGAGGATGCGCTTCACCAGATCACCTTTCCGATGATTCGATGGGCCTGAACCGGCCCGAAGACATGGCGGTCCTGGGGCATGGAACGGTTGTCGCCAATGACGTAGTACTCGTTGCTGCCGAGGGTCCGGGCGCGGAGGTTCCACTCGCGCGAGCGGGCGGGGATGTACGGCTCCTCGAGGGGTTCGCCGTTGATGTGCACGATGCCGCTCCGGATGGAGATGGTTTCGCCCGGCAGGCCGATGACCCGCTTGATGTAGAGAATGGTCTCGCCCGAGGTGCGCAGGGCAACGATGTCGCCGCGCTGGGGCTTGCGGTCGCCGGAGTAGGCGATCCGGCTGATGACGCGGATCGAGCCCTCCTGGAAGGTGGGCATCATGCTGATGCTCTCGATGCGCCGGAGCATGATGACGTACTTCAGCAGGATGAAGGTGACCGTCACCAGGAGGAGGATGCGCACGATGGTCCACTCCGGGCGACGGCCGATGGCGAAGGTCCTGAGCCACCCACCAATCGATTGTGCGACGCTCTTGGCCATGCCCGAAGGATGCGACAGCGGCAGGGTTGACGGAAATCAGCGGCCCGGCAAGTGCGCCCTCGAGTCGGCGGTGCCGAGACGGTGGGTCAGGCGGCGCTGTTCGGAGGCGGCGATGATGCCGTCATGGACCTTTTTCCAGCCGATTTCGCGGAGCGGCCGCCAGCCCTCGGCGCGGGCGGCCTCCCGGAGCTGGCCCGGACGCACCCCCGGCACGATCAGATCCGCGATGGGATCGCTGACGATGAAGAACTCGTAGATGGCGACCCGCCCGCGGTACCCGCGGCCCTCGCACTCCGCGCAGCCGGTGGACTCGAAGGCGCGGACCTCGTCCGGGGGAAGCTCGAGGGCGCGGGCCATCTCCTCCCGGACGTGGTCGGGTATGCCGGGCGACGGGCGCCGGCAGTGCGGACAGAGGCGCTGCGCGAGGCGTTGCGCGATGCTGCACACCACCGATGAGGCCACCAGGAAGGGTTCGATGCGCATCTCGATGAGGCGGACGATGGCGCTCACGCTGTCGTTGGTATGGAGCGTGGAGAGGACAAGGTGCCCGGTGAGCGCGGCGCGCACCGCGATCTCGGCCGTCTCGGCGTCGCGGATCTCGCCGATGAGAACGACGTCCGGATCGTGGCGAAGCACGGAACGCAGGCCGCTCGAGAAGGAGAGCCCGATGTCGTCGCGGACCTGGATCTGCGAAATGCCCTCGAGCTGATACTCGATGGGATCCTCGATCGTGATGATCTTGCGATTCTCGTCGTTGGCGTGGGCGAGGGCGGCGTAGAGGGTCGTGGTCTTGCCGCTGCCCGTGGGCCCGGTCAGCAGGACCAGCCCCTGGGGAAGCTCGATGAGTTCCCGCATGCGGGCCTCCTGCGCAGGCTCCATTCCGAGCTGCGCGAGGTCGATCAGCAGGCTGTGACGCCCGAGGACACGCAGGCAGACGGCCTCGCCGTGCCGCGTGGGAATGATCGAGACGCGGAGGTCGTACTCCTCGTTCTCGGTCTTGACGGAGATGCGGCCGTCCTGGGGCAGGCGGCGTTCGGCGATGTTGAGCCCCGCCATGATCTTGAGGCGGGAGACGATGGCGGCATGGAGCTCGCGCAGGCCGGGCGGGACCGGGACCGAATGGAGCACGCCGTCGATCCGGTACCGGAGGCGGATGGCGGCATAGTAGGGTTCGAGGTGGATGTCCGTGGCCCGCTGGCGAAGGGCGTCGGCGACGATCTGATCGACGAAATCGGCGATGGTTGCCTCGACGGCGGCGTTCGAGGTCGTCGTCGGGACATCGAAGACGACGTCGGGGCTCGCGTCGCCCCCGCGCTCGCCGCGCAGGCGCTCCACGGTTTCGGCGCCGAGACCGAAGCGGCTCTTGATGACGTTGTGGACGGCGCTCGGGGTGGTGAGGACGACCCTGATGCGCCGGTTGAGCAGCATCCGGAGGTTGGCGAGGTCAACCTGGCGCGGGGGCTCGCTGAAGGCGAGCAGCATGGCGTCGTCCTCGACGCCGAGCGGAAGGGTCTGGAAGTGGAGGATGACCTTGAGCGGGACCGAATCGAGTTCCTCGCGGGAGAACTCGCGCTGGGTGAGGTCCACGAACTCGAGACCCTGCGAGATGGCGAGGGCTCGCCATGCCTCCTCCTCGGAAGCGAAGCCGAGGTCCACGAGCGCGCGGTGCTGGGGCGTGCCGAGGCGGCGCTGCCGGTGGCGGGCCAGATCGAGCTGGCGTTCGGAGATGCGTCCGGCGGCCAGGAGGACGTCGCCGGCTTCCCTGCGTGCGGGGGCGGGATCGCTCGTCATTGGGCGGGGATCTCGACCGCCACGGGCCTGGCGAAGTCGAACCGGATGGTCTGGCCGGCGGCGTTGGTCGCGGTGAGGTGGCGCAGGTCGATTTCCACGGCGGAGTAGTCTGCCACGATCGGATCGCCGGTGCCTGCGAGAATTTGCCGGTCCGCGACCGTCAGCACGGCGCGGCGGACGCCGGCCGAGGTCTGGAAGAAGCCCCTGTAGGTCACGTCCACCTTCCGCGTGGCCGGCGGGGGAGGGGCCGGTGCGTCCGGGGGCGGCGGCCGAATGGCGAGGGTGAAGAACGGGTTCTGGTGGTTCGTGAGCGGAATCCACCGGAACTGGCCGGGGGCGGAGAAGACGGCGCGGGTCTGGTCGGCTGCGGGATGCCGCGGGAACGTCCGGGTGCTGGGGCGGGACGAGAACTCGGGATCGTGATCCGCCCCGAGACGCAGGAGGGACAGCCCGAGCAGCACGACCAGCACCATCGTGGCCGGGATCATGAGGGACTGGAGGAGGACGTCGCGGCGCATGGGTTCAGAACCCGTCGGGTGCGGCGGTGCTGATGACGACCTCGAGCTGGACCTGCTCGGGGGCCTCGAGCGAGTTGCGGCGCATGAGGAGGCTCTCGATGAAGAGAACCGGGCGGCCGGCAAGTTCCGAAGGCAGGCCCGCGGCCTCGAGCTCGTCGGGCGTGAGCGTCAGGGCGAGGAGAAACTGGCCGAGCGCATCCACGTCGCCGACGAGTGTCATGTGGACGCGGAGGATGGACCACGGACTGCGCTCGGGCGGCGGCGGCGGAAGCTGGGGGGCCGTCGCCAGGGTGGAGTCCACCGTGGGCAGCGGCTCGACCGAGACCTCCTGGATCTCCTTCGCGCCCGCGTGGATCGCCGACTGCACCAGACGATTCACCGTGGCGAGCTGGACCCAGAGAAGTTCGGGGCGGGCGAGCTCGGCCTGGTATCGGGGAAAACCGCGCGCCATGCCCGGCGTGAGCGTGACCTTGCGCGCCTGCGCGAGCGCGGTGAGCTCTTCCACCCGGCGCTGGGACTCGTTCAAGAACTCGAAGAGCTGGAACGGCTCCTGGAGGCGCGACCGCACCTCGGGAGGATGTTCGAGCCGCGGCAGCGCCTCCGCCTGCGCGTTCGAGAATTCCGTGAGCGCGGCGCGCATCGCGGCGAGCTGTTTCGCGAGCGACTCGAAATCGGTTCCCCGCGGGAGCCCGGCCTGGAGCGTCGCCTGATTGAGCTCGTTGAGCATGTCCCGCATGGGGATCTCCTCGGAGAGGACGCGCTGCGCCAGCGGGCGCAGAATGGCCAGGTACGCCACGGCAAGCAGGATCACCGCGAGCAGGGCCAGGCGCTGGAGGGTGGCGAGGCGGAGGTTCATCGCGGGCGCCCCAGTCGCGATCCGTTGGTCGATGTCTCCGACCGGATGTGCGGGCGGAAGGGGAAGCGCGGCTCGCGGTTCGTCGCCTGGTCCCGGTCGAGCGGCACGCGGGGAAGGAGCTGCGTGCGGGAGAGCTCCAGTTCGAGGGCGAAATGGCGCTCCGGGAAGATCAGGTTCGTGGCGACGAGCGAGCGGCGGCGTTCCGGCGGGAGCACGTCCACATGGTCAAACACGGGGAACTGCTGGAGCGCGCCCACGATCTCGCTGAGCGACTGGCGCATCTGCTCGCCCTCGGGAACGAGGCAGATCTCGGCGATGAACGTGCGCGGGCTCGGCGGGAGGTTGGTCAGGGCGTTCGGCAGCGCGAGGCTGGCGGGCATGGGGGCGGCGAGGGCCGGCGGCGGAGGCGAGGTGGCCTGGGTGAAATGGTTGCTGCCCGCGGCGTAGCTGCGCGCGTCGGCGAGCAGGACATACCAGTGGTCCGCGTTCGTGCGCTGCTCGCGCAGCGCATTGAGGATCTCGAGGGTCTGCACGGTGCGCCGCTGGCGCATGATCACGGGCCGGAAGGCGTCCATCCGCGCGTTGAACTCCTCCGCGAGCGCGCGGATGTCGTACGCATGCTGCAGGGCGACCGACGCTTCCCGCCGCCACTGCGCCTTCTCGCGGAGCAGGCGGGACTGGAAGATCGTCGCGGCCACCAGCGCCACCGCGAGCATCGCCGAGAGCGCGAAGTTGATGGAAACGACCGCCCGCCAGACACGCCTGCGCTGCCATCCCGCCCGACGCTCCGGAGGCAGGAGGGACGGCGCCGAACCGGCGTGACCCACCGCGAGGATCAGCGCGCCCCATGCGGCGGCGAAGTCGGACGGCACCGAGTCCGGAAGACCCTCGGCCGGCCAGGGAAGGACGGACCGCCGGCCGAGCTGCGAGAGCGTTTCGGGCAGGCCCGGCTGGAGCGCGCCGCCGCCCGCGATATGAACGGGCCAGTCCCGGATCGAGCCGACGGGAGGCCTCCATGCCTCCCATTCGCGAAGGGTGCGCTCCAGCTCGTCGATCCATGTGCGGAGCGCGTGGATCCAGCGGGTCCGCGCGACCGAAAGGTCCGGGGGTTCGGTGCGTTTCAGGACCTCGGCGGTCTCGAACGACCCGCCGCGATCCGCCGCCAGCGCCTCGGTGAACGCCGCTGACCCGGTCGGGAACGAGGCGGCGAACACGGCCTGCCCGTTGGCGAGCAGGGTCACCGCGGTGTGCGACGCGCCGATGTTCACAAGGATCGCGTCCCTCGCCTCCGGGCGCGCCGAGACGAAGGCGGCGGCCAGCGCGTCGGCGGTCGTCCGCACGTCGAACACCGCCGACTCGTCCGGGACGAGGGAGTCGAGGATCTGTTGAAGGTCGTCCTGCCGGCAGAACACCGCGGCGAGGGGATCCGGATGGCCGGGAAGCGGGTCGAGATGGACGGCGTCGAACGCCCATGCGCTCTGGCTGAGACCGCCGATGCTGCTGGCCTCGCGCTCGAGCAGGGCACGGGTGTCCTCGGGGTCCCCGCGCGGGACGTCAAGGACGTGCCGGAGCAGGATGTGCTCGGGAAGCACGACGACGATCGCCTCGGGATCGAGCTCCGCGAGCCGGCGGCGGGTCTCGTCCCGAAGCTCGTCGGCCGTCGTGAAACCCTCCTCGTGGGAATCGATGATGACGGTCCGGACGACCTTCGGCCGGCCGCGGGCGACGGTGGCGAGAAGGATCCGGGACCGCTGCCGGCCGGCGTCAACGACGGCGAAGTGTCGTGCGGGCAGGCTGAGCAGGTGTGCGAAGTTCCGGCCTGGGAAGGGAGCGGCCACGCGGCGTCAGAATTCCTCCTCCGGCGACACGTACCGGATGAACTCGCCCGTGTCGGACAGGATGGTTGCGGTGACGAAGATGAGGAGGTAGCGCGGGTTGTCCACCTCGGTGCGGTTGCGGAACGCGGCGCCGATGATGGGGAGGTTTCCGAGGATCGGGATGGACTCGACGAACGTGGTCTGCTCGCGGCTGAGAACGCCTCCCATCACGACGGTCTCCCCGGAGCGCACGGCGACGCGCGTCGAGATCTCCTGGGTCCGGTACTCGGGAAGCTTGATGTCGAAGCTGCTGACCGGGCGCCCCGCGGCGTCCACGTCCGTGATCGTCGCGAACGTCGCGAGGCGGACGCCGCTGTGCACCCGCGGGTTCAGCGCGAGGAGGATGGTCTGTCCGTCGCCCCCGATGCTCGCGAGCACGTCGAGCGCGACCCCGGAGGTCAGCTTCGTCGGCGCCCCGGAAGGCACCAGCGCGGACGACGACCGCTGCTCCAGGATCTGGGTCTTCACCTGGTACTCCTCGTAGTAGTACTGGACCTGCCCGTCCTCGATGGAGGCCGGGCGATTGTTCACGAGGGTCACCCGCGGCGCGCTCAGGGTCTGGCTTTCACCCGACTGCTCCAGCGCGTTGAGGGTCGCGCTGAGCGACGCGCGGTCGAGCACGTTCGTGAAGACCTCCTGGATGCCGCGGCCCACGTTGAACCCGAACCCGGTGAAGTCGATCGGCGTCCCCTGGATCGTCGCGCCGCGGCTGGACTCCCACTGCACGCCGAGCTGCATGAACGCCGCCTCGGTGATGGTGATGAAGCGCGCCTCGATCAGGACCTGCTGCACCGGCTTGTCGAACTCCTCCACGATCCGGTCCATCACCTGCAGCTGCTCGGTCGTCCCCGAGGCCACGATCACGTTGCGCTCGTAGTCGATCAGGTACTTGCTCCCCTTGAAGAACTGCTCGATCGCCTGCTCGATCGCGGTCTTGAGCGGCGCGTTGTCGCGCACGAACCGCTCGATCTTCGCGGTCTCGGTGATCGAGGTGACCTGCCCCTGCGGGTTGACCGCCCGTGTCTGGGTCGTCTCCGTCGCCCCGAACTCGGCCGGCAGAATGAAGCCGTGGCGCAGCCGGTAGAAGCGCGTCTCCTCCTGGAGCTTCGCGGGATCGCTGCCGTCCACGATCCAGATCAGGTCCGAGCCGATCTGGAACTGGATGTTCATGTTGCGCGACACGTAGCGGAGAAACTCCTCGAGCTTCACCCGCTCGAGGTTGACGCTGAGGGTCTGGTTGAACGCGGGCAGGTTCTTGTCGGCCACGAAGTTGATGCCCTCCGCCTGGCCGAGGTTGAAGATGATCGTCTCGAGCGTGGCGTTCTCGAGGTGAATCGAGACCTCCTTGTCCAGCAGGTTCACCATCCGCCCGCGGGCCGACTCGATGTCGAACATCGGACCCTTCCGGATGATGGTCTTGCCGTAGCTGTCCGGGATGTACGGCGTGTTCTCGATCTGCTCGACGGTGTCGCGCACGTCCTTGCGCGGCGGCAGGCCGCGGTCCTTCTTCTCGGTGAGCAGCTCCGGGATGGACGGGTTGAACACGGAGTTCCGCGCGTCGATCTCCCGAATCCGGTCCTCGACCTCCTGCGCCCGCCGCACGCGCCGCTGCTGCAGAACCCACTTGTAGATGCGGTCGAGCGTCGGGTCGCCCGGGTTCTCCTCGTAGAGCTGGCTGGCAAGAAGTTCCGCCCCCTCCCAGTCGCCGTTCTCCGCCATGCGGAACACCGACTTGATCTGCTCGTCGTGAACGACGTCGTAGCGGATGTTCGGCCGTTCCTGCGCACGGGACGCGGACCCGGATCGCGAGGTGCTTCCGGGCCTGCCCGGGCTATGCGCGGCGTTCTGGCAGGAGGTCAGCGTGACGAGGACGACCAGAAGCAGCCATGGATTCGCTCGGGCACCGCTATGTCTCATTTCACAATGGATCACTTCCGTCGTCCCCCGGGCACCAGGGTTCGTCCGGAGGTGCGGGTCAATCCGTAATGCTCCATATATGTATCGACCGGCAGGGTGTTCAGCCAAGCTGAGATTCGGACGAGTTCCCCCGCTTCCAAAGTTCCCGCTTGGTTCCGAACGGCCTGGATTTATGCTGTCGGCTCCACGTTTCGTGGTGCGGGATGCGACTGATCGGACATCTGGAGAACGAAGGCCTTGCCGAGCGGATCAGCCGGGTGATGCTGGCGCAGGGGATCCACAACCTCATCGAACCCGACGAGGGCCCCCGCTGGGCCCTCTGGGTGCACTCCGAGGAAGACCTCGAGCGCGCCCGCAAGCTGTACGCCGACTTCCGCGCCAACCCCGACGATCCGGCCTACCGGGTGCGGGTGCGCCCCGCGGAGCCGCCGCCCCCCGCCACGCCCCACGACCGCAGGACCCCGCGCCGCCGCCGGCCCGTCCCCGAGCCCGTGCCGCGCGGGCTCGAGTTCCCCGCGCTGACGCTCTCCTTCGTCATGATGTGCGTGGTCGTCGCGGTGGCGACCCGCCTCTCCGGCCAGTCGGAACTGGTCGGTTCCCTCCAGATCTCCGAGTTGCCATGGCGGTGGGGCCGGGCCTGGGAGCTCTTCCTTCCGGAGGTCCGGCGCGGCGAGGTGTGGCGCCTGCTCACCCCGATCCTGCTCCACTTCGGATGGGCCCACATCCTGTTCAACATGTGGGTCCTCTGGGACCTCGGGCAGCTCATCGAGCTGCGTCGCGGACAGCGCGCGCTGCTCGCGCTCGTGCTGGTGTTCGGCGTCCTCTCCAACCTCGGACAGTACTTCGTCTCCGGACCCGGCTTCGGCGGATTCTCCGGCGTGATCTACGGCCTCCTCGGCTACGTCTGGATGATGGGCAGGTACGCGCCGGCCGCCGGCATGGGCCTCCACCCGCAGACCGTCGTGCTCATGCTCGCGTGGTTCGTGATCTGCCTGAGCGGCGCCCTCCCGTTCCCGGTCGCGAACACGGCCCACGGAGTGGGCCTCGCCGCAGGCGTGCTCTGGGGCCGTCTCGAGGCCGCCCGGCGCCGGTTCTGAGGCCCCGCGACCCCGCGCCGGGAGAGTGTGCCGGGAAAGGCACGTTTGCACGGACCGGTTGTGCGGATAAAGTGCACATCAAAAGGTCGGCTTCTTGTGGCTGACCACGCCGTACAAGTTGTCTAATGAAGCTCCTATCCAAGAATCAGGCGGGACGACGGGGTGGCTTCACCCTGATCGAACTGCTCGTGGTCATCGCGATCATCGCGATCCTCGCAAGCATGCTGCTGCCGGCCCTGGCCAAGGCCAAGTCCAAGGCCGACGGCATCAAGTGCATGAACAACCTCAAGCAGCTCGGCCTCGCGTGGATCCTCTGGGCGGGTGACAACGACGAGAAGGTCCTCGCCTGCCAGGACGGGTTCACGGGACGTCCGAACTGGATCCAGGGCAACCTCGATTTCGGCGCCGACAGCGCCAACCGCCGGTACCTCACGAACAGCCCGATGTTCCCCTACGTCGGGAATTCCTACGAGGTGTTCAAGTGCCCGTCGGACAAGGCCATGGTGACCGCGGTCCGCGACGGGGTGCGCGCGAAGTACCCGCGCATCCGGAGCAACTCGATGAGCCAGGTGTTCGGCTACGGCGAATGGCTGGACAAGGTGAACAACCGCGCCCAGACGCGGTGGTACACCTACGAGTCGCTGAACGGAATCCATCGCCCGGCGAACACGTGGGTCTTCGTGGACGAGCATCCGGACAGCATCAACGACGCGGCCTTCGCCAACGCCTGCACGGGCGCGGACGCCATGGCCACGGCGCAGATCATCGACATGCCCGCGAACTACCACAACGGCGCATGCGGATTCTCGTTCTCCGACGGCCATTCGGAGATCAAGGCCTGGAAGGGCAGCACGATCCGCAACGCGCCGATCCGGTACGATGGCGCCATACCGTTGAACGTGCCGGCGCGCGACTCGTGGGTGGATGTCCGCTGGATGAAGGACAACACCACGGTCGAGCGCACGAGAACCAACCCGTGACGGCGGGCCTCACCGGTCCGGACGGATCGGCGGGGAGTCTTCAGGTCGGGCGGCGGGCGTGAGTCCGCCGCCCGTCGCTTTTTCGGGGCTCCCGATCCGCCGCGCGCGGGCTGTGCGCTGCAAGACACATTGCCCGCACCTTCGGGGAATCTAGGCTTGGGGCCACTCCCAAGGGCGCGCAGTCCGTGTTGTTTCAGCGGGCGCCAGACGCAATCAAGCGGGCGACGATGCAAACGACTTCCCTCCTCCCCCGGCCCGTCGGGCGGCAGTCCCGGCGGGGTTTCACCCTGATCGAACTGCTCGTGGTCATCGCGATCATCGCGATCCTCGCAAGCATGCTGCTGCCGGCCCTGGCCAAGGCCAAGTCCAAGGCCGACGGCATCAAGTGCATGAACAACCTCAAGCAGCTCGGCCTCGCGTGGATCCTCTGGGCGGGTGACAACGACGAGAAGGTCCTCGCCTGCCAGGACGGGTTCACGGGACGTCCGAACTGGATCCAGGGCAACCTCGATTTCGGCGCCGACAGCGCCAACCGCCGGTACCTCACGAACAGCCCGATGTTCCCCTACGTCGGGAATTCCTACGAGGTGTTCAAGTGCCCGTCGGACAAGGCCATGGTGACCGCGGTCCGCGACGGGGTGCGCGCGAAGTACCCGCGCATCCGGAGCAACTCGATGAGCCAGGTGTTCGGCTACGGCGAATGGCTGGACAAGGTGAACAACCGCGCCCAGACGCGGTGGTACACCTACGAGTCGCTGAACGGAATCCATCGCCCGGCGAACACGTGGGTCTTCGTGGACGAGCATCCGGACAGCATCAACGACGCGGCCTTCGCCAACGCCTGCACGGGCGCGGACGCCATGGCCACGGCGCAGATCATCGACATGCCCGCGAACTACCACAACGGCGCATGCGGATTCTCGTTCTCCGACGGCCATTCGGAGATCAAGGCCTGGAAGGGCAGCACGATCCGCAACGCGCCGATCCGGTACAATGGCTCGATCGCGCTCAATGTTCCCGCGCGTGATTCCTGGGTGGACGTCCGTTGGATGAAGGACAACACCACCGTCGAGCGCCCGACACGAACGACTCCGTAGCCGGTCCGGTCGACCGGCTCGCGTCAGGCCGAGGTCGCCTGGTCGATTCGGGCGGCGAGAATGAAGTCGTTCTCGCTCAGCCCGCCGATGCTGTGGGTCCAGAGCTCGACGACAACCCGGCCCCACGACAGGTGGATGTCCGGATGATGGTTCTCCGCCTCGGCGATCGCGCCCACCCGGTTCGTGAACTCGAGCGCGGCGCGGAAGTCGCGAAACTTGAACTCCCGCCGGAGGTGGTGCTCGTCGATCACCTGCCATTCCGGGTCCACGCGCGCCCTGAGGTCCGCCAGCGCGCCGCCCTTCAGCGGGGGCGAACCCCGCTCGCACGGGGTGCATTTCCTCTCGGCGAGATCCGACGCCATGGCCGCCGGGTCTGATCGGACGGGACTCCCGGCCTTGCGATCGCGCCCGTCCCCACCTTCGCCCCCGGGCCGGTCCGGTTGACCGGTCGGCCCGGGCGGCAGGTCCGGACTCTCCTTCTCCCCGACGCCCCGCGACGGCTCGTCCTCAGCCGACCCGCCGCGCTCGTGATCGCCCATCCGCCCGGGCTTCGCCTCGTCCTCCGCGTACCTGCCGCTCGGTTTGACCTTGTTGGCGTTCATGCACACTCCTGGTTCGCTCCAACGTGGAGCATGCGCGAACAGGAACAAGTTCGACCGGCGCATTTGGCGGCCTGACGCCCGCGTCTATGTTGGCGGTGACGGAACGAGCGTCCGGAAGCATGCCCGGACACGGATCGAGGAGCGCCATGAACACCCTGACACGAGAGGAACTGCAACGGATCGGGCGATCGGACGGCGGGCTTTGCGTCTCGCTCTACCTGCCGACGGAGACGGCCGGCAAGGAGACGCTTACGAATCCGACGCGCCTGCGGCACCTGCTTCGCCATGCCCGACAGCGGCTCATCGAAGCCAAAGTGGACGCCCGCGAGGCCGATCGTGTGCTGCGGCCCGCCGAGGATCTCGTCGCCGATTACCCTTTCTGGCAGCATCAGGAGGCGGGCCTCGGCCTTCTGCTCGGGCCCGGCGGGATGACGGCGTACAAGATTCCCTATCCGGTGCAGGAGCTCGCGGTTGTCGGGCGCCGGTATCATCTCAAGCCGCTGCTCCCCCTCGTCGCCTACGACGCGGAGCTGCTGATTCTGACCCTCAGCAAGAAGGCGGTTCGCCTTCATCGCGCGACGCGCTACACGATCGAGGAGATCCCCCTTGAAGGCGTGCCTCTCTCGCAGGAGGAGGCGCTCCAGCTCGACAAGGACGAGGAGATTCTGCGCATCCACAAGCACAACCCGGGGAGCAACGCGGGCCGCGGTGAGAACAAGGGCATCGTGCATGGCCAGGGTGCCGCGCGCGAGGGCGCCAAGGAGCGTGCACTGCGATTCTTCCAGAGGGTGGACGCCGGGCTCAAACCCTACCTCAATGGCCGGAATGTTCCCATGGTTCTTGCCGCGGTGGACTACTATCTTCCGATCTTCCGCGAGGCGACCTCCTACCGACACGTCCTCGACTCGGTCATCCCCGGGAACGCGGAAGGAATGCACCCGGGCGAACTGCGCGACGCGGCGTGGAAATGTGTCGAGCCCGCCCTGATCCGCGAACTCGACGCCACCCATGAGCAGGTTCGCGCCGGGCTCCCGAAGAATCTCGCCCACACGGACCTCGAGTCCTGCGTGGCCGCCGCGTGCCATGGACGGGTGGATCGCTGCATCGTCGCCCTGAACGAGCAACGGTGGGGACGGTTCATTGAGGACAGCGCGAAGATCGAGTTGCTGCCCCCGGGCCATCCCGACTCCTGCGACCTCGTGGATCTCGTCGCGATCCAGACCCTCGTCCAGGGCGGAAACGTGTATCCCGTGCCCAGCGCGGAGAGTCTGCCGGACAAGTCACCCGTGGCCGTGGTGCTTCGCTATTAGCCTGTTCCGCGCCGCGCGCCTCAGCCGCCCCGCGGAGCACGGTCCCGCACGGGCGATGTCGACACGGCGGTGCGATGCCGGGCACGAATCGCGCCGCGGGGTTTGACCATGGCCCAACGCGCCGCATGGTTTGCCGGTCAACGACTTCACCCTATGCCCCAGGCTCCAACCACAACGGCGGCGCCCTCCGGGCCCGAAGCGGAGGTCTCGCACCTCGAGTCGATCGCGCGCCTCGTGCGCTATCACATCCTCAGGGCCACCACCAACGCCGGATCCGGACACCCCAGTTCCTCGCTCTCCGCGACGGAACTCATGGTCGGCCTGATGTTCGGCGGGACGTTCCGGTATGATCCGTCGGAGCCGCTGCATCCGAACAACGACCGCCTGATCTTCTCCAAGGGCCACGCCTCCCCCCTCTTCTACGCGCTGTGGGCGGTTGCCGGGCAGTTGTCCGAGGAGGACATGCTGACCTACCGGCAGTTCGGGAGCGCGCTCGAGGGACACCCGACGCCCGCGCTGCCGTTCGTGGAGGCGGCGACGGGCTCGCTCGGGCAGGGCCTGTCCGTCGGCGTGGGAATGGCGCTCAACGCGCGTTTCCTCGACAAGCTTCCCTGCCGCACCTACGTGCTGCTCGGCGACAGCGAGATGGCCGAGGGTTCCCAGTGGGAGGCGATGGAACTCGCCCGCCACTACAAGCTCGACAACCTCGTCGCCATCCTTGACGTGAACCGGCTGGGCCAGCGCGGAGAGACCATGCATGGACATGATCTCCAGGCCTTCGAGAGGCGAGCCTCCGCCTTCGGCTGGGCGACCATCCTGATCAACGGACACGATCTCACGGAGGTCACCTCCGCCTATCAGAGCGCCACGCGAACCACCGGCCGGCCGACCATGATCATCGCCCGCACCCTCAAGGGAAAGGGCGTCAGCCAGCTCGAGGACAAGGAGAACTGGCATGGCAAACCCCTTGGCCGCGAAGACTGCGAAAAGGCCATCCGTGAACTGGGCCCCGTGGACCGGAGTGTCCGGGGCACCCTCCGGAAGCCGGAGAACCGGCGGCCCGAGGCCGTCCCGCCCGGGAGCGCCGGTCCCATCGAGTACGACCCGGGCGCGGAGGTCGCCACGCGCGAGGCCTACGGCAAGGCGCTGGTCCGCATCCAGCCGAAGTATCCCGAGATCATCTGCCTCGACGGGGAGGTGAGCAACTCGACCGGCGCCGAGACGTACAGGAAGGCCCACCCCGATCGGTTCTTCGAGATGTACATCGCCGAACAGAACATGGTCGGCGCCGCCCTCGGGATGTCCCGCCGCGGCAGGATCCCGTTCGTCTCCACCTTCGCGGCATTCTTCTCCCGCGCCTTTGACCAGATCCGGATGGCGCAGTACTCCGACGCGAATATCAAGTTCGTGGGTTCCCACGCCGGGGTGTCGATCGGCGAGGACGGACCATCGCAGATGGGTCTCGAGGACATCGCCATGTTCCGAACGATCCTCGGCTCGGTGGTCCTCCATCCCGCCGACGCGGTGAGCACGGAGCACCTGGTCGAGGAGGCGGCCGCGCATCGGGGCATCGTCTATCTGCGGACGATGCGCCAGAAGACGCCGATCCTTTACAGGCCCGAGGAGCGCTTCGCCATCGGCGGAAGCCGCGTCCTTCGACGCAGTGACAGGGACCTGGCGACCATCGTCGCGGCGGGTGCCACCGTCCATGAGGCGCTCAAGGCGCATCAGGCGCTCGAGGCCGCGGGCATCGCCGTCCGCGTGGTGGACGCCTATTCGATCAAGCCGATCGATGTCGAAACGCTGCTCGAGGCGGCACGCCAGACACGCCTCGTTCTGACGGTGGAGGATCACTACGCCGAGGGCGGACTCGGGGAGGCGGTTCTGAGCGCCCTGGCAGCCTCCGGAACGCCCGTGCACCTGATGGCCGTGCGGAAGCGTCCCCGCAGCGGCCAGCCCGAGGAGCTGCTCGACATGGAGGAGATTTCGGCCGGGAGCATCGTGGAGAAGGTGAAGAGCCTGACCCGCTGATCCGGAAAACAACCATCAATCAAGAAGCACGCACGCATGCATCCACTGAAGACACTTGGGGAACTGGGACAGGCGGTCTGGCTGGACGACATCCATCGGCAGCTCATCCGAAGCGGCCAGTTGAAGCGATGGATCGACGAGGACGGCCTCCGCGGCATGACGTCGAACCCCGCGATCTTCAACAAGGCGATCGCCGACAGCTCGGAGTACGATGACCTGATCCGCGAGCTCCGCGCGCGGGACCTGCCCGCGGGGGAGGTCGCCGAAACGATCATGGTCCGGGACGTCCAGGCCGCCGCCGACGTCTTCCGGCCCCTGTTCGAAAGCACCGGCGGCCGGCACGGCTACGTGAGCCTCGAGGTGAATCCCAATCTCGCAAGGGACACCGAGGGCACGGTCACCGAGGCACGGCGGCTCTGGAAGGCGCTCGACCGGCCCAACGTGTTCGTCAAGGTGCCCGGCACGAGGGAGGGTCTGGTCGCGATCGAACGGCTCATCGCCGAGGGGATCAACGTCAACGTCACGCTGCTCTTCGGCCTCCCGCGGTACCAGGAGGTCCATCGCGCCTACATCGCCGGCATCGAAAAGCGTGTGGAGCGCGGCGAGGATGTCCGCCGTGTGCGCTCGGTCGCCAGCTTCTTCCTGAGCCGGATCGATGTCCTGCTCGACCCGAGGTTCGAGAACATCTCCAGGGAGGGCGGCGAGACCGGCGAGCTGGCCGCCAAACTCCGCGGAGAAGTGGCGATCGCGTCGGCCAAGATGGCCTACCAGATGTACAAGGAGACGCTGGGAAGCGCGCGGTGGCAGCGGCTCGCCGCGGGCGGCGCCCATCCGCAGCACCTGCTGTGGGCGAGCACGAGCACCAAAAACCCTGATTACAGCGACGTGAAGTATGTCGAACCGCTGATCGGGCCGGACACCATCAACACGCTTCCGCAGGAGACTTTCGAGGCCTACCGTGATCATGGTCGGCCGCGGCTCACCCTCGAAGAGAATCTCGAGCACTCACGCTGGGTTCTGCAGCAGCTTCCAAGGCTTGGCATCTCGATCGACGAGGCGACGGAACAGCTCGAGGAGGAGGGAATCGACAAGTTCAAGAAGCCCTACGGCAAGCTGCTCGAAACCCTCGAACGCGAGTTGCAGGCGGCCTGATCCCGGACCGGCCGCGCCGCGGGTGATTTCCCCGCCCTGAGGCAAGCGGGCGCTTGCGGGCGGCCGGACCGATGGTAGGATTCGCGGCCCCGTTTACCGGGGATGGTTTGGTGCCCGGTTCGTGCCGCGGGTTGAGCGCATGGCTGCGCCGTTCGGCGGCGGAGGAGGGGCCGTGACCATGGACGACCCCATGCAACACATCCGCAACATCGCGATCATCGCCCACGTCGATCACGGCAAGACCACTCTGGTCGATTGTCTCCTGAAACAGTCAGGCACCTTCCGCGCCAACGAGGCCAAGGCCACCGAGGAGCGCATCATGGACTCGATGGACCTCGAGCGGGAGAAGGGGATCACCATCCGCGCCAAGAACGCCGCGTTCCGCTACAAGAATTACCACGTCAACATCGTGGACACCCCCGGCCACGCCGACTTCGGCGGCGAGGTCGAGCGGATCATGAACATGATCGACGGCGTGCTGCTTGTCGTCGATGCCGCGGAGGGCCCGCAGGCTCAGACCCGGTTCGTCCTTCGCAAGGCGCTCGAGGCCGGCGCAAAGCCCATCGTCGTGATCAACAAGATCGATCGCGACAACGCCAATCCGAAACGCGTCCTGGACCAGGTGTTCGAGCTCTTCCTCTCCCTCAACGCCACGGATGAGCAGCTCGACTTTCCCTTCGTGTACTGCTCGGCCAAGCAGGGCTTCGCCAAGCTCGAACTCGACCATGCCAGCGGCACCATGGAGCCGCTCTTCGAAGCGATCGTGCAGCACATCCCCCCGCCAAGGGCCCACGCGGGCGACGGATTCCAGGTGCTCGTCGCGAACCTCGATTACTCGGATTACCTCGGCCGCATCGCCTTCGGAAAGATCGTCCAGGGCCGCGTGCGGGTCGGTGACGCGGCCTGCTGCCTCCATGGCAACGGCAAGATCACCCGCGGTAAGATCACCATGATCTACCACTTCGAAGGCCTGAAGAGAATCGAGGTGGAGGAGGCGCACGCCGGCGACATCGTCGGCCTCACCGGCTTCGACGATGTGCTCATCGGCGAAACCCTCGCGGACAGTCCCGAGCGCGGGGCGTTGCCCTACATCCCCATCGACCCGCCCACCATCCAGATGGAGTTCGCGGTCAACGACGGCCCCCTTGCCGGACGCGACGGCAAGCTGGTCACCGCACGGCACATCTGGGAGCGCCTCCAGAAGGAGGTGCGCACCAACGTCGCGCTGCGCATCTCCCAGACCTCCGACCCCAAGGTCTTCGAGGTGGCCGGGCGCGGTGAAATGCAGATCGCGATCCTCGTGGAGCAGATGCGCCGCGAGGGCTACGAGGTCCTCGTCTCCCGACCGGAGGTCCTCTGGAAAAAGGGACCCGACGGCACCCTCCTCGAACCCATCGAGAAGCTCTTCGTCGAGCTCCCCCAGGAGAACCTCGGCGCCGTCATGGAAAACCTCGCCTTCCGCAAGGCCGAGATCACGAACATGCACCACCATGGCGAGCACGTGACCGTCGAGGCCCTCATCCCCATGCGCGGCCTCATCGGCTTCGAGACCGATCTCGTCAACATGACCCGCGGCATGGGCGTCATGAGCCACCTCTTCCATGAATACGGCCCCGACCGCGGCGACATCGCCGCGCGCAAGAACGGCTCCCTCGTGAGCATGGAGGACGGCGAGGCAACCGCCTACGCCCTCAACATGATCCAGGAACGCGGCCGCCTCATGGTCGAACCCGGCGACGCCGTGTACCGCGGCATGATCGTCGGAGAAAACGCCCGGGAGAACGACATCCCCGTCAATCCCTGCAAGAGCAAGCACCTCACCAACATGCGCTCCCAGGGCGAAGGCAAGGGCATCCAGCTCAACGCCCCCCTCCGGCTCAGCCTCGAGCGCGCCCTCGAGTACATTGACGTGGACGAGTACGTCGAGGCCACCCCCCATCACCTCCGCCTCCGCAAGAAGGTCCTCGACGAAAACCAGCGCAAGCGCGTCGAGAAGTCACGCGTGGTCAAGCTGGTGGCGGACGAGGCCGCCTGACCCCCCGCCGCATTCCGGCCTCAGCCGTAGAAATACCCCAGCTCTCGAAGGGATACGTAATCCCGCGTCCGGTTCTCGGTGCGCCGACCCAGAATGATGTGGTCGAGCACCTCGATCCGAAGCAGTTGCCCGGAACGAATCAGGTCCCGTGTCACCTTGATGTCCGCCTCCGACGGCGTGGGATCCCCGCTCGGATGATTGTGCGCCAGGATGATCGCCGCCGCGTTGGCCGTGATCGCCCGCCGGAACACCTCGCGCGGATGCACCAGCAGAGTGTCCAGCGTCCCCTGCGCGAGACGCTCCGTCGCGATCAGGCGCCGCCGCGTGTTCACCATCACCAGCACGAACGTCTCCACCTCCAGTCCCCGCACCTCCTCCCGCAGCAGGTTCGCGACGCTCTCCGGCGTGTCGAGCAGCGGCGTCTCCCGCTGCGCCTCGCGCGCCAGCCGGCGGGCCAGCTCGAACGCCGCCTTCAGCACCGCCGCCTTCTCGGAGCCGATGCCCGGATGACGGCAGAGCTCGGCCAGCGCGGCGCCCGCCAGCCGCGTCAGCGAGTGCCCGAAGGCACGCAGCAGGCTCTCGGCCAGCTCGGTCACCGGCGCCCGCCGCGTGCCCGTCCGCAGCAGGATCGCGATCAGCTCCGATTCCTTGAGCTTGTCCGCCCCGAGCGCGGCAAGCCGTTCCCTCGGCCGTTCCCGGTCCGGAGTGTCATGCATCCGCAGGTGCATCGCGCCCATGCGCCGGAAAACGGCCGGCCCCCGGCCTCCGGCTCCAGGGGAAAAGGGTGGCCCACCCGGCACCCTCGGCGGCGGAAGAGAGGGTCGGCTGCTGGGGGATCGCCAGTCCAGGGGCGACGGTCCGGCGAAGGATTGCGCGGCGTGTGCGCGACGCAGTGCCCAGCTCCCTACTGTCGTCCAACCCCGAACAGTAGAGGCCGTACGCCGGGTGGGAGATTCGCTTCACACCCGGATAACGCGAGATGAAGGCGAATTCTTGCAGAAAAAATGCGCCCGCCGGGCGGTGAGTGGAAGGTGAGTCGAGGGTGGGCTCGCTTTCCCCTCCGTTCCATGGCTGGATGACCCCCGCGTGAAACTGGTCTCATGGAACGTCAACGGACTCAGATCCATCCTCCGCCGCAATTTCCTCGAGTATCTCCAGGCGGAGGAACCTGACATTCTCTGCCTGCAGGAGACGCGTACCGGTCCCGACGACGTGGAGCAGCTCTGGCCCTCCAGTTACACGACCTACTGGAACACGGGCTCCAGGAAGGGATACAGCGGCACCGCCATCTTCACGCGGGAACGCCCCCTCCGGGTCACTCGCGGCATCGGCGTCCCCGCCATGGACGGCGAAGGCCGCGTGCTCACCGCGGAGTACCCGGAATGGTTCGTCGTTAATGTGTATGTGCCGAACTCACAGCGCGCACTCACGCGCCTTCCCTTCCGCGTCCAGTGGGACCAGGCTTTCCTGCGCTATCTCAGGAAGCTCGAGGAAACCAGGCCCGTGATCCTCTGCGGCGACCTCAATGTCGCCCATCGTGAAATCGACCTCGCCAACCCCGGGCGCAACGCCGGAAGTCATGGCTTCACGCGGGAGGAGCGGGCGGGCTTCTCCGCCCTCCTCGAGGCCGGCTTCATCGACACATTCCGGGAGTTCGAGCCCGGGGGCGGCCATTACACATGGTGGAGCCCGTTCGCCAACGCCAGGGCGCGCAACATCGGGTGGCGCATCGATTACGTGCTCATCAGCGCCGCGCTCCGGCCGCGGCTGCGCTCCGCGTTCATCCGGCCGGAGGTCAGGGGCTCCGACCACTGCCCCGTCGGCATCGAGATGGACCCGCAGCCCGCCGCCTCCGCCCCGTGATCTCCGCCCGGCATGAACATCCGCCGGCCGGCCCGCCGCGCGGTTGCCATGCACCCCTCCGCGTTCGTAGCGTTCCGCGATGTTCTCTCACGTGGTCATCTTCTGGACGGATCCCGCCCAACCGAAGGCGGTCGATGAACTCCTGGACGGCATCCACCGGTACCTGCGCGGCATTCCCGGCATCCTGCACTTCCACGCCGGGCGGATGGTCCCGAGCCACCGTCCGATCGTCGAGCAGAGCTACCAGGTGGCCCTGAACATCGTCTTCAGTGACAAGGCCGCCCACGACGCCTACCAGGAACATCCCGAGCACGTGGAGTTCGTGGAGAAGGTCTTCAAGCGCGTGTGCCAGCGCGCCGTGATCTACGACTTCGCCTGACCCCGCCCGACTCCCGCCCGCGGCCCTCGCGCCACGTCGGCAGTCCGCCCGCCGCGTGCCGGCGAACCCTTCGCCGGGCCGCCCCGGCCGCCGGGGCCGACCCAGCCGTTCCATGACGCTTGAATGCGGACTTGTCGGCCGCCGAGGGAGCGGGTCAATCTGCCGGATCACACGATGCCCAAGCTGTCTCTCGAACCCCTCTGGCGTGGATGTGCCGTCCGCGTTCGCCCGTTGTTGATCGGGATGCTTCTGTTGGCCTGCGGAATCCCGTGGGCAAAGGCGGCGTCCGGGCAGCCGCTGAGGCTGCAGCGCGGCGACCGCATCGCCATCATTGGCAACGCGCTGCCCGACCGGATGCAGCACAACGGTCACTTCGAGACGCTGATTCACGCGGCGCATCCCGACCATGAGCTGCAGGTGCGGACGCTCGCCGTCTCGGGTGACGAGGTGGTGATCCGTCATCGCTCCGAGAACTTCGGCAGCCCCGACGAATGGCTGCGGAAGGTGGGCGCGACGGTCGTCTTCGCCTTCTTCGGATTCAACGAGTCGTTCGCCGGTCCCGAGCGGCTCGACGTGTTCCGGGCCGAACTCGCCGCCTTCATCGAGGAGACGACGAGCAAGGATTACTCGGGACGCGGGGCTCCGCGCCTCGTGCTGTTCTCGCCCGTCGCCGCGGAGCGGCACCGGGACGTCAACTACCCGGACCCGGACGAGAACAATCGGCGACTGGCCCTGTACACCCGTGCGATGGCGGAGGTGGCCGCCGCCAAGGGCGTGCGCTTCGTGAATCTCTTCGAGGCTTCCCGCGAGCTGTTCCGGCGTGCGGCCAGCGAGGGGCGCTCCCTGACGATCAACGGGATTCACCTCAGCGAGGAGGCCGACCGCCTGCTGGCGCCGGTGATGTACCGGCAAGTGTTCGACGCGGCGCCGCCCTCCGGCGATTTCTCGAAGCTCCGCGAGGCCGTGGTCCGGAAGAACTGGGAGTGGCATCAGCGCTACCGCACAATCGACGGCTACAACGTGTACGGCGGCCGCTCCGCGCTCGCCTACAAGCCGGGGGAGGGCGGGTTCATCTCGGACCGAGATCCCCCCGAGCCGTACGTGTCGAACTACCGCGTGATGCAGGAGGAGATGTCCCAGCGCGACGTGCTCACGGCCCATCGCGACCGGCAGCTGTGGGCGGTCGCGAGGGGCAGCGAGCCCCCGCCGGACGACGCGGTCGAGCTCCCCCCGGTGACCCCGGTCCCCTCCAACATCCCGGGCAGGGGCCCCGATGGAACGCACGTCTATCTCGGCGGCGAGGAGGCCATCGGGAAGATGACGGTGCACTCCGGCATGAAGGTGAACCTCTTCGCGTCCGAGGAGCAGTTCCCCGAGCTCGTGAACCCGGTGCAGATGGCCTGGGATACGCAGGGCCGCCTCTGGGTCTCCGTGTGGCCGAACTATCCCGAGCGCCGCCCCGGCAGCAGGGACGGCGACAAGCTCCTGATCTTCGAGGACACGGATGGAGATGGCCGGGCCGACAAGGTTCACCCCTGGCTCGAGGACCTCAACGCCCCCACCGGTTTTCAATTCTACCGGGACGGCGTCCTCGTGATGCAGGCGCCCGACCTCTGGTTCGTGCGCGACACCGACGGCGACGGTCGCGCCGACTGGAAGGAACGCGTTCTCATGGGAATGGACTCGGCGGATTCCCACCACACCGCCAACGCGATCTGCCATGACCCCGGCGGCGCCATCTATCTGAGCGACGGCGTGTTCCACCGCACCCAGGTCGAGACCGCGTGGGGGCCCGTACGCAACAACGACGGCGCGATCTATCGCTACGAGCCGCGCACCGGCCGCTTCGAGACCTATGTCTCGTACGGCTTCGCCAATCCGCACGGGCGCGTGTTCGACTACTGGGGCAACGACATCATCACCGACGCCACCGGCAACGCGAACTACTTCGGCCCGGCGTTCAGCGGGTTCCTCGATTACCCGGCCAAGCATCCGGGAATGCGCGAGTTCTGGAATCGTCCCTCGCGCCCCTGTCCGGGAACGGGCATCCTGACGAGCCGTCATTTCCCGGAGGAGTTCCAGGGGAACTTCCTCAATCTCAACGTCATCAGCTTCCAGGGCATCTTCCGCGTGAAGGTCACCGAGGAGGGATCGGGACTGAAGGGCGAGACGCTCGAGCATCTCGTCAGCTCGACGGATCCGAACTTCAGGCCGGTCGCCGTCAACGTGGGACCCGACGGCGCGATCTATTTCTGCGACTGGCACCAGGCCATCATCGGCCACATGCAGCATCACATTCGGGATCCGAACCGCGATCACCGTCACGGCCGGATCTACCGGATCACCTATGAGGGCCGCCCCCTCATGACGCCGCCGAAAATCCACGGCCAGCCGATCCCCGCGCTCCTGGATCTCCTGAAGGAGCCGGAGAACCAGACGCGCGAGCTGGCCAAGATCGAGCTCGGGAAGCACGACGCGGACAAGGTCATCGCCGCCGTGAGGGAATGGGTGAAGTCCCTCGACCGCAACGATCCCGAGTACGAGCACCACATGATGGAGGCCCTCTGGGTGCATCAGTGGCACAATGTGGTGGACACCGAGCTGCTCGCCCGCATGCTGCGCTCTCCCGAGCCCCGCGCGCGCGCGGCGGCCGGCCGCGTGCTCTGCTACTGGCGCGACCGCGTGCCGAGCCCGCTCGCGTGGTTCCGCACGCTCGCCAATGATGAGCATCCCCGCGTCCGCCTCGAGGCCGTGCGCGCGGCGAGCTTCTTCCGGACCGCGGAGGCCGCGGAGATGGCCCTCGAAGCCCTGCGGCGGCCCACCGACTACTATATCGACTACGCCCTGAAGGAGTCGCTGCGGCAGCTCGAGCCCTACTGGCGCAAGGCCATCGCCAGCGGGCAGCCGATCGCCGCCCACAATCCCGCGGGCCTCGAATACCTGATCGGCCTCGTGAGCACCGCCGAACTGATGCAAATGCCGCGCATCCCCGCCGTGCTCGAGGCGATCATGTCCCGTTCCGAGGTGGCCGACGCGGACCGTGCGGCGGCGCTGGTCGAGCTCGCCAAGGCGAGCGGCGCGAACCGCGTGCGCCTGGTCCTCGACGCGCTCCGGGAGAAGGCGGCCGACCCCGCGGTGGCGTCGGGTCTCGCCCGGCTGCTGCCGCTGCAATGGCGGAACGAACTGACCCCGGTGCGGGACGAGCTGGTTCGTCTGGCGCGCGAGGGAACCACCGATCACGTGCGCCAGGCCGCATTCGCCGCCCTGGCCGTGGCCGATGATTCGTTCGACCGCGTGTGGGAGCAGGCCTCGGCCTCGCCGGGGGCGCTCGCGGATCTTCTCGGCGGCATTCCCATGCTGCTCGATCCGGAGTTCCGCGCGCGGGCGTATGACCGCGTCCGCCCGCTGCTCTCCGGGCTGCCGCCCGCCCTGAAGGCCGCCGCCGAAGCCGGCGCCGCCGCGCGCGGCCGCTATGTTCGAATCGAGCTTCCGCAGCGCGGAACCCTGACGCTGGCGGAGGTGCAGGTCTTCAGCGAGGGCAGGAACATTGCCACGGGCGGGAAGGCGCGTCAGTCGAGCACCGCTCACGGCGGCGAGGCCTCCCTCGCCATCGACGGGCGAACCGACGGGGCCTACAGCGCCGGCACGTCCACCCATACCCGCGAGAATCAGCGCAACCCGTGGTGGGAGGTGGATCTCGGCGCCGAATACCCCGTCGAAGCCGTGGTTGTCTGGAACCGGACCGACGGCGACCTCGGCCGTCGCCTGGAGGGCTACACGATCTCCGTCCTGGATGGCCAGCGCCGCCCGGTGTTCACCCGCGCGGGCAATGGCGCGCCCCGTGAGAGCGCGCGCATCGATGTGGGCACCGACTGGCCCGGCGCCATTCGGCGCGCGGCGATTCGGGCGGTCGTGAGCATGAACCGGGATCCGGCGACCCTGTTCTCGGACCTCGCCGAATTGATCGCCCGCGGGGAGGAGGTCCCGACGGCGGCGCAGGCCCTTCGGGTGCTTCCCCGGTCGTCATGGCCTCGCGCGCAGGCGGCCTCGGCCGCGCGTTCGCTGCTGAATTGGGCGCAGGCAATCCCTGCCGGCGGACGCACCGCCCTGGATTATGTCCAGACGGTGCAGTTCGCGTCGGACCTCGCAGGTTTCCTTGAACCCGAGGAGGGAGCCGCCCTGCGGCGGAAACTGCGGGAACTCCAGGTGGCGGTTTACGTGGTGCGGACGGTTCGCGAACAGATGCGGTACGACACCCCGCGGATCGTCGTGGAGGCCGGGAAACCGTTCGAGATCGTCGTCGAGAATGCGGATTTCATGCCGCACAACCTCGTCGTGGTGAAGCCCGGAACACGCGACCGCGTGGGAACGGCCGCGGCAACCATGCGTCCGGATCACCTGGATGCGCAGGGGCGCGCCTACGTGCCGGCGAGCAGCGACGTCCTGGCGGCCACCCGGTTGCTGGAGGTGGGCCAGAGCGAGCGGCTCCAGATGGTGGCCCCGACCACCGAGGGCGACTACGAGTACGTGTGCACGTTCCCGGGCCACCACCAGGTGATGTGGGGATGGCTGATCGTCACCCGGGACGTGGAGGAGTACCTGCGCAAGCACCCCGAGCCGCACCCCGTCGGCGGGCCTTCGCACGACCTCCATACCCACCTCGACCTCGAATAGCTCCCCGCCCGCCCGTGGCGCGATCCCCCGCGCCACGGGCCCGGCGCGGTTTCTTTCTGATTTTGCAATCAGGGCCTAGTCTCCCTACCTTCCCGGCGTGACGGCGGAGACGTTCAAAGCGGAAATCGGCGAGGCCATGAGGACGTTCGACAAGTATGTCGTGTGCCTCGAGAAGCCGCCCGATGAGCTGGAACGGACCCTCAAGTCCCTCGTGGAGAAGGCGGTGAAGGCATTCGAAAGCCGCGGTCCCGGACTCCGCCACGGCATCGCCCTGGATCGCCAGATCACGGTGATCCTCAGCCAGACCGACGGCGAGCGGCCGCTGTGCGGGATCTACTTCAATCTCTCGAGCCCGTACCACCGTCAGCGCTCCTCCAAGGTCTCCAGGACGCGCGAGGAAGCCTAGCAGCCTTCCGAAAGGCAGGGTCCGGAAAAGGAGGGGGTCCCGTGGGACGAATCCCACAGGACCTGCTGGGCGGGCTCGGAATTTGAAGTCGGGCGGGCGTGCGGATCGTCAGGTCTTCAGCACGATCTTCACGCATTCGTCCTGCTTGTTCTTGAAGATCTCGTAGCCGTCCGGTGCCTCATCGAGGGCCATCCGATGGGTCACGATCTTCGACGGGTCGATCTGGCCCTCCTGGATCCGGTGCAGCAGGGGCCGCATGTACCGATGCACGTGCGTCTGGCCCGTCTTGATCGTGAGTCCCTTGTTCATCACGGCGCCGAACGGGATCTTGTCGATGAACCCCCCGTAGACTCCGGGAACGGAAACGGTTCCTCCCTTGCGGCACGCCATCATGGCCTGCCGGAGCACGATGGGGCGATCCGTCTCCAGCATGACCGCCTGCTTGGCCCGATCGTAGAAGTACTGGAGCCCATGACCGTGGGCTTCCGACCCGACCGCGTCGATGCAGGCGTCGGGCCCTCGTCCCCCGGTCATTTCCATGAGCAGGTCGTGCACGGCTGACTCCTCGTAGTCGATGGTTTCCGCCTGGGCGAGGTCCTCGGCCATGCGGAGGCGCTCGGGAAAGCGATCGATGGCGATGAGGCGCTCAGCTCCCAGCAGCCGCGCGCTCATGAGGGCGAACAGCCCGACCGGGCCGCACCCCCAGACCGCCACCGTGTCGCCCGGCTCGATGTTGCATGCCTCGGCCGCCATGTAGCCCGTGGGCAGGATGTCCGACAGGAACAGCACCTGTTCATCCGTCAGCCCGTTCTCGATCTTGACGGGGCCCACGTCAGCAAAGGGTACTCGCGCGTACTCCGCCTGGCCGCCCGCGTACCCGCCAAGAAGGTGTGAATACCCGAAGATCCCGGCGGGTGCCTGCCCCCACATCTTTTCGGCCATCGGGGCGTTCGGATTGGAGTTCTCGCAGAGCGAGAACAACTGCCGCGAACAGAAGAAGCAATTTCCGCACGCGATCGGGAACGGAACGACGACACGATCCCCGACCTTCAGGTTGGTGACGCCCGAACCGACGTCCACGACCTCGCCCATGAACTCGTGCCCAAGGATGTCGCCCCGCTCCATGGTCGGGACGAAACCGTTGTACAGGTGGAGGTCCGAACCGCAGATGGCGGTCGATGTGACCTTCACGATGGCATCGCGGGGATTCAGGATCTCGGGTTCGGGAACGTCCTGCACGCGGACGTCGTGCTTCCCGTGCCAGCAGATGGCTTTCATGAGCTTCGGTAAGGTACTGGATTGGATTGTGGACGTTCTTCAGACACGAATCCGGTCATCGAACTTGCGCGAGGTGCTCCGGCTTCGTCCCGCCGGCTGGCCCTCCGTGCGCGCGATCTCGCCCGTCTCGAGGAGCTGCCGGTAGCGAAGCAGGCTCGCGGCAAGCTGCTGGCCGGGTGACGCGCCGATCATGGAGGCGAACAGCGCACCCGCGCGTCCCCCCGGCGGCTCGTACTCGATCTCCACCGTCACGACGGATCCGCGGTTGCCCGGCGCCGGCCGGAAGGTGACCTCCCCGGCATGCAGGACATCGGAATCCTCGGTCGTACACCATGAGATGCCCTCATTTGGCCGCTCGGTGACCTCCGCGTCCCACTCCAGTGTCGCTCCCCCCGGGCCGCTCACGACCCAGCGCCAGAGGTTGTCACGCACGTGGCTGATCGAGTGAACCCGCCGAATGTACCGGGTGAGGTTCTCGGGGTCATTCCAGAATCGGTATGCCTCCTCGGGCGATTTGCTCACCGAGATCGTCTTCCGCACGACGATCGGCCCGCGCTCGTGTTCACCCGACCCGTCCGTCGTGTCGGCAGCCGGCAATTGCGCGATTCCGGAGAAACGCCGGGCGTACAGGAGGTCGAGCGCGGCGATGGCGGCGACACTGCCTGTCGCCAGGAGGATGCGGGACTTGCGCGTGCGCCCGCCGATCCCCGCGGCCACGAGGAGGAGGCCAAGGTCCATGGCGTCCCCGACCACGCGGGACCAGAGCCACGGACCCGGCCGGCGCCCGGACAGGATGCCCACGCCGCTGACGATTTCGCGCATTCCGAGGCCGCGGAGCACCCGCCTGCGGGATGGTACGCCGATCAGGCGCGAGAGGCTTCGAGGCGCGAGCAGTTCGGTCAGGCCGAGACCGAGGCTGACCCATCCGAGTGCCTTCGCGAGGGTGACATCACTTCGCCGCGTGCGCCTGTAGGTGCTGTTCTGAATCATGGGAAACTCCTCTTCGATCGGAAACGACCTGCGCCACCACCAGCGCGAGCCGTGCCACTCGGGAATGACACTCCTCCGGGTGCGGGCGGGGCTGGACAGAGGGGACGACAAGCCTTCCTGTGCGGGAATCCCGATGCCGGACCACTCGCTTCCCTCGAAACGCATTGTCTGACCCCAGTTTCTCATCGCGTAACATATTGATGTGCAATATGTTAGGAGATGTGCCTCGTGAACTCACGGCGCCGGTTCGTGCCATCGGCCTCCCCGGGATCCCGAAATCCATTGTCTGACCCCGGTTGAACTCTGGATAAGTGGTTGGGCTGAAGTCCGTTATCGAGGTCGGCCGGTCACGGCCACACTTGCGAGGTGCGTTCACGGGTTCGGAAGGGCCCACCGTGTCCGCCTGCAGCTGCCACGTACGCAGGCAGGGGAGGAGGTCTCGCGCTGCTCTCCAGGATGCATTGTCTGACCCCGCACCCGACGGAGTTAACGTCCTGTTTATCAAATGGATGCAATGATCGGTCCATCGGATCCGGTTTCGATGTGTTATTCCGGCGGCGGTCGTTCACCTCGGTTTGTCCGCATCGGAAATGGAGTCGCGATCGGCGGTGCCTGGCAGTCAGGATTTGGCCGGAAGCCTGTCTCCCCTCCTCGCGGGCTCACGCCGCCGACTTGTTTCCATCGCCCGGTTGCACTTGCCGCGACTCACCGCGGCTGGGTTTCCATATGCATTGTCTGGCCCCGTTTGAATGGTGGATAAATCCTTGGATTCAACGCGCTTATCCATGCCTTGGTGTCGAATGCTCCCCGCCGCGTTGCGCTTCATCGTGGTTGCCGGTCGAACATGGATGGATTGTCTGGCCCCGATGGTGACCGGCGTAAGCCGCTGAGATTGAATCGTTGGCAGGTCGCTGCCGCCTTCGCGAGGTCCTCTTCGCGAGTTCGGGTGCGGCCAGGCTATCCGCCTGCAGCTGCCCCTTCCGCATGGATTGGGCTGGCGCGTTGCTCAGCCGAATACATTGTCTGACCCCGATTGCGCTGCTGGTAACTTTCTTGTCGTGAAACAGATGCGACGGCCGGTTCAGGGCGCCTTCGAAGGTGATTTTCGTGCCGAGGCCGTTCCAAACCGCCAAGGAACGTCACGACGTGGTGCCCGGCTTTCCGTGTATTGTTCTGACCGCTTTCCCTTTGTCCAACCTGCTGGTAACCAGCGGGATCGCGTAAGGGCGGCGTTCGGACCGCCGGCGCCCGAAGCCCCGTACCCATCGCTCAGACATCCGCGACTTCAACTCCGATGGGCGCTGAGGCGCTGCGGAACTGTCACCGCGTTTTCAGCCCGTAGCCGGGTCAATGCATTGTCTGGCCCCTGCCCATGGTCTGGCCCCTGCCCATGGTCATGTTGTCCACGAGGTGGATGAAGGAATGCTGAGTTGAAGTTGGTGCCATGACTCCAGTTCCCGGAGGCCCTCGCCGCACACCAGACGAATGTGGGAGATCAATGCTTCGGGCAGGCGGATACATTGCCTGACCCCGATCGAGGTGCGAGTAACACGCTCAGCAGCAGGAGGATGGGGAAGGTCCTCGAGCGCGCCCGCCCCCCGGGATGGTTCGGGAAGGGTCGTCCTGCAGCTCGTGTCGGTCCTTGCCACTCGGGATGGACTGGCGATCCAAGGCTCGTGCAGGCGGACGATGCGCGGTCTGACTCGGTAATGGATTCCGGTGCAGGCGTGGGCGGCGGAGTGGATCCGATGCCGACTGGCAAAGTGCACGTGTCGTTGGGTGGGACATGCACGATATCGCCACGGCTCGCAATTCGCCCCGGCGATTCAGCAATTCACCCCGGCGATTCAGCAATTCACCCCGGAAAACACGCACTCTGCCCCAGATGCTTCCGTGCGTGGCGCACCGACCGCTAGAAACTGCGCTTATCCCACTGATTCGTCGTGCGGCCCGCGTGACGGACTTTTCAGTCCATGGCTTCGGTATGTCGCTTCGCGGCAGGGCTCAGGGATGATGGGTCCGGACGGGGACCGGGGCGAGGAACGTATGAGAACTTCATTCAAGAGGTGGTCCCTATCGATTCTTTCGGCGTGCATGGCAGCTTCGGCCTCGGGAGACGCGGTGACGGAATGGAACTCGGCGATGCTGAACGCGATTCGCGCCCAGAGGCAGAACCCGCCGATGGCCTCCCGGGCCATGGCGATCCTTCACGTCGCGATCCACGACACCGTGAATGGAATCGAACGGAGGTATCGGCCGTACCTGTTCCACGGGCCGGCTCCGGAGGGCGCGTCCCTGCCGGCAGCCATCGCCGCCGCAGGGTATCGGACCACCATCACGCTCTACACGAATGAGAACATCCGGATGACGAACTTCCTCGCGCTGTACGAGGCGCAGCTCGCTGACATTCCGGAGGGGCCCGCACGCGACGCGGGACTGCAGTGGGGCGAGACGGTCGCCCATGCGCTGCTCGAGCATCGGGCGGGCGACGGCTCGACGAACGTCGCGGAGTACACGCCGGTCGGGGCTCCGGGTACATGGAAGCCTACGCCGCCCGCCTTCGCACCGGCGCTCCTGCCAGGGTGGGGCCTTGTGAAGGCGTTCTGCCTCCCGTCGGTCGCCGAGATGCGACCGCAGGCGCCTCCGCCGACAACATCGGCCGCGTACGCATTCGAGTTCAACATCGTCAAGCTGCTGGGCGGCGCGAACAGCATTGCCCGAACCGAGGAGCAGTCCGAGATCGCCCGGTTCTGGGATGATGGCGCCGGCACGGTGACGCCTCCCGGGCACTGGAACCTGATCGCGCAAGGCGTCAGCGCGGAGCGCGGGGTCGACCTGGTGGACAACGCGCGCCTGTTCGCGCTCCTGAACATGGCGTTGGCGGACGCCGCGATCTGCTCCTGGGACGCAAAGTTCGCGTACCACTACGTGAGGCCCGCCACGGCCATCGCCGAGGCGGCGGAGGACGGGAATCCGGACACCGAACCGGAAGAAGGCTGGACGTCCTTCATCACCACCCCGCCGTTCCCGGAATACACCTCTGGTCACAGCACCTTCAGCCGGAGCGCGGCGACGGTCCTCGCCGGCTTCTTCGGGACCGACGCCATTCCGTTCAGCACGACCTCGGATCTTCTCCCGGGCGTGACGCGAAGCTTCCCCGGGTTCAGCGCGGCGGCGGATGAAGCCGGCCTGAGCAGGATCTACGGCGGGATCCACTGGCCCTCCGCGAACCTCCACGGACAGAGCGGCGGATACCAGATCGGCACCCGCGTGGTGAAATACTTCCTGCGGCCGTACTCGGATCTGCAGTTCACGGCCGTCGGGCGCGCGGACGGACAGACGCAGCTCGTGGTCGAGGCGGAACCCAACCGATCCTATGTGATCCAGGCCTCAAGCGACCTGAACACGTGGGAGACTATCGCGACCCTCTCCTCGGAAAGCGGCACGCTCCAGTTCCAGGACGTCAACGCGCCGGAGGGAGGCTTGCGGTTCTATCGCGCGGTGTCCGAGGAGTAGGGGCGCCGTCCGCTCTCTTTTCTTCACCCGTGGGGTTCGACTCTTGCGAGGACCCCCGCACCTGCCGGGGCCCCGCGCTCTTGGCGTGAAGCCGCGGCGATCGCTCCTGCGATTCGCCGCGGCTCGACCCGTACCCTTCCGACAAGCACTTCTGCGGAAGACCCGGGCAATCCGTGGCTGCCGGCAAGTCCGACGATTCCGTGCGTGGGTGACCCCGGAGTGAACGAGTTCACGACTCACTCCGGGGTTTCGGGGGCCTCAGCGGCGGAGCAGCTCGGCGGCCTGTTGTCGGACCGCGTTGTCCCCGCTGGTCGCGGCGATCCGCTCGATGAGCGGTCGCAGGCGACGTCGTGCATCCTCAGCGAGACCACCCGCCGCGCGGATGATGGCGAGCGCGGCGTCCCGGGCAACCTGCGGGTCATCGAGGTAGGGTTCGACAAGCTCGATGCCCTCGATGGAGCTGAGATCCGCCAGGCCGGAGATGATGAGGCGTTTCTCCTCCGGGACGTCACGAATGGCCGCACGCGCCTCGCGCAGCCATGACAGCATTTCAGCCGGCGGGTGGCGCGGGCCTCCCTCGGGATGGTCCTTCCACTGGCTGGCTGACATCACAAGACCGCGAAGGGCGAGCGCCCGGTGCGCCGGGTCGTCAGCGGCCTTGAAAATGTCCAGGAGGAGGGGCGCGGGAGTGGGATCAGACCAGTGCGCCAGCAGGCGCAGCGCGGTTTCGCGGACAACGGGTGATTGGTCCTTCCTGTAGGCCTCCGCGATGGTCTCGGCGGCCGTGCGGTCCCCGAGCATGGCCAAGACTTCAAGGAGGGATTCGGCGGCCTCGGGCCCGGTGGCTCGCCGGTACGCGGCTGCGAACGGGCGACTTCTCTTCGCGGGGTCGTCCTGCCGGAGGGCAATCGTGTAGAGGGCGCTCTCCGCCCGGTCGCGCACTGCGGAATCCGTGATGGCGACGGCGGCCGAGATGACGTCGGGCAGTTCGTCGAGCGTGGCGGTGGCAGCCAGGGCATCGAAGGCGGCCCGGGCGACTTCGGTGTTCCCACTGCTGGCGTGGCGCAGGAGCGCCGGAACCGCCTTGCGACTCTGTCGCTCCCCAAGGACCGAGAGGAGCCGCGCACGCGAATCCGAGGGAGCGGAGGCCAGCGCTTCAAGGACGATGGTGTCCGTCTCGGGAACCTTCGCGCGGACGAGGCTGGACGCGGCGGTTCTGCTTTCGGTGGCGTCGGTTGAGGACAGGGCCTTCAGGAGGACCGGGATGCTCGAGCGTCTGGCGGCGTTCCCCAGTGCCTCGAGGCTTGCGATCCTGACCTCCGCCGCGTGGGCCGTGGCGAGACGTTCCAGGAGGGCGGCGTGCTCCGAAGCGTCGGAGCGTTCCGCGAGGGCGGCGATCAGGCGCGCCTGCCGGGGAGGGTCGCCTTCGCCGAGCGCCGCCGCCAGGGCGCGCGTGACCCGGGCGTCCGGCAGTTCGCGAGCCGCCGCGATGGCTGCCTCCACGATGGCAGGATCGGCGGAGGTGAATTGCGGCCACTCGGCGGCGGGCCCGCGGGCGAGCAGGGCTCCGCGCGTCACTGCGATGCGGAGCGGCCGCGGGAGGTCGGCCTGTTCGAGCAGGTTGTACAGGGAGAGAGCTTCCTCGGAACGGCCGTTCGCGAGGGCATTTTCGGCGCTCCATACGAGGGCTTCCGCCACGGCGTCCCGGTGAGGGCCGCGGCTGAACGCGCCGCGGAGCAGGGCGATGGCGTCCGGGGTTCCGATTCGGCCGAGCGCGATGAGGGCGGCGACTGCAACCTGATCCTCGGCACCCGTGGCCAGCCGGGAGAGGCCGGGGACGGCGTTTGCGTCCTTGCGGACACCGAGGGAATTGATGACCCCGACGAGTTGTCCGCCGGAGAGGGAATCCAGCGCGTCGCGCAGGGCGGCGGCTGGGGCGTCGCCGGGGATCTGTTCGAGGGCGGCGCGGGCGTAGGCGCCGAGTTGAGGATCCGAGAGGAGGGGAGCGATTGCCCGGACCGCATCCGGCGAGCCCACGATCGCGAGCTGCTGGCATGCGCGCGCCTTCTCGAACGTGGAGGCATCGGTCCGCGAGAGCGTTTCGATGAAGGGCGCGGCGTCATCCGGGCCGGAGACACCTGCCGGCGGGGCTGCAACGGCGTTGCACGCAAGGGAGAGGGCGGCCGTCACGAGGCCGGCCGCGGCGCGGGAGAGGATCGCTTTCATGCGGGGGGAAGGAGAGATCCAGTTCGGGGCGGGGCTGATGAGTGACTCAGATTCGCCATGGCTCGCGCATGGCGCGATCGCGCATGCGATTGGCTTCGGCATCCGAGAAGGTCTCGGTCGCCGGATCGTATTCGAGGGTGCGGCCGAGCATCCATGAGAGGGCGGCGGCATGGGACGCGAGATGCGAATGGCGCATGACGCGGCTGTTGCAGGCGGGAAGTGACCGGGACTTCACGCAATTGAGAAAGTCGCGGGTGTGGGAGGACGCATCGGTTCCCGCCATCTCGGTGAACTGGCGCTGGCCGAGGCGAAGGGATTCCGGTTCGGTGATGACCTGGCCGGTGTCGCCGGTTTCGATCCAGCCCTCCTCGCCGACGAAGCGAACGGGGCATGTGCCGTTGGAAGTGCGGTAGTGGGGCTCGCGGCGCCCGAAGGGAGTTTCGAGGAAGTCGATGATGACATCGACCCCGTTGGCGTAGCGGCAGGTGATCTTGTCGTCGGCGGGCTCGAAGCGGATCGGGCCGGTTTCGTCGGCGTCGTTGGCCCACTGGCAGATGTCCACCGTGTGTGCGGCCCAATCCAGGATGGAGGCGCCGGAATCGAAGTCGAAATGGCCGCGCCAGCCGCCCTGAACGTAGGTCTTGTTGTAGGGCCTCCATGGGGAGGGACCGAGCCAGAGGTCCCAGTCGCATTCCTCGCGGGGCGGTTCGGGTTCGGCCGGGAGCCAGTCGTACACGACCCGCGGGCGGTAGCATGACGCGTGGAGCGTCTTGAGCCTTCCGAGCTTTCCGGTGCGCGCGAGGTGCACCGCGAACTGGAAGTTGGGAACGTTCCTGCGCTGGGTGCCGGCCTGAAAGACGCGTCCGTATCTGCGGATCGTGTCGTCGAGGGCCTGGCACTGTCCGATCGTGAGGCCGCAGGGCTTCTCGCAGTAGATGTCCTTGCCGGCCTTGGCCGCGAGGATGGAGGCGAGTGCGTGCCAGTGATCGCCGGTCGCGATGAGCACCGCATCGATGTCGCGCCGGTCGAGCAGCTCGCGCAGGTCGCGGTACATCGCGCAGTCGGAGTTGCCGTAATGCCGGTCGGCCATGTTCTTGACGGCCTCGCGCCGGCCGCGCTGGACATCGCAGATCGCCACGAACTGCACGTCCTTTTCGGCGAGCATGCACTGGAGCACGTGGTGTCCGCGCGGGCCGATTCCGATTGCGCCGAGCACGATCCGTTCGGAGGGCGGGACCGCCCCGTTGCGGCCGAGGGCACGCCCGGGAATGTACGTCGGGAGCGCGACGGCCGTGGCGGCCATGGATCGGATGAAGCCGCGGCGTGATACCACGCCGCCTGACGGGGATGGGACTGGGCGAGGGTTCATCATGGACAGGGTGGCTATGGAATCTTCCCGGGATCAATTCGCACGCGAAGCGGCGGAATGTCGCCCGAAAAGGGGCGACACGCGGGAATTCGCCCGCGGGTCGCGCGCGGACCCGCGGGAAGGCGGGGGAGGGGGGCGTGGTTGCCCGGCTGCGCCGCGCCGGGGTGCGGGACGTGGGGAATGGAGGCAATGCGCAACGACCCGTCCCGGGGTGTCGCGTCGCCGTGCAGTCACATGTTCAGGCGCGGCGCGCGATTCGCATGAGGGTCCGTCGATGGTCAGTCGACGGATTCGCCCTTCTCATGACCCATGTCGCAGGCGTTGCCGTCCGCCAGACATCGCGTGAGCGCGGCGCTGAATCCCCGGCGGTGGCGGCAGGCGACGACGCAGCGGATGCGACGGGCCCAGAGCTGGATCGCGCGCTCGGGGTCCTTCCTGAGTTCCCGCGCGATTTTGTCGGCATCGTAGGTTTCGGAGTAAACGGGAAGTCCCTCGACCTCGACGACGTACTTGATGATGACCTTTGCGTTCCTGGGAAGAGGTTCCGTGGTGGTGAACAGTCCGACGTCAGGCATGGCGGGGAGAGCTTGCACAAAAGCCGTGGAAATCAACTGTGCGTGCCCTCGTCGGGAAGGATCCGCAAAGGGGAAGGGGCCCGCGGACAGCGTGGGCCCCTTTGAAGAGTCGCGTGAAACGCGCGTTGCTCCGGCGCGTTCTCAGCGCAGGCGGCGGATGTCCACGTCGCGGAACTCGACCGGATCACCGTGCCCGGCGAAGCCGAAGTAGCCCTTCTCGCGGTCCTTTCCGGGATGCGGGGTTCCGCCCATGAACTCGGTCACCTTCGAGAGGTCGGCGGACAGGATCCGGGTTCCGTTCAGCTCGACCTCGATGGTGGATCCGCGAACGGTCACGCGCTGGTAATTCCACTGGCCGACCGGGCGGAGGAACCCGCGATGCGCGGGGACCATCGCGTATGCCGAGCCATGGTACTGCCGCGGATCGAGTTTCGCGTACTGCTCGGCGGTGTTGTCCAGCACCTGAAGCTCCGTCATGCCGTGATACGCGGCATCACCCTGCCCCGGATAGCGGATCGCGAGGCCGTTGTTGCCGCCGGGCGGGAGCCGGAACTCGAGGAGCGCCACGAAGTCATCGTACTCTTCGGCCTTGTAGTAGATCGTGCCGCCCTTGCCGGGTTTGCAGCGAAGGACGCCGTCCTCGAAATCGTAATCCGCGATGGGACCGGCCCACTGATCGAGCTTCGTGGCCTTGTTGAGGATGGGCTGAAAACCGGCGGCGCGGTCGCGGGAACGGAGGATGGCGTTGGCTTCCTCCGCGGGGATTTCACGGATGTAGAGATTGCGCCAGCGGATCTCGCCGCCGTGCGTCTGAAGCTGGATGGGACCACGCGCGGGAACGGGCGCCTCGCGATTGAAGTAATTCTCGAGACGCGCATGGTCCACGACGAGCTTGTCGTTCAGGTAAACGGTGACGCGCTCGCCGACCATGAGGATCCGGAACTTGTTCCACTCGCCGAACGGCTTGTCCGCGTGCACGAGCGGATTGCGGCCGGGGGAGAATGTGCCGTTGTTCCAGAGTCCGCCCGAGCCGAGCTCGGCTCCGAGGTTGCCGCCCCATTTGCCGCCCTCGCGTGTGGAGTCCCAGATCTGCACCTGGGGGATGCCACGGAGGTAGATGCCGGAGTCGGCGCCGGCGACGGTGCGGTATTCGAGGAGGAGTTCGAAATCACCGTAGTTCTTCTCGGTGGTGAGGTAGAGGCCGTGCCCGTCATTGACGAGCTCGTCGCCCTCGACGCTCCAGTGCCTGCGGATGTCCTCGAGGCTTTCGGCCTTCTTGCGCGCGAGCGCCTCGGGGGATAGGGCCATCCATGCGGCCGGGTCCTCGGTGCCGAGGCCCCACCAGCCGGTGAGATCCCGGCCGTTGAACAGCGGTTCAAAGCCCGGCGGAGGTGCGGCGGTGGAAGTGGCGACGGGGAGCAGGAGCAGGCCCGCTGCAAGACTGAGGAAACGTGCTTGTCGTGAAACGGAGGTAGCCATGCGTGTCGGGCGTTGAAAGTCGCAAACCGGGCGGAGTCCGTCCATCGCGAAGCCGCCGGGAGCGCGCCGAGCCCGGACAGCCGCGCCGGCGGGGGCGCTCAGGAGGAACGGATCCGGACGAACTCGCCCGTGACCCCGATGGCGTTCGGAAGCTGCTGATGGACGCTCACGGGATCAACGCTCCACCGCGCGGCGAGGAGCGGCACCTTGTCCACGTTCGCGAGGATCACCTCACGCGCGAGCGCGCTGCGCGGAGGCGGGTCCTCATAACCGGGGCAGCGCATGCGGAATGCCTGTTCGGCCGGCGTGATTTCGCCCTCGTTCCAGATGGTGCGCCCGGTCCACGCGAACGCGCGAACGATCCCGCCGCCGCGAGCCCATGCCCAGCTGTGATGGCCGACGGCGAGGTTGAAACTGAAGTATTGCGCCGCGCCGAGGCGGATGCTCAGCGCCCGGAGCAGGTGGTATACCTCGTCCACGTCCACGGCTGGATCCGGCACCCCGGGTCCGGTGATGAGCACCCAGCCGTTCACCGGCGGCGCGAGGAAGAGCGCCTGCTGGTGATTCCCGGCCAGACCGTCCTCGATCGAACACGGAGTGGCGTTGGAGAGGGCGAGAGCATTGCGGACGTCCCGCACGGTGGCCGCCCGAACCGCCATCCACCGCGACGGAACGAGCAGAACTCCGCTGTTGCGCCACGCGACCGCGGCGCTCTCAGGCGTCTCGCGGGGGAACTCCGCGGCATGCGCCCGGCGCCGTTGGCGGACGACATGGACGGCGAGGAGCAGGCAGACCGCGCCAAGGACGATCACTGCCGCCAGGAGAAGCAGGAGGAAGTATGGCAGCAGGTCCCCCTGCACCCCGGCGGGGGGTTCGGGGATGTTCTCCCATGGCGCCTGTCCCACTGGTGCGGGCATGCGTGTACGGGCCCGAAGATAAGGACACTGCGCACGGCTTCAATCGGAAAGCTCACGGAGTACGCGAGCGAGCCATCGTTCCCGGAGAACCCCGCACCGCTCGTCACGAGGTACCGCCGCGCCGTCGAGTTCCGACACCTCGATCAGGCCGGCCGTGCTGACCGTGAGAAAGATGCCCGTGGCAGAGCGCAGGATCGCCGGATCCGCCCGCACCTCGGAGACTTCCCAGCCGAGGCTCGCGATTTCGTCCAGGATCGCCTCGCGGGTCACGCCCGCGAGGCAGCCCGTGGAGAGCGCCGGCGTCCGGCAGCCGGCGTCGTCAAACCAGAACACGTTCGCGGCCGCGGCTTCCGCAACGTGCCCCTCCGCGCTGAGGAGAAGGGCCTCCTCGACCCCGGCGGATTCCGCCTCGGCGCGCGCGACGACATGCAGCAGCCGGGAAGTCGTCTTGTAACGCGTCACCACGGAAGCCGGGGGCAGCCGGACATCCGCGGTCCGGAGCCGCCATGGTCCCGACGGACCCGCGTCGAGCGCCCGGCCCGGGTGCGCGGTGATCACCATGACGGGATCCCGGCAGCCGGCGGGCGAATAGCCCCGGATGCCCGTGCCGCGCGAGACCTGGATCCGAACCGCGCCGTTCACGACGCCATTGCGCTGGAGGAGTTCGATGGCCGCCGCGCGGAGCTGTGCGTCGGCCGGCGCGACGTGGAAACCCAGCGCGCGGGCTCCGGCGCGGAGGCGCTCCAGATGCGGTTCCCAGAAGACGGGACGTCCCCGGAGCACGGCGATCGTCTCGAAGAGTCCGTCGCCAAGAAGGAATGCCCGATCGAGCACGGAAACGCGCGCTTCCTCCGCCGGAACAAGCCGGCCGTTGAAATAGACGATCATGGAGCTGCCGCGCCGCGATCGGCCGTCAACCCCGGGAATGCCTCGGGAACGGTCGTGCCGGACCGGGACGGCGCTTCGGTGGTGGCGCCACGGAGGAAGGCGGCCGCCTTCGCGAGCGTCTCCTCGTACTCGGCGGCGGGGTCGGAGTCCGCGACGATGCCGGCGCCGGCATGATAGCAGGCCACTCCCCGGTGAATGACGCTGGTGCGGATGAGGATGCTGAGCTGGCTTTCCCGGTTGAACCCGAGATAGCCGGCGCAACCGGTGTAGGGACCGCGTCCGTCGGGCTCGAGCTGATCGATGATCTGCATGGCGCGGAGCTTCGGGGCCCCCGTGATGCTGCCGCCCGGGAAGCACGCCTTCAGCGCGTCGAGGTGCGTGATCCCGGGCAGCAGGCGACCCTCCACCGTTGAAACTAGGTGCTGCACGTGCGCAAACCGCTCCAGGCGCAGCAGGGACGGGACCCGGACCGATCCGAATTCGCACACCTTGCCAAGGTCGTTGCGCAGCAGGTCCGTGATCATGACGAGTTCCGCGATTTCCTTGGGACTCGTCTGAAGCTCGTAGGTGAGGCGCGCGTCGGTGTCGGGGTCAATGGAACGAGGTCGCGTGCCCTTGATCGGCCGGGTCTGGATCTGGGTTCCGTTCAGGCGCAGAAAGAGTTCCGGGGAGATCGACGCGAGCTGGAACTCACCGGCGTCGAGAAACGCCGCGAACGGGGCGGGCGACGCCGCGGTGAGCCGCAGCCAGTGCGACCATGGGTCCTCCGGAAGATGCGCCGTGAATCGCTGGGCAAGGTTGACCTGGTAAATGTCGCCGCTGCGGATGAACTCCTGGGCGCGAAGCACCGCCGCGCAGAATGCCTCCCGCGTGAAGTTGGAGACGACTCGCCCGGCGCCGGCGCCCGGCGCGGCGGGCCCGCCCTGCCGCTGCATGGAGGGCGCCGCGGCGCAGGTGTCGCCGTGCGGTTCGCCGAGGTGCCGCCGCCATGCCTCGAGTTCCTCGCGCGCGGCCGAGCTTTGGCGGGTGCCGTCCGGCTGAAGGCCCGTCGCGATGACGAATGTGCGGCCCTCGCGGTGATCGAAGGCGACCAGGCTCGAGAAAAAGCCGACCCAGCAGTCGGGAACAGCCGACCGCGATGGTGGAGGGCCGAGGCGCGCCTCGAGAAAGCGGCCCAGGTCGTATCCCCAGTATCCGAACGCGCCTCCGAGGGGAAACGGCACGTCGGGCTGGTCCGGCAGTTCGTAGCGGGCGAGCAGCGCCTCGAGAAGGCGCCACGGATCGCCGTAGTGAACCTCGGGCGCACTCCCGCGCCATCTCACCTCGCAACGGGAGCCGAGCGACGAGAACGTGAGGAACGGTTCGGCCGCGACAAGGGAAATCCGTGCCTGCGGCAACTCGAAGCATCCGCTGCGCAACACCACGCGGCCCGGTGTCGCCCGGAACCGCTCCGCCAGGGTCTCCGGGGTGTGCGCGGAAGGAATCTCCGCGACAAGGCTCATCGTCCGTTGGCCGAGGCGAGGGCGCGCCGCAGGGAACGATCGGAGCGGAGCGGACTCACGACGGCGAGGGCGCAGTTCTCCGGACGAAAGAATTCGCGCGCGACCGCGCGGATCTGCTCGGCGCTCACGCGGGACAGGTCGCGGCGCACGCGGTCCATGGGGATGACGGTGCCGGAGGTCACCATCTGCTCGCCCAGCCACATCATGCGGTTCTCGGTGTTCTCGAGGCCGAGTTCGAGCTGGCCCAGCGCGTAGTCGAGGGCCCGGCGCAGCTCGGGACGGCTGACCTTCTCCGTCGCGAGCCGGTTCAGTTCCTTGAGAACGAGCCGGATGACGGGCTCGATCTTTTCCGCGTCGAGCCCCGCGGAAATGACGAGGTCACCCACATCCGCCCAGAAGCTCGGCGAGCTGTAGATGGAGTAAACCAGTCCCCGGTCCTCGCGGATGATCTGGAACAGGCGCGAGCTCATGTTCTCCCCAAGGATGATGTTCAGGAGGCGCACCGCGTTGCGTCGGGGGTCGTGCCGCGAGCACGTCCGGAACCCGAGCGCGAACTGGGACTGTTCCGTGTTGCGCGTGACGAGGCGCAGCGGGTCCGCCCGCTGATCGATGGGGTAGGGCTCGAAGCGCGGCGCCTGCACCGCGGGCAGAAAGCGGGTGCGCTTGCGGACCGCCTTGACCACCTGCTCGTGATGGAGGGCGCCTGCCGCGGCCACGACGATCCCCGGCGCTGTGTAGTGGGTCTCCAGGAACTGGAGCAGGTCCGTGCGATGGATCCGGGCGATGGACTGGAAGCTGCCCGTCAGGGGACGCCCGAGGGCATGCCCCGGCCACATGATCTCGTTGAAGAGCTCCTGGACGTACTGCTGCGGCTGGTCGAAGTACATCGCGACCTCCTCCCGGATGACCTCGCGCTCGCGCCGGATGTCGGCGGGCGCGAAGACCGAGTTCAGCAGCATGTCGAACAGCACGTCCACGAGGTCGTCGAACCGATCGCTGAGCGCCTTGGAATAGAAGCAGGTGTGATCCTCGCTCGTGAACGCGTTGAGGTACCCTCCGATGCCCTCGATGTCCTGCGAGATCTGCAGCGCCGTGCGCCGGCGGGTCCCCTTGAAGAGCATGTGCTCGATGAAGTGGGCGACCCCGTTCAGACGCACGGGTTCATAGCGGCCCCCGACCCCGATCCAAAGCCCCACGCTGACGCTCGCCATGTTGGGCATGGCGGCCGTCACGATCGTCAGGCCGTTCGAAAGTCGAGTTACCTCGTGCACGTCCAGAGAAGATGGCAGATACTGCCCGATGGCAACAGTCCCCGAGTGAATGGCGCACGATTCGCCGGGTGCCAATCTGGCACTCACGTGGGGCCCGCGGGAGCCGCAACGGTGCGCGTGAATCCCGGCGACGCGACGGCGTGGATTTCGCCTAACTCTCGGATGATCAGCGAAATGCGTTCGGGACGCGCTTGGGGGTCCCGGTTTCGCGCCGGAAGTCCACGAAGATCTCCAGGGTCTCCTCCACGCTGTCCGTGATGACGAACAACTCGTTGTCCCCCGGCGAGATCACCTTGGCGGGCAGGAGCGAGTTGTTGATCCATTGTGCCAGACCGTCCCAGTGCTGTTTCCCGAACAGCACCAGTGGGAAACGCGGGATGCGCTTCGTCTGGACGAGGGTCACGAGTTCCCCGAACTCGTCGAGCGTGCCGAACCCGCCGGGGAAAAAGACGAACCCCGTGCTGTACTTCGCGAGGCAGACTTTGCGGGCGAAGAAGTAGCGGAAGTTGACCTGCACCCCGGCATGCGGGTTGGGCGCCTGCTCATGGGGGAGGTGGATGTTGAGCCCGACGCTGAGCTGGCGGTCGATCATCGCCGCGCCGCGGTTGGCGGCCTCCATGATCCCGGGTCCGCCCCCGGTGATGACGGAGAAGCCGTGTTTGGCGAGGAGGCGGCCGAGGGTCATCGCCGCCTGGTAGAAGGGGTTGTCCTCGGGAATCCGCGCGGATCCGAAGATGGTGATGCCGGGTGGTACCTGCGACATGTGGTCGAAGGAGTCCACGAACTCGGACATGATGCGGAGGACCCGCCACGGGTCTTCCTCCCAGAAGCGGTGTCCGTTGTTGTTGGAGCCCGGCGTCATGTTGGGCAGAGGGGATTATCGGCGGGTGAGCGCCTCGGATTGAATGGGAACGGCGGGGCGGTGCGCGGTGCCTGATGCACCGGAGGTGCCCAGGCTCCCGCGGCGTGCCTTGACTCAGCTGTTGTCCCCGTCGAGGAGCCTGCCGAGGCCGCCCAGGAGAGATCCTTCGCCGCGGCCTCCGCCACCCGTCTGCGGCGCGGCGGCGTACACGCGGTCGGCAAGCCGGCTGAAGGGCAGTGATTGCAGCCAGACCCTGCCGGGGCCGCGCAGCACGGCGAAGAAGAGGCCTTCGCCGCCGAAGAAGGCCGTCTTGATCTTGCCCACGAACTGGATGTCGAAATGGACGAAGGGCTGGTAGCCGACGATGCAGCCGGTGTCCACGCGAAGCGTTTCGCCGGGGGCGAGGTCGCGCTGCAGCAGCGTGCCGCCGGCATGCATGAAGGCCCAGCCGTCGCCCTGGAGGCGCTGCATGATGAAGCCCTCGCCGCCGAACAGGCCCACGCCGATCTTGCGCTGAAAGGCGATGCCCACGCTGACGCCCTTGGCGGCGCAGAGGAACGCGTCCTTCTGACAGATGACCTCCCCGCCGAGTTCGCGGAGGTGGACCGGGACGATCTTTCCGGGATAGGGCGCGCCGAAGGCGACATGCCGCTTGCCCACGCCGCGGTTCTGGAAAACGGTCATGAACAGCGATTCCCCCGTAAGCAGGCGCTTGCCGGCGCCCATGAGCGCGCCGAAGAAGCCGCTGTTCTGCTGGGAGCCGTCGCCGAAGATGGTTTCCATCTCGATCCCGTCTTCCATGTACATCATGGCGCCGGCCTCGGCCACGACCGCTTCCTGCGGATCGAGCTCCACGGTGACGTACTGCATCTCGCTGCCGTGAATCTCGTAATCCACTTCGTGCATGCTCGCCATGGGCGGGACGTACCGCTTCCGACCCTTCAAGTCAACGGCGGTCGTCTCGCGCGGCGCGGGCGCGCGATCGCCTCACCCCGGGCCGGCAGGGCAGGGCGGCCCGACGCGGTCGGAAGGGAATGAGATCGCGAAACGACGCGAATTCGCGTATCTCGCCCGCCGTGAACACCGTCCAGCAACTCAAGACCGTCACTCGCAACACGCAGGCCAAGGTGGAGGCGGAACTCTCGCGCACGGGCGGCCTGCTGCGCCTTGCCCCGACGTGGGTGCCGCGCTCGTTCCTGCAGCCGGGGCTGCGACTCAAGCTTCACCCCGACGACATCTACGCCTACGGCGCCAACCGGGGCGGCATCGATGAACGGTGGTTCGCCTCGACCACGGAGGCCGCCAACGAGGGACGGGTTCCGGACGAGGGTCTCAGCTACTGCGTCGTCGGCCGGGAGCGTTTCACCCTGCGGAAGGCCGTGGAGGACTGCGGCGCGACGCTCATCGGACGCGCGATCTGGAACAAGTACAAGCGCTGGCCGGTGTACTCGAAGTTCTTCGACAACATGGGGCCGATTCCGCACCACATGCACCAGAACGCCGCCCAGGCGAAGCTTGTCGGCCAGGAGGGCAAGCCCGAGTCCTATTACTTCCCGCCCCAGCACAACAACGTCGGGAACAACTTCCCCTACACGTTCATGGGACTCGAGCCCGGCACGACGAAGGAGCAGGTTCGCAAGTGCCTCGAGGACTGGAACCGCGGCGACAACGGCATCCTCGACCTGAGCCGCGCGTACCGCCTCAAGCCCGGCACGGGATGGCTCATCCCGCCGTGCATCCTCCACGCGCCGGGCAGCCTCTGCACCTATGAACCCCAGTGGGGCAGCGACGTGTTCGCCATGTACCAGAGCATGGTCGAGGGGCGCTACGTGCCGTGGAGCCTGCTCGTAAAGGACATGCCCCGTTCCAGGCACAAGGATCTCGACTTCATCGTGGACCAGCTCGACTGGGAGGGGAACTGCGACGAGCACTTCAAGGACAATCACTACCTCGAGCCGATCCCCGTCGCCGACACCCGGGAGGAAGGCTACGTCGACCGCTGGATCGTGTACGGCAAGATCGACGGACAGCAGCTCTTCACGGCGAAGGAGCTGACGGTGGATCCCGGGGTCAAGTGCACCATCAAGGATCGCGGCGCCTACGGCCTCATCTGCGTGCAGGGCAGCGGGCGGATCAACGGGGAGCCGCTCAACAGCCCCAAGATGATCCGGTTCCACGAGCTAACCGAGGACGAGTACTTCTGCTCGGAGAGCGGCGCGCAGGCCGGCATCACCTTCGAGAACACGAGCGAAACCGAGCCGCTGGTCTGCCTGCGTTACTTCGGGCCGGAGGTGAATCCCGACGCGCCCGCGGTGGGCGACCATCGGAAGCGGAAGTTCGACTGACGCGCGATCCCGGGCGGGCGGGAGCGCCCCGGCAGGGGGAGCGCCTCCGGCCCGCCCGTGCATGAGCCCGCCCGCAGGCGGCGGCTCAGCGGTGGTTGTGGTTGTTCAGCAGCAGCCCGACCAGGACGCCGAGCCCGACCGCGCATCCCAGCACGGCCAGTGGATGTTCGCGCAGACCGCTTTCCGCGGCGCGCGCGGCTCCGCGTGCCGCCTCGGTGGCGCGAGCCTCCAGTTCCTCGCAGGTGAGGCGCGCGTTTCGGATCGTTTCCTCGATCTGGGAGCGCGCCTCACGGCCCTTCTCCGAGAGGTCACCGGCGCCGGCGCGAAGCACCTCCTGCCCGTCGCGGATGACGCTTCGGAGGTCGCTGATCAGTCGGTCCACTGCTTCCCGGGTCATGTTGGATGCAATCATATGCGTACAAGTCACTTCCGATGTTTGTAATCCACTATTGACCCGTGCGGGACGGTGTCAAACGGCGGGGGACGAACGGGGACGGCTCGGCCGGGCCGGATCGAGCCTTCCCTCCGGTCTTCCGGGAGGTTCGGCACGCGACCCCGGGAGGGGAGGGAAGCCGGCAGCGGGGTTGGTCGGTGCCGGATGACCCAAGCAGGCCCGGGCGGCTTGCCGCTCGAAACGCCGGCCGGTACCGTGCGCGCGCCAATGAGGGAAGTGCTGGTCATCGGACATCGAAACCCGGACCCCGACGCGATCTGTTCCGCGATCGGGTACGCCGAGTTCAAGCGGCGGACCGGCATGCCGGAGGCGATCGCCGCCCGGTGCGGGGACACGAACGAGCGAATCGACTTCATCCTGGGCACGTTCGGGCTGCCCGCGCCGCGCTTCATCTCGGACGTTTCACCGCGCGTGGGCGACGTGATGGAGTCCAACGTCCTGAGCATCAGCCCGGAGGGCACGGCCGCCGAGGCGCTCGCGATGATGGACAACGCCTCGATCCGGGTCCTGCCGATCCTTGGCGAGGACCGGAGGTGCCGCGGGCTCGCGTCGGTGTTCAAGGCGAGCAAGTTCTTCTTCCCGACCGACGGGGGGCCCTTCGACTCGCGCAGGGTGATCGGCACGCTGCGCGGGCTGGCGCGCGCGCTTCGCGGCCGGATGGTCTGCGCGTTCGAACCCGACCGGGAGGACGACCTCACGCTCATGATCGGCGCCATGCGCAGCGCGTCGTTTGCCGAGCGCCTCGACCGGTACCCACCGGAGCGCCTGCTGGTGGTCGTGGGCGACCGCGCGGACATCCAGGAGCTCGCCGTGCGGGCGCGGGTGCGCGCGCTCGTGGTGACGGGCGGGCTGGCGGTGAGCGAGGAGATCGCGGAAATGGCGCGCCGCTCCGAGGTGTCGCTGCTCATCTCGCCCCACGACACGGCGACCACCGCGATGCTCTGCCGGGCCGCCGTGCCCGTGCGTCACATCCGCGACGAGCAGTTCCTGTCGTTCCATCAGGACGAGCCCGTGCGGAAGGTGCGGGACGTGGCGATGAACTCGGCCTTCCCGGCCTTCCCGGTCGTGGACGACGACCGCCGCGTCGTGGGCATCCTGACGAAGTCGGACTTCCTCAAGCGCGTGGACCGGCAGTTGATTCTCGTGGATCACAACGAGCTTTCGCAGGCCGTCCTGGGCGCGGACCAGGTGGAGATCCTCGAGATCATCGATCACCACCGCATCGGCACGCTCAGGACGCAGCAGCCGATCCTGTTTCACAACGAGCCCGTGGGTTCGACGAGCACCATCGTGGCCAACAAGTTCTTCCGGTACGGGGTGGAGATGCCCCCGGCCATCGCGGGGGTGCTGCTGTCGGGGCTGGTTTCGGACACGCTCAACCTGACTTCACCGACATCGACCGCGCAGGATGCGGAGGTTCTCTCCCGGCTCGAGCGCATCGCGGGCGTGGATGCGCGCGCGTTCACCGAGAAGCTCTTCGCCTCGGGCTCCATCCTCGTGTCGCGTCCCGCCGCGCAGGCGATCACGGCCGACTGCAAGGAGTACGTCGAGGGCGAACACCGGTATTCGGTGGCGCAGATCGAGGAGCTCGGGTTCGACAAGTTCTGGGAGCGAAAGGAGGCGCTGCGGCAGGCGCTCGAGGATTACCGGCGCAGCCAGGGGCTGCTGTTCTCGGCACTGCTCGTCACCGATGTCGTGGCGCAGTCGTCGATGTTCCTCATGGCAGGCCCGGCGACCCTGGTGCGCGCCATCGACTATCCCGAGGTCGAACCCGGAGTCTTCGAGCTGTCCGGAATCGTCTCCCGCAAGAAGCAGTTGCTGCCGTACCTCGGTCACCTGCTGGCCAGCCAGTTCCCGGCCGGGGACCCCGCCCCCGCGACGGCCGTCGAGGGCGATCAGTAGGAGAGCACGCGGTCGAGGAACTGGCGGACCTCCGGATGCGGAGGATCGCGCAGCAGGTCGGGTGCGGGGCCGTGCGCGAGAATGCCTCCACGGCCCACGAAGGCGATGTGATCCGCGACGCGCCGGGCGAAGCCCATCTGGTGGGTGACCAGGACGAAGTCACGGCCTTCCCGGCGGAGTTCCGCGATCATCTCCAGAACCTCGGCGGTCATTTCGGGATCGAGCGCGGAAGTGGGCTCATCCAGCAGGAGGAGTTGCGGCCGCACGGCCACGGCGCGGACGATCGCGACGCGCTGCTTCTGTCCTCCGGACAGCTCGGCGGGGCGTTTCGACGCATGGTCCTCCAGGTGGAAACGCCGGAAGAGTTCCCTCGCGATCTCCTCGGCTTCCGCGGGCGACACGTCGTGAACGGCCTCGAGGGGGAGCGTCACGTTCCGGAGCGCCGAGAGGTGGGGAAACAGATTCTGCGCCTGGAAGACGAAGCCGTTCCGCGCGCGGTAACGGCGGAGCGCGACGGCGTCGTCGTAGGGCAGGGGGACACCGTTCACCTCCACCGAGCCCGAGGTGGGGGTCTCGAGTCCGCCCAGCACGCGAAGGAGCGTGGACTTGCCTCCCCCGGACGGCCCGATGAGGACGAGGGCGCCCACGCCGGACAGCTCGAGATCGACGCCGTCGAGGACGACGTGGTCGCCGAATGCCTTGGTCAGTTTCAGGAGGCGCAACTGCACGGGACGGGGCGCGGCGCGGTCAGGTTTCGAAGTGCACCCGCCGCTCGAGCCGCCCGGCCCAGAGCGAGATGGGCAGCGTGATGATCATGTAGCCGATCGCGAGCGGGATGTAGCTCTCGAGGGTGCTGTAGGTCAGCGCGTTGACCTGCTGGGCGCTGAGGGTGAATTCGGCGATGCCGATCACGGACAGCAGGGAGGAATCCTTGATGAGCGAGACGAGCTGGCCCGCGAAGGGCGGCAGGACGTGACGCAGCGCCTGCGGCAGGACGATGTGCCTGTACGTCTGCCCCGGCGTGAGGCCGATCGCGCGGGCGCTCTCCCACTGGCTGGCGCCGACGCTCTCGATGCCCGCGCGGAAGATCTCGGCAAGGTACGCGCCCGCGAAGAGCGACAGCGCGAGCACGCCGACCACGTGGCGGTTGCCAAGGTGAAACGACGGCGCGATCACGTAAAACAGGATCAGGATCTGGACGAGCAGCGGCGTGCCCCGGATGGTTTCGACGTAAATCCGCGTGAACGCCCGCGCGGGCATGAAGCGGCTGCGGCCCAGCAGCGCCATCACCGCGCCGATGAAGGTGCTCAGGGCAAGCGACCCCACGGCGAGGGCCAGGGTGGTCACCCACCCCTGCCAGAGCAGCGTCCGGTAGCGCCAGGGGCCGGACCAGTCCCACCGGTAGCGCAACTGGTGGAAGGCGAAGGTCAGCGCGAGCGCGAGCGCGGCGAAGACGAGCGCGTAGCTGAGCGCCTGCGCCCACGGGTGCGCGGATCGGCTCCCGCCGGCGCCGCGGTCGTTGAGGAAAAGGCGCCCCACGTCAGAAGTAGAAGGGTATGCCTTCCCGGGCGAACGCCTCCTTCTGGTCCGCGAGCCAGCGGTCGCCGAGGCGCTCGAAGCCGCCCGATTCGCGGAACCTCGAGAGAAAACGGTTCACATCCTCGCGCAGTCTGTCGTTCCCCTTCGCGATCCCGATGGCCCAGTGCTCGACCTGGAACGGTTCGAGGATCGCGCGGGTGGTGTCCGGGTTGCGCTGCCATGCCTTGAACACCGACATCTGGTCGTAGATGAAGGCGTCCACCTTCCCGTGGATCACCTCGAGCACGGCGGCGGACTCTCGGTCGAGAACGAGCACGCGCGCGTGCTGGAAGCGCTCCGCCGCGTACGTGTGGCCGGTGGTGCCCTTCTTCACCGCGACCCGCCGTCCGGGCGAGTCGAGGTCCTCGACCGATCGCACGGGGGAGTTGCTCGCGACGAGCAGGCAGAGTCCCGTTTGCAGATAGGGGTCCGAGAAGTCGATGGAGCGGGCGCGCTCCTCCGTGCGCGTGAGGGAGGAGATGATCAGGTCGATCTTCCCGGTGCGCAGGGCGGGGATGAGCCCGTCGAAGGCGATGTCCTCGATGCGCAGGTCGCGTCCGAGCTCCTCGGCGAGCGCGCGTGCGAGATCCACGCTGACGCCCGCGGGGTTTCCCTGTTCGTCGCGCATCTCGAAGGGCGGGTACCCGAGTTCCATTCCCACGACGAGCGGTCTTGTGGCCTGTTCGCCGCAACCGGCGAGGAGCAGAACGGACAACGCGGTGAGCAGCAGCCTGGTCATGATGGGTTGTCGGTGCCGGCTCCATACCGGCGGACGCCGGACGGGTTCGGATTCTCCATCGCGCGAAGGGGAATGCACGGAGATTTCCGGCGCGGCGCGCCATCCGCGGCGTGCGGGCGGGCCGCCGCCGGATGGCCTTCAGCACCGGGGTCCGTCGCCGGCGGAGGACGCGGCGGGGTCGCGGCGGGGCAGGCGGTCCACGAGAAACCACGTGGGCATGGGACCGCGGCCTTTCACCTCCATGACGCCGCGGGGCTCGAAGAGGTACCTGTCCGCGAGGGCGCGCTGGAACGCCTCCGAGACGTGGATCCGGCCGGGGACCCCGAGCGATTCCATGCGGCTGGCGAGGTTCACGGTGTCACCCCAGAGGTCGTAGCTGAACTTGCTGCGGCCGATGATTCCGGCGACGACGGGACCGGTGTTGATCCCGATCCGGATTTCCACCGGCGTGCCGAGCGCGTCCCGCATCGAACGGATTCGCTCGAGCATGCCCAGGGCGAGTTCCGCGAGCGCGGACGCGTGATCGGGGCGCGGGGTGGGAAGGCCACCCACGACCATGTAGGCATCCCCGATGGTCTTGATTTTCTCGAGCCCCTGTTCCTCCGCAAGCGCGTCGAATCCCGTGAAGATCTCGTCGAGCAGGCGCACGAGCTGGACGCAGGGAATGCTCCGGGTGAGCGCGGTGAAGCCGACGACATCGGCAAACAGCACGGAAACCTCGGCGAGCGAATCGACGATCGTGGTCTCCCCCAGCTTGAGGCGCTCGGCGATGGGCTGGGGAAGGATGTTGCGCAGGAGGGACTCGGACTTCTGGCGTTCGGCCTCGAGCGCCTGGAGGTAGGACTGTTCCTGCCGGCGCAGGCGGCTCTTCTCGAGACACGCGCAGATGCGCGCGCGGAGCAGCACGGAATTGCAGGGCTTCGCGAGATAGTCTTCGGCGCCCATGAGGATGCAGCGCACCACGCTGTCCATCTCGTCGAGGGCGGAGAGCATGATCACGGGAATGTCCCGGGTGCTTGGATCGGCCTTGAGGCGCGCGAGGATCTCATCCCCCGTCACGCCCGGCATGATCATGTCGAGCAGGATCAGGTGGATGGTCCGGCCGGCGAGGAGATCCATGGCCGCGCGCTCATGATCGGCCGTGAGGACATGGAAACCCTGGCGGGCAAGACGCCGTGAGAGGAGTTCGAGGTTCGCGCGGTCATCGTCCACGATGAGAACGGTTCCCTCGAGGTGCGATGGGCCGGGCGGCGGCTCGGCGGTCCCGGGGCGCGAGAGGGCGAGCGCTTCCGGGCGGGCGATCGAACGGACGGCGGCCCGTGCCGGAGGGGGTGCCGGGAGAATGGATGGCGCGAGGCGTGTCTCGAGGATCTGCAGGAAATCGCGCGCGGCCTGCTGGATGCGCTGGAGATCCGGGACGAGCGCCCCCGACGAGCTGGTCTCAGCCTGCTCGATCAGGAGTTCGCTGTAGCCGATCGCGTGATTCAGCGGAGTCCGCAGTTCGGCGTGGAGACGCCGGAGATCCACGCCGCCGGCCTCGAGGCGTTCCGGGGCGAGTTCCTGGCGGATGAGTTCGACCAGCCTGCGGCCGGCGCGTTCGATGCTCTGAAGGTCCGGAAGCCATTCGGTCCGCCCGAGATCGGCGGCTTCCTCCTGGAGCATCTCGGCGTAGCTCTGGATATGCGCAGCCGGCGAGCGCAGATCGTGGCGCAAGGCGGCCATCGCATCGAGGGCTGGACGGGACGGGGCGTCGGGCGTGTCGCGGCGCCCGCCCCCGTCGGATGCATGCGTGTCGGCGCTCACGTGTTCCGGTTCAGCAGGCGCGTGATCTTGTCGAGCAGGCGGGGGAGATCGACGGGTTTCGTGTCGAAATCATCGCAGCCTGCCTCACGCGCCCTTTGTTCGTCGGACGCCATCGCGTGGGCGGTGAGCGCGATGACGGGGATGTGACGGAGGGACTCGTCCGCCTTCAGCCGGCGCGTGGCCTCCCATCCGTCGAGGACCGGGAGGCTCATGTCCATCAGGATGAGGTCCGGGCGGTCCCGGGCGGCGAGGTCGAGGCCCTCCCGCCCGTCGAGCGCGCAGACGACCGTGAACCCGCGGCGATCAAGGCGTCGGGAGAGCATGTCCCGGTTCATTTCATTGTCTTCAACGAGGAGGATCTTCGGCATGTGCAAGGCGGCTGATGCTGCAGGTGCGGAAGGTTGCCGGATGGAAGTCAGGCGAGAGGCGGCGGCGCGCCGAGGGAGCGCGGTGGATCGGCATGCCGATTCCGGGGAGCCGCGGGCGGGGAGGGCGCTTCATCGAGCCGCGGGGGAGGGGGAGGGCCGTCCCCCGGGTCCTGTGGAGGCGGCGGCGCCACCGCCGGAAGGAGAACCGTGAAGGTGGAACCCTTTCCCGGCTCGCTTCGGACGGTGATCTCCCCGCCGATCATGCGCGCGAGCCGGCGGCTGATCGCGAGACCGAGACCGGTCCCGCCGTAGAGCTTCACGGTGGAGGTTTCGGCCTGCGTGAAAGGCTGGAACAGGTTGGCGATCTGATCGGTGCTCATGCCGATCCCCGTGTCGGAGACGGTGAAGACCACGTGCCCGCGATCGTCCGTCCCGGGGGATCCTTCCGGGCGCGTTCCGTCGGGCGATGCGGGGGACGGAGCATGCGCCACCGCGAGCCGGACCTCGCCGCGCTCCGTGAACTTGGCCGCGTTCGACAGGAGGTTGAACAGAATCTGCCGCAGCTTGACGGGATCCGATCGCATCCGGGGAAGGGTCGCGGGGCAATCGACCAGGAGATGGTTGGCGTTGCGTGCGACGAGCGGTTCAGCCGTGGAGGTGATGCCGCGGACGAGGCTGGGCACATCGAACTCCTCCAGGTGCAGAGTCATTCGGCCCGCCTCGATGCGCGAGAGGTCCAGGATGTCGTTGATGAGGGCCAGCTGGTGTTTGGCGGCGGTTTCAATCTTCCTGAGGTCCGAAAGAACCTCGGATTCCGTGACATCCTCCTGGAGCATTTCCGCGTAGCCGATGATCGCGTTGAGCGGCGTGCGCAGCTCATGGCTCACGGAGGCGAGGAATCGTGACTTCGCGTGGTTGGCGGCCTCCGCCTGGAGGCGCGCCGCCTGGAGTTCCTCATTCTTGCGGGCGATCTCCTCGTGTGCGTCGCGCAGGCGGCGATAGGTGCGCGCGAAGTCCGTGGCGAGGTGAATCGAGGTGAATCCCACGAAGGCGACCAGTCCGGCGCCGGGAAGGAACTGTCCCCATCGCAGGAAGATTTCGGGTCCGATCCAGCCCGCGGGCAGGGCGAAGTACCGGAGGGGGGTGAGCAGCGCGGCCGCCAGGAGGGTGACGTAGCCGAGTCCCACGAGGAGGGCGCCCTCGCGTCCAACGCAGATGCTCACGAGGACGACCCGCATCATCTCGAGGTTCAGTCCGAGGATGAAGAGGCCAGCGAGCACCATCGAGAGGAAGAAGGCCCGGTTGGGGAATTCTGAGCCGGGCGCGCCGGCGTCGAGCACGAGCAGCAGGTTCAGTTTCGCCCGGGCGAAGACGATGGCCGCGAGCGACAGCACGGCGACCGCCGCGAAGATCCAGAACTGCCTCGGAAGTCTCGCGTAGAACAGGGCGTACAGGAGGCGCAGCCCGAGCAGATTGAAGACGAGCAGGGTGCCCAGCCACCACTGCCAGCCGCCGGGGGTCAGCACGCCGTGCAGGCTGAGAACCGCCGCGCTGAGGGCGTAGAGTCCGTAGTAGAGATTGCTGCGCCGCTCGGGCAGGAGCAGGAAAAGCACGAGGTGAGTCAGTGCGAACGGCATGAGCAGGCCGCCAAACAGGAGGGCCGAGGCCGTGCGCCGACTCTCGACGAGGCCCGACAGTTCCTCCGGCACCTCCAGCTTCTCGAGGCTGTAGAGCGCGGACGCGCTGACCTCCGGAAACGGCCCGAAGGCCGCCTGCCGCAGCGCCCTGAGAACGGGCAGATCCGGATCCTCGATCTCCCCCAGGGCAATGGTCGCGAGCAGCGCGACTCCGCGGTTCGGCGAGGAAACGCTGCGCGCCAGGATTTCCGAGCTGCGGCCGAGCTGGGATCCGAGCGACAGGATCTCTCCCGGCGTGAACATGGTGATCGCTTCAGGATCGTCCTCGAGCACGCGCAGGAAACCGATCGTGAAGTCGTTGGTGAGCGTCGCGGTTCGCCGTCCGTCGAGGCGGAGGGTGATGTTGGTCACTCCGTGGGAGCCCTGTTCCAGGTTGAGCGTCGCGCTCCCGCCTCCCAGGTTGAGCGCGCGCACCTCCCATGGTCCGAGGCCTCCCGGCAGGCGGAAGACGACGCGGTCCGTGGGCGTGATGACACGGGTGACGACAAGATTGGTTCCGCTCAAAACCTCAGCCACCACCGGCCCCATGAGAGGGCCGTCGGCCTCGAGCGATCCCATGATGACGAGTCGTTCCCGCGAGCCTTCCGGACCGGAGGGGATCGGCTCGGCCGGGAACGTGGCCGCGCCGCGCGTCTCGCCGTGCAGGCCGTTGGGGCCGGAGTCCGAGACATCACCCGAGTCGAAGCTCCAGTGCGCGACGACGTCGGGGTGGCCGGGATCCATCTCCCCGCGCATCGCCATCCGGACTTCGTCGGGTTCGAGCGCGCGCGCCCAGATTCGGACCTCATCGATCTGTCCGTTGAAGGGAGGATCCCGATCGCCCTCGGTGACGGTGCCTCCAAGATGGTGCCGCGGGGCCCTGCCGAGGGTGGCAAGCCCCCCCTTGTAGGAATGCGTGGCGACCAGGGTGCCGTCGGCGTAGAGCCGAAGGCCCGATGGCCCCGTGCTCAGGGCCACGTGGACCCATGCGTCGGGTGCGATCACGTGATGCGCGAGGACCTGCTGCAGGCGTCGGTCCGGGTCGGCGATCACGGCCCACAGGCCATGCCGCCCGTGCAGTCCCATGCTGGCGTCCCTCCGTCGGTCCCCGTAGTTCCATGCGCGGGCGCCATGGCTGGCGTGCACGTCGCGCCAGCGAACCCACATCTCGACCGTGGAGGATTCGAGCTGCTCGAATCCGGCCGTGGGAAGGGCCACGTACCCGCCGTCGCCGGCGAGATCGAGCACTCGATTGGGGGAGGCAGCCTGCGCTTGAGGAATCCCATGCCGGCCCGGCAGGAGGATGGCCAGCAGATACAGCAGGGCCATCCATGTCCGCCCGCCGAGACCCTGGGCGTTCCGTCCCGCGCGGGTTTCCATGGGAGACGCGCGGAACGGGCGGCGTTGAGCCGGTGCTGCCGCATCGATCTCGGCTCGCGGGCTGCTCACGGCCCGAAACATGAACGGGCGGCATGGACCGCGCGAGCCTTGAGGCGCCTCGTCTGTGGATGATCTCCGCTCCCGTCGGGAACCCGGTTCGGTCCCGGCCCCGGGCCGTCCGATTGAAGCGGGTGCATCGGGCCGGTATGGTGGCCGTGTGAGCCTGAATGAACGACTGGCGCGCGAGTTGAAGGCCGCGATGACCGCGCGCGACACGGAGCGCCTGGGCACGCTCCGCCTTCTCAAGTCCGCCGCCGACTACCTCGCGATCGAGAAGAGGGTCGATGCGCTGTCGGACGCGGAGTTCACGGGGCTCGTGCATCGGGAGGTGAAGAAGCGCCGCGACGCGGCCGAGCAGTACGAGAAGGCGGGCAGACCGGACCTCGCGCGGAAGGAGGGCGCGGAGATCCGCGTGCTGGAGGAGTTTCTTCCGCCGGCGCTCGCCCCCGAGGAGATCGAGACGCTGGTACGCGAGGCGATCGCCGAGACGGGGGCGACCTCGCGCAGGGAAATGGGTGCCGTGATCCGCGCCGCGCAGGCGAAGGCGGCCGGACGCGCGGACGGCGCCACGATCAGCGCCGTCGTGGCGCGGCTGCTCTCATGATGGTTGGGGTGGAGGTTCACCGCGCGGCGGGAGGTGTATTCGGATGAGGTGCTTTGTCACGGGCGCGTCCGGGTTCGTCGGAGGGAACCTGGTTCACGAGCTCAACCGGGAGGGGCATGAGGTGCGCGCGCTCTTCCGGCCTGGAAGCGAGCGACGCCACCTGGCGGGGGCGGAGTACGAGGAGGTCATCGGCGACGTCACGGATCGCGGGTTGCTCGCCCGCGCGCTGCGGGGCTGTGACTGGTGCTTTCACGTGGCGGCGAGCTACCACCTCTGGCTGCCGGATTACGCGCCCATGTATCGGGCCAACGTGGAGGGCACGCGGACGGTTCTCGAGGAGGCATGGAAGGCGGGCTGCCAGCGCATCGTCTACACCAGCACCGTCGGATGCATCGGCCTTCCCCGGCCCGACGCGACCGGGTGCATCCTCCCCACCGACGAGGACGCCCCGGTGAACGAGGCGCAGATGTCGAATCACTACAAGCTCTCGAAATGGCGGGCCGAGCAGGTCGCCCGGGAACTCGGAGCGCGCGGGGCCCCCGTCGTGATCGTCAATCCGAGCGCGCCCGTCGGACCTCGTGACGTGAAGCCGACGCCCACCGGCCAGATGATCGTCGATTTCCTGAACCGGGCGCTGCCGGCGTACATGGATACCGGGCTGAACTACGTGCACGTGCGCGACGTCGCGATCGGCCACATCCGCGCGGCGGAGCGCGGAAGGATCGGTGCCCGCTACATCCTCGGCCATCCGGAGGGCAACTGGACCATGCGGGAGGCGCTGCAGGTGCTCTCGGAGATCTCGGGACTGCCCGCGCCGCGCTGGCGGGTCCCCTACTTCGTCGCGTACCTCGGCGCCTGCGCCAACGAGCTCGTGTCGCGATGGACGCGCCGCCCGCCCAAGGCCCCCCTCGCCGGCGTTCGCATGGCCCGTTACAAGATGTTCTTCAATCCGGCCGCCGCGGTGCGCGAGCTCGAACTGCCGCAGACACCGCCGAGGCAGGCGCTCGCGGACGCGGTGCAGTGGTTCATGGAGAACGGTTACGTTCGCCGCCGCTGAAGCGCGCGCACGGCCTCGCGCACACGCCAGCCGGCCGCCTCCAGTGCCGCGCGGGCCGCGTCGGCGTCGGCTCCCGTGATGTCCGTGGTGATCCGGACGGCTCGATCACGAAGCTTCTCGTTTGAGGGATCGAGGTCGATCATCAGGTTGCCCAGCACCTTCCCGAGCCGGACCATGGTGAGGGTTGTCACCATGTTCAGGATCATCTTCGTCGCGGTGCCCGCCTTGAGCCGCGTGGATCCCGTGAGGATCTCCGGACCCAGATCCGCCGCGAGGACGACGTCGGGGCGTGGATCCGCCGGCCAGCGCAGGTGGGGATTGAAGCAGATCAGCGCCGTCCGCGCCCGTCGGCGCGCGGCCTCCGCGAGGGCCCCCCAGACAAACGGCGTGCGGCCACTCGCGGCAATGCCGACCACGAGATCGGGTGGCTTCACCGCATGAAACCGGATCGCCCGCGCGCCGGCGTCCACGTCGTCCTCCGCGCCTTCCACGGATCGGAACACCGCGGCTGCGCCGCCCGCGATGATTCCCTGAACCAGCTCCGGGGGCGTCTGAAAGGTCGGCGGACATTCGCTCGCGTCGAGGATGCCGAGGCGCCCGCTCGTGCCCGCCCCGACATACAGCAGGCGGCCGCCCGAGCGCAGCGCCCGCGTCGCGAGCTGAATCAGGCGCGCGATCCGTGCGACGTGCGGCCGAAGCGCGGACGGAATCTTCGCGTCCTCGTCCATCATCAGACGGATCGCATCCGACGTCTTCAGGCGGTCGAGCGACATTGAAAGCGGATGCCTCTGTTCGGTCGGCGAGAGGCCCGTCGGTGCGGGCAGCCGGACGCCAGACGAGTTCCGCGCTTCCCCGGCGGGCGGGATGGACCCGGCCGTCCCCGGCGGAGGGCCGGACTCAGCCGCCACACGCCGCGCGAGGTGGACCGCGCCGTCCACGCCGGGGCGCGGCAGCGGGGCGACATCCGAATTCGGCCGGAGGCGCAGGATGGCGCGGCTCACCCTGCGGGCGAATGCCGGTTGGCCGAGCAGGACGCCACCCGCAAGAAGGAACTGCACGCGTTCACGCGGCCGCGCGAGGCGGGCGGCGCAGGCCGCCGCGGTCCCCGCGATCTCCGTCGCGGCGTCGTCGAGAATCCGCCGTGCGAGGCGGCTTCCGCCCGCCGCGGCCTGGAACACCACCGGAGCGAGCGCGGCCACGGCTGCCTTCGATGCGTCGCGCGACCATGAAATCAGGTCGTCCGGTTCGTTGAGGTGCAGGTGCGAGAGGATGAGCTGGCCGCACGGATCCCACCGTTGCCTCAGATCGAGTTCGGCAATCACCGCCCGGAGCGCCGCAAGCGCGATGGCGTAGCCGCTTCCGCGGTCGCCAAGGAGGTGCCCCCAGCCCCCGGCACGCACCGGCTCGCGATCGCCGGATCGCCCGTAGCAACAGGATCCGGTTCCGCTGAGCACGAGCACGCGCGGGCGGAGGTGCCGCGATTCGGAATCGGCCTCGGCGGCGGCCAGGGCGATCTCGAGGTCGTTTGTCGCGTGAAAGGGGACCCCTGGCCATGCGGACCGAACGGCGTTGCCGACGCGAGCGAGATCGTCGGGCGTGCGCGCGCCGGCCATGCCCGCCGCCACGGCGCGCGGGCAGGGCAGGGCGTGCGCCACCCGGGAGAACAGGTCCGCGAGATCAGCGTCGGAGATGAGCTGCAGGTTTGCGGGACCGAGGGTCACGGTCCTTGTCTCAGGGGGCGTCGGTGAATGGGTGCGATCCCTTGCGTGCAGGGGTTCGGCTTCGTCGACCCAGAGCGCGACGGTCCGGGTGCCGCCCGCCTCGATGCCGATGAAGCCCCGCGCGGAGGAGGCGGAAGAACGTGACGAACGCATGCCGATCAGTCCGCGGACCGCGCGCCCACGGGTTCTCCGGGGTTTGCGGGAGCGAGGGTCACCTCGCGGAGGTCCATCACCGCCACGCCCGGTTTGCTGAGGGGTGTCACGACGAGTGTGTTCGTGCCCGGCGGGAGATCGATCTCGCCGACGACGCGGTTCGTGAAGTTCTGGAATCCGCCGGTCTCGACCACGCGCATGTCGAGTTCCGAGTCGCCGACCTTGAATCGCACGATGCTGCCGCCGGATCCATTGCCGCAGCCCTGGAGAACCGCGAGGGTGAAGCGGCCGCCCGACGGGATGCGAAAGGTCCAGGATGCCGAGTCCTCGGGGTCGGTCCACCATCCGAGCATGTCCTTGAATGGCTGGGGCTCGTAGCGAAGGACATTTCCTCGGACGTGGGCGTGCCGCGCATGGAGGCGCACGGTGCCGTCGGGTTCGGGTTCGAGGATCCCCGGAGTCCACGCCGGATTGCTCATGGGCCACTGTGCGCCGACGCGGTTCTGCCAGTTGAACAGGCGGCGCGCCATGGATGTCACGCGCGCGGATTCGAGCGCCGCGACATCGCGCGATTCGGAGGGATCGGCCGCGAGGTTGTAGAGTTCGTGCCGGCCATCCTCGTAGAACTGGATGAGCTTCCAGTCGCCGGCGCGGATGGCGGCGTACGGAGTGGCCCCGCCGGGATGATAGTGTGGGTAGTGCCAGAACAGCTCGGAACGGGCGAGCTTCGCCGATGGATCGTGCAGGATGGGAACGAGACTTTCGCCGTCGGTGGAATCACGGTCCGTGCCCCGGCTGGTTCCAAGCGCGTCCAGAATCGTGGGTGGAATGTCGATTCCCATCACGGGAATGTCCGAGGTGGATCCGGGCGTGGTCACTCCCGGCCATCGGACGATGAGCGGGACGCGGTGGCCGCCTTCATAGGGCGAACCCTTGCCCGCGCGGAGGGGAGCGTTGCTTGTGGGCGGGTTCCGTCCGGTCGTCAGGCCGCCGTTGTCGGACGTGAACACGACGAGCGTGTCCTCCGCAATTCCGTTCGTCTCGAGTGCCTCGAGGATCCGGCCGACAGCCGCATCGAGACGCGCGAGCATGGCGGCATAGCCCGCGTGCGACTGGCCTTCGGGTCGTTCGCGTGCGCGTTGGAGAAAGTCAGCGACGTCCGAGTCCGGCGCCTGGATCGGGGTGTGGACTGCGTGCGACCAGTAATTGATGAAGAATGGCCGGTCGCGGTGCTCGCGGATCCATGCGACCACCTCCTCGGCCTCGCGGTCGGTGAGATACTCACCCTCGGGCCCGTCTGGAAGGCGGGGAAGCCCGTAGGGAGAGAAGTAGGACGGCGGCTGCCCTCGGTGGTCGCCCCCGTGGTTGACGTCGAATCCCCGTTTCTCGGGCGACGCCTCAGGTCCGCCGAGGTGCCACTTCCCCACGTGTGCGGTCGCGAAGCCCAGGGCTTTCAGATGATCGGCGAGCGTGGGTTCGGCCGGGGGCAGTTCCTGAGTCCACTGGGGCGGCCGCAGCTTTGCCCCCGGGAAATCGTGTCCCCGGATCCAGTCGGTGAGCCGCAGGCGCGCGGGGTACTTCCCGGTGAGCATGGCGGCGCGGGATGGGGAACAAACCGTGCACGCCGCGTAGGCCTGTGTGAAGCGCATCCCCTCCGAGGCAAGGCGATCGAGGTGCGGCGTGAGGTGGAAGGTGGAACCCGTGCAGCCGAGGTCGTGCGCGCCGAGGTCATCGGCGACGATCAGAACGACATTTCGGGGAGGGCGAATGGTGCCCGGCGGGGGAGCGGCGAATCCGTCGGGCAGGATGAACGCGAGGACCAGGCCGAGGAGGGCGGCGGATCGGATCATGTCGGCTGAGGGGGCGGCGGTGGAGCGATCGGAAACCGTTGTCACTGCATGGCCGCGGCGGGACGCGCGCGCGCCGCCCTGCGCCCGGTCAGACTGTCGCCGAGGTCGGCCCGGGCTTCCTCCGCGAACTGCAGCAGGCGAGCCACGACCTCCGGATGGTCCGTGGAGACGTCGCGTGACTCCGACGGATCCGCGACGAGATCGAAGAGCTGGCGTCCGGTGCGCGCCTGGCGGTAGTGCGCGGGTGTGCCGCCGGATCCTCCCTTCTCCCCGGCGAGCGTCCGGTAGGAGTGCGGGAAGACGAGCTTCCACCGTCCGCTGCGTACCGCCCGCAGCTCATGGTTCATGTAGAACCAGAGCGCCTTGTGCGGGCTGGTCGCGCCCGGCCGCGCCAGGAGCAGGTCGTGGATGTCGCGGCCGTCGATCGGGCGTTCGGGAAGCGGCGCGCCCGCAAGGCGGGCCAGGGTCGGGAGCAGGTCGATGGTCATGGCTGGTTCCCGGCATTCGGCCCCGGCGGGGATGGTTCCGGTCCAGCGCGCGATGAAGGGCACGCGAACGCCCCCTTCCCATGCGGTCCCCTTGCCTTCACGAAGCGGCCCCGCCGAGCCGGCGTGGTCGCCGTAGGAGAGCCACGGACCGTTGTCGGAGGTGAAGATCACGAGGGTGTCGCGTTCGAGGCCATGGCGTTCGAGGGCCTGCAGAATCTTGCCGAGGGACCAGTCGATTTCCTCCACCACGTCCCCGTAGAGACCGCCCTCGGACCGACCGCGCCGCTCGGAGGAGACATGGAGCGGCACATGCGGCATGGAATGCGCCAGGTAGAGAAAGAAGGGCCGGCCGGCATGGGTCTCGATGAAGCGGACGGCCCGCTCCGTGTAGCGCGTGGTGAGTGTGTTCTGCGTCTCCGGACTCACGTCGGGATCGACCGTGTTTCCGCCGTCGTGCAGGGGAAGGGGCGGATACGTCCCGGGCCGTGCCTCCGGATGGAACGGCCACATGTCATTGGAGTAGGGCAGGCCGAACCACTCGTCGAATCCGTGGTTCATCGGGAGGCACGGAGGACGGTGCCCGAGATGCCATTTGCCCACAATGGCCGTGGCGTAGCCCCGGTCCCGGAGGACTTCCGCGACGGTGGTTTCGTCGGGGTGAAGACCCGAACGGGCACGATGATCAAGCGCCCCGGTGATGCCGACCCGGATGGGGTAGCAGCCCGTGAGCAGCGCGGCACGCGAGGCGGAGCAGACCGCCTGGGCGACATAGAAGTCCGTGAAGCGAATGCCTTCGCGAGCGAGGCGATCCATGTTCGGGGTGCGGATCCTCGTGGCGCCGTAACAGCCTGCGTCGGCGTAGCCGAGGTCGTCGCAGAAGACCAGGACAACATTGGGAGGGCGCGCCGGGGCTTCCTGCGCGTGGGCGGGGACGACGAGCGCGAGCACGGCTCCGGCCAGAATCACGGCCGGGAGAAGGATCGCAGGGCGCATGAGCGCGATCACACCCCAGGCAAGTCGAGGGCGCAACACCGCGGGTGAAGCACCCGCGGAACCGCCCGGCCGGCGAAGTGCCGAGGCCAGAACAGACGACGCAGGCAGACGCTGCATGGTCCGAGGGTGCGCCGGAGTGGTCGGGATCGAAGGCATGCAGGGTGCCTGTCGCGGTTGCAATTTGCGGCTGACGAGGCGCCTTCGCGGAAGGGCGTCCGGGAGCGCGGACTGGGCGCGGCCCGGGAAACCGCGGCCGCCACAACGGTCAGGACATGGCACTTGCCGTGCAGTATGCTGCGGCCGACGACCATGGAACGCGCGTCCGGGACCGAGGCGAGGCGGTGAGTCACTGGGCAGGGCGTTTCCTCTCATATGGACATGGAGAACCGCTCTGACAACCCTCCCCGCGGGGATGGGTGGGGGCCGATGTCGTCCTTCGGCCGGCACGTGCTGCTGCTCGTTGCCGTGGTGATCCTGCTCTGGGGGGCCTATCGGGCCATGCAGGCCCTGGTGCTGCTGTTCGCGTCCATCGTGCTCGCGGTCGTCCTGAACTCACTTGCCCGCCTCCTGCATCGGTACCTTCCGGGTCCCTACCGGTTGTCCCTGCTCGCGGTCGTGCTCGGGCTGGTCGGGCTGGCGGTGGGCTTCGGTTATTTTCTGGGACCGCGTCTCGTGGAGGACATGAACGCATTCAAGCGCGAGGTGACCAATGCGCTGATGCAGGTCCGCGAGACGCAGATGTACAAGGAGATGGTCGGCGGGGGAGGCGGTGAGGGCCCGGCCTCCTCGGCCGGGGGAGGCGTCGCGAGGTCGCTCCTGAACGCGACGGCGGTGGTCGCGTCCCGGCTGTTCGACGTGGGAACCGGGATCGTGCTCGTCGTGGTCACGGCGGTGTTTCTCGCGGCGGACCCCGAGCTGTACCGGCGCGGCGTGATGTCGATCTTCCCGCCGAGGCTGAGGGATCGGGTCCGCCGGACGCTGGACCGTGTGGGGGAGGCGCTGAGGAGCTGGCTCGTGGCGCAGGGACTTTCGATGCTGGTGATCGGAGTCCTGACGACGATCGGGATGTACGTCGTCGGCATGAAGCTGGCCCTCGTGCTGGGGCTCATCGCCGGCCTGATGCAGTTCATCCCGTACATCGGTCCGACCCTCGCGGCGGTGCCTGCCGTGCTGCTCGCCTTCGCGGATTCCCCGCGCCGGGCGCTTTACGTCGCGTGCGCGTATGCGGTAGTGCAGTTTCTCGAGGGCAACTTCATCACGCCGCTGATCCTCCAGAACCGGGCGGCGCTGCCGCCGGCGCTGACCCTGGTGGCCACGGTGGCGATGGGTCTGATCCTCGGGCCCGTGGGCCTGCTGGTCGCCACGCCGGTGCTCGTCGTCATGCTGGTGCTTTACCGGGAGGTGTATCAGAAGGATGTGCTCGGGGTCGTGCCGGAGGCGGACGCCTCACGAGATTGAGCACGCCGCGCTGCAAACAACGATGGAGAGGAATCTGCGGGAAACGCCATGAAATGGTCACTGAAGCTGGGAACGTACGCCGGGATATCGGTTTACCTGCACTGGACGTTCGCGCTGCTCATCGGCTGGATCTTCCTTGCGCACCTTGGTGCCGGCCGCTCGCCGCGGGAGGCCGTGGAGGGCGTGCTCTTCGTCCTCGCGCTCTTCCTGTGCGTGGTGCTCCACGAGTACGGGCATGCGCTCACCGCGCGGCGGTACGGGATCAAGACCCGCGACATCACCCTGCTTCCCATCGGCGGCGTGGCTCGTCTCGAGCGCATGCCGGAGAAGCCGATGCAGGAGTTCTGGGTGGCGGTCGCCGGCCCCGCCGTGAACGTCGCGATCGCGGCGCTGCTGTTCCTTGTGCTGCTGGCGATGGGGAATGCCTCGCGTGTGTTCGACGTGCAGTGGATGCAGGGACGATTCCTCGCGCAGCTCATGTGGGTGAACCTGTTCCTCGTCGCGTTCAACATGCTTCCGGCCTTTCCGATGGACGGCGGCCGCGTTCTGCGGGCGCTGCTCGCCGCGCGCATGGGACGCCGGCGCGCGACCTCGATCGCGGCGAACGTCGGGCAGGCGATGGCCATCGGGTTCGGAATCGTGGGGTTCTTCGTGAACCCGTTCCTCATCTTCATCGCGATCTTCGTGTATCTCGGCGCGCAGGCGGAGGCGTCGCAGGTCGAACTGCAGTCCGCGTTGGAGGGATTGCGGGTGCGGGACGGCATGATGACGCGTTTCCGCACGCTGGCGGTGGACGACACGCTCGAGCGCGCGGTGCAGGAGCTGCTCGCGGGTTCGCAGCAGGATTTCCCGGTCCTGCAGAACGGCACGGTGGTCGGGATGCTGCGTCGAAACGACCTGGTGAAGGCGCTCGCCCACGGCGACCGGACGGCGCTCGTCGGCGATGCCATGTGCAGGGACTGCGGGTGGGTGGATGCCTATGACGGCCTGACGCGGACGCTGGAGGGCATGCGCGCGAAACAGTGCCAGACCGTGCCCGTGATGATGGACGGGCAGGTCGTCGGGCTGCTGACGCTCGAGAACGTGAGCGAGCTGATCATGGTGCAGGCCGCGATGGACAGCCGGGAGCAGCGCTGACGCCCGCGTTGTGACGCTCCGCCCCGTCGGGGCGCGCGAGGGACGCGCGCGCCGCCTCTCAGGAGCGCGGCGCGAGGCGTTTGCGGCGGCGGTAGAGTGTCGCCGGGTCGATCCCGAGAATGCGCGCCGCCGCGTCCATGGTGGGCGCGCTCTCGAGGATCTTCTGAATGTGCGCGTCCTGGAGCTCCTGGAGCGTGACGGGTTGCCCGACCTGCACGCGCGGCGAGGCGGGCGCGCCGTCCGGGGAGGAGTTGTCGGCATTGCGGCGGGTTTCCCAGTCGATGTCGAGCATCTCGCTGTCGGCGAGGATCACCTGGCGTTCGACGAAGTTCCGCAGCTCGCGGAGGTTTCCCGGCCAGTGGTACTGGCGGATCCATTTCCATGCGGCCTCGGAGAAGCCCTGGACATGCTTGCCGCACTGGCGGGCGAACCGGCTCACGAAGGTCTGCACGAGCGTCTCGATGTCCTCCATGCGCTCGCGCAGGGGCGGCAGGCTGATCGAGATGACGTTCAGCCGGTAGAACAGGTCTTCGCGGAACGTGCCCTCCGCCACGTCCCTTTTCAGGTCCCGATGGGTGGCGGCGATGATCCGCACGTCGGCAGGGCGGGTGACGGACTCGCCGACGCGTTCAAACCGCTTCTCCTGGATGAGCCGAAGAATGCTCGGTTGCACCTCAAGCGGAAGGTCGCCGATCTCGTCGAGGAACAGGGTGCCGCCCTCCGCGAGGGAGACCTTTCCCCAACTGTCCCATGCCGCGCCGGCGAACGCGCCGCGGACATGCCCGAAGATCTCCGACGCGAGGCGGTCGGGGCTCACGCTGGGGCACGTGACGGTGACGTAGCGCGCGTCGCGGCGGTCGCTGAGCAGGTGGATCTGGTGCCCGAGAACGGACTTTCCGGTGCCATGCTCCCCGAGGATCAGGATTCCGGCCTCGGAACGGGCCGCCTTCTCCGCGACGGCGTAGATCTTCCGCATGACCGCCGAGCGCGACCATGCCGAAGGTGAGGCGGGCTGCTCGGCCGCCAGGCGGTCCTCGAGTTCCTCGACGCGTTCCTGGAGGCGGCGGCTCTTCTCGATGCGGCCGAGCACGGCCCGGATCTGGTCGGGCGTGAAGGGTTTCTCGATGAAATCGGTCGCGCCGAGCTTCATCGCCTCGACGGCGGTCTCCACCGAGGCATGCGCCGTGAAGACCACGACGCTCAGTCCCGGTGCGCCCGCGAGGAGCTGCGGAAGCACCTCGAGGCCGTCCTCGATGCCAAGCACAAGGTCGAGGAAGACCACATGAACGGGCTCCTGCGCCAGGATGGCGAGAGCCGTGCGGGAATTCGGCGCCTTGAAGGCCTCATGTCCCATGGCTTCCAGAGCCACCGCCGTGGCCTTCCGGATGGCTTCCTCGTCATCGACGATCAAGATTTTCACCTGGAGCCTGGGCCGGGCAGGGCCGGGGTAGGGTGCTCAAAGGTTGCATGTTCGATGCCAGCGGCGCCCGATCGCGTTCGCCGCGGCCCCAGCAGATTCCCCCCTCGCATGAGCTGCAGGATGCCGCGAAACGCCTGATCCCGGAAGCGATCTGCAATGGATCCCCCCGAGGCGCGACCGACTCGAGGCGTTCCGCGGGGGAAGGACGATGCGAGGCAACGCGCGCGCGACCGCCCGCGCCGACGATCCATGCATGCGACGGGTGGCACACCGACTGCTGGAAGCCCGCAGAATTCGAAGGATTCCACTGACCATTATGAAAAACGAACTTCACCGACTGTTCATCGACGGGCTGGCGACCTCTATCACGCGGAGAAGCAGCTCCTCAAGGCGCTCCCGAAGATGGAGAAGGAGGCCACGACACCCGAGCTCCAGGAGGCCTTCCGCACGCACCGCGAGGAGACCGAAACCCACGTGGAACGCCTCGAGGAGGTCTTCAGCTCCATCAACGAGTCGCCCGCGACCAAGACCTGCGCCGCGATGCAGGGCCTGGTCGAGGAGAGCGAGGAGATGGTCGAGGAGAACCGTGGCTCCCCCGCAATCGACGCGGCGCTCATCGCCGCCGCGCAGAAGGTCGAGCACTATGAGATCGCGTCCTATGGGACCCTCTGCACATGGGCCGAGACCATGGGGCATACCCGTGCGGCCGAACTGCTCGAGGCCACGCTCGACGAGGAGAAGAACACGGATGCGCGCTTGACCGAGATCGCCGAGATGGTGGCGAATCCGAGCGCCGAGAGCGCCTGAGGATCGCCTGCGATCGGACGGGCATCCGCCTTGCCGCGGGTGCTCGCCGCCCGCGGCGGCGGCCGGCTGACGGTAGGCCGGCGGAAGGCGCCTGGCGCTCCGCCCATGCGCTATCCGCCCATCGAAAGCTACGCCGTAGTTGGAGACCTCTGCACGGTCGCGCTCGTCGGCATGGACGGCGCGATCGATTTCATGTGCTTCCCGCACTTTGATTCGCCGTCGATCTTCGCCGCCCTTCTCGATCGTGACCGCGGGGGAAGCTTCCGCATCGCGCCCGTCTTCGAGAACGCGCAGCACAAGCAGCTCTACCTTCCCGACACCAACGTTCTCCTCACGCGCTTTCTCTCCCACGAGGGTGTCGCGGAGGTTTCGGACTTCATGCCGATCGAGGAGCTGGGGCATTCCCACGACCTCGTGCGCCGCGCGAAGACCGTGCGGGGCTCCGTCAAGTTCCGGATGTGCTTCGACCCGCGGTTCGACTACGGGCGCGCCGGGCGGCGCATCGAGAAGAAGGGGCGCAACGAGGTCGTGTACGTGAGCGAGGGGCCGGACGGCACCGCCATCCGGCTCCGGAGCGACGTGCCCCTGAGCTACGACGAGGAGGGGGCCGCCGTCGCGGAGTTCGAGCTGAAGACGAACGAGACCGCCGCCTTCATCATGGAGGAGGCCCGGGACGATTCACCCTCCGGCTCCAAGGAGTACGTCACGGAGTCCTTCAAGCAGACGGTGAACTTCTGGCAGTCCTGGATCGGCCGGTCCAACTACCGGGGCCGCTGGCGCGAGATGGTGAATCGCTCGGCGCTGACCCTGAAGCTCCTCACCGCGCGGCCCCACGGGTCGATCATCGCGGCGCCCACGTTCGGATTGCCCGAGGAACCCGGAGGGAGCCGCAACTGGGATTATCGCTACACGTGGATCCGGGATGCGTCGTTCACCCTGTATGCGCTGATGCGGCTGGGGTACGCGTGCGAGGCGATCGAGTTCATGCACTGGATCGAGGAACGCTGCCGCGAGGTCGAGCCCGGGGAGCCTTTGCAGCTCATGTACCGGATCGATGGCGGGCATGACTTCCCCGAGACGATCCTCGATCACTTCGAGGGATACCGCGGCGCCCGGCCCGTGCGGATCGGCAATGCCGCCCGGAACCAGCTCCAGCTCGACATCTACGGCGAGCTTCTGGATTCGGTGTACATCGCCAACAAGCACGAACCCATCTCCTACGATCTCTGGACGCACCTGCGCCACCTCATCGACTGGGTGGCAAGGAACTGGGACCGTCCCGACGAAGGCATCTGGGAGGTCCGGGGCGGCGCCAAGCACTTTCTCTACTCGCGCGTGATGTGCTGGGTCGCCCTCGACCGCGGCATCCGCCTCGCCCAGCGCCGGTCCTTCCCGGCGCCGCTCGGGGACTGGCTGCGCGTGCGCGACGCCATCTACCTCGACGTGTACCAGAACTTCTGGGACGCCGATCTCAAAACGTTCGTCCAGTTCAAGGGATCCAAGGCGGTGGATGCCTCGGCGCTCCTGATGCCGCTGGTGAAATTCATCGGTCCCACGGACCCGCGGTGGCTCTCCACGCTCCGGATGATCAACGAGCGGCTGGTCGAGGATTCCCTGGTATACCGTTACGACGTGCTCAAGGGTGCCGAGGACGGACTGCCGGGGCGCGAGGGCACGTTCACCATGTGTTCCTTCTGGAACGTGGAGTGCCTCGCGCGCGCGGGCGACCTGAAGCTGGCCCGGTTCTATTTCGAGAAGGCGCTGGGTTACGCGAACCACGTGGGCCTGTTCTCCGAGGAGATCGGGCTCGAGGGACAGTTGCTCGGGAACTTCCCCCAGGCGTTCACCCACCTGTCGCTGATCAGCGCCGCATGGGCGCTGGACGACCGCCTCGAGAGGAACGGTTCCGGACGCTGACCGCCGATCGCGTGTCCGCACCCGACATCGATCCTCCCCCGGGCCCCGCGTGCAGATTGCGCCGGCCCGTCCGCCCGCCTGTGCACCGCGCAACGGTCACCGCGCGCGTCACACGCGTGGTTCGGCGGGCCTGCGGGAATCAGCATTCCCCCGGCGTGGCACGCTTTGGGCTGGCGCCCGGTCAGGAGGCCGAAGCGATCCGGACACCCGGAAACACCGCCGGAATCCAAGGAGGCTGCCCAATGAAGCGCATCATGGTGATTTGTCCGACCCCTCGGGACGAGCGCGAACTCGCGAGGGTGAGCGGTCCGGCGGTCGTCGAGGGGGCGGCGTGCGAGACGTTCTCCCGCCCTCTCCTTGATGGGGACGCGGCGGCCCTCCACTGGGTCGGCCGAGACCCGCTCGCCGACATCGAGGATCTTGTGCAGCGGTGCCGGGAGGGAGGAATCGGGGCCGTCGTCAGCACCGCCGACTACCCCGGGATCGTGGTCGCGGGGCTCATCGCGGAAAGGCTCGGATTGCCGGCGACGCGTCTGGAGGCGACATTGCTGTGCCTTCACAACTACTGGTCCCGAGTGATCCAGCGCGACGTGGTGCCGGAGGCGACACCGAGGTTCCGGCTGCTGGATCCCGCCGGGTCCGGGCCGCAAGGCCGGTTTCCGTTGGTCGTCAAGCCCGCGGCGCCGTTCGTGTCGCGGAGCGGCCGCAGGGTGGAGTCTTCCAGGGAGATCGTGGAGGCGCGGGAGGCGTGGGCGTGCGCCGAGGCGCTCAGTTCGCCACTGGAGGCGCTGCTGCAGCGTTACATCGGGTCCGGCCTTGAACGCGGCCAGGTCGTCGCCGAGGAGGCGATGGACGGAGTCCGCGCCATTCTCGAAGGCTACGTCTTCAAGGGTGAAGTGCATTCGCTCGGGGTGGTGGACGTGGTCGGGGCGGGTTGCGAACCCGGCAGGTTCGAGTATCCGTCGAGCCTCCCGGAGCCCGTGCAGGAACGCATGCTCGACATCGCGCGGCGGTTGATGCCGGAGTTCGGATTCGATCACGGTCAGTTCAGCCTGGAATTCGTGTGCGATGACGATTCCGAGGCGGTGTGGATCGCCGGGTTGCAGCCGAGAATGAGCCCCGAACTCGCCGGCCTGTTCACGAAGGTGGACGGCACGAGTCCCTACGCGGTGCTGCTCGCGCTCGGAGAGGGTCGGCGCCCGGAGTTCACCCGCGGCATGGGACGCGCCTCCCTGGCCGTCGCGGGCCATGCAGAGCTCCCGACGCCGATGAGCCGCCCCGCCCCGTACCCCTCGGGGACGGCGTGGCAGGTGAAGTCGCCGCGAGGCTGCGGATCCCGCATGCGACAGGCGCAGGAGCGCGGTGCGCCGGCCGGGACGGTCGGCCGCGCGCGCTCCAGGGCGGCCTGAGAAGGTCATGACGCGAAGAGGCGACGGAATGGCGCGCAAGACGGAAGAGTTGCGGGTTGGCCGGAGGCCGCTCCAGATCAGCAACCCCGACAAGGTGCTTTACCCGGAGACGGGATTCACGAAGCGGCAGGTGATCGATTACTATCGGGCCGTCGCCGGCGTCCTCCTTCCGCATCTCAAGAACCGCCCGGTGACGCTCAAGCGGTTCCCGGACGGTGTGACCGGAAAGTCTTTCTACGAGAAGAATGCGCCGAGGTTCACCCCGGACTGGGTCGCGACGCATCCGGTTCCCCGGCGAAGCGGAGGGCGCGACATCCGCTATGTGCTGGTGAACGATGCGGCCACCCTTGTCTGGGTCGCCAACCTCGCAAGCCTCGAGCTGCACCCGTTCCTGCACCGGGCCCGGAACCTCCAGCGTCCCACCCACGTCGTCTTCGATCTCGACCCCGGCGAGGGGACCGACGTCCTCACGTGCGCCGACGTCGCCTTCCTGCTGAAGGACGTGCTCGAGCGTCTCGGACTGGAATCCTGGCCAAAGGTCTCCGGGTCCAAGGGCATCCAGGTGTATGTGCCCCTGAACAGCGCCGCCAGCTACGAGACCACGGGGCCGTTCGCGAGGGCGGTCGCGGACCTTCTCGCGCGGGAACATCCGGATCGGATCGGGGCAGTGATGAGGAAGGCGCTCCGTCGCGGGAAGGTGTTCATCGATTGGAGCCAGAACTCGGAACACAAGACCACCGTGAGCGTGTACTCCCTTCGCGCGAAGCGGGAACGGCCATTCGTCTCGCTGCCCGTGCGATGGGAGGAGCTGGACCGGGCGCGCCGCGCCGGGGAACCGGATCAACTGTACTTCGGGCCGGAGGACGCCCTCGAGAGAATCAAGAAGCTCGGTGACCTGTTCGAGCCCGTCCTGAAGCGGAGGCAGCACCTGCCTCGAAAGTTCCTCGAGGCCGTCAGCGCAAGCGCGTCGCGAAGGCCGGCGACGGGCCGATCCGGCAAGGGGCCGCTCGCCGGGTATCAGTCACGGCGGGACTTCGCCCGTACGGCCGAGCCGCCACCACGGGCCGTGAGGAGGCGGGCCGCGCGCACCCGACGGTTCGTCGTCCAGAAGCATGCCGCGAGCCGGCTGCACTACGACTTCCGGCTCGAAATGGGAGGGGTGCTGAAATCATGGGCGGTCCCGAAGGGCCTGCCCTACGAACAAGGCAGGGTGCGGGGCGCCTTCCAGACGGAGGATCATCCCCTCGATTACATCGATTTCGAGGGGGTGATCCCCCGGGGCCAGTACGGCGGGGGAACCGTGATGGTGTGGGACACCGGTTCGTACGAACTGGTGGACGGAAACTACGGGAAAGGACAGCTTCTGGTGCGGCTGAACGGAAAGAAGCTGCGCGGCGAGTGGAAGCTCGTGCGGAAAGGCGGGGCGGACGCGAAGGCCGAATGGCTGCTGATCAAGGCCCACGAGGACGCCCGGCCGCCCGGCGCCCGCGCCGAGGCGAAGTCCGTGCTGAGCGGGAGAACGCTCGAGCAGATCGCCCGGGCGCCCGACTCGGTGTGGGAGAGCGCAGGCGGGAGCTGAGCGGTCCGCGCCATGCCGCTGCCCGCTTCCAGCCGCAGGACGAGCATGAATTATCGAGTTCACCTTGAACGCTGCGAGCGCGAGCTCGGGGCTGTGGCATGGCACCTGACCCGCGTGCAATGGACGCGGATCGGTCCGGCGTTCCCATGGGCGCCGGCGATCAACGCGTATCGTTGTCCGCGCGAGTTTGTCGTGTGCGTGGATCTCGCCGGCGTCGATCCGGCCGCGGTGTCGCTCCACGTCGAGCCCCGCCGGCTGGTGATCCAGGGCAGCCGGCAGCCCCCTGAACCTCCCTGCGACAGCGCGACAGGGTCGCCGCCCCAACTGCTCGCGCTGGAGATCGATTACGGCCCGTTCGCGCGCGAATTGACGTTCCCGGACGATGTGGACCCGGGCGGCCTGCGCGTCGAAGGACGCAACGGCTACCTCTGGATCACCCTTCCTGTACGACTGGCGGTGTGAGCCGCCCGCACCATCCGACCCATGGCCGATCCCTTGCTCCCCCCCGGCGCGGCGGAGGCGCTGTCGCCAGGTGAAAACGAAGGCGCGCGGGACAACGCCGGCAACGGCGACCCCCAGATCCTGACCGCCCTGCGAGGCGGACAACCGCCCGTTCCAGACGTGCTCTCGATCCTGCCCGTCCGGCGGTCGGTGCTGTTCCCCGGGATGGTCGTTCCCATGCCGATCTCGCGGCCGGCTTCGCGGCAGCTCGTCGATGAGTCGCTCTCGTCCTCGAAGGTGCTGGGTGTCTTCACGCAGAAGGACCCCGAGCAAGAGGAGCCGGGCCCGCTCGACCTGCACCGCGTCGGAGTGGCGGTGGCGGTGCTGAAGATGATCCGGCAGTCGCAGGACGTGATTGTCCTGCTGGTGCAGGGTCTGCAACGGATCGCGCTCCGCCGCGTCCTCATCACCCATCCGTTCATCCGCGCGGAGGTCGAGGTCCTTCATTCCACGCCCGGCCCGGAACAGGATCGGGAATTCGAGGCCGCCGTGCGCAGCCTGCGGGAGTCGGCGGTGCGCCTCATCGAGCTGACCAGCGAGGAGGCGGAGAATGCGCGCATCGCCGTGCTGAACATCCCCGAGCCCGGCGCGCTCGCGGACCTCATCGCGGGAGGCATGTCCCTTGAGACGGAGTCGAAGCAGGCCGTGCTCGAGGAGCTCGACACCGTCCGGCGGGTCCGCATGGTGCACGAGCACGTCTCCGCCCAGCTCGAGATCGCGCAGCTCCAGCAGAAGATCCAGCGCGACGTCGCGTCCCGGTTCTCCGACGCACAGCGCCGGGCCTACCTGCGGGAGCAGGTGCGCACGATCCAGAAGGAGCTGGGAGAGGACGAGGACGGCACGGAACAGCAGATCGAGGGGCTTCGCAAACGCCTCGAGGAGGCCGGTGCGCCGGAAGCCGTCATGGAACAGGCGAACCGGGATCTTCGGAGGCTCAGCCACATCCCGCCGGCGAGTCCCGAGTTCTCCGTCATCGTGAGCCACCTCGAGATTCTCTCCGAACTGCCATGGAACAAGCTCACCGAGGACAACTACGACCTCGACCGGGCCCAGGAGATCCTCGACAGGGATCACTTCGACCTCGAGAAGGTGAAGCGACGCCTGATCGAGTACCTCGCGGTGCGCAAGCTCAACCCGAACGGACGCGGTCCGATCCTGTGCCTCATCGGGCCGCCGGGCGTCGGCAAGACCAGCCTCGGGCAGTCCATCGCGGATGCGCTCGGCCGAAAGTTCGTCCGCCTCAGCCTCGGGGGCGTGCGGGATGAGGCCGAGATCCGCGGGCACCGCAAGACCTACATCGGTTCGATGCCCGGCCGGATCATCCAGGAACTCCGACGCGCCGGCACGCGAAACCCGGTGATCATGCTCGACGAGATCGACAAGCTCGGAGCCGATTTCCGCGGCGACCCCGCCAGCGCGCTCCTCGAGGTGCTCGACCCGCGTCAGAACCACAGCTTCGTCGATCACTACCTCGATGTGCCGTTCGATCTCTCCCAGGTGATCTTCATCGCGACCGGCAACTACCTGGACCCCGTGCCGCCCGCGCTGCGTGACCGCATGGAGATGATCGAGATCCCGGGATACACGGATCGGGAAAAGCTCGAGATCGCGCGACGCTACATCGTCGAACGCCAGCTCCGGGAGAACGGCGTGACCGCCGAACAGTGCCGGTTCGAGCCGGAGGCGATCTCGACGATCATCGATGAGTACACCCACGAGGCCGGGGTCCGTGAGCTCGAAAGGCAGATCGGCGCCATCTGCCGCGCCGCCGCCGCGCGCGTCGCCCGCGACGCCTCCGAACGCGTCGTGGTCACCCCCGACCTCGCCCGCGAAATCCTCGGTCCGCCGCGCCACATCCGTGAGACCCGCCTCAAGACGAGCCGCCCCGGCGTGGTCACCGGTCTCGCATGGACCCCCGCGGGAGGCGAGATCCTCCACATCGAGGCGCTCCGGTACCCGGGCCGCGGCGAACTCCTCCTGACCGGCCACATCGGCGACGTGATGAAGGAGAGCGCGCGCGCCGCCCTGAGCCTCGTGAAGAGCCGCTCCGCCGAGCTCGGCATCGACCCGCAGGCGTTCCGCGACAGCGATGTGCATATCCATGTCCCGGCCGGCGCCGTCCCGAAGGACGGGCCCTCCGCCGGCGTCGCGATGTTCACCGCCGTGGCGTCGCTCTTCACCAACAGACCCGCCCGGGCCGACGTGGGCATGACCGGGGAAATCACGCTTCGAGGGCTCGTGCTCCCCATCGGCGGGTTGAAGGAAAAATGCCTCGCGGCCCTTCGCGCGGGACTTGGAACCGTGATCATTCCGAAACTCAACGAGAAGGATCTGCCCGAGATCCCCGCGGACGTGAAGGAGTCACTCAAGCTCGTTTCAGCGGAGACGGTCGATGACGTGCTCGCCGTCGCGTTGGAGTCCCCTTCCCGGGAGAGCGGCGCGGATCAGCCCGTCAGGCAGGCTGCAGACTGATTCCGCCTCGGGGCCCGCAGGAAGGGATCCGGCCCGGATCCCCCCTGGTGGCGGTTGCCCGCGTGCCCGCGCCGCGCAGTGGGTGAGACGCGGGGTCACACGCATGTCTTTCTTCAGGCGGGAGCGTGGCCATTCCGGGACGCGGAATGACCCCGCCCGGGATCACGCAGATTCCTTGTAAGATTCCGCAGGGTTTCCGCGTTATTCGGATGAGTGGCCGTGCGCGCGCCGGCGGTCACTCGGACCAAGGAGGTCACCATGTCCGCTGCCACGCATCCGAAACTGAATCCGCTGGATCCGTTTGAGAACTGCCCAATGGTGCCCGCACGCGAGCTGCTCGCGCGCCGAGGTTACACGCCGCCGCCGCCGCATGCGGTTTCCGATGCGGAACTCGCCGGGCGCCTGTGGGAGTTCATTTACGCCATGGCCGCCCTCCGCTGCTTTCTCACGCGCACGGACCATGTGGAGGACCGTGCGCTGTACCGATGGCTGCACGACGAGTGGCTCGAGGAACCCATGGCGGACATTCCACTTTCCTTCGGCTGGTGCACGCACATCGAGGTGCCGGACGAACTCGCGACCGCCTCGTCCGACGACGAAGGGAAGGACGACGACGAGGACGACGAACCGCTCGACATGTGGGAGCCCCCCGCGGTCTGTGAACGGGACGACTGGCTGCCTCAGCCCCCGGGCACGCCGTCGGGTCCTCCGCCTCCCGAGGACGAGCAGGACCTCAACGAGTTTGAACGCGAACGACTCGCCCTTGCGGCGGATCCGTCCCCGGACGACCTGCCGGAAGGCGACGGCAGCGAGAGACTGGTCACCGCCCGGCTCTGGGAACGGCTGCACAACCTCTCCTGTCGCGGTGCCTACTTCGAGAACACCGATCACCTGAGCGACCGCGAGTTGTACCGGGAGCTGTGGCGTCACGGCTTCAGGGAGGGTCCCCTGCCGCCGGAGGGTCGCTCCAACGACTGGGGATGGGTGTATGACATCGCCAACAACGAGGGTCCGGAGCCCTCGGAGACATGGCTCGCCTACTATGCCAGCGACGAGGAGCGGCAGGGCTATGCCCTCATGTATCCGGATCGTCCGCTGCCGGAACGGCGTGAGCGCGTGGACCGTCGCGACTGGCGGCTTCCTCAGGTGCAGGGACGGCGGCCCCTGTAAGGGGCCGCGCCGGGGATCGCCACGCCCGCATCGGGCGTTGCACCGGGTTCCCCGGCCGTGCTATCCGGGCGAGACTCCATGCATACGGTGATTGCAGGCGGGCGCAGACCCGTACATTCGGGCTTCACTCTGATCGAACTGCTGGTCGTGATCGCCATCATCGCGATTCTCGCGAGCATGCTGCTTCCAGCCCTGGCACGGGCCAAGGTGAAGGGGCAGGCCACGAAGTGCATCAGCAATCAGAAGCAGCAGTACCTCGGTTACCACATGTACGCGGATGATCATGAGGAGAATTTTCCGGTGCATGGCGACTGGGGTACGGTCGGCGGGTGGATCGACCGCCCGAACCGGCGGCCCGTGGTGCATGACAGCTTCATGGAGACGAATCGTCCGCTGAACGCCTACGTCACCGCGAGGGAGGCATTCCAGTGTCCCTCGGACCGGGGTGACAGTTACTGGGCGGAACAATCGAAGCCGAGCTGCTACCAGTCGTGGGGCAACAGCTACCTTCCCATGTGGGCGCTGGACTGGTTCGGGGTGAAACATGTCACGGGCGACCGCTTCGCGCCACCGTCGAGCCCCGAGGCGCGGCCGATCCGGACGTCCGAGATCGCCCTGAGCGCGGCCAACAAGATCATCCAGGGCGACTGGCCATGGCACGGCACACGCGACGCCGGCGATGGCCGGGTGCATTCGCGGGACCGGGAACGAAGCATGTGGCACAACAACCGGGGCAAGCGCGGGTGGAACATGGTTTACGGCGATGGCCACGTGCAGTTGTTCGTCTTCCCGCGGGAGTACGATGCATCGTGGATCTCGCGGCCGTGGGATCGGTCGCACACATGGTGGTGAACCGCGCGTTCCTGACCCGGGAATGAGTCCCCTCCCGAATGCTCAACGGCCCGTACGCGGTTCGCGCCGATCGACCCGAGGCTCGAGTCGCTGCAGGGACTCTTGGAATCGGGGGAAATGCCTCAAGCGTGACGTGCACGCCTGCAGCCGTGTTCCCACGGGCGGCAGGCGAGTCCGCAGCCCGCTGGCTGGCGTCCTTCCCCTGGAGCATGGACAGCCTGCCCTGGGCAGGGCCCTGCCTCACCAGGGCGGACGCGGATCAGGTGTGCGGCGGCGCGTCCTCGAGATCGCCCACGCGCCGGCAGGCCGGGCAGCGGCAACATCCGCAGAACATCGCCTCCCGGCGTCGCGCAGGTCACTTCAGGCCCGCTCACCAGTTCCCGAAGCGTGGCGTCGGACGGACGCCCGTGCCGGTGGCTGCCGGGGATGACGCGGAGTGCACCGTTCTCGCTGGGCGTCTCGTCCAGGTGGGAACGCAGGGTCACCATGCGTTCGGACCGGGACGCGGGAGCATGGGTGTGCACGACCTCGTCTTTCACGGACCCGGGGCCGGCCAGGCGTATCGATTCGACGCGACCGCGATCGGAAGTTCCGGTGCCAGGCGATGCTCCCGTAGTCACCCGCAGTCTTGTCGAAGCGGATACCGCGCACTCCCCGAAGACCGCTCCTGACCCGTCCGGCAAGGCATTCGCTCCCCGCGCTCTTCCGAAAGAACCGCGACCGCCGGATCGGTTCTGTACGAGGCCATGCGCCTGATTCGACACGTGGTCCGCTCCGCCCCCGCATGGGCGACAGCTCGCCGGCGTCGAAGGGACGACGCAATGGCCATCCCGTCCCGACCACGGATGCATGCATGCCGTCCTGCGGCAGTGCAGGCGTGCCCGCGCAGCAAACTCATTCGTCGACAGATCGCGCGAAACGCCCGGGAACCGGGGCGCCGCCGAGCAAAACGCATGGATCGAATCCTGCACTTTGCGACCCGGCACCGCGATGCGAGCAGGCAAGCCACTCCGCACGAGATGCGTCCCATGGATGGATCGCGTTGCCTTCAACCATCGGGGTCAGCCTCGGAGGAGGACGTTCGAGAAGGAAGCGCACGCTGGTACGGAACGCGCTTAAGGATGCGTACTCTGGTCAGCTGCCGGCGGGCGGCTGCCGGAATGCGATCCCCGCACGACGAGAACCACAAAAACACAGCCGTCTCCCAGCCCACGCGGCCGGCACGACGGAGAAAGACCAAGGATATGGGCAGCTTGCGAGAGACATTCATCGATCAATTGAAGGACGTTCTGGATGCCGAGAAGCAGATACTCAGGGCCTTGCCAAAACTGGCGAGAGCGGCAGAGCACGAAGAACTGAAGGCGGCGTTCGAGGAGCACCGCCAGATGACCGAGGGGCAGATTGAACGCCTCGAACGCGCGTTCGAGGCACTCGGCCAGGCCGCGCGCGGCAAGAAGTGCAAGGGAATGCAGGGCCTCATCGAGGAGGGCGCGGAGCACATCCAGGAAAAGGCCGGGGACGCCGCCCTCATCGCGGCCGCCCAGAAGGTCGAACATTATGAAATCGCCGCATACGGTTCCCTCGCCGCGTGGGCCGAGCTCATGGAGGAGGACGAACTGCACTCCCTCATGACCGAGACGCTCGCAGAAGAGAAGGAGACTGACGAGAAGCTCACCGAGATTGCGGAACGAATCGTCAATCCCGAGGAGCATGAGGAGGACGAAGAGGAAGAAAAGCCCCGCGCTCGCAAGACGCCCGCAGCCCGTGCGGGCGCGCGCCGGCGCTAGTCTGATCCGGATGGGGAGGGCTCCCGAGGCGTGATATCCGATGCCGCCTCGGGATGGCCCTCTCTGGTTTGCGCGGGTCTCAGGTTTGGAAAGGAGAGGATATGGCCAAGCAAGGCACTGAGGATCGTGGGCGGGTGACGGCTGGCGCCGGTTCCCTCGAGGCACAGGGCGTGGAGCAGCGGGCCCGCGAGCTGGCCCTCATCAATCATCCGGAATCGCCCGGGGTGACTGATCAGGACCGCCAGCGCGCCCGCAGGGAACTGAGCGGGACAGAGATCCGGACCAGCCAGGACGACGAGATGGCCAGGCGGGCGGCGACCCGCGATCCCGCGGAACCCGTCGAGCCGGAAGCGGCAGCCCACCGGGAAGTGGAAGCCCCCGATCCGCAGCGGCAGCTCGAGTCCGCGGTCACCGAGGGCGTGCGCGAGGCGGAGCATGGCACGATGCTGGAGGCGCATCGCGTGGACATCGAAGCCCAGCGCGCGGAGGCCCGCGCGTTCGACGAGGATTTCGAAGAACCCGACGCCGATACCAAACCTGTCGTGGATTCCGATCCCCCCGCGGGCGACCCCCAGGAGGACGACGGCCCCGACGAGGAAGAGGAGGATGAGGAGGACGAGGAGGT
>CAYMDA010000007.1:160691-169275 GCA_964389135.1 uncultured Verrucomicrobiota bacterium | reverse complement strand
TGAGCGCACGCCGTCCGTCTTCGTCGTTCCACAGGACGGCATGTACGAGAAGACCCTCGCGAACGTCGCCGAGATCAAGGCCCGCAAGGGACCGGTCATCGCGATCGCGACGGAAGGCGACCGGGAGATTCGCCGGCGGGTCGAGGATGTCATCGAGATTCCGGCGACCCTCGAACCCCTGGTTCCGCTGCTGGCGGTCGTGCCGCTTCAGCTCCTGGCCTATCACATCGCCGTCGCCCGCGGCTGCGACGTGGACAAGCCACGCAACCTCGCAAAGTCCGTCACCGTGGAATGAGCATTCATCCGGCATCGTCCGCGGCATCCTCCCGTTCCGGCCGCGACCCGGGCAGGTGCACGGATTGAAGCCCTCCCCGGGCGGCGTCCGGTTCCCCCGGGCGCGGGCACGCAGAATCCGACGCGGAAGCGGAACAGGCGATCGGGCCCTCGCCAAAGCGCAGCTCGTGAAGGCGGCGGACACGATTCCATGGTGATCCTCGAAAATTGCGGCTTTGGGAGAGGCCCTGACGGCCGGTAGGGTTTCGTCGTTCCTGGCACCGGACAGGACGCGGGTGTCCTTCCGTCCGGGACCGACCGCAGCCCGTCGCCGGCTCTGACGGCCAGCACGACTCGGTTTCGTCCGTGACCTGCACGAGGGCTTTCCCCTTTCGCGGCCAATGAGAGGGCCCGCTTCCGGCCTTCTGCCGGTCGGATCGGCGATCCTCGTCGTTTCTCATGGATGCCGGGGACGCCTTGTCGTCGCAGAACATGAGCAACGTCCATCTTGCAGTGCAGTTCTTCCTGCAGGTCGCGGTCATCCTGCTGGTGTGCCGTCTGGTCGGAGTGATGGCCCGGAGGTTCGGCCAGCCCCAGGTGGTGGCCGAAATGATCGCCGGCGTGCTGCTGGGTCCCTCGCTTTTCGGCCTGCTCTGGCCCGAGGCGCAGCATTGGTTGTTTCCGTGGGATCCATCCCAGAGCACCCGCGACACCCAGAGCTACCTCTTTCCCGCGTCCCAGCTCGGGCTGGCCCTCTACATGTTCATCGTGGGACTGGAATTCCGGGTGGACATCATCCGAAGGCAGCTGCGAAGCGCGGTGGCCGTGTCGATCGCCGGAATGGTGACCCCGTTCCTGCTTGGGGCGGGACTGGCCGTGGTTCTCTTTCAGCACACGACGCTGTTCCCGGCCAACACGTCCCGGATGGAAGCCATGCTGTTCCTCGGGGCCTCGATGTGCATCACGGCCTTCCCGATGCTGGCCCGCATCATTCACTTCAAGAACCTTGCCGGAACAACCATGGGTACCGTGGCCCTCGGCGCCGGAGCCATCGATGATGCGACCGCATGGTGCCTGCTGGCCGTGGTTCTCGCGAGTTTCGATCAGAACTGGAGCCAGGCGTGGGTGAACATCGGCGGAGGCGCGGCCTATGTCTGCGTGACGCTCGGTGTCCTGCGTCCGCTGCTCAGGCGCGCGGAGTCATTCCTGCTTCGGGAAGGTTCGCTCACGGAGGCGGGGCTGGCGGTGGGCCTCTCGCTGATGGCGCTCGGAGCGTGGTTCACCGACATGGTGGGGCTTCATGCCGTCTTCGGTGCCTTCGTGATGGGAGCCGCGATGCCGCGGGGAGCCGTCTCACGCGACCTGATCCATCGAGTCCAGCCACTCACGGTGGCGTTGCTCCTGCCCCTGTTCTTCACCTATTCCGGGTTGAATACGAGGATCGGTCTCTTGAATACGCCCCTTCTCTGGCTGATGTGTGCCGCCATCCTGGCCGCGGCGGTCATCGGGAAGGGAGTCGCCTGCTGGTTCGCGGCGCGGATCACCGGCGTTCCGAACCGCGAGGCGCTGGGAATCGGGACGCTGATGAACGCGCGGGGTCTGATGGAACTCATCATCATCAACATCGGGCTGCAGCGCGGAATCATCTCCGAAGGCCTCTTTGCCGCCCTGGTCATCATGGCGGTCATCACCACACTGATGGCGTCGCCGATCTTCGAGCGGCTGGTCGGGAGCGGTCCGCCCGCGGCGCGCATGCCGCGCGCGTGATTCGCCGTCGTCGCCTGCCGCGGTGCCGAACGGGCTTCTGACCGCGAATGACGGGTGGCGGCGTCGCCGGGATGGCGGATGCGGCGAGGGCCCTCACGCCGCGCGAATCGCGGCGAGGGCCTCGTTGAAATCGAGTCGATCGTGGAATGCCGCCTGGTGGAGCAGGTCCTGCGGAAGGTGTTCGTCGAACTTCTCCACAAACGCGGGAGTGACCTGCGCGCCGAGTTCCGCCGGGGCGGGCGGCCGCTCGGTCACCCGTCGGCGGAAATCATCGAAACGCCTGCGGTCCGCCTTGAGCCAGATCGAAAGACGCTCCGTCTGCACGGAGAGACCATCGAGCCCGGCAAGAATCCTCAGGGTTCGCATTCCCCTGGTGCCGATCCACGGGAACCACCGTATCCCATCACTCACTTCGATCAGGGAGACACTGGCGAGGTTGAGTTCGCGCCCCACGTGGCGGGCGGAACCGAGCAATGCGCGGGCACCGCGATCGAGCCATGCCGGTTCGTCTGCGTCGAGCAGCACCGTGCGCATCTCCTGGAACACGCGCGTGTGAATCTCGCCTCCGGTCCCGCCGAAAACCAGTGGTTCACCCCCCGCCGAGGGCGAGACCGAGAGAATCTTCCGACGGGGGTCGATCTCGTTCACCATCCACCGGGAACCCGCGAGAATGAATGCCGATCCCTCCTTGGGCAGGGAGGTTGTCGGAAGCTCGCCGATGACAGTCTTCCCGTGCCTGACGGCATAGAGTGCCGGCGCGTCAAAGGCGGCGTAGAATCCGTAGTCACCAACAAGCCGTTCACCGGCGGGCGCGAGGATGAGTTCCCCGGAGGGTATCTGTTCGATCAGGCCGCGTTCCCCGAGCGCGCGGAGGATGCGGCCGAACTCCTCGGCCGTGACCGCGCGGAACGGTCCGCGCAGGCTCAGTGATTCATGAAGCTGGCGCGCGGTGAGTCCGCCCGTCTGCGCGAGATGACTGAGGATCTGGTGGACGAGGGTGCTGTAGTGGCGCCGGTTCTCGTCGGGTGGCTCGAGCCACTTCGCCTGCATGAGGCGAGTGACGGCGATGGCACGCAGGAGGTCCGGGAAGAGCAGGTCGTCCACGGACGCATCAGGCACCGGAGGTCGCTCCCGGACGTAGAGGCGCATGATTGCTGAGCCGCCTGCGCGTCGGCCGGATCGCCCCAGGCGCTGGACCATGGACGCCACTGACCATGGCGGATCGACCTGTCCGACGGCACGCACGCCGCCGATGTCGATGCCCATCTCCAGCGTGCTGGAGCAGATCGCCGTCGTGGGAAGGGGATCTTTCAGCGCCGCCTCGGCCTCGGAGCGCAGGTCCTTCGCGACGGATCCATGGTGGATCACGAAGGGATCATGGGACCAGCCAAGATTCCGCACGCGCTCCCGCAGCCGGATGATGAGTTCCTCCGCAACCCGTCTTGCGTTGACGAAGATCAGGTTGGTGGACTCGGCGAAGTGCCGGAGGACGTCCTCGGCGAGTGCGTCGAGCTGGGAGTCGCGGTGGGCGTCCGCCGCGGATTGACTCGTGGCGGGAGCGGTGGCCGCGGCGAGCAGGTCCGCGCGTGTCTTCCGGCGGATCGATTCGATGATGGCGAGGGAGTCCTCCGCCGGGGGCGGCTCCCTCTCGACTTCGCCCGCGTCGCCTCGCCCCTCCGCGAGCCGGGGGAGAATCGCCTTGAGTGCGAAGCGGATCTCACGGTTCGCGCCGGAATCCTGGATCAGGTGGACTGCTTCCGGTTCCTCAGGGGCAAGAAAGCGCCGGCCCATGTCCGGATCGGCCAGCGTCGCGGACAGCCCGACCATCCGGGGAGAACATCCCGCGGAATCGCGCAGGCGCGACAGAAGGCTCAGCAGGTGAACCCCGCGGACATCGCCGAGAAAGGCGTGCAGCTCGTCGATCACGACGAACTCGAGGTCGCGGTACATTCCGGGAACCTGCCTCCCGTGATTGATGAAGTTCGATTCCAGGGATTCGGGCGTGATCAGCAGGATCCCTCCCGGTTCGCGGCGCAGCGCGTCCTTTCGCGACTGGGTGACGTCGCCGTGCCAGCGGTGCACGGGGATTTCCATGCGGGAACAAAGGCGTTCCAGCCGTTCGAACTGATCGTTGATCAGTGCCTTCAGCGGGCCCACGTACATCGCCCGAAATCCCTCCCGCGGCTGCTCGGCGACGCGCGAAATGATCGGCAGGAAGGCGGCCTCGGTCTTTCCGCCCGCGGTCCCGGCGCACACCAGCAGGTGCCGGTTGCCGCCAAGGATGACATGGATGGATTCCTCCTGGATCGGACGCAGCGCCGTCCATCCCATGTCCCAGATGGCGCGTTGGACGCCGGGATGCAGGAGGCGGAAGGCGGCGTCACTCATCGGGGCGAGGGATCAGAGTTTGAACGTGGCGAGGTCGCTGTCGGGCTCGTCGTCCGGGACGCGCCCGGCCGCGACCTCCTCCTCGACCGATGCGGGACTGCCGGGGCGCTCGATGAACCCGGGTTGGACGAATTCCTCCCATGACCGGCCGGGGTTCTGTTCGAGCACGTTGAGCAGGCCGACGAACGCGCGAACGACGTCGCGCGGCGTCTTGAAGAACTCGGCGCCGAGCGTGGCGTTGGCCTGCTCGAGCACCGCGAGGAGGGCGGCATCGGGAACGATGTAGCGCGCCGGGTCACCCGAGGCGTGAACGTGGCGGATGTTGCGCAGGAGCACGAAGAGGTCCTCCGGGGTGAGGTTCGCGAGGCGAATCACGGGCCCGGAGAAATCGACGACGTCTCCCTTCGCGAATCGGTTTGAGGCGAGACGGCTTCGAAGCGCCTCATAGCTGAACAGACCGCGCCGCGGGTCTTCGACGCATTCGTCGGTGCCCGCAAAGATCATTCCCAGCCCGCCCGCCTGGCCCTGGAGACAATCGTTCAGCATGGCGAGCAGCATCTCGTAGTTGGCCTGGCGCGCCCGCGCGCTCGGAAGCCGGTGGGACAGCACGACCATCTCGTCGAGGCAGACGAGCAGGCCGGCGTGACCCGCGACGCGGCAGAAGGCGGCAAGCAGCTTCAGGCTGTCGTAGAAGTGCTCGTCGTCGATGATGCGTCGGACGCCGAGTGCCTCCCGGGCCTCCGTTCTCGTCTCGAACTCGCCTCGCAGCCAGCGCAGCGCGGCGCCTTGCAGCGCGTCATCGTGCGCGACATGCCCCTCGTGGTAACGGCACAGGACTTCCGCGAACTCGAAGCCGCCCACAAACTCCTGCAGGCCGCGCAGGTCCTTCAAAATCCGTTCCCGGACGTCCGCCGGGCTGCCACCCGCCTGTTCCACCTCATGCTGCACGCGGGAGATCCACGATTCGCAGAGGTGGCGCAGGGCTCCGCCATCCGGTTTGCCTCGCGTGGAGAGGTTGCGAACGAGCTCCGACCACAGCGCGCGGGCCTGACCTTGGGTCGCCTGCAGCCGCCGTTCGGTCGTGAAGTCCGCCGAAACGACGACCAGTCGCTGCTGCAGGGCGACCGTGCGAACGAGGTTCAGGAAGAAGCTCTTCCCGCTGCCGAACCGGCCGCACACGATCCGAAAGGCGGCGCCGCCTTCCGCGATGCGTTCGAGGTCCGACAACAGGGCCGCGAGCTCCTGCTTCCGGCCCACCTGGATGAGGTGCAGACCCATCTTCGGCACGAGGCCCGCCTGGAGGGACTGCAGGACGGCGTCGCGTTCGCGGCGTTTGATCGGTTGAGGGGCGGTCATGATGCGAGCAGATGACGATGAACCGAAATGACCTCACCGTCTTCGAGAAGAAAGTCCCCGAGGCGTTCGTCCGACCATTCATTGACGGCGTCCATCAGTCCGTGCGGAAGCATTCGGAACTCGCGTGCAAGCTGGTCGAACTCCGCCCGTGACCATTCCGCCTTCCCGATCAGGCGGAGCACCACCGGATGGAAACGACGGTCAAGCCCCTCCAGCCGGCTCGGAGAGGGGTGGGGATCGACCTCCGGTTCCGCGGCAGGCGCCGATGCCTCCGCTGCGGAGGCCATCTCGACGGACCGGGGAACGGTGAGGGCGGGCTCGGGCGAGCCGGCGGGCGGGGATGCGTGCGCTTCCTCCTCCGCCATCGCCCGGGCGAGCAGATCAATCACCTCGTGGGTCTCCGCCGTGATTTCGGCGACGCGCCCCATGTCCAGCCGGAACCCGGCATCGGCGCGTGGCCCGGGCGACCGCGAGGCATCGGGCGCAGGCGCGCCCGTCGTCGGGCGGCGCGCGGGCATGGACGTCCTCAGGAGGCCGTCGAGGGAGTCGTGTGACAGGCCAAACCCGGTGAAGATCCGGGTGAGCGTCCGGTGTTCCGCTTCGGTGATGACGCCGTCCGAGGCGGCGACATCCACGAGGAACTGCGCGATGACGATCTGTTTGCCCGCGGGGATCCGGGAAAGTGCGCGGTCGAGTGCCTTGCGCGCCCGGGATGGATCACGGGCGAGCAGGGTTTCCATGACCACGAGGCGCTGGTGCTCGTCCGGGGTGAATCGGAAATGCGTTTCGATGAAGCGCCGGAAGGGCTCGAGTTCGCGGCGGTCGACCGTGTCATCGGCCGCGGCGACGACGAGGCACAGCTGGAAGAGGGCCGCGGCTCCGGCGTAGCTCTCGGAGGGGCGGGTCACTCTGCCGCCGGGCGGCTGAAACACCCCGACTTCCTGATCGCCCGTGTAGCCCGCCGGGACGTGGCGCGCGTCGGGTTCCACACAGTAACCGAAGCCCTCCACCGCCCGCGCGATGGCGCGACTTTCGGCAAGCGAATAACGCCGGCGGGATTCACGGCCGAGCAGAGCCGCGAGTTCACCGGCGGTGAGGCGCAGGAACCCGCTCTCGATTTCGTTGGCGCGCAGCGCCTGAGCCCAGCGCGTCGGGAATGGGTTGACCGAAGGCTCCGTGACCGACCGGGGAGCGGCGGAAGGCTCCGGCGGCGCCGAGTCATCGCGCAGGGACAGATCGGCGACCGTGAGCGGAGTGATCGGAACAAATGCGGAGGACCTTCGGGATGCCTTGAAGTCGCCGCGGTGCAGGAAGTTCTCCATCGCGTCCGACGGGTCGAGACGATCAAACCGCAGGCGCTTCATGACGCCGCGCGTCAGCGCGACGGAGAGGATGGGCTGTTCGGCGGTGCGTCCTGTCCGTGAGTCGAAGAGGTCCGTCAGCGCGGTGACCAGCACGGTTTCCACCGGGAGCAGCGCCATGACCTCGCGGCCCGCGCGCAGCACGCAGGCGCAGACATGGTCCTGGTAGATCTCGTGGAACCGCGACCGCGGCATGGGCCTGACGCTGAGCTTCCCGGTGGCGGTCAATGACTTGATCTCGGAGGGAACCGCGTGATCCGCCTTCACCTTGAGCAGCACCTCGACGAGCGACGGAGCATGAACGCGGAACGTGAGGGAGGTGCCCAGTTCCGTGAGTTCCGTCGCCGGGGTGAACTCACGGAGCACGCGTGAATACGCCTCGGCGTCCCCCGCGATCACCTTGCCGGCGAGGGTGCGTTCATCTTCCCATGCGGCCATGTCCCGCTCGTGCGCGGCGAGTGCGGCCTCGAACTCGGCGGCGTCGCGGGCTCTTGCCTGCAGGATTCTCGCCTCGAACTCCGCCTCCTGGCGGCGGGCCCTGCCAAGGAGCTTGTCGAGGAAGCCGGGTTTCCACCGTGCCCGTTCAGCCAGCACCGCTTCCTCATGATGGTGTGCGCGTTCCGGCCGCAGCGGGGGCGGGGCATTCAGGATCTCCTGCCAGTTCCACTCCGGTCCCTGCGACTTGTGAACGGACAGGAGCACCTCGAGCTGGTTCTCATGGCTTTCCACCTCCAGGCGGGCCCGTTCGAGAGCCGAGAGTTTCGCGGCTTCGCGGGCGCGCTGCTGAAGTTCACGTTGACGCCGCTGTTCCTCGCGCACAGCGCGTCGGTTCGCGACCTCGTGACTGCGAACGGTGCTGGTCCAGCCCATGGGCGCCTCATGAGGCTACTGCCGCGGGCCGCCTCCCTCCAGAGCGGTTTTGCCTGCCACGGAGCCTGGGCCTTCGGGAATGGACCGGCATCTTCTGGGCGCCGCCCTGATCCGGAGCCTGTCACCCAGTGTGCCAGCTACATCCGCGGCGGAAGGGGAAGTGGGCGTGACGCTATCGTTATCGCGAGCACGCCATTCGGACGATGCGTGCAATCCCCGAGAGCCCGTCCCCTCCCCCCGGAGAGCCTGTCACCTGGGGAAGGTGGAGCCCGCCTCAGACCGCCAGTGATTTTGTCGATATCGATCACGGCCGGCCACGCGTGCACACCCACCCCTCACATCTGGTCTGAAGGTGACCGCCGGACAGATGCCCCCGCGGCGATCCGTGCAAGAGATCGCCACAACCTGGAGCCTGTCACCAAGTGCACCTCGAGGCGGTCACCGAGCGCAGGTCTGGTCACGCCGGGGGGTGGCCTGGTTATCTGGAGCCTGTCACCCAGTGCTGGTTACAACTGCGGCGGAAGGGGAAGTGGGCGTGACGCTATCGTTATCGCGAGCACGCCATTCGG
>CAYMDA010000007.1:16417-160591 GCA_964389135.1 uncultured Verrucomicrobiota bacterium | reverse complement strand
GCGGCGGAAGGGGAAGTGGGCGTGACGCTATCGTTATCGCGAGCACGCCATTCGGACGATGCGTGCAATCCCCGAGAGCCCGTCCCCTCCCCCCGGAGAGCCTGTCACCTGGGGAAGGTGGCGCCCGCCTCAGACCGCCAGTGATTTGTCGATAACGATCACGGCCGGCCACGCGTGCACACCCACCCCTCACACCAATGCCCTGGGGCGATCCGTGCAAGAGATCGCCACAACCTGGAGCCTGTCACCAAGTGCACCTCGAGGCGGTCACCGAGCGCAGGTCTGGTCACGCCGGGGGGTGGCCTGGTTATCTGGAGCCTGTCACCCAGTGCTGGTTACAACTGCGGCGGAAGGGGAAGTGGGCGTGACGCTATCGATATCGGCGGCACGCCCATCGGAGGATGATGCGTGCAATCCCCGAGAGCCCGTCCCCTCCCCCCTCCCCGGAGAGCCTGTCACCGGCGGAATGTTGGGCGCACGCGCGAACGGCGAACAGGCTTTGGAGCGTGGTGCGCGCGCGCGTTCTGTCCGCCTCCGAGGGGTGGAACGTGTGCCGATCACGTGATCGCGGGTGGCGTGCCGTCTCGTCAGCAAGTGCCTTGCGTTGATCCCCAGGAGCCCATCGGGGAAAGCCTGTCACCCAGGAAGAGGAAGCCCCAAACTCCGGTCTCCCGTTGAAGGAATGGGGTAGCCGTGCCCTCCGCCGCCACGATTCCAAGTTGACCCGCCCCCCATTGCGTGCGGCATTTTTCGCCACCACGCCGGACCCGCAGTCCCGCGCGGCTACCACCCATGCGAACTCAATTTTATCGGCTCCTTCCGGCCTTGCGGGGCCTCGGGCTTATCCTGGCGGCTTCCAGTCATGGAGCCGGCCCACAACTCGAAATCGAACGTACCCCTGACGGGCCACCGCGAATTCATGTCATCGGCGACGCGGGCCGGAGGTATCAGATCCACGTCTCGACCGATCTCAGGGATTGGAGTCCGCACGCTGAACTGCAGGCGGAGACGCCGGAGGCGATCCACATGGATCCCGATGGAACCGTGTTCTCGCATCGGTTCTACCGGGCGATGCTCTTGAGTGATCCCGAGCCTGGCGGACGGATGCTTCTCGGCCTGGGTGGAAACGGAATGACCAGCAGCCTGGTCTTCACCAACCAGACGACCTCCGGCGGGCAGCAGGCGCTCATCGCCGTCGATCCCTCGGCGCCGGATGACTGGAGGATCATCGAGCCGGCCGGAAGGCACTCGAGCGAGACAGTGAACTTCGTCCATCAGAACTCCGTGCTCGAGGCCACCGTGGATCCGCAAACGGGACTGCACGCGCACAGTCGCATTCGATTCTCCGTGTACGCCCGGGAGAATCGCATCTGGAAATTCGACCACGAGAGTGGTGCGGATGGTACTCTCTTGTCGGCGCTTTCGACCGCGGAACTGTGTTCAACCGCATACTCGGTCCGGCGCGTTGTCCACGACTATGCGGATGCTTCGCGTTCATGGGCATTCTTCACGACACCCGGTCCCAGCCGGAGCTGTTTTCCGTTTCCGGATGATCTCCGTCATCTGGGGGTGCGGATGGACATGGGGCCGGACGATCCGCCGCGGCCCGTGCCGCTTCCCCTGACACCGATCTACGCCACGTCCGGGAGCATCGCCGGATTCGTCGTGCAGGATCAGGAGAAGATCCAGAGAGTGGATGCCGACTTCGCCAACCCGAAGACGCTGTTCACGGTTCCCAATCCGCCGCTGGTCATCAACGGCGTCACCAATTACACCGTCTATACGCGCGGATTCCTCTTCGGCCAGTCGGCGCCGGGACGGTGGCTCTACCTCGCGGTGCATGAGTTTCAGAACGAGTTTCTCATGGGCTACGATCTGAGTGCGGAGGAGGGGCCGGTGCCGATCGTTCGGTTGCCTTCAACCTCCAGCTCGTCTCCCAACGGCACGGTGTTCTCCGACTGGACGGACACGGACGGCACGAATGTATTTATCGCCCTGAACGAGCATCCCAACCGTTCGGTCATCGCCCGGATCGGTGAGGATTTCACGCTGCAGAGGCTGGCCACGAACGCCGCGGCCGTGCATGAGCTGAGCCTGACGGACGGCCATGTCGTCATCCGCAACGACAAGCGCATCTGGTCCGTGCCCAAGAGCGGCGGCGAACCACGGCTGCTTGTCTCGCTGGCGAACAACCAGGAGCTCGTCCCGAAGTTCCGCGTACGCCGGGCGGCTCGCACGGTTGAGCACAACACGGTAAGAATCCGGATGCTTGTCACCGCGGGGGAGAACGTGTGGTTCGAGGCGACGTTCTCGGAGCATTTCAACGTGCCCAGGCATGACGTGCACGTGGTCTCGGCGGCGGATCCCGAACCTGTGGTCGAAACGTTTGAGAGCGCTTCCATTGTCACCTGGGCGGCGCCTCCCGAGATGCCGTGGTGCGTGGATACGAGCGCGCACGCGATCTACATCGTGGACCACCGGGAACCGACGCTGACCGACGTGCGTCACGATATCGCGGGCATGCCGTTTCACGCCCGTGACGGGCGCACGCGCGAGTATCTCTTCGAGATGGGCCGGATGCCTACGGCGAACCTGACGGTCGGATCGGTGTCGGATTCCGTGCCCATCTCGTATGGCACGGTGATGGGGGAGCCGCTGCAGTATGGAGAGCCGGGCCTGATTCCGATCTATGGGCGGCCCATTGTTGATGGCAAGGTCACGGGACCGGACCTTGTGCTGTTCCACAGTGACATGCCTGGCCTGATTCCGGTCACTCGGTTCGGGATCGACTGAGTCTCCGGGTCGCGGGAGCGGCCCGGCAAAGCAACAGGGCAGGTCCCGCGAGGGGACCTGCCCTGTTTGATTGTGTTCGCCGGAGACGCCCGGTCGGCCGATCGGCGTCTGTCCTATTCTGCGTTGGGCCGGACCAGGCGGTAGAAGGTGGCCTCGGCGGGCGTCGGCAGGAGGACGTAGATGCGATTGTCGACTACGGTGCCCGGCACGTCCACCGGCGTCCATTCGCGCGGCTCCTCGAGGTCGAGGGTGCTTTCGAGCCGGAATCCGGTTGCCGTGGCAGGCCACGAGATGGAAACGGCGACACCGATTTCGAGTTCGGGTGCCTCGGGGTCCACGCCCGGGATGGGGCGGAAGTCGAGTTCATCCGCCGGGAGCGCCTCGTTGAGCAGCTCGACGCGGTCAAGCAGTCCGACGTAGGGAAGGATTCCGGTGAGTTCCGTTCCGAAGAAGAACCAGGTCTGGTCACGCGTCTGGAGTCCGTTCGTGTAGGGAATCGTGTCGCCGAGGATGCCATCGACATAGAAGCGCATTTCTCCGGCGGCGGTGTCATGCACCACGGCGATGTGATGCCAGAGGCCGTCGTCGGGGATCGTGGCATTGGAGAACATGTCCACGATTCCGTAGGTCGTGACCACGACACGGCGATCGGACGTGATGGAGAAGCTCAGTGCGCCGGTTGCGCCGAACTTGCTGAAGATGATGCTCCGCGCCTGGCCGGCGGGCTGGGTTCCGGGTTTGACCCAGGCCTGGATGGTGAAATCGCTCGTGACGTCGCCCTCGACCAGTGTCACCACGTTGTCGGGATCCTCCACGCGAAGGATGTCATTTCCGTCGAAGGAGAGAGCGAAGTCGCCCTCCTGGCCGGAAGGCGTGTCCGAGACGAACTGAGGCGAGAGCTGGGCCGCGACGAGGTCATAGGCCGGGACAGCCTCACCGCCGATGGTGCCGGTGTTCGCGAAGGGGGCCTCCGCCTCGTTGAAGTTGAAGGCGACGACCGTCGAGGCGAGCGGGGCGCGGGGAGTGGCCGGGTCGGTGTCGAGCTGGTCGGCGTTGAGGATGGCCCGGTGCACGCGGACGCGGTCGAGGGTGGCGTTGACGGGCTCGGTGAAGGCGCTGGAGCCGCCGACAACCAGACGGTTGTTGCCCGGCGCGTTCATCGCGCCCGTTTGCTCGACGAAGCCGTAGTCGATGCCGTTCCAGTAGAAGGTCACGCCGACACCCGGTTCCCACACGGCGGCGACGTGGTTCCACTGGTCGAGGTCGGGCAGAATCTGCGATTCGACGTCGGCGACGCCGTACAGGGTGAACGCGACATAGCCGGAGGCGCGCAGGCCGAACTTCCAGCTTCCGCCGAAGGCGATGATCGACTCGTTGCGCGGCACGGCGTCGGCAGGGATTCGAATCCATGCCTCAACCGTGATGGGCGTGTCGACCGCCTGCAGCGCGGGTGCGTTTTCGACCTCCTGGACGACGTAGCCGTCGGGGTCGACGATATCGAGCGCGCGATCGTTGGCGCTGCCCGAGGGGGAATCCGCGACGGACTCCGGGAAGGAGGGTTCGCGGCCGGCGAAGATGCCGGTGAAGATCCCTGCCTCGTCGGTGACGGTTGTGCCGGAGCCCTCGTTGAACTCGAAGCGGAACAGGGTGTCCGCTCCGCTGCCGCAGGCCAGCAGAAGGGCCGAAGCCGTCAGGGCGGGAGTGAAGGCGCGTCGGAAGGCATGGCGCCAGCCGGGCCGGGTGGGTGTCGTTGCGGGTGCAGTCAGGTGCTTCATGGTTTCATGCCAGCCAGCCCGGACGCCCTCGCAGATTTGGTGATCCGGCGAAGACCGACCGGGATGGTTCAGTCAGCTCATAGTTGGATCACGGCCCCGCCGGACGATGCTCCGGCGGGCGGCCGTCACTGTATCCGGGGCGGTCCCGCGAGAAAGGACAAACTCCCCGCCGCCGTTTATTGAAGCGGGCCTAACAGGCGCGTGCAGTCCGGCTTAATGCGGGTTCTCGGCCGCGGCGGGCGCACCCGGGTTGATGGCGAGGCGAATCTGAATGGATCGCACCGCCTCGGCTGCCACGTGACTGAGCTGCTGGTCGGGATGCGTCAGCAATGAAGTGAGGGCCTCCAGCGCATCCCGTTCCCCCACGCGCCCAAGGATTTCGCAGGCTCGGCGGCGCGTTTCGAAGTGGCGCTGTTCGAGAAGCCGGAGCGCCGCCCGTTCCGCGCCGTGGCCGAGGGTTCCGAGCGCTTCCGCGGCAAAATGAGCATCCGGTCCGCCCTCGGCGACGAGATCGGCAAGTGGTTCCGCGGCTCTCGGATCGCCGAGGCGGGTGATCGCCTCGATCAGCGGTTGCTTGGACCCGGCGGGAATGGCCCGGAGAAGGTTGATGATCCGGGAGGCGTGTTCTTCCGTGGCGTGCGCGCCGACGAGGCGCAGGCCGATGTCCCGCAGGTGAGGGGGCGATTCGGTCGCCAGCTGGAAGGCCGCCTCCACAAGCGCCTCCGTGGGTTCCTCGATCGATCCTGCATTCAGGCGTTGTGCCGCCGCCTCGCGCACATGGGGCTCGGGCGAACGGAGATCCTTGAGCAGACGATCGAGTTCCTCGCCCGCGATCGGTCCGGCGGGAGCCGCAGCCTCCTCTTCAGGCTGCAGCGCTGCCGCGGCCTCGGCGCCTTCCAGAAGGCGGATCGCGACGGTCAGGGGGCGCCGTTGGGTGAACGTCGGCAACTCGATCATGGATTCGCCGACGAAATCGAGGCTCCGCACGCATCCCCGCTCGCGGTCGAAGTTCACCGTGGTGACACCCGAGGCCCGCAGGCGGGGGGACGGATCCGCGAGGAGGCTGACCAGTTCGATCCGTGAGGTGATGGTGGCGGCGGTTTCAGACGTGAACTCCGCGCGACCTTGCAACGTGCGGCGGACTGCGATGGTGGACAAGCCCATCGCGGGATGGAACCCAGCGACCCATGGCCGACCCATGCGGCCGTCCATCTCCGTCTCGTCGGGGACGAACGTTTCGACCGTTGTACTCCATTCCGAGGAATCCTCCGGAGGGAGCGGGTGGAGGATCAGTTCGGCCATGTTCCGAAAGGGCGCCGGAAAATCCGGAACACGGCCCGATTCACGAACGATGCGGCCCTGCGCGTCCACGGAGGCTTCGAACGAATGCTGGAATTGCGTCCAGCGAAGCATGAATGGAGGTCCCGCTCGCATGCCCATCGGCCCCCGGAGGATGGGCGGAATCATGTTCTGGCCCTGCCCTTCGTTGAGGGGCGCGGGGCGGATGGACCCGAGCATCGAGATGCATCCGACGTCTCCGCGCGATTCCTTGAAGTGGACGCTGAGGACACCACCGAAGACGTACGGTCGATCCGGTCCCATGGTGGTGATCGAGACTTCGTAGACGTTGGTTTGACCGGCCGGAAACTGGTAACGGAGTCTTTCGTCGGCGGGGGCGGCGACCGGGGAGGCAAGGGTGAGGACCGCCGCCGCCAGCCCGAGGGGTTTCATGTGGAGAGCATACGGCCCGCGAGAAACCTGGCAACCCTGTGCGACATCCGCGCGTGCGGCTGCGGACTGTCAGCAAGTCTTGCTTTCCGCGGGCGTGGCAGGTGCCTAAATGGGCAAGGAAGGTCGCTCGCAGGTTCACCGGCGGTGCGGGCACGGTCGTCCGTGGGAGTTCATGACGTCCGTCCCTCCGCGGGGCATGGGCGATGGTGAGGAGGCGAGTGCCGGCGAGCGAGTTTTCCGAAGTCAACATGCGACCCCTCGACGTGCAGGTCATAGGAAGCGAGCTCGCCATCCGGTGGGAGGATGGTTCGGAGCAGTTCATCCGTCTGGAGCTCCTTCGGAATCATTGTCCGTGCGCCTCGTGTGCCGGGGAACAGGACATTTTCGGCAACGTGGCGCGCGGACCACGGCAGCCGCCGTCCCCGGGACGGACGACCATTGTGCGGATCGCTCCGGTGGGCGGGTATGCCATCCAGCCGATCTGGGGGGATGGCCATTCGACCGGGCTGTACAGCTTCGATTATCTCCGACGCCTCGCCGACGAGGGCCTGGAACCTCCCTGAACCCGTCTTGCCACCTTCCCCGGAGCCCGTGATCACGGTGCTCCACCATCTCCACCGCGAGACTTCGAACCCCGAAGGAGAGGAGGGCGGGCATTACACCTCCTGGGACTGGCCCTGAGTGCGTCTCAAGTGTGGAAGCAGCTCGGGATAGGAGGCGGCAGGGGTAACCAGGAGTCTGGCACCAGGTGCGTGACCGGAGGGGTGGTGCCATGCAGCACACAGGGAGTCTGGCACCAGGTAGGCGCGGCCGCGGTGGTGCAATGCAAGGTGGGACCGGGTGCCCGGCATCGGGTGGCGGGCACGGGGGTGTTCACCGGGAGCCTGGCATCGAGGGGGTGATTGGAAGGGGTAGTGGTAGTCGCAGGTCTGGGATCCGAGTCTGCCACCAAGTGCAGGTCGCCTAGAGACTGCGGCACTTCTGAATGCGCCAACCAGCTCGAGATCAACAGGATGGCTCCGGTCTTCCAGGAGCCTGGCACCCGGTGTGCGATCGGTGTGCGATCCTCGGAGCCTGTCACCAGGTGCAGGGGATTGCCCCGCAGGAGCCATGTTCACCGGGAGCCTGTCACTAGGTGATGGCACCGGATCAGAACGCTTCTCCATCCATAGGAAGCCCGCGAAACGCTGGATCCCCGTCTCGGATTCGGTAACCAGGAGTCTGGCACCAGGTAGGCGCGGCCGCGGTAGTGCAATGCAAGGTGAGACCGGGTGCCCGGCATCGGGTGGCGGGCACGGGGGTGTTCACCGGGAGCCTGGCATCGAGGGGGTGATTGGAAGGGGTAGTGGTAGTCGCAGGTCTGGGATCCGAGTCTGCCACCAAGTGCAGGTCGCCTGGAGACTGCGGCACTTCTGAATGCGCCAACCAGCTCGAGATCAAGAGGATGCTCCGGCTTTTCCAGGAGCCTGGCACCCGGTGTGCGATCCTCGGAGCCTGTCACCCGGTGCAGGAGGGATTGCCCCGCAGGAGCCATGTTCACCGGGAGCCTGTCACCAGGTGATGGCACCGGATCAGAACGCTTCTCCATCCATAGGAAGCCCGCGAAACGCTGGATCCCCGTCTCGGACTCGGAGCCTGCCCCCAGATGCGTTCCAAGGTCCGCCCAGCTCGACATCAGAGGATGGCTCCGGTCTTCCAGGAGCCTGGCACCCGGTGCGATCCTCGGAGCCTGTCACCAGGTGCAGTCATCAGGTGCAGGGGGCCACGTTCACAGGGAGCCTGTCACCAGGTGTAGGGCAGGATTAGGGCACTCCACCGAGCACGGCAGAGCTCACCGAACAACAACCCCCATGGGAGAAGAGTGGCGGGTGTGCGCCTCCGGACCTGGCACCCAGGGATGATGCACGCCGGCAGGAGGCCGCGGTCCTGTCGACTTGGTTCTGGCGCGGTTCGTTTCAACCGTGCCGCGCCGCATCAGGAGGCTGCCGCGGCAGGCCGCATCCCCATCCGTGGTGATCAGAGTTCGACCAGCAGCACCTCCGGCGGACAACAGAACCGCGCGTTCATGTGGAAGGTCCCCACGCCGGCACTTACGTACAGCGGTCCGGCCGGCGTCTCGAATCTTCCGCGTTCATAACGCCCCACCCCGGAGGGCTTCACCAGCGCGCCGAGAAACGGCAGTCGCACTTGTCCGCCGTGGGAATGTCCGGCAAGCACGGCATCGTACCCGGCGGGAAGTCGGTCAGCCCACACCGGATAGTGGATCAACGCGATGTTTCGGCGGCCCCGTTCCGGCGGGAGCGGTTCCCCCCGGCAGGTGTGTCCGGAGATCAGGACGCGCCCATCCGCGGCGCCGGCGCGTTCGTCGAGGAGCCACGCGCCGCCGGTCTGGCGGAAGACATCGGCGATATGCCCGAAATCCACGCCGCTCCAATAGTCATGGTTGCCGGGCACGCCGAAGAGCGGCACACCGATCCGGCCGATGCGCTGGAGCGCGCCCTCGAGGAATTCGGCGTCCTCGACCAGGTCGCCGGCGAAGACCGCAAACTCGGGGTTCCATCTCCGAATCGTCCCGAGGCAGGCCTCGAGCAAGGCGGGGGAGCCCTTGAAGTGCACGTCGGTGAAGAATGCGAATCGCGTCGCAGGCGCCTTCGAGAGGGAGACGCGCCGCGCGCGCAGGTGGCGCGGTTCGACGCCAAACGACCATGCGGAGGCCGCGGCCGGGGCACTGAGGAGCATGAGGAGCATGGCACGCAGCCAGCGGCGCCGGGACTGCGCGGAGGAGCCTTGCATGCGCCGACGATACCACGCGTGCGATTGGGCGCCGTATCAAAACGGCACCCGGTCGGACCTTCGCGGGAATATGGGAGCCGGGCCGGGTCCAGGAGCCATGAGCCGGGGAGCCCCCGCCGGTCGAGTTTGCATTGTGCGGTGCCTCTTTGTGTTGGAACACTCGGGCGCACTGCTACTATTTCGATCCGCATGAGCACCCGCCTGGCTGTCCTACTGCCCGTGATCCTCGGGCTCGGCGCGCTGCCGATCCCCGTGGCGGCGTTCAGTCCCACCCCGGAGCAGCTCGATCAGATGCCTCCGGCGGTCACCCGGCCGGTCGATTTCAGGAAGGACATTCACCCGATCCTCGAGGCGAGCTGCGCCAACTGCCATGGGCGCGGCAAGAGCCGCGGCGGATTCCGGGTGGACACGCGCGAGACCCTTCTGCAGGAGAGTGATTCGGGCCCGTCGGTTGTGCCGGGCAACAGTCGCGACAGCCTGATGATCCATCTCGTTGCGGGGCTGGATCCGGAGCGTCCGATGCCGCAGAAGGGCACGCGGCTGTCGGCTGAGCAGGTCGGTCTTCTCCGGGCGTGGATCGATCAGGGGGTGCCCTGGGACGAGCAACTCTCCCTCGCGCGCGAACCGCACCGCAACCTCGAGGTGCGGCGGCCGGAACTGCCCCCGCCATCGGGCGACATCGTTCACCCGGTCGACCGTTTCGTGTGGGCGCACTTCGCCGCGAACGGCGTGACGCCTCCGCCGCCGGTGGACGATCGTCAGTTCGCGCGGCGCGTTTTTCTCGACGTCACCGGTCTGCTCCCGACGCCGGCCGAGCTCGAGGCGTTCCTCACGGACACATCGCCAGACCGGCGCGAGCGCCTCGTGGACCGGCTTCTCGCCGATGACGATCGGTACGCCCAGAACTGGCTGACCTTCTGGAACGACCTTCTCCGCAACGATTATCGCGGGACCGGCTACATCGACGGCGGCCGCGAGCAGATCACGGGATGGCTGTACACGGCGTTGCGTGACAACATGCCGTACGACGAGTTCGTTCGTCAGCTCGTGAACCCGGGCAAGGATGGGCCTCGCGGTTTCACCAAGGGCATTGTCTGGCGCGGGGTGGTCAACGCCTCGCAGCGGCCGCCGGTCCAGGCGGCCCAGAACATCTCGCAGGTTTTCATGGGCGTGAACCTCAAGTGCGCCTCCTGCCATGACAGTTTCATTGACGACTGGCAGCTCGCCGACGCCTACGGCATGGCCAGCATCTACTCCGAGGAACCGCTCGAGCTGGTCCAGTGCGACAAGCCTCTCGGCCGCACGGCGCCTCCCAAGTTCCTGTTCCCGGAGCTCGGCTCTATTCCGGAGGACGCGCCCATGTCGGAACGCATCGCGCGCCTTGCCGAGCTGCTCACCGCCGACAACAACGGGCGGCTTTCGCGAACGATCGTCAATCGGCTCTGGGCGCGGTTCATGGGGCTGGGTCTGGTCGAGCCGCTCGACGTGATGCAGAACCCCGCATGGAGCCCGGACCTGCTCGACTGGCTGGCCGAGGATCTCGTGAGCCACGGCTACGATCTCAAGCGCGTCATGCGCCAGATCCTGACCTCGCGCGCGTACCAGCTTCCCTCCGTGGACGTGGGCGACCAGCCGATCTCGAACTTCGTTTTTCGTGGTCCGACCGTTCGCCGGATGACGGCTGAACAGTTCCGCGACGCGCTGGGGCAGGTCACCGGGGTGTGGTACGACAAGCCCGAAGGCGGGCTCGACTCGCTGCTGTTCGAGGCGGGCAACCCGGCGCCGCTCCCCGTCGGCGCCTACTGGATCTGGAGCGATGCCCACGCCGCGACGGGTGTCCCGCCGCAGACGGCGTACTTCCGCAGGACCGTGGAGCTGCCGGAAGTCCCGGCGGAGGCCCTTGCCATCGCGAATGCCGACAACTCGCATCGCCTCTGGGTCAACGGGCGCGAGGTCCGTCGCGCGGGCAATCCCGAGTGGAACGAGACGACGACGGTGGATCTGCGGCCGTTCCTGAAGAAGGGTTCCAACGTGTTCGCGATCGAGGCGGTGAATGGGGGTTCGGGTCCGAATCCGGCCGGGCTGCTCTTCTACGCGCGCCTTCGGACGGCGGCCGCCGTGAAGGCGGCGGGCCAGGGGGGCGAGGTCGCACCCGGGCGGGGCGTGCTCGATGTCGCGACGGACGCCTCGTGGCGTGCGTCCACGAACAAGGTCGAGGGCTGGCAGCAGGCGGGTTTCGATGATTCCGGTTGGGGTGTGGCGCAGGTGCTCGGTCCGTCCGACATGGGGCCGTGGAACCTTGGGGCGCAGTTCGCGGCCGCGGTTGCCGGCGAGCCGATCTATGGCCGCGTGCGTGCCGCGCTCGTGGCGGCGGACCCGTTGGCGCGCGCTCTCGGGCGTCCCAACCGCGAGCAGGTGATCACGTCGCGTCCCTACACGGCGACGACGATCCAGATGCTCGAGCTGACCAATGGCGAGACCCTCTCGCGCATCCTGAAGGAAGGCGCGGAACGCCTGACCGTGGAGGCTGATTCAGGACGTGAGGTCGTCGAGGAAGTCTTCCGGCGGGCGCTGAGCCGCAACCCGACGCCGGAGGAGACCGAACTCTCGCTGGCGCTCATCGGAGACAAGCCCTCGCGCGAGGGGGTGGAGGATCTCATCTGGTCGGTCGCGATGCTGCCGGAGTTCCAGTTGATCTACTGATCGGATGGCTCGTCTTGCCTCCCATGTCCGGGAGCAGATCCGCGCAGCCAATGACATCGTCGAGGTGATCGGCGGATACATTCCGCTGCGTCGTTCGGGCGCGAGCTTCGTGGCGCTCTGCCCGTTTCACAGGGAGAAGACTCCCAGCTTTCACGTCAGCCCGGCCCGGCAGGCGTATCACTGCTTCGGATGCCAGAAGGGCGGGGACGTGTTCCGCTTCGTCCAGGAGTACGAGAACATCAGCTTCAACGAGGCGGCCAAGCGCCTCGCGGACCGGGCCGGGATCCGCATCGAGTTCGAGGACGCGCCGGCGCATCGAGAGGAGGACGCGATCCGGGAGCGTCTTCGCGAGCTGCACGAGCAGATCACACGCCGCTGGCAGCAGGCTCTCGAGTCCGACGCCGCCGGGCAGCCGGCACGCGATTATGTGGCCAAGCGCGGTCTGTCGGCCGACATCGTGAAGCAGTTCCGCCTCGGCTACGCCCCGGATGCATGGGACGACACCGTGAACTGGGCCCGGTCGCGCGGCCTGGATCTCCGGCTGGTCGAGCAGGCGGGCCTGATCATTCCCCGCAACCCGGACGATCCCTCGCGCGGCTACTACGACCGGTTCCGGGGGCGCCTGATGTTTCCGATCTCGGATGAACAGGGCCGCGTCATCGCCTTCAGCGGACGCATCCTACGCGCCGACCAGAACACCGCGAAGTACGTCAACTCCCCGGAGACGGCGATCTTCTCCAAGAGCCGGGCGCTCTACGGCCTCGACAAGGCGCGGCGCCCGATGCTCGAGACCGGTTCCGCGCTGATCTGCGAGGGACAGATCGATCTCATTGCGTGTCATTCGGCCGGGGTGCGGAACGTCGTCGCCCCGCAGGGAACCGCGCTCACTTCCGAGCACCTGCGGATCCTGCGCCGGTACGCGCAGGAGGTGATCCTGTGCTTCGATGCCGACAATGCGGGACAAAGGGCCGCCGCGCGGGTGCTCGATGACCTGCTCGGCAGCGGCCTCACGATCCGGGTGATGACCCTCCCGGCGCCGCACGATCCGGACAGCTACATCCGCACCCACGGCGCCGAAGCGTTTCGCCAACTCGTCGCGGGCGCGCGGGACTTCTTTGAGTTCTACCTCGATCACCTCGCTCGGCGGGAGAACCTCGCCACGGATCGGGGGCGTCTGGCGGTGATCGAGGGCATGGCCACGGCGGTCGGGCGCACGGGCAGCGACGTCCTTCTGGATCGGTACGCGCAGCGCACCGCGATGGTTCTGGCGGCCGGCGGCGGCATGGCGATGTCGCCGGACGCGATGCGTCTCGAGTTCCGCAAGCGTCTCGCGCGGGCTTCGTCCCGTCCCGCGGGCGCCCTGTCCTCCGCCGGAGCGGCGGCGGACGCTCCGGCAGCGTCGCCGCCGCAACCGCCGTCCGCGGCCGAGGCATGGCTCCTGAAGCTGATGTTCCTCGAAGACGCCTTCGCCGGGTGGCTCGCGTTGCACCTCGATCCGGCGTGGATCCGGCACGACACGGTTCGCAGGATCGTCGAGCGCCGGCTGGAGCAGCATCGGGATTCCACATGGCAGAGCCCGGCCGCGTTCCTGGGTGAGCTCGAGGATCCCGCGATGCGCGCGCTGGTGTCCGAGGCCCTCGCGGTTTCGCGCGCCATCCCGAGCCCGGAGATCCAGCTCGCGGACGTCGTCACGCGCCTGCGAAACGCCTGCTACGACCTCGAGATCACGGCGTGTTCCGCCCGCGCGGCCGTGCCGGAGCTGCCGGATTCGGAACGCGTCGCGCTGCTTCAGCGGATTCAGGAGCTTCGGCGCCTTCGCCGCGAGCCGCTGAGCGCGCGCCTGTGAATTGAACGAGGGGCGGGAAGACCGGCCGGTGGCGGCCATCGCCGGACCGCGCGCCGGCGCGTCGGATCGCTCAGCGCACTTGCCCCATCACGTCCGGATGCGGACCATCGGCCGCAACATGACCCCTGTCCTGCAGACCCGAAGGGATTTTGTTCGAACCCTCTCCCTCGCCGCGGCGGCCACCGCCGTGAGCAGCCTGCCGGCCGCCGCCCAACGGCAGCCCGGCCGCATCAAGCTCGGCATCGACAATTTCGCCGTGCGCGCGCTGAACCTGAAGGGCCGCGACCTCATTGATTACGCCGCGTCGCTTCACGTGGACACGCTGTTCATCACGGACCTGCCCGCGCTGGGCTCGCTCGACGAGGCGCACGCCGCGGAGCTCCGGAAGTACGCGGCCGACAGGGGCGTCGAACTCCTCCTCGGCTCATGGAGCATCTGCCCGACGTCGCGGCGTTTCCGCGACGACTGGGGTTCCGCCGAGGAACACCTTCAGCTCGGCCTGCGGCTGGCGCGCGCCCTGGGTTCCCCCGCGTTCCGCGTGATTCTCGGCACGCGCGAGGATCGTCAGACCCCCGGGGGGATCGACGCGCGCATCGAGGACACGGTCCGGGTGCTGAAGTCCCAGCGGTCGCTCGCCCAGGATCTCGGAGTGAAGGTCGCCGTGGAGAACCACGCGGGCGACATGACGGCCGCGGAACTCGTCACGCTGATCGAAGCCGCGGGGCGGGACTGGGTAGGGGCCAACATGGATTCCGGCAACGCCGTATGGACCCTCGAGGATCCGCTGGCGAGCCTCGAGGTCCTCGGGCCGTACGCACTCACGACCAGCCTTCGCGACACGATGGCCTGGGAGACCGAGAACGGCTGCAAGGTCCAGTGGACCGCCATGGGCGACGGCAGCGTGGATCTCAAGCAGTACTTCGCCCGCTACGCCGAGCTTTGCCCGCACGTCGCCGTCAACATCGAGACGATCGGCGGGTTTGCCGCGGATTTTCCCTATCTTGAACCCTCCTTCTGGGAAGCGTGGCCGAAGCGCACGGCGGCGGAGCTTGCGCGGTTCATCCGCTTCGTGAAGCGCGGCCGGCCGATCGAGCAGTACAACGGCAACGATCCGCAGCGCCAGAAGCAGGATCTCGAGCGGAGCCTGCAATACTGCCGCGAGACGCTCGGGCTGGGCGTGAGGCGTCCGGCCTGACGATACCGCGCCGGATCGGTCCGCCGCCCGTGTCGCGCGCCCGTCGGGGAAGTCCCCGCCGGGCCGCGCCTGCCACAGGCTCCTGCATGGGGCTGGTGTTGCGGGGCGGGCGGGGGCATTCACCGATGCGCGGTCGTGTGATAACGTCCGCCGAATGTCTTTCGTTGTGCCGAGTTCGTGCCTGCGGATCGCGGCGTGCCTGTCGGCCGCGCTCCTGTTATTGACCTGCGCCGGGCGCGCGGAGGTCGTGATCACCGAGTTCCTCGCGCTCAACACGCTCGGGCTTCGCGATGACGACGGGGATCGTGAGGACTGGATCGAGCTGCACAACACCTCGGATCGGCCCGTCCCGCTCGCGGGCTGGCATCTCACGGATCGGGCCGACGACCCGCGGCAGTGGACCTTTCCCGACGTCACGATCCCGCCGCGGGGTTTCCTCGTGGTGTTCGCGTCGGGAAAGAATCGCCGGGATCCCGGCCGCACGCTCCACACGAACTTCCGGCTGTCAGGTGACGGGGAGTATCTGGCGCTGATCCGCCCTGACCTGAGTCCGGCGACCGAGTTCGCTCCGCAGTACCCGCCGCAGGTGTCCGATGTGAGCCACGGGCTCGAGACCCGCTGGTCGTGGATTCCGCTTCTGCCCGCGGGTGCCAACGCGAGGCTGCACGTTCCGACGGAGGACATCCCCGACTGGGCGGACCCGTCATTCGACGACGCCGGCTGGGCGCCGGTGGTCACGGGGCTCGGGTGGGATGACTCGTCCGCCCTCGCGGAGTGGATCGCCTCGGACGTGGCATCCCTGATGCGCGGAAAGAACTCCTCCGCCTTTCTCCGCGTGTCTTTCGTCGCGCCGGGGACGGACCTTATCGACCAGCTCGAGCTCCGTGTCCGGTACAACGACGGTTTCATCCTGCGCCTGAACGGAGGGCTTGTGGCCGAACGCAACGCGCCCCCGGCCGACGACCCGGACGAGGGCCGATGGCCATGGAACGCCGCGGCATCCGCTCCGCGCACGCCGTCCGAGTCGGCCGAGCCCGAGGTCATCCCGTTGGATCACGCGCGCGACCGTCTCGTCGCGGGCACGAATGTGCTCGCGATCCAGCTTCTGAACGCCGCCCCGGGAGACGCGGATCTGCTGTTCGCGCCGGAGCTGCACGCGCGCATCCCGGAGGTCACGTCGTCGGCACGCTACTTTTCGACTCCGTCCCCCGGGGTTCTCAACGATCCCGGCAGCGCCACTCCCGGCCCGCTCATCATCGAGGTCACCGCCACTCCCAACCCCCCGGCGCCCGACGAGGACATCGTCATCACCGCCCGCCTCCGCCCGACGCTTCATCCGATCGCCTCGGTCGAATTGCGGTCGAGGGTCATGTACCGTCCCGAGAGCCGGCACGCGATGACCGATGACGGCCAGGGAGCGGACGCCGTCGCCAATGATCAGGTCTGGACGGCCATCATCCCCGCCGGCTCCGCCGCGCCCGACGAGATGGTTCGCTGGGCCATTCTCGCCAGGGACACGGAGAATCACACCAGCCGCTGGCCGCCCTACCCGGATCCGTTCCGTTCGCCGCAGTACGACGGGACGGTGATCCGCGGCACCGCGGCGGCGTCCTCCCGGCTGCCGGTGCTGCACTGGTTCACAGGAAACCCGGCCGGGGCCGAGACCGACGCCGGCGCGCGCGGCTCCCTGTATTTCGAGGGCGCGTTCTACGACAACATCAACGCCAACGCCCACGGGCAGAGCACCCGCGCCTTTCCCAAGAAGTCCTACGACTTCGACTTCCACCCAGGACACAACTTCCGATGGCGCACCGGCCAGCCGCGCGTGGACGACTTCAACCTGCTCACGACGTGGGCGGACAAGTCGCACCTGCGCAACATCCTCGCCTACGAGACCTACGCGCGCGCCGGCGTTCCGGCGCATTTCGCGTTGCCCGTGCGTGTGCACCTCAACGGGCAGTTCCACTCGGTGGCGAACCTGGTCGAGAACGGGGACGAGAACTTCCTCGAGCGCGTGGGTCTCGACCCGAACGGAGCGCTCTACAAGATGTACAACTCGGCCGAGTCGATCTCCGACGCCGAGAAGAAGTCCCGCAAGAGGGAGGGGCCCGCCGATCTCGCGGCGCTCGTGAGCGGGTTCGGATCAGGCACGTCGGCCACGCGTGCGGCGTTCCTGTTCGACAACCTCGATGTTCCGCAGGTGGTCAACTATCTCGCCACCCGAACGCTCACCGCCGACGCGGACTGCTGTCACAAGAACTACTATCTCTATCGTGACTCGGACGGATCCGGCGAATGGATGGCGCTCCCGTGGGATGTCGATCTTTCCTTCGGCCGGGTATGGACCTGCGGCACTCCGTGCTACGCGTACTACGACGAGACGATCTACACGAACTCAGGGCTGTTCGTGGGGGAGAACAACCGCATCTTCTCCGCGGTCTACTCCAATCCGGAGACGCGCCAGATGTACTTTCGCCGCCTCCGCACGCTCGCGGAGGAAATCATGCAGCCCCCCGGCACGCCGCCGGCGGAGGACTACTGGCGGCGGCGCACGACCGAACTCCGGGACCTCATCGCGCCGGACGCCGCGCTGGACCTCGCGAAGTGGGGCACATGGGGTCGGCGCGAAACGATCACGCAGGCGGTTGACCGCATTCACACCGAGTTTCTTCCAGCGCGCCGCCAGTATCTCCTGCGCGACCTCGTCCGTCCCGGATTCCTCCCGGAGGCGCAGCCGGAGGACGTTCAGATTGATCTCGTCGAGGCGGTGGCGGCGCCCGGCGGCAATCCGTTGCACGAGTATCTCACCATCACCAATCGGAACGCGTTCGCGGTGGACATCTCCGACTGGCAGCTCGACGGGGCCGTTCAGTTCCGGTTCAAGCCGGGCACGGTTCTCGCCGCCCGTGGCTTCGCCCACGTCAGTCCGAACCGGCGCGAGTTCCGGCGGCGCCCGGCTTCCCCGCGCGGCGGCGAGACGAGGCTCGTCCTGGGGGATTACTCCGGCGAACTCTCCACGCGCGGCGGCGTGGTTTCACTGCATGACCGTCGCGGGCGTCTCGTCTCGCGGATCGAGCTGCCGGCGGATCCCTCGCCCGCACAGCGTTTCCTGCGCATCAGCGAGATCATGTTCCATCCCTCGGACGCAGCGGGTGAGGACGCCGAGTTCGTCGAGCTTGCCAATGTCGGTACGGAACCTCTCGATCTCGCCGGCGTGCGGTTCACGCGCGGAATCTCGTACGAGTTCCCCGGGGGGACCACGCTCGCGCCTGGTGCCCGACTGGTGGTCGCGAAGGATCCCGCCGCGTTTGCCTCCGTGTATCCGTCCGGTCCTTCCGTCCTCGGACCCTGGTCGGGCAATCTCAGCAACGCCGGCGAGGCGCTTCGGCTCGAGGACGCGGACGGCGAAGTCATCCTCGAGTTCACGTATCCGGCCGATTCGCGACCGCTGGCGGATGGGCTCGGCTACGCGATCGTTCCCGTGGACCTCTCGGCGCCGTGGACCGCGTGGGCGGATCCGAATCAATGGAGGACGGGCACCCGGGTGAACGGCACGCCGGGCCTTGCCGAAACACTGCCCGAGGTTCCTCCCGTCGTGGTGAACGAGGTGATCTCCCGTTCCGATCCGCCGTTCGTCGATGCAGTCGAGCTCCACAACCCGACGGCTCTCCCCGCCGACATCAGCGGATGGTGGCTCACCGACGACGCGGATGTGCCCGCCAAGTTCCGGATCCCGCAGGGATCCGTGATTCCTCCGCGGGGCTATCTCGTGTTCGACGCCTCGGACTGGAACGCCGCGCCGGGGGGTGCCTTCAACCTCTCGGCCGCGGGCGAGGAGGTGTATCTCTTCAGCGCAAGCGCTTCCGGCGGGCTGACCGGGTACTCCGACGGATTTGAGTTTCAGGGGTCCCCGGTCAACACCTCGTTCGGCCGTCACACAAACTCACTCGGGCAGGTGACTTTCCCGATTCAGAGGGAAGTGACACTGGGCGGAGTCAATGCGGGTCCGGCCGTCGGGCCGCTGGTCCTCAGCGAGATCTGCGCGAGGCCCGGGCATGGGGAGATTCCGTTCATCGAACTGAAGAATATCAGTCCGGCGCCGCTCGCGCTGGTTGATCCGGAGTCCGGCACCCGGCGATGGCGTGTCGCGGGGGTGGACTTCGATCTGCCCGAGATGGTCCTTCCTCCGGGCGGCCTGGTGCTTGTCGTCGGCGGCGATCCGGTCGAGTTCGCGCGGCGCCACCGGATCACTCCCGCGGCGCACCTGGTCGTGCTGGGTCCATTCATCGAGGGGCTCCAGGAGGATGGTGGACGCATCGCCGTGGAGTGTCCCGGCCCGGACGATTCGTGGATCGTCATCGACGAGGTCACGATCGATCACCTTTGCGGCTGGCCACGGGCGTTTGCCTCGCGTCCTTCCCTCGAACGACATCCGCTCGACGCCTACGCCAACGACCCGGCCCACTGGCGAATCGTTGAAGACGGACCCACGCCGGGTTGGGATTCGAGCGGCAACCGGCCGCCGATCGTTCAGGCGGGCGCGCCTGTATTTGCGGAGGCGTCCGCGTACCCGATGTTCATCGCCCTCGAAGGGTCCGTTCGCGATGACGGACTCCCGGAAGGGATTCTTGAGCTTATCTGGTCGCAGGTGTCCGGTCCGGCGCCGGTTGAGTTCGAGGATCCGGTCCGGACGAACACGGTGGTCGCCCTTCCGGGCCCGGGTGAGTACATCCTCCGCCTTTCGGCGAATGATGGCGATGCGACGGGGTCGGCCGATCTGGCGATGGTGATCTCGCGTCCTGACGGTCCGCGCAGTCTCGTCCCGGCGGGCTCCACATGGCGGTACTTCGCGACGGGCACGATGCCGCCGGGCGGGTGGCGCGCCCGGGATTTCAATGACTCGGGGTGGCCGTCCGGGGCGGCGGAGCTTGGGTATGGGGACGGCGATGAGCGGACGCTGCTACCCGCCACCGTCCAGGGGGGCCGGCTGATCACCGCGTACTTCCGGCATGCCTTCGAAGTCCCGGCTCCTGGTGAACTTCGAAATCTCAGGGTGCGCCTGCGTCGGGACGATGGGGCCGCGGTCTGGCTGAATGGCAGCGAGGCATGGCGCGATGCCCTGCCGCCCGGCCCGCTCACCTACTCGACGCTGGCGACAGCGACCGTGAGCGGCGCCGATGAGTCCACGTTCTTCGAACGCGCGCTGCCTGTCTCCATGCTCCGGGAGGGCACCAATGTCCTCGCGGTCGAGGTGCACCAGGCGAGCGCCAGCAGCAGTGACCTGAGCTTCGATCTGGAACTCGTGGCGGAGCGGGTGTCCGTGAATCGCCCGCCGGAGCTCAGCCTTCCCGCGGAAGTCACGGTCGCTGCCGGTGAACCATTCCGGATCGTCCCCGACTGGAGCGATGACGGATTGGCCCGCCCGGCGGCGTTCGCATGGACGCAGAGCGAGGGGCCTGCCGCGATCTCCTTCAGCGCGACGAACGTCGTCGCGCCGACGATCGTGCTGCCGGTGACGGGCACGTACCGGGCGCGCGTGGAGGTGAGTGACGGTGAGTACTCGCGGACGGGCGAGATCGCGTTCCACGCGCTGCAGGGAGAAGCCGGCTACGAGGAATGGAAGGCTCTGCATTTCTCCGCCTCGGAACGAAACGATCCGGGGATCAGCGGCGAGCAGGCTGATCCCGACGGGGACGGACACAGCAACCTGGACGAGTTCCGCGCAGGCACCGACCCGCGCGACGCCGCGAGCGTGCTGAAACTCGACGTCGAGATGACGGGAGACCGGCAGATTCGGTTCCGGGTGCACGCCGTCCGGGAGCGCACGTACGCGATCGAATGGCGGGAGGACGTGACGAACGGCGAATGGCAGGTGCTGCAGGTGATACCCGCGCCGGCCGTGGACGGGGTGGTGGAGGTCAGCGATCCGGCAGGAACACTGTCCGCCGGTCCGCGGTTCTATCGCGTGGTCACCCCGGCGCCCGAGCTTTGAGGCGGGGCGGGGGCCGCGGCGACCTACGCCGGCCCGCGGCGTTCGCCGCTATGCCCGCGGAGCCAGTCCCAGTCTGTCGTCGGAACGGCAGGCGTCCCGGTGGGCAGGGCGCCCTGGACAGGCGGACGAACGGTCCCGGGCGCATTCCAGCGGTGCAGCTCCACGTGTCCGTCGCCAAACGAGAGATTGCCCGAGCGGTTGTGGTAGGAGGCGGGCAGATTTCCCCAGCGTGGTTCCTCATCCAGCCGGTTCATGAAGAACCCGTCGTTGATCGTGTCGGGATGCTCCTCGAGGAAGGCGAAGGTGCGGGACGGCTGGCGCATGTCGGATGTCCGGAAGCACTGGACGTACGCCGGATTGAACCGGTTGGTGAGCTCGCCGGGGTCACCGAGAAGCGAATTCAGGGCGTAACTGCGGATGCGCCGGCCTGCCTCGGAGCGGGAACGATCCGCGGGGCACAGGAACACGGCCGCCGAGCGGCCCACATGGGGGCCGAGGAGGGCGTGCGTGAGATACAGCGTGTTCGTGTTGTCCTCGCTCGCACCCCAGTCGAGCACGTGATTCGCCCATGTCTGGCGGCGGGCCCGTGTCTCGCCGACCCCGTGATTATTCACGAGACGTTCCTCGTGGTCGCCGGCGTAGAGGGTCCAGCCGAGGTGCAGCTGTTTGACGTTGCCGCCACAGGTGGCGCCCTGCGCGCGTGCCCTGGCCGTGGACAGCGCGGGCAGCAGCAGGGAGGCGAGGATCGCGATGATCGCGATCACGACGAGCAGTTCGATGAGCGTGAAACCCCGGCGCGACATTCCGTCGGTGTTTATCCATGAGCGGGACGTGCGAGTCGAGCGGGGTGGTTGGAATCATCCGGGCCACGGAACGGTCGGGCGGGCCTTGCGCGCCCCGCGGATCGGGCGGCGCATGCGTCTCGGCTCCATGCGCCGGGACGAGAAGATTCGGCACTCCTGGTGCCTGGGCGCCTCCCTTTTTTCCTGCTTCCATCCCCGGCGGGCGGTGCCTAGGTTCGCCCCCACTTCGCTCCCTCCTCCAAGGGCGGGAATGTCGGCGGACGCGATGGTCGGCCCGCCAGCAAAAGGATGATCGTGCACCAGGATCCCCTCAGAAACTACGTTGGCGGCCAGTGGGTCGAGGCGGAGCGCACCGGCACGCTGCCGGTCGAGAATCCGGCGACCGGCGACGTTCTGGCCCATGTTCCGCTTTCCGCTCCGCCCGAGGTGGAACGGGCCGTCGAGGCGGCCGCCGGAGCGTTCCGGGGCTGGAGCCGAACGCCGGCCTCGCGGCGTGTGGAGTATCTCTTTCGCCTCCTCGGGATCCTTCGCAAGGAGGAGGAAACCATTGCGCGGCAGATCTCCCAGGAGAACGGCAAGTCGCTCGCCGACGCGCGCGCGGAGGTCAAGCGTCTGGTGGAGAACTGCGAGGTGGCCTGCGGCATGCCCGTGCTGCAGCAGGGCGACAAGCTCATCGGGGCGTCGGAGGGGATCGACGGCGAGGTGATCCGCGTTCCGCTCGGCGTTTTCGCGATGGCGGCGCCGTTCAACTTTCCGGGGATGGTGCCGTTCTGGTTCATTCCGTACGCGATCGCCGCGGGCAACACATACATCGTGAAGCCGTCGGAGCAGACGCCGCTGACGATGCAGCGGATCGTCGGGTGGATCCATGAGCTGGGCCTGCCGCCGGGGGTGCTCAATGTCGTGCATGGCGACCGCTCCGTGGTGGAGACGCTCATCGACCATCCGCTCGTGAAGGGCTTCTCGGTCGTCGGCTCGAGTCGGACGGCGCGCGCCGTGGCCGAGCGCTGCGCCCGGGCGGGCAAGCGCTTTCAGGCGATGGGCGGCGCGAAGAATCACCTCGTGGTGATGCCCGACGCCAACATCCGGGAGGCCGTCCGGAACATGGTGTCGTCGTGCTTCGGATGCGCAGGGCAGCGGTGCATGGCCGCGTCCGCCGTGATCGCGGTCGGGGAGGAGACGCACGCGCGCGTCAGCGAACAGCTCGTCGAGGCCTGTGGGAAGCTGCGGCTTGCCGACCCGCTGGATCCCGCCGTCGGGGACGATCCCGCCGTGCTCGGACCGGTCATTTCCGCGAAGGCCCGGAGCTTCATCCTCGAGATGATCGACACCGGTCTGCGCGAGGGCGCGAAGCTAATCGTGGACGGCCGGCACGCCGCCGTGCCGGGACGGGACCGGGGGCATTTCATCGGGCCCACCGTGTTCACCGACGTCCGGCCGGGCATGGCCATTCATCGCACGGAGATCTTCGGACCGGTCGTCGTCCTGCTGAAGGCGGAGTCGCTCGACGAAGCCCTGGGCATCATCAACAGCCACGAGTACGGGAACGGCGCGTCCATCTACACGCGCAGCGGCTATCACGCGCGCCGGTTCAAGCTCGAGGCGGAGTGCGGAATGATCGGGATCAATGTGGGGATTCCGGCCCCGGTGGCGCATCTGCCCTTCGGCGGAATGCGCGGCTCCCAGTTCGCCGACATCAAGGCGCAGGGCAAGGCGGTCATCCATTTCTTCACCGAACCAAGGATCGTCACCGAACGCTACTGGCCGGAGGAGGGCTGATTGAAGTACACGAGCGAGAACCTGTTGGTCCGTCCCACGGAGGATCCGAAGGATCCGGAACTCCTGCTGCGCATCACGCCGGAGGGCGCCGGATGGGAATACATTAACTTTCAGGTGCGCCGGCTGGAGCGCGGCCAGAGCTGGAAGTTCGCCACCGGGGAGAACGAGCTCGCCCTGGTGAACCTCACCGGACGGTACGTCGTCGAATCAGACCGCGGAAGCTGGTCGGGCATCGGCGGACGGGAGACCGTCTTCACGGGTGGCGCGCACGCGTTGTACCTGCCTCGACGAACCTCGTTCACGGTCACGGCCGAGGCGGGGGGTGATTTCGCGGTGGCGTGGGTTCCCACGGATCAGGATCACGAGCCATGGCTGATCGAGCCGTCGAAGGTGACCCGCTCGATCCGGGGCGGTGACAACGTCAGCCGGCAGATCAACGACCTGCTGCCTCCCGGCTCGCCCGTGCACCGGCTCGTGCTCGTCGAGGTTTACACGCCCGGCGGCAACTGGAGCAGCTACCCGCCGCACAAGCACGACACCCACGTGGTCGATGAGAAAGGCACCCTCCTCGAGGCGGACCTCGAGGAGGTGTACTACTACAAGATCGACGCCCCGGAGGGGTTCGCGTACCAGCGCATTTACACGGACGAAACCTCTCCCCTGCATCGCGCGGGCCATCCGATCGACGCCCTGATCCAGGTCGAGAGCGGCTGCGCGGTCCTCGTGCCGGAGGGGTATCATCCCGTCGTGAGCGCGCCGGGTTACACGACCTACTACCTGAACGTGCTCGCGGGCAGCGCCCAGAGCCTGGCGAACCAGGAGGACCCGAGGTACAAGTGGGTTGCCAAGTCCTACCACGGCGTTGACCGCCGCCTGCCGCTCTACTGAGTGCGGATCCCCTCCCTGCCCGTGGACACCCGATCGTCTGCCCCCGAGTACGACTCGCTGCACATGGGGAGGTCCTCGATCGACCTCTACAGCAACGACGTCGGCGCGCCGTTCACGCGGATCCGCAGCTTCGCCGCGTACGTCGGCGGTTCACCCACCAACATCAGCGTTGGCGGACGCCGTCTTGGCCTGAAGACCGCCCTGCTCACCGCGGTCGGACAGGATCCCGTCGGGGATTTCATCCTGAGCTTCCTTGAAGCGGAGGGCGTCGCCACGCGCTTCATCCCGCGCAAGGCGGATCGCCGCAGCAGCGCCGTGGTGCTCGGCATCGAGCCGCCCGACAGGTTCCCCCTGGTGTTTTACCGCGAGAATTGCGCCGACATCGGGCTCGACATCGAGGACGTGCTCCGCGCGCCCGTGAACCGCTGCCGGGTGTTCCAGTTCGCGGGCACCAATCTCAGCCGCGAACCGAGTCGCAGCGCGACCATCTTCGCCGCGGAACTGGCCCGGGAGGCTGGCGCCGAGGTGATCCTCGACATCGATTTCCGTCCGGACCAGTGGCATGACCCGCGGGCGTTCGGTGTCGCGATCCGCTCCGTGCTCCGTCTCACCGACATCGTTCTCGGCACGGAGGACGAGATCAACGCGGCGATGCTTACGGATCCCGCGCGCATCGAGGCGACCCGATCCGTGTCGGACACCCGGGTACACGGCGATGTGCGGGAGGCGGTCGGGCGCCTGCTGAAGCTGGGGCCGCGCGCGCTGGTCCAGAAGCGCGGCGCGGCGGGCGCGACGATCCACGTCCGCCAGCCCGACGGCGGCATCGAGTCGATCGATGCTCCCGGCTACCCGGTCGAGATCGCGAACATCCTCGGGGCGGGGGACGCCTTTGGCGCGGGCTTCATCTATGGGCATCTGCAGGGCTGGGGGTGGCGTCGCGCGGCGCGCCTCGGCAATGCGTGCGGTGCCATCGTCGTGACGCGCCATGGGTGCGCCAACTTCATGCCCACGCTCGACGAGGTGCTGGCGTTCGCGAACTCCCGGGGCGGGCTCGATTGACCGCCGCGGGCGGGCGTGCCCGGCCGGCCCGTTCGCTCGCCCGGCACCCGGGGGGACCCGTCGTGGGCCCACGGAAACATGGACAAATCGGGCCCTTCGTTGTACGCCGGTCGTTCCTCCGGCGAACCCCCATGAACGCGCATCGCACCGAACGCCTCACGACGGCACAGGCCCTGGTCAAATTCCTGATCCACCAGCACATCGAGCGCGACGGCGTCAGCCGGCCTTTCTTCGCGGGATGCTTCGGGATCTTCGGGCACGGCAACATCGGCGGGATCGGGCAGGCGCTGCAGGAGTATCCTCAGCTGCGCTATTACCAGTCGCGCAACGAGCAGGCCATGGTCCACACGGCGGTCGCCTTCGCGAAGATGAAGAACCGCATGCAGACGATGGTCTGCACGTCGTCGATCGGGCCGGGCGCGACGAACATGATCACAGGCGCCGCCGTTGCGACGATCAACCGGCTGCCGGTCCTGCTGCTTCCCGGGGACATCTTCGCGCGACGAAACGTCGCCCCCGTCCTGCAGCAGGTTGAGTGGGAGCACACGCAGGACATCTCGGTGAACGACTGCTTCAAGCCGGTCAGTCGCTACTGGGACCGGATCTACCGGCCCGACCAGCTCATCACCGCGCTGCCGGAGGCCATGCGCGTCCTTGTCAGTCCCGCGAACACCGGGGCGGTGACGCTCGCGCTCCCGCAGGACACGCAGACCGAGGCATGGGATTACCCGGTGGAATTTTTCCGCGACCGGGTCTGGACCGTGCCCCGGAACCGCCCGGATTCGGGGGCGGTCGATCGCGCGGTCGAATGGATTCGCGCGGCGAAACGCCCGCTCATCGTCGCGGGCGGCGGCGTGATCTACAGCGACGCGACCGAAGCCCTGAGGGCGTTCGTGGATGCGCTCGGGATTCCCGTGGGCGAGACGATGGCGGGCAAGGGGAGCCTCCGATTCGATCACCCGCTGAACCTCGGCGCGATCGGCGTGACGGGCACATTCGCCGCCAACCGCGCCGCGCGTGAAGCCGATCTCGTGATCGGGATCGGCACCCGCTACAGCGACTTCACCACGGCCAGCAAGACCGCCTTCCAGTCCCCCGACGTTCGATTCATCAACATCAACGTTACCGAGTTCGACGCGTTCAAGCACCTCGCCCTGCCGCTGGTCGGCGATGCGCGGGTGACGCTCGACGAACTCCGGGAGGCGCTGGCGGGGCATTCCACCTCGCCGGACTACCGCGCGCGCTGCGAACAGCTCCACCGCGACTGGGAGGCCGAGGTCGATCGCATCTACGCGATCCGGCATCAGCCGCTCCCGAGCCAGGGCGAACTCATCGGCGTCATCAACGAGCAGGGTGATCCAAACGGCGTCATGATCAACGCGGCCGGAAGCATGCCCGGAGATCTCCACAAGCTCTGGCGGGCGCGGCACCCGAAGAACTTTCACCTTGAGTACGGCTACAGCTGCATGGGCTATGAGATCGCCGGCGGTCTCGGCATCAAGATGGCCGACCCGGGGCGCGAGGTGTACGTGCTCGTCGGCGACGGCAGCTACCTCATGCTCGGGAACGAGATCATCACCTCCATCCAGGAAGGCTTCAAACTCACGGTGGTGCTCATGGACAACAGCGGGTTCAACAGCATCGGCGGACTGAGCCGCTCCCTCGGCCAGCACGGCTTCGGCACCCGCTACGCCTACCCGCGCAACGGCAGGCTGCCGGGTGACGAGGCGAAGGAGGACGTGGAGGAACTGCCCGTGAACCTGCCCATGACCGCCCGTGGACTGGGCGCGCACGTCATCGAGTGCAGGACACGCGACGATGTGGCCGCCGCGCTCCAGCAGGCGAAGTCACTCGATCGGACGGTGGTGATCTACGTGCGCAACGACCGCTACGCCGGGGTCGGCAGCTATGAGAGCTGGTGGGACGTCCCGCCCGCCGAGGTTTCCACCATGGACGGCGTCCGCAAGGCGCGCGAGGCGTGGGCGTCGCGTCGTGCGACCGAACGGACCTTCCTCTGACCCGTTTTCGACGTGACTTCCACCTGAACGCACCCGCAGCGTCCGCGCCGTTTCCATCCGTGACATGAGCACCATCCGTCTCGGCAACGCGCCCTGTTCGTGGGGCTCGCTCGAGTTCGAGGGCGTCGGCGCCAGGTCCGTCCCGTTCGACCGGATGCTCCAGGAGCTTCGCGAGACCGGGTACGAGGGCACGGAACTCGGCGACTGGGGGTACATGCCCACGGACCCGGATGCACTCCACGAGGAACTCCGGAGCCGCAACCTCGCGATGCTCGGCGCGTTCGTGCCGGTGGCGCTGAGGGATCCTGCGGCCCACGCCGCCGGGATCGACCGCGCCGTCGAGGTCGCGCGGCTGCTCGCGGCCGTGCATGAGCGCGCGCAGGGGGAGCACGCCCCCTATCTCGTCCTCGCCGACGACAACGGGTCCGATCCGGCTCGCACCCTGAACGCGGGCCGCGTCACGCCCGCCATGGGGCTCACGCCGAACCAGTGGAGAACGTTCGCCGCGGGCGCCGAGGCGGTTGCGCGCACGGTGCGGGACACGACCGGGCTTCGCACCGTCTTTCACCATCACTGCGCGGGGTTCGTGGAGACGCCCGACGAAATCGATGCCCTGCTGTCACGGACCGATCCGGAACTGCTCGGCCTGGTCTTCGACACCGGGCACCTGGCGTTCGGCGCGGGCCCGGGCGCCGACGGGTCCACCGTGCTCCGCGCGCTGGATCGCTTCGCGGATCGGATCTGGTACGTGCACTTCAAGGACTGCGAGCCCGCCGTCGCCGAGCGCTCCCGCAGCGAGGACTGGGGCTACTTCACCTCCATCCGCCACGGCGTGTTCTGCGAGCTCGGCAAGGGCACCGTCGATTTCAAGGCGGTCCTCGAATGGCTCCGCCGCCGCGATTACCGCGGGTGGATCGTCGTCGAACAGGACGTCCTCCCGGGGATGGGGAGTCCCCGGGACAGCGCCCTGCGCAACCGCGAGTACCTCCGCACCCTCGGCCTCTGACCATCCCACGCATGAACAAGGGACCCATCCGCCTCGGCCTCATCGGTGCCGGTCGCATCGGACATCTGCACGCCGAGAACATCGCCCGCCGCATGACGGACGCGGAACTCGTCGTGATCAGCGACGTCCGCGAAACCGCCGCCCGGGAGTGCGCCCGTGAACTCGACGTGCCCGAGGTCGTCGCGGATTACCGGCGCATCCTCGAGCGCGACGACATTCACGCCGTCGTGATCTGCTCCTCGACGGACACCCATACCCGGATCATCGAGGACGCCGCCGCGGCCCGGAAGCATGTCTTCTGCGAAAAGCCCGTCGACACGGACCTCGCGAAGATCGATCGCGCCATCGACGCCGTCCGCGGCGCGGGCGTCATCTTCCAGGTGGCGTTCAATCGCCGTTTTGATCCCGACTATCAGCGGGTCCGAAAGGCCATCGTGGACGGGGAGATCGGCGAGCCGCACCAGATCCACATCATCAGCCGTGACCCGGCGCCCCCTCCCGTCGAGTACGTCCGCCACTCCGGCGGGCTGTTCATGGACATGATGATCCATGACCTCGACATGATCTCGTTCCTCCATGACGCGCCCGTCGCGGACGTCTATGCCGTGGGCTCGGTGCGGATCGATCCGGCCATCGGGGACGCGGGCGACATCGACACGGCAGTCGTCCTCGTGACGTTCGAGAACGGCGTCACCGCGGTGATCGAGAACTCCCGGAAGGCGGTTTACGGCTACGACCAGCGCGCGGAGGTCTTCGGCAGCGAAGGCTCCATCCGGATCGAGAATCGGCATCCGAACACGGCCGTCATCAGCCGCGCGGACTGCATCCGGCGCGATCTTCCGCTCCATTTCTTCCTCGAACGCTATGGCGAGAGTTATGTCGCCGAAATGCGGGCGTTCCTGGACGCGGTCCGCGGGGGCGGACCCTCGCCGGTTCCCATCGAGGCCGGGCGCATGCCCGTCGTGCTCGCCATGGCCGCCGCCCGGTCAATGAAGGAGCGCCGACCGGTTCGGATCGGCGAGATCACGGGCCAGCCGACGACATCATGAGCGACCGAACGCCCCGCCCGTCCCTGGGTAAACTGCGCCGCCTGCAACAGGCAGCGGGCGCGACGGGAAGGTTCACGGTGCTCGCCATCGATCATCGAGGGCCGCTGCGTCGCCGGCTCGAGCCGGAGGTCGGCGCGGAACGGGTGGATGCCGAGCTCGCCGCGTTGAAGCGCGACATCGTAGTCGCGCTGGCGCCGCATTCGACCGCCGTCCTGCTCGATCCGGAGTTCGGGCTCGAGACCTCTGTCCGATCGGGTGCGCTCCCGGGGCGGACGGGGCTCCTTGTTGCGCTCGACACGGGATCCACGGGCGACCCGGCACGCGTTGAGACGGGTCTTGTCGAGGGGTGGAGTCCCGGGCGCATCGCGCGCACCGGCGCCGCCGGCGTGAAGCTGCTCGTGTACTATCATCCCGACGCGCCGGGGGCCGGTGCCGTGGAGGATCTCGTGCGCAGCGTCGCGCGTGATTGCGAAGCCGCGGAGATCCCGCTGTACCTCGAGCCCCTGTCCTGGAATCCCGCGGATGCGGCGGCCAGGCTGCCGTCCGCCGAGCGGCGTCGTGTGGTCATCGAGACCGCCCGCCGGCTCGTGCCCCTCGGCGTGGACGTGCTCAAGGCGGAGTTTCCGGTGGAGGCACGCGAGGTTCCCGATGAGGCCGTGTGGCGTGACGCCTGCCTCGAGCTCAGCGCGGCGTGCGCCGTTCCGTGGGTTCTCCTTTCGGCAGGCGTCTCCGACGACGTCTTCCTCGCGCAGACCCGCGTCGCATGCGGTGCGGGCGCCAGCGGTGTCATCGCGGGCCGCGCCATCTGGAACGACGCCGTGCAGGCCGACGGCGAGGCCCGCAGGACAGTGCTAGCGGGCCCGGCGACCGAGCGGTTGCGTCGCGTGCGCGATCTCTGTGAAGCCAGCGCGCGGCCGATCACGGATTTCGCCCACCTGAATCCCGTGTGCTGACGCGTCCGCGCGCGGCGGAGCAGCCCGCCCGGATCGGCGGCTTCCCGTCAGCGCGCAAGGCGCTGAACTTCGGCTGCGCTGAGCGCGCGATCGAACACGGCGATTTCGTCGAGGCGCCCTTCGAGGCCCGATTCGCCGTCACTGCGCCCCCCGAAGAACAACTGGTCGAACACCGGTGCGCCGCGATCCCGGAGCTGCGCGGTGATTTCGAGCCGCCCGTCCATGTACACGTGCGCGGTTGTGCCGTCGCGCACCACGGCGATGTGGTGCCATGACCAGCGCGGGATTTCCGTCCGGCCACTGGTCATTGTGCCTTCCCCCTCGAGCAGCAGCAGCCGACCCGCGTGCGTGGAACCGCCGCCGATTCCGAGGTGCAGCGTGCCGGGGCCCGCCCCGAAATCGGGGCCGCGCGAGAACATCCACCCGGTCACCTCGCGGGCATCGGTGGGCAGGCCGTTCCACGCCCAGAAGCAGACGGTCCATTGATCCTGAAGCCCGGGGACCCGCGCCCGAAGCCGGCCCCCGGCGAAGTGCGGGGCGCGATTGACGCTGTCCGCACCCGAGTAGCGTTCGGACGCGGGACCTTCGAGGTAGTAGGCGACGGCGGGTTCGTACACGGCGTCACGACCGTTGCCGGTTGCATCCACGGCGTGGGGCCCCGTGAACTCGTTCAACCGCCAGTACGCGAGGGGCCGGCTCTCGAGGATGGCGCGGGCGGCCGGTCCGTTCGACACCTCCGGCACGCGGCGCGGTTTGCCGGCGACTTCCTCCAGCGCGCGGATCGCCGCTTCCGCGATCTTCGGCTCGGCGGTCACCTCGAGACCGGCGGAACGGGCGGGCCACGTATTATAGCCGCCGAGCAGGTGTTGCTCGGGCGGAGGGATGTAACCGTCCCCGCCGTTCGCCAGGTCCAGCACGATCGTGCGGGGCAGGGGGCTGGCCGCCTTGATTTTCAGGCCCGTGATCGCGTACGTCTCCGTTGGAGTCGTCGCGATGGCGATGTCGCCGACTCTCACGGCCTGCACGACCACTTCCGTGCGCTGACGCTCGTGCAGGATCACCTGCTCCATCGCATACACCTCGGGCAGGTTCGCGGGCGGTCGGTCGCCCATGGCCGCCACGATGCGCTCCGCCCATTCGAGTCTCTGCCGGTCGGGCACCCGGTAGTTCAGGGTGAACCGACGTTCCGCCATGGCGAGGTCCGCGTCCTCATGCCGGGCATCCGCGAGTGCGCGCACGGCGATTTCCACGAGGCTGTCGGTGTACGCGTCGATCGACGGATCGGGCCGCCTTTCCCGCGGGATCGTGTAGTCAACCCGCCAGATATCGCCGCTGCAGCCGTGGGAGAGTATGGCCACGAAGTTCGTGTGCTCCGGTGCGATGCGCGCCCGAAGGCGCTCGCAGAACCTGCCGAAGTAGTCAGCGCCAATCCCGCCTTCGCCGAAGTAGTGCATGGAGAAGTTGCCGAGGACCGCGATCGGCTTTCCGTCAGGCCCCTGCACGGAGATCAGTGAAAGATCCGGGTCCTCGGGACCTGCCTCGCCGGTGACGTCGTCCCAGTTCGCCGCGGCGTGCATGTTGGCGCGCACGGTCCGGTTCCCGAACGGATCCTCCGCGATGCGATCGGACCTCCGGATCCAGCGCCGCAGCGCCGTGAACTCCGCCGCGTTCGCCCTTGCCCAGCCGATCCTCGCCGGTTCCATCCGGCTGCGGGCGGCTTCGATCGCGTCGACGATCCGGTTGCGCAGGAAGGGCACGTAGCGCGGGTCGGCCTGCGTGCCCAGGCAGGCGAACGCGGATGGCGCACTGTGGGTGTGGGTGGCCGCGATGAGGATCCGGTTCGTCGCGAGGCCGGTGCGCTCCGCCGCCAGCGCCTTCGCCTCGTCGATCAGCGGTCGGCCCATCATGCACGTGTCCACCACGACGATCGCGATGGATTCCGCGTCATGGAGCGCGAGCGCGCGCGCGTGCAGGCGCGAGGTGATGTTGGATTCCGAACGGGAGAGGAAGCCGCCGTTGACGAGCACCGGAAGGAACGGCGGGGTGATGTCGATGGACGCGGCGCCCGCCCTGAGTTCCGCCCGGACCGGGTGGGCCATCGCCATGGCAAGACCGATCAACACGCAGAGGCGAATCATGCGCGTGTCCTTACCAGCCGGTCGGTGGTTGGAACACCTCGAAGATTCCCGAAACGATGTTCGACCCTGGTGGCAACGAGTGCGCCGCCGCGTGTTCCAGCCACCGGCAAGGGAATCACGGAACCGCGAAGGCTCCAGGCACGCCAAGGAAGAGCGCGCGTCCCGCAGCTCCGACGGCCTGCGCATTTCGCGCGGCATCCCCGGCTCCCTTTGCGGGTCGGGCGCATTCTCCGTGCATATCGTGTCGTTGTGTCTTTTCCGTCGTCCCGCGGCTCGCGGGGTCATGCCCGGTGCAGGAGGAGATACAACCCCCCGACCGCCATCGCGATCCCGAGCACATACCGGATGGTGATCGGCTCCCGCCAGATCAACGCCCCGCATGCGCTCGCCACGATCAGTCCCCCCAACCGGATCACCGGGGACGCGACCGACAACGGCGCACCGGCCCGGAACGCCGCGTACATCGCGATCGTGACGGTGCTGAAGGCCAGCCCGACCCCGAGCCCGCTCAGCACCGCCGCGCGCGGGATCTTCGTGAACTCGATGGTTCGGAAATCAGCGATGAACCAGGTGAGCCCGACGAGGAACGCGACGGATCCGTAGAGCAGCATGCCCAGGCTGTTGGGAATGGCCCCTGCGGCCAGCTTCAGGAACACATCGGCGGCAGCGAGCATCGCCGCCGCCAGCACGACGTACAGAATCCATGTAGTCACGGGCCGTGAACTATAGCCGGTCCATGGCGTTCGCCAGCCCGGACGTGCCGCCTTCCCGAGAGCGACCGCGTCTGGTTTCATCCCCGCATATTCCAATGCACCGATTCCTACTGACATGGATCGCGGCCGCCCTCATGGCCGCCGTCTCCGTCCACGCCGAAACCATCCGCGTCCTCAGCTACAACCTCTGGGTGGGCGGCGAGGCCGGCGGACAACCTCTCGCCCGGAGCATCGAGGTGATTCGCGCCTCCAACGCGGATGTGGCCGGACTGCAGGAGACACTCGGACGCGAGGTGGACGGGCAGCGTCCCAACCACGGCGAGGCCATCGCGCGCGAGCTGGGGTGGTCCTATCTCGACCAGGGCGGGGGGAGGGGCATCGCCAGCCGGTTCCCGATCGTCAATCCCACCCCGCGCCGGCATGGTGCGACCATCCGGCTTCCCTCGGGGCGTGAGGTCGCCTTGTTCAACGTGCACCTCGCGCACGCCCCCTATCAGCCGTACCAGCTGCTCGGGATTCCGTATGCCAACGCGCCGTTCCTCGAGACGTCGAGGCAGGCGGTCCGCGCCGCCCGTGAGGCGCGCGGCGAGCAGATCGCCGAGACACTTCGCGAACTGCGAGCGCTCATGGATGCCGGGTATCCCGTTTTCCTGACGGGCGACTTCAACGAGCCGTCGCACCTCGACTGGACCCGGCGCGCCGCCCGGCACCAGGTCTGCCCGATGCCCGTGCGCTACCCCACCACGCGCGCGGTCGCCCGCGCCGGGTTGCGCGACGCCTTCCGCGTCGTGCACCGGGACGAGGTGGCGCATCCCGGATGGACATGGACGCCACTGACTTCTCCCGACGATCCCGCCGATCGCCACGACCGCATCGACATGATCCATTTTCACGGGCGTGGCGTGAGCGTGACGCGATGCCAGATCGTGGGTGAGTCGAGTGAGTTCGCGGATATCATCGTGACGCCGTATCCGTCGGACCACCGGGCCGTGGTCGCGGAGTTCGAGTTCCGCGACAAATAGCGTCGGACCCGGAGATTCGCCGCGCCGGCGTCCGTCCTGCCTGATCCGCCTGCCCGCGTGTCCTCGCCCGAGGCGCATCCGCTGGCACACGGTCACACCTGTCCGAACAGCATGTAGAACGCGACCGTGAGAATGCCAAGGACGCCCGAGGGAATGAGCATCGCGACGACCGCGGGATCCTGGATCAGTTTCGCGTACGCACCCCGCGATTCACGGTCGATATCCCCCAGCAGCGCCTGAAGAAGAAACTGCTCGCGCAACCGTGTCGGACGCGCCGTCGCGTCCGCGTCGATGAGGGCGAGCGAGATGTCGTGCAGCCTGCGCTGGAGCTTGCCGCGCGCGTGTTCCCGCACCCGGCTGGCTGCGCGCCGCAGGATCGCCCAGCAGAATGCCGCCAGGGCCACGTTCAGAAAGCACACCAGGACCAGCGCAGGCGGCCAGCTCCATGCGTCGAAGACGCGGTTCCGGGCCGCGAGCATCAGGAGCAGCACGATGAACGGCAGGAAGATGAGACGCCCGGTGAACTCCGTCTTTTCCGCGGCGAACTGGACGTCGAGCCAACCCTCCACGTCGGACTCCGAGGGCAGGTCGCCGGCCGAACCGAGGCGGCGCCTGGCCATTTCGACCGCCGGCTTCGGCCAGCGTGAAACCGGCGCACCGATCTGAAAGAGGAGTCGCGACGACAGCCAGACCGAGTCGAGCACGTAGAACAGCAGGAAGCTGAACGCGACCATGCTCGCGCCGAACAGGATGGCGTCGGCGACGCGCGCGATCGTGCCGCGCACGTTCGCGGACGCCGGCCAGCCGAGCAGCCAGATGATCCCGACTGTCAGCATGAGGTACAGCACGCTCACGCACGCGATGCGGATGAGCCGCGGACCCGGCGCGGACTTGGACTGCCACTCGTCGACCACCGACGCGACATCGACCTGTCCGCCGGCCGCGGTCGGCCATTGGCGGATCACGAGCTTCCATGCATCGCGGAGCGATTGCCATGCCATGGGCAGGGAGGCGTGAGCGCGCGGGATCGCGGCGCGGGGGCGGCTGCAGGGGGCGGGTTCGACCGTCGTGTCTCCTGCGTACTTGCGCCTGAGGTTTTCGCGATGATGAAAGTGACGTTTCAGAAGCGGGCATGTCAGCCAGAGCACCAGTACGATGGTGAGTAGTTGAAGGGTGTGGGTGGGCCACGAGCTGATGCCCTGGAACCAGACCCACGGCTCGCCGCCCGCACGGGCGCCATCGATCGCGCCCAGCAGGACAAACGCTCCGACGACCGCCACCGATACGAGCGCCCAGATCCTCCGCCGAAGACTCAGTGCCAGCACCCAGTCGAGCGGACTCGACTCGCCACATTCGGTCCGCGTGAACGCCCAGATGACCGTCGCGCCGCAGAGAGAGAGGACGATCAGGAACGCGGGCCAGAGCACGCCGGGTTCGAGGAGCCGCTGGAGGTAAACGCCGAGCGCCTGGATCCGAAGATTCTGGCGATCACGCCATTCGAGCGCGACGGGGCCGTTCCGGCCGAGCTCGAAAAGGCGCGGGGCCGGGGTCGTGGTGTCGGCCGGGGAGCTCCTGCCCATGGCATCCGACAGCGCGGTGACGCATGCGCGGAACATCGCGGTCTGATAGCTGTCGCGAAATCCCGGCATGTGAAACGGCCGGTCGGTGTGCTCGTACACGTCATGTCCCGAGGCGACGACAAGGTTGTGGGTGTAGGGCAGGTGGTGCGGGTGCCACAGGCGCGCGTCCAGATCCGTCGTGAAGAACACGGAGTCCGGAAGCCTGCGTCTCAGCGCCCGGAGCAGGATGAGCTTGTCCTCCACGTCGCTGCCGAGGACGCCCACGGCGCGCGCGGAGTCGCGTTCGAGCTCGAGGGGCAGGCGTTCGACATAGTCGAGCTGTGACTCGCCCACCGGCGGGGCGGAGGGTGCCTGCAGCAGCTCGGCGAGGGTCTGCTCCGCGGGCTTCAAAGAGACGGGGGAGGACCGCGCCGCCGCGTCCTGCCGCACCCCCTTGCTCTTGTCGAGGCCCCGCAGGTAGTAGAGAATCACGATGTTCGTCCGCTCCGGGAGTGAGCCTGGTCCGTCCGCCAGTCTCTGCGGCGTCGGGAAATCCATCGGATACCTGTTGGTGGCCAGCAGTGATGCCCGCAACGCGAGGGGCAGGGCGCGGCCGTAGGAGGTGTCGGCCTCGCAGAGCAGGAGAATCTTGTCGCGCTCCGGGTCGATGCCGCGCTGGCGGAGTTCCCAGGCGAGCAGGTCCGTGAGCTGATCGTCCGTCGCGATGAAGTTGGCGACATATCGTCTGGAGGTTGAGTCGCCGGTGCCGGCGCCGAGCATTCCCTGAAGAAGCTTTTCGAGGCCTGCCCGCACGCGATCCCGTCGTTCCGAGGCCTCGATCCCGATCAACGGATCCGGCGCGGTCGCCTGCGACGTGTAGATGCGAAAGACCGTCCGGAGGTGATCCGCGCACACGTGGGACTTTCCCTCGGGCGCCGCGGGGAACTCCCTGGTCGCGGCGAAGACCTTGAGTGTGTCCGAGGCGCGCGGACCAAGGAGGTACAGCCCCGCGAGCTGGTTCGTTGCCTTCCCCACGAGTGTGCTCTGCAGGTAGGCGAGATTGCACAGCGGCGCATTCCCGAGTGCGGACTCCGGCATCCACAGGACCAGAACGTCCGGACCCTTCGAGTCCGCGGGAGGCGCGAACCATTCGAACGCGACCGGCAGCCGCGACTCGACCGCGGCGGAGTACTCCGCCAGGCGCGGCGTGCCGTCCGATCCATGGGGGTGCGGCCCGGTGGGGCCGAACCAGGGAAGCGGCAGGTAGCCCAGATGGTCGCGGTCGCTCGGGGAGTAGCGATGGTGCGCCATGGCGAGCTGCAGGGCATAGCGCATCCGCAGGCGTGTCTCGGCGTCGTCGGGGAAGGGCGTTCCCGGGACCGGAAGCACCATCAGCAGGAGCTGGCGCTCGCTGTCCGAGAGCTGGCGTTCGATTCTCCGCGCGAGGGATGTCGCCGAGTGATGCGGGTCCGCGTCATGGCTCGACATGGTGGCCTGCACGGCCCGGAGCGGGTCCTCCCAGAGACGGGCGACAATGTCCTGGTCGCCCGGCGGGATCAGCGCCGGCGCTTCCAGTTCCGGCGGCTTGAACGGCAGTGCCCCTCTTCGCCACGCCATCCATCCAAAGACGGCGCTGGCGAACACAAGGAGGACCGAGGCGATGGCCGAGATGCGCTGCGTGTCGTTCATGCCTCCGGATCCTTGATCGCCTGACCGTGCTGGAAGCCTTGGAGAGCGAGAACCTTGTCGATCTTCGGCGGGCCGGTGTCGAGTCCGGATTCGGCCGGGACGAGTGACGCGGGCGCGACACGGGGCCCGACAGGTGGCCCGCCATCGATGTGCGACATCGAATTTCAGCGGTCGCCAATCCTGTCCTTGGCGTATGCTCGCGCCGGTGAAATTGCGCTTCGAATGCACGCTCTGCGGCCGCTGTTGCCTTGGCACGGGAGCCGTGCGCGTGACGGAACAGGAGGTGGCCGCGATCCAGGCGCTGTTCCCCCTGCCCAGGGAACAGCTCGTGGTCGAGTCGGATGCCGGCCTGATGCTGCGTTCGATCCGCGACGGCGCAGAGGATCGCTGCGTTCTGCTCGGCGCGGACGGCAAGTGCCGCGCCTACGACGCGCGCCCGGCGCAGTGCCGCGCCTTTCCGTTCTGGCCGCAATACCTTGGGAGCCAGGCGGCATGGGACGACCTGGCCGCGCATTGCGAGGGGATCGGACGGGGACCCGAGATGGATCCCGTGCGGGCGCGGGAGATCGCGGCAGGCATGGCGCGGACGCACGCGCCACAAAGCCCCGATTGCACCTGAACGATTCGAGGGGACACGCGGCGTACAACGTTCGCGTCAGACCCGGATCGCGGCCCCATGCCTTGGAAACCCGCTTTTCCGCAGGCCCGGTGGCCACGCTGTGCGCGATCCCGATCACCCAGTGCGCAGGGACGCCGAGTGAGCACGGAGCCCGGAAGCTCACGGTTCGATCGGACCTCGTGGGAGACACAGGGCCAACCGTGACGCGGGTCGATCCGGGTCTGCACGACACCCGCGCGCGACGCCATTCCTGACCTCCATTCTCCCTGCAGTCCCGGCGTCCGACCGGGCGTCCCGACACGCAGCGCGTCGCGACGCCGCGCCAGGGACACGCGGCTACAGGTTGCGCCCTCCAAGAAATCGAATCATGAGACAAACTAAAAAAAACCTTTACAAGCAGTCATGTTTCCGGCATCCATGGCTACCGTAAACCCAGCGATTGTTCCCGTACTCCCTTCCCTGCAAGTGCGCACGATCGCGCCCCGGGTGAGGGTATCGTGAGCCGGGAAGCGGACCGGGCTGTCGCCCGGGGACGGTCGCTGTCTGTCCATCGGGGGAACACCACCATGAATGCCTATCGCCACCACGCTCTTGCGTCGTCCCTGGCCGTTCTCCTCGTCGTGGGTCTCGGCCACGAGTCCGCGGCGCAAGTCGTTTACAACAATCGCGCCGCCTTCCTCGCGGAGATAGCCGGTTTCCAGCAGCAGACTCTTGATTTCGAGGCGCAGGCCGCCGGGACCGAACTCCCGGATCCAAGTACGCTCTCCGGAATCACCTTTTCGGGATTCGGCACGCCCAATCTTTTCATCGATGATACCTATGCCGCTGCTTCCGGAAACAACTACCTGGGAGTGAACAACCCGGGAACCTTCAATCAGTTCTCCTACGCGGACACGGTTGCCATGACGTTCGAGCCGGTGAACGCGATCGGTCTCAGCGTGATTACGGCCGAGGTGCCTGATCTCACGCTGTTCGCGGGTGATATACGCATCGAGGTGCCGGGGATTGGCAGTGTGAGCATCGATCCGGGCTCTCCGGATCGGGTGACGCCCGGCGGGGATGCCATCTATTTCATCGGGATCATCGACAGGTCGAATGCCTTCGACACCGCGGCACTGACCGGCTCGGGGGCGCTGGGTTTCTACAATGTGGATGACATCACCCTGGCCGTGGTTCCGGAGCCGGCGGTGACATGGGCGATGGTGGTGCTGGCGCCCGCGCTGGCGGCTGCGTGCTGGCGTCGGAGAATCTCGAGTCGCGGCGGGTCCGTCTGATTCAGGTCAGGTCTGCGCCCATCCCGGATCGTGATGCAGGGGTTGAAGCAATCCCGGAAGATCCCTTGTCCTCAAGCACTCTACTCACAGTCAGTTCATTCCGGGAGCATGTAAGAAGTTGCTTCCGCCAAGGAGACAACAAAATGCACACTAAAATCACAGATGACATGTTCCGTATGATCGCGAGGGTTGGCCCGGCAGTCGCCGTGTCGGGAGCCGTCAGCCTGATGCTGACTTCCGCGCCAGCCACTCATGCACAGGAGCGTCCGTCGTTTGGCGGACTCTACCAGCAGGTCCAGGGGATGCTCGTCGGCGAGCAGCCGTTCCAGTCGATTTCCTTCGGCACCGGCGAATGCTGGATCGGGGTGAATCCCGACGTGCTCAGGGGCCTCATTGTCAGGGATCCCGATGGCTTCCGGCTGATCGGGGATGGCGAGCGGTCGGGCCTCCGGCTGTTGTTCGGACAGGGGGACGACTGCCGGATCGAGGTGTTGCCGGGGGTGATTCCCGGGCTGCTGCTGCGTGATCCCGTCATTCGCATTCTGCCCCCGGTGTTCGAGGAGCCGCTGCCGCCGATCCTCACGTTCGGTCCCACGGACGACTGCAGGATCCTGGTGCCGGATCCGACCGCGGGCGGACTGGTGTTCCAGGACCCGAACTTCTTCCGCTTCGAGAACATTCGCGGCACCCCTGTCGTGCAGATCCCGCGCGGATTCCTGGAATTCGGGACGGACTGCCGGATCGGTGTGGAGCTCGATCTCAGGGGGATCGTGGTGAGCGATCCCGGCGGGCTGCGGGTGCTGGGCGTGAAGGGTGCCGGTATGGCCCTGACCTTCGGCGACACGGACTTCTGCCGGATCTTCGTCGATCCGCTGGAGCGGCCCAACGATGGCATCATCCTGACCGATCCCAACGGGTTCATTTTTGAGAGCCCGGTCGGACCCGAGGCGGCCCTTGTCACCGTCAAGGGAACCCTGACGGCAGGCAAGCTCGTTCAGGAATCCAGCCGACGCCTGAAGGAGAACGTCCGCCCGATCGACAACGCCCTCGACGCGGTGACCAGGCTGCGTGGAGTGCGGTTCGAGTGGAAGGAGGATGTCAGCGCCAACCGGGGAACGGATCTTGGATTCATCGCCGAGGAAGTGGCCGAGGTGGTGCCCGAGGCTGCGGTCTTCAACAAGGAGAATGAGCCCATGGGAGTCAATTTTGCCAATCTTGTCGCGCTTGCGGTGGAGGGCATCAAGGCGCAGCAGGAACAGATTGAAGCCCAGCAGAAGCTCATCGAGGAGCTGAAGGAGGAGATCGCGGCGCTTCGCAGCGGTAAATAGCCAGACCGACCCTGGCACCGACCGCGCGCCCCGGACGCCTCATGGCTCCGGGGCGTTTGCCCTGGGGCGGTGAACGGCGTCGGCTGAACCTGTCCCACCTCGCCGCCTCTCGCGCTCCGCTCGTTGAATGAATCCGGCCTGTCCGGGAGAGGCCGGAGTGCGGTTTGACGGCCTCGTCCCGCACAGGGGCTTGCATCCCTGGATGGAGTACGCCGGGGCGACGAGGCCGTCCTTGGTGCGCCTCGCTGCCGGCAAAGTGGTTTCCCTGCTCGGAAAAGGCTGCCTTCCCTGGGCCCGCGGGGGGGGCCGGTCGGAAGTGAGAAGGAGTCAGCCCGGCTCTCCTTATCTCCCGGACCCCCGTGGCCCTTGTCGTCAGCGATTTCGCCGAGTCCGCGGCGGGACAGGTCTGTTCGCGACCTGAATCATCGGGAAAAGCCCGGTGCGAGCGGCGGGACAATCGTGTTTGGGCTGACTGGGGATCGCGGGCCGCTGTCTTCATTGCCCTGAGTCTCAAGACAATACGCAGCACGCTCGAATTGGTTGCCAGCCATCGCTGACTGTGGAGGATAGTGGCATGGCTAGGAAGTGGGGGCGGCCGGTGGGTGGGTTGCGCGGCTGGAATGTCCTCATCGCTTTGTCTCTGAGTTGCGGATCCTTCGCGAGCTCGCATTCGTTCCCGGCAGACTCGGGAGTGGAAGGCCTGATTGGCTGGTGGCCGAACGTGTTCGAGGCGACGGACGATGTCTCCGGCCGCGAGGGAGTGGTCATGGGATTGTTGCCGGCGCTGCCCACGGGAAGCGAGGACACGACCGAGTTCGGGAACGACACGGGATGGGTTCAGTTGCTGCCGCCGGATCTTCCGGGCGCCGCGTTCACCGTGTCCGCATGGGTGCGGATCGCAAGGCCGCCGAACCTCACGAGCGCCCTGCTTTCCCTGGAAACGGCCGCGGGCACCCTGCGACTGTTGCATGAGCCGGGTCCCTTCCTCGAACGCTTCTGCTTTGAGTCGGTTTATCTCACGGAGTCGGACGCCCCGCACACGCCTGTGTCCGAGGATTGGATCCACATTGCGATCACTCGGTCGGAGGACGGTACGCTCACGCTGTGGCGTGAGGGCGGATCCGTGTGCAGTGCGAGCTGGCCAATGCCGCTCGATGCCCGGCTCCGCTGGATCTCGATCGGGAACGACATGCGTGGCGATCGGCAATGGGCCGGATCCATCCGCGACCTGCGCCTGTACGATCGCTGCCTGGTGCCTGAGGAAATCGGCGGCCTGCACGCAGGCGGCGCGGCGACCGCGCGGGTTCGGAACGGGCCGGCGCGCCGGCGCGCGACCCGCGCGCTGTTCCAGCCGGAATGGCAGACGAACATCGTCCGTCGGCCCTTCAGCGATTTCACGCACCGCCAGTACACGAGTGTGAACGGCCTTCCGGACAACTTCATCCAGTGCCTTCTGCAGGCACGCGACGGCTATCTCTATGTGGGCACGGAGAACGGCCTGGCCCGCTTCGATGGGATGCGGTTTCGGGACATGCTCTCCCAGGTGCGCCCGGGGCTCACCGACGAATCCACGGACATCATCTGTCTCGCGGAGGACGCCGAGGGGACGATCTGGGCCGGAACGTTCAACGGCCTGCTGCGGATTCGCGGTGCCGACGTGCGCCTGCTGACCAACGGTCTTCCTGAGCGCTTCATCGTCCAGGTTCATCCCGAGACGGACGGAACGCTGTGGGTGGCGGGCCTGCGGCATGACTCACGGGATCGCGGTGCAAACTCGTTCCGGCGCTATGACCCGCAATCGGGCGCCACCCTCGCGCAGGTCTCGGTGCCGGGGCACCTTCGGAAGCTCGTGCGGGCGGAGGGCGGCTTCTGGATGGCCACGCAGGAGCCGGATCATCTCCTGTTCTGGGATGGCGTGAGCCCCGCGCCTTCCGTGTGCGCGAAGCTGAATGCCGGGGAGGACGGCGCGTCCCTGCGCGTCCTGCGCGCGACGGCCTGCGAGCTGGCCATTCACTGCTGGCAGGACCCGGTGGATCCCACCCGCCGCTGGGTCGAGGTGGTCACTCCCGATGGCCTGCGGTTTCAATGGATGAACGGGAGCCGTGATTCGCAGTGCCATGTCACCCGGCTGCGCGAGCCTGTCCTCGGGGAGGACTGGATGGGCTCCGAGCCCGGTCTCGCAAGGATCTTCAAGGGACGTCTCGAGGACGTGGATCTCACGACACATGCGGCCCCGTTCGAGGTGTTCTGCATCGAGAAGAACCGTGAGGGGGGCGTCTGGATCGGGACGGCCAGCGACGGGCTGTATCTCGTACGGGAGAAGGTGGTGCGGATGATCACGCGTCGGGATGGCTTGAGCGGCAACAACATCCGCGCGGTGCACGTGTTGCCCGATGGTCGCCTGCTGGCAGGCGGCCCGGCAGGAATCGACCTGTTCGAGAACGGGCGATGGCGTCCCCTTCCTGCCTCGGACGGCAGGCCCATGCTACGCATGGGCGCGGTGCAGATCCAACCGGACGGAACCGTCTGGTTCGGCATGGCCGGCGAGGGTGGCGCCTTGTTCACGTACGACCTGGAGAGGAACTGCATCTCGGAATCCGCGCCGTTCGCATCTCATCACATCAACTCGGTAGCGGTTGATTTCGCCGGCCGCATATGGAGCACGTGCGAACTCGGGGTGACATGGATGGAACCGGGGCCGGGTCGGCGCTGGGGGCGCCTGCGCACAGGCGAGGACCTGGCCCGCGTGGACCTCTTTGGACTGGTCCCTGATCCGGACGGCGCAATGTGGGTGGGGACCATCGGCGCCGGTCTGCTCCGCGTTGAAGACGGGCGGTTCGAGGCCTTCACCACCGGGCATGGGCTTCCATGCGATGTCTGTGCCCCCGCACTCGTGGATCAGGGCGGGAGCCTGTGGGCTGTCTCGCCCAGGGCGCTTGTTCGCCGATCCAACGGCGTCTTCCGGTTCGTCGGGCCGGATGCCGGCCTTCCGGACGATCTCATCTTCGGGCTGGTCGAGGATGATTTCGGGGACTTCTGGCTGCCGGGTCAGCGCGGCATCCATCGCGTGAGCCGCCGTGAAGTCGAGGAGTACCTCGACGGCCGCCGCGCGCGCATCGAAAGCGTCACGCTGGGAGTCGGTGATGGTCTGCTTACCCCTGATTGCACGAGCCGTCATCAGCCGATCACCGCAAAGACGTCGAACGGCACGATCCTCGTCGCGACTCGCCAGGGTGTGGCCGTGATCGACCCGCGGGACGTCCGGCGGGAGGCTCTTCCCCTGGACGGCATCATCGAGCGTGTGCTTGTAAACCGGAGGGAAACGCCCCTTCCGTCGTCCTCCCGCTCCGGGCCGCTCCGCCTGCCCGCCGGTTCGGGGCACCGCATCGAGATCGAGTACAATGCCATCAGCCTCCTTGCGGCGGACCGCGTTCAGTTCCGCCATCGGCTCAAGGGTGATGACGAGGACTGGAGTCCCGTGACCGATCTGCGCCAGGCCTTCTACAGCAACCTGCGACCGGGTCGGTACGAGTTTGAGTTGCAGACCGCCAACGCGAACGGGCAGTGGAAGCAGGACGCGGCCTCCCTCGCCTTCGTGATTGAACCGTACCTCTGGGAACGGAAGGCGGTGCAGTGGGGGCTCCTGGCGTGTCTGGCGGTTGGCTCCGTGGCCGTCCACTGGATTCGCCTGTCGATCCAGCATCGGCGGCATGAGGCGCGGCGCCTGCAGGCACTCGCGGCGGAGCGTGGTCGTATCGCCGCGGACATGCACGACGACGTCGGCGCCACGCTCACGCAGATCTCCATGCTCGCGGAACTGGCGAGGGTGCGCGCCGTGCGCACGCCGGAGGTGCGGACCTTTCTGGAGCGGATCGCGGACGGTGCCCGCGAACTCACCTTGAGGATCAGTGACCTTGTCTGGGCCACCAGCCCCGACAACGACAGCCTCGGCGATCTCGTCGCCTACGTGCGCGAGCACGTCGCGTCCGCGTTCGAGCAGACCGGCGTCGCCTTGAAGCTCGACATGCCGGACCCGGTTCCGGAGCACCGCGTCTCGGCGCTGTTTCGCCGGAACCTGCTGCTCGCCGTGAAGGAAGCCGTGCAGAACATCCTCAAGCACAGCGGCGCCGGAAACGTGGAGATGCGACTCACCATTTCCGGCGGGTGCCTCGGGGTGATCGTTCGCGAGGACGGAGTGGGTTTTCGGCCGCAGTCTCCCGGCACGGGCGGCAATGGCCTCGGCAACATGCGGCGGCGCATCATTGAACTCGGCGGGCGAATGAACCTCGAGAGCGTGCCCGGTTCCGGCACCATCCTTGAGTTCCTTGTTCCGCTGTAGGGAGCCGCCTCCGGGCCGCAGGAGGGGAGTGCCTGGCCCGTCATGTCCGGGCGCGGGCCTTCCCATGTTCGTGGGATTGCGGGAAGTCAGCCGGGCTGGAAGGGTGTCGGTCGGTGGCAATGGCCGCGAAACAGGAAGTGATTCGGGTGGCAGTGGTCGAGGACGATCCCGACGTGCGCAATGGGCTTCGCCTGATGATCGACCGCGCGGCCGACTGCACCTGTGTCGGAACCTTCGGAAGCGCTGAGGAGGCCCTGGCGGCAGCTCCGGGGCTCGGGGTCGATGTCGTCCTCATGGACATTCAGCTGCCCGGAATGTCGGGCATCGAATGCATCCGGGCGTGGAAGCGGCTCAGGCCCGAGGTCGAGATCATGATGCTGACCGTCTTCGAGGATCACGATCGCATCTTCAAGTCCCTCGAGGCCGGGGCGACGGGATATATCATCAAGCAGACATCCGAGCGGGATCTCATTGCGGCGGTGCGTGAGCTCCGTCGCGGGGGATCTCCGATGAGCTCCTCAATCGCCCGACGCGTGGTGCAGGCGTTCTGCAAACCGGTCCCGTCGGACGCCTATGCCGCCGCCGCCACCCTTTCCCCGCGTCAGCGCGAGATTGTGGAGCTGCTTGCCAAGGGCCGCCTGTACAAGGAGATCGCGAGCGATCTGAACATCAGCGAGGAAACCATCCGCACCCATATCCACAACGCCTATCGAAAGCTGCAGGTGCGGACACGCACCGAGGCGGTGATGAAACTTTTCGGCGGCCCCGGCCGCGCTCATCAAGCGTAGCCCCCACCCCGCTTGAGGATGCGAACGCGGGGCCGCCTCCCTTCCATCTGAAGGGGAGTCACGTCTTCTTCATCGATGCGCCCTGAGTCCGGCGGGATCGGATGCTGGAGAGTCGATGGGTCTGTGATCGCCCGGCAGAGTCGCCGCAGGCTTCGCCATTGGGGGAACCGGCGGCTGATGATCCGAGTCAGTGAACGCCGGAAGGCGTTTGCCATATGTGTCAGGTGTTTCTTGCCGTGATTGGAAGGCTTTCGCGCGCCCGCCGCCTCCCGAATGCCGACGGCTCGGCACCGGCAATTCCACATGGACGGATGCATGCGGGGGGATGGATAGGCGGATGGGTGCCATTTCGGAGCCGCGCATGGCGGTGTCCCAAAGGCGCCTTGAGGCGGGCGCGAAGGAGCCTTTCGGAAGGTCAACGGAACTGGTAGCTTCCTGGCGGAACTCTCGGATGATGCCCGTCGCGCGGCGCGGGAAATTCCGCGGCGGGAGATCCCATGGCGAAAATCGTGAATGCGAACCGGGAACGGGTTGAAATGGCAACGAGAGGCGAGATTTCACGATCGGGTGGCGGATTGCTCTCACGAGACGTTGTGCGTCGTGAGCGAGACTCCCTGATCGAGGAACAGGCGGAACCCGGGCGGTTCGCCGTTCGAACGCGCGACGGTCTCCCCGGCCTTGCCGCCGAGACGAAGGACCTCGCGAACCGGTGGCTCTTGATCGGACTGCTCATCGGGGTTGTCTCGTTTGCCGGTTTGATGCTCGGCGATCCGGTGATCCAGGCGCTCGAGCGACGCGCCGATCGGCAGCGTGCCGAGGCGTCGGTCAGGAAGATCCTTGCCGTGGGCGAGGAGCGCACCTTTCAACTGGCGGACGGCCTGGGGACTGTGAGCGGCCGCATCACGGCGCTGGACCGCCCCTGGGTGGCGGTCGCCACGCCCGATGCGCAGGTGCGCCTGCTGAACCTCGACCACGTCATCCTGGTTTCCGACCCCGAGCCCGCCGGCCGATGACCCGGTCTCTGGCGTTCCGCGCGAAGCATGGGCGCGCCGGGGCGCGGTCATCTGCGAAGATCGGGAGCTCGCGCCCGCGTTGGCGGACCACTGGCGGTCACGCAGTGCAGACGGGCTCGTGACGTGACCTCCCCTTGCGGCGCTCCGAGGCAGTGTTGCCCAGGCGACGAGCGCACCCTTGAGGGCGCTGAACGACAGTTTTTCAGGGCTGCAGGAATCCCTTAGCAGCCACGACACTCTCGCGGGTGCGTGTTCCGAAGCGAATGCCTCCTCAGGAAGCCGAGCGACGCAGGAGTTCTGGCGCCGTACGACGCGGCTTGCAGGGGTGACCTTGAACCGAAGAACGGAGCCATCTGGGAATGGGGGATTCTGCGGTGATGTCCGCGAGAAGGAGGCGAGAGACGTTGGGTGAGGACCTGCGCCCGATCGCAGCGCAGCGGCTGCAGGTGCCAGGGGAGGGGCAGCTGGAGGTTTGGACCCGTCTGGAGCATGATACGCCCGGCGGCGATGGGATGCGGCGACGAAACTGTTCTACTCGGCCAACGCGGACCGCGTGGCGGCGCAGTACGCCAGCGCCGGAAGTGCTGCGGCGCGGTACTTTCATGAAGTCTTCGGAGATGGTCGTCCCATCCTGGGCGTCGGGTGCGGTTGTGGTCGGGATCTGCAGGCGCTCATCGAAGCCGGCTACGACGCTTTCGGCGTGGATGCCTGCGAGGCATTGCTGAATGAGGCGCGCCGACTCCACCCGGGGCTGGCGTCGCGGGTGCACGTGGATTCGCTGCCGGATCTTGCCACAGTTCCCGATGCCTCGTGGACGGCGTGCTCTGCTGGGCCGTGTTGATGCACATCCCTGTTGAACGCCTGTTCGACACGACCTTCAACCTCCGCAGGGTGATCCGGCCGAAAGGGAAACTGCTGATTTCAACCCCGCTTGACGGGCCATCGGTCGATCCAGTCACCCATCGTGACCAGGACGGGCGTCTGTTCAACCAGGTGGTTCCCGAACGATTCCAGTTTCTCCTGGAGAAGGTTGGATTCCGTCGGTTGAACCGATGGGACTCGATGGATTCTCTTGGCCGTCCCGGCCGAACATGGGCGACGCAGGCATTCGTGCTGGAGGGCTCGGGCTCCCGGAGCCTGGAGACGATTGAGGACATCCTCAACCAGGATCGGAAGTATGGAAGTATGCGACGTACAAGCCTGCGCTCATCCGCGCCCTGGCGGATCTGGCTGGCACGAACCATCACCTGGCTGCATGGCTCCCGGCGGCGCGCGTCGGAGTCCCGATACGGCTCGTGGCGGACAAGTGGATGGAGTGCTACTGGCCTCTGATCGAGTCGGCGGTGTTCCTTCCCCAGAGCCGTGGCGAAAGGTCATCCGTTTTCTGTTTGAAGCGGAAAGGTTGGAGAGAAGTCCTTGCAGGGCAGGGATTGGGGAGGGCGCCTGTTCGGTGCGCTGTGCGAGGCCGTGGAGTTCACGGCGGTTCAGCGTGGGGTTGAGCGATGGGAACCTCGCAGATTCCGTGCGACGATCTCAGGGTTTGATTCATCCGTGGTATGCCACCAGGAATCAGAAAGGAGCCGAACCGATTCGTAGGCCGGCCCTGACTTGGGATCGCCCGCGGAGCAGGGGAGTCCGGGGAGGACACCGGGACACGGGCGTTGATTCAACGCCTGTGGGATACCGTGCCTACGGATGGTCTGGATGACGGGATAGGCCCGCGGGCCGCATGCGGCGGGTTCGGTTGTCCGGTTGTCGGGATTCCCGTCGAGCGGTCGCGCGGATGCCGGGAGGGAATCTGCGATCCGAGGGCCGTGGCGACGGGCGCGGGCGGACGGTCACGCGGCGCCGGAACTGGTGCCGGCATCCGCGGGGATGGGCGGGTGGGCGTCCACGGTGTAGCCCATCTCACGAAGGCGCTGGAGCTTGTAGATGAGCGCGCGCCGGCTGATCCCCAGCACCCGCGCCGTGGCCGTGCGGTTGAAGCCCTGCTCGCGCAGGGTGTGCAGGATGGTCTGGCGCTCGATCTCCTCGAGGCGCACGGCCTCGGCCGGCTCCGGCGGCGGGGGCGGCGGCGTCGAGGCCACGGCGCGCACCCGGTTCGGGAGGTGCTCCGGAAGGACGACCTCCCCCCGGGAGAGCAGCGCGGCGCGCTCCATCGCGTTCTGCAGTTCGCGGATGTTGCCGGGCCATGCGTAGCGCTCGAGTGCGTCGGCGACGGGCGCGGAGAGGCGCGCGCGTCCCTCGGTGAGCCGGCTGAGAAAGTGGTTCGCGAGCGGAAGGATGTCCTCACGACGTTCGCGCAGGGGCGGAATGCTGAGCTCGACGACGTTGAGGCGGTAGTAGAGGTCGTCGCGGAACCGGCCCTTGCGCACCTCTTCCTCGAGGTTGCGGTTGGTCGCCGCGAGGATGCGCGCGTCGGAATGGATCTCGCGGTTGGAACCGACGCGCTGGAAGCGCCCGTCCTGGGTGACGCGGAGGAGCTTGGCCTGGAGGTTGGGCGACATGTCCCCGATCTCATCGAGAAAGATGGTGCCGCCGGCCGCCTGTTCGAACCGGCCGATGCGCTGGGCGACCGCGCCCGTGAACGCGCCCTTCTCATGTCCGAAGAGCTCGCTCTCGAGCAGGGTCTCGGGGATCGCGGCGCAGTTGACCTTCACGAGCGGGCCGGATGCCCGAAGGCTCCATGCGTGGATGACATCGGCGAGGACCTCCTTGCCCACGCCGCTTTCGCCGGTAATGAGGATGCGCGTGTCGGAGGCGGCGACGAGGGCCGCGTCGTGGAACAGCGCCTGCATCAGCGGGCTGCGCGCGATGATGTGTCCCGGCAGGGGCTTCTCGGGCGGGAAATCGGGCGCGCTGGCGGGCTGGAGTCCGATGGCCTGGCGCACGGAGGCGAGGAGCTCGTCGAGGTCGATGGGCTTGGCGAGGTAATTGACGGCGCCGTCGCGCATGGCCCCGACGGCCTCGCGGATGTCCGCGTAGGCGGTGACGAGGAGGACTGGCAGGACGGCGTGGCGTTCGCGGGCGCGCCGGAGGGTTTCGAGGCCGGAGATGCCGGGCATGCGGACGTCGGAGATCATCATGCCGATCTCGCGGGAATCGAGCACGACAAGGGCCTCCTCGCCGGAGGCGACGGGGACGGTTTCGAAACCCTGGCTGCGGAGGAACGAGTCGAGGAGTCCGCGCTGACCTGGGTCGTCATCGACGATGAGAATGGGCAGGGTGTGCGAGCGGTTGGCGTGTTGGAGCACGGCAGGATCCATCAGGTGCGGGTCGTGGCGGGCTTCAGTCGGCTGATGCGGAACACGGCGCCCTTCGGGGAGTTCGGGCGGCACTCGATCTCCCAGCCGTGAGCCATGACGATCTGGTGGACCACGGCGAGACCGAGGCCGGTGCCCTCGGCGTGCGTCGTGAAGTACGGCTTGAAGATTTCGGTGCGATGCTCGGGGAGCACGCCGTGGCCGTCGTCGCGGATCTCGAGGGCGAACTCGGCCCCGGTGCGTTCGGCGGCGATCTCGATCGAGCCGTTGTGGTTCACGGCCTGGACGGCGTTGAGGATCAGGTTGAAGAGGGCCTGGCGGATGAGCGCCTCGTCGCCCTCGATCACCGGGAGGTCGGGCGCCACGCGGATCTGGATGGAACGGTCCTCGACGTCGGAGGCGAGGGCGCGCGTGACCTCGTTGAGCACCGAGCCGAGCGACACGGCGGACCACCGGACCTCACGCGGGCGCGAGTAGTTGATGAACTCGTTGAGCTGCGCCGTGACGCGATCGGTTTCGGCGATGATCTCGCGGGAGCGCGCATGGACCTCGGGGGGGGCGTCGGGCTGCCGGGAGATGAGCTGCGCGAGGCCGCGGATGATGTTCAGCGGATTACGGGTCTCATGCGCGAGCCCGGCGGCGGCGAGGTTCATTTCCTTGAGGCGCGCGTTGAGTTCGGCGGCACGGGCGAGGCGTACCTCGAGATCGGACGAGCGGGCGAGGTTGCGCCATGCGAAGGCCAGGCCGGCGGCGGCGAGCGTGGCAAAGGCGGTGATGCAGGCGCGGGCCCAGAGGTCCTGCCGCGTGGTGGCCTGCATGGATGCGGTGGACAGCACGAGGACGAAGCTGTGCACGCCACGGCGCTGGACGAGGGAACGGTATTCTTCCTCGTCCATCCAGAAGGGACGACCGAAACGGCGTTCGCCGCGGCGTCCGCGCCAGCGGCCGCGATCGTCGTCGTCACCATCGGGGTCGGGGTCGCCCGCCGCGACCTGGCTGGTGGGCGCGTCCGCCGTGGATCCGGCGCGTGGGGGCCGGCCGGGTTCCGCGGAATCGTCGGGGTGATGATCACGGCCCTCGGGGTCGTGGTGCTCCGCGTCCGGATCGTGATCACGCTCGTCCGGGCGGTTCTGATCGCGGTCCGGGTTGCGACGATCGTCCCGGTTGTCGCGGTCCTCGCGGTCGTTGTCGAAGCGGACGGGCGGACGGTTGGTCGGGGGGCCGCGGGAGGGAAGGACGATGGTCGCGCTGCGGGGATCGGGCTCGGCGGTCAGGTTGGTGCCGAGGTCCACGAGGTTCATCAGGACGACGGTCGAACCGGACCAGAGCTCGGCACGCGGCTCGAGTGATCGGAGCTCGAGGTTGATGGGCTCGCCGGCCGAGGCGACGACTTCGTCGGCGTCGTTGAGCAGGGCGATCGCGTTGAGTTCGCCGGGCTTGATGAGGGAGCTGATGGCGGACTCGATGCGTTCCTTGGAAATGAACCCGCCAAAGCGACGCTGCGAGCGGATGACGAGGCCGAGGGTGTTGGAGATGTCCTTCGCGCGCACGACAAGTTCAGCGCGGGCGGCGCGCCGGACGCGGCGATGCTCGACGAATTGCCACGCGACGATCAGCACCCAGAGGAGGAGGAGACCCCCGTACACGGCGCGGGTCCGGCGTGTGATGCGGTGGCTCATGGCGGGACGGGGTTGCGCGTGGTGGCGGGGTCACGTCACCGCTGACGGCGGTTGCGGCGCCGGTTGTCGCGCTCGGACGCGGACGGCGCGGGGGTGCCGTCGCTTGCGGGGAGTTCGCTCAGGAACCGGTTGAGCTCCGCCTCGGTGAACGCCTCGGTCGCGAAGCGCTGCTGGCGGCGTTCGCCGGCGCTCACCTGCGCGAGCTGCGAGGGTGCGTACACGATGCGAGGCGTGAGGAAGATGAGGAGCTCGGTCTTTGTGTCGCCGCGCGCGCGGCGCTTGAAGAGATTGCCGAGCAGGGGGATGTCGCCGAGGAGGGGGATCTTGTTGTCGGTCTGTGTCTTGAGGTTGGACATGAGTCCGCCGATGACGACGGTCTGGCCGTCCGGGGTGACGACGACCGTGTCGGCCGATCGGGTGTTGATCACGGGCGCGTTCACGCCCTGGGCGATGGGGACCGTCTGGTCGGACAGGTTCGAGATCTCCGGGGAGACGATCATCTCGACCATGTTGTCGGAGGTGATGAACGGGGTGACGCGCAGGATGATGCCGACGGGCTGGTAGGTGACCGCGTTGATCTGGTTGCCGAAGTTGTCGTAGCGGACGTTCGTGATGAGCGGCACCTGCTGCGCGACGGTGATGACGGCCTCCTGGTTGTTCCGTGCGAGGACGGAGGGGCGGGAGAGGACCTCGGTCTTGCCGGCCTCGGCGATGGCGCGGAGGGTGACCTGGAAGTCGTCGCTCATGATCTGGTAGAGACCGGCGCCGGGCGGGGTCGGAAGCGTGGAGCCGAGGCCGAAGCTCTGCCCGAAGTTTCCGGAGGTGTTGTCGCTGAACTGCGGGGTGTAGCTGCCTTCGAACCCGAAATCCACATTCTTGCGGTAAGTGACCTCGAGGAAGACGACCTTGATCAGCACCTGCGGCGCCGGCCGGTCGAGGTTGGTGACGACCTGGCTGACGTAGGCGGCCGTTTCCTCGTCGGCGACGACGATGAGTTTGCGCGTCTCCTGGTCGAACGTGACGGTGGCGCCGCCGATCTCGGTGCTCGCGGGATAATACGCCTGACCGGCGCGGGTCTGCTGGGCGAACGCGGCGATGGGCAGGAGGACCGCCGCCGCGAGGGCGAGGATCAGGAGCCCGACGGCGACTGATGGAGTGGAGGGGGTGCGGTTCACGGGAATGGGTTGCGATCAGCGGTGCGCGGGAGATTCATCCGCAGGCGCGATCCCATGCACGGGAGAGCGCCTGCGGGCGTTGGCCCGGACCAGGAAACGGGGGGTGTCCACGAGCGGAGCCATCAGAAGCCGCCGCCGCCACCGCCGAGGTTGCCGCCGAGGCCGCCGGCGCCGAAACCGAGCGTGCTGCGGTTGCCCTGCTGGTTGCGCATCTGGTTGCGGCGGGTGTTGAGCTGGCTCTCGGCCTGCCTCTGGTTGAGGCGCGTGTTGCGATTCAGGTTGGGGTTCTGCTGCGGGAACAGGGTTTCGATGACCTCCTGGACGGCCTGCGGATCGGTGTTCTCGACCGAGTACACGAAGACCTTCTGCTTGCGGGCGGGATCGGCGTCGAGCTGGGCAAGCATGCCCTCGATCTCGGGCATGAGCTCGCGGGAGGCGCTGACGACGACCGAGCCGGTGCGCAGGTCGGGGACGGCGACGACGCGATTCTGCTGAAGCATCCGGCTGCTGGTCTCGGCGGAGGCGTTGTTGTTGAGGCCCCCGAACCGGACCCGGCCGCCGCCCCGGTTGCGGTTGTTCTGCTGCTGGTTGGCGTCCTGGAAGAGCTGGTTGAGGATGTCGGCGGTTTCCTGCGGATCCGCGTGCGCGAGGCGGAACACCCGGAGTTCGGTGATGTCCTCGACCGGCGTGTCGACCTCCTCGACGATGCTGGCGATGAGGGTGAGCTGGTCGCCGGGGGCGCTCACGACGACGGAGTTGCTGCGTTCGTCGGCGACAGCGACCACGCGGGGGACGGGAGCCCGGCCGTCGGGAGCGGTGCCTGCTCCGCCCTGGTTTCCGTTGCCGCCACCGCCGGGGGCGCCGCCTCGACGGAATTGGGCGAAGAACCGTGCGGCGTTGCCGCGGGCGTTCTGGCTGGCGTCCTGCGACTGGAAGAGTTCGTTGATCATCGAGGCGAGCGCCTTGGCGTCGGCGTACTGGAGCATGAAGACGCGGACGGACGAGACGCTCGCGATGGCGGTGTCGAGCGCCTGAACGATCTCGACCATGCGGCGGATGTTGGCGCGCGTGTCGGTCATGACGAGGGAGTTGCCGCCCTCGTTGGCGGTGAGCGTGGCCGATTCAGGGACCAGCGGCGCGAGGTCGCGCGCGAGCTGCGTGGCCTGGATGAAGCGCACGGGAATGACGTGCGTCACGATCTCGTTGGAGTTCGGGATGAGGGCGGGGTCGGCTCCGGTGACCACGGGCACTCCGCGGCGGAGGGCCTCATCGCGCGTCACGATGGTGAGGACGCGATCGTTGCGAATGGCGGCATAGCCGTTCCTGTGAAGGACGGTGTTGAGGAGATCGACCGCCTCCTCGCTGGTGAGGGGGCGATTGCTCCAGACATCCACGCTGCCGGAGACGTCCGTCTCGAGGTTGATGATGAACCCGGCGGCGTCGCTGAGGTAGTTGAGCACCATCTCGAGCGGCACGCCGCGGAAGTTGAGGCGGATCATGGATTCGCCGTCGCCGCGGGGGGCCTCGGGCGGCATGGGGGCGTCATTCGCGACACTGCGGGCGGCGCGCGACGGATCGCCGCGGCGCGGGCGGAAGTTGAAGCCTTCACGGTCCTGACGGGGCTGATCGGGGCCGATCTCGAGGGGCGCCGGCTCGGAGCCGGGCTCGACCGCCGGGTCCGTCGGTTCAACCGGGACGGGATCGACGTCAACCTGGGGGATCGGGACGGGATCGACGGCGGGCTGGGTTTCTTCCTGGGCGAGGGCGGGCAGGGTGAGCAGGGCGCACAGGGCGGCGGCGCGACCGAGGTGGTGGAGTGGGGTCTTCATTTGTTCAATTCCTCCTCACGTTTTCTGAGCAGGCGCTGGAGAACATCGTCCGCGGCGGAATCACTGGCCGTCTTTTCGGTGGACGTCGTCGAGGACGCCGGCCGGGCGTCATCGGACGCCGGCGCGGACCGGGTGGAGCGGGCGGCTCCCGCCGCGACCCGCCATGGGCCGTCATCCTCGCGCGTCATACGGGACTTTACAGGCAGTTCGTACGATTGGCCTTCGTTTTCGAGCAGCACGGAATCCGGCCGGATCTCGCGGATGACGAACCCGGCGATGGTGTCGCCGGTGCCGAGGACGTTGCGGTAGCGGGAGCTGGTGCCGTCGAAGAAGGCGAAACGTCCCTTGGCGTAGGCCATGGTCCCGAGAAGGGAGAACGACTCGACGCGCGCGGTTCGGGGAGTCTCGCGGCGCGGAGCCTCGCCGGGGGCGGAGCGCTGCGGGTCGAAGATGTTGCGTTGCGCGATGATGCGGAAGGGTTCGAAGCCGCTGTCGGGTCCGGGCTCGTCAGCGCCGACGGAAGCCGCCGCCCCGAGCACGCGGCAGAGTGTCAGGGCGGCGACCGCGATGGCCACGGCCGTCGGGCGATGACGGAGACTGGGTGGGATCTGGTTCATCCGGGTGGCTGCAGGGTCAGGCCGTTGACCTGGAGGACGAGGTTGAGCTGGCGGCCGCGCGGGTCCGAGGCGCTGATCTCGAGGGCGTCCACCTTCACGGCGAGCGGATCCTCCTCGAGCAGGAAGAGGAAGCGCGTGAGCTCGGCGAGCCCGCCGAAGATGTCGGCGCGGCACTCGAGGGTGATGGCGTCATCGGTGCGTCGCCATGTGGGCCGGACCGAGGTGACCCCGACGCCGCTCTCGGCGGACCAGCGCTCGAACGCCTTGAGGAGCTGGCTTTCGGCGATGGAAACCTCGCTGGAAAGGACGTTGCTCTGCATGTCACGCCACCGCTGGCGGATGGCATGTTCCCGTTCCACGAGCATGCGTCCCTGGGTGACCCGCTTGCGGAGATCCGCGATCTCGGCCGAGCGCTTCTTCCACGCCCCCACCAGGGGGCTGAGCACTAGCTGGTCCCCCGCGAGCAGGGCGAGGCCGCTGATCGCGGTGATCACGAGGAGTTGGAGGCGCTTCTGCGGATTCACATCACACCTCCGGCGCCGTACTGGAAATTGAAGGTGAACTCGACCGGGGAACGCCCGTTGATCTGCTCGACGCGGACGTTGGCCACCTGTTCGACGGAGCCGAGACGATCGAGGGCCTCGCGCAGGGCCTGGCGATCCCGCGCGGTGCCGGTGCAGATGACGGTGCTCGTGCCGCGGACCTCGATCGTGCGGGCGGAGACACTGCCGTCCTCGGGGAATGCTTCGGTGAGGTGTTTCAGAATCGTGAGGGAACGCTGGGATTCATCGAACCACGGCCGATAGGTCCGGATGTTCTCCTGGAGTTCCTCGAGTTCGCGGACACGCGTCGCGATCGTGTCCCATTCGCCGCGCCAGTGCCAGAGGCGCGCCTGCTGGATGAGGAAGGCGCTCCCGACGATGGTGGCGAGGATGCCGGCGGCGCCGCCGGCCCACACGAGCTTGCGCGAGGAATAGCGGGCGAGGAGGCGGTCCCATGCGGTGTCGCGGGGAGGGAGAAACTCAAACGACGCCGGTTCACCCGCGAGGTGCCTCGCGGCGAGGCAGAGCGCGGGGGACGGCGGATCGATCATGTCGCCCGTGAGCGGCAGCGGCAGGGCGACGTCGGCGGCGCGGGCGATCGGCTGGATGTCGAACGTCCACGCGGGCGCGAGCCGGGCGAGCGCGCGGGCGACGGTCTGCATCGCCTCGGGCGGACCCTGGAGCCGGACCGTGCGGATCACCTCGTGGAGATCGGGCGGGAGCTGGCCGAGGGTGATGCGGAGCTCCCGCAGGACGGAGTCCTCATCGAGGACCCCGGACGGCGTGGGGTCGAAGGCATCGGCCAGCGTGCGGAGCGTGACGATGCCGTTGCCCGCCGTGATCTGGAGGTGCAGCGCGGGCGGGGCGCACAGCACGGTCATGACGCCTGCCGCGCGTTCCGCGTGGGGCGGCTCGAGCGCGGGCGTGGGCAGGGTGAAGGAGAGCGGCTGGAGGCGCGCGGCGGCGAGGGCCGCCTGCAGGCGCGCGACGTGGCCGGCCGGGATCGCGATCAGGGTCGCGAGAGATTCCCCGCCCGGCGTGCGGAAGCGCGAGGAGGTCCGCACGAGGCTTTCGGCCGGGAACGGGAAGCCGCGCTCCGCCTCCATGTCGAGGAAGCTGGCGACGTCCTCCTCGGGAATCGGCGGGACGGACACCTGCTGGAGGAGGGCCCAGCCCGCCGGGATGCACACGACACAGCGGCGGACGCGGACCTCCTCGGAATCGAGGTGCTTGCGGATCTCGCGTCCGAGCAGTTCCGGGTCGCTGGAGAGCGGGTCGAGGGCGAGGGTGGCGGTGAAGCGATGCTGGATCTCGACGCTGCCGTTGGTGCGTCGTGCGACGACGCCCTCGAGGCGATCCCCGTCGATCGCGAGGCCGAGCAGCGCCTGGGCGCCCCGTTTGCTGAGGTGGAACTTCATCGGTACGGCAGGGTGATCCGGTTGCGGGCCATGGATCGTTCGAGAACGTAGTCGCGGAGCAGATCGACCCCGAGCGCCCATCCGCGGCTGGTCAGGTCCTCGCGCGCGACGAACTTCGGTTCGCCATCCGCGAGGTCGCAGACGAAGCGGATGCGCCGGAAGCCCCGCCCGTGATGGCCGAGGGCCACGATGTCGATGCTGTACTGGAAGGACTGGCCCGTGAGCCACGGACCGGCCTCCTCGACGCTCGCGGGATCCAGCACCTCGGTGACCCATGCCATGGACTGGCGTTCCTGGGAGAGGGAGCGGCGGTGCGCCACGAGGTTCGGGGCGTTCTCCGGCCCGATGCCCGGGATGCAGGCGAGAACGGCTTCGGGCGCGGTGTTGACGTTCACCCGGCCGCCGGGGGAATCCGAGGCGACGTGGAGTTCGGCCTCGATCTGCGCGAACTCGTCGGCGGACATGCCGCTGCGCACATAGAACTGGAGGACGCTGGTGAATCCCTCCTGGAGGTTGCCGAGAGCCGCCATGATCTCGGAGGCGCGCGCGGACCCGAGTCGCTCCGAGAGGAAGGACTCGAGGGCCTGCTGGTCGATGCCCGACTGGGAGAGGTCGATCAGCGCGGCGCCGTCGGTGCCGGTGGTGCGTTCCCGGGAATGGACCGTGAGGTACTCGATGATGCCGAAGTCGAGCCGGCCGTTGGCGTCGTCGAGCGGCGGGGACCGGTCGCCGTCGTTCTCGTTGGCGTCGAGCACGCCGTTCAGGTTCGCGTCTTCGCCATAGAGGATTTCCGGCGTCATGCCATGGACGAGGTTGAGTTCGTCGAGCGATTCGAAAGGGGCGTTCTTCGCGCGATAGGCGGGCTCGAGGCGGAGGTAGGTTTCGTCCTCGGCGCCGCCGGGGCCGGGTTCGGAGTCCTCGTCCCGCCAGTCCACGATGGCGGCGGCGAGCTCGGGCGTCATACGGGGCAGGCGCTCGAGCATCTCGGCGGTGGCGGTGTTGAGGTTGAGGCGTGACGCCTCGTCCACGATGCCGAAGACCGGGCGGTTCTGGGGGTCGCCGGAATCGCCGCGGCCCAGGAACCAGAACACGGCGTCGCCGAGGGCGACCTCCTCGAAGCGGTAATCCCTGAGGTCGGGGAGCTGGCCCGGGTAGCGGGCCTTCGCGAGCACGCTGGTGGCGTAGCGCGCGGCGCCGAGGATCGCGTTCTCGGCGACGATGGCGGCGGCGCGCTCGTCGCCGGCGCGGAGGTTCATGGAGCTGGTCTGCGCGAAATAGAGGGCGATGGCGACCAGTCCGAAGGCGACCCACAGGACAATGATGAGCACGGCGCCGCGCTCGGACGCGCGGGCGTGCCGCGGTGGATGCGCTCCGTGGCGGGGCATGGAGTGCGGGGCGCGGGAGCGAAGTCTCATGGCTGCTCCTGGCCGCCGGCGGCGGCGTTGTTGGTGGCGGGCGCCTCGAGGACGGTCAGCGGAACGACCATCTCGACGGGATCCGGCAGATCGGCCCGCGGGGTTTCGGGGGCGAGCTGGAGGCGGACCTTGATCGCGCGGGGCAGGGGCGGATCCTCGGAGGCGCCGTCCCAGTCGGGGCGCCACTGTTCGCCGTCGTGATACTCGAAGAGCACGTCGTCCACGCCGCCGAGGAGCCATTCGAGATCCGGCTCGCGGAGCGACGGCGCGAGAAGGTTGCGCTCCACGGCGCGGTAGAGATCCATCCGCCCGCGCTGTTCCGCGGCCTCACGGAGAAGATAGGCCACGCGCTGTCGAGAACCCCACGGGAGCAGCGGGTCCACGGTGGCGGAGGCGGTGACGAACTCGGGTCCGACAATGCCTCGCAGGGGAAGGGTCAGCGTCGAGGAATCGAGCGTCGCTGACATGGGCCCGCCCGGGGGCACGATGCCCGCGAGGTCCTGGCGCATCACCGCGAGGCAGCGTTCGAGTTCACGGGCGCGCTCGGCGGCCGCGTTCGATCGCTCCCGGAGGCGGATCGCGCCGAAGAAGATCCCGTGGATCGCGGTCAGGACGACGGCGGCGATCGCGATGGCGAGGACGAGCTCGATGAGGGTGAACGCACGCAGGGCGGTCGTGCGCGCCGAGCGGGTCCGGGCGCGTCGATCGCGGGGGGCAGCGTGCAAGGGAGGCCTCATGGCGAGGAGAGATCCGTCAGGGTGGAGACGCGCATTTCGTGCTCCCGCCCCTGGACGTCGTAGAACACCTCCACGGTGAGAAGGCGCATCGAGTCTTCCGGCCAGAGCTCGGTCCGGATGCGCCAGCGGTATTCGCGGAAGCCCTCCTCGACGACGCCCCTCGGCTGGGCGGCAAGGCTGCGGCCGGCCGCGAGCCACTCGTTCAGCACGCGATCGGCCACCCGCGCGGCGACGACCTTTTGCATCCCGACCTGGTCGGCGCGCGCCGCGACGCGGATCCCCTCGACGGCGACCGGGATGACGATCGCCATGAACGCGAGGGCGGCGAGCACCTCCGCGAGCGTGAACGCGCGGAGCCGCATGCGCCGGCGCGGGACGGGCGACGGGGCGTCAGCGGCGCCTCGGGTCGGGTGGTGAATCCCGCAGTTCATACTGGAGACGGTTGGTGCTCTGGACGAGCCACAGGGCGCGGTCCCGGTTCTCGCGTTCGCGGATGGCGACGTATTCGGGGCTGGTGTCGGCGATGGTGCCGTCGGGCAGCAGGCGGATCATGGATGCGCCGCGCGGAACGGCGACCTGGCGCCGGCTGCGGGTGGGCAGCTCGTTGTGGCGCGCCGTGATCGTCCGGGTGGAGAGCAGGCGTTCGTCGCGGCGGCGCTGCATCTCCGGGGAGATCTCGAACTCGAGGTCCTCATCGAGCTGGAATTCCTTCCCGCGCGGGTCCTCCTCGATCACGCCCGCGGCCATGGAGAGGCCGTAGGCGCCGGTGCGGTCGTCGAGCCAGAGGACCATCGGGATGCCTTCGGCGGTCGCGCGTGTCTGGCCGTGGCGCGTGAGGGCGAGCACCCGGCGCGCCTCGGAATCGAGGGTGCGTCCCTCGAAGAAGCGGCGGTGTGTGGGTAGGGCGTGGGCCAGGGCGTTCGTGAGGCCCCCCCACCCGGGTACACGCCCGATCCGCGTCCTGGGGGGGGTTGACGGGCGCGCGCCCGGGCGGCGCCGGGGCCCCCGCTCCGCGGGTCGGCCCGGGTCAGCGGCTCTTCTGGAAGTTGGTGACGTCATCCTCCGTGCCCGGGCGGCCGTCGGGGCCGGCGGAGTAGAGGTCGTACGAGTGCGGGTTGTTGCGGCCCGGGTACTCGTAGATGTACGGCTGTCCCCACGGGTCGTTGGGGATGTCCTGCTGGAGGTAGGGGCCCTTCCAGTTCTTCGCGTCGCGCGGCTGCTCGACCAGTTCGCGCAGGCCGTCGCGGCCGCGGGGATAGTGGCCGTTGTCCACCTCGAAGGCGTCGAGCGCGGTGCCGAACGTCGCAATCTGGGACTGGGCCGCCGTGATGCGCGCCTGCTCGGTGCGGCCCGAGAACTTGGGCACCACGATGGCCGCGAGGATGCCAAGGATCGCGAGGACGAGCAGGAGTTCGATGAGGGTGAACGCGCCGCGCCGGTCTCCGCGGGCCGCGGGGGGCGCGGGCATTCTCCGCGAATCGACACGTGAGAGTCTCGTGAGTGTCATTTGATGTAGTCCTGTAGTGAGAAGATCGGGATGACCATGCCGATGAAGATCGTGCCGATGAGCCCCGCGATGAGGAACAGCATCAGGGGCTCGGCGAGCGCCACGGTGGTGCGGAGCTGGCGGTCGAGATCGGCCTCGGTGACCTCGGAGATGCGGACGAGTTCCCGGTCCAGGCGCCCGCTCTCCTCGGCCACGGAGATCATCTCGAGCACCGAGCCCGGGAAAAGATGGCGGCATTCGGCGAGGCTCGGCCCGAGGGGTTTGCCTTCCTTGACGCGTTCGATGGACGTCGCCACGGCGTCCACGAGGATCTGGTTGCCGATGGAGCGGCGGGCCACGTTGAGCCCGGCGATCATGGGAACGCCCGCGCCCAGCAGGGTTCCGAGCATCCGGCAGAACCGGGCCATCGCGAAGCGCGCGGCGAGGGAGCCGATCGCGGGGATTCGGAGGATGGCGCCCTCCCACGCGCGTCGGCCCGCCGGCGAGGCGAGCCACGACCGCAGGAAGAATGCGGACCCCACGAGCGCGCCCGCGATGTAGAGGCCGTAATGGCGGAGGATGTCGCTGATCCCGACGATGACCTGCGTCAGCGCGGGCAGTTCCGCGCCGAAGCCCGCGAAGATGGTCTGGAACTTGGGGATGAAGAAGACCAGGAGCAGCACGAGGACGGCGATCGCGAGGACGAGCAGGATCATGGGATAGAGCAGCGCGGCGAGCACGCGGCCGCGGAGCTCCTTCTCGCGGGCCTGGAAATCGGCGATCTGCGCAAGGACCACGTCGAGGAAGCCTCCGGTCTCGCCCGCCTCGACCATGGCGACGTACACGCGCGGGAACGTCTCCGGCGAGCGGGCCATCGCGTCGGCGAGTGACATGCCGTCCACGACGAGGTCATGGATCTCCTTCCACTTGGCGCGCGCGGCGGGGGTGGTGGCCTCCCGATGCAGGATCACCAGCGCGCGGCTCAAGGGCACGCCCGCGGCCAGCAGGCTCGACAGCAGGCGGGTGAAGTTCTCGAGCACGCGCGCGGAGATCTTCTGGCTGGCCCCGAAATGGAGGAGGCCTCCGAGGCCGGTGGAGGAATCCTTCGCCGCCGCGGCGGGGGCGGCGCGTCCCCCGGCCGATCCGCGCTCGACCAGCCTGATGGGGCGAAGGCGGCGGCCGTCCATCTGACGGAGCGCTTCCTGTCGCCCGCCGGCCTCGATCTGGCCGGTGGTGATGGAGCCGTCAGGCGTGAGGGCGCGATATTCGAAGACGGGCACGTCGGGAGGGATGGTTCAGGTCAGGCGGCGTCCTTCGCGAGAAGTTCGGCGATGTTCTCGTCGGCTTCGCCGCCGGGTGACTGTTCCTTGGTGACGCGGAGAACCTCCTCCGGCGTGGTGATGCCGAGGCGGACGAGGCGCCAGCCGTCCTCGGCGAGGGTCCGCATCCCGTTGCGGCGGGCGGAGTCGCGGAGGACGTCGGCGGAGGCGTTCTTCAGGATGAGGCGGCGGATCTCCTGGTCGACATCCATCCACTCAAAGATGGCGCGGCGCCCGTGATAGCCGGTGTTCCGGCACTGGCGGCAGCCGACCGCGCGATAGATGGGCGTGTGGGACGCGATGCCGAGCTGCGCCTTGAACGCCTGCGCGGCGGGGGTCGTGTCCTCCTGCTTGCAGTGGACGCAGAGCACGCGCACGAGGCGCTGGGCGAGGACGGCCTCGAGCGAGGACGAGACGAGGTACGGTTCCACGCGCATGTCCACGTGCCGGGTGAGTGCACCCGGCGCGTCGTTGGTGTGCAGCGTGGAGAAGACGAGGTGACCCGTGAGCGATGCCTGGACGGCGATCTGTGCCGTCTCCTGGTCGCGGATCTCGCCGACGAGGATGACGTCCGGGTCATGGCGGAGAATGGAGCGGAGGCCGCGGGCGAACGTGAGGCCGGCCTTCTCGGAGACCTGGATCTGGTTGACGCCCCGGAGCTGGTACTCGATGGGATCCTCGATCGTGATGATCTTCCGGACCGAGTCGTTGATCTCGTGGAGGGCGGTGTAGAGGGTGGACGTCTTGCCGCTGCCGGTGGGGCCGGTGACCAGCACGATGCCGTGGGGCAGGCCGAGGATGCGGCGCAGGCACGCGACCTCGCGCGCGTCCATGCCGAGCTGTTCCACGCCGCGGATCGTGGCGTCCTGGCGGAGCAGGCGGAGCACCACGGCCTCGCCGTGGAGCATCGGGATCACGGAGACGCGGATGTCCACCTCGCTGTCGTCGATGCGGATCTTGATGCGGCCGTCCTGGGGCAGGCGCTTCTCCGCGATGTTGAGGTGGCTCAGGATCTTGACGCGCGAGACGATGGCGGGCTGAAAGCGCTTCACCTGCGGGGGGACGGGCACCTCCTGGAGCACGCCGTCGATCCGGTAGCGGATGCGGAGTTCGTCCTCGAAGGGTTCGAGGTGGACGTCGGAGGCGCGGAGCTGGATGGCGTCGCGGAGGACCTGGTTGACGAACCGGATGATCGAGGCGTCCTCGGCGGCGTCGAGGTCGGCCCCGTCCTCGCCGTCCTCCTCCACCACCTGGATGGGAGATTCCTCGTCGAGCGTGTCGATGGTGTCGGCGCCGACGCCGAGGTGCTTCTTCATCTCGCGCTGGATCGCCTCGGTGGGAGCGAGCACCGGCTTCAGGCGGAGGCCGGTCATCGTCTTGAGGGTGTCGAGCGCGCTGGTGGCGAAGAGCCGGCTGGTGGCGACCTCGATGGAACCGTTGACGCGGCGCAGGGGGAGGACCTCCTCCTTCAGCAGCACGCGTGCGGGAAAGAGCGAGAGCACCTCCTTCTCGGGCGTGACGCCCTCGAGCGAGGTGAAGTCGACGCCGTACTCGCCGGCGACCCAGCGCAAGACCTCCTCTTCCGTGCCGAACGATGTGGGACTGGGGCCATCGATCCGGGCTGCAAGGATCCGCGCATCCCCAGCGGAGAGCTGGCGGGCTGCCACCATTTTCTGGAGCAGTTCCGGGGTGGACGGAACCGGCGGTTGCGTGGAAGCGGTTTGGGCCATGCGCTGGGAAAGCCTGGCGAGTCGGTGTTCCTGTTGCAGTCGGGGAGGGCGCCGTCGTGCTATTCGAGCAGACCCATCGTGACCGCGACGGCCTCCTGGCGGACGCTCAGCACCTGGCGGAGCTCCTCCCGGGCCTTGGCGAGCGCGGCCTCCTTCGCCTTGCGGGCTTCACGGTACTTGGCGAGCTTCTGCTTGATCTCGTCGGGGCTCGCATTTCGCTCGATGGCGGCGCGGAGCGCCTCGGCTTCGGGCAGGGAAGCGCCCGGGCCGCGTCCGCCGGCGCGATTGCCGCGGGCGCGCTGGCCCTGGTCATCGCCGCCACGGGCGAAGTTGCGGCCGCCGAATCCGCCGCCGCCGAATCCGCCGAACGCGCCGAATCCGCCGGCCTCCCGGCGGGCTTCGTTGACCTTGGCGATGCGCTCCTCGATGAGCTTCCATTCAGCGTCGTCCTTCACGTCGAGGCGTTCGCGCATCATCTGGCTGAAGCGCTCGCGCATCTGTTCGGGATCGAAGTTGCCGGGGCGCTGGGCGAGGGCGTCGGCGCCGCAGAGCAGGGCGGCGGTCATTCCGCTGAGGGCGAGGGTGCGGGACCAGAATTTCATAGGTGGTACGGGTGGTTAGCGCGTCTGTTGGTTGTGTGATCGGTCGGTGTCTTGCCGACCCCGTCCCCATAGAGGCAGTGGTCGTGCCAGTGTCGAACAGCCGCCGAAGCACAGGATCGGTCGTCCGCGGTAGAGGGGGATTTCAGGGAAAACCCGGGCGAATCGTTGGAAGACGCCCTCGGCGAAAGGCTTGCCTGCAGGTCGGGGGGAGGGGCGCGGGGCTCCCCCGGCGCGCAGGCATTGCTCAAGGGGGGGCGGTGCATGCGCAGACATTGCGCACCCCGGGTGCAGGCGGGGTGCGGCGTGCGAGACGACGATGGGCGGCCGTGTGGATTACAAATTTGTAATGCTCAGGAAAGGTCCTGATCAGACGCGGGTTTCATCTTTTCCACCGATTCGACACAGAACGGCAACCGAACCGATGGATATGAATCTCAGAGACAAGCTCAGCAGGAACGCGCGGGCCGCATTGCTGGCGGGTGTCCTCCTCGCCGCGGGGGCGGGTGTGGTCACCACCCAGACGGCCGGCGCCCGGGAGGAAGGCAAACCGGAGGTCCGGCTGCACGTGGACAGTCAGCCCATCGAGCGGGACACCGGCTTCGTGACGAGCTTCGCCCCGGTGGTGAAGCAGGTCGCCGCGAGCGTCGTCAGCATCACCACGGAGACGCGCCCGCGCCGCATGGAAGGCATGGACGAATGGCCCTACGCGCTTCCGCCGGCGCTGCGAGAGTTCTTCGGTGACCGGTTCGGACCGCGCGGCGGCATGATCGTTCCGCGACAGCACGGACTCGGCTCGGGCGTGATTGTCACGGAGGACGGCTACATCCTAACGAACAACCACGTCGTGGACCGCGCCGACGAGATCAAGGTGGTCATGAACCCCGACGGCCGTGAATACGAGGCCAGGGTGGTGGGCCGCGACCCGAAGTCCGACCTTGCGGTGCTGAAGATCGACGCGACGGGCCTGCCCGCGATCCGCATCGGCGACAGCGACAACGTGGAGGTGGGTGACGTCGTGCTGGCGATCGGCAACCCGTTCGGCGTGGGGCAGACGGTCACGATGGGCATCGTGGGCGCCACCAGCCGCGCGGTGTTCGGCCAGCCGATGGGCCTCGAGTACGAGGACTTCATCCAGACCGATGCCGCGATCAACCCGGGCAATTCGGGCGGCGCGCTGGTGGACATCGAGGGCCGGCTGATCGGGATCAACACGGCCATCGTGAGCCGGGGCGGCGGCAACAACGGCGTCGGGTTCGCCGTGGCTTCGAACCTGGCCCGTTCGGTGATGCAGAGCATCGTGGAGCACGGGCGCGTGGTGCGCGGCTTCCTCGGGGTGGGGATCCAGGACATCAACCCGGCGCTCGCGAAGGCGTTCAACCTCCGCGGGACGACCGGTGCCCTCGTGACCGAGGTGAACTCCGGCACGCCCGCCGCCAGGGCCGGCCTGAAGCAGGGTGACGTGATCACCAGCTTCGACGGCCGCGACGTGCGCGACACGCGTCATCTCAAGCTGATGGTCAGCCAGACGCCTCCGGAGAAGGAGGTCGTGGTCGGCTACATCCGCGACGGCAAGGAGCGCACCGCCACGGTGGTGCTGGCGGAACTGCCCTCGGACGATCAGCTCGCGAGCATGCGCCGCGGCGGTTCCGGCGCCTCCGGCGAGGATGTCGGCGGACTGCAGGGCGTGGTGGTCGGCGACCTGAACACGCAGACGCGGCAGCAGTTCGGCATCGGCCGCAATGTGCGGGGCGCGCTGGTGACGTCGGTCGATCGCGAGTCCGCCGCGTGGGACGCCGGCCTCCGCGAGGGCGATGTGATCACCGAGATCAACGATCGCGCGGTGACGGACGCGGAGTCGGCCATCGAGGCGGTTCGCGATCTGGAGAACTCCGTGATCAAGCTGCGCGTGATCCGCGAGGGACGGACCCTGTTCCTCGCCGTGGATGAGTCCCGCTGATCGCGGATCCGAGCGGCGGACGCGCGCATTCGGGAGTCACACGGCCGGAGGGCGAATGCTCTCCGGCCGTTCGCGTTTCCCGGTTCACTCGGGTTCGCGCGGGCCCCATTCGTCGATGAAGATGTGTTCGCGGCCCCGCAGGTGCGGCCGCGCGCCGACCGGGCGGGTCTCCCCGAACACGCGGTATTCGGGGAGGCGCGGGACGACGTGGCCGGACGGGGCGTCGGTCAGCGGTTCGGCGCCGGGTTCGATGGCGAACTCGACGGCGTTCGGGAGCCGCAGGTCCACCATGTTGCCGGCGTACCGGTTGCTTCGGACGTTGCCGTCGCCGTCGTCGCGAAGCTGCAGGACGACCAGCCGGTCGTCGGGCCGGAGGTTCCTGAAGGGATGATCCGGCGTGATGGCGAAGCGATTCGAGAGGATGAGGTTGCCGGACACGCCCCGGTCATTGCCGGAGACGCCGGGCAGGCGGCGCAGGCCGGTGTCGGGGTCCCACCAGAGGTGGATGGCGCACTTGTTGTTGATGAACTCGTTGCCGTGGATCCAGTTGCCGGCGGCGTGCTCCATGTTGATGCCGCCGCGCTCGAGTCCGTAGGCCATGGCGCCGTTGCCGACGAACTGGTTCGACAGGATCAGCGTGCCCGAGGAGTAGCCGCCCCAGAAACCGCAGATGGCGTTTTCCACGAGGCGGTTCATCGCGAGGACGTTGCCCTCGCTGAACGTCATCTCGACCCCGTGCGCGGAGGCGTAGGAGAAATCGTTTCCGACCAGGATGTTGCTGTTGCAGCCAAGGGCGCTGAAGCGGCGCGCGATCTCGTCGGGGACGCGGAGAAGGTCCGCGACGTCGTCGCGGCCGGATTCGCGCCGGAGGCGTTCGCGTTCGGATTCGAGCCAGAGCTCACCGAGGGCTTCGCGTCCCGCGAACCCGAAGAAGCCGTCGCCGCCGTGGGTGGCGGAGTTCTCGACGAACATGTTCTCGTTGCACTGCTCGAAGCAGAGGATTCCTGCCGAGTCCTGCCCGCGGTTGTACACGCCCTCGACATGGCCGCGGACGCAGAAGTCGAAGGCGTTCCTCGAGATCACGTTTCGGCTGCTGCGCCACAGGGCGATCCCCCACCCCGAGAGGAACGAACAGTCATTGTCGTACACGCGGGAATCCGTGACCCGATCGAGGATGATTCCGTTCTGGGAGCGCCGGACCCGGATGCGGCGGATGGTCACGTCGCGCGAGTCCTCGATGCACACGGCGCCGCCGTACTGGTCGCGCCATTTGCGGGTGTCATTGTGATGCGGAAACATCCAGTCCGCGCCGTCCTCGCGTTCGCGGGTGGACCGCAGGCGCTGGCGGAAGTTGTCCGAGAAATCGCCGCCGTCGATGACGAGGCCGTCGGCGCCGGTGGCGAGCACGGCGTTTCTGTATCCATGGATGCGCGCGCCCTCGAGCCGCACATTGCGTCGGTTCTCGATGCGGATCCCGATCCCGTCGAGGTCGCTCCATGGCGTCTCCGGGGGAGCGCCGTGGAGGGCGCCCGCGAAGCGGATGACGATGTCGTCGGCGGCGACATGGATGACTCCGTTGCCATCGGCGTCCGGGATCACGCCGGGCACCACGACCTCACAGGATTCGTGGAGGACCGTGTTGTCGCGGGTGACCTCCACGCGCGGCAGGTCGGCGGCGGCCAGGGCAACGGGCAGCAGGGCGAGGACGGGGAGGGCGGGCTTCACGGCGCGATGATTTCCGAAGGCGGGCGGAGAGGCCACCCGGCATTCGGCCCGTGCCGGGCGGGCCGCAAGCCGACCGGCGAGGGTTTCGCGGAGCGTCCCGCGCCGCGTTCCCGCGCCGGATTCGCCGGGAATCGAATCGCCGAGCGCCGGCTTGTTTGGGAGGCGGCCTCGGGCACACTCGGGCTCATGCGCTGGCCCCTTCTGTTTGCGGCATCGTGGGTCCTTGCCTCGACGTCGAACGCGACGGCCGACCCGGCGGAGGCGCATCCGATGGCGGGAGCGGACAACTGTCAGATTCACCCGGCGCTCGAGATCACCCTGTTCGCGCGCGAACCGGACGTGGTGGATCCCGTGGCGCTGACCTTCGACGAGCACGGGCGCGCCTACGTGGTGGAGATGCGGGACTACCCGTACGGCTTCGGACCCGAGCGCCGTCCGGGAGGCACGGTGCGGCTGCTGGAGGACCGCGACGGCGACGGGCGCGCCGACCGCAGCGTCGTGTTCGCGCGCGGCCTGAGTTTTCCGACCTCGATCACCGCGTGGAATGGGGGGGTGCTGGTGGCGGCTCCGCCCGACATCGTCTTTCTCAAGGATACCGACGACGACGGCGTGGCGGATGTGCGCGAGATCGTGATCACGGGCTTCATCCTGGGGGTCACGGACAGCAACGCCAACGGCCTGCGGTGGGGCATCGACAACTGGGTGCACTGCATCAACGGCGGCAACGGGGGCAGCCTGAGTTCCCCGCGCCGCGCCGGATCTCCGGCGCTGTCGATCGGGGATCGCGACGTCCGCTTTCGCCCCGCCACAGGCGAGATCGAGCGGACGTCCCACACGGGAGGCGGGTTCGGCCTCGTGTTCGACAACTGGGGCCGAAGCTTCACGACCCACAACATCAATCACATCCAGCAGCGGTTCGCCGACGCCGATTCCTTCGAGCATGCCCCCGGGCTTCCGCCAATCCATACGACCCGCAGCATCTCGGATCACGGGGACATGGCCCGGATCTTTCCCATCTCGGTGGCGCAGACGCGGCCCAATCACCCGGAGCAGGCGGGACATTTCTCATCAGCCGGCGGCATGGGTTACATCGGCCACGCGGGGTGGCCTGTCGAGCTGCAGGGTTCCGTGCTCGTGTGCGACGTCGTCGGGAACATCGTGCATCGCGACGTGCTCGCGGCCGCGGGCCCGGTCTTCCGGGCGACGCGCGCGCCCGGGGAGCAGAACCGCGAGTTTTTCGCGAGCCGCGACAACAGTTTTCGTCCCGTCGGGATCGAACAGGGCCCGGACGGCGCGCTGTACCTCCTGGACATGCAGCGCGACGTGATCGAGCACCCGGACTACATCCCCGCGAAACTCCTCGAAAAACAGGATGTCCGCGCCGGCGACGATCGCGGACGGATCTACCGGATCATGCCGCGGGACCGCGCGTCCATCGAGCGCAGCATCGTGGCGGCCGGCACGGCGGACCCGGAGAGGCCCGGGCGGGAACGGCTGCCCGGCCGGGCCGAACCCCGGCAGCTCGTGGACCTGCTGCGTTCGCCCAATCCGTGGACCCGCATCACCGCCCAGCGCCTGCTGGTCTCGCAGGAATGCGATGCCGAGGTCGTGAGTGCCCTGAGGAGGATGATCGCGACGCGCGAGGGGGACGGAGACAGCGCGGCGGACGCCGCGACGCATCCGGCGAGGCTGCACGCGCTGTGGACGCTTGCCGGGCTTGAACAGCTCGATGCCCGCACGCTGGAGGCGGCGCTCCGCGACCCGGTCGCCGGCGTCCGCGAAGGCGCCGTGCGGGCGCTTGCGGAGGCGCGGATCGAGCCGGGAGATTCCGCGGATGCACTGCGTGAGCGGGCGCTGGAGGTGGCCGCCGATCGCGATCCGCAGGCGCGCTTCGCGGGGCTGCTCTCGCTGGCGGACCGCACGGCGGCGCGGTGGATCGAGGCGCCGCGCGCGTTCCTGCTGAAGGCCCTGCACCAGAATCGGGGTGATGCCCTGCTGCGGCGCGCCGTCCTCGCCTGCGTGCAGTCGGGGGAAGGCGAATTGCTCGAGGAAGTCCTCGCCGGCGTGGCGGAGGATCGTGTCACGGGTGATCTGAACCCCGAGACCCTGCGCGAACTGGCCGCGCTGGTGGGTGCGCGGCTGCAGGCGGGTCCCGGCCTGTCCCGAGTCGTCGAGCGGCTCAGGACGTTCGGTCCGGCGCAGGGGGCCGGGCATCCGGCCACGGCGGTGCTCGAAGGGTTGCACGAGGGGATCCAGCGGAACCCTGGACGGGTGGCGCTTCGCCTGACGAACGCGGGCGCGCGACTCGAAGCGCTCGCGTCGGAGGGTGATCTCGCGGCGCGCCGCGCGGCGTGGCGCCTTGCCGGCGCGCTTGGCCTGCGGCGGTCCGCATCCCTCCAGGCCGCGCTTCGGCAGGCGGCACGGCGGGCGACGAACGCCACCGCGGCCATCGAGGAGCGGATCGACAGCGTGCGGCTGCTCGAGCTCGCGGAGTTCGAGGAGGCCTCGGGCACCCTGTTCGCGCTGCTCGATGGCACGCAGCCTTCCGTCCTGCAGCACGCCGCGTTCGAGGTGATTCGGGGGCACCGGGTGGAGGCTGTCGCGGAGGGATTGATCCGGTCGTGGCCGGCGCTCGCGCCGACCCTTCGTCCGGCGGTGGTGAATCTGCTCGTGTATCGCGCGGCGTTTCACCGTCCCCTCCTTTCCGCGATGGAGGAGGGTCGCCTGCAGCTCGGGGAACTGAACCTTGACCTCGAGCACCGACGGCAGCTGCTTCGACATGCCGCCCCGGACATCCGCGCGCGCGCCGCGAAGTTCGTGAGCGACGAGGAGTACTCGAACCGGAAGGCCATCGTGGACGAGTGGCTCGCGCGCCTGCCCGAGAACGGGGATCCCGCGCGCGGCCGGCCTCTGTTCGAGCGCATCTGCGCGCAGTGCCATCGCGCGGGCGATCTCGGCCATGCCGTGGGGCCGGATCTCACCGGGGTGGCCCATCGCAGCGTGGAAGACCTTCTCTCGAACATTCTCGACCCGAACATGGCGATGAACCCGGTGTACGTTGCGTATGTCGCGGAGCTGGACGACGGCGAGGAGGAGACCGGCATCCTGGTCGCCGACAATCCGTCCGCGGTGACGCTCCTGCAGGCGTTCGGGCGCACGGTCGAGATTCCACGGGGCCGGATCCGGCAGTTGCGCTCGGGGGGGCGATCCCTGATGCCGGACGGCCTCGAGACCGGCCTGACGCCGTCGGACCTGCGGGACCTGATCGCCTTCCTGCAGGAGACTCCCCCGGACATGGCCCGCGCGACACCGACCCCATGATGCGACGACAGCCCCGTTTAACACGATCCGCGTGCCGGCCGCGTGTCCTCGGGCCGCTGGCCCGGGCGTGGAAGCGCGGGATGATCGCGGTGGCGCTGGTTGTGTTCGCCGCGGCGGCCGCGCGCGCGGAACGCGAGGTGGACGGCTGGATCAAGGTGGTCAGTCCGAACTTCGAGATGTACAGCCGCGTGCGGGAATCGGATTCCAGGCGGCTGCTGCGCGAGCTGGAGACCTTCCGGCACGTGGTCTCGCGGTTTCTCGGGCTGACGAACGTGCAGCGGCGGCCCGCGAAGGTGTTCTATTTCGATCGCGAATCGGAGTTTCGCCCGTACAAGCCGCTGTACAACGGGCGTCCGCGTCCGGTGAGCGGGTTTCACGTGGAGGATCCGCTCGACTACGGGCTCGCGCTGGAACGCCAGGGAATCGACTCGGCGACCATGCGCCTGCTTTTTCACGAGTACACGCACCTGCTCACCTCGAGGCAGTTCCGGCACGCCCCGATCTGGGTGAACGAGGGAGTGGCGGAAGTGTTCTCCACCTTCGAGTCGCGCGGCGGCGACCAGTTTGACATCGGCGTGGCCGTGACGAACCACGTCTTCTACCTGCACCAGCATCCGCCCGCGCGCGTCGCGCATCTGCTCTCGGTGAACATCCAGTCGCCGGACTACAACGAGCAGACGCGGGCGGGGACGTTCTATGCGACATCCTGGCTGCTCGCGCATCACCTGTTGTTCGCGCGCCGCGGTTTCCAGGACAATGTCATGGCGCGGTACGCGGCGGCGTGTTCGTCCACGACCAACCAGCTCGAGGCATTCCGGACTGCGTTCGGGAAGACGCCCTCGGAGATGGACGTCTCGCTCCGCGAGTACATGCACCGCGGCTCGTACACCATCGTGCGCCAGACGTATCCCGAGCTGCCGGAGGCCGCGGCGGAACGCGTCGAGATCACCCGCGCCGAGCTCGACTACGCCATGGGCCGGCTGCTGCAGCTCGTGCAGCGGTCGGACGCGGCGCGGGAACGTCTCGAGCGGGCCGCGGCGGCGGCGCCGATGGACCCGCGCCCGCGCGAGGCGCTGGCCATTCTCGCGTGGCGGGAGCAGCGCCGGGACGCCATGCGGGAGGCCGTGGATCGCGCTGTCGCGCTCGGGTCGCGCGAGGCGTTCATTCATTTTCTGGCGGCGGAGGCGCGCTACGAGGATCTCACGCTCCGCCGCCCGCCGCCGTCGGTCGCGGTCGAGATGCTTCGCGAGGGACGCAGCCTCTGCGAACGCGCGATCGCGCTCGATCCCGACCTGCCGCACGCGCATCACCTGCTCGGCGTGTACGTGTTCGCGGGAAACCCTCGCGCCCCCGGTCTTGCGGCCACCCATGTGCGCGAGGCGTTGCGCTGCGATCCGGACTACAAGCCGGCGGTGCTCACGCTGGCGTCGCTGCTCGCGGCCCAGGGCGACATCCCGGAGGCGCAGCGTCTGCTCGCGCGGATGCTCGCCGGTCCGATGTCCCCCGAACTGCGGAACACCGCGAACCGTGTTGCGGCGGAGATCGCGAAGCGCGCCGCGGGATCGGCCGACGCGAAGTCGCCGGGCACGCAGCCGGCGGGAAAGGCGAACTGAACCATGTCCAATCCGCTTCCGGCCACGACACGGGTCCTCGAGGAGGGCCGCGAACAGCAGTGGCACCTTGGCGCGCAGGTCTACGTCGCGCGCCGCGGGCGCGAGCCGGTGTCGATCGCGTTCGGCGAACGGCGCCCGGGGGAGCTCATGACCCCGGACACGCTCCTCGCGTGGCGGTCGGCGGGCAAACCGCTCACCAGCATCGCCGTGGCGCAGCTCCGGGATGAGGGCCGCCTCGATTTCGACGACCCCGTGGCGAGGCACATTCCCGAGTTCGCCGCGGGCGGAAGGGAGGCGATTACGATCCGGCACCTGCTGACGCACACGAGCGGGCTGCGAACCGGCGACGCGGTGTCGCCGGCGCTGCCATGGGACCAGGTGATCCAGGCGGTGTGCCATGTGGCGCTCGATCCGGACGCGACACCGGGAAGGACGGCCGCCTACCAGGTGCAGGCCACGTGGTACCTCCTCGCGGAGATCGTCCGGCGCATCGACGGCCGCGCGTTTGCCCATGCGATCCGGGATCGCGTGCTGCTCCCCCTCGGGATGTCCAATTCATGGATCGGGATGCCCCACTCGGAGTTCGAGTCCTACGGACCGCGAATCGGCACGACCTATGTCACGTTCCCTCCTCCGCCGAAGCCGCATCCGACGCTCGATTCCGACAGCGAGGTCACTCAATCGAATCCCGGAGGAGGCGCCCGGGGGCCCGCGGCGGACCTGGGACGATTCTACGAGGCGCTGCTCGACGGCGGGCGAGGCGTGCTGCGTCCGGGGACGATCGCGGAACTGACGCGTCCGCATCGGACGGGAGCGTTCGATCAGACGTTCCGGGCACCGGTGAACATGGGGCTCGGCTTCATCACGAGCCCTGAGCCGCCGGGGGCGGATGGCGTGCCGTATGCCTACGGTCCCCACGCCTCCGCGCGGGCGTTCGGGCACAGCGGGGCGCAGTCGGCGTGCGCGTTCGCGGATCCGGAGCATGGGCTCGCCGTGGCGTGGGTGTGCAACGGACTGCCGGGGGAACCGCGGCACCAGCGGCGCCAGCGCGCGATCAACGCGGCGATCTATGAGGATGTGAGGGCATGGGGTTAGAGCGTCGGCGGCGGGACAGCCGCCTGCCGGCCCGCTGACGTCCGCAGTGGCGTTCGTCCGCGCGAGGTCTTTGAATGCGACGCATGCACATGCAGATCGACGTCGGGATCATCACGGTGTCGGACCGCGCGTCGCGCGGGGAGTATGACGACCTTGGCGGGCCGAAGCTGCGTGAGGCCGCGAACCGGTACGCATGGCGCGTCGTCGCCGAGGAGCTGGTCCCGGACGAGAAACGCGAGATCCAGCGCGCGGTGCGCGGGCTGGTGGACAAGGGATGCCACCTCGTGCTGACCACGGGAGGGACGGGCGTGGCCCTGCGCGATGTCACCCCGGAGGCGGTCCGGGAAATGGCCGTGCGCGAGCTCCCGGGGTTCGGGGAGGTGATGCGGATGGAATCGATGAAGATCACGCCGAACGCGATCCTGTCGCGGTCGCTGGCCGTGGTGGTGGAGAAGTCGCTGGTGATCTGCCTGCCGGGGAAACCGTCGGGCGCGGTGGAATGCCTTGGATTCGTGGCGGGAGCCATTCCCCACGCCGTGGAGGTGCTCCAGGAGGTGCCGACATCCTGTTGAGCCCGGGCGGTGGCGGCAAGGGGGATCAGGGTTCCGGCGCCACGGCGGGCCTGGCGGATTCCGCCCCCTCCGGTGCCGCGGGTGCTTCGGTCTCCCTGGTCCCCCCCGGGTCAGCGGGGAGGGTGGCGTCGAGTTCGCGCAGCTTGCGTTCGAGCTCGGGTTTCGGTTCGACGCTCTGCGCCTTGAGCCATGCCTCGCGGGCCTCGTGGGGACGGCCCAGGCGGAGATAGATGTCACCGAGGTGCTCGTAGAGCGTGGGGTCGGGCTCCTCGCTGAGCTCGATCGCGCGAAGCTGATGGGGAAGCGCCTCGTCCGAACGGCCCATCTGGTGAAGCACCCATGCGAGGCTGTCGAGGAACGCGTCGTTGTCGGGCTCGATCTCCACGGCGCGCCGGATGAGATCATGGGCGTGATCGAGGTTCATGCCCTGTTCCGCCCACATGTAGCCGAGGTAGTTGAGGGCCTCGGCGAAGTCGGGCTGGAGCTCGATGGCGCGCTGGAACTGGACTGCGGCGTCGTCGTAGTCGTTCGCGCGTTCGTAGGCGACGCCGGACTGAAAGTAGAACAGGGCGGTCAGGCGCTCCGGCGCGGTGGCGCCGCCGATCACCTCCGCGGCGGTGAAGTTGCGGATGGCCTCGGAATAGCGCTGGAGCTCGAGGTTCGCGAGGGCCGAGAGGTACTCGAGCTGGAACGAGGGGCGGAAGCGCGCACGCGCGCGCGCGAGGATGTCGAGCGCCTGTTCCGGCTGGTCGTGGCTCAGGTGCGCGATGGCGAGCTCGTAGTAGATCGCGGGGTTGTCCGGGCGGAGGACGAGCACCCTGCTGAACGCGGCGATGGCCTCGTCGAATCGCCTCGCGTCGAGCGCGAGCATTCCGAGGTAGAAATGGGGCAGGGGATTCGCCGGCTGGCTGTTCGCGAGGATGCGGAGCTGTTCGACGGCCTTCTCGCGGTCGTCGAGGCGCAGGTACACGTCCGTCAGCCGCTCGCGCAGGCCCGGCAGATCCGGATCGGTCTCGATGAGGTGCTGGTAGAGCGGCAGGGATTTCTCGGTCTGATCGAGAAGCTGGTAGAGATCGGCGAGGCGCAGGATCTCGACGGGATCCTCGGGTTCGAGGGCGGCGGCGCGATCGAGGAGTTCGAGGATGCGCGGGCGCAGGTTGCCGACCGCCGGGTCGTCGAGCTGCTGGAGCACGCCGAGGGTGTTGGCGAGGAGGATCAGGAAGGCGCTGTCGGCATCCGGCTGGGCGGCGGCCTGCTCGAGCACGGCGAGGGCGTTGGTGGCCTGTCCCGCCTCGACGTAGATCTGCGCGAGGTTCTGGTAGGCGCTGATCTCGGCCGGCATGCGGCGGATCGCCTGCTGATTGGCGCGGATCGCGGCGTCGGGATTGCCCTGGAGGGTGTACACGCTGCCGAGCAGGCCCCAGACGAGCCCGGATGCGTCCCGGCGCCGCGCGGACGACTCGAGGAGCTGGCGTGCGTCCTCGAGGCGGCGCATTTCGATGAACTTGCGGGCGATATCGAGGGTCAGCTCCTCATTCTCGGGATCGTTCTGGATGGCGGCGCGGTAATGGGCGAGGGCGCCTTCGATATCGTTCTCGAGCTCGGCGATGATGCCCGCGGAGAAGCGCGCGTGCGCCTCGATCGTGCGTTCATCCTGGGCGGTGAGGCGGCGGCTGGGGGTGCGCCATGACTTCCCGGGACGGACGATCTGAGGTTCGCTGCTCGCGGTCTGGGAGGACCGGCAGCCGGGCGTGAGTCCCCCGGCGGCGAGGAGCAGCGCGAGGAAGAGGAGGACCGCGGGGCGCCCGGACATGGGCTCACCATGCCGCGCAGTCCGGCCGGAGCAAGGCTCCGCCGGACATGCGTGACCGGCATCTGGATCTGGAAACGGCGGGCCGACCGGCCGGGAGCCCGCCGGGGCCGGAGCCCCGGACGGACCCGTCGAATCTTCGGGATCGGAGATGGGGATCGCCCGCATGGGCGGACCGCCGGAGCGGCAGGGCCCGGCTACTTCTGCCAGGTGCGCTTCTTGTGGCGATTCGCGCGCAGCTTCTTGCGGCGCTTGTGCTTGTTGATCTTGGCCTTGCGACGTTTCTTCAGCGATCCCATACGGTCATTGGTCTCTCCAGCCCGGTCTCGGCACGGAGCTTTAGTAAACGATTTTGTTGAGCGGGTATTCGATGATGCCTTCCGCGCCGGCGGCCTTCAGTGCGGGGATGATCTCCCTGACGACCTGCTCGTCGAGGATGGTCTCGACCGCCACCCAGCCGGGCTGGCTGAGAGACGAGACGGTTGGATTACGCAATGCCGGGAGGGTTTGCAACACCTTTGGGAGATTTGCCTCCGGCACATTCAGCTTGAGACCCACCTTCGCCTCGGCGTCGATCGCCCCGCGGAGCAGCAGGCAGAGGGTCTCGATCTTGGCGCGTTTCCATGCGTCCTCCCATGCGCCGTGGTTGGCGATCATGCGCGGGGTGGACGTGAGCAGGGTGTCCACGATCCGCAGACGATTCGCCCGGAGCGACGAGCCGGTCTCGGTGACCTCCACGATGGCATCGACGAGCTCGTGCGCCTTGACCTCCGTGGCGCCCCACGAGAACTCCACCTCCGCGGTGACGCCGTGGCGCTCGAGATACTGCCGGGTGAGCCGCACGACCTCCGTCGCGATCCTCTTGCCCTGCAGATCCTTCGGGCCCCGGATCTCCGAGTCTTCGGGGACCGCGAGCACCCAGCGGGTGGGCTGCCGCGTGGCCTTGCTGAACAGGAACTCGCCCACCTCCCGGACGTCGGAACCGTTCTCCATCACCCAGTCGAGGCCGGTGATCCCGGCGTCGAGATAGCCATGCTCGACGTAGCGGCTGATCTCCTGCGCGCGGATGAGGCGCACCTCGAGTTCGGGGTCGTCCACGTACGGGACGTACGACCGGCTCGACGCCTGGATCGTCCATCCCGCGCGCGCGAATTTCTCGAGCGTTGCTTCCTGGAGGCTGCCCTTCGGCAAACCCAGCCGAAGGACGCGTCTTTTTTCACTGGTCATTCTCCAACTCCAAAGGGGCGTGCCGGGATGGCGGGATCGAGTCCCGGGAAACCGGAAGTGCGCCGGCCATCGATGCGGATCTCCCCGCGCACGAGCGCGGCGAGCACCGCCGGGTAAAGGCGGCGTTCGGCCTCCTGGATCCGGGCGTGCAGGGATTCGGCGGTGTCCCCGTCGAGCACGGGGACGGCCGCCTGCCCGAGGATGGGTCCCGCATCGACGCTCTCATCGACGATGTGAACGGTGCACCCGGTGATCTTGACGCCGTGCTCGAGCGCCTGCCGCCACGCGGCGAGACCCGGAAAGGCCGGGAGCAGCGACGGATGGATGTTCAGGACGCGGCGCGGGAACGCGGACAGGAACGGGCGCTTGAGCACGCGCATGAATCCCGCCAGCGCAATCCATTCCACCTTCGCGTCGCGGAGACGCCGGATCCATGCGGCCTCGGATTCCTCGTCGAGCTTCGTTCGGAACTCGCCGGGCGGAAGGTGCTCGGCCGGCACGCCACGTTCGCGCGCGCGCTCGAGAATGCCGGCGTCCGGGGCGTCGGCGAGCACGACCGCCACGGAGGCGGGGATCAGGCCGGAAGCACACGCGTCGATCAGGGCGGCGGCATTGGTGCCCCTGCCCGATCCGAGGATGGCGATCCGCGTCGCGTTCAAGAGGGTGATTCTTGTACCGAGCCGGCGCGCCGAAACAAAGCAGAAAGGCGGCGGGTCACGGGTTCCGCGCCGTCCGACGCGCGTGCGGAACGGGGAATGCCGCCGGGCAGGTCCGGTGTGCGTTCCGGAGCGCACCTTGACGACGGGCGGCAGGCGCGGGATGGAGGGCCACCATGATGTTCACCCCGGGGTTCGCGCGGCGCTCTCGTGCATTCACACTGATCGAGCTCCTGGTGGTCATCGCCATCATCGCGATCCTCGCGGGCATGCTTCTTCCCGCACTGTCGAAGGCCAGGAATCGGGCGCAGGCGATCAAGTGCGTGAACAATCAGAAGCAGCTCGGGATCATCTGGACGCTGTACGCGGATGACAACGACGACCAGCTCGTGGCCAACGGTCGGGGTGACTCCGGCGCCACCCCGACCTGGGTGGGAGGCAGCTTCGAGGGCGAGCTTCGCGACAACACGAATTCCTTCCTGCTCATCGATCCGCGGCGCTCGCTGTTCGGGCCGTACCTGAAGGCGTACGACCTGTACCGCTGTCCGTCCGATCGCAGCACGGTGTTGATCTCGGGAAAGAAGACGCCGGTCGTACGCAGCTACGGGATGAACTCGTTCACGGGCTGGCAGCCGGTCTCCCGCAGCGGCGAGCCGGATCGGTACCGTGACAATCCGACCCCGGGGTACCGTGTGTTCTGGAAATCGACGCACCTGACGGCGCCCGGGCCGTCCCTCACGTTCACGTTCATCGAGGTCCATTCGGAAAGCATCTGCCGTCCGTTCTTCGGTGTCGGGATGGGACAGCAGTTCTTCTATCACGTGCCCGGGAATTTCCACGACCGGAGCACGGTGCTTGCCTTCGCGGACGGCCATGTTGAACGGCGGCGCTGGCAGGATCGAAGAACGTACAGTCCGCAGGGCAACCTGAACTGGCACGAGCACCGGTACGCCACGCCGAACAACGCGGACCTGCGATGGATCCAGGAACGGGCGTCCGCGCGCTAGTTCCATCCAACCGCGCCACGAGGGGCGCGAGGCCGGGGGGGATGAACGGAGGCGGCGCGGGCTAGATGCGCACCGGGATGCCGCACGCGGCGAGGTGCTCCTTCGCCTGGCGCACGGTGTACTCGCCGCTGTGGAAAATGCCCGCGGCGAGCGCCGCGTCGGCGTGTCCCCTGAGCAGCACCTCGGACATGTGCTCGACCTTTCCGGCTCCCCCGCTCGCGACGACGGGCACGGGCACGGCCTCGCTGACCCGCCGGGTGATCTCGAGGTCGTACCCGGTCTTCATGCCATCGGCGTCGATGCTGTTCAGCACGATCTCCCCCGCGCCCAGTTCGCATGCGCGCACCGCCCATGCGACGGCCTCGAGGCCGGCTCGCTCGCGGCCGCCTTTCAGGAAGACCTCCCAGTGGTCGGGTCCGGTGCGCTTCACGTCGATGGAGACGACGATGCACTGGCTGCCGTACTTCTCCGCGCCGGCCCGGATCAGGTCGGGGTTCAGGATGGCGGATGAATTGATGCTCACCTTGTCCGCGCCGGCGCGCAGCATGGTCCACATGTCGTCCACGGACCGGATGCCGCCGCCGACGGTGAGCGGCATGAAGCAGTGGCTGGCGACCTCCTCGATGACGGAGACCATGGTTTCGCGGCCGTGCGCGCTCGCGGTGATGTCGTAGAACACCAGTTCATCGGCGCCATCGGCGTCATACCGGATCGCGAGTTCCACCGGATCCCCGACGTCCCTGAGTCCACCCTCCTCCGCCCGGCCGAACTGCTGGCCGCGGGTGACCTTACCGGCGTGAACGTCGAGACAGGGGATGACGCGCTTCGCGAGCATGGGATGAGACATGCCGGCCGAGCCGGCCGCGCGATGATCCGGCGGGGCCCGGCGGGAAACCAAGGGCAATCTTCGGCGACCGCGTGGGATCAGAACGGGAAACCGATCGAGAAATGCAGGGTGCCGGAGGGATCGTGGTCGCGCCGGTTCAGGTTGTGGCCGTATTCGAGGCGCACGGGGCCGATCGCGGTGTTCCAGCGGATGCCGCCGCCGACGGACCACAGCAGGTCGTCCCACGGCGCGTCCTCCAGCTCGGCCGCGGCGCCCACGCCGTCAACGAACGCCACGAGCGACCACGACGGGGTCAGGAGCTGTTCGAACTCGATGTTCGCCACGAGGGCGGACTCGGCGCCGATGAGTTCGCCGTCGGCATTGCGCGGGGAGGCCTCGCCGCGCTGGTAGCCGCGCACGCTGTCGTCGCCGCCGGGGAAGATTCGCTTGTTGAAGGGCAGGAGCGCGTCGTCGCCGGGGTCCACCACGAGCGTGTAACGCACGCCGGTGTGCAGGTAACGGCCGCCGCCCAGCGGGATGTGCCCGGAGGCATGGACCTCCGGACGGATGTAGCGGGCCTCGCCGCCGAACTGGGGGAGGGCGAACTCGAGGGCGCTGCCGACCTGGAAACCGCGGCGCGGGACGACGGCCGAGTTCCTGCGGTCGTAGTTCCATTCGAGGATGAGCGAGGAGACCAGCGGCTGGTCGTCGTCATCGGTGCCGTTGGGCACATCCACCGGCGCGTCAACGGCGCGCAGGAACTCGTAGCTGTAGCGGAGTCCGAGCTCGTGCCCGGACTCGAATGCGCGGCGCACGCCGACGCTGGCCCGGAGTTCCTCGCGGTCGAACGACAGCTCCTCGCGCCGCAGGAGGTCCACGAGCGCGAAGACCGTGACGTTCTCGGCGAACGCGTCGGGGATCGAGTAGGTGGCGTAACCCTCGGTGCTCTTGAACGACTGCACGAGGCGCAGCTCCGCGGAATGGCCGATGCCGAAGAGATTGCGGCGAGCAACGTCGACGCCGCCGTAGAGCAGCTCGTAGCTGCGGAATCCCGCGAGGATATCGACCGTGAACCTGCGGCCGGCCTCGAGCTCGAACACCGGATTGCGCGCGGCGGGGTCGTCGGGATCGGGTTCGTACTCGACATTGACGAACCGGAACCCGCCGAGCCGCGCGAGGCGGGCGCGGGCTTCATCGACCTCCAGCCGGTCGAGCCACGGGCCGTCGAGGTCCACGCGGCGGGCGAGGGCGTCCTCGGCGCCGGCGGCGCCGGTGCCCGTGAAGCGGGGCGTGCCGAGGCGCACGCGCGGGCCGCGAACGATCTCGGCGCGCAGGTCCACGACCACCTGTCCCTCGGGATCCACGGTTTCCGCGAGCGGATGGACCGTGGCGGCGGCATCGGGATAGCCGTCGTGGTACCAGTCCACGAGGAGGTCCTGCTCGATGTCCTCGCGCGTGAGGCGGGAGAACAGCCGGTTCACCTCGATGGTTCGCTGGCTGACCACGGGTCCCTCGGGGTCGTCGCGCACGACCACGTCCACGCGCCGTACGCGATGCACCGGGCCCTCGTCCACATCCACGACCACCCGAACCGCGGCGCTGGCGGGATCGATGACGGGCGGCCGGTTGGTGACGACGGCGCGGGCGTAGCCGCGGCTGCGCAGTTCGCCCTCGAGCGCGGAGACTGCCTGCTTCAGCTCGTCATGGCTGAAGCGCAGGAGGCTTCGGGTGCGGACGAGGCCTGTGGCGCGGATGAAGTACGCCCGGGCCTGCGCGGGGGTCATGACCGTGAGACCCTGGAACGTGAGGTCATCGTAGTAGTAGCGCCGCCCGGGTTCGACGAGGTACCTGAGCACCTTGACCTGGATCGGGCGCGGCACGGGAGCGAGGTCATCGCCCGTCCATGTCACGGAGACCTGGCGCCCGTCGGCGAGTGTCATCTCGGCCGTGACCCTGGCCTCGAGGAAGCCGAGATTCTGGACCCGATTGAGCAGGAGGAATGCGCCGTCCTCCACCGCGTTGGCATCGAAGAAGGGCGGTGTTTCGCGCGCGGGGCGAAGCTGGCGCAGCGTCGCCTTCATGCGGAGGTTGTTGAGCCAGCCAAGCCCCTGAATGTAAAGGCGCGCGGGCTCCTCCTCTTCCGCGGCGACTTCCGGCTCGCCGGCCCCGGGTTCGCCGTTTGCAAGGTCCTGCGCGTGCGGCGGGGGCGTCTCCGCGGGGGCGGATTCGCCGGGGGCAGCCGAGCGGTCGTGTTCCCCGGGATCCGCGGGTCGTTCGCCGTGCGCGGATTCGCCGGGCGGAATCGCATCCGGCTGGGCCGCGGCGGCCATGGCGCACGCGAGGAGGAACACCGGCATGAGCAGTCGGATCCGGCCCATGGCGTGGTTCACTTCTCGAGGACGCGCCACCGGACACCCGCGTTGAACTGGCTCCAGCGATCGTACTCGCCGATCAGCGACCAGTCGTCACTGAGCCGGTACTCGGCGCCGTAGGTGAGTTTGCCGGATGTGGTGACACGCTGGCCGCTGCGGAAGGTGAGGCGCGGCTCGGACGTCGGGTCGCCCGTCAGGCCGGAGATCAGGTCGTTCGCAAGATAGGTTCCGACCTTCTGGAGGCGCTGTGCGTCCGTGAAGGCGTACTCCTGGCGGGGCAGGGTGCCCGCCGTGAGCATCTGAAGGGCTTCCCGCGTGCTCATGGGCGGCACGGTTGTGAAGCGAATCTCCGGCGACGCAAGCGTTCCCGAAAGGTCCATGGTGACGGTGTACCCGAAGTTGAGTCCCTCGGCGGAACCGTCGAGATGCGGTTCGTAGGGGTCCGACTCGGTGAAGCGGACCTCCATGCGGCTGACGCGGAGTTGCCCGAAGGGAAAGACGATGGTTCCGGCGTCCACCATGCCCGCGCCGAGCATGCGCGGGTTGCGAAGGGTGCCGATGAGCCGGAGGTCGGCGGACACCGTGCCGCGGAAGGCCGGGCTCATGACGCGGGCGAACTGTTCGCCGCGCACATGGACGTCGAGGTCCCATCCGCCGAACGGATCCTTGTCCACGCTGAAGTAGGGCGGGCGTTGATCGGGTCGCTCGAGGTTCACGCCCACGAAGTCGCGGACGTCGAGCATGACGACGCTGTTGTGGAGGCGAACAAGGCCGGCGATGCGCGGGGGCGTGGCGGCGTTGGTGGAGCTCCATCCCGCATCGACGTCCGCGCGCACGAGCGCCTCGGGTGATCGCAGCACGGTGAGGTTCGTTCCCTGCACCCGAACGTCGCCCTCCAGACGGCCTTCCCTCGGAAGGTTCAGCCAGCCGGAAAGCAGGATCGGCTGGCCGTTGAGCGTGGCGCCGCCTTCCTGGATCCGGATGGTCTCGCCGTCGAGCCCGAGGCGCACATGGATGTCACGCAGCGATCCCACGGAACCGAGGGGGCGCGTTGCGAGATTGCTGGCCTGAAGCCAGCCGGCGAGGGCTCCCCCGGCCCAGCGCATGTCCGCCGAGAGAACACCGGAAGGCTGGAGGGTCTCGCGCCACGGACGGGTCAGCGGCGCGACCTCGGCGTCGTCGATCCGGACGCGGGCCTCCGCCTCGCGCCAGTCCGCGGGTCGAAGGTCCGCCCAGCCGCGCGCGAGCGAGCCGCCCTTGAGGGGGATCCTGCCGGTCGCCTCGACGCGCTGACCCTCGATGCGGAGGATGGCGCGTTCGACCAGGGCCTCCCGGGGCGAGACCATGGCGGCGATCTCGAAATCGGTGGCTTCGACGGGAGTGGCGTCGGCGCCGGGCAGGGTCATGCGCGCGGAGCTGGCGGTGGCGGCGATGGCGATGCGCGGATCGCCTGCGGTGCCCCCGAGCTGGATGCGCACGGCCGGATCGGACAGCTCCACGCCGAACCGCTCGCGCAGCCATCCCCAGAGCCATGCCTCGGACGGAACCTCGACCTCGCCGGCAAGGGTGCCCGCGCTCAGTGGCTGGACGTCCGCGCCGTCGCCGCGCAGCGCCACCCGCACCGGGACACGTGCGGTCGCGGAGATTCCGGTCTCCTGCGGCGGATGGATTTCCAGGGTGGGAATGACGATCCCCTCCGGGGTGGCGCGGGCGTCGGCCTCCACGGAGAGCATCCCGAGTTCCGGGACGGGCGCCGAGGCCGCGAGGCGGAGCGTGGCCGCGAGGGGTTGCCCGGGATCCCACGACGCCGCGACCTCCATGTGGCGCAGCTGGAGTTTCGTGAGCTGCTCGGGCACTGCCTGGAGCCAGTCGTGCAGGAAGTCCGCCGAAAAATCGCGAATGTCGATGCGCGCGAGGGCCTGGTGAGGGAACTCGGCGCTTCCCTCGAGCCCGATGTTGCCCGCTGATCCTCGCCCCTCGAGTCTGCCGAGCTCGGCGCGCAGGCGCGTCGTGTTCGTCGTGCCTCCCGTCGCTGCGCCGGGTTCCTCTCGCCACGCGATGGTCACCGGAACCGGCGCGCCCAGGGCGAAGGCGGGACTTTCCCCGGTGGCGCGCTCGATGCGCAGCGTTTCGATGGTCGAATGGATCCGTCCCCCCGCGTCGTCGGTGCGCAGGGTTGCGGTCGTCTCGACCACGAGATGCCCGCGATCCGTGGCAACCTCGAGCGCGGTCTTTCCGAGTTCGCGCCCCCGGGCGGAGCCCGCGATCGCGACGGAAACCGGGCGCATGCCCGGCACGCGGAGCGGCTCGAGCGAGGCGGCATCGAGGGTGCCCGAGAGATTCGTGAACGGACCGGCTGCCGTCACCGCGGCGCGCCATGCCGTGCCGGACAGGAGGTTGCTGGAACCGATCGCGGGCAGCACGCCGCGGAAGTCGAGCGCCCCGCGGAGCAGTTCGCGGGTCTCCAGGTTCGCCTCCGCCGATGCGTCGAGCCGCGCTCCCTCGGGGAACGTCGCGGTGAGCGTCTCGATGCGCGCGAGGGAACCTTCCAGTTCGCCCCGCGAATCGAGCGAGGAGACCCCGAATCCGCGGGCCGACAGATCCCGCGCCGCGACTTCGAAGCGCACGCGGCGCGACTCGACGTCGAGGGCGGCGACGTGTGCGGTCACCTCGCCGGACAGTCCGAGTTTCGGGAAGGGCAGCTGGGCCAGGTCAGCCTGGAGGTCGAACGTTGCGGGCGGGATCGTGCGCAGCTCCGACCATGCGATCGCCACGGGCTCGTGAAGGGCCGCGCGCACCGGGCGTGACGCCACCTGGAGCTGACGCAGCTCGAGGATGCTGGTGGTGAACCGCGTGTGGACGCGGGCCTCGACGGGCGTGGCCTCGCCGGCATGGAGGGTCTCGCCGGACGCGTTCACCGTGACGAGCCCCTCGCCGTCGCGCCAGCGCGCGTGAAGGTCGGCCGTGAGCGTGATCCCGGTCCCGGGCGTCTCGGGATGCAGGTACCGGAGGCGGAGGTCCTGGCCGTCGAGCCGCGCCGTGGCGGGAATGAGGCCGTCCCGCGCGAACGTCGCCGCGAACGACACGCGGTTGGTGGGGTCGCCAAGATGCCCGTCGACGCGCCAGTCCCCGCCGGCGGGCGCGACGGTGCCGGCCGCGACGAGCTTCCACGGATTGAGTTCGACGTGGAACTCGACGATGCCGTCGTTCGCGGCTTCGATCGCCGCGTAGCCGTTCCAGTCCATGGCCGCGAACTCCATGCGCGCCCCGAGATGGGCGATGGCCGCCTCGCGGATCCGGATCGCTCGTTCGCCGGCCTGAATGACCCCGTTCATCAGGAACGCGGTGCCGGAGACCCAGCGGAGCCTGTCGAATCCCTGGACGCCGCGCTCGAGCACTTCGCCGATGGAAATCGGGCCGCGGGTCTCGGGCCTCGGTTCGGTGCGCTCCCGGATCACGGCGGTCCACTGATCCACGACCACGGCGGCTGCGCTGGATCGACTGCCGAGCATGCGGGCGCACCACGCGAGCGGCTGGGGCGTTTCGAGCGTGCCGATCCGGATTTCCACGGAGGGATTGCTCCAGCGCACGTCGTGAAAGCGGGCGCGGTTGAAGCCTCGCGCCTCGGCCCGGGCGATGGAAACATCGAACCGTGCGGCGGCCTGGCGGACCAGCCATGGAAACCACAGCGGCGAGACGAGCGCCAGGAACAGCGGGACCAGGAGGCAGACAAGGACAACAAGCCGCACGCGGCGGCGTCGCCGGGATGGATCACGATCTCTCAAGGCACGCCCACTCTGCCGCGCGACGGTGCATGCATCAAATGCGGGGCGATTTCCGCGCAGGTACCCCCGGGGTGCCATTTGACCGGGCGCGGAAACCTGATAATTGGCGGGACCCGGACGGCCGCGGCTGGCGGCAGGAGCGATGTGCGCCGCCGCATCCGGTGCTTCACGCATGAATTCGACTTCCTCCGAATCGATCCAGCCCGCGCCGCGCGCGATGGTGATCGGCGCGTTCCTGATCGTGTATGTCGTCTGGGGATCGACCTACCTCGGGATCAAGATCGCCATCGAAACCCTTCCGCCGCTCACGATGGCGGGTCTTCGATTCGTGATCGCGGGCGGGCTGCTGTACCTGCTGCTGCGGGCGCGAGGCCATCGCATCGACGCGACGGCGTGGGGCAATGCCGCGATCGTGGGCACGGCCCTGCTGGCCGGGGGCAACGGCGGCGTCACATGGGCGGAACGCACCGTGCCGTCCGGCATCGCCGCGCTGGTGATCGGGAGCGTTCCCCTGTGGTTCTCGCTCATTGACTGGCTGCGGCCCGGAGGGACACGGCCGGGCGCGCGGATCTGGATCGGCATCGTGATCGGCTTCGTCGGGATCGCCTGGCTCGCGTTGCCCGGTGGCAGGGTCGATGGCGGCCGCGCCGTCGATCCCGCCGGGCTGGCCGTGCTGCTGGCGGCGTGCATCACGTGGGCGGCCGGGTCGATCTATGCGCGGCAGACCGCGCGGCCGGGCTCGCCCTGGCTGGGCGTGGCCACGCAGATGCTGTGCGGGGGTCTCGTGCTGCTGATCGGCGCGGCAATCGCCGGCGAGTTCCCGCGCATCGAGCTGGAGCGGATCTCGGGGAGATCGCTGGCCGCGATGGTGTACCTGATCGTCGTGGGATCATGGATCGGCTTCAGCGCGTACATCTGGCTGCTGAAGCACAGTTCGCCGGCGAAGATCTCGTCCTACGCGTATGTGAACCCGGTCGTCGCGGTCTTCCTCGGCTGGGCGGTTCTCGGGGAGCCGATCACGGCGCGCACCCTGATGGCGGCCTCGATCATCGTGGCGGCCGTCGTCGTGCTCACGCTGCCGGGTCGGACCGAGGCGCGCCGGGCATGAGCGATCTCGGAATCCGGTCGGGATTGTGGCGTGATGACCGAATGTTCGAACTGCGCGCGACAGACGCGAAAACCCGGGCCCGCCTGGGCCGCCTGAAGACCGCCCACGGGACGGTCGAGACGCCGGTGTTCATGCCCGTGGGCACCCAAGCGTCCGTGAAGGCCATGGATCCGCGCGAGCTCCTCGATTCGGGCACGCAGATCATTCTCGGGAACACGTACCACCTCTACGTCCGCCCCGGGCTCGAGGTCATCCGCGCGGCGGGCGGCCTGCATCGTTTCATGAACTGGTCCCTTCCGATCCTGACCGACAGCGGCGGGTTCCAGGTGTTCAGCCTCGCGAAGATCCGGAAGATCGCCGAACACGGGGTCGAGTTCCGCTGCCACCTCGACGGGTCTCGCCTCTTCCTCGGGCCGCGGGAGGCGATGCACATCCAGGCGGTCCTTGCCTCGGACGTCGCAATGGCGTTCGACGACTGTCCCCCCGCCGGCAGCAAGCCCTCGGAACTTCGGGCCGCCGTCGAACGAACCATTCGCTGGGCGGCCGAATGCCGCGAGGCGGAACGCGCCCCCGGGCAGATCGCCTTCGGGATCGTCCAGGGCGGAACCAATGCCGAGCTGCGCGCCCGCTGCGCCAGGGAGCTCGTCGCGATGGACTTCGACGGCTACGCGATCGGCGGCGTGAGCGTCGGCGAGCCGGAGGCGGAGATGTTTCGCGCGGTCGAGATGACGGAACCGCACCTGCCCCCCGGGAAACCGCGGTACGCGATGGGGCTCGGCACCCCCGCGCAGATGGTGGAACTCGTCGCCCGGGGCGTGGACATGTTCGACTGCGTGCTCCCCACGCGTGTCGCGCGCAACGGAACCGCCTTCACGCACCGGGGCACGTTCAATGCCAAGGCGGGCTACAACAAACTGGACTTCCGGCCGATCGAGGAGGACTGCGACTGCTACTGCTGCCGCAACTTCACCCGCGCCTACATCCGGCACCTGCTGAATGTCAACGAGATCCTGGGCCTCCGCATGCTCAGCGTTCACAACACCCACCTGTACCTGAAGCTGATGCAGGAGGTGCGGGAGCACCTCGCGGCCGGCACGTTCAGCGACTTCCACCGCGAGTACATCGCGAACTACGTGCCGACGCGCCGCGTGCTCGCCTCACGGATTGCGGAACGCTGATCCGCACGGGCACGGGGTCGCGCGAAGTGCAATGCGGTGCGCCCCGTCCCGCCGCGGCCCGGGGCTCCCCGTGCCCGGGAATGAGTCTCCGCCCGCCTTCGCCGCCTTGGCACAGAGCCTGCCGACATCCATGCAGTGAAGAGTCCATTTCATCACGCAAGGAGGCGGCCTTTCCGGGTCGCGTCGTGGATGCGCGATCAGCCCTGCATCTGGCATTGGCTGGGCACGCGCAAGCTGCTCCGGGCAAGCCCGGCGCCCCCGGTCGCGATTCCGAGCGATCGCCTGTTCGTGAGTGACGCCGTCCGCAACGAGGCGCCGCCGCTGTCATGGCCGCGCGCGGGCGCGGCGGGCCAGCCGGCGTGGTCCGGCGTCAGTTGGCGCTGAACGCGTAGATGGTCGTGGACCGGAACGTCTCCCCCGGACGGAGCACGGTGGAGGGGAACTCCGGCCGGTTCGGCGAATCCGGGAAGTGCTGCGTCTCGAGGCAGACGCCGCCCGCCGGACCGTAGGACTTGCCTCCCTTGCCATGGTCCACGCGCAGATGGATCGCGGTGTAAACCTGCACGCCGGGCTCGGTCGTCAGCACGCGCATGCGCCGGCCGCTGGAGGGATCGTGGAGTTCGGCGCACGGCACGAGCCTGCCGGGCTCCCAGTCGTTCAGGACGAAGTTGTGGTCGTAGCCCTTCAGCCTCTCCGGGAGCTGGTCCCAGCGGGCGCCGATGGGCGTGGGCTCGCGGAAATCGAGGGGCGTCCCCTCGACGCTGCGCAGTTCTCCGGTCGGGATCAGCTGGTCATCGGGCACCGTGTAACGATCCGCGTGCAGCTTGAGCACGTGGCCGAGCACGTCGCCGGACCCGGCGCCCGCGAGGTTGAAGTAGCTGTGGTTCGTGAGATTGATGACCGTCGGCTTGTCGGTGCGCGCCTCGTAGTCGATGCGCAGCTCGTTGTCGTGGGTGAGCGTGTACGTCACCACGAGGTCGAGGTTGCCGGGGAAACCGCTGGTGCCGTCCGGGCTGCGGTGGCGGAAACGGACCGCGGGCCCGGCCTCGGTCTCGAGGGATTCGGCCTGCCAGTTCTGCTTGTCGAGACCGTCGGGGCCGCCGTGCAGGTGATTCGGGCCGTTGTTGGCGGGAAGCGTGTAGGTGACACCGTCGAGCGTGAAACGGGCCTTCGCGATCCGGTTGGCGTACCGCCCCGTGGTGTTTCCGAAGAAGGGATGACCCTTGAGATAGGGCTCGAGGGTGTCGAAGCCGAGCACGACATCGGCCATGCGACCGTCGCGATCCGGCATGTGCAGCTCCGTGAGCATCGCCCCGTACGTGGTGACGCGCGCGACGGCGTTCTGCCGGTTGCGCAGGGTGTAGATCGTCACGGGCGAACCGTCCCTGGTCCTGCCGAATTCCTGGGATTCAATCATGGGTGTGGAGCCGGTGGCCGCGCTGGCGCGTCCCGGCCAGAGCAGCGCGAGCGCCACGATGGGGAGTGCGATGCGGAACCATGCGGGGCCGGGCATGCCCGGGCTTATAGGAGTCGGGGATGCGCAGCGTCAACGCAAAGGCGAGGGAGGCGGGGGGCTCGCGCGGGCATCCCTTCTCCCGCCCGACATTCCCGGCCGGAGGGGCGGATTTGCGGGCGCGCAGGCGTCTGGCCAAGGTCGCTCCCGCGGACTTTCCCTTCAAATGGGCCGGGGCTAGCGTGAGCCGTGCCTTCACGCAGGGAGAGTCTCGCGACGGTGGCGGCGGAGCGGCTGAGCCTGCCCGCGGGGCGTCTCCCGTGCGAGGAGATCGAGCGGTTTCGCGGATACCTGAAGGTGGAATCCCAGCGCCTGAGGATCTTTCACCGGGGCGGGGGCGGCGGCAGGGCGGTGTGCCAGCTCCGGGCGGAGATGCTCGACCACCTGCTTCGCCATGCGTTCGACGCGTACCTCGCCGTGCTCGGCCCGCGGCACCCGCGGGAGCCGCTCGCGCTGGCGGCCGTCGGCGGCTACGGGCGCGCCGAGCTCAATCCGCTGAGTGACGTGGACATCATGCTGCTCCATGCGCGGCGCGGGGCCGAAGCCACGCCGCTCGTGCGGCAGCTCATGGAGAAGGCGGTTCCCTTCCTCTGGGAGGTCGGCCTCGAGTGCCATCCGCTCGTCCGCAACATCGATGACTGCGTGCGCGAGGCGCGTCGCCAGATGGAATCGAAGACGGCGCTGCTCGAGGCCCGCCGGATCTGGGGGGACGAAACCCTCTTCGCGCAGATGCGGGTGGTGCTCGAGGACCGCTGCCTCCGCGGGCGCGAGGACGCGTACGTCGAGGACCGCCTGCGGGACCAGCAGAAGCGGCATGCCCGCTGGGGCCACAGCTACTGCCTGCTGGAACCGAACATCAAGAGCGGCTGCGGAGGCCTTCGCGACTACCATAACCTCTGCTGGATGACCGCGGTGAAGTTCCGCGTGCGGTCGCTCGAGGAACTCGTGCGAAGGGGCGTGCTGTCCGACGCGGCGCACCGGCAGCTGGAAAGCGCCTATGACTTCCTGCTGCGCGTGCGGACCGAGCTTCACTACCAGCACCAGAAGAGGAACGACATTCTGACGCGCGCGGTGCAGCCCGCGGTTGCGTACCAGATCGGATACACGGACCGCTCGCTCGCGCGGCGCGTCGAACGGTTCATGGGCGACTACTACCGGCACGCCCGGAACCTCCACCTCATCACGCGCAACCTCGAGCGCCGGCTCGCCCTGCGGCCCCCCGGCCGGCTCGCGCGCCTCGGCAGCATCCTCCGCGGCGCGCGCCCGTTCCATGGCGCCGCCGTCCTCGACGGCTTCCGCATCGTGGACAACGAGCTGGTCGCCTCCTCGAGCCGCATCCTGCGCGAACAGCCGCGGCGCATGATCCGCGCGTTTCTCATCGCCCAGCAGCGCGGCATCCAGCTCCATCCGGACCTCGAGGATCTCATCCGGCAGAACCTCGCGCTGGCGAACCGGGAGTTCCTTCGGGACCCGCACGTCCAGAAGGCGTTCATCGAGATCCTGAACCAGCGCGGCAACGTGGCGCGGGTGGTTCGCGCCATGCACGAGACGGGGCTCCTGGGAAAGCTCGTGCCCGCCTTTCACGATCTCACGTGCCGCGTGCAGCACGAGTTCTTCCACCTCTACACGGCCGATGAACACACCCTTGTCTGCCTCGAGGTGCTCGACCGCGTCTGGAACGCCGGGTCCGAACCCTACGTTCACTACGCCGACATCTTCCGCGGAATCGACCGTCCCTACGTGCTGTACCTCGCGCTCCTCCTCCATGACGTGGGCAAGGCGGAGGACTCCAAGGATCACTCCGTGGAGAGCGCGCGCCTCGCGCTCGCGCAGTGCCGGCGCCTTCAGCTTCCCGCGCCGGCGTCCACAACCGTCGCCTTCCTCGTCCGCCACCACCTGCTCATGGTGCGCCTCTCGCAGAAGCTCGACCTCGACGATCCCGAAGTGATCCACCGCTTCGCGGAGACCGTGCAGACAAGCGAGCACCTGCACCTGCTCACGCTGCACACCTTCGCCGATTCCATGGCGACCAGCGAATCCCTGTGGACGCCGTTCAAGGAGTCCCTGCTCTGGACGCTGCACCGCCGCGCGGAATCCGTGCTCGCCGGCGATGTCCAGCTCAGGGAGGCCGCCGAAACGCGCATCCGCCGGCTCAGGACGGAGGTCAGGAAGCTCCTGCCGCGCTCCATCCAGAACGACGAGATCGACGCGCATTTCGAAAACCTCCCCGAACGCTACTTCGCGGCAGCCGCCCCGCGGGACGTCGCGGCCGACATCGTGCTCATCCATCGGTTCATGTGGAACCAGGTCGCCACCGACGAGGGCGCGCTCGTCCCGGTCGTCTCGTGGCGCGCGGAGCCGGACCTCGGATACTCGGTGCTTCGGGTCTGCACGTGGGATCGCCCCCGCCTGTTCAATCGCATCACCGGCGCGCTCGCCGCCGCCGGGCTGAATATCCTCGGCGCGCGTGTCTTCACGCGCGCCGACGGGCCCGTGCTCGACACGCTGTTCGTCAATAACCCCGTCAGCGGCCGGCCCCCCGGCCGCGCGGCGCGCGAGGAGTTTCAGGACCTCCTGTCCCGCTCGCTCTGCGGAGAGCCCGTGGATTTCCAGCCGCTCATCGAGCGCCACAGGACTCCCGCCCCGATCTACCTTCCCGCGGCGCAGGAGCTCATTCCCACCCGCGTCGCGTTCGACAACCAGATCCACGCGGATTCCACCGTCATCGAGATCGAGACCGAGGATCGCCTCGGTCTGCTGCACGACCTCACGGGCGCGCTCGCGGACCTCGGGCTCAACGTGACGTTCGCCCGCATCAGCACCGAAAAGGGAGCGGCCGTGGACACCTTCTATGTCACGGAGGAGGACGGTTCCCGCGTGGACCGGCCGGAGCGCCTCCGCGAGATCGAGCGCCGCCTGCGCGACCTCATGGAGCTGACGAAACCGGTCCCGCCGTCCTGAGTGAGTCGAGGCGCCGCCGGGCGCGGCGCCCGCCCTCCCCGGGCCGTCACCAGATCGCGGCGATCACGATGATCCCGAGCACGATGCGGTACACGCCGAACAGGTTGAACGTGTGGGTCTGCACGTAGCGCAGGAGCCACTTCACCGCCACGAACGCCGTGATCGCGGACACGACCATGCCAAGCGCGATCATCCCGAAGTCGATGGGAAACGGCGGCGGCTCGCGCCACGCGTCGTAGCCTTCCTTCGCGGCCGCCGCGAGGAGCGTCGGGATGCCCAGCACGAAGGAGAACTCGGCCGCCTGCGGCCGGGCGAGGCCGAGGGCGAGGGCGATGAGGATGGTGGATCCCGACCGGGAGAGGCCGGGGAACACCGCCGCGAGCAGTTGTCCCGCGCCGACCGCGACCGCGATCGTCCATGTCACGTCCGCGGTGGTGGAACGCTTCCTGAGCCACGCCTCCACGAGAAGGAACAGCACGCCCCCGGCGAGGATGGCGAGCACGACGGGCAGCGGTTCCTCCGGCAACTCGTACCCGAGTTCCTTGATGAGCAGACCCCCGGCGCCGGTGATCACGAAGGCGACCGCGAGCTTGAGCAGGTAGTCCCGGGCGTCGGGTTCGCGCCAGCGGCGGAGCAGGTCCATGAGCCGCCTCCAGAAAACGACGAGCACGGCCGCGACGGCGCCGGGCTGGATCACGACGGTGAAGAGGTCCGAGCGGATGAACTCCGATCGAATGGGCAGCCAGTGCTCCGCGAGCAGCAGGTGGCCCGTGGACGAGACGGGAAGAAACTCCGTCACGCCTTCAATCACTCCCAGGATGATGACCGACAACCAGTCCGGCATGCGGGGGACTTCGGAGAAAGGATCGATCGAACTCAAGCCAGAAAGTCATTGACACCGCGTGATTTCCTCTTGAGTGTGCCCGGCGAGGATTCGGACCAAGGACCGGGTCTTCATCAAACGAAACCAGAGTCAGTGGGCCTGCGGCCGCGTGGGGGCGCGGTTGTCGATGACGTTCGGACTCCGTGCGCGCGCGGTGCGCCTGCGCCCGCTCCTGTCCAGGAGGTGCATCATGCGCTTGAGAATCCCTGTCGCGCCGTTCATCGCGGCCCTTCTCGTCCTCACGCCCGTCCACGCCCGCGCCGCGGACCCCCTGACGATCGGCGGCACGATCGCGGCCGTCGGGACCGCCCTCGGAATGGTCAAGGACATCGTGATGCTCGTGAACGATGTCATCCGCATCACGGGCGAGTACGAGGAGCAATTGACTTCGCTGAAAATCCGGTCTTACTCGGAAACCACCGACGGAATGTACCGGAACGCACGCTGGTACCAGCGTCGCACTTACTGGATCGATTCGAATGGCGACGGTCACTACCGAACCGAATGGCTCCATCTCTACCCGGACGGCAGCCGGCAGACGACGGTCTCGACCGATGCGTTCCAGTACTGCCTCGAATCCCGTGACTATCTCTGCGAGGTGGAGCCGGGCACGTGGAACCGGGTGCGGAGCCGGACCGTGTTCACCCTCGGGTACGAGGTGGTGAGGCCGACGAACAACTCGCGCCTGTGTGCCCCCAATCCGATGAAGGTGCGGCTCGACTGGACCGGGGTCACGCTCCCCGCGGACTGTGACGGCACAAGCCATGGGCGGCGCGTGATCACGGAGTACGAGGCGCCCCGGCGCGCGTTTCGCGCCGTCCCCTTTCCCATGCCCGACTTCGAGGTTTACAGCGTTGAACTCAGCCCGCGATTGCGATGAACAGAAACCTGGTGGTGGCCGGCGCGGCCGCGCTGGCGCTCGTTATCATCCTTGCCCTGAGATCCGGTCGTCCACCGGGTGATCCGACGCCGCCGCCGGGCCCCGTCACGGAGAGCGTGTTCGACCCGACGCCCGCGCGGGCCGCGGCCGCCGCGGCGCCGGGCCAGCCCGCAGGGGAGATGGACGACACCCGCGCGCGTGTCGAGGCGGCGCGGGAGTCGTTCCGGGACGGCGCGTCGGGGCCGCCCGGCGAGGCGGCCCCGGAACCGGAGCGCTTCGACATGTCGCGCATGGGGGATCGCGAGTTCGTGCATCGAATGGAGCGGCACCTCGGGATGCAGCAGTACCTGACCAGTCCCGCGCGTGACACGCCGGAGTTCCGGGAGATCGCGGAGCTCTGCAGGAGGTTCAATTACGAGCCGTGGGCGGTTCCCGCGATCTACAACCTGGCCTACGAGCTGGAGCGGGAGGCGCGCGCGATGGAGGCGATTGCCGCCGGCGGGATGCCGGACCAGGAGGCGCAGGCGTTCAGCGGCATGTTCCTCCAGGCGCGTTCGGCCGAGGTCGCGAGGCGCCTCGGGGTCGAGTTCGAGCCTGCGTTTCTCGACGCCGTGCGGCAGGTGCGCCCCACGGTTTTCGTGGGACAGCGGCCTCTGCTGAGGAACGGGGAGGCCTTGATGGACACCATGGGCTGGGATGCGATCGACCAGCTGCAGCCACAACCTTAGAGATCCTGCGCGCCGGCCTTCGGGCTGCGATATGGCGCGGATGCGGTGCGCCGCCCGCGCGGCGGTGGCGTGTGCCCGCTCCCTTCCGGCCCCGCGCTGGATCGACTCCGGGCCGGGGGTGTCCCGTGTCGCGGAAGGGCTGCGGGCGCCGGGCGGAGCGGGGTGTGGGCGCGCGGCGCGCGTTGACAGTGCCCGGGAGGGTTCCTAGCTTGGCCGGGCCATTGCCTGCCCCGCGCCCCGAGGTGTGCCTCGGGGCGTTTCAGCCTCGGGGTCGCTCCAGAACGCGACGCTCGTGCGGTGCACGGCAGGTCCGCAGACATGAACACAATCCTCGTGGGCGCCCAATGGGGTGACGAAGGCAAAGGAAAGATCATTGATGTCCTGACCGAGCAGGCGGACATCGTGGTGCGAACGCAGGGCGGCAACAACGCCGGCCATACGGTGTACGTCGGCTCGCAGAAGTACGTCCTGCACCTGATTCCCTCGGGCATTCTGCGTCCCGGCAAGGTCTGCGTGATCGGCAACGGCGTGGTGCTGGACCCGATCGGGCTGGTCGGTGAGATCGACGGCCTGCTCAAGCTGAACGTCGAGGTCACCCCGGAGAACCTTCGGATCGCCGAGACGGCGCACGTCGTCTTTCCGTGGCACCGCGAGCTGGACGCGCAGCGCGAGGTGCGCAAGGGGCACGGCCGCATCGGGACCACGAAGCGCGGCATCGGTCCGACCTACGGCGACAAGGCCGCGCGCGTCGGCTTTCGCATGATCGACCTGCTCCATCGCGAGCGTTTTCCGGAACGCCTGCGCGAGCGCCTCGAGGAGAACAATGAGGTGCTGCGGGCGCTGGGCGCGCCCACGCTGGAGTACGACCGTCTCCTGGCGGAGTACACCGCGGCGGCGGACCGCCTTCGTCCCTACGTTACGGACACCGTTCTCTACCTGCACGAGGCGACACGGCTGGCGCGCAACATCCTTTTCGAGGGCGCGCAGGGCACCTTTCTCGACATTGACCATGGCACGTACCCGTACGTGACGTCGTCGAACACGACGGCGGGCGGAGCGTGCACGGGGTCGGGCGTGCCGCCGAACCGGATGGACCGGGTGTTCGGGGTCATGAAGGCGTACACGACGCGGGTGGGCGAGGGGCCGCTGCCGACCGAGGACTCGGTGCTGAGCGAGCGGCTCCACGCGCTCGGGCGCGAATTCGGCGCCACGACCGGCCGTCCCCGGCGCTGCGGGTGGTTCGACGCGGTGATCGCGCGCCAGGCGGCGATGGTCAACGGCATCGATGAACTCGCGGTCACCAACATCGATGGCCTGGACACCGTGCCCACGATCCGGGTGTGTGTCGGCTACCGTTACGGCGACACGATCCTGCGCCATGTCCCGAACGACGTGGAGGTGCTCGCGCGCTGCGAGCCTGTCTATCAGGATTTCCCGGGCTGGATGACCTCGACCTCGGAGGCCCGGTGCTGGGAGGACCTGCCGCTGAACTGCCGTCATTACCTGCTGAGCATCGCGCATATGACGTGCGCGCGCCTCACGATCGCGAGCGTGGGACCGGCGCGAGACCAGACTCTGCTGCTATAGTCGCATCGTGGATGCGCGGCCGCATTCCCCGCGGGAAAGCGGCGACCGGGCATGTCGGCCAACATCGCTCATCTGAGTTCCGAGGCGCGGGCGAACCTCCCGCAGCACATCGCCATCATCATGGATGGCAATGGGCGCTGGGCGAAGGCGCGCGGCCTGCCGCGCGTGGAGGGACACCGGCGCGGGGCGGAGTCGGTGCGGGCGATCGTGCGCGCGGCGGGCGAGATCGGGCTCCGCTATCTCACGTTGTACGCGTTCTCGGTCGAGAACTGGAACCGGCCGAAGGACGAGGTGGACACGCTGATGAAGTATCTTGCGCGCTACCTCCGGAACGAGATCGGCGAGCTCGATCGCAACAACGTGCGCCTTGAGGCGATCGGGCAGATCTGGCGGCTGCCGGAGTTCGTCCAGGAGCAGCTCGAAAAGACCAAGGCCGCGCTCGCCAAGAACAAGGGGCTGACCCTGATCCTGTGCCTCAGTTACGGCGGGCGAACCGAGATCGTCGAGGCGGTGCGGCAGATCGCCGTCAAGGTTCGCGAGGGCGAGATCGAGCCGGCGGAGATCTCGGAGCGCACGGTCGCCGACCATCTCTACACCCGGAACTGGCCCGATCCGGACCTGCTCATCCGGACCAGCGGCGAGCTGCGCGTGAGCAACTTCCTGCTCTGGCAGTGCTCGTACGCGGAGTTCGTCGTGACCGACACGTACTGGCCGGAGTTCCGGAAGCCACAGTTCTACGCGGCGCTGGAGGAGTACACGCGCCGGCACCGGCGGTTCGGCGGCCTGTAGCCCGCGCGCCGGGCCGTCCGCGGGGAACACGCGCCGGCCGGCTCAGTGGGTGAGCGCGTGGAAGATGATGTTGATCCCCATCGGGTAGGCATACTTCTCGGAGAAGTTCTCGAAGAACCACTGGCTGACGCCCTCCTCCTCCCAGCCGTCGCTGAGGTCGGTGTTCAGGCAGACGAGGATCATGATGCGCCCCTTGTCATCGAGGTAGGCGCGGTAATCGGCGCCCCTGGGGGTCTCCCATGTGATTTCGTACTCCCATGTCCGGTAGGGATCCGGCTGGTCCTTCGTGGCGTGCGCGGAATCCTCGCTCGGGACCTGGGGCTTCATCCCGATCGGGTACGGGAGGTTGAAGATGGAATGGTCGAGGCCGAGGGATATGGATTCGCGGTCGGGGAAGATCTTCGCGAGCTCGCCGCGCAGATGGGACCACATTCGCTCGCCCCAGAGATCGTCGATCATGAGGAACCCTCCGCCGAGCAGGTATTTCCTCAGAATCTGCGCCTCCTCCCGGCTCAGGTGCAGCGAGCGCGGGTCGATCATGAACGCGAACGGGTATTCGAACAGGCGCGGATCGTCGATGTCGAGGACGAGGCCGTTGGGATCGACGCGCATCGAGGTGAGCTGCTCGAGGCGGTACGAGAAATTGAGGTCGGCGGCGGGGTAATCGACGCGCCAGCCGCTGCGGCCGCGGCCCGAGTAGCGCAGGCGCACGAAGGTGAACACGTCCGACTCGAACCCGGGATTGACGGTCCATTCCGGCACGCCCGCCCGTGAATCAGGCGGGTTGCGGCGGCCCGGGAAGGCATTGGCGCCCCCGCCGCGCCCCTCGGCGCCCGGCGCGCGATTGAAGCGCTGCCCGTGGGCGATGAGGGCCGCCGTGCCGATGCAGGCGATGGCTGCGATCAGCAGCGTGACGCGGCCCCACCCGGCGCGGGCACGCCTCGATCCGGCGGGTGAATGGGGCTGGTCCGGCATCGTGTCCGTCGAAGGACGTCGTTTTCGCGCGATGGCGTCAAGGCCGATGGAGACGCCGGGTGGGGCGGGTCAGGCCGCCCCGGCCAGGGCCCGCTCGCGCTCCAGGAGCGTGGGATGGGAATAGTGGAACCGGCTGTAGAGCGGATGCGGCGTGAGGTTCGACAGGTTCTTCGTGTGCAGCTTCCGGAGCGCGCTGCGCAGCGGATCCGCCGCCCCCACCGCCTCCACCGCGTAGGCATCGGCCTCGTACTCGAACTTTCGTGAGATCGCGTGCCCCACCGGCGAGATCCAGAAGGTCACGGCGTCGGAGAGGAGGGCGAAGAGCAGGAATGCGATCGGCATGGAGGGGGAATCGAAGCCGAAGGCGCGGAAGAAACCGGGACTGTTCGCGAGCCACGCAATGGCTGCGAATCCGGCGATCGTCAGCACGGCGCTCCAGGCGAGCAGCTTCGGAATGTGCCGGCGCCGGAAATGCCCGATCTCATGGGCGAGCACGGCTTCGATCTCATCGTCCGCGAGCTGGGCCAGCAGGGTGTCGAAGAGCACGATCTTCCGCAGGCGTCCGAGACCCGTGAAGAAGGCGTTCGCGTGACGGGAGCGGCGGCTGCCGTCCATGACCTCGATGCTCTGGGCCTTGAACCGGGTGCGGCGCGCGAGATCCAGGAGGCGATCGCGGAGGGGGCCCTCGTCGAGGGCCTTGAACTTGTTGAACAGCGGCAGGATGACGGCCGGGGCGATCACGAGCATGACGAGCTGGAAGGCGAGGACGACGGCCGCCCCCCAGATCCACCATGACGATCCGGCGAGCTCAACAAGACGGAACAGGAGCGCGAGCAACGGGACGAGCAGCACCGCGCCGATCAGCAGGGACTTCACGCGGTCCATCCACCATGTCGCCTGGGTGCTCGTGTTGAAGCCGAAGCGTTCCTCGATCCGGAACTGGAACCACCATTCCCATGGCAGGTTGGGGATCGCGAGAACGACCCCGAGGAGGAACAGGCCTGCCGCGGACGCCCAGACGCCGGTGCCCGCCGTCGCGGTCCATGCTTCCCAGTACCAGGGGAGCACGCCCGAGAAGAGCACGGCGATGAGGAGCGCCGTGCTGAACGTCATCTCCATGCACGCGTACCGGTTGCGCGTCAGCGTGTACGCCACGGCGCGCTCGTACGTGGGGGCATCAATGATCTCGCGGAAGGGTTCCGGGACCGCGCTCGCGTGCGCGCGGACCTCGGAACGGTTCAGCCATTCAAGGCCGAGCTGCGCCAGCCAGCGCAGCATGAACAACAGCAGGACGGCGGCCGCGATCGGATGCATCACGTCCGGTTTAACGCACGAACAGCACGAGTCTCAATCCCACGAGGATGAGGAACACGCCGAAGATCCGCTGGAGCTCGGGCGAGGCGAGCTTCGTGGTGAGCCATGGTCCGATGAACCCGCCCGCGATGGCGGCGGGGGCGAGCATGGCGGCGAGCTGCCAGTCCACCTGCCGAAGCTGATGATGCTTGAGGACGCCGGTGACGGCGGTGGGGATGATCACCGCCAGGGAGGTGCCCACCGCGAGTTTGAAGTCGGCGCGCAGCAGCAGTGCCATTCCGGGGACCATGATGATCCCTCCACCGACCCCGAAGAGACCGCTGGCGACGCCGCCGACCAGCCCGATCAAAGCCGCCCACAGAAAGCGCATCCGCACTTATTGAGGTGCAGCCCGCGTGCCCGCAATGCGCATCTGCCGCCCGTGTCGCCCGCCGCCCCGGGGCGGGGTGCGGCCGCGCGGAATGCGTGCGCCGGCGGCGGGATTCCCCCGGTCCGGGCACGCCGATTTGCCGCTTGGCGTCCGGCAGGACGCGCCTACGGTTGAGGCGTGGCGCTGGCGGTGCATCCTCCGATCGATCACTTCCTCCGCTCGTTCTCCGGCGAACGGGTGTGGGGGGAGGTGCTCGTTCGCGGCATGGGCGATCGGTTTGAACTGCGCCATGTCGCGGACGCGGACACGTCCGCGGACGCGCTGCGACAGGTCCCGCTTCATGGGCTGCGCGAGCTGGCGTTGTTCACCGCTTCAGGCGCGTTCCGTCCCCTGAGGACTGCGCCCACGCTCGCCCGATCATGGCGGTGCGCGGTGACGGGCGCGGCGGAACTCGCCGAGGCGCTGCACCATCTCTATCCGGGCACGCTTCCCGACGCCTGGGCGCTGTCCGCCGGGATGGCGCGGCCGGCGGAGTACCGCGCCGTGTGCGCCCGCCAGCTTGGGCGAAAGGCGAAGCTGCTTCCGCTGCTGCGGGAGCGTGCCCTGCAGGCGGTGGTCGCGGCGTGCTGCGGGCCGGCCTTCTGCGTGAAGCGCCGCCTGTGGACGGACCCGGCCCTGCCCGCCGACGATGCATCGGTCAAGAGCGCCATTCCCTGTCTTGAACCGTGTCCGTTCTTTCTCGCGTTTGCCGAGTCAATGGCGGAGAACGAGGCCGAGCCGTCGATTCATGTGTCACTGGCCCCCGAGGATTTGCGTACCATCGCTGCCGCCCTGCAGCATACGCTCGACATGCCACCGCGCGTGCGCGATGGCGATTTTTCTCATCCGCTCCACCCCCGCCGCGTGATCCGTCTGATGCACCGACACGCCGGACTGTTGTTTGACGCATCAACTGACAACGAACATGCACCCAACTGAAACCAAGTTCACTCGCGCCGCCCTGATCGGGGTCCTTGCCTCGGCGGCGCTCTTCCTCTCGGGCTGCGGCGATCCGGGTGGGGACGACACCGACACGACCACGCCGCCGGCTGGCTCCGCACCCGCCGGATCAGCGGCAACCGAGGCCGCCGCCCCTGCGGGCTCGCAGGCCGCGGTTCAGCCCGCGCAGGGTTCCTCCAGCCAGTCGGATGCCGACCAGGCATGGGAGAACCTGCAGCGTGAATTCAGCGAGCCGCCGTCGCCGCCCGCTTCCTGGGCGGATACCCCTCCCACCGAGGAGGAGGTGCGCGAGTTCGAACGGTCGCGCGGCGCCGCGGCCGTGAAGGTGGCCGATGCCGCCCGCGACTTTTACACGCGGTTTGGCGACGACCCGCGCAGCGACGCGGCGCGCTGGCACGAGATGCAGCTCCTCGACGCCGCGGTGAAGCTGGGTGTCACGAACGTGCTCGAGCGCCTGGAGACCGCCGAGGCCGATCGCATGAAGGACCCGAACGTCGGCGAGGAGGAGCGCTTCGGCGTCCGCATGGCGGCCGCGCAGCGAGAGGCCGAGATGCTGTTCGCGAAGGATCCCGAGGAGGCGCGAGAGAAGCTGACCAGCTCCCTCGCGGCGATCGCCAGGGAGTTCCCGCAGCGCCCCGAGACCTACCAGCTCCTCCTCAGCCTCGCGAGCTCCGCGGACGCGGAGAAGGCCAGGCCGCTGATCGAATCCATCCTCTCCACGAACACGCCGGAACCCATCCGGATGGCTGCGAGCAACCTGCTCGCGCGGTTCGAGATGGTCGGCAAGCCGCTCGACCTGAAGTTCAGCGCGGTGGACGGGCGGGAGATCGACCTCGCCGCCATGCGCGGCAAGGTGGTGCTGATCGATTTCTGGGCGACATGGTGCGGGCCCTGCATCGTGGAGCTTCCGAATGTGAAGGCCGCGTACGAGAAGCTTCACCCGCAGGGATTCGAAATCCTGGGAATCAGCTTCGACCAGGATAAGGACGAACTCACCCAGTTTGTGGCGTCGAATGAGATGCCATGGCCGCAGTACTTCGACGGCAAGGGATGGGAGAATGACATCGGACGCAGGTTCGGCATCCAGAGCATCCCCACGATGTGGCTCGTCGACAAGAACGGCGTGCTTCGCGACCTGAACGCGCGCGCGAACCTCGAGCAGAAGGTCGCGGATCTTCTCGCGGAGGAGCCCGGTGGATCGGCCGGATCCGCGTCGACGGGCGGCGCGCCCTGACGCCAGGGATCCTGTTCATTTCCCGATCACCCGGGATGCAGGGGGTGGCTTCGCACGGCGGAGCCACCCCTTTTCGCTCCTGCGACCGGCTCGCGCGGGTTGCCATGATCGGCGGCCGCGTGAGGCGTTTTCACCCCCGGACAGGCGGCGTGCTGTGCTTGAGAAAGCACACTTCCCCTCCAGTCCCTTGCGTGCTATGCCCGGGCGCAGAAACCCCGCGGATTCCCACGTTGGCGAGGCGTGGCCTTGCGAACGCACTTTCGCGGACAGCCCGACACCATCACCTCCATCGCCATGAAGCCCGCTTACCGACTCGAGCCCGTCGATCCCATCCCACGTCGTTGTCGCAGGTTCGGCTTCACCCTGATCGAACTTCTGGTGGTCATCGCGATCATCGCGATTCTCGCCAGCATGCTGCTGCCCGCGCTCGCCAAGGCGAAGGACCGCGCCCAGGCGACGGTGGACCTGAACAACAACAAGCAGATCATGCTCGCGATGCTGCTCTACACGGGCGACAACGATGAATCCATGCCGCATCCGAGCTGGGGCGGCGGCGGCACGGGAGCCGACAACTGGTGCTACAAGGCCTCCATCATGTCCCGCAACGCGCGCGCCGTGGCGAACATCACCCAGCTCCAGGCGCAGCTCACCAACCAGATCGAGGCCTTCAAGCAGGGGCAGCTCGCTCCGTTCCTCTCGACGCACGAGGTGCTGATGTGCCCGAAGGACAAGGTCGAGCAGGGCGGCACGAAGCGGAACCTTTACTACCAGCGTGAGATCAAGATCACGTCGTACACATGGAACGGCGCGGTGATCAGCTGGGCGAACGGCAACAGCAGCGTGGGCGCGAACCAAGGGAGGGGCGTGACCCACAAGCTCACCCAGTTCAAGCCCACCAACATCCTGCAGTGGGAGGCCGATGAACTGGTCCCCTTCTACTTCAATGACGCGGGCAATCAGGTGACCGAGGGTATCTCCCAGCGTCACGGCAGCAATGCCCTGAACCCCAATGCCGATGCCAAGGGCGGTGCGAGCGTGGGGCTCTTCAGCGGCTCGGCCGTCCACATGAAGTACCGCCGGTTTCATGAGATGTCGGGCAAGTTCCGGCGGCCGGTCGAGCTCCCGAATGATCTCTGGTGCGCGCCGGACCTTCCGAACGGCGGGGGCTGAATTCTTTCGAGCATCATGAACATGTTGCGCAGAATCCCATGGATCCGCTCGATCCTCGCCGCTGTTGTCGCGCTCGCGCTCGCCGGGTGCGGCGGTGACGACGAGATCGACACGGGCGAACCCGCCGCCGAGTACGATGCCGGCGCGGATCCTTCGGCAGCCACGGCGGCAACCGAGCCGGAGCAGTCCACAACCGACGTGCTCCAGGGCAATGCCGACGGGGTGCCGCAGGTGGACATCCGCGCCTCCATTCGCGCGGCGGACGCGGCGTTGCAGCGCAACGACCTCGTCTCGGCCACGGACGCCCTGCTGAAGGTGCAGGTCTCCGGCGCGCTCAAGAACAGCCCCGAGGCGGCGGTCGATCACTACCAGCGCATGGTCGAGCTCCAGCGCCGGGTTGCCGACGCCATGGTGAGTGGTGATCCCAATGCCGAACGTGCCGCCGCGCTCCTGCGGCAGGCGCACGGCGCCTATTGACTTCCGCGGTGCCTGACACACGCCGCGACCGGCCCCTTTCGCGGGTCGGCGCGGCGTTTTGCCTTCTATGGCTTCTGGGAGTCGGGTGCGGTCCCGCCCCTGACACCACCGGTCCGCCGGCGCGAGGTGAGTCGGCGGGCCCGGCGGCGACTCCCGTCGCCGGGACAGCCCCACAGGAGCCCGGCGAGGGCCTGTTCGTTCCGCGTCCGCCCGGTCCCCGGGGCTACGTCGGGGCGGCTGCCTGCGCGGAATGTCACGAGGACCAGCACGCGACGTGGCACGCGTCGTTCCATCGTTCGATGACCCAGGTCCTGGGTGCGCCGGGAACGATCCTGCACGCGGACTTCAACGGCGTGGAACTGGAGTTCAACCGGGAGCGCTTCACCCTCGGCACGGACGGCAGGCGCTACTGGGCCGACGTGGTGGACCTCGACGAACCGCCCGAATCCCGAACCGCGGCGCGCTTCCCGATGGAGCTCGTCACGGGGTCGCATCACATGCAGGTGTTCTGGTTGCCGGCGGGTGCCGGCAACGCGCAGATCGGCTTCCCGTTCACCTGGCTGGTTGAGGACGCGCGCTGGGTGCCGCGCGAATCGGCCTTCGTGCGCGATCCGCACGCGCCCACCCCCCTCGAGACGTGGAACATGACCTGTATCCGCTGTCACGTGACCGCCGGACAACCGCGCCCCCGGAAGGATGAGGGGATCTTCGACACGCGCCTCGCCGACTTCGGCATTTCCTGTGAGGCATGCCACGGTCCCGGCGAGGAACACGCGCGGCTCTGGCGGCTCGCGCAGGGGAACGGCGGGCGGGACGCCGGCGACGACCATGCCGGGACGCCCGACCCGCGCGCCGCGGATCCGATCGTGCACCCGCGCAGGCTCGATCATGTGCGTTCGTCCCACGTCTGCGCCCAGTGCCACAGCATCAAGTGGTTTGAGGACGACAGGGAGGGCTGGAGCGAGAACGGGTTCCGATATCGGCCCGGGGACGATCTCGAGGTGACCACGCCGGTCGTGCGGCCGTCCCGCCGGGAGGAACAGCCATGGCTCGACGGAGTTCTCTCGCGCGCGCCGAATCTGCTGAACGACTTCTTCTGGTCCGACGGCATGATCCGCGTGGCCGGGCGTGAGTTCAACGGACTGCTGGAGTCCGCCTGTTTCCAGCGTGGCGAACTCTCGTGCCTCTCGTGTCACTCAATGCACGAGTACGCGTCTCCGAACGATCAGCTCCGCGCCGGGATGGACTCCAATCGCGCGTGCGTGCAGTGCCACGATGCGGATCGGTACGGGAGCGGGCATACCCGGCACGCGCCCGACTCGCCCGGGAGCGTCTGCTACAACTGCCATATGCCGCACACCAGCTACGCGTTGTTGAAGGGCATCCGGCAGCATCAGATCGACAGTCCGAGCGTCTCCGTGACGCTCGCGACGGGCCGGCCGAACGCCTGCAATCTCTGTCACGTGGATCGCTCCCTGGAATGGACGGCGCGCCACCTGGCTGAGAACCACGGTCAGCCCGCCGTCGAGGTCCCGCCGGACCTGCGTCATGTCTCGGCGGTCGTGCGCGATCTGCTTGCGGGTGACGCCGGGCAGCGAGTCCTTGCGGCATGGCACCTCGGTTGGAAACCCGCGCGCGCCGTCGCCGGGGAGGACTGGCAGGCACCGCTGCTTGCGCGGCTTCTGAATGATCCGTACGCGGCGGTGCGTTACGTCGCCGCGCGCTCCCTCCGGAGCCTGCCGGGCCACGAGGGCTGGCGGTTCGATCACGTGGCGCCTGCTGCGGATCGGAGCCGCGCCATCGAGGAGGTGCTGGCGCGGGCTCCCGGGGCAACCGCACCACGAACGCCCGACGAGAGGAGCGCCCTCCTGCTGCGGTCGGATGGCACGCCGGACGCCGAATCCATCTCGGCGTGGCTGTCCCGGAGGGATGATCGTCCCGTCCGCCTGCGCGAGTGAGCGGACGGGCCATGCATCCGGATGCTCGCGTCCGGGTGCGCGAACCTCTCGTCAGGCGGGAGGCGGCGCCACCTCGCCTTCCTCGGGCGCCTCGCTCGTGCCGACGTTCTCGATTTCACGCCGGACCCGGCGGGAGATGTGGGGGCGCACGAAGCCGTAAACGAGGTAGGCCGTGAACACGAGGGGCAGAACCACGGGGAGGACCTTCTGCCACAGGATCAGGAAGACCCCCACGAGGCCAAGGATCAGCACGGCCTTGGTGAAGGGGGTGCTGGTTCGCCAGTTCAATTGCTTGAAGGCCGGGTAGCGAACGCGGCTCACCATCATGACCGAGAGGAAGACGAGGATCACCGGCAGCAGGTACCGCCATGAACCCTTCACAAAGGCCTTTTCCTCCCACCACATGAGGAAGAGCGTCAGCGACGCCACCACGCCCGCGGCAGCCGGGATGGGGAAGCCCGTGAACTCGTTGCTCCCTCCGGTGTTCGCGTAAGTCGCGACGACATTGAATCGCGCGAGGCGGAACGCGCCGCACAGGAGGTACATCGAGGCGATGAACCAGCCGAATTCGGGGTGTTCGCCGAACACATCGGCAAGGACGATCCGGTGCACGAGGAACGCGGGCGCGACGCCGAAGGAGACGATGTCCGCGAGGGAATCGAACTCACGGCCGAACGGGCTTTCGAGTCCGCCCAGGCGGGCGACGCGGCCGTCGAGGAGGTCGAAGATGCAGGCGAGCAGGATGAAGAACAGTGCCTCGCGGATGGTCGCCATGAAGCCGGGCGCGGTGGCGTCGGCCTCGACGATGCGTGTGAGGGCGAGGAAGCCGCAGAACAGGTTGCCTGCGGTCATGAGGTTCGGAAGCAGGTAGATCTTGAGCCTGCTGTCCTCATCCTCCCTTGGAGTGACGTTGGGTGGTTCGGGTGGCGCCATGGAACGCGATGGGTGGCCGGCGGCCGGTGTGTCGTTGGGGATCCCGCTGCGGGAATCGTCCATGCGCAAACAGACCGTCACGGGCGATCCGGTCAAGCTCGTGGTTTTGTCGAGCCGTCCCGGGTCCGCGGGCGGGAGGCCGATGGAACCCCCGCGGTGGATGGAACGGAAGCCTGCGGGGAAGGAAGAAGAACCGCGGATGATCGGGATTGCCGGAATGACGTCGCGCACGGATGCCGGACATGTTCCGCTCGGAGGAGGACTCGGGCCGACGGATGGATGGCCTTCTCCCGGCGTGGTGTCTCGCCGGCCGCGGGCGGTGGGAGAGTCCCGGGCGGGATTGCTTCGTGCTGCGCGTTTCCGCTATTCCTTCGCCCAATGTCCTCGGTGGCCGAACAACTGCGTCGTGCAAGAGAGGAGCAGGGCCTTTCGCTGCGCGAGCTTGCGGAAGTCACCAAGCTCCGCGTGGACCATCTCGAGGCGCTGGAACAGGCGAACTACCAACCGTTCCCCGCGCCGGTTTACATCCGGGGATCGGTTCGGACCTGCGCGACGGTCCTCCGGCTGGATGTGGAGGCCGTGCTCGCCGCACTCGATGCCGAGCTCGCGCAGTCGCCGGAATTCGGTGAGCCGCCCAGTCTGACAGGCGAACACCGGGGGCCGGTGGACTGGGTCATGTACCGCCTGTCCCGGGTCAACTGGAGGGTGGCCGGGCCCCTCGTGCTCGGGGTGGTCGTGCTGGCCCTCGTGATCTGGACATGGAACGCCGTTCAGGAGCGCAGGCGCGCCGATCCCCTCGAGCACATCGGCCCGGGGCTCTATGAACCGCCGCCTCTTTCGGAGGACGACCTCCTGCCGCTGGAACCCCGCTGACCCGAGCGCGCGCGCCCGGCGTGCGGGAACCGGCGGGTGCGTCCCTATCTCGGGGCGGGAATGAGGGTCGGGGCGATGAAGTACAGTCCCGGTTCGAGGCGGGGCATCCGGAGGCCGAGGTCCAGTTCCACACGGGCCTCCTCGCTCTGACCGAACAGCCGGAAGAGTGATCCCAGCCCGAGCGGCCGGAGGTACTGCACCAGGCGCGCATCCTCAATCTCCGCGATGCGGAGCGCGCGCTCCACGGCCGTGCCGAAGTTGCCGAGCTCATCGACGAACCCGAGTTCCCATGCCTCCGTGCCGGACAGCAGCCGGCCGTCGGCGTAATCCACCCAGTTCGGCGCCAGTGTGCGTCCATGATCCTCGGTGTCCCCGCCCCGCTCGAGATTGCGCTGGCGCGCGAACCGGCGGCCTTCCTCGACGACATGCTTGAAGCGCTCGAACGTCTGATTGACGAGATTCTGCACGATCCGCCGCTCCTCGGCGGTGATCTCCTCGACCGGCTTGTCGGGACTCAGCATGTCCTTGAGTTCTCCGCTCTTGAAGACCTGCGGGCGCACGCCGACCTTGTCCATCAGCCCGCGCCAGTTGTAGCTGTGCATGATCACGCCGATGCTGCCGGTGATCGTGAGTTCGTTGGCGACGATCCACTGGCACGGGGCGGCGACATAATAGCCGCCCGAGGCGGCGAGCGTGCCCATGGAGCCGATCACGGGTTTGCCGTGTTCCTCCTGGAACTCCATCAGGAGCTTGTAGATCTCGTCGGAGGCCAGCACCTCTCCGCCGGGCGAGTCGATCTTCAGGATCACCGCGCGCACGTCGTCGTCCTGGGCAGCCTTCTCGAGCTGGTCCTCGACATGGGTGACAAGGTTGTTGCCGAGGTAATCCCACGGGCTCGACGAGATGACGCCGAAGATGTCGATCACGAGGATCTTGTTCCGCGTGCGGGCGTCCTCGATGACCACCTCGCGGAGCGGGTCCGGCCTGCTCGGGCGCACCATGCCGAAGCTCGTCATCTGCGTGAGACGGATCTGGTCGACCACGTACCAGATCGACAGGAGCGAGCCGATCGCGATGACCCCGAGGATCGCGAGCACCCAGACCCACGCGTGACTGCGGCGTGGCGCAGGCCCGCCCGAACCGCCGTGGCTGGAAACGCGCGGGGGCGGAGGCGGCGGAGGTGCCGGAGGGGGTGCGGCGGAAGGGGCCATGGGTGTGCTGGAGGCCGCCGTCGCGGCGGGCAGCACGGGAGGAGGTGTCGATGCCGCAGGCGCCGAGGGACTCGGCGTGCCGGGGCCCGGAATCCCCCCGGAAGGCGTCGGTGCGGGCGTCAGGGTCGGCGTCGCACCGACGGCCGGCGCAGGCGCGGACGGCGGAGTGCCTCCGGGCAAGGAGGCTTCGGGTGCGGTGCCCGACGACTCCGGTTCGCGCGACTGCGAATCTTCCATGCGGGCCAACCTAGAGAACGGCGAACGGAGCCGCAAGTCGTCCGGGACCGCGACCACCGCGCTGAAGGACAGGGAAGAGGTCGGGGGCGGAAACCGGGCCCGCGGACCGGGCCTTCCTGTCCCTCTACGCGCCCCGCGGGCTTCGAGGTGCGGAGGACTCCGTTTTGCGCGAGGCGTCGCGCGACGCCCTCAGAAATCGAACTGGTCGATGTTGTCCTTCCGGAACAGGAACGGTTCTCCAAGCAGGATGTTGTCTCCCTCGATGACGAACTTGCCGAGGGAACCCGCAGCAAGCTCGGTGTCGCCAGGCTTGAGGGTGCCGTCCGCGAGGGCTTTCGCCGCGTGCACGGTGAGGTAGCCGAGGTCCTCCGTCTTCCAGAGGATGACCGTTTCCGTGACGCCCTCGTGGACGTACCGGCGGTTCTCGCTGGGCAGCCCGAGGCCGATCACCTTGACCTGGCCGGCCTTGCCTGCCTGCTTCACGGCTTCCGCGGCGCCGGGCACGGCGGGCGAGCAGATGGCCATGATCAGATCGAGGTCGGGGTGGGCGCTGAGCAGGGTGGTCGCCTCGGCCTGTGCCTTGTCCTTCAGGTCATCGCACGGCCGCAGGGCGACCATCTGGATGTCGGGGTACCGCGAGGCGCGGCGTTCCTCGATGTAGCGCTGCCACTCGTTCATGTTGGCCGCCGTGAGGGAGGCGGTGATGATGGCGAACCGACCGTCGGGACCGATGAGCCGCGCGGCCTCGTCCATGAGCGCGTTCGCGATGCCCTGGGGCGTGGCCTGGTTCACGAAGAAATCGCGCGCATCGGGCTGGGCGTCGGAATCGTATGTGATCACCCGGATCCCGGCCTCGCGGGCCTTGCGGAGGGCGGTGGAGATGCCGTCGCGATTCTCGCAGGCCGCGGCGATGACATCCACGCCGAGGGTGATCCAGTTCTCGATGATCTCGTTTTGCCGCGCCGGGTCAGGCGTGACCGGCCCGTCGAAGATCAGCTCGACGCCGAGTTCGGCGGCGGCGCGTTCCGCGCCCTTGCGGCACGAGACGAAGTAGGCGTTGCCCTTCGACTTGGGCATCAGGGCAATCGTGAGGCGATCGCCGCCGCCCGACGCCTTGCCTCCGCGGGCGGCCTCGGGATCCGACGGCTCACCGCAGCCCGCGAGCACCGCGGCGATCAGAACGAGAATGCAGGAACGCACGTAACTCATGATGCGGATTGCCCCGCAGTGTGCCGGGAGGCGCGGCGCGCCCGCAAGGACGCGATCGCTCCCGGGAGGAGTCCGGCCGTGAGCGCGAGCAGGAGGAGAACGCCCGTGAGCAGCCCGGTGAGCTCGCTGGCGTGGCTCATCGTCGAGGGCAGGCGGGTGAGGCCGTTGGAAAGCACGCCGATGGCGGCGACGCCGAGCAGCGTTCCGGGGACGGATCCGACTCCGCCGAAGATGCTGGTGCCGCCGAGGACCACCGCGGTGATGGCGGCGAGCTCGTAGCCCGTGCCCGCGTCGGCCTTCGCCGTGCCGAGCCGGGCGGTGTACGTGACCGACGCCAGACCGGCGACCGCGCCGGCAAGGATGTACGCCAGCGAGAGCCGGCGTTCGACGGGGATGCCGGCGTGGAGCGCGCCTTCGGGGGAAAAGCCGATCGCGCGGAACGACCGGCCGAGGATGGTCTGGTGGACCATGAGCCACACCCCTGCGAGGACGAGGAGGAAGATCCATGCCTGGTTCGGCATGCCCGCGGTGCGCCCGCTGCCGAGGGTGAGAAAGGATTCGGGGAAGCCCGTGAAGGCGTCGGTGCCGCGCGTGATGGCCTCGGCGAGGCCGCGGAACAGCGAGAACGTTCCGAGCGTGACGATCAGCGGAGGCAGTCGAAGCCGCGTGATGAGGCCGGCGTTGAGGGCGCCTCCGGCGGCGCCGATGGCGATCGCGCAGAGGGCCGCGAGGGGCCAGTCGAGTCCGGCGTCGCGCCACAGCTTCCCGAACAGGACCGCGCAGAGTCCGATGAGGGAGCCGACCGACAGATCGATGCCTCCCGTGAGGATGATCGGCATCATCACCAGCGCGAGGAGGCCGAGCTCCGTCGAGTGCCGGAGGATGTTGGAGAGGTTGCCGGGCGTGGCGAAGTTGCGGCCCTCGATCGTGAACCAGGCGAACTCGAGGAGCACCACGAGCAGGAGCACGAGTTCGTGGACGGGCCAGCGGCGTCCGGCGCGGGCGGTCACCGCGTTCGCATTCGCGTGGGCGTTCATGAGAGGTTCCGATTCCGTCGCCGCAGTCCGTCGGCGACGACGGCGAGCAGAATGATCAGGCCCTGGCAGGCGCGGTCCCAGTACGGTTGCACACCGAGGTACGTGAGCGCGGGCGTGATGAAGGTGAGCAGGAGCAGTCCGACGAGGACCCCCCAGAGGCTGCCGCGGCCTCCCGAGACGGCGACGCCCCCAACGACCGCCGCGGCGATCGCCTCGAGCTCCAGGCCGCGTCCGCTCGCGGGATCGACCTGCGGGGATTGAACCATGTTCAGGATGGCGGCCGTGCCCGTGAGCGCGCCCGCGAGGACGAAGACGCCGAAGGTCGTGCCGCGGGGCCGCAGGCCGGCAAGGCGCGCGGCTTCCTCATCCGAACCCACGGCGTACACGTGCCGGCCTCCCGCGAGGTGCCGGAGCCCGAAGGCGAGGATGGCGAGGATCGCGAAGGCCGTGAGACAGACCACGGCCTGCCCCGCGGTCATGCTGATCCCGAACCACTGCACCTCGGCCGGGAGATTGACGAACACGCCCTGGCGTGACAGCCGCAGGGTTTCGCGCAGCGCGACCATCATCGCGAGTGTCACCACGATGGAGGGAAGGCGCAGTCCGGCGACGAGCGCGCCGTTGAGGGCGCCGACCGCGGCTCCGATCGCGACCGCGACGAGCACGCCGGTCCAGAAGGCGCCACCGCCCTCGCACACCATGCCCGCCGCCACGCCGCACACCGCGAAGACGGAACCCAGCGAGATGTCGATCTGCCGCGTGATCAGGATCATCGCCGCGCCGCACGCGACCACGAGGCGGGGCGCGGCGGCCGTGAGGCGCGAGAGCAGCGGCTGGGGTTCGAAGAAACCGGGCGCGAAGACGGCGAGGAACAGGAGCAGGAGCGCGAGCACGCCCGCGACGCTGAGCTCCCGGAAGTTGCGCGCGACGAAGCCGGGGGCGCGCGGCGTGCGCGTCCCGGGCTCCGCCGGGGGCGGGGCGTGTTCCGTCATCGTGGGTCTCCCGCGCGGCCGAGGGCCGCGGCCATCACTTCGTGCGGATCGCAGCCGGCCGGTTTCTCGGCGACGATCGTGCCGCCCCGCATCACCACGATGCGGTCGCTCATGCCGATGACCTCCGGCAGGTCGCTCGAGATCATCAGGAGCGCCATGCCTTCCGAGGCCAGCTCGCGCATGATCCGGTGGATCTCGCTCTTGGCGCCGACGTCCACGCCCTGCGTGGGTTCATCGAGGATCAGGAACACGGGCCGGGCGGCGAGCCAGCGTGCGAGCGCCACCTTCTGCTGGTTGCCGCCGCTCAGGTGCGCAACCGGCGCGTCCGGTCCCGGTGCGCGCACGGCGAGGCGCCGGATGGATTCAAGGGCCAGGTTCCGTTCGTCTCCACGCCGAAGCCAGCCGCCGGGGAACAGGCGGGACAGGCTGCCCAGCGAGATGTTCTGCGCGATCGACATCGGGCCGATCACGCCGTGGCGGCGACGGTCCTCCGGGAGGTACGCGATGCCCGCGGCGAGCGCGTCGCCCGGCGAACGGATCGTCACCGGCCGGTCGTTCAGCCGGATCTCGCCCGCGTCGGCCGGTGTGATGCCGAAGAGCACCCGTGCGAGCTCGGTGCGACCCGCGCCGACGAGGCCCGCCATCCCGACGATCTCGCCCGCCCGGATCCGCAGGTTCACCTCGTGAATCCCGCCCGCGCGGCACGACAGGCGCGAGATCTCGACCGTGAAGTCCCCCGGCTCCCGCAGGCGCGGCGGATGGATGTGCGACACCTCGCGGCCGACCATCATCCGGATGAGCTCCGTCTGCGCGGCGGGTGAGTCGTCGAGCACGGGCTCGGGAAGGGGCGAGGGTTCCTTCGCGGACTCGGCGACCTGCGGGCCGGGGCCGCCGGGAGGACGGGCGCCCGCGGCGGCTGCCTGCGCGCGGCGGATCCACCGCGTTCCGACGCTCTCGCCGTCGCGAAGCACCGTGACGCGGTCCGCGAGCGCGAAGATCTCCTCCATGCGATGGGAGATGTACACGATGCCGGCGCCCGCGGAGCGTAGTTCGCGGACAACGCCGAAGAGCAGCTGCTGCTCGCGGCGCGTCAGGGAGGCCGTCGGTTCGTCCATCAGCACGATGCGGGCGCCCGCCCCGAGCACGCAGGCGATCTCGACGAGCTGCTGTTCGGGCATGGAAAGCTCGCGGACCTCCGCGTCCGGGTGAATGGCCGCGCCCATGCGCCCGAGCAGTTCGCGCGCGCGGGTTCGGCGCGAGGCCCAGCCGACGCGCCGGAAGCGGCGGGGCGGATCGAGGCGAAGGGCGATGTTCTCGGCGACGGTCAGGTCCGCGAAGAGGGCGGGCTGCTGGTAGATGCAGGCGATCCCGAGGGCGTGCGCGCGGGCGGGCGTGAGGCGGTCGACGACCCGGCCATCGACCTCGATCCCGCCCCGGTCCGGGTGGTGCGCCCCGGTGATGATGCGGATGAGCGTGGATTTCCCTGCGCCGTTCTCGCCGAGCAGGGCATGGACTTCGCCCGCGCGCAGCTCAAAGGAAACACCCCGAAGCGCGCGCACGCTGCCGAAGGACTTCGCGATGGAATCGAGGCGGAGAAGGAATGGGATCACGCCGCGCCCGGTGCTCAACGGTTTGCGAGAACCTGTCGTTCGTAGTTCCGGACTTCCGGGAGCCACGTGCCGTCCGCCGGCACGCCCTGGGTCTCGCACCAGAAATCCCAGACGGCGCCCGCGGGAAGCAGCTTCATGTCCTCGAGCAGGGCGAGGCGCGCGGTGAAATCGCCGTCGTCCTCGGCGGTGCGGAGGCGTTCCGCCGGTGCGAGGAGTGCCAGCAGGAGCGCGCGGAGCATGTTGCGCGCGCCGATCACCCATGCGGCGACGCGATTGATGCTGGCGTCGAAATAGTCCAGGCCGATCCGGACTCGGTCGATGTAGCCGTCCCAGACGACGGCATGGGCGATCGATTGAAGGTCATCGGTCAGGGTCACCACGTGGTCGCTGTCCCAGCGGATGCCGCGGCTCACGTGCAGGGCGATCCGCGGAAGAAAGCAGAGCACGGCGGAGATCTTGTCGGCGATCGATTCGGTGGGGTGGTAATGGCCGGAATCGAGGGTCAGCAGGATGCCCCGCCGCATGGCGTACCCGAGATAAAACTCATGCGAACCCGGGGTGAAGCTCTCCGCCCCGATGCCGAAGAGTTTCGGCTCGACCGAATCGATGGCGTGCGCCGGATCTGCGGGCGAGGCGTAGATCTCGTCGAGGGCCGCGAGCAGGCGCTCGCGCGGGCCGCGCCGGTCGGCGGGCGTGTCCTTCATGCCGTCCGGGATCCAGAGGTTCGTGAGGCACGGGGTGCCGAGCGCCTTCCCGAAGGCGGCGCCGATCTCGCGGCACCGGATGCCGTGCCGGACCCAGTAGCCCCGGATGCCCGGGTCGGGGTGGGTGAGCGTGCAGCCGCGATCGACGCGGGGATGGGCGAAGAAGGTCTGGTTGAAGTCCAGGCCGATGCCGATGCGCCGCGCCCATTCGATCCATGGTTCGAAGTGCGCGGGCTCGAGCGCGTCGCGTTCGACCGCGCGGCCCCCCGTCTCGGCATAGCTCGCGTGGAGGTTGAAGCGGTGGCGTCCCGGGATCAGCGAGAGGGCCTTCTCGAAGTCGGCCCGGAGTTCGTCGGGGGTGCGGGCGCGCCCGGGGTAGCTGCCGGTGACGGCGAGGCCGCCGCCCGGCGGGCCGTGGCGGCCCTCGAAACCGGCGACATCATCGCCCTGCCAGCAATGGATCGAGATGGAGACGCCCGCGAGCCGGGCGAGCGCGGCGTCGGGGTCCACGCCGAACGCGAGGTAGCGCTCGCGCGCGGCTGCGTAGGCCGATTCGGTGGCGCGGGACATCGCCGTGCGGATCGGGCGCGGCTCAGAGCGGGCGGATCTCGTCCGTTCGCGGCGGGATGCGCTCCCCGAAGAGGAATCGATCCACCGAGTAGCGTCCCGGGCCCGCGAGGAGGAACAGGATGGAGATGGTGAGGTACATCGTGGCGGGCTCGTACGATCCCTGCCCCGGGCCGGTGGCGACGAACGGATCCCGCATCATGAACGCGTGCGTCATGGCGGCCACCAGCATCGTGCACGCAAGGCCGAGCGAGGCGACCGGCATGAGCAGCCCGATGATCCAGCAGAACCCGCCCCCGAATTCGGCGAGGGCCGCCAGCGCCTGGAGGAACCCGGGCACCGGCGTCTCGGCGCCCATCCAGCCGGTCGGGTTCTGGATCTTCCCCCAGCCGTGGAACATGAAGGCCAGTCCGGCGACGAGCCGGACAATCAGCAGCCCCGTCGAGGTGCGGACGTTGGTGCGCGGCGGTTTCAGGAACTTGATCATGGCGATGGCTGAATGGAGAGGCTGGCGTCACCGGGAACGCACGCCGTCGTGCCCGGCAAGGATGGCGCGCACGCTAGGGATCCCGGCCGCGTGCGTCAATGCACCGCTCCTTCGCCCAGCCGCCCGCATGGACGGCGGATCCGGCGGATGCTAAACCGCCGCGCATGCCGACGCTCATCGCCTCGCCGGCGCGGATCATGGCGGCGGGCAACAAGCCCAAGCGAATCGACGAATACGTGGGCCGCGTGAACTCGCGGGAGGAACGGATCAGCATCGCGCACATGCGCAGCCCGGGCGGCTGGGAGGAACCCGGCCAGACGCCGGCGTTCGATGAATACACGGTCGTGCTGCGCGGGGTCCTCCGGGTGACCTCCCGGGAGGGGGAACTGGATGTGGCCGCGGGCCAGGCGGTCGTCGCGCGTGCCGGGGAATGGGTGCGGTACAGCACGCCCACGCCCGACGGCGCCGAATACATCGCGGTGTGCCTTCCCGCCTTCTCGCAGGAGACGGTCCATCGCGATCCGTGAGCGCGGACTTTCAGGATCACTTTTCCGGCGTGGCGCGGGCGTACGGGCGCTTCCGTCCGCGGTACCCGGCCGGGCTGTTCGACCACCTGGCGGAGATCGTGCCGGATCGTTCCGCGGCGTGGGATTGCGCGTGCGGCAACGGGCAGGCGACCGTGGATCTCGCGGATCGCTTCGACCGGGTCATCGGAACCGACGCAAGCGCACGGCAGATCGCCGAGGCGGCGCCCCACCCGAGGGTTGAATACCGCGTCGCGGCGGCCGAGCGGTCCGGCCTGCCGGATCAATCCGTGGCGCTGGTGACCGTGGCGCAGGCGCTGCACTGGTTCGACCTGGGGCGGTTTCATGAGGAGGTCCGGCGTGTGCTCGTGCCCGGGGGCGTGCTGGCGGCATGGGCCTACGGCACCTGCGAGATCGAGGGGCGGCGCGTGAACGAGCTCGTGCAGGATTACTATGCGAACACCGTGGGGCCATGGTGGCCGCCGTCGCGGGCGTTGATCGAATCCGGCTATCGAACCGTTCCCTTCCCGTACGAGGAGATCGCGCCGCCGTCCTTCCGGATGGAGTCGGCGTGGACGCTCGAGCAGCTCCTCGGCTACCTCGGCACGTGGTCCGCCACGAACCGGTACATCGAGTCGACGGGGCGCAATCCGCTGGAGCCGCTGGGGGCGGAGCTGCGGAAGGCATGGGGCGATCCCGGGGCGACGCGGCGGATCGCGTGGCCGCTCTCGCTGCGGATCGGGAGGGTCGGCCGCTGACGGCGGCGGCGACCGACGCGCGTGACAAACCGTTGGCCGCTCCCTAGGCTCCCGGCCCTCCCGTCGCCGCGGGCACGGCCACGGGGGGATTCGTTCCCACGCTCCATCTCATCCCATTCCAGTGAAGATTTTCAGCGGCAATTCCAATCGACCGCTCGCCGAGGCCATCTGCGCGAGCGTCGGTGTCGAGCTCGGCCGGTCGGTGTGCACCCAGTTCCCGGACGGCGAGACGTTCGTCAAGATCGAGGAGAACGTGCGGGGGGAGGATGTGTACGTCGTGCAGTCCACGTGTCCGCCGACGAATCACAACCTGATGGAGATGTTCATCATGATCGACGCGCTGCGGCGGGCGAGCGCGTCACGGATCACGGCGGTGATACCCTTCTACGGCTATGCGCGCCAGGACCGGAAGGACCAGCCGCGGGTGCCGATCACGGCGAAGCTGGTGGCCAACCTGATCGTCGCGGCCGGGGCGCACCGGGTGCTGACGATGGACCTGCACGCGCAGCAGATCCAGGGGTTCTTCGACATCCCCGTGGACCACCTCTATGCGGCGCCCGTGATGTACGAGTACATCCGGAAGCAGAACCTGAGGAACCTCGTGGTGGTCAGCCCGGACGTGGGCGGCATCAAGATGGCGCATGCGTACTCGCAGGTGCTGGGCGGGAGCCTCGCGATCGTCGCCAAGCGACGGAAGAGCCCGACGGAGATCGAGTCGATGACGGTGATCGGCGAGATCCGGGGCAAGACGGCGCTGATGGTGGACGACCTGACGGAGACGGCCGGGACGCTGGCCTCGGCGGCGAAGCTGCTCGAGTCAAAGGGGGCCAAGCGCATCCTGGCGTGCGTGTCGCACGCGCTGCTGACGGACATCGGGGTCGAGCGCCTCCGTAAATCGAACATTGACGAACTCATCACGACTGATACGGTCCCCCGCCCCGCGTATAGCGGAATCAAGCTCACCACCCTGTCCGTGGCGGGTTTGCTCGGTGAGGCGATCAAACGGATTCACAGCAATTCGTCGGTCACCTCGCTGTTTGAATTCAAGGGCGGACGAACCAGCTGACAGGCTGGCTCGTTGCGTCGGGACAGGATTGTCCATGAGATGAAATCGGTTCCTTTGACCGCCACCACGCGCGCCGTCACCGGCCGCAACGCAGTGAAGAAGCTCCGCGCGGCCGGGCGCGTGCCGACCGTGATTTACGGGCGCGGCCGCCCGGCGCAGGCGCTCGAACTGAGCCAGCGCGATCTCGAGAAGCTCATCGCGGGTTCCGCGTCCGAAAACGTCCTCGTTGACCTCGAGGTCCAGGGCGACGGCGCCGGATCGCGGCGCCTTGCGTTCGTCAACGAGGTTCAGCACGACCCGCTGACGGGCCAGGTGCTCCACGTCGATTTCCATGAGGTCGCGGAGGACGAGCTGGTCACGATCACGATCCCGGTCGAGCCCGTCGGCACACCGGCCGGCATCAAGCTGGGGGGCATCCTCGAGCACGTGCTCTTCAAGCTGAAGGTGCGCGGCAAGCCGGCCGATCTCCCGCTCGTTCTCGAAGTGGATGTGTCCGGGATGCAGCTCGGGCAGACGCTGCACCTCGGCGAGATCCCGCTGCCGCCGGGCGTCGAGGTGCTCGGTGACAAGCGCGTGCCGGTGTTCACGGTGGCCGCTCCGAAGGTCGACGCGGACGCGACGGCGGAGGCCGGCGCCGGCAACGGCGACGTGGAGATGATCAAGGAGCGCAAGGAGGGCGAGGCGAAGGCCGCCGCCAAGAAGTGATCTGAGATCCGGCGCCGCCGGTCCATGGACGGCGCGTCGTGCAACCGGTGATCGCGCCGTACCTGATCGCCGGGCTTGGGAATCCCGGCAGCGAGTATGCCCGAACCCGGCATAACGCGGGATTCCTGGCCCTGGAGGCGCTCGCCGAGGCGTGGCGACTCGAGTGGAAGGAGTCAGGCCGGTTCGAGTCGATGCTCGCGCGCACGGTGCGCGGCGGCAAAACCGTCTGGCTCGCGCGGCCGCTCACGTATATGAACCTGAGCGGGCGAGCCGTGGGAGCGCTGGTGCGGTTCTACCGCGTGCCGGTGGAACAGGTGCTGGTCGTCGTGGATGACGCGGACCTCCCGCTCGGCGCGGTTCGCATGCGCCCGGACGGCAGCAGCGGCGGCCATCACGGGCTGGAGTCGGTGGAAAACCAGCTCGGAAGAGGCTACGCTCGGCTCCGCCTCGGGATCGGCCGGCGCGATCGCGCCGCGCGCGAGATCACGGGGCATGTGCTCGGACGGTTCACGCCGGACGAGGAGAGGGTCGTGGACCGGGTTCTTGCGCATGCCGTGGCGCAAATGACCTGCTGGCTCGAGGACGGCATACAGAAGGCCATGGCCCGGTTCAACGGGCCGGTCATCAAGAAAGAGGATACGCAGTGAAACGTTACGAAGGTCTGTTCATCCTGAACACCGCCGGAAAGGAAGAGGGCGTCAAGGACATCATCGACCACATCTCGGCCGACATCGCCGGCGTCGGCGGCAAGGTCGAGACGATCCAGAAGATGGACAAGCGCCAGTTCGCCCGCCCTGCCAAGGGCAAGCACCTCTCCGGCTTCTATGTGAACTTCATCTTCGAGGCCGACCCGGGCTCGCTCACCACGCTGCGGAACAGGTTCCGCCTGAACGACGACGTCATGCGCGTCGTGTTCACGATCGCGCCCGAGAAGCCGGTGACCGCCGCGCAGGCAGCCTGACGCGGGCCCGCAACCAGGCCCCGAACCCCTTCCGGCCATGGCCAGCTTCAACAAGGTGATCCTCCTCGGGAACCTCACGCGCGACCCGGAGCTGCGCTACACCCCGAAGGGACAGGCCGTCGCCCGCCTCGGGCTGGCGGTCAACCGCACGTACAAGCTCGATTCCGGCGAGACGCGGGAGGAAACCACTTTCATCGACATCGACGCCTGGGGGCGGCAGGCCGAACTGCTGGGCCAGTACGTCCGCAAGGGCAGCCCGCTCTTCGTCGAGGGGCGCCTCAAGCTCGACCAGTGGGACGACAAGGCCACGGGCCAGAAGGTCAGCAAGCTGCGGGTCGTGCTCGAGAATTTCCAGTTCATTGGCGGATCGCGTTCGGAAGGCGGCGGCCCGCCCATGAACGCCGCGCGGCCGCCCTCGCGCCCGGCCGCGGCGCCCCCGCCATCGTCGGACCCCGCTGACAGCGGCGGCCCGGATGTCGATGATGTTCCGTTCTGAACCGCCAGCCACCGATTCACCCTGACCGACGCTGTCCGCGTCATCACCCGCCATGTCGAAAGTTGAAGTCATTCTCGTGAAGAACGTCGTCGGCCTCGGAGCCGAGACGGACCATGTCAAGGTCAACAACGGTTACGCCCGCAACTATCTCTTCCCGCGCGGGCTGGCCATCCCGCTGACCGCGGCGAACAAGCGGCGCCTCGAGGTGCTCCACCAGCGGCGCGCCGAGCGCGAGGCCCAGGAGCTCAACGCGATGAGCGAGCTCGGCCGGTCGCTCTCCAAGCTCACCCTGCAGCTCAAGGTCAAGACCGGCGAGGACGGGCGGATGTTCGGCAGCATCACCGCGGGCCTGATTGCGGACGAGCTCCGGAACCAGTTCGAGGCGGTCGTCGATCGCAAGAAGATTCACCTCGAGCATCCCATCCGCACCCTGGGCGATCACGAGGTCGAGCTGCGCCTGCACCCCGAGGTGAACGTGATGCTCAAGGTCCATGTCGAGAGCACCACGCCGCTGCCCCCGAAACCCGAGGAGGCCTCGAAGGACGAGGAGGCCGCCGGCCGCGGCTCCCGGTCCGGCAAGGCCGACCGCAAGTAGGCGGCCCGCGGACGTGGTGAGGCGCCGACCGCGTGCGCCGCCACCCCTCACCCGCGACATGGACGCGGACGCCTTCTCCGACGCCGCGATCATCCTGGTCGGGCACGGCGCCACGACCCACGCGGGTTCCGCCGCGCCCGCGTACCTGCACGGGGATGAACTGCGGCGGCGGGGCAACTTCGCGGAGGTCACGGAGGCATTCGTCCGGCAGGATCCCTCGCTCGCCGGCGCGCTGCGGCGGGTGTTCTCCCGCCGCGTTTTCATCGTGCCGCTGCTGGTGAGCGACGGATGGCTCGCGGATCAGATGGTCCCCGTGGAGCTGGGCCTGAGGGAACCCCGCGCGCGCGAGCTCCGCAGGGTCCGGCACGTCGGCGGGCGGACGGTGCGCTACTGCCGGCCCGTCGGTTCGCATCCGGCAATGACGAAGGTGCTGCTGGCCAGGGCGCGGGCGGTTCTGGAGGCGCATCCGTTCCCGCGGCCGGAGCCGGCGGAGACGACCCTGGTCATCGCGGGGCACGGGACAGCCTACAGCCCGGGCTCGAGGCTGGCCGTCGAAAGCCAGGTCGAAACGCTGAGGAGAATGGGCGAGTGTGAGTACGCGGAGGTCCATGGCGTGTATCTCGAGGAGCCGCCATCGGTGGACCGGACATGGGAGCTCGGCGGGATGAAGAACCTCGTGCTTGTCCCGTACTTCATCAGCGACGGCCTGCATACCCAGGAGGACATCCCCGTGATGCTGGGCGAACCCCGGGAGTCCGTGCGGCGAAGGCTGGAGGAGGGCCTGCCGCCATGGGTGAACCCGACCGGGCGCAACGGCCGCCGCCTCTGGTACGCGGCCGCCCTCGGAACCGAGCCGCTTCTCACGGAGGTCATCATGGAACGGGTTCGCGAAGCGGCCGGGTGGACCGGATAGGCGGCCCGTTCTCCGCCCGGCGCACATCGGGCGGACGCGGACTGCAACACAGATTCCGCTTTGCGTGTGTTCCGCCGAACCGGAGGCTTCTCCGGCGCGCGGGACGCACCGGGAGGCTCCCGCACAGTCGCGAATCCATGATCACGAAGTTCTGCATGGTGCGCCGATGGATGCCGGAATGTCCGCGGCCCGCCCGGGCCGCGTGCTCGGTTGCGCTCGTGTTGTCGCTTCTTGCGGGCGGATCGGGTTGCAAGCTGGGCCCGGAGTACGTCCGGCCGGAGGTGGAGGTGCCGGAGAACTGGCTGTGGAAGCCCGCGGAACCTCGGGACGCGGAGCCCCGCGGGCCCTGGTGGACGATCTTCGAGGACGAGACGCTGAACGAGCTCCAGGAACTCGCGATGACGGGCAACCTCGACCTGCAGGCCGCGCTCGCGCGGGTGGAGCAGGCGCGCGCGACCGCGCGGATCTCGCGCTCCGAGTTCTACCCGGCGATGGGCGGCGCGGCGACGTTCACGCGGTATCGCACCTCGGGGAATGCCCCGAGCCCGGTCGGCTTTCCGGTGCCGAGTTTCACGCTTCAGCAGTGGGAGATGCCGCTCGATCTCAGCTACGAGCTGGACCTGTGGGGCCGGATCCGCCGCTCCTTCGAGGCCGCGCGTCACCTCGCCGTGGGCGCGGAGGCGGCGCGGCAGGCGCTGCTGCTCGCCCTGCAGGCGGACGTCGCGGCGAGTTACTTCTCCGTGCAGAGCCTCGATCGCGAGATCGGCCTGCTCGAGGGGACGGTTCAGATCCGCGCCGAGGCGCTCGAGATTTTTCGGCAGCGCCTCGGGGCGGGCATGCTGACCGATTTCGAGGTGCAGCGGGCGCGGGTCGAGGTCGCCCGTGCCGAGGCGGATCTCGAGGCGGTCCGGCGGCAGCGCGCGGCGGAGTTCAACCTGCTGGCCACCCTTTGCGGGCGGCCGCCGTCCGGCTTCGCGGTCTCCATCCCGACGAACACCGTCCCGCCGCCGGAGATCGCGCCGGGCCTGCCCTCGACGCTTCTGGAACGGCGGCCCGACGTGGCCGAGGCCGAACGGGTCCTCGCGGCGCGCGTGGCGGAGATCGGCGTCGCGAAGGCGGCGTTCTTCCCCGTCGTGAGCCTCACGGGGGCGGGCGGGTTCCTGAGCGGGGAGCTCGAGGACCTGCTCGAGTGGGACAGCCGGATATGGACGATCGGGCCCGGGGTCCGGCTGCCGGTCTTCACGGGCGGGCGCAATCGCGCCGGCCTCGAACGCGCCCAGGCCGTGTACGAGGAAGCCGTCGCGAACTACCGGCAGCAGGTGTTGATCGCCTTCCGCGAGGTCGAGGATGCCCTTTCGGCGCTGAATTTTCTGCGGCGCGAGGTGGCCGCACGCGAGGTCGCGGCGGTGGCGGCCTCGGCGGCGGCGGCCCAGGCGTTTGAGCGTTATCGCGCCGGGACGGTCAACTTTCTGGACGTCGTGGACGCGGAACAGGCGCGCCTCGAGAGCCTGCTTGCCCAGGAGCGCGCCATCCGTCAGCAGATGCTTGCCACCGTTCGCCTGCTCAAGGCGCTGGGCGGCGGCTGGTGAAACGAACCGAATGAAGAAGCTGCTCGAACACGCCGCGATCTCGTGGGGAACTCGCGGGCGCGGAGGGATGCGGACGAAGATCGCGGCGCGGGCGATCGCCGCGGGGCTGGTCGCGCTGCTCGCCGGCTGCGGACAGGACGGCGGGCCGCCGGCCGAATACACGGTCGAGGTGGCGGCGACGCACCCGGTCGTGGCCACCGTGGAGGACACGCTGTCCGCGGTCGGCACGATCGAGCCCGATGAACGGGTGGTGCTCCAGCCGGAGACCTCCGGGCTCATCGAATCCATCCATTTCGAGGAGGGCCAGCGCGTCCGCAAGGGCGACATCCTGTTCCGCCTGCGATCGAGCAAGGAGGAGGCGCAGCTCGCCCAGGTGATGGCGGAGATGCGGCTCGCCCGCGCGAACCTCGAGCGCGCGCGCATGCTCGCGGGCACGAAGGCGATCTCCGAACAGGAGCTCGACCAGATGGAGAGCGAGCTCGCGGCGCGCGAGGCTGCGTTCGAACTGGAATCGCGCCGACTCGACGAGCGGGTGATCCGGGCTCCGTTCGATGGCGTGCTCGGTCCGCGCGAGATCAGCGTCGGCCAGTACGTCAACGCGGGGACTCCTCTGGCCACGCTCGTGCAGGACGCGACGGTGGAGGTGACGTTCACGATCCCGGAGCGCCAGTTCGCGCTGCTGCACCTCGGGCAGGCCGGCCGCGTGCGGGTGTCGGCCTTCCCGGACCGCGTGTTCTCGGGAAAGGTGGATCTCATCGATCCGGAGGTGAACCCGACGACCCGCACCGTCAGGGCGCGGCTCGTGGTGGACAACCCCGAGGGATTGCTGCGCCCCGGCATGTTCGCGCGCGTCGAGCTCGTGGTGGGCCGGAGGGATGACGCGCTGGTGGTGCCGGAGAGCGCGCTTGTACCGTCCCTCGGTGACTTCCACGTGTTTGTCGTCCGGGAGGAGCGGGCGCGCCGGGTGCCTGTCGAGATCGGGGTGCGGCTGCCCGGGAAGGTCGAGCTGCGCAAGGGGGTGGACCGCTCGGACCTGGTGATCATCTCCGGCACGCAGAAGCTGGTGGACGGCACGAAGGTCCTGCCGACGGAGGACGTCGCGCGGGACATGGCGCATGCGCCCGGGGCGGTGGTTGGCTCCCACGCTGCCCCCGGCGCCGGGGGGGAGGCTCCCACGCCGTAGCCATCGCGGAGATCGTCCCATGTCACTCCCCGAGATCTGCATCCGCCGCCCGATCTTCGCGATCATGCTCAACCTGCTGATCGTGCTGTTCGGCGTGGTCGGCCTGATGACCCTGCCGGTGCGCGAGCTGCCCGACGTGGACCCGCCGATCGTGACCGTGACCACGATCTATCCCGGCGCGAGCGCGGAGGTCATCGAGGCGGAGGTGACGGAACGCCTCGAGCAGGAGATCAACACGATCCCGGGCATCCGCACGCTGGTGTCGGAATCGCGCGAGGAGGTGAGCCAGATCACGATCCGGTTCCACCTGGACCGGGACGTGGACATCGCCGCGCAGGACGTCCGCGACCGCGTCGCGCGCGCGCGTGCCCTGATGCCGGAGGACATCGAGGAACCGGTCGTCGCGAAGCAGGACACGAACGCGCAGGAGGTGATGTGGATCGCGCTGTTCAGCGACAACCGGTCCACCCTGGAACTCACCGAGATCGGCGAACGCCAGTTCAAGGACCGGCTCCAGACCCTTCCCGGCGTGGGCGGAGTCAACCTTGGCGGGGAGAAGCGCCAGGCGATCCGGGTGCGGCTCGACGCCGCGCGCATGGCCGCCCATGAGATCACGGCGGGCGACCTGATCGACGTCTTCCGCAACAACAGCGTGGAGCTGCCCTCCGGCAGGCTCGAGAATTACGAGCGCGAGATCAGCGTCCGCACGCTCGGGAAAATGGATAAGCCCGAGCAGTTCGAGAACCTCGTGATCGCGTACCGTCGGGGCGCACCCGTCCGCCTCCGCGAAATCGCGAAGGTGGAGCTCGGGGTGGAGGACGAACGGACGGTGGCGCGCTACAACGGGCGGCCGTGCGTCGGCCTCGGGATCGTCAAGCAGTCGGAGGCGAACGCGCTCGAGGTGGCCGAGATCGTCAAGGAGGAGGTGGAGCGGATCCGGCCGGAGCTGCCCGCGGACGTGAACGTGGCCTTCGCGTACGACTCGTCCGTGGCCGTGAGGAACGCGATCGGGGAGGTCCAGGAGACGGTGGTCATCGCGTTCGTCCTCGTGCTCCTGATCATGCTGATGTTCCTGCGGAACCTGCGCTCGACCCTGATCCCGATGATCGCGGTCCCGGTGTCGCTGATCGGGACGTTCCTGATCCTCCATGTGTTCGGGTACAGCATCAACATCCTGACCCTTCTGGCCATGGTGCTCGCGGTCGGCGTGGTGGTGGATGACGCGATCGTCGTGCTCGAGAACATCTACCGGCACATCGAGGAGGGACTTCCACCGATGGAGGCGGCGGTCCGCGGCGTGAGGGAGATCACCACCGCGGTGCTCGCGATCACGGTCACGCTGGTGGCGGTGTTCCTGCCGATCGCCTTCCAGACGGGGACGACCGGCATCCTGTTCCGCGAGTTCGCGGTCGCGACGGTGGGATCGGTCGTGATCTCCGCGTTCGTGGCGCTGACTCTGACTCCGACCCTCTGCGCGCGCCTGCTGAAGCACGCCCCGGAGAAGCACGGACGCGTGTACCGGGCGCTGGAGGCGTTCTTCCGCGGCCTCGAGCGGCGTTACGCGCGCAGCCTCGACTGGGCGGTGCGCCGGAAGGCCGTGGTCGTGGTGCTGGCCCTGCTCAGCTTCGCCGCCACCTACGGGATCTTCACCCGCCTGCCGAGGGAGTTCCTGCCGGACGAGGACAAGGGCTACATCCTGATGCTGCTCTTCGCGCCGGAGGGCGCCACGAGCGAGTACACCGACCGCTACGTGCGCCAGGCGGAACAGATCGCCCGCGACTATCCCGAGGTGGAAGGAATGTTCTCGGCCGTCGCACTGGCCCGGGGCGCGCCGGGCGAGGCGGACTTCGGAATCATGTTCGTGCAGCTCAAGGACGGCGAACGCCGCTCCGCGCTGCAGCTCGCGCGGCCCGGCGCGCGCGACTCGATGTTCATGCGGCTCATCAACGAGGTGAAGGGGGCGCAGGCCATCGCCATCCTGCCGAAGGCGACGGATTTCCAGGAGGCGTTCCAGCTCGTGCTCCAGGGCCCGGACCTCGCCCAGCTCGAGGCGGTGGGACGGGACATCGCCTCGAGGCTTTCCCAGGAGGGAGTCCTTCCGCAGGCGCGCGTGAACGTGAACTTCGAACAGCCGCAGCTGACCTACAGCGTGGACCGCGATCTCGCGGCGAGCGTGGGCGTGGACGTGCGGCGTGCCTCCGAGGCCCTGCAGCTCCTCTGGGGCGGGATCGACGTCGCCCGCTACAACGTGCGCGGCAAGGAGTACGAGGTCATCGCCCAGCTCGAACGCGAGGGACGCCTCGTGCCGCTCAGCATCGAGGACATCTATCTCCGGACGGACGGCGGCGACATCATCCCCGCGTCGAGCGTGCTCGTGGCCAGCCAGCAGGGGTCACCCAACGCGATCCACCGCTTCGGCCGCCAGCGCGCGGTGACCATTTCCGGGCAGCCGCAGGGCATGTCGCTGGGCCAGGCGGTCGAGCGCGCCGAGGCGATCCTCGCGGCGGGCCTGCCGTCCGGCATGAGCCACCGGTGGACCGGGGAGGCCGACGAGCTGCGGGAAGGTGCGACGGAATCCGTGCGCGTGTTCATCCTCGCCGTGCTCGTCGTGTACATGGTCCTCGCGGCGCAGTTCGAGAGCCTGCGGCATCCGTTCACGATCCTGCTCGCGCTGCCCCTCGCGCTGTTCGGCGCGTTCCTGGCCCTCTGGCTGCTGGGCATCGTCAACGGCATCGCGCTGATCAAGGCGTACGCGCCGCTCGACCAGCTGCCCGGCTTCCTCGCGTTTCTCACGACACACCTGCCGGAAATCCCGGCGATGACCCTGAACGTGTACAGCCTGATCGGCATCGTGCTGCTGCTCGGGCTCGTGACCAAGAATTCCATCCTGCTCGTCGAGTTCGCCAACCAGCGGGTGGACCAGGGCGCCGATCCGACGACCGCGATGCTCGACGCCGGCCGCGTGCGGCTTCGGCCGATCCTCATGACGGCGTTCTCAACCACAATCGGAATCCTTCCGGTGGCGCTCGGGCTCGGGGAGGCGTCGGCGAGCCGGCGGCCGCTGGGCGTCGCGGTCGTGGGGGGGATGCTCACCTCGACGTTCCTCACGCTCTTTGTCGTGCCCGTGGTGTACATCCTGATTTCGCCGCGCCGTCTGCGGCGCCGCGCGGGCGCGGGCGCGCCGGACGTCGCGGGATCGAGCGGGATGACGGGTGAGGCGGCCCCGGCCGGATCCTGAGTGTCCCCCGGGATCCCGCGACAGACGCGGGACGGGCCGCTCAGGCGGCGCGGCGGGCGCAGGCCCGTCGCGTGTGGCGCTTGCGGAAGTCGTCGAGAAACTCGACGAGCGCCTGCACGCCCTCGAGCGTGACCGCGTTGTAGAGGGAGGCGCGCAGCCCGCCGAGCGAGCGGTGGCCCTTGAGGCCATGGAGACCGCGGCCTTCCGCCTCGGAAATGAGCTCGGCCTCGAGCGTCGGGTCCTGGAGGCTGAACACCACGTTCATGCGGGAACGGCTGCCCGGATGCGCGCGCGCGTGGAAGAACTCGGGATAGGCGTCGAGCAGCTCATAAAGGCGCCGCGCCTTTTCCTCGTTGATTCGCTCCATCTGCTCGAGCCCGCCGATCTCGTGGAGCAGCCACCGTGTCACGAGGAGGATCACGTAGATCGCGAACACCGGGGGCGTGTTGTAGATGGACCCGTGTTCCACGTGCGTCTGGTAGTCGAGCATCGTGGGCAGGTTCGGCGGGATCCGGTCGAGCAGTTCCTCGCGGAGCATGACGACCGTCACGCCGGCAGGGCCGAGGTTCTTCTGCGCGTGGGCGTAGATCAGGCTGTACGCCGTCACGTCGAGCGGGTGCGACAGGAAGTCCGAGGACATGTCGCAGACCAGCGGAACACCCGGCAGGCCCGGTCGATGGCGGAACTCGAGTCCCTCGACCGTTTCGTTGGAGACGTAATGCAGGTACGCCGCGCCGGGGTCTGGGGAGAGTTCGTGCGGATGGGGTACGCGCTGGTATCCCTCGTCCCTGCCGTCCCAGATCACGCGGACCTCTCCTTCGCGGCGCGCGTCCGGCACCGACTTCGCGCTCCAGTATCCGGTGACGATGTATTCCGCGTGCCGGTTGCGACCCCGGAGCAGGTTCATCGGCACCATGGAGAACTGGAGGCTTCCTCCGCCCTGGAGAAACAGGAAGCGATAGTGGGACGGCGCGCCCAGCAGCGTGCGCATGTTCGCCTCGGTCTCGTCGATGATCTGACGCGCGAGGGGCAGCCTGTGGTTGAGTCCAAGGATCGAGAGCCCGGTGCCGGGGAGTTCGCCGATCGCGCGCTGCGCCTCGGCAAGAACGGAGTCGGGGAGCGCGCCCGGACCCCCGGAGAAATTGTGAACCTTGAACTTCATGGAACGGAAAGCAGCCGGCGACGACAGGGTCGGGCCGGTTGCGCTGTGGGAATGCATACCGCCGGGCGAACACCCGAGGCGAGCCGACAGTTGCAGTTCAATCGATGAACACCGCTTCGTTGCTCATCAGAAGAACCTGGGCATAGCGCTCCCATGTCCCGAGCGGGGTCGGCGGTTCGACGGGGCCGCCGAAATCCGCGCGTGCGTTCCATTCGGCCGGGGACGATGCTCCGCCGGCCTCGACGGCGCGGATGGTCGGCGCCCACCGGAAGCTGTCGCTGTTCTGGTTCTCGCGGCATTCAACCGCGAAGTCGAGTGTGTCCCCGCGGGCCACGCGGATGTGCGCGACATGGGTGCGCGTCGAGTCGGCGTGCACCTCCCATTCGCCGAGAATTCCGTGGCGCGAGCTCACGATGAGCGCGCGGACGCCGTCGCCGGCGGTGGCCTCGTGGCTGAGCCGGCCCCGGACCTCGACGGTGGCGTCGCGGGGCGCGGTCCAGCGGCGGACGACGGCTCCGAGGGAGGGAGGGCCCGAGTGCCCGCCCTCCGCATTGAGGATGAACCATCCCAGCTTCGGATCCGGCAGCTCGGGGCCGCCCTGCCATGCGCTTCCGGTGAAATGCGGCAGCGGGGTGAAGTCCTCGACATTCCCGGACTCGCGGTTCACGCGGCCGAAGCCGTACTGCCACACCGGGGCGGGATCGGATTCGGGTGCCGGACGGAGCTGCTCGTTCGCGACGAACCGGCTGCCGAGCGCGAGTTCGTGTTCGTCCGGATCCCGCTGCAGGACGATGCGGTAGAGCCGCCGGATGCGCTGCTCCGGCTCGATGACGCCGGCGACATCCGGGCGGTTCATGATTGAGCGGGCCTGGTCCATCGCGAACGGGCTGTTCATGTAGAACAGCGCCTGCTGCGGAACGGTGGTCTGGAAGCGCTGCGCGGTGGTCGTGTCCGGGCTCGCGAAGTCGAACGTGCGGAACATCGCGGGAAGGTTCTGGCGCTCGACCATTCCGTAGATCGTCCGGCGCGGCTTGTAGTCGCGCTCGGCGATCTCGACCGCGTGGCCGCCCATCTCGAGGTCGAGGCGGCCGGACGCGTGGAGGAGCGAGTCGCGCATGGCCTCGAAGTCGAGGCGGCGGCGGTTCTGGTGCGAGAGCAGGCGATTGTCCGGATCCTTGAGCGCGGCGTCAGGGCTGGCGTCGCTCGACTGCTGCCACGTGGCGGACATGAGGATCAGCCGGTGCAGGTGCTTGAAGGACCAGCCATGGTCCATGAACTCGACGGCCAGCCAGTCGAGGAGTTCGGGATGCGTCGGCGGCTCGGAGCGCAGTCCGAAATCCGCGGGGGTGCGGACGAGACCGTTGCCGAAGTGGTGCAGCCAGACGCGATTGACGGCGACGCGCGCGGTGAGCGGGTTGTCCCGGCTCGCGATCGCGCGGGCAAGCTCGAGCCGGCCGCTCCCGTCGGAGAACGGCTTCCGGTCCGGCCCCGCGATGACCTTGAGGAACTGGCGCGGCACGGTGTCGCCGCGGTTCCCCGGATTGCCGCGGCGAAAGACGACGGGTTCGACCGGCGTGTCCCTGTCCACGAGCGCCATGGCGCGGGGCGGGGCGCCGGGATGCGTGGCGTGCAGCCGGTCGATGGCGCGCTGGAGGGCGCGCTTCCTCTGGCCGTCGGCGACATCGAACAGCCGGTGCAGTTCGGCCTCGCTGAGGTCGAGGGGCGTTCCGCTGGCCGCGAGGAACTCGCGGATCGAATCGTCCGCGGCCTCGGTGAAGAGCTGGTTATAGAGCGCCCCAAGATCGTCGATGGATGCCGGGGGCCTCTCCTGGAGCGCCTCGAGCACCGCGGGGCTGCACTTCGAATCCCCGGCGCCGGCCTCCGCCATTTCCGCGATCACCGCCCGCGCGGCATCGGCGAATCCCTCGTCGGGCAGCCTGGAGAGTTCGATCCACGGCCCGAACACGGGGTGCGGCTTCTCGGCCCAGGCGTCGATCGCGGAGATCCAGTCGCGGAGGACCTTCGGACTCAGCTTGCGACTCCGGGCGAGTTCCTCCTGCTTGTCCCTGTCGAGGCCGCGCGCCGCGCGGGCCGCGACGAGGTAATCGCCGACGCCCTCGCGCAGGCGCTTGCGGTATTCCTCCTCCTTGGTCCGGATGAAATCCTCCAGTTCCTTCTCCTTCTGCTGGAGTTCGGCCTTGAACGCCTCGTAGCGGACCGGGTCGGGGATGGTTCCGAGAAGCGGTTTCTCGGCCGGTTCCTCCGAGGAGGCGAAGACGCCGTAGAGCGAGTAGTAGTCGGCGGTGGGGATCGGGTCGTACTTGTGGTCGTGGCAGCGGGCGCAGGCGACGGTCAGTGCCATCGTGCCGCGGGTGAGGACATCGATGCGGTCGTCGATGATGTCGTGCTGATTGTTGAGGAAGCGGCGGCCCAGGGTGAGAAATCCCATGGCGGCGAGCGCCGAACGGTCGCCGTCGTCGCCGAGGCGGTCTGCGGCGATCTGCTCGATCAGGAACTGGTCGTAGGGCTTGTCGTCGTTGAACGCCTGGATGACGTAGTCGCGGTAGGTGTAGGCGTACGGGTAGAGGCGTTCCTCCTCGAAGACGTAGCCCTTGGTGTCCGCGTAGCGCGCGACATCGAGCCAGTGGCGGCCCCATCGTTCGCCATAACGCGGCGACGCGAGCAGGCGGTCGATCACCCTTGCGAAGGCGGTGTCATCGTCGTCCGGATCCGACTCGAACGCGACGACTTCCTCGTGGGCGGGAGGCAGGCCCGTGAGCACGAAGCTCGCGCGGCGAATGAGCGTGCGCCGATCGGCGCGCGGCGCGGGTTGGAGGCCGTTCTCCTCGAGTGCGGCGAGGATGAACTGGTCGATCGGGGTGCGCGGCCAGTCCGAGTTTCGCACCGCGGGCGGGGTGGTGGCGCGGATGGGCTGGAAGGCCCAGTGCCCGGCGGCGAGCTGATCGGGATCGGGCGGCGGCGCGTGCGCCGGATCCGTCCGGGGATCGGGCGCGCCCATGCGGACCCATGCCTCGAGGGCGGCGATCTGATCCTCGGACAGCGGCTTTTCCGGAGGCATCGCGAGGTCCTCGTGCGTGCGGCGCACGGCCTGGATGAGGAGGCTGGCGTCCGGGTCACCGGGCACGAGGGCGGGCTTGCCGCTGGCGCCGCCTTTTTCCCACCCGGCCTTGCTGTCGAGGAGGAGGTCGCCTCGGAGCCTCCCGGCCTCGGCGCTGTGGCATGAATAGCACTCGTCCACAAGGAGGGGGCGGATGCGGCTCTCGAAGAACTCGAGTGCCTCGGAGTCCGGGGTCGCAGCCCATGCCGCCGGTCCGAGGGCGAGCGCCGCGGCCAGCGCAAACCGTGCAGAAAGATCGGTGCAGGCCATTGGCCGGATTTATGACGCGTTCGGCTCCGCGGGGCAACCGCGCGGGAGGAGTGAACGCGCAGGGCCGGGCTTGTGCATCGATCGGTGCGATGCATGAGCCCGGCCTCAGGGGCGCCGGAGGGAGTCAGCCGCCGGCGATGGCTCCGACGACAAGGTAGGGCTCGCGGCCGGAGGTGACGTCCGGCGGCAGCGGCACGTCGGGCGGTTCATGGGACAGATCCTCTTCGCAGGCGAAGAAGCGGATGAAATCGCGCCGGCGGCCGCTCGCCGGGTCGCGGATCGTGCCCCTGAGCGCGGGGTGCCGGGCCTCGAGGGCGTCGAGCACCGTGCGCTGGGTGGCCGGATCCGGCACCTCGAGCACGACCTCGCCGCTGACCCGGGCGAGGTTCCTCAGGTGCGGCGGCAGAATCACCCGGATCATGGAAGGGTCTGGGCCTCGACGGAGAGCACCGGTGGCAGGTGACACACGACCGCCGACCATGTGTTGCCGGAGTCGGCGGAGGCGTACACCTGGCCGCCCGTGGTCCCGAAGTAGATGCCGCAGGGATCCAGGGAATCGACGGACATCGCGTCGCGAAGGACGTTCACGTAGCAGTCGCGCTGCGGAAGCCCCTTCTCGAGCGGTTCCCAGTCGTTCCCGCCCGTGCGGCTCCGATAGACGCGAAGCCGGCCATCGGGCGGGAAATGCTCGGAATCGCTCTTGATGGGGACGACATAGATCGTCTCCGGCTCATGGGCATGCACGTCGATGGGAAAGCCGAAGTCGCTGGGCAGGTTGCCGCTGACCTCGCGCCATGAATCCCCGGCATCGTCGCTCCGCATCACGTCCCAGTGCTTCTGCATGAACAGCACGTTCGGACGTGAGGGGTGCATGGCAATCCGATGGACGCAGTGGCCGACCTCGGCATCCGGGTCGGGGATGTACTCGGATCGAAGGCCGCGATTGATGGGGCGCCACGAGGCCCCGCCGTCATCTGTCCGGAAGGCGCCTGCGGCGGAGATCGCGAGGAACATGCGATCGGGGTTGGCCGGATCCAGGAGAATCGTGTGGAGGCACATGCCTCCCGCGCCGGGCTGCCACCTGGGCCCGGTGCCGTGCTTCCGAAGCCCGGCGAGCTCCGTCCATGACTTTCCACCGTCCACCGACTTGAAGATCGCGGCGTCCTCGACCCCGGCGTACACCGTGTCGGGATCCGTGAGGGACGGTTCGAAGTGCCAGACGCGCTTGAACTCCCACGGGTGCGGTGTTCCGTCGTACCACTGGTGCGTGCCGGGAACGCCCTCGTAGGTGAACTCGTTTCCGACCGGCTCCCAGGTGACGCCGCCGTCGTCGGACCGCTGCACGACCTGGCCGAACCAGCCCGAGGTCTGCGACGCGTAAATGCGGTTCGGATCGGCCGGCGATCCCTTCATGTGGTAGATCTCCCAGCCGGCGAAATGCGGGCCGCTGACCTCCCACTGTTCCCGCTTGCCGTCGGACGACAGGATGAAGCCGCCCTTGCGGGTGCCGACGAGCAGCCTTACGGAGCTCATGTCAGGCCTTGCGACGGTACACGATCCGCATGAGTTCCTCCATCCGGCCGTCCTCGCCGAGACGGTTGCCGGTGAAGATCCGTTCGTTGTCGTTCCGGATCTCGACGATGTCGCGGAACTTGCCGATCTGGCTGGAACCCGGGGCGACGGGCCCCTCGCAGTCGAGGGAGAGCACGCGGCCGGTGGAGTCCATGTTGCCCTCGTACACGAAGAGGTGGGCGAGCATGGATCCGACCCATGTGCCAACGTACTTTCCCCGCACGGGGTCAAAGCCGATCGTGAGCAGGCTGACGGCCTCGCCGCCGCCCGGCATCTCCCCGCGGCCTTCCGCCAGCACCCAGAGGCCGCCGATCGAGCGCACCGTTTCGGTCCCGCTGAACTTCATTTCGGGCTGCCCGGGCTCGGGAGCACAGGAACCCTCATAGCTCCATTCACCGACGAGTTTCTGCAGCCACTCGTGCTCGGCCTGCGGCCGGGATGCGAAGCAGCCCGCCGACGTCGCCGTGTTTTCCGTTTTCTCGTTCGTTTGCGTGCTCATCTCGAGTTTTCCTCAGGTTCAAATGCGCGAACGGACAGCTCTCCGTTCAGGGGTACGACGAACGAATCCTCTCCCCAAGGACAGGGAACCGCATCCTGTTTTTTGGTCGCCGGGGACCCCCGAATGGCGGATGGATGGCCGGGCGCCGGCCCTGAAGCCTTGCACGCGCGCAAAAGGCGTTGCAGACCTGAGGTGCGTGGCCGGTGACAATCGGCGCCACCCTCCCACCATGAACAATCCTGGAACGGTTCGCGATCCGGTCTGCGGAATGACCGTGGATCCCGGGTCGGCGCCCGCGTCGAGCCGATATCACGACCGGACGCGCTACTTCTGCAGCAGGTCCTGCAAGGCGAAGTTCGACGCGGAACCGGAGCGATACGCCGCGGAGGGTGCGGGTGCGGAGCAGGGCGCAGAGGCGCACCATGCCTGCCGCCACGGGGAAGGGCATGGTGAACCGCGCGCCGCCGCCGGGAGCCACGGGCCTGCGCCCGCGGAACAGGACGCGGGCGGAGGGAATCATTCCTGCTGCCATGGCGAGGGCCATGGCGAGGGGCATGCGGCCGGGGCGCGGTCCTCGGCGAAGTACTTCTGCCCGATGTGTCCCGGGGTCGAATCGGACGTGCCCGGGGACTGCCCGAGGTGCGGCATGGCGCTGGAGCGCAATCCCGCATGGAAGGCCGCGGTGCGTTACACGTGTCCGATGCACCCGGAGGTGGTGCGGGACCATCCGGGGGAATGTCCGAAATGCGGCATGGCGCTCGAACGGGTGACGCCGGATCCCGACGAGGATTCCGCGGAACTCCGGGACATGACGCGCCGCTTCTGGATCGGGGCGGCGCTTGCGCTTCCGGTGTTCGTGCTGGGAATGGCGCACCTCGTTCCGGCGTGGTCCGGGGCCGCATGGGTCGAGAGCCCGGCCGCGCGCTGGACGCAGTGCATCCTGTCGACGCCGGTGGTGTTCTGGGCGGGCTGGCCGTTTTTCCAGCGCGCATGGCGCTCGGTGCTGACCCGGCAGCTGAACATGTTCACGCTGATCGCGATGGGCGTGGGGGCCGCGTATGTCTTCAGCGCCGCCGCGATGCTGTTTCCGGAATGGTTTCCGGCCTCGTTCGCGCGCCACGGGCGCGTCGCGATCTACTTCGAGGCCGCTGCCGTGATCGTGGTGCTCGTCCTTCTCGGCCAGGTGCTGGAGGCGCGTGCGCGGCATCAGACGGGCGGGGCGATCCGTGCCCTCCTTGACCTGTCCCCGCCCACGGCGCGCGTGATTCTTCGCGACGGAACGGAGCGGGAGGTTCCCCTCGAGTCGGTCTCCGTGGGCGATCGGCTGCGCGTCCGCCCGGGCGATCGGGTCCCCGTGGACGGCCGGGTCGTGGAAGGCCGCAGCGCCGTGGATGAATCGATGATCACGGGCGAGTCCATGCCCGTGACCAAGGAGGCCGGGGATCCGGTGACGGGCGGAACGGTGAACGGGAGCGGGGGCTTCGTCATGGAGGCCACGCGGGTCGGGCACGACACCCTGCTGGCGCGCATCGTCGAGATGGTCGCGCAGGCGCAGCGAAGCCGTGCGCCGATCCAGCGTCTCGCGGACACGGTGGCCGGATACTTCGTGCCCGCGGTGATCGCGATCGCCGTGCTGACGTTCGTCGTGTGGATGCTCGCCGGGCCGGAACCGAGGCTCGCGTTCGCCATCGCGAACTCCGTCGCCGTGCTGATCATCGCGTGTCCGTGCGCGCTCGGCCTCGCGACGCCGATGTCCGTCATGGTGGGTGTCGGCCGCGGCGCGCGCGAGGGTGTGCTCATCCGGGATGCGGAGGCGATCGAGGCGATGGAGAAGGTGACCACGGTGGTGGTGGACAAGACGGGAACGCTCACCGAGGGACGACCGGAGCTCACGGAGGTGCTCCCGGCGGATGGCGTCGACGAGGCGCGTCTGCTGCTCGTCGCGGCGTCCGTGGAGCAGGGCAGCGAACATCCGCTCGCGGCGGCGGTCGTGCGCGGTGCGGCCGAACGCGGCGTCCGCCCGGGTCCGGTGGCCAACTTCGAGTCGCACACCGGCGACGGTGTCTCCGGCGAGGTGGAGGGTTCGAGAGTCCTCGTGGGGAAGGCGGACTTCCTCCGCGCCCGCGGGGTGACCGGGCTCGAGGCGCAGGAAGCCCGCGGCATCTCCCTCCAGGAATCGGGGCGAACGGTGGTGTTCGTCGCCGTGGACGGCCGCGCGGCGGGGTTGCTCGCCGTGGCGGATCGCGTCAAGGAATCCACGCCCGAGGCCCTCGCCGAGCTGCATCGTCTGGGACTGAAGATCCTGATGCTCACGGGGGACAACGAGCGCACGGCGCGGTCGGTTGCCGGGGCGCTCGGGATCGACCCGTTCGAGGCGGGGGTCGAACCCGCCCGGAAGCACGATCGGGTCCGGCGCCTGCGCGAGTCGGGCGAGGTCGTGGCGATGGCCGGCGACGGAATCAACGACGCGCCCGCGCTGGCGGCGGCGGACGTCGGCATCGCGATGGGCAGCGGGACGGACGTCGCGATGGAGAGCGCGGGCATCACGCTCGTGAAGGGCGACCTGCGCGGGATCGCCCGCGCGGTCGCCCTGAGCCGCGCGATGATGCGGAACATCCGGCAGAATCTGTTCTTCGCGTTCGTCTACAACGCACTCGGGATTCCCATCGCGGCGGGCGTGCTGTACCCGGTCTTCGGATGGCTGCTGAGCCCCGTGATCGCGGGCGCCGCGATGAGCTTCAGCTCGGTCTCGGTGATCGCCAACGCGCTGCGCCTCAGGAAGACGCCATTGTGACCCCGGAATCCACCACGCGAGCGTCTCCGGCCGGAGGTCCCCCGCCTGTCCGCCCGCCGGCCGCGCCGCCGTGGGGTTCCACGGCGGACGCGGTGCTGAAGGCCGTGGGAAGCGACCCGCGCGCGGGCCTGACCGAGGAAGAGGCGCGCGAACGGCTGCGAGCCCACGGCCGCAACGAACTGGCCAGGGAACCGCCCGTCCCGCGCTGGCGAAAGTTCCTCGCCCAGTTCTCGAACGTGCTCGTCATCCTCCTTGTGATCGCGACCGCGATCTCGGCGGCGCTCTGGTACTTCGAGCGCGAGACCGCGCTGCCGTACGAGGCGATGGTCATTTTCGCGGTGGTGCTGCTCAACGCGGTCATCGGGTACATCCAGGAACAGCGCGCGGAAACCGCCGTCGCCGCCCTGCGCAGGATGACGGCGGCTCACGCCAGCGTGATCCGCGGCGGCGAACCCCGGAGCATCGAGGCGGCGGACCTTGTTCCCGGCGACATCCTGCGGATCGAGGAGGGGGACACGATCGCCGCGGACGCGCGGCTGCTGCAGTCGAGCGCCCTTCGCACGAACGAGGCGGTGCTCACGGGCGAGAGCGTGCCGGTCTCGAAGGACGTCGCGCCCGTCGCGCCCGATGCGTCGGTGGGCGAGCGCGCCAACATGGTGTTCAGCGGGACGGCCGCGATCTTCGGTCGCGCCACGGCCGTCGTCACGGCCACGGGCATGCAGACGGAGATCGGCAGGATCGCCGGGATGCTGAGCCGCACGCCGGAGGAGGCGACTCCGCTGCAGAAGGAGCTGGACCGGGTCGGCAAGCTGCTCGGCCTCGTCGTCGTCGTCATCGCGGTGGTCATGATCGGGACGATCATCCTGGTCGAACACGTCCGCGAGGTGTCCGCGCTGGTGGACGTGATGATCCTCGGGGTCGCCCTCGCGGTCGCCGCCGTTCCGGAGGGGCTGCCCGCCGTCGTGACGGCCGTGCTCGCCGTCGGGGTTCAGCGAATGGCGCGCCGCAACGCCATCGTCCGTCATCTCGCTGCCGTCGAGACGCTGGGTTCGGCGACCGTGATCGCGTCGGACAAGACCGGCACGCTCACGCGCAACGAAATGACCGTGCGCCGGGTCGTCACCGCCTCGGGCGTGGTGGAGTTCTCCGGAACCGGCTACGCGCCGGAGGGGGAGGCGGCCACGCGCGAGGGGGGGCGCGTGGAAGGCCCGCTGCTCACCGAGCTGCGCCATGCGCTTGCGGTCGCGGATCGCGCCAACAACGCGTCGCTTCGGAGGGAGGACGACCGCTGGATCGTCCACGGCGACCCGACCGAGGGCGCGCTCATCACCGCGGCCCTCAAGGCGGGACTCGACCCGGAGCGCCTCGGGGAACGCCTCGCGCGCGTCGGTGAGATCCCGTTCTCGTCCGAGCGAAAGCTGATGAGCACGATTCACTCGGACGCCGCCGAGGGCGAACGCCTGCTCGTGTTCACGAAGGGAGCGCCGGACGTGCTCCTGGGACGCTGCGACCGCGAGCAGGTCGGCTCGGAGGTGAGGCCCCTCACCGAAGCGCGGCGCGCCGCGATTCTCGCCGCCGCCGAGGAACTGGCCGGCGACGCCCTCCGGACGCTCGGCGTCGCCGCGCGTGAACTGCCCCCCGATGCCCTCGAGCGTCATCCCGCGGACGAGTCCTTCGAGCAGGGGCTCGTGTTCCTCGGGTTGATCGGCATGATCGATCCACCGCGCGAAGAGGCGCGCCCCGCGGTCGAACGCGCGCGGGCCGCGGGCATCCGCCCGATCATGATCACCGGCGATCATCCCCGCACCGCCGCGGTGATCGCCGCCGAGCTGGGGATCGCCGAGAACCGGCGCGCCGCGACGGGAAAGGACATCGACCAGCAGTCCGACGAGGAACTGGCGGAGACGCTCCGCGAGACGTCGGTGTTCGCGCGCGTCAATCCGGAGCACAAGATGCGCATCGTCCGCGCCCTGCGCCGGAGGGGGCACATCGTCGCGATGACGGGCGACGGCGTGAACGACGCCCCGGCGCTCAAGTCGGCCGACATCGGGGTCGCCATGGGCATCACCGGCACCGATGTCTCCCGTGAGGCGGCGGACATCGTCCTCACGGACGACAACTTCGCCACGATCGTCGCCGCGGTCGAGGAGGGCAGGGCCATCTTCGCGAACATCCGCAAGTTTCTGCGCTACCTGCTCTCCTCGAACATCGGCGAGGTCATGACGATGTTCTTCGGCGTGCTGCTCGCCCACTGGATCGGGCTGCGCAGCGAGACGGACGCCGTCGTCCTTCCGCTGCTCGCGACGCACATTCTCTGGATCAATCTCGTGACCGACGGCCCGCCGGCGCTGGCGCTCGGGGTGGATCCACCGGACCCTGGGCTCATGCAGGTTCCGCCCCGGCCCGCGCATGAGGGCGTGCTGACCCGCCGCATGTGGAAATGGATCCTCCTCGTGGGCGCCGTCATGGCCGCGGGAACGCTGCTCGTGCTCGACGCCGCGATGCCCGGAGGGTTGATTGAGGGGCACGGCGACCTGCGCCGCGGGCAAACCATGGCCTTCACCACCCTCATGCTTTTCCAACTGTTCAACGTCCTCAATTCGCGGTCCGACGAACACAGCGCCTTTCGAGGCCTCTTCACGAACCACTGGCTCTGGCTGGCCCTCGGGGTCTCGGTGCTCCTTCATGTGGCGATCATCCACACGCCCTTTCTGCAGCGGGCCTTCTCCACGGTCTCCCTGAGCCCCGCGGAGTGGGGAATCTGCGTGGCCGTGGCCAGTTCGGTCCTGTGGCTGCGCGAGCTGACGAAGTGGATCGCGCACCGCGGCGCGTGGTCGCTCGTCCTGGTGCTGACGGCCTGCCTCACGCTCCCCCCCCGCGGCATGGCGGCCGATCCCGCCGCCGACGCCGGCTCGTTCAGGATCGAGCACGCCCAGTGGGTTCCCGGCGCCGGCTTCGCCGTCACCCTGAGCCCGGGTGAGGGAGACTACGTCGCGGTGGATCATTCGGACAGGGCGCCGGGCCCGTTCCACACGCTCGCCGTCCGGCTGCGATCGGACGGCGCCGCGATGACGGTCCTGGTCTCTCCGGACAACCCGTCTCGCGTCGGCTTCGTCAGGGCCCGGTCCATCCCCGGGAACGCGCCGGAGGATTCGGACGGCGACGGCATCGATGACGTCTACGAACTCCTGAGAAGCCATGTGATGGACCCGCTCTCGCCGGCCGATGCCCTCGAGGACGCCGACGGGGACGGGCTCACGAACCTCGAGGAGTATCTCAACGGGACGGAGTCGGCCCCGCCCGCCCCCGGTGCTCCGAATCGCTATGCTTCGCTCGCGGAACTTCGCGCCGCGCCCCCGTACCCGCTTCGGGACCCGCTCTACCTCGAAGGCCACACCTCGCCGGGAGATGGCTGGGAAGGCTGGTTCCGGTGGGAGCCGGACTCCACGGCGTCCGCGGACGGCGCCATTGTCGCCGAGGTGCATCCCGGCCGGATCGGCCGCCTCACCCGGCTGATCGAAGCCTCCGCACCGGTCAACGCGGGCTGGTGGCTCCCGGATCGCACCGGAACCTCCAATGCCGCGCCGACCCTCCAGAAGGCATTCGACTTCATGGTGGAGAGCGGCCGCCACGCGCTGGTCATCCCGCCCGGCCGGTACCGCATCGAGGCGCAGGTCGCCGGCAATGATCCGGCCCGCGCGGCGCTCCGCCTCGTCTCCGCCCGCGACTTTGAGATCAGCGGCCCCGGAGCCACCCTCTTCTCCGAGACGCCCGGCGAGCTGCTCATGATCCATGCCTGCCGCGATGGCGTGATCCGCGATCTCGCCTTCGAAGGCAGCGGAAGCGATCCCGCACGGCAGAACGACAATTACGCCGTGATCCAGCTCATCGGGGAGAACACGCGCCTCCAGTTCATCCGCCTGCGGCTGACGGCGTTCATGCACGGAATCAGCCACCTCCACGGGCGCAAGGTCTCCACCCACGTCACCATCCGCGACTGCCACTTCGAGGACGGCGGCGACACCCACCACGCGCAGCTCGGCATCGACGGCGCCGCGATCAGCGGCATCGGCAATCACTGGACGATCGAGAACAACCTGATCCGCGAGTGCGCACGGGGCATCGAGATCGAGAACGTCTCGCGCACCGACCCCATCACGGGCGTGATGATCCGCGGCAACCGCATCCTCGACATTCGCAACCTCGGCATCATGGCCTTCATGGGCGGGGTCTCCCCGGACACGATCCAGCAGCGCAACAATCACATCGTGGACAACCTTCTGGTCGCGAAGCGACCCCACCATCGATACGCGGACGGCTCCCCCATCCCCGTCATGGGCATGAGCCTCAACGGTGGCTACGGGTGGATCATCTCCGGGAACACGTGCATGCGCGGCGATTACGCCGGCATCTCGCTGTACGCCACCCAGGCGCCCGGCGGGCACAGCCTCGTCTCCGACAATCTCGTCGAGGATTTCGGCGGTCGCGGGATCCAGGTGCTCTCGTCGGCGGATCATCGGATGACCGGCGTGTCCGTCGTCGGGAACAGGATCCGGAACTGCAACGACCGCGGCCTGCTCGTGGCCGGCGATGACATTCTCGTCAGCGAGAACTCCATCGTGAACGCGGCCGTCGCAGGCATCATGGTCGGGGTGCCCGAACGTCCGTCCGGCGAAATGACGGTGATCGGCAACAGCATCCGGGCGCCCTTCAACGGCGCGCCGGCCATCTCCGTGGTCGAGGAGAACGCCACGGTCATCCTTGCCGGCAACCGGATCTTCGACGCCGCCGTTGGGATCCGGCATTCCTCCACGAATGTGTCGCTCGCGAACAACATCTTCGTGCGGGTGACTTCGGAGCAGGAGGAGGCGGCCGCCGCCGCTCCACGCTGAGTGAGTGCGCCCGGACGCGCGGGAGACCGCGACCACGGGGGATTTCCGTGATTCGGAGCTTGAGCGCGGCTGATCCGATTGATAGGGACGGCTACTAACCCCCGTGGATCGCGGCGCTTGCGTCTGCCGGGGCGGGTGAGTGGCCCGCCCCTCACGCGCCTGCGCGGGCGCCGTGATCGGGGCGCCATGCACCTGTATGAGACTTCAAAAGACCCGACACGGCTTCCAGCTCGCGACCCTATCGGCGGTGCTCTCGGCTGTCATCGCGTCGGCGGGCGCGCACGCGGCCGCGCCACCATCGACGTGGGCCTACTGGGACTTCAATGACACCTCGGATCCCGCGACGGCGTACGACCTCGTCCAGGAACTTCCGGGTTACCTGGCCGGCGTGGTTTACACCGAGGGCGGCGGCGGGATCAGCGGGGAAGCCGGTGACCATGCCGTGGACTTCGGTTCGGAGAACCTCTTCCAGTACGTTTACATCCCGCTCCCGGACAATTCCCTGAACGAATCGAACGCGAACGACCGGATCACCATCGCCTTCTGGCAGAAGTGGAACATACCCCGCGTGAACGCCGCGGCGTTCCGCTTCATTTCCCCGACCAGCGCCAATGGCATGCGCGGCATCAGCGCGGAGACGCCGTGGGGCGACGGACAGATCCCCTTCGACACCGGCGGAACCGGCGCGAACCAGCGCATCGTCCGCGACATCGACAATGCACCCGAGTTCGAGGGCTATGACGAACAGGAATGGCATCATTTCGCGTTCGTGAAGGACGGAAGCCGCAAGGCCATCTACATCGACGGCCGGCTGTTCCACAGCGGCATCAACACCGCCCCCCTGCCCACCGATATCACCGAGATCGTGCTCGGCGCCGAGGATTCCACCGGGCTCAACCCCGCCCGCTCGCTGTTCGACAACTTCGCGATCTTCACCGACGCCCTTCCGCAGGCCGCCATCGAGATCCTCGCCACCCCGGGCGCCACCCTCGATGACGTCGCGGACGCCCTCGGCGATGACGACGGCGACGGACTCCCCAACTGGTTCGAGGATCAGTATGAATTCGATCGCGACAACGCCGCCGACGCCGCGGAGGACCCCGACGATGATTCGCTCACGAACCTCCAGGAGTTCGAGCGCGGTACCGATCCGCGCAACGCCGACACCGACGGCGACGGACTCCCCGACGGCGTCGAGACCAACACGGGCAC
>CAYMDA010000007.1:0-16317 GCA_964389135.1 uncultured Verrucomicrobiota bacterium | reverse complement strand
ACGCCGACACCGACGGCGACGGACTCCCCGACGGCGTCGAGACCAACACGGGCACCTGGGTGGACTCCGATGACACCGGCACGGACCCGCGCTCGCCCGACACCGACGGCGACGGACTCCCCGACGGCGTCGAGACCAACACGGGCACGTTTGTCGGTCCCACCGACACGGGCACCAATCCACTGCTCGCCGACACGGACGGTGACGCGCTCCGCGACGCCCTCGAGATCGAGCTCGGCAGCTCCCCGGTCGATGGCAACTCCCTCCCGCAGCTCGTCAATGGTTCCGGCAGGATCATCTGGGTGAGCTTCCACGAGGACGATGACACGCCCTCGCAGGCCGCCGCCGACGCGGGTTTCACGCGCGCGCCGGACGTGACGTACACGAGCCTCCTCCGGGCCAATGGCTTCGAGGTCACGCGCTATGTCACGACGCCGACGCCCGACATCGCCCTTCTCAGCGAGGCCGATCTCGTGATCATCAGCCGGTCCGTCAACAGCGGCGCCTACCAGAGCGCCGATTCCACCTTCGCATGGCACGGCATCTCGGCGCCCGCGATTGTCATGTCAGGCTACATCATCCGTCAGAGCCGCCTTGGCTTCCTCACGGGCGAGGATATTCCCGACACGATTGGACCCATCCGCCTCCAGGCCTCCGATCCGCAGCACCCGATCTTCACGGGGGTCAATCTCGGAAATGACAACGTCATGACCCGCGACTACGCGGGTGTCGTGACGTTCGATGGCACCGAGCAGCGCGGCATCTCCGTCGTCACCAATCCGGTCGCGGAAGGCGGCGCGGTGCTCGCAACCGTCGCCACCGAGTCGGATCCCGCCGCGGGCGGTCCCGTCATCATCGAGTTCGAGGAGGGCACGACCCTTGCCAACGCGAGCGGGGATGTGCTTGCGGGACCGCGCCTGATCTTCCTGTCGGGCAGCCGGGAACACAACGGCCTCACCGGGGATGGCGCCGGCATCTTCGATCTCGAGGCGGACGGCACCCGCCTCTTCCTCAACGCCGTGGCCTACATGATGGGGATCGAGATCGAGCAGCCCGCGGACGTGGAGTTCACCTCCATCCGCGCGGAGGACGGCATGCTGCGGCTCGAGTGGACCGGGGGCGGCACCCTCCAGTCCTCCGAAGCGGTGGACGGTACGTGGTCGGACGTCCCCGGAGCGGAGTCGCCCTACACGACCGAAATCGGGGCGGAGGGGGCCCGCTTCTTCCGCATCCGCCGGTAGGCCCTTCGGGCGTCTTTCGTTGATCCAGCGCAGGGACGGAGACAATCCGTCCCTGCGCTTCGTCTTCGCGGCCTCCGGAGCGCATTGCGTCGGCGTTGCTTTTCCATGGCCCGGGGTCACCGATGGAGGCGCATGACCGAGTACGAAATCTATCTTCCCACCACCGACAACGATGGAACGCCGTTCGATCCGGTCGAGATCGAGCGCTTCAAGCGGATCCTCGCCCGCGCCTTCGGCGGCTACACCCACCTTCGCCAGCGCAGCGAGGGGGCGTGGAGCATGGGCGGGGTCACCTTCCGCGACGAAATCACCATCGTCCGCGTGCTCGACGACGGTCAGCGCGAGTTCGACATGCGGGCCTTCAAGAGGATGGTGGAGACCGCGCTGCGCCAGGAGCACCTGCTCATCGTGCAGAGGGAGGTGAGCATCGTCCGCTGAGTGCGCGGCGTCCTGCGAGGCGGCATGACGCTTCCCCGTCTCCCGCGCATGGCAGGCGTGAAATTCACGCACCCGGCGTCTTTCTCACGCCGGGACGGCCCCTGCGCGTGGGATTCCTGCGGAATTCCGGACTGGCATGCTCCATGCCATCTTGCGGCCGGGATTCTCCGGATATGAGCGCACGAGCACTTCCGGCATGGATGGCGGATGACTGGGCACGCGTCTGGGAAGGCGCGAATCCCGAGGTCATGGAGGTCCTGCGACAGGATCAGGCGGCCGATCGCGCCGCCCGACCGGCTCGCAAGATTTCATGGGAGGAGTTCGCCGCGCATGAGACGGCGGACGCCTTCGCCGGCGCGCACAACGGCGGTTCGGAGATCGACAGCTGAAGTTTTCGGCGATCTGGAGGCCGGACGAAAGCGGGCTTCAATGGCGATGGAGGCTCGTTGGGCGAAATCGGGCTGCGGGAACGGCCTGGCCGGTCCCAGATCGCTCCCCTTTACCGAACCCCACCCATGTGTTGCCATGCGGTGGCAGTGGGCGGCCCTCCGGCCCACTGCCACCGCCCAGACCGCGTGACGGCACCTGCGCCCGCGGCCGGCCGAGCGCCTTCCCGCCTCAGCGACCGCGCGCGGCGTTCTCCGCGAGGATGCCCGCAAGCCGGTCGTAGCTTGCGGCCATTCCACGTTCCATTCCGGACGCGAGCATGCCGTCCCGGGCTTCCCTCGACGGGAACAGGAGGGTGATCTTCAGTCCCGTGCGATCCCCGGGCAGCCCGGTGAGCTCGGCGGTCGCAACCTGTTCCCCGGCCTGGGGTGCGCAACCCACGTCGAACTGCTCCGTGCGCACGATGCGGGATGGCGGTGTCACTTCGCGATACACGCCGTGCATCGCCATCTCGGAGCCGTCCTCCCTTCTCCATGCGCAGCGGAACACCCCGCCGGGGCGGGGATCGTTCTCGCAGACGGTCATGGTCCAGCCGGGCGGGCCGAGGAGCCAGCGTCGGAGCAGTTCCGGCTCGTTCATGGCCTTGAACACGAGTTCCCGCGGCGCGTTCAAGGTCCGGGTGATGATGATCTCCCGATCGCCCTGCACGGCGACATGGAGTGTCGGATCGGTGTTCATGGTTTCGGTGGTGTTTTCCTGCGGCGGGTGGCGGGTGGGTGAGCGGCCTTGAGTTCCTCGAGGACGGCGTCGAGGTGCTGGAAGTTGGCCTCCCAGATGCGCCGATGGCTCTCGATCCATTGCGCCGCCTCGGCGAGGGGGTTGGCCTCGAGGCGGCAGCGGCGGCGCTGGGCTTCCCGGCGGCGTGAGATGAGGCCGGCGCGCTCGAGCACCGCGAGGTGCTTGGAGATGGCGGGCTGACTGACGCGGAAGGGGAGGGCGAGCTCCATCACGCAGGCTTCGCCGCGGGCGAGGCGTGCGAGGATGTCGCGGCGGATGGGATCGGCGAGGGCGGCGAAGATGGCATTGAGCCGGCGGCGGGAGGGCGCGTCGTGTTCAGGGGGCGGCGCGGTGGCGGATGCGCGCGGGGAGGGGCGGGGCATGCTTAGCGTGTCGATTTAACCGAGTGGTTATATAACCCGGCGGTTCATGTCAACCCGCCCGCTCGGGTCGGCCTGCGCGCGGCGTCGTGGCGGCAAACCTGTTGTCGCGGGTGGACCCCGCCCGACCCTCGCCCCCTCCCTCAGCCGGGCCCGCCGCCGTGCGGGAGCGAGAAATGAAAGCGCGACCCCACGTGGAGTTCGCTCTCCACCCACACGCGTCCGCCGTGCGCCTGGACGATGTGCTTCACGATCGACAGCCCGAGCCCCGTGCCGCCCTGTTCACGGGAACGCGCGCGGTCCACCCGGTAAAAGCGCTCGAAGACGCGCTCACGCGCCGCCTCGGGAATCCCCGGCCCATCGTCGCAGACGCGCACGACGACGGAATCAGGATGGTTGTCGGCCTCGATGATCACGGTGCCCGAGGCGCGGCCGTACTTGATGGCGTTGTCCACCAGGTTGTGGAGCACCTGGTGGATCCGGTCGCTGTCCATGCTGGCCTTCAACGAGCGTTCGATGCGGTTGTGCAGGGTGATGCCCTTGTCGCACGCGGGTTTCTGGAGCGCGTCGAGGACCTTGTCGGCGATCGGCGCGAGCGCTGTGACTTCGCGGCGGATGCTCACCTGGCCTGACTCGAGGTAGGAAAGCTCGATGAGATCCTCGATGAGCAGGGTGAGGCGGTCCGCGTGTTTCTGCACCGTGTGGAGAAAGCGCCGGGAGGCTTCCGCGTCCTCCAGCGCCCCGTCGATCAGTGTTTCCACGCAGCCCTTGATCAACGTGAGCGGCGTGCGGAGCTCATGACTCACGTTGGCGACAAATTCCTTCCGCATGTCCTCGAGCTGCCGGATGCGGGAGTAGTCGTGAAAGATGAGGATGACTCCCTCGATTCCGCCGCCCGCGTCACTCACCGCCGCCGCGTTCACCTCGAGGTACCGGTTGTGATGGATTCCGGGCAGGGTGAGTTCGAATCCGCGCACGGTTCCCTCGACGCGGGCGCGCGCCGCGACATGGGCGACCTCGTGCATGCGCAGGCCCTCCATGAGGGTGCGCCCGATGAGGTCCTCGCGCGTGACGCCGAAGAGGCGTTCGATCGCGTGGTTCAGGGTGCGGACCCGGCCCTGCGAGTCGAGCATGAGGATGCCCTCCACCATGCTGTCGAAGATGGCCTGCTGGCCGGCCTCCGCGCGCGCCGCGGATTCGGTGATGGCCTTGCGGAGTGCGTCGAGCTCCTCGCGAAGGCCGGCTTCCGCGCGCCTTGCCTCCCGCAGGCGGCGGCTCCAGTGGAGGTGAATGCCGACGGCGGCTGCGGCGGCGAGGAGGGTGAGCAGGGACCACATGATGCCGGGCGGCTCGAGGCCGGCGGTCAGGGGCATCCCGGGGAGATCATGCGTGTCACCCCGTGCGGGGGAGGGGGCGGTGACTCAGTCGGCCGTTTCGCTGAATCGATATCCGACACCACGGACGGTGACAAGGAAGCGGGCGGCGGTGCCGAGCTTCTCGCGAAGGCGGCGCATGTGGGTGTCCACGGTGCGGGTGTCGATGGTGTTCTCGTAGCGCCAGACGTCGTGGAGGAGCTGCTCACGGGACTGCACCCGGCCGCGGCGCTCGGCGAGGGTGGTCAGCAGGCGGAACTCGGTGGCGGTGAGGGCGACCGGCTGGTGGTTGACACTCACCAGGTGACGCGGCACGTCGATGTGGAGTTCGCCGCACTGGAACACCTGGAGGGCGGCGTGCGGCGGCTCCGGGCGGGTGAGGAGATTGCGGACGCGGAGGAGGAGTTCGCGGGGGCTGAACGGTTTGGTGACGTAGTCGCGGGCGCCGACCTCGAGGCCGACGATGCGATCCACGGGCGTTGCCCTGGCGGTGAGCATCAGGACCGGGATCGACGCGGTGTTCGCGTCCGCGCGCAGGATCTTGCAGACCTCGAGCCCGTCCATTTCGGGGAGCATGAGGTCAAGGATGATGGCATCGGGGCGGGAGGCCCGTGCGCGCTGGATGGCCTCGGCGCCGTCTGCCGCCGTGATCACCTCGTACCCGGCCTGGCGAAGGTTGAATCGGATCAGCTCGACGGTGTCGGGTTCGTCGTCCACCACCAGGACGACGGGGCGAGTGCCGCGGGAACCGACGGGGAGCGGCGGAGCGGGTTTCGGATCGGACTTCATCGGAAGCTGCACGGTTGCGGGTCCCGTCCGGGAACAGGGGAGGTCACCTCGCGGGGGGGCTGGCATGACGGATGTCGCGGGCTTCATGAAGGAAGACGACGTCCTCGGCGATGTTCGTTGCATGATCGGCGATGCGTTCGAGGCTCTTGGAAACCACCATGAGATGGAGGGCGCGCATCGTCGTGGCGGGGTTCTCGAGGATGGACCGGGCGAGCTCCGCCTGGAGGCGCCTGTTGATGGCGTCCACCTCCTTGTCGCGCGGGATGATCGCGCGTGCGCGGGCGGGATCACGGCGCACGAACGAGTCGATGGATTCATGGAGCATCGACAGGCCCATGGCCGCCATCGCGGGGAGATCGATCCGGGTGCGAAGGTGCGGCTCGGTGTTCAGTTCGAGGGCGCGGCGCGCGATCGTGGTGGCCTCGTCGCCGACGCGTTCGAGGTCCCGGGAGATTTTCATGGCGACCGTGACGAGGCGCAGGTCGGAGGCGAGGGGTGCCTTCAGGGCGAGCATGCCGATGGCGGCGTCGTCGATCTCCTTCTCGAACGTGTCGAGGATGGAGTCGTCCTCCTTCACCTTGCGTGCGAGGTCGTCGTTGCGCTCGGTCAGGGCCCGGAGGGCATTGGTCACGGCGAGCTCGGCATGGCTGGCCATGGTGAGGAGCATCTCCTTGAGCCGTTCGAGTTCCTGATCAAAGTGTCGTTCCATGGGGCGTGTCGGTCAGCCGAAGCGGCCCGTGACGTAGTCCTTGGTGCGGAGGTCGGACGGGTTTCGAAAGATGACCGGGGTCGCGGCGTACTCCACGAGCTCGCCGAGGTACATGAACGCGGTGAAGTCCGAGAGGCGGGCCGCCTGCTGCAGGTTGTGCGTGACCACGATGATGGTGTAGCGGCGCCTGAGTTCGAGGATGAGCTCCTCGACGCGGGCGGCGGCGATGGGATCGAGGGCGGAGGACGGTTCGTCCATGAGCAGGATCCGCGGCTGGATCGCGATCGCGCGGGCGATGCACAGGCGCTGCTGTTGTCCGCCGGAGAGGCTCATGCCGCTGGACTGGAGGCGGTCCTTCACCTCGTCCCAGAGGGCCGCCTGTCGGAGGCTGTTCTCGACGAGGGCGTCGAGCTCGGACTTGCGTCTCACGCCATGGAGGCGCGCGGCGTAGGCGATGTTCTCGTAGATGGATTTCGGGAAGGGATTGGACTTCTGGAAGACCATGCCGACCTGGCGCCGCAGGGCGATGACGTCCACGTCCGGGGCATGGATGTCGCGGCCGGCGATCCGGATCGTTCCCTCAACGCGGGTTTCTGGAACGAGGTCCGTCATGCGATTGAGGCAGCGCAACAGGCTGGACTTGCCGCAGCCCGACGGCCCGATGAGCGCGGTCACGGCGTGCTCGGGGAACTCCATCGAGATTCCGTTGAGCGCGCGCGTGGCGCCGTAGTGCAGGACGAGGTTCTCCACCGAGACGCCCGGGGGAGCGGAAGCGGAAGGCGGCTCGGTGGCGTCGCGCGGCTGACTCTCGGACCCCTGGGGCGGCATCAGGTCAATCGCAGGATAGGTGTCGGTCGGGTGAAGACAAGTCGTCGAACGACGAGCGGCTCGATTGCGCGCGACGCTTCCCGGGACGGGGAGGCGATCCGCGGATGGCGGATCATGGATGGTTCGGCCATCGGCCACGTCTTCACGATGGTTGCGCGCTGTCACGATGGGATGGCGGCATGGTTACGACCCGGTGACTTTTCGGGGCCCGCGGGTGACGGAAGGTGCCGTCACACGTCCGTAACATGCGTGTCACAGGGAAGTTTCCATGGCGCGCTTTTCAGCTACGCGTGCGGCGGCATGCTGGTTCCGCATGAAGAAAGCGCTGCGACGATTCCTTGCGCGGGCGGCCTGCTGCGCGGGAGCGCTGCTCCTGCTGCTTCCCGCGGGCTGCGGTCGGTCTGAGGACGTGGCGGCCGTGCGCATCGACGGCTCGAGCACGGTCTTCCCGGCGACGGAGGCCGTGGCGGAGGAGTTTCAGGCGGCCGAGCGCGGGCGCGTCCGGGTGACGGTGGGCATCTCGGGCACCGGCGGAGGCTTCAGGAAGTTCGCGCGGGGCGAGGTGGACGTGTGCAACGCCTCGCGACCGATCCTGCGCGAGGAGATGGAGGCCTGCCGCCAGGGGGGCATCAGGTTCATCGAACTGCCGATCTGCTTCGACGCCCTCACGATCGCCGTGCATCCTGACAACGACTGGTGCGACCGCATCACGGTGGCCGAATTGAAGAAGCTGTGGGAACCGGCCGCACAGGGGGTGGTGACCCGCTGGAGCCACGTCCGGGAAGGCTGGCCTGACCAGCCGATCAGCCTGTACGGCGCCGGGGCCGACTCGGGAACGTTCGACTACTTCACCGAGGCCATCGTCGGGAGGGCGAAGAGCAGCCGCGGCGACTACACCGCGAGCGAGGATGACAACACGCTCGTCCGCGGCATCGAGGGAGACCGTTACGCGCTGGGCTACCTGCCGTACGCCTACTACGCGCCCCAGGCGGATCGCCTGAAGGCCGTCGCCATCGACAGCGGAGACGGCGAGGCGGCTCTGCCCAGTCCGGAGAACGTGGTCTCCGGGAAGTACAGGCCGTTGTCGCGTCCGCTCTTCCTGTACGTGAACGAGGCGTCGCTCGACCTGCCGCACGTCATGCGATTCGTGGAGTTCTACCTCAGGCAGGGCCCGGCACTGGTGGAGGAGGTTCGCTACCTGCCGCTGCCCGAACGCGGGTACGAACTGGGCCTTCAACGCCTGCAGCGCCGGCAGACAGGCAGCGCCTTCGGCGGGACCCCCGAGGTTGGTCTTTCGGTGGAGGAGATGCTCACCCGCGAGCCAGGGCAGTGATGCAGGCGGACGCGTTCAGGCGGCGAATCCGGTGGGGGGACGGGGCGGCGCGCGCCGTGCTGCTGGTGGCGGCGCTGTCCTCGATCGTGATCACGGCGGGCATCGTGTTCGTCCTTGTGGTCGAATCGGCGGGCTTCTTCCGCGAGGTGAGCCTGCGTGAGTTCGTCACGGACCGGATGTGGACGCCGCTGTTCGCCGAGCCCCGGTTCGGCATTCGCCCCCTGGTGGGGGGGACGCTCGTCACGACGGGGATCGCCCTTGCCGTTGCTCTGCCTCTGGGGACGATCAGCGCGATCTACCTGAGTGAGTTCGCGCCGTTCCGGTTTCGGGAGGTGGTCAAGCCGATGCTGGAGCTGCTAAGCGCGGTGCCGACGGTGGTTTACGGATACTTCGCCCTGTTGTTCGTGGCGCCGCTTCTGCAGCGGTTCATACCGGGCCTGCCGCTCTTCAGCATGCTCAGCGCGGGGATTGTCATGGGCATCATGATCATCCCGTATGTGAGTTCGCTGAGCGAGGACGCGATGCGCGCGGTGCCGATGCTCCTGCGCGAGGGATCGTACGCGCTCGGTGCGTCGAAGCTCACGACGGCCGTGCGGGTGGTGATGCCCGCGGCGATGTCCGGGATTGGTGCGGCGTACATCCTGGCGATCTCGCGCGCGGTGGGTGAGACGATGATCGTCGCGATCGCCGCGGGCATGCAGCCGAACCTGACCCTCGATCCGACCGAACCTGCGGCGACGCTCACGGCGTACATCGTGCAGGTCAGTCTGGGAGACCTGCCGCACGGCAGCGTGGGGTACCGCTCGATCTTCGCGGCGGGCATCACGCTCTTTGTGACGACGTTCGCGTTCAACATCGTGGGCCATGTTCTGCGAAGGAGATTCCGTGAATCGTACTAGGCTCGGGGCGATCGCCCGGCGCCGCCGCATGGAGGACGCCGTGTTCAACGTGGTGGGCATTGCGTGCACCCTGGTCGGGATCGTCACACTGGCCGTGCTGCTCGTGGATCTCGCGGCGGACGGACTCGCCCGGATCGACTGGCGGTTTCTGACCTCGTTTCCATCTCGGTTTGCGGATCGCGCCGGCATCCTGACCGCCTGGGTGGGCACGATCCTCGTGATGCTGGTGACCGCCCTCGCCGCGGTGCCGCTGGGAATCGCGGCGGGCGTCTATCTCGAGGAGTACGGGCGGAAGGGTTGGCTCATGGAACTCATCGAGCTGAACATCGCGAACCTCGCCGGTGTGCCCTCGATCATCTACGGCCTCATGGCGCTGGGGCTGTTCGTGTACCGATTCGACCTCGGCGCGAGCATCCTGACGGCCGGGCTCACCCTGGGGATGCTGATCCTGCCGATCATCATCGTGACGACCCGGGAGGCGCTGCGGGCGGTGCCCTCGGGCTTGCGCGAGGCCGCGTACGCCCTGGGCGCGACCAAGTGGCAGATGATCTGGCACCATCTCATTCCCTGTTCGATGGGGGGCCTGGCCACGGGTGTGATCGTTGCGCTCTCGCGGGCGATCGGGGAAACCGCGCCCCTCATCACCATCGGCGCGCTCACCTTCATCGCCTTTCTGCCGCCGTCGCCCGTGCAGCCGGACTTCCCTTTTCTCTCGTTCGAGTGGCTGCGATCGCCATTCACGGTGATGCCGATCCAGATGTTCAACTGGGTGTCCCGGCCCACCGAGGACTTTCACGCCAGCGCCGCGGCCGCCGGGCTTGTGCTGATCCTGATGACGCTCGGGATGAACTCGGTGGCGGTGATCCTGCGGTTCCGGATTCGAAGGAGGCTCCGATGGTGAGGCGTGAGACAGGGCCGGAAACCCGCATTCCCGGCGGGCACGCGGCCGGAACGTCCTGCCTCGGCGGAAGGGATCCCGGGGGAACGACCCCTCCGCAGGATCCCGTCAAGGCGGAAGTGAAGAACGTGAGCTTTCACTACCGCGCGGTCACCGCCGTCAGGGATGTCAGCTTCCCGATGCATGAGAATCGCATCACGACGCTGATCGGACCTTCCGGCTGCGGGAAGAGCACCCTCCTGCGCTGCTTCAATCGGATGCATGATTTCCATCCGGGATGCAGGTACGAGGGACAGATCATCCTGCACCCCGACGGCATCAACCTCATCGGTCCCGGCGCGGACCCGATCGAGCTGCGCATGCGGATCGGGATGGTGTTCCAGAAGCCCAACCCGTTTCCGAAGTCCATCTTCGAGAATGTCGCGTACGGGCTGCGGCTGCGCGGCGTCCCGCGGCGCGGGATTCCGGATCGCGTGGAGAATGCGCTCCGCAGGGCGGCGTTGTGGGACGAGGTGAAGGACCGGCTGCGCGCAAGCGCGTACGATCTGTCGGGTGGACAGCAGCAGCGGCTGTGCATCGCGCGCGCTCTGGCCGGGGAGCCCGAGATGCTTTTCCTGGACGAACCGACCTCGGCCCTCGACCCGATCGCCTCCGGACGCATCGAGGAGCTGCTGCGCGAGCTTGCCAGAACCGTGACGGTGGTGATGGTGACGCACAACATGCAGCAGGCCGGCAGGATCTCCGATTACACGGCCTTCATGTACCTTGGCCGGCTCGTGGAGTTCGACCGAACCCGTCGAATCTTCACGCACCCCGCGGAGCGACTGACGGAGGAATACATCAGCGGCCGCTTCGGTTGAGTCCGCCGGCGCCCGTGGGGCGAAACGGCGGCCGCGGCCCCGGCATTCCCTTCGTTCGGGCGGAAGGCTCGCATTCGGTTGGATGTGGATTATGAAGTCGGCATGCACCGGATCCCCGCCGCGTGACGGACATCATCGAAATGCCGGGAGGTCTGCATCCGGCGGCGCAGGCCGCGATCGCGGGCGGCTTCACGTGGGCGATCACGGCCGCGGGCGCCGCGTTGGTGCTGCTGACGGCGCAGGTTCATCGGAGGCTGCTGGAGGCGATGGAGGGGTTTGCGGCCGGGGTGATGCTGGCGGCGAGCTACTGGTCGCTGCTGGCGCCTGCACTTGAGCTTTCCTCGCACGGCAGGGTTCCTCGCTGGCTGCCGCCCGCGGCGGGGGTGGCTGCCGGCGCGCTGGGTCTCTGGTGCGTCAACTGCCTGCTGCCGCATCTGCATCCTGGTCAGCCGAGGGAGAAGGCGCAGGGCCTGTCCACGACATGGAACCGCCACTTCCTGCTGATGCTGGCGATCACGCTCCACAACATCCCGGAGGGACTCGCGGTCGGCGTGGCGTTCGGGGGGGCGGCGGCCGGGATCGATGGGGCTTCCATGGGCAGCGCGGTCGCCCTGGCGGTGGGCATCGGCCTGCAGAACCTGCCGGAGGGAATGGCGGTGGCCTTTCCCATGCGCAAGGACGGCGCCAGCCGTGGGAAGAGTTTCTTCTATGGGCAGGCGTCGGCGTTGGTGGAGCCGGTCGCGGCCGTGGCGGGCGCGCTCGCCGTGACCGCGATCCACGCGATCCTTCCGTATGCGCTGGGGTTCGCGGCGGGTGCGATGCTGTTCGTGGTGATCGAGGAACTCATCCCGGATGCGCGGGATGGTTCGCCGCGCAACCTGGCGACGCTGTCGGCGATGGCGGGGTTCGTCGTGATGATGATCCTCGATGTGGCGCTGGGATGAGCGGACAGGGTCCCGCCCGGTCTCCGCCCGGCGGGCTTCGCGGTTTCGAGAAGCCGGGAAGCGATGGCCCGGCTTCGGGGTTCGGATCCGGCGGATTGGTGGCCCGCCGGTTTCCACGCTAGGATGCGCGTGCCGTGGAGACCAACGAGGTGACACCAACGTTGTACGTGAAGCTCAACTGCCCCTGGTGCGAGGACGTGCTCGAGTACATGGACCGTCGAAAGATGCCCTACAAGCTCGTGGTGGTGACGGGCGACCCTGCGGCCATGCGCGAGATGGTGCGCCTCTCCGGACAGAGCCGCGCGCCGACCATGGAATGGGACGGCGAGGTGCTCGCGGACTTCGGTGTCGAGGAACTCGTGGAGTTCCTGCAGGAACGCGGCCGGGCCTGAGAGGTCGGAGCCGGGCGCGGGAAGGGGCGCGATGCCCGGGATCAGGGTTGGTACCCTCTGGCGGTGCGGGTGAACTCCGCAACCTGCGCGGCAGCCCACTCGGAGGAGCGGCCGAGCTCGGCGGCCATGAGTTCGGCCGCGCGCGGCGCGACCTCGATCGCCGCCAATGCGTTGAGGAAGAGGATGCGCAGACGGCGCCCGAGCACGTCCTCGAGCGACTCTGCGAGTTCCTCCCGCACGGCCCAGACGACCTGGGCGGCGATGTCCGGCAGTGCCGGGTGCAGGCGTTCGCCCAGGGCGGGATTCTCGCGGACCAGCGCCCGGATCGCCTGCGCGTCGGCGCCGTAGGCGGCGAGCTCGCCGAGGTTGTCGGGGCTGTCGTGCCAGCCGTGCAGGCGGAGGCTCCGGGTTTCGCAGGGGCGCGGTGGCAGCCCGGCGACCGCCGCGGCGCGCGAGACGCATTCCTCGGCCATGCGACGGTAGGTCGTCCACTTGCCGCCGGTGATCGTGACCATCCCTGAAGGATCCACGAGCAGGGTATGGTCACGGGGTATCGCGGACGTGTTGCCGTGGTGTTTCGGCGCACGAACAAGCGGGCGGATGCCCGCGAAGACACTCAGGATGTCAGCGCGGGAGGGTCTGCGCTCGAGGTACATGCCCGCGGTCTCGAGCAGGAACTGAATCTCTCCGGGGGAAGCCTGCGGCTCGAGGGCCGCGTCGGGCGTGGGGACATCCGTCGTTCCGATGAGGACATGGCCGCGCCACGGGATCGCGAACATGACGCGGCCGTCCGAGGTCTTCGGCACGATGATCGCGCAGTCGCCCGGGAGAAAGGAACGATCGAGGACGATGTGCGTGCCCCGGCTGGGGGTGATGAGGGGCGGCGCGTCCGGATCGGCGAGGGCGCGGACGGTGTCCACGAAGGGCCCGGTCGCGTTGATGACGACGCGCGCGCGCGCATCGCATGGTTCGCCCGAGACCGCGTCCGTGAAGCGCGCGCCCGTGACGGCGCCATGCCCGTCACGCAGCAGGTGCGTGACCCTCGCGTGGTTGAGGACGACGGCGCCGTGATCCACGGCCGTGGCCGCGAGGTGAACGAGGAACCGGGCGTCGTCGAACTGCCCGTCGATGTACAGGACTCCACCGCGCAGGCCCCCGGTGCGGAGACCCGGGACGCGCCGGAGGGTTTCCTCGCGCGAAAGCCATCGCGACGGGCCGAAGCCGAGACGCCCCGCGAGGAACTGGTAGAGCTTCAGGCCGATCCCGTAGAACGGCTTCTCCCACCACTCGTATGCGGGCAGGACGAAGGGGATTGCGCCCACGAGGTGGGGCGCGTTGGCCCGCAGGATCCCGCGCTCGCGCAGGGCGTCACGGACGAGGGAGATGTTCCCCTGCTCGAGATAGCGGACGCCTCCGTGAACCAGCTTGGTGCTGCGGCTCGACGTGCCCTTGCCGAAGTCATTCTGCTCGACGAGGAGCGTGGCGTACCCGCGGCGCGCGGCGTCAACGGCCACGCCGAGCCCGGTGGCGCCGCCGCCGATGACGAGCATGTCCCACGGATCCTTCCGGTCGCGGACGCGACGAAGGAGATTGACACGTCTCATCGTGTGATCAGCGGGACTTCCGGGCGGGCTTCGATGGCTTCTCCCATGCGCGGGCGCGGGCAACCGCCTCGTTCCAGCGGGCGCGCATTTCGGCGGCCTGGTCGCGCTTCATCTTCGGTTCGAAAACGCGATCGACCTTCCATTGTCCGGCGATGCTGGACGCGTTCTTCCAGTAGCCGACGCCGAGGCCTGCGAGGTACGCGGCGCCGAGCGCCGTGGTTTCGGAGATGGCCGGACGGACCACGGGGATGCCGAGCAGGTCCGCCTGCACCTGGAGGAGCGGCTCGCTGCGGGTGGCGCCGCCGTCGACGCGGAGTTCCTTCGGGGAGGTCCGCGTGTCCGCGCGCATGGCGTCGAGGAGGTCGGCGACCTCGAAGGCGATGGCCTCGATCGTGGCGCGGGCGATGTGGGCGGCGGTGGTGTCCCGCGTGATGCCGATGAGCAGACCGCGCGCGTAGGGATCCCAGTGCGGCGCGCCGAGGCCCGCGAACGCGGGGACGAGGATGACACCGCCGCTGTTCGGGACGGACGCGGCGAGCAGGTCCACCTCGGGCGCGGAGCGCACGAGCTGAAGGCCGTCCCTGAGCCACTGGATGGCGGCGCCGGCGATGAACACGCTTCCCTCCTGGGCGTACTCGGTGCGTCCGTTGATGCGCCACGCGATCGTGGAGACGAGGCGGTTCTTCGACGGGATCGGCTTCGTGCCGGTGTTCTGGAGCAGGAAGCAGCCCGTGCCGTAGGTGTTCTTGACGAGGCCGGGGCGGATGCACATCTGCCCGAACAGCGCGGCCTGCTGGTCGCCGGCGATCCCGGCGACGGGCACGCCGCTCAGTCCGAGCGAGGCGGTGATTTCGCCGTAGGGTTCACTCGAGGCGCGCACCTCGGGGAGCATGCTCGCCGGAATCCTGAAGAGGCGGAGCAGGGACTTGTCCCACTCGCAGGTGTGGATGTTGTAGAGGAGCGTGCGGGAGGCGTTGCTGACGTCGGTGATGTGCTGCTGCCCGTTGGTCAGCTTCCACACCAGCCATGTGTCGATCGTGCCGAACGCGAGCCTGCCGGCCTCGGCCTTCTCGCGGGCGCCCGGGATGTTGTCGAGGATCCACGCGACCTTGGTGGCGGAGAAGTACGCGTCGAGCAGGAGGCCGGTCTTGCGCTGGAGGGTGCGGTCAGCGCCGTCGGCGCGGAGCTGGTCGCACATGCCGGCGGTGCGGCGGTCCTGCCAGACGATCGCGTTGCAGACGGGTTCCCCGGTCTCGCGGTCCCAGACGACGGCGGTCTCGCGCTGGTTCGTGATGCCCACGGCCGCGATGTCGCGCGTGCGGAGCTTCGCGTGGGCGATCGCCTCGACGGCGACCCCGGCCTGGGCGAACCAGATCTCGTTGGGATCATGCTCGACCCAGCCGGGCCTGGGGTAGATCTGGCGAAACTCCTTCTGCGCGACCGCCCGCATCTGACCTTCTTCGTCGAAGACGATCGCCCGGACACTCGTGGTGCCGGCGTCGAGCGCGAGTATGTATCGAGCCATGAGTGGATGATCCGGAGAGTGGCTATTTCAGGAGGAAATGGTGGGCGAATGCGCCGAGGAGGCCGCCAAGGATGGGGCCGACGATCGGAACCCAGGCGTAGCCCCAGTCCGAGTCCCGCTTGCCCGGGATCGGGAGCAGCGCGTGCGCGAGCCGCGGGCCAAGGTCGCGGGCCGGGTTGATGGCGTAGCCGGTGGGCCCTCCGAGGGACAGGCCGATCGCGAACACGACGAGCCCGACCAGGAGAGGGCCGAACCCGGAGGACCAGCCCGGCTCCGGAAGGTTGGTCTTGGAGGGAATCGCCAGCGCGCAGAACAGCAGGACGGCCGTGCCGATGGTTTCGCACAGGAGGTTTGACGGGGCGTGGCGAATGGCGGGGATCGTGCAGTACACCCCGAGCTTGAAGTTCGGATCCGCGGTCTCCCGCCAGTGCGGCAGGTACGCGAGCCACACGATGATGGCGCCGGCGAAGGCGCCGAGGATCTGTGCGATGACGTATCCGGGCACGAGGTTCCAGCCGATTTCACCGACGGCCGCGAGGGCGATGGTGACGGCCGGGTTGACGTGACCGCCGCTGATCAGGCCGATCGAGTAGATCGCCATCGCGACGGCGAGGCCCCAGCCGGTCGCCACGACGATCCAGCCTCCGTTCGCGCCCTTGGAGCGCGCGAGTTGCACGTTGGCCACCACGCCGTCGCCGAACACGATGAGGATGGCGGTGCCGATAAACTCCGCGAGATAGACTGACATGATCTGGAGGGATTCAACGGGAAGACACGACCGCGTCGGGAATGGAGGTGCCTTCCTTGCAGTTCCATGAGTAGGGGACGGCGGATCGTAGGAGCCAGCGCCCCGGGGCTCCAAGAAGAAATCCCGCGGGGCCGGCGCGCGCCTGTTGCCTCAAAAGTTTTGACACTGGGGAGGGTTGGCTTGGGAGGGGTG
>CAYMDA010000006.1:110956-175069 GCA_964389135.1 uncultured Verrucomicrobiota bacterium | reverse complement strand
CCAAAGCACGTAGACACCAGCGCGATCGAGTTCCGGACGTCTGCGGACCTCGGCGTATTGCGCCCTGGGGAATACCAATCCCAGTCCGGTCCAGTTGGATTTCTCGACGATCCGCATTCCTTCCGGCTCTCCGGAAGGAATGAAGATGCGTACAGAGAATCCCCTTCGGACAGTCATGCTCCGAGCCTCTCCATGAAACTGTCGGCGTCCCTCACCCGCAGGGCGCTGCCGGCGATCTCCGGCTGCCGTCCTCGATGAGCACGCGGCGGCTGCCGGCGTTCGCCTTGGGGAGCAGGGGCTTGAATCGCGCGCACCGAATGCGGATGCTGGCGCTTCTGCCGCGGACGATCATCTCTTGCCCGGGCGCGCCGAGGCGGCAGTTCGGCTTGTGCGACGCCCGGGGCGCCGGGGTTCCAGGGAGCTCCACCAGGTCGTCGCCGTGATTGACACGACCATTGCAGGACAGCCTAAGGTCGACGAACTCGAGTCGCCGCACGATGTCGCAGCGGAGGACCGTGTCTGTCGCCCTCATGCAATGCTCCCTCAGGGTAAACTGATGGGGCATTCAACCCGTCCCCGGTCGGCATGTAAAGTCGCGTCAGACCCGAGGTCGAGGCACAGGTTCGAGTGGATTCGCGTGTTATGTCGCGTTTCACGATGCTGAATGTCTGGAGAGTGCGTTGCGTGCTGATTTCAACGAGAGCAGTCCGGATTGGATCGAAGTGATTCCGACATGAGCGAGCGTCGCAAGTCTGGCAGCGTCAGGAAGGGAGCGGGCGCCGACAACGGCGCAGGCGCCGGAAACGGCGAGGGCCCGCCGCCTTCCCGCACGGTCCATCATCCGCCGGCGCATCCGCTGCACCGGCGGATGGACCGCAGCTTTCTGGAGTACGCGAGCTACGTGATCCGCGATCGCGCGATCCCGAACCTCGCGGACGGACTCAAGCCGGTGCAGCGCCGCATCCTGTGGGTGATGCACCGGATGGATGACGGCAAGCTCCACAAGGTCGCCAGCATCGCCGGCGAGGCGATGAAGTATCACCCGCACGGCGACGCCTCGATCGAGGACGCGCTCGTGGTGCTCGCCAACAAGCGCTTCCTGATCGAGGGGCAGGGGAACTTCGGCAATGTCTTCACCGGGGACCCGCCGGCGGCCGCGCGCTACATCGAGGCGCGCCTCACGGAACTCGCCCGGACGGAGCTCTTCCAGGACGAGCTCACGGAGTTCGTCCCGACCTACGACGGCCGCAACCAGGAGCCGGTCGTCCTGCCCGCGAAGATCCCGCTCCTCCTGATGCTGGGCACCGAGGGCATCGCGGTCGGACTCTCGGCCCGCATTTTCCCGCACAACTTCAAGGAACTGCTCGAGGCGCAGATCGCGATCCTCGAGGGCAAGCCGTTCAAGCTCGTGCCGGACTTCCAGACCGGCGGGCTGATGGACGCCTCGGAGTACGACGACGGCCGGGGTTCGGTCCGGGTTCGCGCCCGCATCCGCGTGAAGGACGATTCGACGGTGGTGATCACGGAGATCCCCCCGGGCACGACGACGGACTCGGTGCTGTCCTCCATCGAGGACGCCGCGAAGAAGGGCAAGATCCGGGTGCGGTCCATCAACGATTACACCTCGGAACGCGTGGAGATCGCGGTGGAAGTGCCCAAGGGCGTCGAGCCGCGGCAACTGGTGGACGCCCTGTACGCATTCACCAACTGCGAGCAGTCGCTGAGCAGCCGCATCGTGGTGATCCGGGACAACCGCCCGGTCGAGATGACGGTCTCCGAGGTGCTCCGCGCCAACACGGACCAGCTCGTGGTCCTGCTGCGGCGCGAGCTCGAGCTGAAGCGCGACAAGCTCGATCTCGAGCTGCACCAGAAGACGCTCGTTCAGCTCTTCATCGAGAACCGCATCTACAAGCGGATCGAGACCGCCCGGACGGCCGAGGCCGTCCGCCTGGAGATCCACGAGGGTTTCAAGCCGCTGCGGCCACGCATGCTCCGGGATCTCACCGACGACGATGTCGAGATGCTGCTCCGCGTCCCGATCCGGCGGATCTCCCTGTTCGACCTGCGCCAGCACAAGGACGAGCTCGACAAGATCAAGGCGGAGCTGACGCAGGTGCGGAAGCACCTGAAGAACGTCGTCGGCTTCGCGATCGCCCGGCTGAAGGGACTCATCGAGAAGTACGGCGCGGAGTTCCCCCGGGCCACGAAGGTCGGCCGCTTCGACGAGGTGGAGGCGCGCGAGGTCGCCTTCAAGACGTTCAAGGTCAGCTACGACCGGGAAAGCGGGTACATCGGCCACAAGGTGGGCGGTGACGAGTTCGTCACGATGTGCTCCCGGTACGACAAGCTGCTGCTGGTCTTCAAGGACGGGCGCTATCGCCAGATCGAGCTCCCCGAGAAACTCTTCGTGGGCCAGGACCTGATCCACTGCGGCCCGCCGGAGCGGGACCGGGTCTTCACCATGGCCTACTCCGCCAAGGGCGCCACGTGGATCAAGCGGTTCACGTTCGGGGGCATGATCCTCGACAAGGACTACCAGCTGTGTCCCGATCCGAAGTCGAAGATCCTGCTGTTCCAGCCGGACACGCCCGAGGTGATCTACATCAAGTACAAGCCCGCGCCCTATCAGCGGGTGAGTCAGCAGACGGCGCGCCCGGGCAATCTCGCGGTCAAGAACGCGCGGGCGCGTGGAAACCAGATCTCGATCAAGGACGTGGCCAGCATCGGCATCAAGCCGCCGCGCAACTGGGATCCGAAGGAGAACACTCCGGAACTGCGGTTCGTCTGACGCGCCCGCCGGCTGCTCAGCGCGGCTGGAACGACTTGTCGGGATATGCCGGTGGAGGCGGTATCGGGCGCGGGTCGCGCTCGATGAGCTCCTGCAGGTGCCGCACGGCGGCCTCGAGTTGCGCATCCTGCCCGTTGAAGGTGGCGTGCGGCGGGTTGTCGATCACGATGTCCGGATCGACGCCGTGGCCCTCGATGAGCCATTCGCCCTCCGGACCGTACACGCCGATTTCCGCGGCGGTGGCCATGCCGCTGTCGACGAGCCAGCGCTGGGCCGAAAGCCAGATCTCGCCTCCCCAGGTGCGGGTGCCGATGACCTTGCCGAGGCCGAGGCGGCGGAACCCCTCCGCGAAGGCTTCACCGTCGCTCGCGGTGCGCGCGTTGCAGATCACGACCATGTGGCCGCGGAAGGCGTACTGCATGTTCCAGAACGGATCGCCCGCGCGCGGCTGCCAGTAGAACCAGGCCTTGCGCAGGAGTTTGCCGAGGATCCATGAGTCGATGTTTCCGCCGTTGTTGTTGCGCACGTCGATGATGAGCCCCTGCCGGTTGAAGACGGGGAAGAACTGGCGCGCCCAGTCCGCGATGTCGGAACTGCCCATGGCCCGCAGGTGGACGTAGCCGATCTGTCCCCGGCCGAGCTCCTCCACGCGCTCGCGGCGGGTGACCTCCCATTCGGTGTAGCGCAGGTCCGCGTCGCGTCCCGCCGTGATCGGGTGAACGATGTAGCGGCGTGATTCGGTCCCGCCCGGCGTGCGCACCTCGATGAGCACCTGGCGCGAGGCCTTGTTCCGGAGCAGGACCGAGGGATGGGCCACGTCCAGGGTCGGGCGGCCGTCGATGCTGACGAGGATATCGCCGGGTTCCACGTCGATCCCGGGGCGGGCGAGGGGCGAGAGCTTCTCCGGGTAGTCGGGGTCCCCGCGGTGGATGTGCTCGATGCGCCATCCGCCCTCCGCCTCGTCGCGCACCATGCGCGCCCCGAGGGAGGCTGCGTGGATGTCGTCCGGCCCCTCGCGGAGGTCCCCGGCGCGGACGAACACGTGCAGCGTGGAGAGTTCGCCGACCATCCCGGAGATGACATCGCTGAGCTCGGCACGGTCGCTGACGCGGTCCACGAGCGGCAGGTACTTCGCGAGCATCGCGGGCCAGTCCAGTTTGTGCATGCCGCGGTCATAGAAGTAGTCCCGGAGCATGCGCCATGACTCGGTGAAGATCTGGCGCCATTCCTCGCGCGGATGAATCGGGAAGGTCCATCCGTCGAGATTCACGCGGACGTCCAGTTTGGCCGGCGCGGGGGAGTCGCTCGGGATCACGTGGAACGCGTCGCCCTTGCGGAGGAGGATCTTCTTCCGGTCGAGGGTCAGCTCGTAGCCCCGGACATCCTCGACGAGGGTCTTGGGCTTTGGCGACTTGTGGGTGATCTCGAGCTGCTGGAGCTTCGGTTTCGCGTCGAATCCGGTGCTGCGTTCGAGCCACAGGAGGTGCTTCGGAGTGACCGAGAGATCCGAGTAGTTCCCCGCGGGGACCGGAACCTCGTGAAGCCGCGTGGCGAGGCCCGCGAGCTCGATCACGACGGCCGGGGGCTCCCCGGTCTCGCCCTTCCCGGACCCGGGATCGGAGGGTGCGTCGTCCCCCGCCTCGGCTTTCTCGGCGCCGGTGGAGTTTTCCGAGTCCGGCGGGGCGTTCGTTCGTGACTTCGATCCCGGTGCGGGATCGGCCAGCAGCTCGTGCCGCGGGGCGAACGGCGAGTAGAGTCCGTTCGTGAGCGCGAGCGCGTAGATGCGCGTGGTTTCGGTGAAGAACGGGTCCGGCTGGCGGGGGCCCCAGGGACTCCGCACGAGGGAGCGAAGCTCGCGGTCACTCAGGAAGTAGAGCCATTTTCCATCGGGCGCCCACGCGGGGTTGTAACTGTCAACGCGGTCGCTCGTGACGGCGGTGGAGGTGCCGTCGCTGAGGCGGTACAGGTGAATCCTGCTCACCGTGTTGCTGGCGCTGTCCACATACGCGAGCCAGCGGCTGTCCGGGGACCACGCGAAATCGTGGATCGGATGAAGGCGGGATTCGGTGACGAGCCGGGAGGATCCTTCCCGGAGGTCATGGATCCAGAACTTGTAGTCCTTGTCGGACCATGCGAGCCACCGCCCGTCCGGGGAGGGCGTGGCGTCGAACCGGAACACCGTGGCGTTGGTCGTGAGGGGCACCGCCGGGCCCACGCCGTTGGCCGGCAGCAGTTGGAACTCGTACTCTCCGGATTCGTCGGAGAGCGCGACGAGGTTGGTCCCGCCGGGCATGAAGCGGGCCGCGCGATGACGCGTCCCGGGCTTCCGCGGGATCTCGACGAACCTTCCCTGCTCGGCGGGCGCGACGAAGATCTGCCCGCGCGCGGTGAGGACGACGCGGTCGCCGTCGGGCGAGGCATGCGCGGACGTGAGATAGTCCATGGGCTTTTTCACCCATTTCTCCCGCTTCTGGTCGAAGTCGGTCGCGAGGGTGATGGGGATGCGCGAGTCCGCGTCGCGGACGATGTCGTAGAGGCGGAGGTCGGCGCCGTGCTGGTAAACGACGCGGCCGGCGTGGAGGGAGGCGCCGCCGATGTCGAAGTCGCGGTGGCGCGTGAGCTGGCGGAGATCCGTTCCGTCGAAGCGCGCGGACCAGAGGTTCATGATCCCGTCTCGATCCGTGAGGAAGTAGATCCTGCCGTCCCACGGCATGGGATTCCTGCTGGTGCCGTGGTAGTCCGCGGTGACGGGGACCGCCTCGGTGTCCGAGGGAGCGAATCGCCAGATGTCCTGGCGCCAGCCGCCCTGGTACCTCTTGGTGCTGCTGTTCTGCGGGGGCAGGCGCGTGAAGAACAGGGTGTCTTCTCCCGGGACGAAGGCGCCGGCGCTCGCTTCGGCGAGCGGCAGCCATTCGCGCGTGATCGTGGCCGGGTCGATGAGCGCCAGCTGCCGCGCGGGAAGGGTGGCCGCGGCCTGCGAACTGAGGAGCACCCGGCCTTCCGGGGACCATCCGGCGACGGTGCTGGCCCCGTTGTCGAACGTCAGCCGCGTGGGAAGGCCGCCGTTCAGCGGCATCACGTAAACCTCGGTCGGCCCTTCGTACTGGCCGGCGAAGGCGATCCAGGAGCCATCCGGCGAAATCGCGGCATGGGATTCCATTCCCGGATGTGTGGTCAGGCGCTGGGCGACTCCGCCGCTGACCGGAACCCGCCAGAGATCCCCCTCGCTGGTGAATACCACGGTGTCGCCGTGCAGGGCCGGAAAGCGGTAGTAACCCTCGGGCGCCGTCGCGTGGCCGGGCAAGATCGATGCGATCCAGAGGGCACACAGCCACGTCAGCCTTTGCATCCGGGACGGATGCCAAAGCGCACCCGGCCAGACAAGCGGATTCAGGGCGTCGCCGGGGACGGCGCGGGCGAGGCCGGCGCCGGTCGTGATTCCGTTCCACTTCCGGTAGCACAGATCAACTCACGGAGGTTGCCTTGAACCCGTCCGCGCGCGAACCGGACCAGCAGGCGCTGGTAGAGAATGGAACCGATGTAGTACGTCCACAGGAGCGTCGCCATCTCGCCGCCGGACCTCGCTCTCGAGGTCGGGAGAGCGAGGAGGATCGCCGCCCAGCAGGGGAGCAGGGCGAGCGCCATGGCGCGCGTGGCCGCCGCCGCCGCGGTCGGCGCATGCAGGGCCTGCCATGCCGCCAGGGACCCGAGGGCGTTCAGGTCGGCGAGGGATGCGAGCAGGCCCCCGAAGGAGGAGGGTGGTGAATGCTTGCAGGTCCCCGGGGCCCATGGTGCCCGCCCAGGCGCGACCATGGACGAGAAGCGCGAGCGCGAGATTGACGGCCGCCAGCAGCGCGACCGATCCCCGGAACGCCGTCCGCTGTGCGACAAGCACTCCGTCCAGAAAGTGCCGGTCGGCCGCGGGCGTGGTCAGCACCAGCTCCAGCGCACCGCTCGCCCGATCCTCGTGGAGCTGCCGCGCCGCGCTGAAGGCCACGGCGAGCTTCACGGCGATGTGAATGGCGTACGCCGTGCACATGGAGGTGACGATGTAGGGCGCCCTGAAGGTCCGGACGAGCGACAGGAGGATCGCGCCGGTCAGCACCACCAGCGCGACCGCGCAGAACAGCCGGAAGGCACGGGCCGGGACGAATGTCCGCACGAGCCGCACCCCGTAAGGATGCCTGAACCTGCGTCCATGTCGCCGCGAGGCGGGACGCGGGAGATGTGTGGCGGACGGCCACCTGGCCGGTGGTAGTGTGTCGCCTTCCTCGAGGGAGCGCCGGTCGCGAAGGAGCCGGTGGCGCGCAACGGCGATCGCGCCCGCGGTGATCAGCACGAGTAGGGCGAGTCCGCCCCAGTAGCAGGAGGCGCCCGCCCTCGTCTGGTAGCGCGAGTCGAAGGCCGCGGCGACCACGCAGATGGGCGACAGCCGCGTGAGTCCGTGGAGGCCGTGGAACAGGGCGCCGGCCAGCCACGGAATCAACGCAAGGAACGCGACGGAGGTGAAGGTCGCCAGCACCGCGGAGTGCGAATGCCTTGCGCGCGCCGAGACGAGCATTCCGATCGCCAGCGAGACGGCGAGCGTCACCGTCAGCGCGAGAAGGATGCGGACGGTCTCGGCCGACGTGACACCTCCCAGCAGGACCGGGAGAAAGAACACCGGCGTGATCGCGAGGAGGGCGACGAGGGATTGCAGGCCATGCGCCGCGAGTTTCCCGAGGACCACATCCGTTCCGGACAGTGGCGTCAGGAGCAGCAGTCCCAGTGTCCCGTCACGCCGTTCGCGGCTGATGGAAGGCCGCGGTCGCGAGGCATCCTGTCAGCAGGCAGAAGGCGGCGGCCAGAACCACCTGCGCGGTGAGCAGGCTCCTGCCCTTGAGCCCCGGCGGGATGCTGCCGGAGGCGAGAATCGCCAGGGACACCGCGATTGCCGCGAGCGCGACTGTCAGCCGGAGGGCGGCGGTGGAAGGGCGTCGGGCCGCCTCCCTCAGCTCGCGGCGCACGACGGGCAGTTGATTCATCGCCGGCGGGGGATTTTCGGCCGCGTCTCGATCCCGCGGCGGATGACCTGCAGCACCGCCTTCCGCTCCGAACCGGCGAGCGGCAGCCGCGGAGCGCGGACCCACTCGCTGCCGAGGCCGCATTCCTGGACGGCGAGCTTGATGTACTGCACGAACTTCGGATGGGTGTCGAGGTGCAGGAGGGGCGTGTACCAGCGGTAGAGTTCGCGCGCCGCCTCCCACTCGCCGCGCCGGGTGAGTTCCCAGAAGTGCTGGTTCTCGGCCGGGAATGCGATCCCCAGTCCGGCGACCCATCCGTCGATCCCGAGGATGGCGCTTTCGAGCGCGAGGTCGTCCACGCCGGTGAAGATCGCGAAGCGATCCCCGAGCGCGTTTCGGATGTCCGTGATGCGGCGCGGGTTTCCGGAGCTTTCCTTGATCGCCACGAACCGGTCCTGTCTGGCGAGGCGGTCGAGCAGGTCCGGCGTGAGGTCGTGCCCGTAACTGATCGGGTTGTTGTAGATCATGATCGGAAGGCCGGAAGCCTTCGCGACCGTCTGGAAGTGATGGAGTGACTCGGCGGGATCGGGCGAGCGATACACCATCGGGGGCATGAGCATGAAGCCGTCCAGGCCGAGTCGCTCGCCGTCGGCGACATAGCGGCACGCCTCCGCGACGCTGGTCTCCGCCACCCCGCTCAGCACCGGCACCCGCCCATCCACCGATTCGACCAGCGCCGCGATGACGTCGCGCTTCTCCTGCGCCGTCAGCGACTGGTTTTCCCCAAGAGACCCCAGGAGAATGAGCCCGGACACCCCGCTTCGAATCAGCGCCTCGGCGTGTTCGGCGGTCGCCTCGAGATTCAGCGATCCGTCGCGATGCATCTGCGTCGTGATGGCGGGGAAGACACCGGACCAGTAAGGCTTCATCGGGCGGAGCATGCCGGATGCGGTTCCCGGCGAGAAGGGGGGAGCGAGACGGCGACGTGCTCAGAAAACTCCGAGCAGCCGCAGGGACGCGATCACGGCGAATCCGAGGATCAGGAGCTCGAAGGCCTTCTGCGGGATCCGGTGGATGATGCACTTGCCGAGCAGGAGTCCGGCCGCGATGGCCGGAAGCAGGATCCCGTTGATCGCGAGCGTGGACGGGCTGATGAGGCCCAGCTGCGCGCTGAACGGAACCTTGATGACGTTGATGATGAGAAAGAACCACGCCGCGGTGCCGACGAACTCATGACGGGGAAGGGCCACGGCGAGCAGGTACAGCGCCATGACAGGGCCCGCGGCATTCGCCAGCATCGTCGTGACACCGGCGACGAACCCCATCGACCATGCGAAGCCGCGTGAATGCGGAAGGTTGCGCCACAGGTCCGGGTTGCGATCGCGCCACGCCTGGAGAAGGGCGAGCGTGAGCACGATGCCGCCGATGACCGGCTCGAAGGGCGCCTCGCGGAGCCGGCCCATCCACCACCAGCCCGCCACCACCCCGATGACCGCCGGAGGCAGGGTGCGCGCCACATGCCGCCACTGGGCGTGCCGGCGGAACAGGAGGACGGCCCCGACATCGCCCGCGATGAGCATCGGAAGCACGATCCCGGTCGACTCGAGCCCGGGGAACAGGTGGGCGAAGAGGACGACGTGCAGGAGGCTGATCCCGGGCAGGCCGCTCTTGGACACACCGATGCCCGCGGCCGCGAACACGGCCATGATCCACTGGGACGGTTCGAAATCGGGTAGCATCAGGAGGCCATGCCGCGGGCCGGTGCGCGCGTCTGACGCCCGCGCGCCGGCGCGCGTCCCGAGGCGCCCGGCGCCCGGCGGTCGCGTCGATGCGACGGGTCAGGGTCAGAGTTCAGAGTCCGGATGCTTGTGGTCGAGCTGGCGCGGGCGACGATCCACGTCGTCGCGCGGAAGTGAGTCCGCGAAGCGATCGTCGTCGCCGAGCTCGCGCCGGAGCCGGGCGAGATGCTCCTTGAGTTCGCGCACGACGGGCTGCGCCTCGGGCTCGTCATGGATGTTGCGCATTTCCCGCGGGTCCGCGACAAGGTCGTAACATTCCCACTGGTCCCTGGTGTGGAAGTGGATGAGCTTGTGGGTCGCGGTGCGAACCCCGTAGTGGGCGCGTGTGTTGTGGTGTCCGGGATCGTGGTAGTAGCGGTAGTAGAAGGCCTCCCGCCAGTCGTCGGGTTTCTCCCCGCGGAACAGGGGGACCAGGCTGCGCCCCTGCATCTCCCCGGGGATCGGGGCGCCGGCGAGCTCGAGGAAGGTGGGGGCGAAGTCACAGTTGATCGCGAGCGCCTCCTGAACGATGCCGGCGGGAATGCCCGCGGGCCAGCGGGCGAGGAAAGGCATTCGGATGGATTCCTCGTACATGAACCGCTTATCGTACATGCCGTGGTCGCCGAGGAAGAACCCCTGGTCGCTGGTGTAGATGACGAGCGTGTTCTCCGCGAGTCCGTTCCGGTCCAGCCAGTCGAGCAGGCGGCCGATGTTGTCATCGATGCTCTGGACGCACGCAAGATAGTCCTGCATGTAGCGCTGGTACTTCCAGTCATCGAGTTCCCTGCCCGTCAGCGTGACTCGCTGGCCGTCGCGCTCGATCTCCACGGATGTCGGCTTTTCCCCGAGCCACTGATTGCGCCGGCTCGGCGGAAGGTCGGCCGGCGGCTCGAGTTTCAGGTCGCGCCGGGTGAGATCGCGAAAGACGGACTGCTGCTGTTCGCGGAGCGCGTCGGTCCGCCCGGAGTAATCATCGCGGAGCGTCGGCGGTTCGGGAATCGTGCGTCCGGCGAACTCCCGGCGGTGCCGTTCATCCGGGGACCACTCGCGGTGCGGCGCCTTGTGGTGGGACATGATGAAGAACGGCTTGTCCCGGGGACGGCGCTCGATCGCCTTGATCGTGAGATCCGTGATGACGTCGGTGACGTAACCCTTGTAGATGCGGTGGCCGTCCCGGTCGTAGAGGATCGGATCGTGATACCGGCCCTGTCCGGGGAGGATCAGCCATTCGTCGAAGCCCTGCGGATCGCTGCCGAGGTGCCATTTGCCGATCATGACCGTGTGGTACCCGGCGTCGCGCATCCGGTGCGCGACCGTCCTGACGGAGGGATCGAGGTGGTTGAACACGGGCACCCCGTTCCGGTGGCTGTACTGGCCCGTGAGGATCGTCGCGCGGCTCGGTGTGCAGATGGCGTTCACGGCGAAGCAGTTCGCGAGCCGCAGGCCCTCGCGCGCGAGCCGGTCCATGTGCGGAGTCCGATTCACCCGGCTGCCGTACGCGCTGATCGCGTGTGCCGCATGGTCGTCCGACATGATGAACAGGATGTTCGGCCGGGCGGCGGGCGGGCGCTCCTGCGCCGGTGACTGCGCCGCGGGCGACGCCAGGCCGCACAGGACGAGAAGGGCGCCCCAGCAGGCGGCGGTGCGCCAGCACCCGCGCGGATTTCGCACACGCTTCGTCATCATCGTTTCGCTGCGCTGATCGCGCACAGGACTACTCCGCTCGTGGCGGGAGTTACAGCGAATTTTCCGGCTCATCCCGCCTACGCCTTCCGCCGATAAGGGATTACGGGCATGCATCCGGCCGCAGGTGCCGGGACGGTTCACCGCCCGCCCCTTGATGAAACCGATCCAACGCGATTCCCCCGAAGGCCGCGAGCCCGTGACACCCCCCGGCCACGTCCCGTCCGCAGTGCAGGGCGCTCCGATCCAGGTGGTGCACTGGATCGACGACGAATGGATCGTCCGCGTGGATTGCGCATGCGGCGCGCGGGTCGAGACAAGTGCTGCGGATTCGGCGGCCGATCACGGTGCGCGCCCGCCTGACTCAGGCCTTTGAGCGGCCTTTCGCGGTCATCTCACTGGACTCACTGGCGCCTATGCGAATGCGCTAGGCTGATTCACACGTCCGCAGGCTACTAGCCAAATTAAGTGGCCGCCGTCGGCGCGTTTTCGGTTTGCCCCCGTCACCTGGCGGGTTAAACAACTTCAACCAGGGGCGCACAGGGAGTCGGGGTCCCCACGGTCGCGTTCAGGCGTAGAGCCATGCCGAGCGATGCGGATCGAAGAAAGCGTTCAACCTTCATCGAACCGGCGGCGAATCGACCTGCCTGCGGGGATTCTTGCCGGCCTCTGCGTGGCGTGTCTCGTGGAGTACGCCGCGACGGGCTCGGGACTGCTCGAGGCATTTTACGCGGTCGCATGGTGTGGCGGCCTCTCCCTCTTCAGTCTGGCCTCCGTCACGGAGAGCGGAGAGGCGGATGCACGAACGTTCCCCGGCGAGCCGGACCGTGGCGATTCCCTTGTCCCCGAGGGCGCATTCGAGTTGTTCGATCAGTCGCCTGCAATTCAGATCCTGGCGGATGAAGACGGCCGGGTCCGGCGGATGACGCCGGTTGCGCTTGAGTTTCTTGGAACGACGGCGGAGGACGCCGCGGGCCGGCCCGCGGGCGAGGTGCTCGGAGTCGAGCGGAGCGGGCGGGGTGCGGGCCACGCGGGCGCGGGCGCGGAACCCGGGGAGTGCCCGGTGCAACGTGCCGTCGCGGAAACCGCGGGTGGCGGACCACCGCGAACGTGCATGGAAGTCCGCGCGAGCGTGTCCCGCGGGAGTGAGCGGCGGAACCTCGTGTTGTCGATCTCGACCTCGCGCGTGCGCGTGGGCGGGCGGCCGATGGTTCTGCTCCACGTCGAGGATGCGACCCGGCTGCGCGCGGCCGAGGACCGGTTGCGGGACGCGGCCGGTCTGCTGGCGGAGGCGCACGACGTGCTCTGTGTGGTCGACCTCGAGGGGAGGGTGCGCTTCTGGAACAAGGGCGCCGAACGCCTGTACGGCTGGACCGCGGAGGAGGCGGATGGCGAGGACGTCGCGAAGGTGTTCTTCGGGGGCTCGCGGGCCACGTGGGTGCGGATGCGCGAGAACATCCTCGACGAGGGGAACTGGGAGGGGGAGCTCCAGCAGTTCCACAGGAGCGGCCAGCCGATCGTCGTGGACGCGCGGGCATCGCTTGTGCGCGGCTCCGGTTCCGGCGGGCGGTCGATCCTGCTCGCCGCGATGGATGTCACCGAGAAACGACAGCTCGAGAAGCAGGTGTTCCGCGGCCAGCGCCTCGAAAGTCTGGGAACGCTCGCGTGCGGGATCGCGCACGACCTGAACAACGTGCTCACGCCGGTGCAGATGGTCGCCGACCTGCTGCGGGGGCTCGTCGCCGGTTCCGAGGGCGAACGGTTCCTGGATCTGCTGACCCGCAGTTCACGGCGCGGCGCGGACCTCGTCCGCCAGCTCCTGATGTTCGGAAGGGGAACGGAGGGAACGTGGGGCGAGGTGGACCTCCGGATTCTCCTGAAGGAGACCGGCACGATCCTCGGCGAAACCTTTCCCCGGACGATCAACGTGCGCGTGGAGCTACCCGAGCGGCTCTGGCCCGTGATGGGGGATGCGACCTGCCTGCACCAGGTGATCATCAATCTCTGCGTGAACGCCCGCGACGCGATGCCGGAGGGCGGTTCGCTCACGATCTCCGGGGAAAACGTGCTCCTGGACCATGAGGCGCTGCGTCTCTCGCCCGAGGCGCGCCCCGGTCCCTACGCGCTGATCGAGGTTGCCGACACGGGATCCGGCATGCCGCCGGAGATCCTCGATCGGATCTTCGATCCGTACTTCACGACCAAGCAGTCCAACGAGCGCTCCGGGCTCGGACTGTCCTCGGCGCTCGCGATCGTTCGCCGGCACAAGGGCTTCATGCGGGTTCGAACCGAGACGCGCATGGGATCCACATTCTCGGTATATCTTCCGGCGAACGGCCAGGTCACCGAGGATGCGCGGCCGCAGCCGCCCCCGAGCCCCCCGCCGCCGGGCGCGCAGCAATGGATCCTCGTCGCCGAGGACGACGAGACGGTTCGCGAGTTGATCCGCAGCGCCCTCGTCGGCGCCGGGTATCAGGTCATGACCGCGGCCGACGGCGCCGAGGCTGTCTCGATCTTCGGCAAGCGGCACCGGGAGATCGCGACGGTCGTCATCGATGTCATGATGCCCCTGATCGACGGCGCGACCGCCATTTCCCTGTTCCGCAGACTCGAGCCCGGCGTTCCCGTCATCGCGATCAGCGGCCTGCCGAGCCAGCGCGACGAGGCGGAGCGCGCCGCGTCGGGGCGGGTCGTGTTCCTGCAGAAGCCCCTCGAGCTGAAGGATCTCCTGAACGAGCTCGCCCGGTGCGTCCGCGCCCGGTCGGGCGGTGCGTCTCCGAACCCCGGCGACAGCTCCGCGGCACCCGTCGTGAAACCATGAGCCGCCTTGCCGACCAGGATTCGGAGATGGATGGGCCCCCTTTCACGGATCGACCTGCGGTCGGCGCGCGGCGCTTTTCCTTCCGGGCGCGGTGTGCCGCCTCCATGCCCGGGCGGATCCCCACGCGTGGCCTGCCGCGCATCAAGCAAGTCGTAAGGTTGCCGATGTATTCGAAGCAAGGCGCGTTGTGGCGCCCCGCGTCCAGCATGCGGCGGGGAGGGGACGGACGCGCTCTTGCCGGACCGTCATCGATGAACTTGCGACGAATACTGCCCTTCCTTGCGGCCGCGCTCCTTGCGGCGGCATCCGCCTCACCGGCGGCGGCCAGCTACCTCACGCGTGGCGCACCGCCGCGCCTGCGGTATCAGCGGCCGCCCCAACCGCCGCCGGCCCCGCTGATTCCCTCCGAACCCGCGGAGGTGGCGTCTCGAAAGCCGGCGCCGATCGCGCCGGAACCCGCGCCTCCGAAGGCGGAGCCGGCGGACGGGGAACCGGCGCCCGCGGATCCGGCCCCGCCCGCCGAGGAGACCGTTCCGGCATCCCCCGGGGCCGTGGAGCGCCCGGCGTTCCCGCCAGCGGGGATGGAGCCGCACCTTTCCCCGCAGGCGCTCATTCCGTACTTCACGGACGGACGTCTGCCGAACGATCCGGCCCTGCTGCCGCCGGTCAGTTTCATTCCGCCGCAGCCGCCCGTGCGGCCGGCCAGCCGCGCGACCTACCAGGTGGTCCCGAAGCCATGAAGCGCTCAGCCGCATTCCTCCTGCTGGCGTGCCTGTGCCTCGCGCGCGGCGCCGCGGGATCCGGCCCGCATCCCGATGGAGCGGCGGCGGGTGCCGCCGCGGCTCCGCAAGTCCGGGAGGACCCCGACGCCGCCGTGGCGGGGCAGGAAACGGGCGAACGCGTTCGCGTGCTGAACCTCCTTCGCGGGAGCAGCCTCGATCCGCGTGTTCCCGCGCGTTCGGACGCGGCCATGGAGGCGGACCTCGAGCAGATCGAGTTCGCGCGCGGGCAGCGCGACTCCGGCAATCCCTCCGCGGCCGTGGAATCCCTGGTCGGCGTGCTTTCGCGTCCGGCGGCGGAGGAGGTGCACCGCCAGGCGCTTCTCGAGCTCGGGTTCACCGTGGAGGGGGAAGGCCTCCTCGGCCGCGCGCAGCAGATCTATTCGCAGTACGTGTCGCGGTACCCGCAGCATCCCAGCGTGCTGGAGGTGTCCCTGCGCCAGGGCCGGATCCATCGCAGGATGGGCGCCTCCACGCTCGCGGTCTCGAAGTTCTACGTTGTGATGTCCACCGCGCTGCGCCTGCGGCTGGACCAGCTCGAGGACTATCAGCGCCTGGTGCTCCAGGCCCAGACGGAGATCGCGGACACGTACTACGGCGAGGGCCGGTGGGACAGCGCGCGGGAGTTTCTCAAGCGGCTCCTGAAGCTGGAGTCGCCGCAGCTCGACCGCGCGCAGATCCAGTACAAGCTGGTGCGCGTGCTTGCGATGCAGGAGGACACGGAGCAGACGGTGGCGCACGCCCGGCGTTTCATCGAGGAACACGCCGGCTCGCCGAACGTCGCCGAGGTGCGCTTCACGCTGGCGAACGCGCTCAAGAAGCTGGGCCGCAACGAGGAGGCGCTGCGGGAGGTGATGCTCCTGCTCGAGTCGCAGCGCACGGGGCCGATGGAGACATGGGCCTACTGGCAGAAGCGCGCCGGCAACGAGATCGGCAACCAGCTCTACCGGGAGGGAGACTATCTCGGCAGCCTCACGATCTACCAGCGGCTCGCCCAGCTCGACGCGGCGGCGGCGTGGCAGATTCCGGTCTATTATCAGATCGGACTAGTCTATGAACGGCTGGTGCAGCCCCAGAGCGCGATGCGCATGTACGAGGAGATCCAGCGGCGCCACAGTGAGCTTTCGCCGGCCGCGGAGACTCCGGAGCTTCGCACCGTGGTGGAGATGGCCGCATGGCGGCGGTCGCACCTGGAGTGGCTCCAGAACGCGGAGCGCCAGGCGGCGGACCTGCGCCAGCAGCCGGCGTCCGTGGTGCCGGGAGGACACGGGTGACAGACGGTCGCGCCAGGCTGCTCCGCGTTCCGCCGTTCTCCGCGACGGAGAGGGCGAACCGCAGATTTTATGGTCCAGGTTGAAGACATCGTGACCACGCTTCAGAGCGACCTCGAGCTCTACCGGGAGGTGCTGGAGCTCGTCGAGGGGGAGACACGCGAGCTGAGCCATGGGACGGGCGACATGTCCCGGTTCGAGGCCGCCCGCAGGGAACTCCTCCCGCGGCTGGCCGGCGCCGTGGAGCGCATGGCCGCGTTGCGGCAGGCATGGCAGGCCTGCGATCCCGCGCGGCGCTCCCGCCACCCGGAGGTGGGCGCGTTCATTCACGAGAACCAGGACCTGCTCATGAAGGCCATGGTCCTCGACCGCGAGAACGAGCAGGAGCTGCTTCGCCGGGGCATGGTGCCCGTTCGCGATCTCCCCTCGGTGAATCGGCAGCGTCCGCATTTCGTCACCGATCTGTACCGTCGGCAGGGTGGCCGGTCCGTCTGATTTGCACTCATGCCCATCGAGAAGATCCTCATCCTCGAAGACGAACTCATCGCGCGGAAGAACCTCGAGCACCAGTTGAAGAACCGGGGGTTCGAGGTGGCCGTCGCGGGGACGCTCGCGGAGGCGCATGAACTGCTGAGTCGTGACGCCTACGATCTCATCTTCCTCGACCTGATGCTGCCGGACGGCCGCGGCACGGACCTGCTGCAGGAGCTCCAGACGCGGCCGCAGCGGCCCATCGTGGTGATCACGACCGGCTTCGGCTCGATCCAGTCCGCGGTTGAATGCATGCGCAACGGCGCGTTCGACTACCTCACCAAACCGTTCGAATCCGAGCACCTCGACCTCGTCCTGAGAAGGGCGGACGAGTTCTCCCAGCTCGTGCGGGTCAATCGCTACTATGCCCAGGAGGAGGCGGAGGACACCGGGTACGAACTCATCGGGCGCAGCCCCGCCATGGAGGCGCTGCGGCAGATGATCCGCAAGGTGGCGCCGACCCAGGCCACGGTCCTCATCCAGGGCGAGAGCGGAACCGGCAAGGAACTCGTGGCGCGCGCGCTGTACCGCCAGAGCCCGCGCGCGCATGCGCCCTTCATCAAGGTCAACTGCGCCGCGATCCCGGAGAACCTCATCGAGAGCGAATTCTTCGGGCACGAGAAGGGCGCCTACACCGGCGCGCTGACCAAGCGCGACGGACGCTTCGAGCTCGCCCACGGCGGGACGATCCTCCTCGACGAGGTCAGCGAGATCTCGCCCCAGGTGCAGGCCAAGCTGCTCCGCGTCCTGCAGGAACGGGAGCTGGAACGCGTCGGCGGCAACCGCACGATCAAGGTGGACGTCCGCGTGATCGCGACGACCAACCGGCAGCTCGAGCAGAGCGTTGCCCGCAAGGAGTTCCGGCAGGACCTTTTCTTCCGGTTGAACGTCGTGCCGATCCATGTGCCGCCGCTGCGGGAGCGGCGCTCGGACATTCCCGAGCTGGCCGAACAGTTCATGTATCGGTCGGCGCGCAAGAACGGGGTGCGGGTCACCGGGATCTCCGAGGCCTGCATGCGCGCGCTGATGGCGCATGAGTGGCCGGGCAACGTCCGCGAGCTGCAGAACGTCATCGAGCGCGCGGTCATCCTTTCGTCCGGTTCCGGTGTCCTCGAGGCGGATCACCTCGGATTCATGCCGTCCATCGAGCTGATATCCCCCCGGCAGGAGGAACCGCCTGCCGCGGGCGCGCAGCCGGCGCCTCCGGCAGGGGGCCCGCCCCCGCCCGCGCCGTCGGCGGGATCGGGCCATCCGGCTGACACGGTGATTCCGCTCGCCGAGGTCGAGAAGCAGCAGATCCTCAAGGCGCTCGAGCACACGCACGGGAACCGGACCCACGCGGCGCGCCTCCTCGGGATCAGCATCCGCACGCTGCGGAACAAGCTCCACGAGTACGGCTACGGACGCGGCAGCCGCGAGGAGGAGGCCGACGACGGCGCCGAAGGCGGCGCCTCGTAAGGGGCGGGCCGCCATGGAGCGGCCCCGAACCGGACAGATCCCGGGCACGGTCCGAAGGGCCGTGCCCTTCTTCTTGTCTGCCGCGGCGGACGCATCCGCCGCGGCGGGGCAGGCACAAAGGTCCCGCCCGGCCGGCAGGTCACGTGGAGCAGGGAGGAAGTTGCCGGGCGCCAGCGGGCAGGGACCGGAGGAATTTGCCGGGGGGACAGCCCGTGGACGCCTGGGAGCACGGATTCGGCCGGTTTTCGCCATGGCATACGGGTTGCTCTCGCCGGGCGGAACGCGCCCATGATCGACGCCCTCTTCAACCAGCCGAATCTCCTCGCAGCCAAGCGGCTGATGGATCTGACGGCCCTCCGTCACGAGGCGATCGCCGCGAACCTCGCGAATCTCGAGACCCCGAACTACCAGCGGATCGATGTCGCTCCGGCTTTCGAGCGGGAGCTGCATTCGGCGATCGCCGCACGGGACGTGGACAAGCTTCGACGGTTCGAGCCGTCGCTGAGCGTGGATTCATCCGCCACCGCCCGGCGGCGCGACGGCAACACGGTGGACCTGGAGACGGAGCTCCTGAATCTGAACCGAAACGGCATGGAGCACGCCGTCGAGACCCACTTCGTCACTTCGGCGCTGCTCAAGCTTCGGTACGCCATCACGGGCCGCCCCGCCTGAACGCCATGATCAACATCCTTGGAGGAATACAGAACACCGCCGCGGCCCTGAGCGCCGAGCGGCTGCGCATGGACATCGTCGGCCAGAACATCGCCAACGCGCATGTGACTCGCGGCCTCGACGGCACTCCGTACCAGCGGCAGCAGGTTGTGTTCGAGAGCGTGCTCTCGGCCGCGAGGGCGCTCGAGAACGGGCGCGGCCGGCTGCAGTCCGTCCAGGTCGCCCGCGTCGAGGTGGACCCCCGCGGGCCGAAGCTCGTCTTCAACCCGGGACATCCGGACGCGAACGAGAACGGGATGGTCGCCATGCCCAACGTCAACGTGCACGAGGAGATGGTGGACATGATCGCCGCCTCCCGCGCCTTCGAGGCGAACCTCGCCGTGGTCAAGACCGCCCGTTCCATGGCGATGCAGACCCTCAACCTCGGCAAACGCTAGTCTGATCCATGGACCCACTCTCCGCCCTGGAACCAGCCCGCGCCTCCGCGCTCCGCGGCATTCCGGGCTTCGACGGAATGCTCAACGCCGCGAACGTCCGTCCGGAGGGACCCGCGGACCTTTCCCGGATCAACCTCGATCCGGCCCTGCGCGAGATCGGCGCAAGCGAGCCCGGAAAGGCGTTCGACAGCTATCTCGGACGCCTCATCTCCGATGTGAACGAGAAGCAGCTCGCGGCCGGCGACGCCGTCAACGGACTGCTCAGCGGCGAGGACATCCCGCTGCACCGGGTCATGATCGCGACCGAGGAGGCCAGTGTTTCGTTCCAGCTCCTGGTCGAGGTCCGCAACAAGCTCCTCGAGGCATACCAGGAACTCATGCGGATGCAGGTCTGAGGCCGCCAGACGAACGGATCGAATGAATCAGAACCTCGCGCAACTCGGTCGCCAGCTCCTCGCCATCTGGCAGCAGCTCGGACTGAACCAGAGGATCAGCCTCGCGCTGACCGGCCTGGTGGTCGCAGGCGGGCTCCTCGGCGTCGGGCTCTGGTCGAGCCGCACGTCCTATGCCCTCCTCTATGGCGGGCTCGACGAGTCGGAGGCGGCGAAGGTCGTCGCCGCCCTCGACGAATCCAAGATCCCCTACCGCGCAGGCGTCGGCGGCTCGATCCATGTCCCCTCGGACAAGGTCCACCAGGTGCGCATGCAGCTGGCCGGAAAGGGCATCCCCCGGGGCGAGGGAGTCGGCTTCGAGATCTTCGACAAGCCGAACTTCGGCATCTCCGACTTCGTCCAGCGCGCCAACTACACGCGTGCGATCCAGGGCGAGCTCGCCCGGACGATCAGCCAGCTCGACGCCGTCGAGGCCGCGCGCGTGATGATCGTGCTCCCCGAGAACCGTCTGCTCATCGGAAACCAGCAGAAGCCGACCGCGTCGGTGTTCGTGCGCGTCCGGGGCGCGGCGGAGCTCTCCGCTTCCGCGGTCAATTCGATCCGCCTGCTCGTGGCGAACTCCGTCGAGGGCCTCCAGGTGAGCAGTGTCTCGGTCGTGGACAACCACGGCAATGTCCTCTCGGACAACCAGGACGACTCCGTCGCCGGGCTCACGAGCAACCAGCTTGCGGCCCGCAGGAACCTCGAGCAGTACCTCGCCCGCAAGGCCCAGGGGATGCTCGAGCAGGTGCTCGGCCCGGGCCAGGCCGTCGTTCGCGTCTCCGCCGACATCAACTGGGACACCGTCACCCGTTACGAGGAGCGGTTCGACCCGGACGGGCAGGTCGCGCGCAGCGAGACCATCGATGACGAGAACGTCGAGTCCGGCATTCCCTCCGGCGGCGGCGCGGCCGGCATGACGGCCAACACCTTCATCGAGACCAACGCGGCGCCCGCCATGGCGATGAACAACTCCCGCACCCGCAAGAAGACCGTCAACAACCAGTACGAGATCAACCGCACCGTCAGCAGCCTCATGCAGCATGCGGGCGGGATCGAGCGCCTCTCGGCGGCGGTCTTCGTCGCGCAGCAGTTCGAGCCGGGCGAGGAACGCAAGCCCCTCGCCCGCACGCCCGAGGAGCTGGAAAAGCTGCGACGCATCGTCCGGAGCGCGCTCGGCATCGTCGAAGACCCGTCCGGCCGCCGCGACCAGATCACCCTCGAGGAAATGGCCTTCAACGATCAGCAGGCCCTCGACATCACCCGCCAGTTCGACGCGGAACGGACCCGCGAGTTCTGGATGGCGATGGCGCAGCGCATGATCCTGCCCGTCGCGGGACTCCTCGCGCTGCTCCTCTTCCGCCGTTCGCTCCGGCGCCTCAAGCCCGAGGACACCCTCCTCAACGTGCCCGTGGGCCGCGATGGCGACGTGGCGCACGCGCTCAACGGGGAGAGCAACGGCAACGGCCATGGCAACGGCGCGCACACCCGGAAGAAGGACGAGCTGCCGACCGTCGTGACCGTGGACGTGCTCAACCAGCTCATCCGCGAGAACCCGGAGAACATGACCCAGGCCGTGCGCGCCTGGATGAATCGGACGCCCGCGAGGTAGTTTCATGCCATCCCCAATCGAATCGCCGGAAACCGTCGATCCGGCCGAGATGACCAAGGTCCAGAAGCTGGCGGTCCTGCTCATCATCCTCGGCCCCGAGAGCGCCGCGCGGCTGATGAAGCAGCTCGACGAGTCGGAGCTGGAGGTCGTCACCGCGGAGATGACGCGGATCTCGGTGGTCACGCAGGAGATGCGCGCCGAGGTGCTTCGCGAGTTCACCGACATCGCGGTGCAGGCGGGAAGCTGCACGCTCGGCGGGCGCGATTTCGCGAGGTCCACCCTTGAGAAATCCATCGGACCCGACCGCGCCCGTGACCTGCTGGACCGCGTCGCCCCCGCGCCGCGCGCGCCGCTGGTGATGCAGGAGATCCTCGAGATGGAGCCGCGCCAGATCTTCAGCCTGCTCCGTGAGGAGCAGCCGCAGACGATCGCGCTGATCGTGAGCTACCTGCCGCCGGAGAAGACCTCGCGCGTGCTCCTGCTCCTCGAGCCGGCGCTTCGCGACCGCGTGGTCGAACGTCTCGCCACGATGGCGGCGACCCCCCTCGACGTGGTCGAACGCGTCGTCGAGCTGCTCCGTCGCCGGATGGCTGCGAGGTCGGCCCATCCCCTCCATCAGACCGGCGGCATCCGCACCGCCGCCGACGTCCTCAACACCATGGACAAGAATCTCAGCCGGGCGCTGCTGATCAGCCTCGAGGAACGCAACCCGGAGCTCGGCGCCGCGATCCGCGACAAGATGTTCACCTTCGATGATCTCGGCTCCCTCCAGTCGGGTGCGCTTCAGCGGATCCTCCGCGAGATCGAGATGCGCGATCTTGCCCTGTCCCTCAAGACGGTCGGCGAGGTTCTCCGCAGGAAACTCCTCGCCTGCATCTCGAAGCGCGCGGCGGAAACCGTGCACGAGGAAATGAGCTTCATGGGGCCGGTCCGCCTGCGCGAGGTGGAGGCGGCCCAGGGCCGCATCCTCGAGGTGGTGCGACGGCTCGAAGCCGAGGGCGAGGTGGACCTCGGCCGGTCAGGCAATCCTTCCGATGAACTCGTCGCCTGAGGTGCTCCGGTTCCCTCGTCCGCTGCGGGGCGTCCGGCTGGCCGGCTCGCCGGAACCGGTGGAGGCCGAGCCCGCGAAGCCGGCGGGCCCTTCGGCGGCTGAATGGGAGGCGCGCGTCCGCGCGGCCTTCGACGAGGGCCGGGCCGCGGGCGAACGCACGATGGCCGATGAACTGGCCCGCCAGCGGGCCGCCATGCAGGAACTCGCGGAGGGAGTGCTCAAGTCGATGAGCTCGGCGGTCGGCGAGGTGGTCCGCGAGACCGAGCAGCAGCTCATCGAGCTGGCGCTGGAGGTCGCCACGCGCCTCGTCTCCGGCACGCCCGTCTCGGCCGAGATGATCGAGGCCGCGGTGCGCGACGCCCTTGCGTGCGTGGAGACCTCGGCCGGGATCCAGGTCCGGCTGCACCCGGCCGACTTCGACCTGCTCCACAAGATGGATTCGGAGGTGCTCCGCATGTCGGGCGGGGAAGGGGCCGTGCAGTTCCAGCCGTCGCCGGACATCAGCCGCGGCGGATGCGTCGTGCAGACCCGCTTCGGCGTCGTCGATGCGCGGCGTGAGACCAAGTTCGAAATGCTCAGGCGTTCGCTGATCGGATGAAGACCACCCTCGATGCACGCCCGGGCGGCCGGGTCGCGGCGATGCTGCGGCGCGTTCAGGACACGCAGCTCGTGCGGAACCACGGGCGGGTGGTCCAGCTCATCGGCCTCGTCGTCGAGTCCGAGGGCCCGCTCGCGGCCGTCGGTGAGATCTGCCGGATCGAGTCCGGCCGCAATGAGGGCAGCACGCTCGCGGAGGTCGTCGGCTTCCGGAACAACCACGTCCTGCTGATGCCCCTCGGCGAGACGCACGGCATCCATCCCGGCAGCGAGGTGATCGCGCTGGGAACCTCGCTGCGCGTGCCCGTCGGCGAAGCGCTCAAGGGCCGCATCCTCAACGGACTCGGTGAACCCATCGACGGACTCGGCCGCGTCGAGACCGATCTCACCGCGCCGCTCACCCTCATGCCGCCTCATCCGCTGCGGCGCCAGCGCATCGGCCAGCTCTTCCGCACCGGCGTGAAGGCGATCGACACGTTCATCCCGTGCGGACGCGGACAGCGCCTCGGGATCTTCGCGGGCAGCGGCGTGGGCAAGTCCACGCTGCTCGGGATGATCGCCAGCCGGGCCGAGGCCGACGTGAACGTGATCGCCCTGATCGGCGAACGCGGCCGCGAGGTGCGCGAGTTCCTCGAGAAGGACCTCACCGACGAGGGCCGGCGCAAGTCGGTGATCGTCGTGGCGACCTCGAACGAACCGGCCATCACCCGACTCAAGGGGGCGTTCGTGGCCATGGCGATCGCCGAGCACTTCCGGGCCCACGGCCGAAACGTGCTGCTGATGATGGACTCGGTGACGCGCTTCGCGATGGCTCAGCGCGAGATCGGCCTTGCGGTCGGCGAGCCCCCGGCCACCCGCGGCTACACGCCGTCGGTCTTCTCGCTGCTTCCGCAGCTGCTCGAGCGGGCGGGCACCGGGGAACGGGGAACGATGACCGGACTGTTCACCGTGCTCGTGGAGCAGGACGACATGAACGACCCCATTGCGGACGCGGTTCGCTCCATCCTGGACGGCCACATCGTGCTCACCCGCGAGCTCGCGACGCAGAATCACTATCCCGCCATCGACGTGCTCGAGAGCGTGAGCCGGCTCGTCCGCGATCTCACCACCGACGAACAGCAGAAGGTCGCGGGACGCGCGCGCGAGGCGCTGGCGGTCTATCGTCGGAACCAGGACCTGATCAACATCGGGGCCTACCCCGCCGGGAGCAGCGCGGCCATCGACTACGCGATCTCCGTCTCGGAGCCGCTGCGAAACTTCCTTCGCCAGGGCATCGGTGAAGGCTTCACCCCGGAACAAAGCTGGGCGCTGCTGGAGCGCGCCATCGCGGCGGCCGCGCCCTCCGCCGGGCACGGTCCCGCACCCGCCCAGGGCAATGCACCCGTCCCGCGCGTCCGCTCATGAAACGCTTTCGATTCAGTCTTCAGGCCCTGCTGCTCGTTCGCGAGCGCGAGGAACAGGTGTGCGCCGAGCGCTATGCCGTGGCGCTTCAGCAGCGCCAGGACGCGAAGGAGGCGTTCGCGCGGGCGGATGCGAATGTCCGCACGACGGCCGAGTCCCTGCGGGAACGCGTCAGTCGCGGCCTGCCGGCGCGGGAGTTCGTGCAGGCGCAGGAGCATTTCCGCGCCGTCGAGACCCGGCGGCGCGACGCCCGGCAGGCGCTCGAGGCGGCGGAACGCAAGGTGCATGCCGCCCTCCGGGAGATGCTGGACGCGCGGCGCCGGCATGAGCTCGTCGAGCGGTACCGCTGCAAACAGAAGCTTCGTCATGAACGCGACGCCGCGCGTCACGAGGCGCGCGTTCAGGACGAGCTCGGCCTCCGGAAGTTCGCGCCCGCCCGCGTCTGGAACGGTTCACTCTCATGATCAGATTCCTGCAATCCCATGGTTTCGCCGCCTTCGTCGGCCTCGTGCTCTACGTGGGCGTGACCGCGTGGCTGTGGCCGATGCCGCAGAGGATCGAACCGCCGACCATCGGTTCGAAGATTCGGCCGGTGCCCGCGCCGTCGTGGGAGTATGTCAATCCGGAGGTGGACCAGCTTGTCGCCGAGCTGCAGTCAGCCCGCACCGCCCTCCGCGATCGAGAGCGGGATCTGAACGAGCTCGCGGCACGCCTCGAGGCCGAGCGCCTCGAGCTGCATTCCGTGACCCAGAATGTCCATCGGCTCCAGCTCGAGCTCGACCAGACCTTCCTCCGCGTGAGGGAGGAGGAAATGGCCAACCTCAAGAAACTCGGGCGGGTGTACGCGAAGATGAGCCCCGAGGGCGCCGCCGGGATTCTCAAGGAACTCGAGGAGGCGACCGTCGTGAAGATCATGCTCTTCATGAAGGAGAACGAGACCGCCCCGATCCTCGAGAGCCTCAGCGGGATGGGCCATTCCGACCTCGCGGCCGCGATCTCCGAGCGCCTCCGGGTTGTCGTGTATCGCACCCCGGAAGGAAAGCCCGGCGCATGAGCCCAACGCTGACGTTCATCGCCGGGGCAAGGGGCACGGATGCGCCCGACGCCCGGCATCCCGCCTCCGACCGGGACGCCACCTCCGAGCAGGGGACGGGAAACTTCGAGCGGTGCGTGGCGCACGCGCTCGCATTGACTCCGAGGGAGCCCGCACGTCCACCCGCTTCCCCCGAAGCCGTCGATCCGGGTCCGGGCGCGGCGCGTCCGGTCTCATCGGATCGACCCTCCGCCGTGGCGTCTCCCCTTCGCGTTCGCGGGCAGGCACCCGCGCGCGCGGATGACGGGTCCGCATGGCCGCGGCACGGCGCGACCCTGTCCCGGGCCCGCTCCGCGACGTCCGGTGAGTCCGCGCCCGCGATGGCCCCGCCTGCCGCCGTCCTGGTGTGGGGCGATCCGGAGGGGATCGGAACCTCCGCGGTCATCCGGCCGGACGTCCCGCCTCCGACGGGCGAACGCGACGCCGGCAACGAACAAGGCACCACCGGAGAGGCGCATGCCGCCCAACAGGCTGTTTCCGCCGTGATTCCCCGCGATCCACCTGATCACGTCCCGACGGAGAAGGGGAAGCGATCCGTTCCGGCGGCCGCCTCGGCCCCTCGCCGGCGTGCGACACGGGCGAACGCTCTTCCGGCAGGCGAAGCCCGACAGACGAGCGACCACCGCGCGTTGGCGGTGGCCATACCTGGAACCTCATCCGGGGGCGGCCCCGTGGAAGTGGATTCGATCGCGCCGCGGCGGCAGACCAGCCCGGGACCGGCAGCGGAATCCGGGCGGGCCCCCGCGATGTCGTCAGCTCCTCGATCCGAGGCGGCGCGTCCGGAGCACGCGACGGGACCCACCCCGCCCTCCGGCTTGCCGGTGGCCGCGGGAGCGAATGGGCGCCCTTCGGCCGATGCCGATCTTCCCGATCACGCGACGAAGGAACGGGACGCGAAACGTCATGCCTCCGACCGCGGGGCAACCAGGTCCTCCTCGATCCCGATCCGGAGAGCTGACGTTTCGCCCGCCGGGCAGGTCGGACGGAGTTCTCCGCCGATGCCCGCCGCGGAGATCGACCGCGGAGCAATTTCCATAAACCCGCGGGGGATTGCGGAGGGGGGCGACACGTGGGCGCCAGGAGAGCCGGAGGTCACCGCATCCCAGGCGCATGGAGTGCTTGAGGATCGCGCCGGGGGCGCCTCCACCTCCATCGAGCGGATCCGGGTGGAAGCCGACCGTGCGGAGTCTGTCGCGCCACGGCTGCGAACGTCCCCCGCACCGACGTCCGGGCGGACCGCGCCAACAGGAGGTTCGCCGCGATCATCCGAGGCGGAGACGCAGGTCGACACGAAGTCCGAAATCCCCACGCCCGACCCGCTGTCCTCGAGGCAGACGGGCATGCCTCTCCCGGCGGCTCGCCCGAGCCTGCCTGCGGATCCGACCGGGATCGACATCGAGCCGAGCGCCGCCGGCGGGGATTCGTCCCGGTTCGCGGACGACGGGGTGATCCCGCAGGTGGACGAACGTTCGGTGCCGCAGGCCCGAGCCGTGACGGGGAGCGGGGAAGGGCGGGTCGAACGCCCCCTGGACTGGGTGAGCGTTGACACCAGGGAGATGGCGGCAAGAGCCGTGGACGCCCTGCGCGCGGAGGCGCGCGAGGCCGGCACGCCAGAACCCGGGACAACGCCCGAACCGCTCCCCCTCCAGGGGGCCGAACCCCTGCTTTGGCGCGGCGCGGCGGCAATTTCTGCTGCGCAATTCCCGCCGGTTCCGGGCGCGCGAGCGGCAGTTTCGACCGAGCGCCCGGATCACGCGGCGGGAATGCAGGGGGTATCCCAAGGAATCCAGCGTGGCACACGGGGTGCTATCTCCGCCGCCGTCATGATCCAGGCGCGCAAACAGGAGGAAGCTGCCGACCGCTCGGTTCCGGGCGGATGGAGCCTGCCGACCCGTCTTTCGACCGTGACTGGCACAGCTTTCCCTGGCGCCCCTGCCGACGTCGCTACGCCCGCGGTCGCCGCGGGCGTCCTCGACCCCGGCGCGAGTGTCTGTTCGGAAGTTCCGCTGCCGGACGAGACCGCCACGTCTCCGGCGCGGGAGATCCTTCCCTCCCCCGAGGAGAGAGTGCAGCGGCTCGAGGCGCTGATCACCCGCGAGGCCGGATTCATCCGGCGAACCGGAGCCCATTCGGTCGCGGTCGTGATTCGTCCCGACGAACAGACCGAGCTTCGCGTGCAGTTCAGCCGCCGCGCGGGCCGGGTGGAGGCGACCGTGACGTGCGAGCGCGGCGATTCGATCGCGCTCGGCCAGAGCTGGGCGCAATTGCGCGAGGCGCTGGCGGGACACGAGATCCGGCTGCTCCCGTTCTCGGACGCCTCGGTTCCGCAGCCCGAACCGAACATCAGCGGTTCGGCGAACCGCCACATGGGCGACGACCGCGGAGCCCATCGGCAGGAAACGCCCACTCCGGAGACTGGCGGCGGATTGCGCCAGCGTGACGGCATGCATGGCCGCAAGGAGACGGAGGCGCGGGACGCGGCGAACCGGCCCGATCCGGGTCCGTCCCATTCGCCGACCGGACGATGGGAGTCCTGGGCCTGAACAATTGACCGACTGAGACCTATGAGTGTCGTGAATCCCGTCTCCACGCAGACATCCAGTTACCAGGGCCCGGCCGAACGCATCCCCAGCCAGACGCTGGGCCAGGACGATTTTCTGAAGCTGCTCGTGACGCAGCTCACCACGCAGGATCCGCTCTCCCCCAAACAGGACACGGACTTCTTTTCGGAAATGGCGACGTTCAGCGCCCTGGAGCAGACGAAGGAGCTTCAGGCGGAAGTGACGCGCCTGCGCGAGGATCAGCAGATCCTCAACGCGACATCCCTCTTAGGACGCACGGTGGAGATCCAGCTGGATGAATCCACGCGGACCAGTGGCCTGGTCAGCTCCGTGCAGGTTGTGGCAGGGACGCCACTGTTGGTCGTCGGCGACACCGCATATCACCTCAGTGAGATCGCGGCCATCGCGCCGGCCGAGCTTTCCTAACACCCCCCACCCCCCAGTATTCATGCTACGATCCCTCACCTCAGCCATCAGCGGCCTGCAGAACTTCCAGGAGCGGATGGACGTCATCGGCAACAACATTGCGAACGTCAACACGACCGCCTTCAAGTCGGCGCGCGTGGACTTCGCGGATTCCTTCAGTCAGACGCTGCGCAATTCGAGCAGCAGCACCGGCAACACCCCCGGCGTGGCCGCCATGCAGATCGGCTCCGGCGTGACGACCGGCGCCATCCGCAACATCCAGACGCAGGGGGCGGTGACCCGCACCGGCATGCAGACGGACCTCGCCATCTCCGGCGAAGGCTTCTTCGTGGTGCGCGACTCGCTCACCAACGGCCAGTTCGTCACGCGCGCCGGCGACTTCCGCGTGGATGACTCCGGATACATTGTCACCAACAACGGTTTCCGGCTTCAGGGCTACAACGACACCGCCCTCTCGAGCGTCGGCGACCTGAGGATCGATCTCGAGGGCATGCCCGCCACCTCGGATCCGAACGCGACCATCGAGTCGTGGTCGATCAACAAGGACGGCAAGCTGAACATCAACCTCTCCGACGGCACGCAGTTCGTCCGCGGCCAGGTGCTCCTCCAGACCTTCCGCGATCCCCAGTCGCTGATGAAGGAGGGCAACAACCTCTACTCCGGGATCTCGATCGCGGGCCCCCTCGGCGGGGCGACACCGACTCCGGGTGTTCCCGGCCAGGGTCCCCTTGGAACCATCGAGGCCGGCGCGCTCGAGCTCTCGAACGTGGACCTCGCCAACGAGTTCTCGAGCATGATCACGGCGCAGCGCGCATTCCAGGCGACCGCCCGGGTCATCTCGACGAGCGACGAGATGCTGCAGGAGCTGGTCAACCTCAAGAGGTAACCCGTCATGACCGACCGAGCCAACTCAGTGCCCGCCGTCGTCGAACCGGCGGCGGCGCCGGCCGACAAGGGAGGCTTCAAGGCATGGCTGCCACTGCTGTTCACGATCGCGGCCATGCCCGCGCTCGCGTACGCGGCGACGACGTTCCTCATCGTTCCCCAGATCAAGCAGGCCGTCGGCGGGGCCATGGTCACATCCGCGTCGCCGGCCTCCGGCCACGCGGCGGGTTCCGGCGGGCCGGGCGCATCCGCCGTCCGGCAGTCGGTCGCGCTCAACAAGATGGTGGTGAACGTCGCCGGCACGATGGGCACGCGCTACCTGCTCACGAGCGTCACGCTCGTGGGGGATGCGGCTGACTTCAAGGCCGTCGTCGAGGCCAACCGGGACCAGCTCCTCGACATCGCGATGGGCACCCTCAGCAACAAGACCATCTCGGAACTGGAAAGCCCCGGCGCCCGAAACCAGATCCGCACGGAACTCCTCAACGGGTTCAACCAGGTGCTCGCGAACGGCGTGCGCGAGATCTACATCACCGAGTTCGCGATCCAGTAGGCCGGTTATGGCCCCAGACGCCGATCCCATCCAGGCCGCCGCGGAGGAGCCGCACCCGGCCGAGCCCGCGGCGGCCGACCTGGTCACCGTCCACCTGTGCGACTGCCGGAAGGCGCAGCGCCCGGCGGCGGAAGTCCGGCCGTACGATTTCAGGCATCCGGCGTTCCTCTCGCAGTCCGAACTCAGACGGCTGCGGGTGCGCACCGAGGCCTTCGCCCGCACCCTGTCCGCCCGCCTCTCGATGTACCTCCGCATCGACTGCGGCCTGAAGCTCGCCGGGCTTCAGATGCTGTCGTACCGGAGCTTCGTGAATGGCGTCGGGAACCCCGCATACGTCGGATTGTTCCGGGCGGAGCCGCTGCCGGGGATCTGCATCCTCGAGGTGAAGCAGAACCTCGGGCTCGCCATTGTCGATCGCCTGCTCGGCGGGCCCGCCGACCCCGGCGAGGAGACCCGCGATTTCACCGAGATCGAACTCGCCCTCCTGGAGCAGGCCGCCCAGGTCATCGTGAAGGACTGGTGCGCCGACTGGAAGGGCGTGAAGGACCTGCGCCCCGTGCTGCTCGGCCACGAAACCGGGGGACGCTTCCTCCAGACCTCCCCGCACGACACCGTCATGCTCAGCCTCTTCATGGAGGCCCGCGTCGGGGAATGCACGGGCACCATCCAGCTCGGCGTCCCCGTGTTCACGCTCGAGCCGCTCATTCGCCGCATCGCGCCGCCGGCGGAGGCGCCCGCCGCGGCGCCGGAAACCGGCTCCTCCGCCCCGGCAAGGTGGAATCCCGCCTTCGACAGCGTCCCCGTGAATGTCAGCGCCGCATGGGAGGACATCGAGGTGACGAGCCGCGATCTCGCCGCGCTGAAGCCCGGCGACATTCTCGAACTGCCCGCCGCCGGCGCCGGGAAGGTGATCGTACGCTTCGCGAAGGCTCCCCGCTTTCGGGGCCTGCTCGGAACCTGCGCGGACCGCTGGGCCGTTCAAATCACCGAAACTCTTCAAACCTGAGACTCCATGGAAGCCGCCACCCCTGCGATCCCCAACCTCGACGTGCTCCTCGACGTGCCGGTGCGCCTCGCGGTCGAGCTCGGCACCTGCCAGATGCCGATGCGCGAAGTCCTTCAACTGGCCAATGGCTCGGTCGTCCAGCTCGACAAGCTGGCGGAAACGCCGGTGGACCTCTACGTCAACCATCGCCGCATCGCCCGGGGCGAAGTGGTCGTCGTTGACGATCGGTTCGGCATCCGGATCACCGAGATGCTCGGCACGCCGGCGGCCGCCTGAGCCTGCGGCTCAGCCCGGCCCCGGGGCCTGAAGCCCGGCCCCGGAAACCGTCGCGTCGCCCGGGCCGACGACGAGCCGGAAGAGTTCCCGTTCCTCGGGCAGCAGCCGCGACGGGTCGATTCCCTGCACCAGCGTGCGCGCCTCCGCGGACTGCCCGTTCGCATGCAGGACGGCGGCGTACACGAGACGGTTCTGTGCGGACATCGCCGCGGGCTCCAGCGCGGCGCGCCGATAGAGCCGGAGCGCCTCCTCGGGACGGTCGCGCCGCAGCTCGAGCAGCGCGAGGGTGGCGCGGTAATTGGGCCTGCGCGGAAGCCTTTCCACGAGGCGGGTCGCGCGCTGGGCGGCCTCCTCGACGTCCCGCCGGAGAAGACCGCTCAGGTAGCAGTACGCGTTCTCGGGCACCGGATCGTCCGGCACGTGCGCCGACCACTCGCGCATCAGGGTCCGAAGGCGCTGGGTGTCGCCCGTCCGCTCGTAGAGGCCCGCGAGCCGCCGGTAGCCAACGAGCCGCGTCAGCCGATCCCGCGTGAGGTCGTCGTACGCGCGGATCGCGGGCGGAATGGCCCCGAGGCTCTGCGCGAGATCCCCGAGCGCGCGCGTCTTCGCGGACTGACCCTTCACGTTCTCAAAGCTTCGGCGCCAGTGCTCCTGCGCGAGCGCGTCCTGGCCGAGACGCTCGGCGGCGACCGCACGGAACGCGTCGAGGATCCATGCCTCGAGCGGCAGGCTGCGCACCGTTGCGTCCTTCAGGTCCTGCCATCGCCCGGCGCGCGCGAGCGCCTCGAGATAATTCACCAGCACCGGCGGCGAGATCATCGCCTGCTCGATCGTGTAGATCTCGAGGAGCCGGTCGTGGGCGCCCTCGCGGTTGAGCCACTCACAGAGTTCCGCCTGATCCGCCGCCGGGGCATGGCGCAGGCGCGCGATCGCGCGGCGGAGCGTTTCCTCGCGATCCTGCGGCCTGAGGCGCATCTGCGCGTCGGCCCAGAGCAGGAACTCGGTGGCCGTGGGCTCCGGGAAGGGCTCGATGCCCGCAAGGATGGGCCGCACGGAGGGAACCGCCCCCGCCGCGGCCGCGGAGAGAACCTCCAGCGCGCGAATCCGGTCCTCGCCGGAGACGTCGCGCACCGAGGCGAGCAGTTCGGCGCCGCGCTGCTGCGGTTCCGTGCCCGGAAAACTCAGGAGCACGCGCGCGACGCGCAGCGCGTGCGCGGGGTTGTCGGGATCCTCGCGGAGGACGTCCTCCGCGAACTGCAGGGCGCGCGCGTGGTCTCCCTGCTGGTGAAAGAATTCGGAGGCGAGGACCCGGCTCTGGCGGGAGATGTTGGTGCTCGCGAGCATCCGGGCCAGCTCGGCCTCCGCCAGGTCGAAGCGGTGAAGCTTGAGCGCGAGCTCGACGTAGTGTCGCCGGTCGTCCTCGGTGTGTCCCGGGCGCGCGAGAAGCGCCCTCCACGCGGGCAGGGCGTAGGGCAGCTCGAAGCGGGTGTAGATCTCGGCGATCGCGCGCAGCGCGGGCACGGAGTCCGGATCGAGCTGCAGCGCGACGTTCAACCGCTCGATCGCCTCGGCGTACATCTGCTGCCGCGCGAGTTCCTGTCCCTGGCTCAGCACGTTCCCGGCCTGCCACTTGCGGATCACGTCGTATGCCGGGCGCGCGAAGATCACCGCGGCCACGACCGGCAGCAGGAGGAGGGCACCCAGGATGAGCGGTCCCCGCCGCCGGGAACGCGGTCCGCTCCGGACCCCCGACGGCCGCCGGACACTCGCGGATGCAGGCGGTCGCTCGGACGACATGATCCGCGCAAGCTAACCGCGCGCCCCGCCTCGGGCCAATCCGGAATGGAGGAAGGATGGTTGCCCCGCGGGACGCGGTCCGGCTAGCGTGCCGTGGTTCCTCCCATGAAATCCGTCCCCGGTTTGCTTCTGGTTTCCGCCCTCTGCGCGCTGAGCCTTCGAGCGGCGGAATGGCCGATGGCCCGCGATGTGGATGCGCAGCCGCTGCGCGCGCAGGTGAGCCGGCTGTTCGAGGCGCTGGCCTTCCTCGGCTCCCCGGTCGGGGACAGCGTCCGCGAGACGGTGGAGCGGGCAGGGAACGACCGGCAGGCGATCGCCCGCATCCAGGAGCTGCTCGACCCGCTCTGTCTGTACGGCGTCCACATCAATCCCGAGATGCGCGTGAAGGTGGCCGCCGGCCCGGCCGCGCCTCAGCTCGACCAGGGCGGCTGGCGGGTCTTTCTCGTCAAGGTGCACAACGAGGCCGGCACCACCGCCGCCCTCCGTGCCGGGAGCCCGCAGGCCCGGCGGCTGCACGACGCGCCGGCGGGCGAGGTCGAGGACCGCTGGCTGGATCTCGAGATGTACGATGGCCGGCCCATGACGCCGACCCTCTCCGGGCTCGCCCTCGAGTACCGGATCATCCAGTTGTACAGCCGCGACGCCGGCCGGCGGGAGGCGAAGGTCGGGTTTCACGTGGGGCAGGGCACGCAGGACCTCGGGTTCCGCAGTGACGCCGACATTCTCTTCGAGTGCCGTCCGGCGACCGAGGTCACCCTTCACGTCCTCGACGAGAACGGCGAGCCCACCACCGGGTCGTTTCTGGTGCGCGACCCGCAGGGACGCGTGTATCCGTCCCGGGCGAAGCGGCTCGCGCCCGATTTCTCCTTCCACCCGCAGGTCTATCGCAGCCACGGCGAAACGCTTCGGCTGCCTCCCGGAACCTACTCGTTCGAGTTCGCGCGCGGGCCGGAGTCGATCCCGGAGACGCGCGGCGTGACGATCGATGCGCAGCCGAAGACCGTCGAGTTCCGGGTGCGGCGCTGGATCGACCCGGCCGCGTCCGGATGGTGGTCCGGCGATCACCACATCCATGCGGCCGGCTGCGCGCACTACACCCGCCCGACCGAGGGCGTGCATGCGCCGGACATGATCCGGCATTGCATGGGTGAGGATCTGAAGATCGGCGCCAACCTGACGTGGGGTCCGTGCTTCGATTACCAGAAGCAGTTCTTCACCGGAAAGGTGGACCCGGTCTCACGCTATCCCTACCTGCTGCGGTATGACGTCGAGGTCAGCGGGTTCGGCTCGCACCAGTCGGGGCACCTGTGTCTCCTCCGGCTGCGGGAACAGATCTATCCCGGCGGTGAGTCCATGCATCACTGGCCCACGCTCGGACTGAACACGCTCCGGTGGGCCAAGCGCCAGGGCGCCGTCTGCGGCCCGGCCCACAGCGGCTGGGGGCTCGCGGTGGAAACCGAGGAACTGCCCAACTTCGTGATCCCGCCGTTCGACGGGATCGGCGCCAACGAATACATCGTGGACGTCACTCACCTCGTTCCCGGTCCCGACGGCAATCCGGTCCCCGCCGTGGATTTCATCAGCACCGTGGATACTCCCTACGTCTGGGAGCTGAACATCTGGTATCACACGCTGAACTGCGGCTTCCGGACACGGATCAGCGGCGAAACGGATTTTCCGTGCATCTACGGGGAGCGGGTCGGCCTCGGGCGCAGTTACGTGAAACTCGATGGCCCGCTCGACTACGACGCGTGGTGCGAGGGCATCCGCCAGGGCCGCAACTATGTCAGCGACGGCAGGAGTCATCTCCTCGATTTCCGCGTCGGGGACGTCGCCGTCGGCGAGAACGGAAGCGAGCTTCGCCTGACCGCCCCGGGACGGGTGGAGGTGCGCGTGCGCGCCGCGGCCCTGCTCGGTGAGGAGCCGGATGCGGCCATCCGAAACCGCCCGTACACCGAACAGCCGTATTGGCACGTGGAGCGCGCTCGCATCGGTGACACCCGCGAGGTGCCGGTCGAGATCATCGTCAACGGCGAACCTGTGGCGCGCCAGAACCTCGTCGCCGACGGAACGCTGCGGGACCTGCGATTCGAGATCCAGGTGGGGAAGAGCAGCTGGATCGCCGCGCGCATTCTTCCGAGTTCGCACACGAACCCCGTGTGGGCGCTGGTGGACGGGGCGCCGGTCCGCGCGTCGAGGCGGAGCGCCGAGTGGTGTCTCGCAAGCGTCGATCGCTGCTGGGAACAGAAGCAGCGATTCATCGCGCCGGGCGAAATGGACGACGCACGCGCCGCGTACGACCACGCCCGGGCGGAGTACCGAAGGATCCTTTCGGAAACTCCGTCAGGGGCGGGGGAGACGGGGCGGCGCGGTGCCGGCCGTGGTGAATAACTCTGCGAATAACAATCGTTTTGCGAACCCGGACATTCGTGGTTCCATGCATTCGGCGAAGCGAAAGAGCGCGTTTCGAGTAGCGGCCTGTGGAGACCATTGCGGCCGCGGCGTCAGAAGAGGCTTATGCCCATGAATCCCGCCTCGCGGGAGCGCCCGTCTCCCTGTCGCCATCGCTTCGCCATTTTCGTTTTTCATGCGGCCTGTCCCCGCACATAAGCTCGCGCATCGATGGGCGCTCAATGGAAACAGGCGGGGCGCGAGGCGAACGCGCAGAAGAAGGGGCAGCTCGTCAGCAAGCTGACGCGCGAGATCATGGTTGCGGCCAAGCTCGGGGGGCCGGAACCGGATCTGAATCCCCGCCTCGCGGCCGCGGTGGAGAAGGCCCGCAAGGCGAGCGTCTATCGCGACACGATCGAGCGCGCCATCCGCAAGGGAGCGGGGCTCACGGACGAGAAGGTTGACTACGAAACCGTCGTCTACGAGGGGTTCGCGCCGCACAAGGTGCCGGTCATCGTCGAGTGCCTGACGGACAACCGCAACCGGACCGCGCCCGAGATCCGCAACCTCTTCAAGGCGGGCTCCCTCGGAACGCCCGGGAGCGTCGCCTTCTTCTTCGATCACCTTGGCGTCGTCGAGGCCACTCACGAGGACGCCGCGCGCGATCCGGAGGCCGATGCCATCGAGGCCGGCGCCCAGAACGTGGAAGCCCTTTCCGGTGAGGACCGCCCCGAGAGCGGTGTCGGGGCCCTCTTCCTGACAGAGCCGAGGGACCTCGCGGCGGTCTCCAAGTGGCTCGCGAACGCCGGCTGGAGGATCTCGGCGGCGGAAATGCGCTACGTGACGAAGAATCCCGTGAAACTCGAGGAGTCCCAGCGCCGCGAGGTGGAGGAGTTCCTGAACGCGCTGGACGACCACGACGACGTGCACCGGGTGTACGCGGCCCTGTAGGGGGGAAATCTCCCCGGGGGGATGGCGGTCCTCACAGCGCACGCGAAGTCATCGAGCGCCCGTTCCCCGCGGGTTCCAGACGGGAGCGCGGGTCCGCAACTCACGGAATCGCACTGGCATTCGCGTCGGCCGTGACTCATTTTCGCCTTGGAATGAAGTTCATTCTCTCGACGCATAACATCACCCTGACCGAAGCCATCGAGAACCACATCCTGGCCAGGATCCGGAAGCTGGAGCGGTTGTACGAGCGCGCGGTCGATGCGCGGGTGATCGTTGAGCACGATCACACCCGGGGTCCGGAGAAGGCGTTCAAGTGCTCCATCCGCCTCGGCGTGCGGGGACGGGACCTCTACGCCGAGGATGTCGAGGGCGATCTGTATGCCGCGATCGACCTCGTCACCAAGAAGGTGGAGACGCAGATCCGCAAACGCCGGAGCCGGGTGAAGGCGCGGAAGACCTCGGAGGCCGCCGCCGTGAAGCGGAAGCTCCAGGAAGACGGCGTCTGATGCTGATCCGCGGACGTATCCTGCTGCCGATCACCGCGCCGCCCATCGAGGACGGCGCGGTTGTCGTTTCGAACGGGCGCATCGAGGCCGTCGGGCGCCATCGCGATCTCCAGCAGGCCTTCGCCGGGCCCTCGGTGGACCTGGGCGAGGTGATCCTCATGCCCGGTCTCGTCAACGCTCACTGCCACCTCGATTACACGCGCGCATCAGGCTCCCTCCCGCGCCCCTCGAGTTTCACCACGTGGATTCAGACCGTGCTCTCCATGAAGGCGCACTGGAGCTACAGCGACTATGCCGAGTCATGGATCGTGGGCGCGCGACAGCTTGTCGAGTCCGGCTGCACGACCGTCCTGGACTGTGAGGCCGTGCCGGAGCTCCTCCCCGAGGTCTGGGCGAGCACGCCCCTGCGGGTCATCTCCGCGATCGAACTGACCGGCGTGCGCTCCCGGCGGCCGCCCGCCGAACTGGTGGGCGGCGCCGTGGACCTCGCCCGGCAACTGCGGCATGCGCGAAACTCCGTCGCGCTCGCGCCGCACGCGCCGTACTCCACGCTCCCCGGACTGCTCGAGGAGGTGGCGCGCACGGCGCGCGAGCACGACCTCCTCGTCACGATTCACGCGGCGGAATCGATCGAGGAGTACGAGATGTTCCGGCATGCCCGCGGCCCGATGTACGAGTGGCTCGGACCTCAGCGCGGCACGGACGACTGCGGCATCCGGTCGCCCGTCGAACACATCGAGCGCGCCGGCCTCCTCGGGCCGAAGACGGTGCTCGTGCATGTGAATCATCTCGATCCCGATGACGCCCAGCGGATCGCCCGTGCGGGCGCCGGCGTCGTGCATTGCCCGCGAAGTCACGCCTACTTCGGACACGAGCCGTTTCCATGGCCGGTCCTCGCGCGCGCCGGTGTGCGGGTGAGCATCGGGTCCGACAGCCTGTTGAGCGTCACGCGAAGGGGGGCCGCGCCCCCGCGGCTGGACCTCTTCGCGGAACTGGCGGTGGCACGGCGGACGCTTCCGGAGGTCGAACCTCACAGCCTGCTGCGGATGGTCACCACCGTTCCCGCCGCCATGCTCGGCCTGGAGGGACGCATCGGTGCACTGGCGGCGGGCGCGAGCGCGGACGTCATCGCCGTTCCGTACTCCGGTCACACGGGCGAGGCCGCGGAGGCGGTCGTCCATCAGGAAGGGCCCGTCTCGGCGTCCATGATCGAAGGGGAGTGGGCGATCCGGGCGAGCGCCGTCGCGCTGGCGGAATGAGCGTGAGCGCCCATGAACAGCCGCGGGTGGCGCTGGTCACCGGCGCGGCCGGGGGATTGGGTGCCGCCCTTGTGAACGCATTCCTGGGCGCCGGCTGGCGTGTCGCCGCCGCGGGCCACCGCGGTCCGCCGGCCGTTCCAGCCTCCGGCGAACGGGCCCTCGCACTGCGCCTCGATGTCACCCGCGCGGAGGATTCCGCCGCGGCCGTGGACCGAATCGTCTCCCGATGGGGACGGCTCGATGCGCTCGTGAACAACGCCGGAATCACGCGCGATGCCCCCCTCCCGCGCATGCACGATCAGGCGTGGCAGGAGGTCATGGACGTGAACCTCAAGGGCGCCTTCCTCTGCGCGCGCGCCGCGGTCCCGCGGATGACGCGCGGCGGACACATCATCAACATCGGCTCCCACTCGGCGCGCGCGGGACACGTGGGGCAGGCCAACTACGCGGCCGCAAAGGCGGCGCTGTGCGGACTCACGCTCTCCCTCGCGCGTGAGCTCGGTCCCTCCGGGATCTGCGTGAACGCCGTCCTTCCCGGGGTGATGCCCACGGGCATGACGTCCCGCATGACCGGGGAGGAATTGCGCCCGTTCGTTCATGAGAGCGTGCTCGGTCGCATCAACACCACGGAGGAGGTCGCGCGAATGATCGTTCACCTCGCCGAGTCGAGGCATGTCTCCGGCCAGGTCTGGCCGATGGACGGGCGCATTCCGCGCTGGTGTTGAGGGACGGCCGGGTTACGGTGCCCTTCGTCCGCATGTCCGGGCCCGAAGAGAGTGCGCCGAACGAGTGGGTCGAGCGACTGCGCGCCGGTGAGCCGGCCGCGTGGGATCGCCTTCTTGACGAGCATTATCGCGCGACCGGGCGGTTCATCTTCCAGATGGTGCCGGATGCCCGCGTCGAGGATGTCGAGGAGATCCTGCAGGACACCTTCATCGCGGCCGTGCACGGGGTCAAATCGTTCGAGGGCCGCAGCACGCTGCGCACCTGGCTCTGGCGGATCGCCACCAACAAGGCGCGGGATTTCATGGCGCGAAGGCAGGCGGCCCGCCGCGGCGGCGGACTCAGGATCCTGTCGCTCGACGCGGTCCGCAATCGCGCCGGCGAACGGCCGCCGCCCGACCAGGAACTGGCGGCCGCCGAAAGGCTGAGGGAGGTCCGCGACGCCCTCGACGCCCTAGGCGATCCCTGTCGTGAAATCCTGGAGCTGCGCTATTTTGCGGACGCGGACTACGCGGCGATCGGGGCCACGCTCGATCTCCACCCGAAGACGGTCAGCTCGCGCCTCCATCGCTGCCTCCATCGGCTCGGCGGATTGCTCAAGCGCAGGCGTTCCCCGAGCCGGCAATCCCGAACCGCGGGAGCGCCACCATGAGAAAGCAGCCGGCACGCATCGCGCACGAGGAACTCTCCGCGCTCGCACGAATCCGCCGGGAGGCCGCGGAAAGGCTGCCCCCGCCGTCGCCCGCGCAGCGGGCGCGCCTGCAGGAGGAGGTCTCGCGGGTTCTCGGTTCCCCGCCCGCGACCGCGCACGCGGTCCCGGCCCCTCCCCAGTCGGCGGTCGCGGTCGAGACCCCGTTCCCCGGCCGGCGAAGCCTGTGGGCGTGGATCACCATCCCGGTCGCGGCGGCGGCACTCCTCCTCTTCATGATCTGGCGACCCCAGCCGGAGCGCCTCGCGCGGGTCGAACGGAGCCGTCCCGTTCCGGCCGCCCCGCTTTCGCCCCAGGACCTCGAGCGCGTGCTGCGGATGCCTCCGTCGCTGGCCGACGGCTCCGTCGAGATGGCGCAGGCGCCCGCGTCCCCCGCGTCGGACCTCAGCCTCGGCGCGCGCTCCGTGGAGGATCGCGGCACGACGGACCCACAATCCGGCGTGGCGGCAGCCGCCGCTTCCCCGGGGGACCTGTCCGCCGGCGCGCCGCTCAGCCTCGCGATGCGATCGCTCGCCGCCCCCGGTGCCGTTCCGGCGGAGGCCGGCCCGGCACCCCGGGAAGTCTCCGGATTCGAGGCACCTCCCCCCCCGCCGGAGGGTCAGCCGTACCGGGCCGAGGATCCCGCCCCGCCCGTTCTCAGGGCATTCAGGGCGGTGCGCGCAGGCGACCGACTCGAACTGCACGACATGGACGGTTCGGTTTACATCGGCCGCCTCAGCGGCGTCGGGTCCGACAGGCCATGGCTGTACGAGGCCAGAGGCCGGAGCGTCTCGCACGGCCAATCCGTGTGGATCACGGGCACGCTTCGGCAGGGGGCTTCGCCTGTCTCCGAAGTTGACGGGACGGAAGTCGCGGAGGTCGCCCCCCGCCGGGCCGCGCGGACCGGGACCGCGGCCTCGGCCGAGCAGTCCGTGATGGATCGCGTGCTGGAGGCCACGGTGATGATCGGCGATTCCGAGATTCACGAGCTTCGCGCCGTCCCCGTGGCCGAGGAGGAATAGGTCACAACCGTGTGCGGCGCAGCGGATCGATCCCCCCGCGACTTCTCCGGGATCGCCGCATGAGAGGCATTCCGCGGATGCGCCGGCGTGGGCCGGCGGGCGTTCCCCGTCGTGATGACGGCCATGGCGCCCTGCGATGGCGCCGCTGCGCCTGCCCGGGATGCTCTTCAGGGCGCCGTCCTGAATCTGCGTTCGGGCATCCAGGCGATCGTGCATGTGGCGTCGCTGACCCGGCACCGCGCTCATCACGATCGGCTGGTGCGGCGGCTGCCTGAACTCCTTTCACAAGGGCTGCGATTACCGCGGATGCGGGCTCCTGTCTGAGTCTCCCCGGGAACCCGCTGCTCGTCCTCGCGATGTTCTTTGTCCCGCTGGCCTTGGCGCGGCAGTCAGTGACGGCGCCGGCTTGTGAACTGAAGGACGGGGCGGGCGCTCGCCAGGAATGAAGGGTCGGGCTGCGCGGCCTTCGCGGTGCGGGCGGCGGTGCCGCATGCAGAGCGATGGGATTCACGACATGGCCGTACCCTGTCCCGCAGGCCTTGGGGGAGTCGGGGCAGGGCGGTGAAATGGACTGGGCGAACCCGACAGGGGAGGCGGCGCTGGCCGCCTGCGCCGACACGACCCTCTCTCGGGGCTCCACCTGTTCGCGGGCCGTGACCGGGGAATGGAGTGAGTTGCGGCGTCTGATTTTGCGGCCGCGAGGTTCCGTTCCCCGGTACGCATCGGCGCGCGGGCCACGACGGACACGGGTACGGTCCTGTGCGCCACGGTCGCGCTCGGAGGCTCGATGGCCTGCGTGATCGCGACTTGCGTCCCTGAGTTTCCGAACGTGCACCGGGCGGTGGGGTTTCCTGAACCAGCCCATGATTCAACCGCCATCCGGTTTGGAGACAGGCTCACTGACATTCCCTTGACCGTGAGTAGCGAATGACACTAGCAACGGGCGCGTATGAGCTCCGCCCCAACCCGACAACTCCTCCTCGCCGCGCTCGCCGTCATTCCAGTCTCAGCCGCCAGGGCGGACATCATCTTCGACAACTTCGGACCCGGTGACAGCTTCGGAGTGGTCGGCCGGATCCTCGAAGGCGAGAACGTGAACATGATCGCGGATGTCGATCAGGCGGCCTCGTTCGTCGTCGGTGCCGATGGATACCTGCTGACACAGATCTCACTCGGCATCAACGTGCGGTCCTCGCCCGCGATCGGCACCGGGCCGCTGGATGTCATCCTCGCCGCCGATGATGGCGGGTTGCCCGGGCTGACCCTTCAGAGCTTCACGATCGACGTGGGCGCCACCGGGAATCAGGTGGTCACCGCCGCCTATCCGGGAACCCTGCTCCTCGAACCCGGCACCACCTACTGGGTCATCGCGGATGCCAGGGATACCTTCGATGGGGCGTGGAACTACAATTCCATCGGTGACATGGGTCCCACTGCAGGGCGGTCCAATCTCGGGGCGTGGAATCCTCACGTGCCCGGTGAGCGGTATGCCTTCCGTGTCGAGGGCCGCCTGGTGGATGTCGTCGTGCCGGAATCCGAGTTCGCGCTTGCGGGGCTGATGCTGCTTGGAGCCGGTGGCTTCACGTGGATGCGGCGCAAGCGGGAGATCGCGGTCCCTTCCGAAGTCCAGGGCGGCTAGGATCTCGCGGCCTGCAGCGCGGAACCCCGCCTCTCAGTGCGCGCCCGGGATGGTGCCCCGGGTGCGCGTCTGGATGCGGCAGAGAAGGTCGTCGGCGGTGATGTACAGGACGGTCCCGTCACCGCCCCACGCGCAGTTTCCGGTGGCACGGCCCGTGAGGATTGTACCGAGGTGCCGGCCGTCGGGCGTGAGGATGAGGACTCCGCCCGGGCCGGTGCCCCAGATGTTCCCGTGGACGTCCACCTTGATCCCGTCGGGAAGGCCCTCGCGCCTCGCGACGAGCGGCGTCGCGTCGAAGAGAACCCGTTCCCGCGCGAGCGTGCCGTCACCGTGGACGTCATAGACGACGTAATGAGCGCGCTCGGGATCGGACACGGCCACGTACAGGCGGGATTCGTCCGGTGAAAAGGCCAGGCCGTTCGGCCGGGTGAGATTCGACGAGAGCAGGCTGACGGTTCCGTCGCGGGCGATGCGGAAGACGCCGGAGAAATCGAGTTCGCGTCCGGGATCGTCGGCGCCGCGGGGCAGGCCGTAGGGCGGATCGGTGAAGTAGAGATCGCCGCTCGAGTGCACCACGACGTCATTGGGGCTGTTGAAGCGGCGGCCGTTGTAGCGGGTGGCGACAGGCTCGATGCGGTCGCCGGTCCGGCGCGCCACCTGGCGGCTCCCGTGCTGGCACAGGAGGAGGTTTCCATCGCTGTCCAGGATCAGGCCATTGGAACCCTGCCCGGGCACCCTCGAGTCGTCGCTTGGCTTGAAAAACTCGGTGAGACCCTCTCCGGGGTGCCAGCGCCACACGACGTTCCGCGGCACGTCCGAGAAGAGGAGATGGCCGCCGTTCGCGACCCAGACAGGGCCTTCCGACCAGTCGAGTCCGGTTGCGAGGATCTCCAGCTTCGCGTCGGGATCGATCAGGGCGTCGAGACCCGGGTCGAGGCGCTCGATGCTTCCAAGTTCCCCGGAAGCCAGGCGCGGTTGATAGGATTCGGCGCGCGCGGCGGGGAGCGCCGTCGCGATGGCGAGGAAGAGGAGGGCGAGACGTGCGTGCTTCATTCTGTGGCAGGAGCGCGTGTGGAGCCGCCGGCAATGAGGACGGCGCCGGAATGGCGGAATCCCGGCGCCGTGAATCGGGACGAGTGGCGGTCAGCTCGCCGTCTTCTCCGTCTCTCCGGACTCGCTGTTGTCCGCGGGCGGGCTCAGTTCGGAACCGATGTTCACGTCCACCCACGGCATGGCGGCGCGGAGGCGTTGGGCGCCCTCCGGGGTGACCTGGGACTGCCACAGGTAGAGGTTGCGGAGGTGCTTCAGGCCGTGGAGGTGTTCGAGCCCGGCGTCGGACACCTTCGTTCCGTAGAGGTTCAGATAGACGAGGTTCGTGAGTCCCGCGACGTGCTTCAGTCCCGCGTCGGTGATCCCCGTGAGTTCGAGATGGAGGGTCATGAGGTAGGGGAGACGCTCGAGCACCGCGAGGCCCGCGTCCGTGACGGACGTGTTGGCGAGGTTCAGGTCGATCAGCGACTGGATGTTGCCGATCGGGGCGATCGTTTCGTCCGTGACCCCGGAGCCCTGCAGCCGGAAGTTGGCCTCGTGCCATGGCGTGTTCTGGGCCACGGGCCGGACGTGGATCCCGGAGCCGGCGAGCGCCGCAATGGCTTCCGCCTCCCCGGGGCCCGGCTTGAAGTCGCCGGGAAGCTTCGGTTCGGGCGGGAGATCGGCGTCGTCCGCCGCCGCCCCGGCGTCCGCCACCTCCGCGGGGGCCGCTTCGATGCGGAAGTCATCGGGCCAGGGGGCGCCTTGCGCGATCCAGGCCTTGATGATCTCGGTCTGCTCCGGGGTGAGGGGATCTCCCTCGCTCGGCATGATGTCGATGTCGTCCTTCGGCAGGATGATGCGCCGGTACAGCTCGCTCGCATCCGGGTTGCCGGGTTCGATCACGGTGCCGCTGCTGCCGCCCTTCATGGCGTCCGCCTTGTTGTCGAGGCGAAGGCGGCCTTTCACGCGTTCGCCGCCGTGACACTGGAGGCAGGTGTCGCGAAGGATGGGAACGACCTGTTTCTCGAAATCGATTGTCTCCTGTCCGAGGACGGGAACCGCGAGGCCGAGGGAGATCAGGAAGGTGAGACGTTTCATGATCATGCCGGGAACAACGAGTGCCATGGGGCGATGCATGCGGAAGCGGACATCTGGGTTTGAAGCGGAGATTGGCAGATCCCGGCGCGGGACGCAAACGGCGAAGCGGCGGATCGGACACACCCGAACGGGGAGGTTTCTGCTGCGCCATCCCGTGGATGGCTGCTGAAATGAGCGCGTGGTTCGCACGCACGTGATCGACTCGCTGGATCGCCCGGAGCTCGCGCCGTATCGCACGATGCGGTTGTCGTTCGATCATTACCGGGATCGGCTGTTTGTCGCGGAGGGCGAGAAGCTGGTCCGGCGGCTTCTCGACAGCGAACTGACGATCGTTTCGGCGCTCATGCCGCCGGATCACTTCGAGGAGCTGCGATCCCGATTCGAGGCGCGCCCGGAGTGCGTCGATGTCTTCCTCGGAGAGAAGCCCCTTCTCGAGTCGCTCACCGGATTCTCCATGTACCAGGGCGTGCTTGCCTGCGGGCGCATCCCGCCGCCGGTGGAGCTGGACGTCGCATGGGCGAAGGCGCGGCGCCCCCGCTTCTTCGTGGCGCTCGATGGCCTCGCCAACGCGGAGAACCTGGGAGGCGTCATCCGCACCGCGGCTGGCTTCGGGGCGGATGCCATCCTTGTGGGAGAGACGTGCGCCCATCCCTACCTTCGGCGGTCCGTGCGCGCATCGATGGGCGCCGTGTTCGACCTGCCCGTGGTGGAGCCGGTCACGCTCGTGGACGCGATCACGGAGCTGCGCCGGCGCGGCATGCGCTGCGTCGCGGCGCATCCCCACGCGGAGGAGCGCCTTCTTCCGGACGCGGCCTTTGGCGGGGATTGCTGCGTTGTGCTGGGAAGCGAGGGTCAGGGGCTGACGCCCGCCGTGCTCGCGGCCTGCGACGACTCCGCCTCCATCCCGATGGAGCACGGGGTGGATTCGCTGAACGTCGCTGCGGCCGCCGCGGTGTTCCTGTATGAAGTCTGGAGGCAGCGAACGAAGGATCGCGCCCCCGGGGCAGGGGGCGCGACCGTTTCCTAGCCGGGATCCGGAGGGGGGTCAGATGCTCCAGCCCTCGCGGTACTCGTGGTGGATGAAGCGGTCCGCCTCCGGACAGTTCGTCGCACGCATCGAGGCTGCGTCCCACTCGAGGGCCTTCCCGGCACGGAACGCCACGTTGCCGAGCAGTCCGATCTCGGTGAGTTGGGCGCCGTACGTGAACGGGCAGAGAGGCGCGGGACCGCCCTTGATCGCACGGATCCATTCCTCGTGCTGACCGGGCGAGGATTCGATCCACGGCTGCGGTGGCTTGAAGTCCGCGAAGTCGGCCTCGGGAAGGAGTTTGTAGCGGGAGTAGTCGGCGAGGAGCATGCCCTTCGAGCCCACGAACAGGGAACCGTTGCCCCACCTGGGCAGAAGCCCCTGCTCGAACTGCGGGGGTCGCTTGTTGCCGTGGTACCACGTGAGCCGCACGGGCGGCAGCGTGCGGTTCGAGCGGGTCGAGCTGCGGCGTTCCGGGAAATCGTAGCGAACGATGAGCCACGGAGGCGCGCACTCCGGATGGGGTTCCGGGCCTTCCGCCTCGACGCGCGTGGGCAGGCCGAGCTCGAGCGCCCAGACGCCGAGGTCGATGTGATGGCAGCAGAAGTCGGCGAGCGTGCCGCCGCCGAAGTGCCACCAGCGGCGCCAGTTGAACGGCGCGTACTGGTCGCTGTAGGGGCGCCATGTGACGGGGCCGATCCACAGGTCCCAGTTCAGGTGCGGCGGGGGATCCTGCGGTTCCGGTCGTTCCCGCACCTCCCAGGGGCCGTCCACCCAGTGATGCACCTCGCGAACCTCCCCGATCGCGCCGGACTGAACGAGCTCCACGACCCGGCGGTAGTTGTCGCCGGAGTGGATCTGATTGCCCATCTGTGTCACGCGCCCGCTCTCGCGGGTGACCTCCGCCACGCGGCGCGCCTCGGAGATCGTGTGGGTGAGCGGCTTCTCGCAGTACACATGCCGGCCGCTCCGCAGCGCCGCCACGGTGATCACCGCATGCGTGTGATCGGGCGTGCTGACCACCACCGCGTCAAGATCGTTGCGGTCGAGCAGACGGCGGTAGTCATCGTACTTCGCCGCGGCAGGGAACTTCTCCGCGGCGCCCGCGAGGCGCTCGGCGTCCACGTCGCACAGCGCGACGATGTTCTGGCTCGCGACGCCGCGCAGGTTTTCGCCGCCGCGGCCGGCCACGCCGATCACGCCGATGTTGAGTCGCTCATTGGGCGACGCCGCGCGGACACGGCGGGGGAACGAGAGTGCGGCGGCGCCGGCAGCCGCCGCCGTGGCGGTGAGGAAGGACCGCCGGCTGAGAGGTCGGGAGGACTGGGACTGCATGCGGCGAAGCCAAGCACAGGGGGCGGGTTGCAGGCAACGGGGAGTCGGCGAGACGCCGTTCCGTCCGCGGCTTGAGCCTGCCCGGGGAGCGGGGGCGAGTCCGTCACGGTCGGGCCGCCGTCACATCATGTTCACGGGATCGATGTCCACCGTGAGCTGGACGTCGTCCGGAAGCCGGATCCGCTCGATGCACGGCGCGAGCAGGCCCGAGACGCGGGCCATGGCCCGGCTGCGAAGCATCAGGTGGTACCGGAAGAAGTTCTGGGCCTTCAGCAGTGGGGCGGGCGCGGGCCCCGAGACGAGCAGGTCGTCGACGGACTCCAGGGCGGCCCGGACCTCGCGGGCCACGTGATCCGCCGCCAGCCGAACCTTGTCCTCGTTGCGCCCGCGCACGATCAGCAGCGCCGCGCGGCTGATCGGCGGATAGCGGAGCTGCTGCCGGAACTCGATCTCCTGCTCGTAAAAGCCGACGTAGTCGTGCTTGCGGGCGAACTGGATGGCCGGGTGAAACGGCGTGAATGACTGGACGAACACCTCTCCCTCGATGTCGCCCCGGCCCGCGCGCCCCGCCACCTGCGTGATCAGCTGGAAGGTCCGTTCCCCCGCCCGGAAGTCCGGGAGATGCAGGCTGAGATCGGCGTGGATGATCCCGACGAGGGTGACGTTCGGAAAGTGCAGTCCCTTCGCGATCATCTGCGTGCCGACGAGGATGTCCGTCCTGCCCACCCGGAAGTCGTTCAGCACGCGCCGGTAGTCCTCCTTTCGGCGCAGCGTGTCGGAATCCATGCGCGCGATGCGCGCATTCGGGAAGGAACGGGCGAGCGCCTCCTCGATGCGTTCGGTGCCGAGGCCGGCGAACCGGATGCCGGGACTTCCGCAGCCGGCTTCCGGGCAGACGTTCGGCGCGGGTTCCTCGTGTCCGCAGATGTGGCAGGCAAGCAGAACCCGGGAGTGATGATAGGTCAGCGCCATCGAACAGTTCGGGCACCCGGCGACATACCCGCACCGGGGGCATTGCAGCGAAGTCGCGTAACCGCGCCGGTTCAGGAACAGGATCGCCTGCTCGCGGCGCTCGAGGCGCTGGAGGATCGCCTCGTGCAGCGCGTGCGAGAAAACCGGAAGCCCGCGCGTGCGGCGCGCCTCGGTGCGGAGGTCGATCACGCGAATGATCGGCAGGCGCGCGTCGTCGGCGCGGTTGGGAAGCGAGAGAAGACGATACTTGCCGCGCTGCGCATTGTGGTAGCTCTCGAGGGACGGCGTGGCCGAGCCGAGCACCACCACCGCTCCCTCGCGCTGCGCGCGCACGACGGCCACGTCCCGCGCATGATAGCGCGGCGCCTCCTCCTGCTTGTACGAGTGCTCGTGCTCCTCATCGACGACGATGAGCCCGAGCGGGTGGACCGGGGCGAAGATCGCGGACCGCGCGCCAATCACGATCCGCGCGCGGCCCTGCCGGATCTTCTGCCATTCATCATGACGCTCCCCCGCCGACAGGTGGCTGTGAAGCACGGCCACCAGCGTGCGGAGCGGGCCTTGATGAAAGCGGGCCTTGAAGCGCTCGACGGTCTGCGGCGTCAGGGAGATCTCCGGGACCAGCACGATGGCGCCCTTGCCTGATTGCAGCGTGTGCGCGAGCGCCTGCAGGTACACCTCGGTCTTTCCCGAGCCGGTGACGCCGTGCAGCAGGAAGATGGCGGGCGCCCGAGGCTCCGGGGAGGCCAGGGCGGACGCGGAGCGGGGCGCGGTGAGCTCATCGAGCGCCGCCGTGATCGCCTCGAGAGCGCGCGCCTGATCCGGATTCAGCGGAAGCGGCCTGGTGGCGACGATCTGCTCGTCCGCGTACGGATCGCGCTCGGAGACCTGGCTGCTGATGGACACGAGTCCCTTGTCCTCGAGGCGGCGGACCATGTCCGTCGTGGTCGAGGCGAGCTGGAGCAGTTCCGCGAGCGGGAGCTCGCGCCACTCCTCGATGATGTTCCAGACCGCCTGCTGCCGGGGGGTGAGCCTGGGAAGTTCGCCGGCGACGGGAAGCCGCCGGACGACGAGGCGCTCGCGCCATCCGCTGCGCTCGCGGCGCACCGAGTCGGGGAGCACACTCTTCAGGGCGAGCTCGAGCGGGCAGCAGTAATAGCGCGCGATCCACCGGGCGAGCTCGAGGATCTCCGGCGTCAGTTGCGGCTGGCGCCCGATGACCTGGGAGATGGGCTTGAGCCGCGGTTGGTCCGAGGCGGGGGCGAGGGCGACCACGCTGCCGAGGATCTCGCGGTTGCCGAAGGGCACCTTGACCCTGCGGCCCACCTCGACAACCCCCTCGAGGTGGGGAGGCACCAGATAGTCAAACTCGCGGCGCAGCGCGAGATCGATGGCGACACGGGCGATCACGGTTCAGCGGACCGCCGATGGGAACGCGAGCCCCGGGGAAAAGAAAAGGCCGGAGGCGTGAACGCGCTCCGGCCCGTGAATGGGAGATGCCCGATCAGCTTCAGCTTGCGCGGAAGCGGCGATAGAGCGTGACGCCGATCAGAGCGGCGATGCCGCCGAGGCTCCACACCGTGCTCGCTTCCGGAACGGCGATGGTGATGCCGAAGTCCGCGGGGACGTCAGGACCGCCGCCGAGAACCGCGAGACCCCAGCCGCCGAGGTTCGAGTCGTAGCGCCAGTAGTCGTTGTAGCTGAACGGCGGGTTCGTCAGCCCACCGTCGTCGTTGTACAGGTGCGGACCGACGACCTCGTTGGCCTCGACGCCCGACAGGGTGTAGGCAATCGCGATCTGCTCGGGCAGCGCGAGATTGCCGAGATCAAACGTGAACCACTCCGAGTAGTGGTCACCGGCTCCCCAGTTCAGCGCGCCGCCACCCGTCCACAGGACGGACCCGGGGCCCTGGTAACCCGAACCGTAAACGTCCGGTGCGCCGTCGAGGGCGAAGATGGTCAGGGAGATCGCCTCATTGCCGCTGACCCCCGTGCCGCTCAGAGCAATGCTCAGGGCGCCACCCACGCCGGGGCCGTCCAGAATGAGTTCGTCCGCCACCATCGAGAAGTCTCCCGGGTTGAGGAAGAACCCCGTGTCGACCGTGGAGTTGTTGTAAATGTACGGCTGGGCGCTGGCGATGGAGCCGGCGAGCATGCCGATGGCGCCTGCAGCGCATACGATCCTGCCTGTCACGCTAGTGTTCATTGGTGCTGTAATCGGGCTTACGACGTTGGACGTATCCTACCTGACGCCTTCCGCGCCAAGCTATGCGGGACGTACATGAGCAAATCGCTTAGAAAACGTCAAGGGGTTCCATTCGAATGTTTTTGAAGAACAACCGCCGCTCGTTCGTCGTTTCCATTGCCAGCACCCACCCCCGCCCGCGTTCCCGCCACCCGGATGCGCCTTCGAACGGGCTCATCGAGGCCATCCCCGCGCCCGCATCCCCGATCCGTCGGGGCAACTTGAAGCTTTCGCGCCGTGGCGCCCTTCCGTTGAATGCCGCGACGCCGGAATCCCTCTCGTGAACGAGCCCCTGTTGAACCCGCGGCTGCTCCGGCAGCTGGAGCAACTCGAACTGGTGGCGCGGCGGCGCACGCGCAGCGCGGGCCGGGGAGAGCGGCAGAGCCGCGCGCGGGGGCAGTCCGTGGAGTTCGCCGATTACCGTCCCTACGTGATGGGGGACGACCTGCGGTACCTCGACTGGAACCTGTACGGCCGTCTCGACCGACTGTTCGTGAAGCTCTACGAGGAGGAACGCGAGCTGCCTGTGCACGTGTTCCTCGACGCGAGCGAATCGATGAACTTCGGCCGGCCCACCAAGTTCGAGTTCGCGCGCCGCATGGTTGCGGCGATCGGTTACATCGCCCTCTGCGGATTCGATCGAGTCAGCGTGCGCGTCTTTCCCGATGCCGAGGACGGCGCGGACCGCGCCGCGCGCGGAGCGTTGCGGGGCGTGCGCGGGAAGAAATCCGCGATCCGGTTCTTCGAGAACCTGGGTCAGGTCCGATCCGGCGGAGCCGCGGCGTTCAACGAGGCGCTGCGGCGCGGCGCGCTGGAGGTGCGAAAGCCGGGAGTGGCCCTCGTGCTGAGCGACCTGCTCGACCCGGAGGGCTACGCCGCCGGCCTCGACGCGCTGATCGGCCGCGGATTCCACGTGACCGTGCTGCAGGTGCTCGCGCCCGAGGAGATCGAGCCGACCACGTTCGGCGACCTGCGGCTCGTTGATTCCGAATCCGGCGCGGAACGGGAGGTCACCTTCGGGCGATTCCGCCTCAAGGCATACCGGCAGGCCGTGGAGAACTACACCCGGAAGCTGCGCGAATACTGCCGCGGCCGCGGCATCCGGTTCTTCCGCGCGAGTTCGGACACGCCGACGGAAGCCGTCGTGCTGAAGGAAATGCGCCGCGCGGGGGTGCTCGGCTGAGGGTGTGTCATGGGTTTCCTGAGTCCGATCGCGCTCTGGTTCGCGCTCACGATCCCGGTGGTCGTGGCGTTCTACCTCCTGAAGCGGAGGCGGGTGGTCGTGCGCGTTCCCAGCACGGTGCTGTGGCAGCGCTATCTCGCCGAGGTCCAGGCCAGCGCACCGTTCCAGCGCCTGCGGAAGAACTGGCTGCTGCTCCTGCAGATCCTGCTGCTCCTGCTCGCCGTGCTGGCGCTCCTTCGGCCCTTCGTGGAGGGCGAGCAGACCCCGAGCAGCCTGCGCGTGCTCATCCTCGACGCGTCGGCCTCCATGCAGAGCACGGATGTGAGCCCGTCGCGCTTCGAGGCGGCCCGCGCGGAGGCGCGCAAGTGGGTGGACGGACTGCGCCCGGGCCAGCAGATGGTCGTGCTCCAGGCCGGCCCCCGGATCGAGGTGCGGCAGTCGGCCACCTCCGACAGGCCCGCACTCCGCGCCGCCCTGGACGCCTGCCAGGTCACCGACGGACCCACGCGCATGGACGAGGCGCTCAAGATGGCGGAGAGCCTCATCCGCGATGTGCCCGACGCGGAGATCCATCTCTTCAGCGACGGCGCCGTCGGCGACCTCGGCGAGTTCGAGAACCACAATCTCCCGATCGTGTTCCACCGGGTCGGGGCGCGGCGGAACAACGTCGCTCTCGCGTCGCTCGACGTGCGTCCAAATCCGGAGGACCCGCGTCAGCGCGCCGTGTTCTGCAGCATCGCGAACCTGAGCCCGGACCCCGTCTTGACGACCGTGGAGCTCGAGTTCGAGGGGCGCATCGTGGACGTGCGTTCCGTGAACCTGCCGCCGGGCGAGTCGGCGCCGCTGGCCTTCGTCGTCGCGCAGCAGGAAGACGGCGTGTTCACCGTGCGCCACACGGCCACTGACGACCTTGCCGCCGACAACCAGGCGAGCGTGGCGAGCCCGCTGCCGCGCCCGGTGCGGGTGCTCCTCGTCACGAGGGGCAATCGGTTCCTGGAAAGGGCGCTGAGGGCCGCCGGCGACGTCGTGCTGTCTGTCGCGCGCGATGTTCCCGCCGACATGAAGGATGCGGAATGGGAATTCGTGGTGCTCGACAATGTGACGCCTTCGCGCTGGCCGGAGGCGAACGTGCTCGCGGTGCGGGTGGGCGCACCGGAGTGGTTCGAGACCACCGGCCCCGTCCCCGCGCCGCCCGTGATCGACTGGCGAACGACGCACCCGACGATGCGCGCGGTCAGCATGGACAACGTGCAGATCGCCGAGGCGCTCGGGGTCCAGCCCCCCGCATGGGGGACCGTGCTCGCGGAATCGCCGCGCACCCCGCTGATCGTCGCGGGCGAGCCGGGGGGCCGCCGCGTGGTCTGGATCGGGTTTGACCTGCTCGAGAGCACATGGCCCCTGCGTGTCTCGTTCCCGATGTTCATCGCGAACGTCGTGGACTGGCTGAACCCGGCCACCGCGCGGGCGGAGCGGTTGAACGTGCGCGCGGGCGAACCGCTGCGGCTCGAGGCGCCTCCCGGCCTGGCCGAGGTGGAAGTGCAGCCCCCGGGAGGAACATGGCGCACGGTGCCCCTCGATCCGGGCGCGCGCGAGGCGGTCTTCGGCGACACGGATCGGCAGGGCATCTACCGGTGGCGCTGGGGCACCAACCTCGTGGCCTCCTCCGTGCGCGCGCTGGACCTGCGCGAAAGCGATTCGACCCCGCGCGAGGAGATCCCGGTGGGCCGGTTCGGCGGCGCCGCGGCGACCACCATGCGCAGCGCGAATTTCGAGATCTGGCGGTGGCTCGCCGCCGGCGCCATGGCAGTCCTCCTGTTCGAGTGGTGGTTCTATCACCGACGCACCGCATGAAGAACACGATCCAGTCATCCGAAGCAGCCGCCGGCACCCGGGCGGGCCTCGCCACCCCGAGCCGTCCGCGTCCATCACGCGCCGCCGGTTTCCCTTCCCGGGGGGCATGGTCCGTCCTCGCGCTGCTCGTCCTTCCATGGACGGCCTGCGGGCCCCGCACGGAATCGGTCGTCGTGTTCACGGCGCAGGACCGGGTCTTTGCGGAACCGGTGTTCGCCGCCTTCACGGAAGAGACCGGGATCCGCGTTCTCCCCGTGCATGACAACGAGGCGACGAAGACGACCGGCCTGGCCAACCGTCTCCGGGCGGAGGCGGCGAGGCCCCAGGGTGACCTCTGGTGGAGCAACGAGGAGATGCGCACCCGCCAGCTCGCCCGCGAGGGAGTGCTCGAGCCGGGCTGGACCTCCTTCGGCGAACGCCGGCGGGTGCTCGTCGTCCACGAGGAGCATCGCGACCGGGTGCCGATGAATCCCGGCCTTTCGCTCTTCACCAACGCGGAGTTCCGGGGCCGCATCGCGATCGCGTACCCGGTGTTCGGAACGACGGTGGCGCACTTCCTGGTGCTGCGGCAGAGATGGGGCCGGGAGGCATGGGAGGCATGGTGCCGCGCGCTCGCCGACAATCGTCCGCTCATCCTCGACAGCAACTCGGCCGTGGTCCGCCTCGTGGCGCAGGGGGAGGTCTGGATCGGTCTGACCGACAGCGACGACGTGGCCTTCGGCCGCCGCGAGGGCCTGAGCGTCACCGACGTGTCGCTCCCGCCGGAGGAGGACCTCGCCATCCCGAACACGCTGGCGCTCGTTCGCGGCGCTCCGCACCCCGACCCCGCCCGCCGGCTCATGTCCTTCATCGCGGGCTCGAGCGCCATCGAGAGACTCGTGTCCACCGGCGCGCTCACCGGCAGCACGACCCCGTCCGAGGATCCCGCACGTCCCGACGACGCCACATGGGATCGGGTGCTCGACGACCTGGACCCGGCCATCCGCTGGCTGGAGGGAGTCTTCGTTCGCTGAGGCATGGATCCCGGCCTGCTCACGGGAAGCCTGGCGGTGGCGTTGATCGCGACGGCGACAGGGTTGCTGCTCGGCCTGCCCGTGGCCGTGGCGATGCAGGCGAAGGGGCGCGCGTGGTGGATCGCCGGCAGCGTCCTCGTGCTCGCGCTCCCGACCTTCTTCGTGGCCGGCATGTGGATGGAACGCGTCGGCTTCGCGGGGGCCTGGCGCATCGGGAGCGGGCCATGGACGAACCGGATCCTGCCCGTGCTTTGCTCGGGCACCGTGCTCGGACTCTGGCTGTGGCCGATCACCGCGCTTCTGCTCGCCGGCGCATGGGACGGGGTGGATCGGCGAATCTTTGACGCCCACCCGGACCTCCGCGGGACGGAAGCGGTCCGGCACGTCCTCTGGCCGGCGGCGCGGGGCGCGCTGTGGCAGCCCGCGCTCATCACCGCGGTGCTCGCCTTCGGCCAGTTCACCGTGCCCGCGCTCTTTCAGGCGCGGGTGTGGCCGGCGGAGGTCTGGATCGAGTTCTCGACGCGTTTCGACGTGAAATCGGCGCTGGCCAGGAGCTGGCTGCCCGCGCTCGGCGCGGCCGCGCTCGCGGCGTTCGCGCTGCGCGGCCGGGTGCGCTGGCCATCGTCGGATCGTGGCGGCGCGGCTCCTCCGCTGGGCCGGGGCATCGCGGGGGCAAGCATCCTGATGGGAGCCTGCGTGCTCGCCGTTGCGCTCGGCTATCCCCTTCTCGCCGGCGTTTTCAACATGCGGACATGGACGGAGCTGGGATCCGCCGCGGCCGCCGCGGGACCGGCGGTGGCGCGCTCCGCCCTTTACGCCGCGGCGAGCGCGACGGCGATCACGGCGACGGGGGCTCTGCTCGCCGCATGGCGCTGGCCGGCCGTGCTGGTCGTGAGCCTCGTGCTGCCGGGCATCCTCGTCGGCATCTTCGTCTCGATGGCCGTGGCGCGCCCGGGCTGGGACGCGCTGCGCGGGTCACCGCTGATCGTGATCCTCGCGTTCACCGCGCGATACGCGTTCGTGGGGTGGTACGCGGCCGCGCGCGCGAGAGAGTCCGCGAACGCCGGGTTGTCGGCGGTCGCGCGGATTTCCGGGGCCGGAAGGTGGGCGCACTGGCGCCACGTGGTGTGGCCCACCGGGAGCGGCATGCTGCTGGGCGGCTGGTACGTGAGCTACCTGCTATGCCTCTGGGACGTCGAGACGCTGATCCTGGTGGTCCCGCCCGGCGGCGAATCGCTCTCGCTGATGATCTTCAACCTGCTCCACTACGGGCATAATGCGCAGGTGAACGCCCTGTGCCTGATGCTGGCGGTGCTGGCGCTGCTGCCGCTGGGGGCGGTCATGGCGCTGCGGCGAATCACCGGGCGCGGGTCAGGCGTCCTGCGCCCCCGCGCAATCGCCGCCGGGATGCCGGCCGCGCTTGCCCTGGCGGTCGCGGGTTGCGGGCCGGGCGTTCCGCCGGGTTCCGTGGAGGTGAATTCGAGGATCTTCGAGCGGGTGGAGGTCATCGGCGGCCGGGGCACGGGACCGGGATTCTTCGTGAAACCGAGGTCCGTGGCGGTGGATGGAGCGGGATACCTGTACGTCGTGGACATGACGGCACGCGTCCAGAAGTTCACTCCGGACGGCGCGTGGGTCCTGCTGTGGCAGATGGAGGAGACCGAACGGGGCCGGCCGAAGGGCATGGCCACCGCGCCGGACGGCGGGATCCTTGTGGTGGAACCCCACTACCATCGGGTGAATCACTTCTCCACCGACGGCACCCTCGTGCGCGCGTGGGGAACTCACGGCATGGCGCCGGGCGAACTCTGGTTCCCGCGCTCGATCGCGGTGACCCCCGGGGGCGATTGCTTCGTCAGCGAGTACGGCAGGGTCGAACGCGTGCAGCGCCTGCGGCTCGACGACGGTTCGCTCGTGGCCGTGATCGGGCGCGAGGGGGAGGGCCCCGGGGAATTCAACCGCGTGGAAGGACTCGACGTGGATGCCTCCGGCCGTCTCTATGTGGCGGACTCCTGCAATCACCGCGTGCAAGTGTTCGACCGTGACGGATCGTTTCTGCGGGCCCACGGACGCGCGGGGCAGGGGCCGGGCGAGATGAGCTACCCGTACGACGTGCGCGTGGACCCCGCGGGATTCCAGTACGTGTGCGAGTTCGGCAACAGCCGGGTGCAGGTGTTCGACGCGGAGGATCGTCCCGTGGAGGTGCTCGGCGGTCCGGGCACGGAGCCCGGCCGGATGCACAATCCGTGGAGCATCTGCCTGAACGCCCGCGGGGACCTGTATGTGGCGGACTCGCAGAACCACCGCGTGCTGAAGTTCGTCCGCCGGGAACCGCTCGGGGGGAGCCGGGGCTGAGTCATGCGCCTGCAATTCACACATCCATGGTGGCTGCTCGCGCTGGCGGCAGCGCTGGCGGCCGTGGTGTGGCTCTCGGTGCGCTCGGCCAGTTCGCTCGCGGGCTGGCGGCGATGGGCGGCGCTCGCCGTGCGGCTGGTGATCACCCTGTTCGTCGGGCTGGCCCTCGCGGGTGTGCGGTACCGCATGCCGGTGGACGCGATGAACGTCTTCTTCGTGCTCGATCGCTCGGACAGCATCCCCCCGGCACAGCAGGAGGCCGCCCGCGAGCTGGTGAACACCCTCTCGCAACGAAAACGCCCGGGCGACCGCGGCGGCGTCGTGGTGTTCGGCGCGGACGGCGCGATCGAGTCCACCGTGAACGAGGCGGTGGACCTGCAGCGGGTGCAGGCCGTGATTTCGACCGTGGGCACGGACATCGCCGGCGCGATCCGGCTCGCCACGGCCGCCTTCCCGGAAAGCGGGCAGCGTCGGCTGGTCGTCATGACGGACGGAAACCAGACGGCGGGAGACGCGATCCAGGCCATCGTGGCGGCGCGGCCGCTCGGCGTCACGGTGGATGTCATCCCGCTCGGCGCGGAACGGGGAGGGGACGCGCTCATCAGCAAGGTCACCGTCCCGAACCAGCTCAAGGAGGGGCAGACCTTCGAGGTGAAGATCCTGGTCGAGAGCGACCGCGCCCGGCGCGCCAACCTCGCGCTCTACCGGAACGACCAGCTCCTCGGCACCCAGCCGGTGGACCTCCAGCCCGGCAAGAACCTGTTCTCGTTCTCCCAGACGCTGGATCAGCCAGGGTTCTACAGCTACGACGTGCGGCTCGACGCGCCGGACGACAACGTGCCGCAGAACAACCGCGCCACGAGCTACACCACGATCCGCGGCGAACCGCGCGTCCTGATCGTCTCCACCGATCCGCAGGCCGACGCCTCCCTCGCGGAGGCGCTGCGGCTGTCCGGATTCGAAACCCACCTGCGCGACCTCTCCGGTTTTCCGGACACGCTCGCCCAGATGCAGAGTTTCGACGCGCTGTTCATGGCCAACGTCGCCGCCGGCGACCTCAGCCTTGAGCTCATGAACCTGGTGGAGAGCGCGGTGCGCGACTTCGGCGTCGGCCTCGTGGTCATCGGCGGAGACCAGGCCTTCGCCGCCGGCGGCTACCGCGGAACCCCGCTCGAGACCGCCCTGCCCGTGGACATGGAGCTGAGCAGCCGGAAGGTGCTGCCCAAGGGCGCCCTCGTGCTCGTGGTGCACGCCACGGAATTCCCGAACGGCAACCAGTGGGCGCGCGAGATCGCGGCCGCCGCGCTCATGTCGCTCGGGCCCCAGGACGAGATGGGCATCGTCCTGTGGGACGGCAAGGAGCGATGGCTCTTCGAGCTCTCCCCCGTGGGCGACCGGCGCGAGAAGGGGCGGCTCATCATGGGGATGAATCCCGGGGACATGGTCGCGTTCCATGGGCCCATGAGCCAGGCCCACCAGGCCCTGCGGCGATCGACGGCCAACCTGAAGCACATGGTCGTGTTCAGCGACGGCGACCCCACCGCACCCGGCGCGCAGCTCCTCTCCGACATCGCGGCCGACCGCATCACGATCAGCAGCGTGATGATCGGGGGACACGTCGAACCGAGCACGATGATCGAGATGGCCTCCAGGGGAGGCGGACGCTTCTACGACGTGCGCTCTCCCGCCCAGCTCCCGCAGATCTTCATCAAGGAGGCGGCGGTCATCCTCAAGGCCGCCCTCGTGGAGGACCCGTTCCAGCCCCAGGTCCAGGCGGGCAGCGAGATCACCCGCGGCCTCGGCGATTACCCCACGCTGCGCGGATACGTCGCGACCACCCCCAAGTCGCGTGCCGAAGTCCCGCTCGTCTCGGACAAGGGCGATCCGATCCTCGCGCACTGGCAGTACGGCCTCGGCCGCGCGGTGGCATTCACCTCCGACGCGCGAGCGAAGTGGGCCGCCGACTGGATCGGCTGGCCGCGCTACCGCCAGTTCTGGTCACAGCTCACCCAGTGGGTCCTGCGCAAGGTGGATGCCACCGACTTCCACGCCGAGGTCGCGATCGACTCGGGCGCCGGCCGGATCGACGTCGAGGCCGTCGACGCGGAGGGCAATTACCGGAACTTTCTCAACCTCCAGGCCGTGGTGGTGGATCCATCCGGCGAGCGGCAGATCGTCCGCCTCCAGCAGGAGGGACCGGGACGCTACACGGCCGACTTCGAGGCGCGCGAGGTCGGGGCGTACATGGTCAATCTTCTCGATCTCGCCGACGGCGCGGTGCGCGGCTCCCAGACGTTGGGCGCCAACCTGAACTACTCCCCCGAGTTCAGCGCCTCGGGCACGCAGTATCCACTGCTGCGCCGCATGGCGGAGGCGGGCGGCGGCCGCGTGCTCGACCCCGCGAATCCCGCCGACAATCCGTTTCTCCATGACCGCCACCGAACCCACCAGCCGCGCGACCTCTGGTGGTGGCTGCTCATGCTCGCCGTCGTGCTGTTCCCGCTGGACGTCGGCATCCGGCGCGTGCAGCTCGAGCGCGAGGAACTCGCGCGCGCGTGGGCGTGGATCATGGCGCGGGTGCGCGGGCGCCGGCGGCGGATCGAGTCCCAGCCCGCGCTCTCGACCCTCCTCGCGCGGAAGCAGGAGGTGCGCGCCGGACACACCGGCGGCGCGGAGCCGCCGCCCGAACTGTTCCAGCCCGCGCAGGCGCCGGAGGTGTCCGGCAGGCCGCCGGCGGCGCCCGCCGCGCCCGCGGCCGGAGGCACGGAACCTTCAAAACCGCCGGAGAAGCCGCCGGCGGGCCCGGCGGGTGAATCCGCCACCAGCCGGCTGCTCGAGGCGAAGCGACGCGCCCAGAGGCGGCACCGATAGCGTCACCCGTTCCGGCCCTCGGAGACCTTCGGAGCGTGCGGCGCGATCGGCGTCGTGGGGCGGAGCGGGCGTTTCCAGATGGGCACGACGCGTTTCATCTCGTCGATGAGCCACTGGCAGGCGGCGAAAGCCTCGGCACGATGCGGCGCGGCGACCTCGACCCGGAGGGAGGGTTCGCCCGCGGCGACCGCGCCGATGCGATGGTGCAGGCGGACCGACTCCAGAACCGGCCAGCGGCGTTCCATCTCGTCGAAGAGTTTCGAGAACTGATGTTCCGCCATCGGGATGAACGCCTCGTAGTCGATGCCGTCGATCGCGACGCCGTCCTCGGACTCCCGCACCACACCCAGAAACACGAGGACCGCACCGGCCGTCGAGGACAGGGCCGCGGCGCCGGTGCCGGAATCCAGCGGATCGGTCGAGATGCGCAGTTCGCGATGCATCAGCGGAAGTTCAGCCGCCCTGGACCGGGGGGAAGAGCGAGACCTCATCGCCGTCGCTCAGGGTGTGCTCGGGCGGCCGATACTCGACGCCAACCGCCGCGAGGGTGGACTTGCGGACCTCATGGAGTGATGGATGCCGCTCCCGGGCGACGGCGAGCAGGTCCCCGAGCGAGGCCTTCTCCGGAAGGGTGTACGTCTCGAGTTCGGTTCCGGTGAGATCGCGGAACCAGGACCAGTAGCGGACGCGAATCTTCATGAGGACCGGGCGCGCGCCGCGGGCCGGGCCGGACGGCTCTGCGCCTGGAACGCCTCCGGCCTCAGGACCCCGATGAACGGCAGGTTGCGATAGCGCTCGGCGAAATCCAGCCCGTATCCGACGACGAATTCGTTGGGGATCTCGAATCCGATGTAGTCGCCGTGGATCTTGACCTGCCGGCGCTCGCGCTTGTCGAGGAGCACGCACGAGCGGATCCGGCGCGGCTTGAATGCGCGGAGGTGGGTGATGACACGGTCGAGCGTCTTTCCCGTGTCGAGGATGTCGTCCACGACGAGGACGTCCCGGCTGCGCACGTCGAGGCGGGTGGTCTTGGTGAACGTCGGTTCCATGGACGTGGTGCCGTCGCCGTAGCTGGAGATGCCGACGAAATCGAGACGGAGCGGGAAGCTCAGGTGGCGCAGCAGGTCGGCAAGAAACATGACCGTCCCGTTCAGGATCGCCACCACCACGGTGTCGCGTGCGGCGAAGTCACGGGTGATGTCGCGCGCCAGCTGGGCAACGCGCCGGGCGATCTGCTCCTCGGAAACAAGGACGCGCGCGATGTCGTTCCGCCACGGCGCGGGCACCGCGGCGTCGGTGCGGGGCGGGAGTTTGCCGCGGGCGCTCACCGGAGTTTCTGGATTTCCGCCGCGATTTCCGCCGCGGTGTCGGATTCGGGGCCGAACCGGACGCCGGCCTCCCAGACGGCGCGCGCCTCCTCGTGGCGGTCGTCGCGCTCGAGCCGGCGGCCCCAGTGCAGCGCGATGTTCTGTTTCGCCGAGAGACTGAACTGATCCGGCGCCTCCTGGACCTTCGCCCAGAGCCACTCGAGGTCGGCGCGCACAATCTCCTCCCGGCCGAGAAAGGCGGGCATGTGGGCGTTGTTCAACGCGCGGATCGCGCGCGTGCGCGGATCGTCCGGCGCGAGATCCACCGCGCGATCCATCAGGCGGTTGCCCTCGCGAACGAGGCGGAGCTGGCGCGTCGGCCAGAAGGTGTCGCGCGCCTTCAGGGTCTGCACGGACCCGAGCAGGGCCAGCGCGGGCGCGTTGGTCGCCTCCAGCTCGAGGAGGTCATGGAGATACTCCTCGGCGCGGAGCACCGCGCGCTTGTCGCCCGCGACGCCCTCGTCGTGGCAGAAGTCCGCGAGGGCGTACAGCATGGCCGCGTTCGTGCCCGATGCCGCCATCTGTTCGAGCAGCCGGCGTTCTCCGGCCGGAAGGGAGGATTCACCCGCGGATGCAGTCGTGACCGCGGCCGAGACGAGGAGCGCTCCGAGGATTCTGGCGACCATGAACGATGGCCCGGCTGCGGATCAGATGTGACGCGAGTCGTCCGCGTCCTTCTCCGTGTAGCCGGATTCCTGGCGCTGATGGTTCACGGCGTTCTTCCGCATGTACGCCTCGAACACGTCATCGGCCGTCATGCCGAGGACCTGCGCGAGGCTCACGAGGAAGTGGAACAGGTCCACCACCTCCACGCGGGCGTTCTGGGGATCGAACTTCTGGTAACGGGCCCACCACTTCCATGGCACGCTGTCGGTGAGCTCCGCGATCTCCTGCGACATGGCGCGGCAGTAGTTCAGGATCCACTGGATCTGGTCGGCCTCCGAAAGTCCGGCGGTCCTGACGCCGATCCGTTCGTTGAGCGCCTGCTGCATGCGGAAGATTTCGTGGAGCTTGTCCGGCTGGCTCACGATGGGAACGATTTTGGCCCGGCGCGGGGAGGCGCAAGCCAATTCGGGGGAATCCGGTTCTCCGGCGGTATCGTCGCACGCGTCGTCGCGCGCGGACCGCCCCGGGGGGCGGGTCGCCTTGACCGGGTGGGGATGGGTCCCTACGTTCTGCCAGCACCGCGCCAATCCGGCGCGACGTTCGCGAAATGCCCAGAATCACCATACTGCCCGCAGATCTTTCCGCCGAGGTTCCGTCGGGTGAGCTCCTGCTCGAAGCCGGGGAAAAGGCGGGAGTGGAGATGGAGGCTGGATGCTTCAACTGCTCCTGCGGGACGTGCGTCGTGGAAGTGGTCGCCGGGATGGAGAATCTCGAGGAACCCACGCCCGATGAACTGGATGTGCTGGACCAGTGGAACCGCGACCCGGAGAAGTACCGGCTCGCCTGCTGTGTCCGGATCCTCTCGGGAGAGGCGGTGATCCGCCAGCCCCAGCATTAGCGCCTGCCTGAACCGGGGCGCCGTGCCCGGCGCCGAGGTTCGCGCATTCCTACCGTTCGTCGATGCGCCCAGACAAAGTTGAATCCCGGCTTCGCGAGGATGCCGTGTGGGAGGCTGTGGGCGCGGAATGGCGGCAGCTAGGCGGAAGCTTCCGGCGGCATGGCTTCAGTTTCGAATGGCACGATCTCGAACCGCAGCGGGACGTGGACTGGAGCCGCAGCTTCCATTCCGGGAGCCTCGAGATCTGCCTCAACTTCCAGGGTGAGGCCCACGTCGCCGCGCGCGACTCCCGCATGGACCTGCGCCCGCGGACGGCCGGCTTCTACGTGTGCGGCGTCGGCGAGCTGCACGCGACGCGAAGGGCGCACGCCCGGCACCGCTTCATCACGGTCGAGCTGTCGCCCGATTTCCTGAGGCGCCACCTCAACGGCTACCGGAGCTTCCTCCATCCGCTGGTGCAGAACCTCGTGGAGAGCGACCGCGCGAAGTCCGCCGTCGGCGAGGCGCTTCCGCTCACGGCGCGGCAGCACGAGCTGCTCCGGACGCTGCGCCAGCCGCCGGTGCTGCTCGAGGCACAGGTGCTGTGGTACCAGGCGAAGGCGATCGAGCTCGTCGTGGAGCTGCTGTTCCGTCCGTCGGACGACCGGGAGCTGTTCTGTGCCCGCGCCCGCCGGATCGCGCACACGCGCGTGGAGAAGGTGGTGGAGATTCTCCGAAGCCGCCTGTCGGAACCCCCCAGCCTCGAGGAACTGGGGCGGCTCGTCGGGTGCAGCCCGTTTTATCTCAGCCGGACGTTCTCGTCCGAGATGGGCATGACCATCCAGCAGTATCTCCGGCAGTTGCGTCTCGATCGCGCGGCGGAACTGCTGCGGTCGGGAAAGTACAACGTGACGGAGGCGGCCATGGAGGTGGGGTACTCAAGCCTCAGCCATTTCAGCCAGGCGTTCCACGAGCACTTCGGGTGCTGTCCCGGATTGTACCCGGTGAGCACGACGCCGCAGCGCGTCCTGAAACGGCCAGAGTGATTTCGGGGGAACAGCGCGGCCGGCGCGGTTCAACGCGGCGGGGGCCCGGGCGCGCGAGGGGGCGGAACGGAAGCCGGCGGCCTGCTGGAACAGGCCGCCGGGACCAAGGTCAGTTCGGAATGACGCCGGATCGCGGCGCCGCTGGGGATGTCAATGCGGGATGGAGTCCTCGCAAGGACGGCAAGGACGGCGGGCAACGTCGCAGGCGATTGAGGAACCTGTTGGACGTTGTCATCACACCCGCAGTGGCAGCATTTCGCATGCCACCGGGGATGATCGTCGCGCGGGTGGTCCCACGCCGGGACGGTCAGCCCCCGGACGGCGAGGTCGCCGACACGCTGGATGCGGCCCGCAGGAAGTCCACCTTCGCGCTCAGTTCCGGCGTGAGGTAGGAGTCGGGCTCGAGGATCTGCACCTTGATCTGGAGCGTGCCCTTCTGGCGGCTTGCCTCGGGGGCCACCTCGGCGACGACGCCCTCGTAGGTGCGGTCGAGGTAGGCCTCCGGGCTCACCCTGCATTTCTGCCCGAGGAACACCCTCGAGAGATCGGCTTCGTTCAAATCGATCTCGACCTGGAGGTCCGCAGGGTCACCGACGGAGATCAGGGCGGTGCTGGGGCCGCGCGTGCCCCCGAAGCTCTGGGGGGTCACGAGTTCGCTCGGATCCACCAGCTTCTCGAGCACCACGCCGTTGATGGGCGAACGGATGATGGTCCACTCGAGGTAGGTGTCGATCAGGGCGATCTGGCCCTCGAGGGCCTTCTCCTCGGCGAGCGCGGCCTCGAGATCGAGGCGGGCGAGGTCGAGCACCCGCTGGCTCTCGATGTTCTCGCGGGCGAGCTGCTCGATCCGGCCCAGTTCGATGCGGGCCCGCCGGATCTTGACGCGCGCGGCTTCGAGGTGGCCCTCGAGCTCGAGCCTGCGGGCGCGGTATTCGGAGTCGTCGAGAAGGCAGACCACCTGTCCGTTGGTGACCACGTCGCCCTTCTTCACGCCGATCCATTTCACCTGTCCCATGAACCGGGGGCTCAGCTCGATGCGCTCGCGGTTGATGATGTAACCGCTGACCGTGAGGACGACGTCGTCCTTGGCGCGGCTCCCGGCCGCGGATCCGGTCGCGCCGGAGGCGTCGGCGGGGCCGGCCGCGG
>CAYMDA010000006.1:102848-110856 GCA_964389135.1 uncultured Verrucomicrobiota bacterium | reverse complement strand
CGGCTCCCGGCCGCGGATCCGGTCGCGCCGGAGGCGTCGGCGGGGCCGGCCGCGGGGGTTGCCGCGGCGCCGGCGGTGGCGGAACGGGATGGCGCGGCCTCGTCTGAACGGGGCGCGCGGGATTCGCCGCCCACCACGCGGGTGGTTTCCACGACCCATGGACGCCATGCCATGAGCGCGGCGAGAGCGATGGCGGCGACACCGATCAGGGTGATCCAAAGCGTCGTCTGCGTGCGACGCTTGGCCTCGGGCGGGATGCGCAGTTGCGCGACCTTGTGGGAGCTGGGGTCACTCATGTCGACAGCGCGATGGGCCGGACTCAGGCGGCCTTCAGGGCGGAGATGACCGGGAGACGGGAGGCGCGGATGGCGGGCAGGAGGGTGCCGATGAGTCCGACGAGGATGGAGAAGGCGATGCCCCTCAGCATCAGTGCCGGAGTCACGGTGAACTCGAACACCGTTTCGCTGAACGATTCAAAGCTGATCGTCCCCACCGCGTAGCCGTTCATCAGGAGGGAAAGCCCGCACCCGAGGATGCCGCCGATGAGGGCGAGAAACGCGCCTTCCACCATGAATCCCGCGACGACCGCGCGCCGGCGGAATCCAAGGACGCGCAGCGTGCCGATCTCGCGGGTGCGCGCGCCGACGGCGGCGTACATCGTGTTCATGGCGGCGAACACGGCGCCGACGGACATCGCCACGGCGAGGAAGTTGCCGAGCCACTTGATGGGCCGCGCGGTCGCGGTCTGGCTGGCGTAGTATTCGTTCTCGCGGTGGGCCACGAGCTGGAGGCGCTTGTCGGATTCGAGTCGGCGGATGAGTTGTTCGGCCGCGGCATTGTCGACGGGCCGCACCAGGAGGCTCGAGTACTGCTCGCGGTCGAAGATGGCGCGGGCCTCGTCGGCATCCATCCAGATTTCGGAATCGAAGGCGCTGCGGTTCCCGTCGAAATGCCCCGTCACGGTGAACACGGCGGGACCGCTCCGGAACTGGTCGCCGATCTCGAAGTCGGCGAAACGCGCGGCGAGGCGCTGGCTCACGACGACCTCGCGCTTGCCTGGATCGAACCATCGGCCCTCCACGAGGCGGACCTGCGGCCGCAGTTCACGCCCCCGGGCGGAGACGCCGCGCAGGAGGACATTGGCCTCGCCGTTGCCGTCGCGCCGCGGCTGGTTCAGCAGGACGAGCACGTCCGCCGAGATCAGCGGTTCATCGCGCTCGTTGCGCGCGATCTCGGGGCTGTACATCAGCGACCGCAGTTGCTCGCGGGTGACGAGGCTGCTCGATTCGGCGGTCGAACCGCGGCGTACGACCATGAGATTGTCGTTGCTCCCGGTGTTGGCGCTGCTGCGTTCGATCCCCGCCGCCATCGCCTGCATCATCACATAGACGGCCACCACCAGCGCGATGCCGAGGATCGACGCGAGCGTCGAGCGCCAGCGCACGAGGACATTTCGGACGTTGTAGCGCAGGGGAAGGGCCATGGGTCAGTCGAGTGTCTTGAGGCCCGCGACCACGGACGTGCGGGCGACCGCCCACGCCGGCGGCAGGGCGGCAATGATGCCGAGCAGCGCCGCCACGGTGAAGCTCATGCCGAGGATCCGCGGGGTGACCTCGAAGTAGAGCATCATTCCCCCGGTGAGCTTCTCGATGTCGATCGCCCGGAAGAGGAAGTACGCGCCGCCGGCGCCGAGGACCGCCCCGATCATCGCGAGGCCGAAACTTTCCGCGAGGACGAACGCGAACAGCTCCCGCCGCCGGTACCCGAGCGCCTTGAGGATGGCGAGCTCCCGGAACCGCTCGCGGATCGCCATGCTCATCGTGCTCACCGTCACAAGGAGCAGCGTGAACACCACCACCGCGCTGATCGAGCCGATCAGCAGTTTGATGTTGCCCCACATGGACACGAAGCTCATCTGGAAGGCGCTCTCCGTCTCGGCGCGCACCTCGGCCGAGGTGTTCGCGAACGCGTCGTTGATCGCGCGGATCACCTCGGGGGCGACCTCGGCCGATTCCACGCGCACCCACCAGGTGCCCACCGTCTCCCCGCCGCCGAGCATCTCGTCGAGGTGTTTGTGATGAAAGAAGACCGATCGATCGTCGAGCGTGCCCGTGTAGCTGCCCACGATGTTGAGATCGAGGTCCACCGGGTAGAATGTCCCGGTGAGCTTCATCTTCTCGCCGACCTTGATCCCGTAGCGCTCGAGCGTCTCCTTGCCGACGATGCACGAGTTGCGGTCCTTGAACCATGCCGCCAGCTGGTCCGGCTCGATGCGGGCGTCCACGAAGACGTTGGTGAACGCCACCGGGTCGACGGCGAACTGCGCGAACGGCGTGAATTCCTCGTCCCGAAACCGCCCGCCGAAGTACGTGAACGGCGTGACCGCGGCGATGCCCGGGATCCGCTCGATGGTGGGACGCTGCCGCGCGGGAAGGGGCACCCCGAGGGACACCTTGTTCCGCACCGCGATGCGCAGGGAGGCGCCGACGTCCGCCGGAGGAAGCGTGAACTCCCGCTGGAACGTCTGGAGCAGCACCAGCAGGAAAAGGCTCGCGGCGACGCTCACGGTGGACAGCAGGGCCCGGCGCTTGTTGCGCAGCGCGTTGCGAAGGACGAATCCGGGAAGCGTCATGGGACGAGGGGGGCGCGCGGACCGGGCGGGCCGGAAGGCGGTCCGGGTCAGTCGGTGAGTTCGCCCTTCTCCAGGTGAATCTGCCGGGAGCCGAACGCGGCCGCCTTGGGGTCGTGCGTGACCATGATGACGGTCTTGCCGCTCTCGCGGCTGAGCGAGCGGAGAATCTCGAGCACCTCCTGGGCCGCGTGGGCGTCGAGATTGCCCGTCGGCTCGTCCGCCACCACGAGGCTCGGGTCCGTGACGATCGCGCGGGCGATCGCGACGCGCTGCTCCTGGCCGCCCGACATCTGGCGGGGAAGGTGATGCATGCGATCACCCAGCCCGACCATCTCGAGCGCGGTGGTGACCAGCCGCCGCCGTTCCCTGCGCCCGAGACGGGTCAGCAGCAGGGGCAGTTCCACGTTCTCGAACGCCGTGAGCACCGGCACGAGATTGAAGCTCTGAAAGACAAAACCGACATTCTGGTTCCGCCAGTCCGCGAGCTGCGACTCACTCAGGCGCGTGATGTCGATCCCCTGGACCTTGAGTTCGCCGCGGGTGGGCCGGTCCACCCCGGCGATCAGGTGGAGAAGCGTGGATTTTCCCGACCCGGATGGTCCCATCAGCACGAGAAACTCGCCGGGGGCGATGTCTAGGGAAACCTCGTTCAGTGCCGTGACCTGGATGTCACCCTGCCGGTAAGTCTTCGTGAGCTGGCGGGCGCTCACGATCGCATCGGGAGGACGGACGGCGCTCACGACCTCCTCGCGTGCGGCCAACGGAGCGGTCCCAGTCATGCCGGGAGGTTTACGGAACGGGAGAGTCCCGCGCAATCCTCCAGTCCGCCCATTTCGCGGCGGCCGGGCGCGCGGGAGTATTTGCTTCCCATCAGCCGCTTTCTCGCGAGAAGAACCATGCAAGTCCGTGAACCTGACCGCCCCCGCGCGCCGCCGCCGCATGCATCGATGAATCAGACACCTTCGTCCCTCGTGCGTGCGCGGCCGCGGCCTCGCGGTCACAAGTCTCTCCGCATGCGCCGGTGGCATGGATCGTGACATGAACCCGCGGGGTGGCAGACCCGGGATCCGTCGCGCGGCTGTCGTGCTCGCCGCGCTCGGGCTGTGGGCCGCGCTCGTCCTCCTGTTCGCGGCGCCGCTCGCGCTGCGGCGCCCGCCGCTCGCGTGGGATCAGGCAGTTCGCTTCGGGGCGTCGTTCTGGGCCCTCTGGCTGCTGTTTCTGCCCGCGGTCGCGTGGCTGTCGTTCCGCCTCCCCATCGAACGAAGGCACCTCGCGCGCAACGTCTGCCTCCACCTCGTGGCGTGCCTGCTGGTGGTCAGCATCAATCGAGCGGCCTTTCATGCCGTCGCGCGCTTCGAGGCCCGGCCGAGGGCCCCGGGGGAGGGCAGGCCGGGTCCGCCGAATGCCCTCGGCGTCTTCCTCGGCCTGCGCGCGGCGCTGGATGTGCTCGTCTACTGGTCGCTTCTGGCGGGATGCCAGGCAGTCACCCAGTTCCGAAACTCGCGCGAGCGCGAACGGCGCGCCGCCGAGCTGGAGACGAGACTCACCCGCGCGAAACTTCAGGCCCTGCGCATGCAGATCAACCCGCACTTCCTGTTCAACACGCTGAACGCGATCGGGGCGCTGATCTATGTGAATCCCCGCGCGGCGGATGAGATGCTGGGTGACCTCGGCGAGTTGCTGCGTCGTTCGCTGGATTCGATGGAGGAACAGGAGGTTCCCCTCGCGCAGGAGGTCGAGTTCATCTCCGCCTACCTGAGGATCGAGCAGCGGCGTTTCGGCGACCGGCTCCGCCTGGAACTGGGTGTCCCCGACGATCTCAGGAACGTCCTCGTTCCGGCGCTGATTCTTCAGCCGCTCGTCGAGAACGCCATCCGCCATGGCATCGAACCCCGACGCGGCTCAGGTCTCATCGCCATTGAGGCGAGAAGGGAGGGCGACCTTCTGCATCTCAGTGTCCGAGACGACGGGCGGGGACTGGCCCCCGCGGATTCGAACCGCAACCCGGCACGGGGCGTCGGTCTCGGCAACACGCGGGCCCGGCTGCAGGGGCTCTACGGCGCGAACCACCGTTTCTCGATCCGCCCGGCGGAACCCAAAGGGTGCCGCGTGGACATTCACCTCCCCATTCACAGGGAACCCGTGCAGCTTCCATCGGCCCAGTTCGAATCAGGCGCATGAAGATCCGGACGCTCATCGTGGACGACGAACACCTCGCGAGGGAGCGTCTTCGCCTGCTCCTCGCCGAGGAGCCCGACGTGGAGATCGTCGGCGAATGCGGCGACGGCTTCGAGGCGGCCGACCGCATTCAGTCATCCGCACCGGACCTCGTTTTCCTCGATGTTCAGATGCCGGACATGGACGGGTTCGAGGTCTTGCGGCGGGTCCCGCAGGCTTCGCTGCCCGTCGTGATCTTCACCACGGCCTTCGATCAGCACGCACTCCGTGCCTTTGACGTGCACGCTCTCGACTACCTCCTGAAGCCGTACAGGCCCGCGCGCTTCCGGGAGGCGGTGCAGCGGGCGCGGGAGCACATCGCCAACCGTCGCGCGGGGGCCGCGGCGCGCGGGCTTCTTGCCCTGCTCGGCAGGGAGCCATCCCCGGGGCATCTCACCCGCCTTGCCGTGAAATCCCCCGGCAGGGTCACGTTCGTCGAGCTCGACAAGGTCCACGCCATCGAGGCGGCCGGCAAATACGCCGTCGTGCATGTCGGCACGGAGAACCATGTCCTGAGGGAGACCATGAGTTCGCTGGAAGCCCATCTTCCCCCGCACCGGTTCCTGCGCATCAGCCGTTCCGTGATCGTGAACATCGACCAGGTCCGTGAACTTCAGCCGATGTTCAAGGGCGAGAACCTCGTCGTGCTGAAGAACGGCAAGAGCTATCCCACCACGCGGCCCCTCCGTGAACTCCAGCAGATGCTGGAGTTTCGGTAGACGCGTTCCTGGGTCGCCCCGTTCTCCCGGTGGTCACGGTCAGGCGGGGTTCGGGTTCGTTCCCATTCACGGGCGGTTCATTCCGCGATTTCCCGGGCTGGTTCCAAATCGGCGGGCATGCGCCGCGCCTTCCTTCACGATCCGCCGGAAGTGACAAGGATGAAAAGGACACGCTTTCTCACCGGGATCGCGGCGGCGCTCGCCGCCGGCGCGTTGTGGCTCGTCCTGCGGGAGGGAGACCCGGATTCGACCCCGGCCCCGGAGGGACGTTTCCAATCCACGCCGGCGGAGGCGCGCGAGGCGATGCAGGAAACGGGCGGACGGGGGGCGGGACGGATGCTCGCTCCTCCCGACCCGAATCGACGATTCACCGACTTCACTCCGGAACAGCGCGTCGAGTTCGCGAGGAGGGGACACGGTCCCGGAGGCTGACACGAGCAGCGAGAACCCCGGCCCGAGAGCCTGTCGATGAACGCACCCGGCATCCTCGTGAAACCCTCGAGCGTCCGCATCATCGCTCCCCGGCGCAGGCACCGTGGTCCTGCGAACCACGCCTTCACGCTGGTGGAATCGCTCGTCGCGATCGCGATCCTGGCGATCCTCGCGAGCCTGCTCCTCCCGGCCTTCAGCCGGTCGAGGATCAAGGCGCATCACACGGCCTGCCTGAACAACCTTCGGCAACTGGGGATCGCCACCCGCATCTATGCCGACGACAACCAGGATCGCCTGCCTGTCGCCGAGATCCTGCCCACGCTTCCGATCGACCCGCAGCATCCGCTGTCGCGCATCCGCGATGTGCTCGGGAGCTACGTGGGGGAAACCGGCGGCGCGGACACGAATCAGGCAACGGTGTTCCGGTGCCCCGCCGATGACACGGGGCGCTTCGCTGCCGAGGGTTCGAGCTACGAGTGGAACGCGGATCTCAACGGACGGCGCATCGACGAGACCCGCACCGACGGCGCGTTCCTCCTGCTGGAGCGAGGCAATCCTTCCGGCGGCGTCACGAACTTCGTCCTCGTGTTTCCGCCGGGAACGACGCCGATGCTCTTCGACTACGACCCGTTCCATCCGCGCCGGCCGCGAGCCGGCAGGAATGCCGTCTTCATGGACGGACACGCGGCGCCTCTCGAGGCAGCCCGTGAGGCCCTCGATTGATCAGCCGACCTGACATTCGGAAGGTCCGCGGGGCCAGGTGCGTCGTGGAGCCGCCCGGGCGGGCCGGGGGCGCGGTCACTCGGCCAGCGAGCCGATGAGTTCACGGGCGAGCCGGGCCGCCTCTCGAAACTCGAACCCGGTGACGAGCGCATCGATGGCATGGAGGCCCTCCTCGGCGCCGGAGGGAAAGGCGATGGCGCGGACCGAGTGCCATGCCTCCTGGATTGCGTCGGGATCGCCGTCGTCCAGGGCCCGCGCGAGCGCCTCGAGCCGCGGAATGGCATCCCCTCGATGCCCGGGGGCCGCGGCGCCTCCCGGGGCGCGTACGGCCGCGCCGTCCACAGGGAGGGCCTTGGCCGCGTCGATTCCCGCGAAGACCCGGGCCGCCTCGGCCTCCGTCTCCGCGAGCATGGCATCGAGGTCGCCCTGGTCGAATTTCACCGCGAGCTCAATGGTGCGGGCGAGGCGCCTGAGCTCGTTGATGGAAAGATTGCCGGCAGCCCCCGCGAGGGAATGGGCGAGGCGACGAATGGCCTCCTTGTCACGCGACCGGATCGCCGTGCGAAGCTGCGCGATCGTTTCCGACTGGCTCCGGCGAAACTGGTGGAGCATCGGGATGATCGTGCTGGCGGGCAGCCCGAGCCGGCGGACGGCGTCGTCCAGGTCCACGCCCGGAAAGGGCGGCGGGGAGCCGGATGACCGCTCACGGAGTTCGCGCGGCGGTTCGGGCACAGACGACGGGGGTTCGGAAACGGGGCGCGGCGGTTCAGGGGAGGCCGGGGCCGTGGCGGAGGGGGGCCGGCCATCCGCTTCCGGTGCCGATTGAGCGACCGCCTCCCGCGCGGCTTGTGCGGTCGCCGCGGGCTCTGGCTCCGTGGCCTTGCGACGTGCGGCGCGCGGCGCGCGACTTCGCGATCGCGATGCGGCCTTCGCTTTCCCCCTGGCGGCGGTGGAACGCCGCCTGCGCCCCCCGGTACCCGAATCCGGGTTCGAATCAGCCGTGGGGGCGGAGGGCGATTCCGTGGGGCTCGCGTGCGAGTCCGTGGCATCGGCGGCTGTTGGAAGTGCCTCCGCGGAGGGCTCGGGTGCGGTCGTGTGGGTCTCCGTGTCGGAGGCGGATGAATCCGTCGCGCCGACGGGCGACTCCGCCGCAGGCCCCGAGGCATCGGCGATCGGTGCGGTTGGATCCACGGGCGAAGAGGCCGGTTCAGCCGTGGGGGCGGGGGGCAGTTCCGTGGGGCTCGCGTGCGAGTCCGTGGCATCGGCGGCTGTTGGAAGTGCCTCC
>CAYMDA010000006.1:0-102748 GCA_964389135.1 uncultured Verrucomicrobiota bacterium | reverse complement strand
TTCCGTGGGGCTCGCGTGCGAGTCCGTGGCATCGGCGGCTGTTGGAAGTGCCTCCGCGGAGGGCTCGGATGCGGTCGTGTGGGTCTCCGTGTCGGAGGCGGGTGAATCCGCAGCGGGCATGCTGTCGGGTTCGGCGGTTTCGGGGCCGGGCGCCGCGGCAGGGAGCCATCGCAGCAGCGTGGCGAACAGGGCGGCGCGCTCGATCGGCTTGGCGACGTAATCGTCCATGCCGGACTTGAGGCAGGCTTCCACGTCGCTGCGCATCGCGTTGGCCGTGAGCGCGACAATGGGCGTGTTGCGTTCCGGGAACTCGGCGCGGATGCGGCGAGTGGCCTCGAGGCCGTCGATCCCCGGCATCTGCATGTCCATGAGGACGATGTCGTACTCGCCGGCGCGAAAGCGTTCGATCGCGGCCGCGCCGTCCTCGGCGATGTCCACGCGGGCGCCGTGGTGTTCGAGGATCTCGCGGATGACGAACTGGTTCGCCTCGTTGTCCTCGGCGACCAGAATGCGGCGGTCGAGCAGGAGGTTCGGAACGGGAGCGTCGATGCGGGGGTGATCGATCTCCGGGCGGAGTCCGGTGGCGCGAACGATGGCGTCGAGGAGGAGCGATCCGGTGATCGGTTTCGGGACGAAGGCGTTGATGCCCACTTCCCGGGCCGCGCTTTCCTCCTCCTCGCTCGCGTAGGCGCTGACCATCACCACGGGGATGTTGGCTCCGCCAGGGAGCGCCCGGATGCTGCGGACGGCCTCGATGCCGTTCTGATCGGGAAGCAGCCAGTCGATGACGATCAGGCTGTAGGGCGGGCTGGCCTCCTGCAGGCGCTTCAGGCCGTCCTCGGCGGTGGCGACCCCCTCGGCCGCGAGTCCGAACCGGCGGAGCATCGTGACGAGGAGTTCGCGGCTGAGATCGCTGTCCTCGATCACGAGCGCGCGGGCGTTCTGCAGGTTCTGGGGAAGGTGCGCGGAGCGCCCCGAGGGGGGCGGGGTCGGTGCCAGCTCGAAGCGGGCGGTGAAGCTGAACTCGCTGCCTTGTCCGGGCTGGCTGACGGCATGGATCTCGCCGCCCATGAGGTGCACGAGACGGCGGCAGATCACCAGACCGAGGCCCGTGCCGCCGAAACGGCGCGACGTGGAGGAATCCGCCTGGCTGAAGGCCTCGAACAGGCGTTCCAGTTTCTCGGGGGCGATGCCGATGCCGGTGTCGCGCACCGAGAATCGCAGGATCACGGATCCCCGCCCGTCGCCGTTGTCCTCCGACCGTTCCACCAGGCTCACGCGAAACTGGATTTCGCCGCGCTCGGTGAACTTGAACGCGTTTCCGAGCAGGTTCACGAGCACCTGGCGCAGGCGGAAGGTGTCGCCGACAAGTTCGTCGGGCACGTCATCCCCGACGAGGGTTCCGAACTCGATGCGGGTCTGGAGAACGCGTCCGCGGAAGGCGTCGGCGACCTCCTCGAGAAAGAGGCGGAGGTGGAACGGGACGTTCTCGAGCTCGAGCCGGCCGGCTTCGATCTTGGAGAAATCGAGGATGTCGTTCAGCAGGGCGAGCAGGCCGCGTGCGGACGAGTGCGACACCGAGATGTACTGCCGCTGCCGCGGGGTGAGCGCGGTGTCGAGTGCGAGCGCCGTGAGGTTGATGATGGCGTTCATCGGCGTGCGGATCTCGTGGCTGATCGTGGCCACGAACGCGCTCTTCGCCCGGTTCGCGGCCTCGGCCGCGTCGCGGGCCTCCGCGAGTTCCTGCTGGGTCCGCTTGATGTCGGTGATGTCGGTGGCGACGCCCCCGACCCCGAAGACCGCGCCCGAGTCGTCGAACAGCGGGAACTGGTGGGCGAGCGCGTAGCGGGTCTCGCCATTTTTGACGAAAACGGTTTCCGTGACGCGCGGCTGGCCGGACCGGATGACCGCCTCGTCCACGTCGGCGAAGGCGGGGCCCGGGCCCGAGGGGAACAGTTCGGCACTGGTGCGGCCGATGAGTTCGGCGGCGGGGCGATGGAGGAGGTCCGCGTACTGCTGGTTGACGAGCAGGTACCGGCCCTGGAGGTCCTTGACGAGGATGTAGGCGGCCGCGTTGTCGATGAGACTCTGGAGGAGGCGCTGGCTGCGGTGGACCTTTTCCTCGGCGGCCTTGCGTGCCGAGATGTCCACCAGGAGGCCGATCAGTCCGCCGGGGCTGCCGTCGGCCTGGGCGAAACCGTCCACCGTGTAGAGGGTCGTGTGGATCTCACCGTCGGCGAACCGGATCGGCAGCTCGTAACTCCGGCGGCTGATCGTGCGGATCGTCTCGATGTCCTCCTCGTGGAAGTGCCGGCGGGCTTCCATCGGGATGTACTCGAGGTCGAGCACGGTGCGCCCGCGGATCTCGGCGGACGTGGTGTTGAACGCCTGTTCATACGCGCGATTGCACCCGAGGAAGCGGGCGTCGGGGCCCTTGATGAAGATGGGGTACGGGATGCTGTCGATGAGGGCCTTCTGGAAGGCGACTTTGTTCGCGAGCTCCGCCTCGGCGCGGCAGCGGTCGGTGGCGTCACGGATGGAGGCGCAGAGCAGGGTGCCGCCCTCGGCCGTCTCGATCCGGGCGAGCGTGAACTCGGCGGGGAATTCGGTGCCGTCACGCCGCAGGCCAGGCTGTTCGACGGCGAACCCGGGGAGGCGCTCGCCCGCGTCCGCGAGGCGGCGGGAGCTGCTGAGGTACTCCTCGCGGAATCGTTCGGGCACGAGCATGCCCATGGACTGTCCGACCAGCTCCTGGCGGGGGGCGCCGAAGATCCGTTCGGCCTGGCGGTTCACGAGCACGATCCGCTGGGCCGAGTCAAAGAAGACAAGGGCGTCCGGGGCGGCCTCGATCAGGCCGCGAAAGCCGGCCTCGCTGCGTCGAAGCTTCTCGACCGTTTCGCGCTCCTCGATCTCGAGCTGCTGCTGGCGCAGAAGGTTCTGGCGGAACACGCCGAGCGCGGACGCGAGGAGGCCGATCTCGTCCGAGCGTCCGCCGCCCGGGATCTGGAGGTTGGCGTCTCCGGAAACGAGGCGGCGCACGGCGGTGACCAGTGCCTGGAGGGGACGCCCGATCGAGTTCCAGACCCAGAGCTGCGCGAGGAAGAGGCCGACGGCGAAGACGACCACCGAGCTGGCGAGGGTCTGCCGGACGACCCGGTTCGAGTCCCGCTCCGCGGCGCGGGCCTGCGCGACCATGCGTTCGCGGATCTGCTCGCCGAGGGCGTTGAGATACGCGCGGAGGCGGTCCTGCCGGGAGTTGAACTCGCGCCACGCGGCGGCCCGGGCAGCCGGGGCGAGGGCGAGACGGTCCGCCTCGTGGGCGCGCCGTCCGGCCTGGAGGAGCGCCTGGTAGGCGCGCTCGATCTGTTCCGCGACCTCCCCGTACTCCGGCTCGGGAAGCGCGGCGCGGAACTCCGCGAGATCCTGCCGCAGGCGCGTGCCGGCCTCGGTGATCCGCGCATCGGGCGAGGAGCGGGCCGCTTCGGGAGACGGATGGGCGACCAGGCGGGCGCCGTCGTGCAGCGAGCCCGTCATGCGCAGCACGACGAGCAGGGCGCGGGCGTCCCGGGAAAGGAGGCGGCCGTAGTCGCCCTCCACCCGCCCGATCTGGATGAAGGCGATGCCGGTCACCACGAGGAGCAGCACGCCGAGGGCGGCGAGCAGCAGGGTGACCTTCCGCGACAGGGTGAAACGGGAGTTCAGCATGGCAGCGCGCGGTGTCAGGCTTCCCCGGCCCACCATGCGTGGATGGGCTGGGCGATGCCGCGGAGATGGACGGGCCCTCGCGGCACGCTCGGAATCGTGCCGTCGAGCAGGTCGTGGGTCGTTTCGGAGATCAGGATGCGGCCCGGTTCAGAGGCGGCCTGCAGCCGGGCCGCGGCGTTCACCACCTTCCCGATGATCGTGTAGTTCATCTGCTCCTCGCTTCCGAAGTTGCCGACCACGCATTCACCGGAATGGATGCCGGCGCGGATTTCAATCCCGCGTGCGGCCGCGGCGCCGACCATGTCGCGGGCCATTTGGACGCAGCGGCGCGCATCCTCGCGGACGCCGGCGCTCGACGGGTCGCCGAAGAAGACCATGACGGCGTCGCCGATGAACTTGTCGAGCGTGCCGCCGTGGCGCTGCGCGATCTGCGCCATCTGGTCGAGGTAGTCGTTCAGCCATGCCGCCAGCTCGGCGTCGCCCATCGCCTCGGTCCGCGCCGTGAATCCGACGATGTCCGAAAAGAACACTGTCAGGGGCTTGCGCCGCGTCTCCCGGCGAACGATCCGCTCGCCCGAGAAGATCTGGGCGTGGACCTGCGGCGAGAGGTAGCGCGCGAGCTGGCGCGCGAGGGTGTCGAGCTTCTCGCGGGCGGCCCGCAGCTGCACGTGCGTCTGCACCCGCGAGAGGAGTTCCGCCGCGTTGAAGGGCTTGGTCAGGTAATCCACCGCGCCGACGTCGAACCCCCGGACCACGTCGCCGGCCTCGCGGCTCGCCGTCAGGAAGATGATCGGGACGTCGGCGAGCCCCGGCGAGTTCTTGAACTCGCGGCAGGTCGCGAACCCGTCGAGCTCCGGCATCACGATGTCGAGCAGGACGAGCGTGGGTTTGGCCCGCCGGGCGATCTCGATGCCTTGCAGCCCGGAACGGGCCACATTCACGGAGTATCCGGCCGCGCGCAGGATGTTCGAGACGACCTGGAGATTCTCAGGCGTGTCATCGATCACCAGCACGCGCGGGCTGGAGGCTGAACTCATTGTTGAGTGGCGAGGCTATCACGGGAGGGGCGCCCCGACAAACGCGTTGAACCCGCGCTCCCCATTCGGGGACCCGCGCCCGCGGGACGCGCGCGCGGGGGCCGGAACCATTGGCGCCGGAAGCCGCCGGCCACTAGCCTCCGGCCATGCACCTGCTCCCGCGATCGCTCCGCCGCGCCACCCCGCTCGCGTGCGCCGTCCTCCTGCTGGCCGGATGCGCCGCCGGGCCCGCCCGCTACGATCGCACCCCGCCGGTCGCCGCGGTCGCCATCCCGCCCGGCATCAATGATGCCTACCTCGACCCGGAACTGGACTTCACGCGATGGGTCGAACGTTTCGAACGCGAGGGCCGCGAGGTGTACGATCACCGCGAGGAACTCGTGTCGGCGCTCGACCTGCGCCCCGGCATGGCGGTGGCCGACGTCGGCGCCGGATCGGGCCTGTTCACGATGCTCATCGCGGAGCGGGTCGGGCCATCCGGCCGGGTCTATGCCGTGGACATCGCCGCCCCCTTCGTCGAGGGCATTCTGCACCGCGCGGCCGAGGCGGGCATGGACCACGTCGCCGGCGTCGTCTGCACGGAACGATCCGTCAGCCTGCCCCCCGCCTCGATCGATCGCGCGTTCATCTGCGACACCTATCATCACTTTGAGTACCCGGCGGAAACCATGGCCTCCCTCCATCGCGCCCTCCGGGACGGGGGGGAGATCCTCGTGATCGATTTCCGCCGCGACCCCGGCACGAGTTCGGACTGGGTGATGAATCATGTGCGCGCCGGCGAGGAGGAGGTGACCGCCGAGATCGAGGCGGCCGGGTTCCGCAAGATCGCGGACTTTCACCTGCTGGAGGAGAACTACGTGCTGCGTTTCCGGAAGATTTCCCGGTGACGATGGCCGGGAACGCTCCCGGAATACGCATTGCGGTTTGTGACCACGGCATTGGATCAGGTTGCATTCGATCAGGTTCCCGCGGGTTCAACGGCCCGGATTCGCTCCCAGTCCGCCGTGCCTCCGGCAACTTGCCGCCGCGGCCGGGGCCGCCTAGTGTGCGCGACAAGACCGGAACGTTCCGAACCGGTGGCTTCGGCGGCGATGAATTCTTCCGAGACACAGGTCACCGCGATTCTGAATGCCGTGAGCCGCCGGGATGAGGCCGCGGCGGAGGAACTGCTCCCCATCGTCTACGAGGAACTGAGGCGGCTCGCCGCGGCGCGCATGGCCCGGGAGAATCCCGGGCAGACCCTGCAGGCGACCGCCCTCGTCCACGAGGCGTACCTGCGACTCGTCGGCGCGAACCGCCACTGGAACGGGCGCGGCCACTTCTTCGCGGCGGCGGCCGAGGCGATGCGCCGGATCCTCGTCGAGAACGCGCGCCGGCGGCGCGCCATCAAGCGCGGCGGCGGCGTCGCCAGGGTGGACCTCGACGACGTGGATCCCGCGGCGCCCGCCGAGGACGAGCAGGTGCTCGAACTCAACGACGCCCTCGAGCGCCTCGCCCGGGAGGATCCGCAATGTGCCGAGCTGGTGAAGTTGCGCTTCTTCGCGGGCCTCAGCGGACAGGAGGCCGCGGCGGCGCTCGGCCTCGCGGAACGAACCGCCACCCGGATGTGGGCGTACGCGCGGGCGTGGCTCCACCGGGAGCTCAGCCGGCGCGGCTGCGGCCGGGAGGCCTGAGGCACCCGGGGGCCGCCCGGTACATCGGGGTCGGATCGCGGGATGCGATGGCGGTATGAATCGGGCACGCGAAATCTTCGGAGAGGCCCTGGCGTTCCCCCCCGGGGAGGCTCGCGATGCGCACCTCCGCGCGGCCTGCGCGGGCGACGAGCTCCTGCTGGAGGAGGTGCGTTCGCTCCTCGAGGCCCATGAGTCGGCCGACGAGGATTTTCTCGAGGACTGTCCCGCCCTGAGGCCCTGGCGGGGAAGGGCGCTTCGCGAGGCGCCGGTCGCGGAGGGGCCCGGGACGGACGTCGGGCGCTACCGTCTCCTCGAGAAGATCGGAGAGGGCGGCTTCGGCGTGGTGTACATGGCCGAGCAGCGCGAGCCCGTGCGGCGCAAGGTCGCGCTCAAGATCGTCAAGCTCGGCATGGACACCCGCCAGGTGGTGGGGCGGTTCGAGGTCGAACGGCAGGCGCTCGCCCTCATGGAGCATCCGAACATCGCGCGGGTGCTCGACGGCGGTGCGACGGAAACCGGCCGGCCCTTTTTCGTGATGGAGCTCGTCCGCGGAACGCCCATCACCCAGTTCTGCGACGAGGCGGAGGCAACCACGGAGGAGCGCCTCGAGCTGTTCATCCAGGTCTGCTCCGCGATCCAGCACGCCCACCAGAAGGGCGTGATCCACCGCGACATCAAGCCGAGCAACGTGCTCGTCACCATGCATGACGACCGGCCCGTCCCGAAGGTGATCGACTTCGGGATCGCCAAGGCCATGCAGAAGGAACTCGCCGACCGCACGGTGTTCACGCGCTTCCATGAACTGCTCGGCACGCCCGCCTACATGAGCCCGGAGCAGGCCCAGCTCAACGGGATCGACGTGGACACCCGCACGGACATCTATTCCCTCGGCGTCCTCCTGTACGAACTGCTCACGGGCCAGACGCCCTTCGACGCCCGGCGGCTCCTGGGCGCCGGCTACGACGAACTCTGCCGCACCATTCGCGACGTGGAACCGCTCAAGCCTTCCACGCGGCTCAACACGCTCTCCCTGGAGGACCGCACCCTGGTCGCGCGCCGGCGGCGCACCGACGTGCGTCATGTGAGCCGCCGCCTGCGCGGTGACCTCGATCGCATCGTGATGAAGGCGCTCGAGAAGGACCGCACCCGCAGGTACGAGTCCGCCAGCGCCCTCGCGAACGACATTCGCCGGCACCTCGCGCACGAGCCGGTGACGGCCGTTGCGCCGAGCCTCGGGTATCGACTCCGGAAGTTCGCCCGCAGGCATCGGACCGCGCTGCCGTTCGCGGCGGGCTTCCTGCTCCTGCTGGTCGCCACGTCGCTCGTCAGCACGTGGCTCGCCGTGCGCGCGATCCACGCCGAATCCATGACGCAGTCGCTCCTCGAGACGGAGATGACCGCCCGCGCCCAGCTCGAGCAACTGCTCGTCCAGTTGCAGGAGGCGCGGCAGCGGGCCGACGAGGAGGCCCGGCGCGCGAGGGCCGAGGCCGCCACGGCCGAGGCGGTCAGCCGCTTCCTCAACGAGGACGTCTTCGGGATGGCGGACCCGGAGAACGGTCCCCAGCGGGAGGTCACCCTCCGGGCCGCGATGGATCGCGCGGCGAGGCAGCTTCCGGGAAGCCTCTCGAACCAGCCGCTGGCGGTGGCCGCCGTGCACACGACCATCGGCCGGGCCTATGCCAACCTCGGGCAGTACGCGCAGGCGCAGGAGCAGCTTCAGCAGGCGCACGCGATCTACGAACGCGAGCTGGGGGAGAGCCATCCGACGGCGATCGGCGCGCTGCGGCTGGTGAGCTGGGCGCTCGAGCAGGGCGGCATGACGACCCCCGCGCTCGCCGTCTCGGAACGCGCGTGGCAGCTCTCCCGGGACGCGCTCGGCGAACACCACCCCCTGACCATCCAGTCCCTCAGCCGGCTGGCGTGGAGCTACTACCGGCTGCGGCGCGAAAAGGAGGCGTTCGCCGCCGCCGCCGAGGCGTGGAGCGTCGCGCAATCCCTGCCGGGCACCCCCGAGATCGACGCGTACTCGGCCCTTTACCTCATGGCGCGCCGCCACGGGCTCGACGGGCGGGTCGAGGAGGGAGAGGCGCTCCTGCGCCGTGCCCTCGCCGCGCACGAGGCGCGCTTCGGCAGGTGGCATACCCGCACGCTGCCGGTCCGCAACGGTCTCGCGGCCTATTACTACGATCACCGGTATCACCTCGCGGAGGCGGAGCGCCTGTACCGCGACTGCCTCGACGCCCAGATCCGGCTCGTCGGCGAGAGCCACGGCTTCTGCCAGACGATCCGAAAGAACCTCGCGCTCCTCTACCAGGAGACGGGGCGATCACCCGCCGCGCTCTGGGAACTGCTTGCCGCCCTGCGCGCGGACTGGTCCCAGTGCGGTGTCGCCGCCGACGTGGAACGCCTGCTGACGCAGATCCCCGACGCGGCGGAGGAGGTCGTCGGACCGTCCGGCTGGCGGTACGCGCCCGAGCCGCCCGAGCGCACCTGGAGGCAGGAGGAGCATGACGCCACCGGCTGGCCGGCCGATCCGCCGGAGTCGGGAAGTGTGCGGGCGCGCTGCGAGGTCCGGCTGGGGCGTGTACAGCAGGGATCCGTATGGGTCCTGCGAACCTCCGGCGCGGGTCCGGCGCGCGTGCACGTGAACGGCGTTCCCGCCGCGCAGAGCTGCATCGCGACGCTGCAGAGGGGAGTGCGCAACGGCGGCGCGGGCGAGATCGGGACGGGCATCGGGGTGTTCACCCGCGAGGGCATCACGGCGCTGCGGGAGGGGGTCAATGTGATCACCGTCGAGGGCGAGCGCACCCCGCCCGACCTGCGCCTGGAACTGTTCGTCATCAGGCCTCCGAAGGCCCCGTGAATCCCGTCCGGCGGTCCCGTCGCGCCCGCGGTTCCACGGCGTCTTCGCTCGTTGAAATCCTCGGGTCGCTGTGAACAATGGGCCTCCCATGGTTCCTACACGCATCTTTTTCACCTCATTCGGAGTGTGTGCCGTCGGGGCGGCGCTCCATCTTGCGGCGGCGGAATTCAACACGGCGGAGGATCTGCGCGACACGCGGCAGAAGGCGAGCTACGGACTGGGCGTGCAGGCGGCCAAGACGTGGCTCAACCGCGGGGCCGACGTGGACTGGGACGCTTACATCAAGGGCCTGCGCGACGCGGCCGGCGATGGCGAACTGCTCCTCAGCGAGCAGGAGATCCGCGACGCATTCCAGAAGTTCCAGGCCGACACCCAGGCCGCCTACCGGGCCCGCATCGCGGAAGAGGGCGCGAAGAACAAGGAGCTGGGCGAAGAGTTTCTCGCGAAGAACAAGGAGCGCGAGGGCGTGAAGACCACCGCGTCCGGCCTGCAGTACGAGGTCATCGAGGAGGGCGACGGCCCCAGGCCGAAGGCGACGGATCGCGTGACGGTGCATTACACCGGGACCCTCATCGACGGAAAGAAGTTCGACAGCTCCGTCGATCGCGGACAGCCCGCGACCTTCCCGCTCTCGGGCGTGATCAAGGGCTGGACCGAGGGTCTGCAGCTCATGGCCACCGGCTCCAAGTACCGGTTCTACATCCCGTCTGAACTCGCCTACGGCACCAATGCCCCGCCCTCAATCGGGCCGAACCAGGTGCTGATCTTCGACGTGGAACTGCTCAGCATCGAGAGCCAGCCCCAGGCGAACCGCCCCGTGACGAGCGACATCATCAAGGTCCCCTCCCGCGAGGAACTCGAGAAGGGTGCCCAGCCGAGGGTGCTGACCCAGGAGGAGGTCCAGGCGGAGATCGAGCGGGCGCGCGCCGCGCGGGAGCAGCAGGAGAAACAGGGGCAGGAAAAGGAGGACGAGCCGGAACAGCAGAACGGCGAGTGATCCCGAGACTCCGCGGAATCCACTGCGGCTGAGATCCCGGCGGCGTGCATCGTGGAGCACGCCGCCGTTTCGCTTTTCGGGCTGGGGCCATCATTGCCCCGGCCGGCCGGTTTCCCGCGCGGCCGTTGTCCCATCAGGGCCCTTGGCGGACGCCGTGCCCGCGGATCCGGCAGGGGTGTGCGGTGGAACAGTCGTTGCCTTTCATGGCCGTCGTTCTAGGCTGCACCCATTCCAATGAGTCACGGAACCATGCGCACCGTTCATGACCCAACCGGGGCCCGGATGAGCCGCCGCCAGCTCGCCGGGCGCGGGGCTTTCACCCTGATCGAGCTGCTGGTGGTCATCGCAATCATCGCGATCCTCGCGAGCATGCTGCTCCCCGCCCTCGCCAAGGCGAAGCAGAAGGCGCACAACGCCAAGTGCATCAACAATCTGAAGCAGTTGGGCCTCGCCTGGGTGATGTACGCCGACGATTTCGAGGACAAGCTCGTTCCCAATCTGCTCGGAACAACCAACGCCTGGATCGGCGGCACGGTCAGCTCGCTCCCGGGCGCCACCAACGAATGGGACATCCGCAACGGCCGCCTCTTCCCGTACAGCCCGGCCCTCGAGATCTACCGGTGCCCGGGCGACACGCTGCCCTTCCGCATCGGAGGGCGCGCCGTGATCCGTGTCCGGAGTGTCTCCATGAACGGCCGCATGGCGGGCGACGAGGTGAATGCCTCGTTCGTGAACCCGGGCCTGCCTTTCTTCAAGAAGATGACCGACATCAACCGGCCGGGGCCGGCGCAGGCGAACGTCTTCATCGACGAGGAGGCCCACAGCATCGATGACGGCTTCTTTGCCGTGCGCGCGCTGCCGAATGTCTGGCTCTGGCAGAACGCCCCCGCGAGCCGCCACGGCAATGGCGGCCTGGTTTCCTTCGCCGACGGACATGCGGAGGTCTGGCGGTGGCGCGAGCCGACGACCGCCAAGCTGTCCGGCCTCGACAGACCCGCGCGCCCCGGCGATCGCGATCTCCAGCGGTTCAAGGACGCCACGTACCTGCCGCCGGACCGTCAATGACGCGCGGTGCTGACCACGGCGTGGTCGGAGGAACGAGGCCGCGCGGGACGGCTCGTGGATTCACGCTCATCGAGCTGCTCGTCGTGATCGCGATCATCGCGATCCTCGCGAGCATGCTGCTTCCCGCCCTCGCCAAGGCGAAGTCCAAGGCACGGGACATCAAGTGCGTCGGCAACCTCAAGCAGCTCGGGCTGGCGAACTTCATGTACGTGAACGACACGGAGAAGATCCTGCCGTACCAGATCGACGGGGATCTGTGGCAGGCGGCGCTGATCGAGCACTACGCCCGCGTGGATGAGGTGAAGTTCTGTCCGGTGGCTCCGTACGACCGGCGGAAACCTCGCGGGACCGCGACGTCGGCGTGGATCTGGGGCTCGCAGACGAAGCCGGGCAGCAACGAACCGCGCTGGGCCGGGAGCTATGCGCTCAACGGCTGGATGTACGCCGGCGACTGGCCCGATGCGCAGGGCCTGTTCCCCAGCGTGCGCCACGCGTTCCGGACGGAATCGGACATTCGAACGCCGGCGCTGACGCCGGTGTTCAGCGACGCCATGTGGATCGACGCGTGGCCGCAGGTCCAGGATCGTCCCGCGCGCAATCTCCTGGAGGGCGATTCGACGAGCAGCGCAGGCATGTCACGCCTCACGCTCGCCCGTCACGGCAGCGGCCCCGGCAGCGTGAAAGGCATGCTGCCGCCGGGGGCCCGCATGCCCGGCGCCATCAACCTCGTCTTCCACGATGGACACGCGGCCCTGGTGCGGCTCGAAGGACTCTGGGAGCTGAGCTGGCACAAGAACTGGACGAACCCGCCGACGCGTCCGCAGTGACCTCAAGCAGGATTCGATCGCCTCTCCCGGTGATGAAGCGATTGGGATCACTGCCGCCGGGCGTGGCGCGCAGGAAGCACCTGACGAATCCGGGCGTTCAGCGGGGTCTGGCCAGCCAGGGGCCACCAGTCTGATCGGGTGACCATCCGGCCCGGGATGCGAACCCATCCGCCGGCGTGGACTGCATCAGCACGGGTGGGCCCGGCGCACGCCTCGGGCGGGTCCGTTCTAGCTGCCCCATTCGCAGAGGCCTTCCACGTACGCGGCCGAGCCGTCGCGCAGCCATCCGTCGAGCTGGGCCGGGTCCTTGAGCTGCTGTCCGCGAAGCCTCGGCACGACGAAGAACCGGCAGTTGGCTTCCGGAAGCGCCGTAAGATCGCCCCAGAGCTTCTCGAACTGGGCGACGGGAAAGACGTCCTCCTGCCCGTGCCCCCAGCGTTTCTTCACTTCCTTCAGGGTGACGTAAGTCGGCAGGCGGGACGCGAGCTGCCGGATCGCGGCGGTGATCTTCTGGCTCGCGGGACCGGACGGCTGTGCGGCGGCCTGCAGCACGTCCGCGCGGGTGAGCCCGAGCAGCTCGAGAAAGGGATCCAGCGCGATCCACGTGGTCATGGAATTGTAGAACCGCAGGCGGAACTCGTCCTCCTCGCGGGGCATCGCGAGTCCCTCGACGAGGCGCGGGACGCCGTTGACGCGGGCGAGGCCGCCGCCGCGATCCTCGAGCCGGCGCGGGATCACCTCGTAGGAGAGGGTCGCGCCGCTCGAAAGGTGGAGTCCGAAGAGGGCGGGATCCGCGTCGGCCCCGAGCGTGTCGATGTTGTGCAGCATCAGGTGCCGCAGGGTGGGCCGCTCGCGGAGGAGCCGCCCGAGCACGCCGTTGCGGAGGAGGTTCGGGATCTCGAAGAAGTGCCCGACCGGGTGCAGACACTGGAGCGGGACGTTGTCCGTGTAGTCGGTGGCTTCGCCCGCGTTGGCCGCCCACCCGAGCAGCGCGTTGCGAAGGCTTTCGCGGACCTTCTGCTGTTGTTCGTCGAGAATCTGTTGGGGCGTTTCCTCCCACTGAAAGCGCAGGTCGCGCCGCATCGGGATCAACCGGAGGCCGACGGCGCGCCCGGGAGAGAGCAGGAGCGGGCCCGGGTACCCGCCGTGGCGGGCGCGGGAGAGCCATCCCTCGATCGGTTCGTGCGTGAGGTAGCTCGTGGTGACGACGTGCGGGATCGGCGTGCCGGTGAGCGAACTCACGCGGCGGGACTTGGCGAGGTGCACCTCGAGGAAGGTGCGGTGGCGTCCGGAGAACTTGCAGAAGGGGTGGAGCGCCTTGCAGACCCCGGCTCCCTGGGTCCAGCGTGATCCGGCGCCGGCCGCGAGGGTGACGACGGCGAGTTCGCCGCGGCGCAGGGCTTCCAGGCCGGCGGCACGACACCGCTCCGCGAACGCCGGATCGGGCCACGGATCGGCGACGACGACTTCGTCGTCGCGAACGTCCTCGATGGTGGTCTCGGGGCGGAGACGGTTCTGGGCGAGGCCGATGCGGCCCTCGCGCAGGTCCGCGCGGATCTGTTCGTGCTGGGCGCGGTCAAAGCCGTTCGCCTCGAGGAGGCTCTCGAGGGTGCGGCCCTCGCCGCCGTCGGAGGGCGGACGCGGCAGCAGGGTGTCGAAGAGGGTCTGCACCATGCCGCGGAGCTCGGGCCGGTTGCGGCATGCGCTCGCGAAGCGGTCGAGTTCGAGGCGCTGCGCGGGCGGGAGCTGGTGAAGGTCACGCCGGAGGAGCGATGGCACGACGAGCGCGTAGTAGCCCGTCGGGAAGAGCGCGGCGTCGCCCGTGAGCAGGTCGGCCCAGGTCCCCCGGTGGTTGATGGCGTAGTCGAAGACGACCGGGTCCATCGCGAAGGGGAGGCTGTGTTCCAGCTCGCCCTTGAGCTGGCGCATGATCTGGAGCAGGCGCTCCTGCGCGGTGCGCTTCCGGTGTGGCGCGAACATGAAGCCCATGCCTCCGCCGCTCATGCCTCCGAGCATCCAGAAGCCGAGGAAATCGTCCCCGAACTCGTCACGCGTGCGGGCGATGAGGGACTCGGTGAAGTGATTCGACGCCCATGGGATGATCGCCTGGATCGGCCCGAAGAAGTTCCGCGTGGTTGCGTCGCCGAGGGCGCGGACGTCCCCCCGGGGCAGCGCCTCGAGGATGTCGTCCAGGATGGCGAGCATGCTGCGCCGGGCGGTCCATTCCGCGGAGGACCGCAGCAGGTACTTCTCCGTCACCATCTCGAGAATGGGCCCGACGTTCTGCGCCATGCCGCCGTGGACGAGCACGAGCGACTCCTGGAGCGCGCTCCGGGCCGACTCCGGAATCTCGTCGGTGCTGAACACGTGGTGGGCCGGCATCAGCCGGCCCCTCGAGATTCCGAACTCCGGGTCGCCCTCGGCCGCGGGACAGCCCGTGATCAGCTTGATGCCGGGCCATACGCCGCCGGAATCCTGCCAGCCGCCGCCGGAGCCCCCGAGCCACTCGCCCAGCAGCGCGCGCGCCAGAACGATCCGGCGTTCGTGTTCCTCCAGGGGACCGGTGAGGGACCGGGCCTGGCCGGTCGCCCTCATGCAGACGCTGATGAGACAGCCCAGGAGATTCGTGGACACCGCGAGGCGCGATCCCTTCGGGATGCCGTTCACGCAGGAAACGATCTCGATGCCGTGGCCGGGGCCCGCGACCCGCGCGAGCAGGTCGGCCAGGTTCTGTCCGCTTCCCTCGATGCCGGGCGGGACGAGCCCGCTCGCGATCACCGCCGCCTTGAGCAGTCCGAGGTAGTCGCGGGCGAAGTCGAACACGTCGGCAAGCGACGTGATCTCCGTGGTGCAGCCGAGATCGACCGACGTGAGCCGCAGCACGGGAGCGTCGATGACCCGGAAGTAGGCGCTGACCGGCGGCTGCGGGGCGGCGTCGCGCCCGTGAACGGCGAGGTCCACCGAGACGTTCAGCACCCGGGCGCCCTCGGGATAGTCCATCCCGAGGAAGAAGATGTCGCTCCATCCGCAGTGGGTGAGGTCCATCCGGACCGCGGTCTGTTCGCGGAGCAGGGGGAAGGAACCGTCGGGCTGGCGCTCGAGCAGTTCGGGGCGCAGCCGGAGCGGCTGGTCAGCCGGGTGGCCGACGCGGAACATCCACTGGTTGCCGCGGACGGAACGAACACTCCGCCGCACCTGGTCCGCGAGGGTCTGGAACGCGAGCCTCTGGTACGCGACGGCGAGCGCGGAGGAGATGCCGTCGCTCGGGCCATCCTGCTTCTGGCAGGCGAGGAAGCTGTCGATGGCTTCCTCGAACCGGCGCTGGAGGATCTGCTGGTAACCGCGGAAGGGAATGAGACCGTCCCGGCGCATCGAGCCTGCGCTCGGGAGGCGCGGCGGCAGGTGGAACCGGTGGATCGCGTAGAGGAAGAACAGGGCCCGGACCCGTTCGTAGAGGTTGGTGGCGTCACGACGGAAACGGTCGAGGCTGGCGCAGGCGTCGAGGAGGGCGCGGGCGTCGGCGCCGGCGCAGAACGCCTCGAGCGGCTGATCCCGGACCTCGGGATCGGGCGAGGTGATGACGCGCAGGAGTGGGTGATCCATGGATCAGCGGGCGTGGCGGGCGAGTTCGCGGCCGGCGAGCAGTTCGAGCAGAAGGCTCAGGACCTCGTCGCGATCGGACCCGGCGAGGGCGAGCGCGAGCTGGGCATTGAGCAGGCCGTAGCGCGCGCCGATGTCGAAGCGGCGGCCGCGGACCTCGAACGCGAGATAGCGTTCGCGCCGGGCGAGGCGGGCCAGCGCGGGCGAGAGCTGGACCGGGCCGCTCTCGGTCTCGAGGGCTTCGCCGAGGATGTCCATCACGGCCGGGGTGAGCACGTGCATCCCGAAGAAGCAGAGGTAATGGCCGGCGCGCAGGCCCGGCACGAGCAGGCGCTGCTCCGCCTCGGTGGGCGTCGGCTTCTCGAGCACGTCCGTGATTTCGTACAGGGAATCCTGGCCGTGGATGCGGCGCCCGCCGATGGCGCCGTAGTACGGAAGCTTGCTCTCGTGGGTGCCCTGCACGGCCGAGACCGCGCAGCGATGCGCCTGGGCGATCTCGACCACCTGGCGCGCGCAAGGGCGGTCCGCTGCCGTGACGTACAGATGATCGCCCACGAGCAGCAGGAACGGCTCGTCCAGCGTGAACTCGCGCGCGGCGTGCACGGCGTGGCCGAACCCGCGCGGTTCGGTCTGCTCCACGAAGTGCAGCTTGGACGCATGGGGACCCGCGGCGGCGCGGTAGGCCTCCCGGTCGCCCGGGGCGATCACGACCGCCAGTTCGCTGATCCCGGCCGCGAGGGCTTCGCCGATGATGATCGCAAGCGCCGTTCGCGCCTGCCCGTCGCGATCCACGAGTGTCTGGAGGGGAAGGGCGCGCTGGGTTCGCCCCGCCGCGGTGATCACCGCTCGCTTGATTTCCATGTGCGACCTCGAGTGTTCCCGGCCCGCGCCGAGCAGGTCAATGACCGCGGCGTCGTCCTCGCGAAACCGCGGCGCGGGGCCGCGTCAGCGAGCGGCCTTCACCTCGACGACGTCGTGCGGAGCGGACTCGCGCTGCCCGGCCCACGTGATGCGCGTGTAGCGCGCCCGCTGCCGCAGCCGCCGGAGGTCCGGCGCGCCGAGGTAACCCATGCCCGACTGGATCCCGCCGATGAGCTGCGCCAGGACGGAGTCCAGCGGGCCGGTGAGTTCCTTGAGCGCCTCCACACCCTCGGCCGCGACCTTCTGATTGGAATCGCGGACGTGGCCGTATCGCGCGGCGGCGCCGGCCTTCATCGCGGCGTGGCTGCCCATGCCGCGATACTGCTTGTACACCTTGCCGCCGATCTCGAGCGTGCCGCCCGGCGCCTCGGGGCACCCCGCGAACAGGCCGCCGCAGATCACCGCGTCGGCGAGCGTGAGCGCCTTGACGATGTCGCCCGACTTGTTGATGCCGCCGTCCGCGAGGAGCGTGACGCCGCGCGCCCGCGCCGCGCGCGCACACACGTACAGGGCGGTGAGCTGCGGAATCCCGACGCCGGCCACGAGCCGCGTCGTGCAGATCGAGCCGGGCCCCTGGCCGACCTTGATGATGTTCGCGCCGGCCTCCGCGAGGAAATCCACGCCCGCGGCGCTCGTGACGTTGCCCGCGATGATCGGCAGGTTCGGAAAGGTGGAGCGCAGCATCCGGACGGCCTCGCCCACGCCCTTGCTGAAGCCGTGCGCCGTCGACACGGCGACCACGTCCAGCCCGCGTTCGACGAGGTTCCCCACGTGCGTGATCAGGCGGTCGCGGTCGAGCTCGCCGAAGGCGTTGCGCGTCGCCGACACCGCGGCGCCGCAGAGCAGGCGAAAGGCGGAGTCGCGGGCGGGCTTGAACTGGGCGCGTCGCTCCTGGGTGATCCGCTCGATGTCGCTGAGCGTGAAGAGGCCGTGGAGCCGGTCGTCGTCGTCCACGACGAGGATCTTGTGAATGCCCGGGTTCTCCAGGAAGAACTTGTCGGCGCGGGCGATGGGGTCACTGCCCAGCTCGCGGACGTTGAGCGTGTGAACTTGCGAGCGCGGGGTCAGCGTCTCGGAGACGCGTTTCGACGCGTAGCGCGGCTTCACCACGTGGCCGGGAAGCAGCCCCGCGAGGCGCTGGTTCTGATCGACGACCGGGAAGGTGCTGAACGTGTAGCGCTTCTCCTCGATCAGCCTGAGGATCTCGCCGATGAGCTGGTCCGGCGTGACCCGGATCGGCTCCTGGATCAGCCCATGGACGTGGTTCTTCACGCGGCTCACCTCCCGCAGCTGATCCTTCTCCGACATGTTGTAATGGATCAGGCCCAGCCCCCCGTTGAGGGCCATCGCGATCGCCATGCGGGATTCGGTGACCGTGTCCATGTCCGCCGACACGATCGGGATGTTCAGGGTGAGGTTCTCGGCGAGGGACACCGAGAGCTGCGTGTCGCGCGGGAGGATCTCGGAATAGTCGGTGGCGAGCGTCACGTCGTCGTACGTGAGCGCCACGAGGCGGTGCGTCGTGAAGAACTCATCCGCCGGCAGGTAGAATTCAGCGTCAACCGGATGCGGCGTAACTGCCATGAATGAACCTGCGGAACTCGGGCGGAAGGAGGCAAGCGAATGATGCCGGTCCGGGGCGCCGGCCGGCCAGGCCCCCTAGAAGAGACCGGGCTGCCGCGGGCCGCCCCGCAGACCGAGCCGCCGGTAGGCCAGCTCCGTCGCCACGCGCCCCTGGGGAGTGCGGTGCAGGTAGCCCTCCATGATCAGGTAGGGCTCGTATACCTCCTCGATCGTGTCCGGTTCCTCGCCGACGGCGACGGCGAGGGAGTTCACGCCCACCGGGCCGCCGCCGAACTTGGCCGCGATCGTCTCGAGGATCCGCTTGTCCATCTCGTCGAGGCCGTGCTCGTCAATCTCCAGGATCGAGAGCGCCCGGTCCGCGATGTCACGGGTGATGGAGCCGTCGTGCCGGACCTCCGCGTAGTCCCGGACCCTGCGCAGCAGGTTGTTCGCGATGCGCGGCGTGCCGCGGCTGCGGCGCGCGATCTCGAGGGCGCCGGCCTCGTCGAGGCTCACGTTGAGCAGGCGCGCCGCGCGCAGGACGATGTGCTGGAGTTGCTCGGCCGTGTAGTAGTCGAGGCGCTCGCGAATCCCGAAACGCGTGAGGAGGGGCGCGCTCAGCAGGCCGGAGCGGGTCGTGGCCCCGATCAGCGTGAAGCGCGGGAGGTTGATCCGCACGCTGCGGGCGTTCGGCCCCTGGTCGATGATGATGTCCAGCTTGAAGTCCTCCATCGCCGGGTAGAGGTACTCCTCGACCGTCTTCTGCAGGCGATGGATCTCGTCGATGAACAGCACGTCCCCGGTTTCAAGGTTCGTCAGCAGCCCCGCGAGGTCGGCGGCCTTCTCGATCGTGGGACCGCTCGTGGTGCGCAGGTTCGCGTCCATCGCCCGCGCGATGATGCTGGCGAGCGTCGTCTTTCCGAGGCCGGGCGGCCCGCTGAGCAGCAGGTGATCCAGCGGTTCCTTGCGCCGGCGCGCCGCCTCCACGGCGATCTCGAGCCGTTCCTTCACGTTCGGCTGCCCGGTGAAATCACGGAAGACCGACGGCCGAAGCGTCACTTCAAGCTGCGGGTCGGGCTGGTTCAGGACATCGGAGGCGCGCCTTTCGGACACAGGGCAAGGATTCGGACGCCGACCGGCGGCGACAAGGCGCTTTTGCTCCGCGGGTCGTGCGCCGTGGGCGAACCCGGGCGGGGATCGACAGCCGGCGGCCGTGATTCCCATCCTCCGGCATGAAGCCGATCGACGTCCGCGTCCATTCCCAAGACGCGACCCCCGACGCGCGGACCGGCCCTCCGGGATTCAGACTGCCGGAACTCGCCCGCGCCGTGTTCGCCGTCTGCGCGCTCGGCGTGCTGGCCGTTCTCTATGCCGGGGGCGGCGAGGCCCCGCCGGAGTCCGCGCCCGCGCCCGCGCCTCCCGTGGGAACGATCCTCCCGTACGCCGGGCCTCTCGACTCGCTCCCTCCCGACGGCGCATGGCTGCCCTGCGACGGTCGCGAACTCCGCGCCGAGGCGTATCCCGCGTTGTTCGCCGCGGTCGGCACCGCATGGGGCGGCTCCGCCGGCGGCGCGACGTTCCGCGTCCCGGATCTGCGCGGCCGCTTCGTCCGGGGCGTGAACCACGGCGTCGAGGGCGAGGGACGCGATCCCGAGGCCGCGCAGCGCATGCCGGCCGCACCCGGGGGGAACGCGGGCGACGCGGTCGGCACCCTCCAGCTCGACTCCGTGGGGCCGCACGCGCACACGCTCTCGGGCGTCGCGAACGCGACCGGCCCGGGCGTCGGCGCGGAATGGATCCGGTTCTACGCCCTCAAGATTCCCGATGCTGACGCGCCCGTGCTTTCCAACCCCTTCCTGGTCGGGTCGTCCGGAGGCGCCGAGACGCGTCCGGCCAATGCCGCGGTGAACTGGATCATCCGCGCCCGCTGACCCGAGTTCGCGCGCAAGAAGCGGAGTTGCCGGGCGGCCGGACGGCGTAGGATGCATGGTGATGAACGCGATGAAGACGAACCGGTACGCGACCGACGAGGCGAGGTGGCGCGCCGTGCTCGAGCGAGACCGGAACGCGGACGGCGCCTTCGTATATGCCGTCCGTTCCACCGGCGTGTATTGCCGCCCGTCGTGCGGCGCGCGGCGGGCGCTTCGCAAGAACGTGAGCTTCCATGCCACGCCGGAAGCCGCGGAGCGCGCGGGCTACCGTCCGTGCCTGCGCTGCCATGGAACCGCCGGCGAACCGGTGCACGCGGCCGCCGTGGCGCGCGCCTGCAGGATGATCGAGGCCCGCGAGGAAGCGCCCGCCCTCGGCGAGCTGGCGCAGGCGGCGGGATTGAGCCCGCATCATTTCCAGCGCGTGTTCCGGCGGATCGTCGGGATCTCCCCCAAGGCGTATGGAAAGGCGGTGCGCGCGGAGCGCGTGCGCAGCGCGCTGCCGGCGGGAGCCACCGTGACCGAGGCGATCTACGAGGCCGGGTACCAGTCGAACAGCCGATTCTATGACGAGGCCTCCGGCATTCTCGGAATGACGCCGGCACGTTTCCGCTCGGGTGGTGCGGGAATGAGAATCCAGTATGCGGTGGAGGACTGCTGGCTCGGTCGCGCGCTCGTCGCGGCGACGGAGAAGGGCGTGTGCGCGATCCTGCTCGGCGACGAGGCGGGGGCGTTGGTCCAGGAACTGGGGCGGCGGTTCCCGCGGGCCGAGCGGGTGCCGGGCACCGGCGCGTTCACGGCGCTCGTCGCGCGCGTGCTCGCCGCGATCGAGCAACCCGAGCAGGGGCGCGATCTTCCGCTCGATGTGCAGGGCACGGCCTTTCAGAAGCGCGTGTGGGACGCGCTGCGCCGGATCCCGGCAGGCACGACCGCGAGTTACGCGGAGGTGGCGGACCGCATCGGGAGCCCGCAGGCGGTCCGTGCCGTCGCGGGGGCGTGCGCGGCAAATCACCTCGCGGTGGTGGTGCCCTGCCATCGCGTGCGGCGATCCGACGGCGATCTGTCGGGCTACCGCTGGGGAGTCGCGCGCAAGCGCCGCCTGCTGGAACGCGAGGGTGTCCGGATCCCGGGGCGCCGCGACGGGCCGGCGGATGGCCCCGCGTGATTCATTTTCGCGCTTTCCCTGTAAGATTTGCGCCTCTTCCCGCGTTTTAGGGGGGAGGAGGTTCGATGGCCAGGAGGTTTGACGAGGTCCGGGTGTGGCACGAGGCCACACGGATGTACCATGCCGTGCTGGATCTGCTCGAGGCGCCGGATAATCCGTTCACGGCGGCGTTCCGGCACCAGCTGGATCAAGCGGCCCTGGAGGTGCCGCGGCAGATTGCGGAGGGTGTCGAGGTGTACCCGAGGACCGAGCAGGTCATCTGCCTGACGAAGGCGCGGGCGGCCGTGCGGCAGGTTCGGCACATGCTCGCGATCGTCGCGGAACGACCGAGGGTGAAGGCGGTCGCGCCACGGGTGGAGCGGATCCTCGGGCTGGCGGATTCATGCGGGCGCCAGCTCGCGGCGTTCGTGCGCGCGATCGAGGAGAACCGCTCCGGTTCGCAGGGCGCGGGCGCGGGCGCGGGCGGGGACGGGAAGGCGGATCGCGCGACCGCCGGCACGACGGACGGGGCGCCGCGCGCCACGCGGTTTCGCGAGGGAACCGGTCCGGGGAGGGCGGAGCCGCCGCGGCGGCGTTGACCGGGTGAGCGCGCCGTCGATACGTTCGACGCATGCGCTCCACCTCTGTTCACGCCGGCGTCCTGATGTTGCTGGGCCTGTCCGCGTGGGTTGTCGGCGCGGCGGAGGGGTCGGGTGACCGGCCTTCGCTGCGCGCACTCCTCGTCACGGGAGGCTGCTGTCACAATTACCCGTTTCAGACCAGGCAGCTCACCAATGCGGTCCAGAAGTTCGCCGATGTCACATGGACGGTGGTGAACGAGGGCGGGACCGGCACGCGCGCGGAGATCGCGCTGTACGAGGAGCCGAACTGGGCGCAGGGCTACGACGTGGTGGTGCACAACGAGTGTTTCGCGGACACCGACGCTCCCGGGTACATCCGGCGCATCACCGAGGCGCATCGCGCGGGCACGCCCGGCGTGGTGATCCACTGCGCCATGCACACCTATCGGGCGGCGCAGATCGATGACTGGCGGGAGTTCCTCGGCGTGACCAGCCGCCATCACGAACATCAGAGCCGGTACCCCGTGAAGCTCGTGAAGCCGGACCATCCCATTGTTCAGGGGATCCCGGACGGATGGACGGCGCCCATGGACGAGCTCTACGTCGTCGAGAAGGTGTGGCCGAACGCGCAGGTCCTCGCCACCAGCCCGAGCGAGCGCAACGGCCGCGAGCATCCGGTCATCTGGGTCAACCAGTTCGGGAAGGCGCGCGTGTTCGGAACCACGTACGGCCACACCGAGGAGACCTTCGAGGATCCGGTATTTCTCGAGTACGTGAGCCGGGGCCTGCTGTGGGCGGCCGGCGTCGAAGGGGAAGCGGAAGATGGCAAGGCGAAGGTCAGGTAGGCGCGGGAGCGCTCACGGGCGCCAGGCGATCTCGATCCGGTTGTCGAACGGGTGACACCTCGTAGGAGGAGCGATCAGGTACTCGGGTCCCTCGATGGTCGGGCACCGAACCGGGCAGGGAGCCGGGCGAGCGCATCCACATCCGCCCCATCGCGGGCCCGGAACGCCACCCAGTTGGCGCGGGGGCGTGAGCCGGGTCGCTGGTGACCCTCGAGAAACCCGGTCGCGCCGGGGTGCGGGCGGTCTCGAGTCAAGACCATCCATCGACCGGCCAGGAGCCGGGGGATCCGAGCGCCGGCGCAGCCGTCTGCGAAAGGGAAGGGCCGCCTCGAGCCGGGCACGCGGAGGTCCGCGTGGTCGAGGCGGCCCCGATTCGGATCCCTATCCGATCAGTTGCGGAACATGGGATGCTTCGGATCGCCTCCCGACTGAATGTAGGCAATCAGGTTGAGGACCTCCTCGGGGTTCATCGTGTTGATCAGGCCCGAGGGCATCAGGGAGACCGGGTAGGGCTCGCGCTTCTCGACCTCGGACAGCGCGACGGACTCCTTCTCGTCCGGGTTGCGCGGGTCGTACACGACGTGGAGCTGGTCCCCCTCCACATACGCGCGCCCGATCAGGATGGAGCCGTCCTTGAGCGTGATCTGCTCGCTGCCGTACTGGTCGGAAATCACCTTCGACGGGTCGATGATGTTCTCGACGAGATCCTGCAGCGTGTAACGGGATCCGGAACCGGTGAGGTCCGGGCCGACGCCGCCGCCCGTGCCGAGGAACGGATGGCAGGAGGAGCATGCGGCCACGTGGAACAGGCGCCGGCCGTCCTCGAAGTCGCGTCCCTTCAGGTTGCCGCGGGCGAACTCGACCACTTCCTCGACCGTGTACTCGCGGCCGGGGCCCTTCGGCGGGGCGAAATCCTCGACCGGGGCGGGGGGCGTTCTCGTGGAGAGTTCATCGAGGGAGCGGCGCAGCTCGGGGTCCGGGACGTTGGCGAGCGCCTCCTTGCGGATGTTCTCGATGAATCCGCGGAAGCTGTTGCCGCCCTGCCACTGCGCGGTGGACGGGAACCAGTTGAAGTACGCGCGGCGCAGCGCGGGGGTCCAGCCTTCCTTCGCCACGCGGAGGGCGTAGGCATAGGCGATCTGCTGCTGGTTCGGGCGCGTGGCGGCCGTCTGGCTGAAGGCCTTGGCGTAGCCGGTGTTGCGCTCCAGGAGTTCGTCCCTGGCGTAGGTGACATCCTCCGTCGCGGCGGTCGCCATGAGCTGGAGGGTCTTGGGCACGGCCTGGGGTGCATCCAGCGCGATCAGGGTGGAGGCCAGTTCGCGGTTCAGATCGCTCGACCTCGTCGGGAAGAACGCATCGAGACGGGCGATCGTGCGCTCGCGGAGGGCGCCCTCGGGCGCGCCCATGCGGATGATCGCGAGCTGGTACGCCCGGATGAGGGCCAGGCGGGCGTCTTCGCCCAGCCCCTCCACGTCCAGCTGGTTGAGGCGGTCGAGCAGCGCGTCCCGATGACGGCTCTCGCGGGTGCGCGCGAGGGCGACGGCGCCCTCGATGAGGGCCCAGGGGCGGTTCTCACGGAGGACCCGGTCGGCCCATGCGTCCACGGGCTGGCGCTCGATGGCGACACGCGCCGCGTACCGGACCCAGCGGTCTCCATGCGCGAGGTGGGGCCACGCCGTTTCGATCGCCTCGGGCCCGGTGCCCTCGAGGTGAAGACGTTCGAGGGACCAGCGGAGAGTCTGTTCGGGCGTCGGCGTCGGTTTCGGGGCGGGGGCGGTCGATTCGGAGCCGGTATAGGTGACGCGATACACGGCGGACTGCGTGCGACGCCCGCCGATGGCGAAGTACATGGCGCCGTCCTTCGGATGGATGACGAGGTCCGTCAGGGGAAGCGGCTTGGCGCTGAGAAACTCCTCCGCGACGGCGCGATACCCGCCCCCGTCCGGGGTGAGGTGGATGGCGTACATCGTGCCGTAGGTCCAGTCATTGGCGAAGATGGCGTTCTGGTACTTCGTCGGGAACCGGGCTCCCTTTCCGGACTCGACGCCGGTGGGGCTTCCCGGGCCGAGGTCAATCAGGCCGGGAACGCTGTCCGGATAGTAGGTGGGCCACTTCCCGGATCCGGAGCGCCAGCCGAGGTCGCTGCCGCTGGTGGCAAGGCAGATGCGAGTCGGGCGGTACCATGGGGCGCCCACGTCCCATTCCATGTCGGAGTCGTACGTGATGATGTCGCCGAGGTTGTTGAAGGCGATGTCGTACGCGTTCCGGTAGCCATAGCTGATGAGTTCGAAGGTCTTGCCCTCGGGATCGGTGCGGCAGATGTACCCGCCCGGAGCGAGAATGCCGCGGGCGTGGCCATTGGCGTCCCACATGCGGGGAAGGATCTGGTCCTCGTCCCAGATTCGCGGGGCCCGGGAAAGCTCCATGTTCTCGGGGAGCTGGGTGTGGTTTCCGCAGACGACGTAGAGGGATTTGCCGTCCGGCGAGAGGACGATGGCGTGGGGGCCGTGTTCTCCGCCTCCATCGATGCGGCGAAGCTGCTTCTCCTCGTCGAAGGTGTCGTCGCCGTCGGTGTCGCGCAGGCGCCAGAGCCCCTGGCGGCCGCCCTGCTCGTTGATCATGACGTACAGGCTGTCGAACGCGTACAGAAGGCCGTGCGCGCCGCCGACGGAGTTCTCGAGGCGTTCCACCGCGGCCGGTTCGGAGCTGCCGATCGGCGGCGGGGTGAGCCGGTAGAGGCTTCCGTACTGATCGCACGCCAGGATCCGGCCCTTGGGGTCCACGGTCATGCTGACCCATGAGCCTTCCGCGAGCTTGGGGACGACGTGGATCAGCTCGGCCTTGAAGCCGGGCAGAAGCTGGATGTCCTCGGGCTGGACAACGAGGCTGCGGTCGGGCGTGAGACCCACCGGATCACCCCACGGTGCGGATCCGTAGCTGGCGATCACGCGCGCGGGTTTCCATGCGTCATCCACCCGGGCTTCCCACGTCTCGTCGGTCTCGATGATCACCTGCTGGCCGTCGGCCGTCCGGTACTGAAGGCGCGCGAGGAATCCCGCCGGGCCGCCTTCGTTGCGGGCTTCGGCGACGATCTCGTTCGCGCCCGCCTTCAGGCGCCGCGTGACGTTCGCCTGCGATGGCGCGTTCCAGTCGCGATTGGTCAGGACGCGTTCCCCGTTGAGGGTGACGCGCGCAAAGTTGTCGCACGTGACGACGAGGATGGCGTCCCGCGCGTTCTCCGGCGCCTCAAACGTCTTGCGCAGGACGGCGGTTTCGCTTTCCGGGGCGGGTCCCCAGATCCACGACCACTCGGCACGGGCGGTGATTCCGGCCATGGCAACCATGAGAGTGGCCGACCAACAGGACAATCGAAGCGACGGGATGCGCATGGATGGCGAAAGGCTGAAGCTCCCCCGATGCCGTTGGCAAGTCGCGGATGCGCGCCGGAAGGGGTGTCTTCCGGGCCACGAGGGGCAGGAGGCGCGACGGCCGCACGCACCGGCCGCGAAGTGCGGGGGCTGGCGCTCGCACTTGCCTACATGCCCGGGGTCCGTACGTTTGTGGGCATGCTCAAGAAGCTCCTGATCACGGTGGCCGTGCTGCTGGTCGTGGTGGTCGTGGGATTTTTCGTGGTGACCAGTTCGGGGTTCGTCAAGGCGGTCGTGCTGCCCCGGGTCGCCGGGGCGTTCAACGTGGACCTTGCGGTGGAGGAGGTCGACCTGAAGCCGTTTTCCTCGGTCGAGCTGCGCAACGTGCGAGTCGTGCCGCAAGGCGCCGAGCAGCTCGCGGCGGCCGAGCTCGTGCGTGTGCGGTACCGATTGTTCTCGATCCTCGGCGGGAACATGCAGATCGATGAAATCTTCGTGAACGCACCCCAGGTCACCGTGGTGCAGGACGCGCAGGGCCGCAGCAATCTCGATCCCATCCTCCGGAGCATGGAGGACGAGGATCGCGCCCCGGGCGACCGCCGCGACCGCGAGCCGGACAGGACCGCCGACAAGACCGAATTCCGTCTCGGATCGCTGCGCATCCAGAACGGCTCGTTCAGCCTGACGACGACGGATGAGACGGGGGGGCGAATGCTCGTGGCGCTCGGAGGGCTCGCCGTCACCGGCAGCAACCTTCAGAGCGGCGGCACGGGGCGGGTGGAGTTCGGCGCGGACCTGCGGGCGGAACAGTCGGCAGCCACCAACGCCGCCACGGCCGGCGGGATGATCTCGGGACCGGTGACGGGCGCCTTCGACATCGCCCTGACCGAAGCGGGCGCACCCTCCCTCTTGAGCGGCCGCGCCGAGGCCCGGCTCGAGCAGGCCAGCGGGGTGTTCGCGGATTTCCAGGGCTTCAGCGCGGTGCTCACATCCGACATGACACCGACGGAAGTGCGCGAGGCGGCGCTCGCGTTCTCCCGCAACGGGCAGGCGCTCGGCTCGGTGAATGCCCGCGGGCCGGTGAACCTCGAGACCAGGGAGGCCAGCCTGCAGGTGAATGTCACCTCCATCGATCGCAACGTACTGAACCTGCTCGGCGCGCCCGCCGGCCTCGATTTCACGACCACGCGCTTCGACAGCACCAACCTGTTCACGCTGTCGAACGGCGGACAGCGCTTCGCGCTCGAGGGCCTTGCCACCGGCACGCAGGTGTCCGTCCGGAAGGACACCATGACGATGCCGCCCCTCGAGCTGCGGAAGAATTACCGGCTGGCCGCCGATCTCGAGAACGAGATCCTGACCATCGACCGTTTCGCCCTCAATGCGATGCAGGGCGGGCGCGAAATTGTCCGGGGAAATCTTTCCGAACCCATGCGGATCGCGTGGGGCGACCAGCGTGATTCCATTCCGGACGCCACGATTCAGCTGGCCGTGAGCGACCTGCGCCTCGCGGACTGGAGCGCGCTCGCGGGGACGCCGCTCCGCGGAACCGTCCAGGGCGAGGCGACCCTTGGCGTTCGCAACGGCGGGCGCGATCTCGTGGTCACGGGTACCGCCGCCCTCGCGGGGCTGACCGGGGAGTTCGCCGGCAACGTCGTGAGCAATCTGAACGCACGGGCATCGGCGGAGGCCGCCATCGCCTCCTTTGCGGAACCCGCGAATCGAACGCTGCGGGCGCATGCCGTCGTGGAGGGACTCTCAGGACAGGTCGCAGCCCTCGCGTTCGACTCGTACGCCGCGCGCGCGGACACCGAGATCAAGCTGCCGGAGGACGTGCTCCAGATCGATCGCATGGAAGTCCAGCTCACGCCGGGAGGACAGCCCGGCGGCCGGCTCGACGTGCGCGGGCGCTGGAACCTCGAGGATGGCTCGGGCCGTCTGGAGTTCTCCGCGCGGGACGTCAATGAAGCCGGTCTCCGGCCGATGCTCCAGGCCGCCCTCGGCGATCAGCAACTGCGCCGTGCCCGTCTCACGGGCAGCGGCCGGTTCGAGATGGGCGCGCAGGGCCGAATGGATCTCGAGGCCGAAGGCCAGCTCTCGGATCTCGTCGTGGTGAACCCGTCCGCGGCCGGTGCCCGGGAGAATCCGCTCAGTATCGGCGTGAACCTGAAGGCCGCCGGCAGGGACAACCGGCTCGCGATCGAGCGCGGGGAGCTGCGGCTCACCCCGACTGATCGCGCCGAGAACGCCCTGCGGCTCACCGGGAATCTCGACCTGTCGAACACGAACGCGCTCGATGGGGAGCTCAAGCTCGCCGCCCAGTCGCTCGATGTGACGCCGTACTTCGACATGCTCTTCCCGCCCGACGCGGCGGACGCCGACCAGCCCGCGACGCCCGCGGACGATCTCCCCGCGCCCCCCCAGTCGGAGCCCGAGGCCATCGAGCTCCCGGTGGGAACGCTCCGGATCGAGGCCAACGTGGGCAGGCTGCACCTGCGCGAGCTCGTCGCGAGCAACCTCGTGGCGAGGACGGTCATCACGGGCAGCCGGATCGAGGTCGATCCCTTCCAGCTCTCGCTCAATGGCGCGCCGGTGAATGCGGCCTTGAACCTGAACGTCGGCGTGCCGGGCTACGAATACGCCATCCGCGCTTCCGCCGCCCAGGTGCCGATGAAGCCGCTGGTGGATTCCTTCACCCCGGTGCTGAGGAACAGGATTCAGGGGGCAGCCGACGCCGGCATGGAGATCCGGGGCGCGGGAACCACCGGGGTGAACCTCCGCCGCACGCTGCAGGGCAACATGCATTTCTCGGTGACCAACGCGAACCTCCGGCTCGCGGATGCCGAGTCCAGCCGGGGCGTGCTGACGCTGCTGACCCGGGTGCTCGCGTCCGCATTGAACATCCGCGAGCTCCGGGAGCAGCCGATCATGGACATGGCGGCCACGGTCAACATGGGGGAGGGCGCCATCCGGATCACGCAGGCAATGGCGCGCAGCGCGTCGTTCGTCGCCGCCACCGAGGGCAGCATCCCGATCGCGGACGACCTGATGCAGTCACGCATCCAGCTCCCGGTTCAACTCGGACTGGAGCGTGAGCTCGCGCGGAGGGCGCGCCTGGTCTCGAGGGATGCGGACACCAACGTTGCCTACGTTGCCCTGCCGGAAATCGCATCCATCGAGGGCACGCTGGGCGAGCCCGCTCCGAAGGTGGATACCGCGAAGACCGCGCTGCTCGTCGCGCGGGGCATCGGCGGGCTGCTCGGTGGCGAGGCGGGCCAGGCGGTCAGCGGCGTGACGGACCTGCTCGGGAATGTCGGCCGCGGAAACACCAACGCCGCACGCGACCTGGTCCAGGGGATCGGCGGGCTGCTGAATCGCGGCGCCGGTTCGACCAACACCGCCGGTACCAACGCGCCGGGAACGAACGCACCGGCAACGAACGCCCCCGGGAACCCGATCGGGGGCTTGCTTCGGGGAATCCTCGACCGCAACAAGAGGGAGTGACAAGCGTTGACGCCTACCTTGCCGAGCACGAGCCGCGTTTCATCCGTGAGCTGACGGAGTATCTGCGCCATCCGTCGATCTCCGCGCAGCCGCACCACGCGGCCGACATGCGGCGGTGCGCCGAATGGCTGGCGGCCCACTGCCGCGAGATCGGCCTGGAGACGGAGGTCCACCCCACCGGGGGCCATCCCATCGTCATCGCGCGAACACCCCGCCGGCCGGGCTCGCGAAAGCCGCACTTCGTCGTTTACGGGCACTACGACGTCCAGCCGCCGGAACCCCTCGACCTGTGGACCTCGCCGCCGTTCGAACCGAGGATCGAGGACGGGTCGATCTATGCGCGCGGCTCCAGCGACAACAAGGGCCAGCATTTCGCCCACCTCAAGGCCATCGAGGCGTATCTCCGGACGGGGACCGAGCTCCCGTGTGACGTGACATTCCTCATCGAGGGCGAGGAGGAGGTCGGTTGTGTCCATCTCCTCCCGTTCCTGAAGGCCAGACGAAGCCAGCTCCGCTGCAAGGCCTTCGTGATCTCGGACACCGGGATGCCCAGCCCCAGACACCCGGCACTCACGTACTCACTCAGGGGAATCGCCGCCCTCGAGGTGATCGTGCGCGGCCCGGACCGCGACCTGCACTCGGGCATCTTCGGCGGCTGCGTGGACAACCCGGCCATGGTGCTGTGCAAGCTGCTCGCCGCGCTTCGGGATTCGAAAGGGCGAATCACGGTGCCGGGATTCTATGACGACGTCCGCAAGCTCAAGGCCTTCGAGCGCCGGGAGCTCGCAAGGCTGCCGTTCTCGGAACGCGCGGAACGGAAGTTCCTCGGCGTGCCCGCATTCTTCGGGGAAGCCGGGTACACGTTCGTCGAACAGCGCAGCGCCCGCCCCACGTGCGAGATCAACGGACTCACGAGCGGTTACCAGGGCGAGGGCAGCAAGACCATCATCCCGGCATGGGCGCGCGCAAAGCTGACGTTCCGGCTCGTGCCGGACCAGGAACCGGCGCGCGTGGTGCGCAAGGTGACGGATTACCTGAAGTCGCTGTGCCCCCCCACCGTGCGGCTCGAGGTGGTGGCCGGCCACGGCGGCGCGGCGTACCTGCTGGATCCGACCGGGCCCATGGCCCAGGCCGCGCTGTCCGCGCTTCGCCACGCCTTCGGACGCGAACCGGTTCTCCTGCGGGAAGGCGGCTCCATCCCGATCGTGAACGATTTCAAACGCATCCTCGGGGTGGATTCGCTGCTGCTCGGCCTCGCCCTCCCCGACGCGAACGCGCACTCGCCCAACGAGAAGTTTGACCTCGACGTGTTCCGGAAGGGCATGCGGATGGCCGCGCGCCTCTGGCCGGAACTGCGCGGCGCCGTCGGCGGCTGAGCGCCCGCGGCGGGCCATTCGCCGATTCGTCGTGACGGATGCCCGCGACGCGCCGTCCGGCTGACCTTCACGGCGGGGACGGATCATTGCGGCTCGTCGGCGGAATCCGCCTTCGGGTTCTCGCCCGACTCGTCGCCACGGCGAATGCCGTTGCGCCACGGACGCAGCAGCGGCGCCTTGGAGTCGATCTCCTCGAGGAGGGCGCGCGCCTCCTCCGGGGTGCGCGTGATCCGGGGACGGAGGAACACCATGAGCTCGACATCGCGCGCGGTGCGGTCCTTCTTCCGGAAAGCCCACTTCAGGCCGGGAATGTCACCGAGCACCGGCACTTTCCGGACGGTGTCCGAGATCTGCTTCTGGATGATGCCGCCAAGCACGAGGATCTCACCGCTGCGCGCGGTGACGTCCGTCCGGAAGTTGCGCGTGTCCAGGATCGCCCCGCCGAACAGCGTCTGGCCCGGCTGAATGGCGGAGGACTCGGCGCGGATCCGCAGGGCGACATCGCCCGACGTGTTGATGCGGGGCGTGACCTCGAGGATGACGCCGACCGGCTTGTACTCGAAGGACTGGTTGAGCGCGCCGACGTCCGTGGTCTGGCTCTGGTTGATGAACGGTACCTGCTGGCCGACGAAGAGACGGCCCATCTCGTTGTCCGCGATGTTGATCTGGGGTTCGGCAAGCACCGTGGCGTCGGTGGTCTTGCGAAGGAACTGGATCAGCACGTCGAGGTTGACCGTGCTGTCGAGCACCCCCGAGCGGAGTCGGGTGAGCGTGGAGGCGATGTTGCCGAAGGCGGGATTGTTGACGTCGGTGAGCCCGCCGTACCCGGTCTGATAGCGTGAGCCGGCGCGGCCGATGATCGAGTTGTCGTAGTCCTCCGCGGTGAAGACCTGGTCCCCGTCCGGGGACCAGCGGACCCCGAGGCGGTCGAGGGCGTCGCTCGCCACCTCCACGATGCGCGCCTCGATGAGCACCTGCGCGGTGGGCGCGTCCAGTTCCTCGATCAGCTTCACGACCTGCGGCAGCAGATGCACGTTGGCCGAGACGAGCAGGGAGTTGCTGCGGGGGTCCGGAACGACGCGCACGCGCCCCACGAGGTCGCTGACCTGCCGGGCGGTGGTGCGGCCGTCGGACGTCCGCTGCGTGTCGGGCTGGCCGCCGAGCCACGGGTAGTAGCCTTCCTCGCGGTCCTCCTGCCAGAGCTCGAAGTTGTCCTCCGTGGAGAACGAGTTCCGCGCCTGGCCCTGGTTCGGATTGGGAACACCCTGCTGCTGCGGCGCCGCCGGGCGGAGCGGAGGCGACCCGTTCCGCGCGAACAGGATGTTGAGATGGTTCGCGAGGCTCGGAGCCTTCGCGAAGCGCAGCTCGATGCGCACCGTCGTCTCGCCGGCCTGCGAGGGAACGTCGAGCTGGTCGATGATGTCCTCCACGACGGCAAGGTTCTCGCGTGAGTTGGACGTCACGATGAGTGTGTTCGAGTAGGGTTCGCTCGTGATGCGCACCTTTCCGTAGAGCCGCCCGACATCGCGGTCCGGAGTCTGCGTCTCGAACTCGTCGTAGTACCAGTAGGGACGATTCTGCTGGCGGCGAAGGAAGAGTTCGTTGAGCACATCCTCGATGTCCACCGCGCTCACATAGCGAAGCTTGAAGATCCGCGGAGCCAGCGAGTCGTCCTGCACGGGCTCGTCCAGTTCCGCGACCATGCGTTCGATGCCGGGCATCTGGGCGGGCGGAGCCTGGACGACGACCGCGTTGCGCCGCCGGTCCGCGACCACGCTGAGCTTCTTCCGGTTCTGCGACCCCGACATGGAGTAGAGGATGAAGTACGGATAGCGCGAGCTGGAGTCCTGTCCCTCGCCGAGTTCCTGGAGCTGCCGCGCGACGTCCTGCGCGTCCGCGTTCCGGAGGGTGAACGTCCGGATGATCAGCTCCTGCGCGCTGTCCGTGTCCAGCGCCGCCACCAGTTCGCGGATCGCCTCGTGGTTGGATTCGCTGGACAGAACCACCAGCGAGTTGGACCGCTCGTTCGCCGCGATGTCGATCGTGTCCTTGAGCGAGCGGCCGCTCATCTTCTGAAAGAGCGGGCCGATCTCCCGAACGAGGTCCGCCGCCTGGACGTGCCTGAGCGGGATGACCCGGACCCCGACATCGTCCGGCTTGTCGCGGTCGAGAATGCCCACCAGCCGGCGGACGTCCTCCAGACGCGCCTGCGGTGTGGAGATGATGAGACGGTTCGCCGTCTTGTCGGGCCAGACCTGCACCGCTCCCGCGGAGGCGCCCGATCCGGAACCCGCGGGGCCGGGCGACGGCGTCGGCATGGACACGGGAGCGGGCATTCCGGGTGGTGAAGCCCCGGAGGGCGGGGAACTCCCCCCGGTGCGCGAGCCGCCATTGAGGATGGCGCCCAGCAGGCCGCTGACCTCCTCGGCCTGGGCATGCCGCAGCGGAATCACCTCGATGATCGAGTCGCCGATCGAAGTCACGTCGAGCTGGTCGATCAGCTCACCGAGGAGCCGGAGGTTCTGGTTGTAGTCCGTGACGATGAGCTGGCTCGAGCGCGCGTCGATCTCGACGGCCGCCTTGTCGGACAGGACCGGCTTGATCTTGTCCCGGAGGTCCGCCGGGGAGACATGCTCGAGCGTGAAGATCTTCACGAGGCGCTGGCGGCCGTCGGGGATCTCATCGGTGATCACGTCCGCGCCGATCCGGGCCTCCTGGTCCGCGGGCACGATGAAGATGGACTGGCTGGTCTCGACGCAGTTGTACCCCTCGAGCGCGAGCGCCTGGTACACGAGGTCGAGCGCCTCCCGCGTCGTGACTTTCCTCGAGCTGACGATGGTGAGCTGACATTGCGCCTGAGGATGCTTCACGACGCTCTTGCCCGTGGTCTGGGCGATCCACTGCACGATCATGTTGATGTCCGCGCCCTGGAACGCCACCTGGATGCCGTCGTCCGGAACCGCGTTCGTGCTGGGTCCGCCGGCGGATTCCGCCCCGGTGCCGGCGATCGCTGCGCCCCCCGTTCCGGGTGGAGCCTGCGCGGGTTGACCGGCCGCGGCGGCGTTCGTGCCGGCGGCGCTGGTATCACCCGGCGCCGGCGCGGCGGCTGACGGCGGCGCGTTGGACGCCGCGGCGGTTTCGGCCGTCTGCGGTTCCGCGGCGTTCTCCGCGCCCGACGGCGTGGCGGGCTGGCCGCACGAGGACAGCATGCACGCGGCGCAGAGGGCCAGCATCGGGCGGAGGATGCGGGTGTGGAGGGATCGGGTGGGGGCGGTTTTCACGGCTGGGGAGGTTCAGTGGCTGGCAGGAGGGAGTCGCCTCCGAGCCCGCCGAAGATGGTGAGTTCCTTCGGCTGTCCGTTCTCGAGCACCAGCACTCGGTTGGTGCCGATCCGAAGCAGTTTCACGCCGCCGAGTTCGCCTCCTTCCCGGATCAACCCGGTCCGGCCGTCGGGTGCGCGGAGGAGGACGTCAGGCCCGGCGATACCGAGCAGCGCCATGGGTGGCGGCCGTATGACCGGCCCGAGCAGGCCGCTCTCGACGATGCGATCCAGGCGCTTCTGGATGGTCGGCGAGGGCGGGGGGGCCCCCGCCGCTCCGCCCGGCATGCCCGGCATCATCCTGGGAGCGCCGGAGGGCGTGCCGCCGGAGGGCGGTGAATGCGTCCCGGCAGGCGGAGACCATGCGGGCGCGTCGGGAATGGTCAGGTCACCGAGCGGGGCGGTTCGCGTGATCACCCGGGCCGTCCGGAGGATCAGGAGCACCGCGAGCACTGCGCAGGCCAGCTTGAGGAGCGGAATGAGGCGGTCAGACATCGGATTTCCGGGTGGAGGGCTTCCACTGGTCGAAGTCGAGGATCACGATCGTGATGTTCAGTTTCACGTGCCCGGGCTGCGGGCCCGGCGTGAGCAGCACGGAGTCGGCGATCAGCGGGAAACCGAGCGAGCCGAGCGACTGGATGAAGCGCAGGATGGCCGGGACCGGCCCCATGCCCTCGAGCTGGATCGCGGCGATCTCTCCGTCCGCGGAGCGGGCGGAGGTTTCCCGAACCGGGCCGAGCGTCATGCCGCCGCCGGTCGCCGCCCGATGAATCGCCGCGGTCGCCTGCGCAACGATGGTGGTCCTCGAGAGCTGCGCCGGATCCATCCGGAACAGCTCCATGAGTTCGCCCGCGGCGAGCGCCTTCTCGCGGGCGACGCCGGCTTCGAGGCGCGCCTCCCGCGCCTGCGCCAGCAGCTTGCGGTATTCGGTGGTGCGCCGTTCCGCGCCGCGCCAGAACTGCAGCCCGAAGAACAGGGCCAGATACACGCTGATCGCGATGGCGCCGAGGCGCACGGTGCGGCGTTCCCGGTCGGTGAGTGGACGCATGGGTGTGGGTCGGCTGTGCGTTATCCCCCCGGGGACGGAGCCGCCGGCGCGTTCGAGTCGCCGTCGGTCCTGAGGATGGGCAGGTTTCGGCGCGCGGCCTCGGGCTTCCACAGGGCGGCAAGCCGGAAGGTGATCTGCCGACCGTTGGGAGCGGGCGTCTGTTCCTCGACGACGACGGACGAGAAGAAGCCCGACTCCACCAGCCTGGTGCGGAAATCAACGACCTGCTGCGAGTTCTGGAAGGACCCGCGCAGGGAAACCTCGCCCCGCCGGTTCATGGAAGTGGATTCGATGCGCGCGCCCGGCGGCGTGAACTGCGCCAGCACGAGGAGCGCCTCCGTGTAGGGCGGCTGGTTCTGGCGAAGGTGGCGCAGGAAGCCGGCCTCGCGGTCGATCAGCTCGAGGCGCGGCCTGTTCGCGCGGTACCCGGCCAGGAGGGCGCGCAGCCGCGGTCCGAAGAGCACCGCCTCCAGACACGGCGCGGCGAGCAGCGCGGCCAGAAGCAGCACGACCGCGGCGGACCATGCGCGACCCGACGCGGACGCCGGACGGGGGGGCGTGGCCGAGCCGGCGGTCCGCAGCGGCAAGAGGGCCGGCGTCGTGCCCGGGTCGAGCGCCCTGCGCATGCCCCGAAGGGCTGCCGTGGCTTCGTCCGGGGCAGGGGATTCGATCGACTGGCACCGGATCCGCCCCCCGAAGTGTTCGTGAACGAGATCGATCACGGCGCGATGCCGGGCGGCATCGCCGGTCAGGTGGAGAACATGCGGAGCGCCGTTCCCCGGCAGGAGCGACTCGAGCACGCTGACGAGCCGCGGCGGTGCTTCCCGCGCAGGCCCGGATGCAGGGATGGATGTCCCGGGGGACGCCTCTCCCTGCGCGGCATGGGTGAGGTTCGCCGCCCGCGTCGTCGCGGAAAACTCCGACAGCCCGTGAAGGATGCGCGACACACACGGACCCGCCGCGTCGAACACAAAGAGCTCCGCGCTGTCTCCCGCGACATCGAGGTTCGACCATCCCGGCTCGCTGCGCGGACACACCAGCGAACGCGCCAATCCCGCCACCGTGAAGGATGGTTCGATGCCGCACGCGGCGAGCAGTTCCCGGGGTTCCGCGATGAAGTCCCGACGGACGGCGGCAATGACCATCTCGTGCTGCCCGGAACCCCGCGAGTCCGGCGTCGGATCGAGGTGTCCCCATGCAAGCTCCTCCGGCGGCAGCGGAAACTCGGACTCGATCTGGAGCGCCACGACCTCGTGCAGGTTCCCGGGGCTCGCCGCGGGGACGCGGATTCGGCGGAGCGAGAGGCCCCGCGCGTCGATCGCGCACCATGCCGGACGGCGCGGCATCCACGGCGCCTTCCGGCTGAACGCCGCGAGTTCGGGGCGGAGGCGCGCCTTGCAGGCGTCGGAAAGGCGGCCCGTCGGAGTGCGCTCCAGCGGCCATGATCGCGTGCGATCCCCATCGAGGACCACGAGCGTGTCGCGTCGAAACTCCAGCAGGAGAGGAGGCGGTTTGAGAAGGGTCAGCGGGTTCAAAGGTTGTCCTCCCGGTAGGCGAGCAGCTCGACGTCGTTGAGGCCGATGTGGACGACGACCTCGATCCGGCGGCGGGCGCCGCTGAAGCGGAGGTGTCCCTCGCCGAGGATGCGGAAGGTTTCGGATCGCACCGTGATGCGCGACGCGATCTGCTTCAGCAGGTCCGGGTTGAATCCCGGAACACGAAGCAGCGCCGCGATGTTCGGAAAGTACCCGCCCGACTGGCGGTGCGAGATGATCGCGTGGGCGAGCTGGCGGTCGATGCCGGGCAGCGTGTCGAGAACCTCGACGGGGGCCGTGTTGATGTTGATGAGGCCCGGACGCAACCCGCCCTCGTGGACCGTGATGTCGTCCGCGATCTCGATCAGAAGGTCCTCGTCGATCACGGGCGGGCCGGATGGCGCGGCGTTCCGCCCCGGAGCCGGCTGGCCGGGTATCCCCCCCGGCTGCGGAACGCCGCCCCCTCCGCCGCCGGGCGCCGGCGCCGTGACATCGAGCAGGTGCGCGATCGACTCGAGCCGCTGGTTGTTCCGCCATGCCACGATCGCGCGCGCGATGTCCGCGGTGATGCCGCGCACCGACGTGAGCGCGGCTTCATCCGCGCTCTGAACGTTGACGCGGTCCTGGCCGGAGGCGTTGAGGTCGCTCGTGACGGAGTGGACCGTGAGGTGGTCCGCCCACGAGGGGCCCGCGGATGCGGACTGCGGATCGTCCGGAGGCTGCGTGGGATCCCGATCCCCGCGGGCAAGGCGCACCCCGTAGAGGAGCTCCGACGTGATCCCACGGACCATCAGGAGTTCGCGAACGGACTCGAAGGGGCCGTTGCGGCAGCGGCGGGGCGGCACGAGCGACGCATAATGATCGATCTCCGCGCCGCCCGCGCCCGTCAGGTTGTCCGTGTCGCGCCAGTCGAGGATCGCCGCGATGACGTCGGGAGCGACTCCGTGGAGTTCGCGGAACGGCTCGAAGTCCTCGGCAGGCGCGGTGTTCACGTTGAACCGGCCTTCCTCGTCCTGAACCCCGAAGACGAAGGGACCCGCCTCATGCGGAAGAGCCTTGCGGAGAACGCTCCATGTCCCGCGGCCGAGCGGAATCTCCTGAAACTGTTCCGGCGCATCGTGGAGGTTTCCGGTGTGATGACGGGCGCTGCGGCTGCGGTCCCTCGCATCGTGGTAGAGGAGCGCGATCGCGCGCTCGATCCCCGCGCGGGCGAGGTAATGGGCCTGAATGGTGTCGGCATGGTTGCGGGCGACGAGCAGGTCGATGCGCGAGGCGTGGAGAACGCTGATGACGACGACCGAGAGCAGCACGAGGCACCAGAGCAGGCCGACAAGGATGGATCCTCGCTGGTTCATGGTGTCGGCGTGCCGGCCTCGGGATGGGAAGCCCCCGGACCCGCGGGCGTGGAGGAGGAGGCCGGGGACGGCAACGCGGAGGAGGATGAGCGTCCCGCGAGATTCAGCCGGACCGTCGTCTCGAGCACGAGCGGCGGTTCGCCCGTACCTGGTTCGGCCGAACTCCGGGTTCGCGCATCCGTCCCGCCGGGGGATTTCTCCAGCCAGATCGTGACGCGAACCGCCTCCGGCATGCCGGAGAGGTTGGGCCGCTCGCGCCACGAGGATTCGCGGCGCGCGCCTCCGTCCGGGTCGCCCCATGTGTCGTGCCAGTCCAGGCCGTCGTGGTATTCGAGGCGGAGCTTGCGGACGCCGCGGGCGATTTCCTCGCGGCGCCCGCCGCTGAAGGGGTCCATGCCGAACATCGGGTTGCGCCGGCGCCACAGGCGGCACGCGCCGGTGGAGGAATCCGGATCCGGCTCGAGGAAGTAGCTGACCTGGCAGTAGTCACCCTCACCCGGCCTCACCGGGGTGTGGTTGTGCGTCGCGAAATCAAGGTTGTCGGCCTCGATTTCCCCGAGCATGCGGTCGATCCCGATGAAGGGATGATCGGGATCGAGCGGGCATGCGGCCCGGAGGTCGGCCGTGAGAAGACCGAGCGCGATGCGGCCTGACTGGGCGGCTTCGATGCGGGGTTCCAGCAGCCTGCGCGTGGAGAGTGCCGCGTGCAGGCATGCGTACGCGCCCGCGAGAATGAGGCTCAGGAGCGCGGCGCTGAGAACGAGCTCGATCAGCGTGAACCCGGCCGCGCCGCGCGGCGGGGAGACGGGGGTGGTTCTGCGTGAGATTCTCATCGACGCTGCGGGCGGCGCCTGCGCGTCTCGGCGTCGTCGGATTGGGTGGAGAAGGGCGGCTCGAAAAGGAGGGTCTGGAGCTCGAAAAGGGTTCGTTGGGTGGGCGAGTGAATCACCGCCACGCTGACCTCGAACAGCCCGTCGAGGTCGGTCTCCGCGAGGACCTGGCGGCAGCGGCACCCGGGAAGGGATTCGCCGCATTCCTCCTCGGTCTCGCCCGCGAGGTAGTAGCCCTCCGCGCGGAGGCGTTCGATGACCCCGGCCGCATGGAGCGCCGCCGCGGAATGCAGTTCCGCGTCGCGGGTGGACCGCAGCGCGGCCGTGACCGCCGTGGTGAGTCCCGCCAGTCCCACGCCGAGGATGAGGATCGCGCAGAGCACCTCCACAAGGGAGAAGCCGCCTTGCGATGTCCGCGGGTTCATGTGCGTGGAAGCTCGCGAATGCGGACGCGTGCGGTCACCGGGCTGATGCGCAGGATGATGCCGAACCCGGCGCGGTCGCGCAGGAGGATCTCCGCGGCGTCCGCCGTGCCGTCGGGGTGGAAGGTCACGCGGCTCCCCCGCGGGTCGCGGGGGGACGGTTCATCGGTCCCGGCCCCGTCCTGCGGGCCGTCCGCGTCCTCCGGTGCGCGGACATGGACCGTGATCCGCCGGTCGATCCGGCCCTGCGCGCCGGGAGTGTCGCGGACGGGCACCGGTCCGGCGGAGGAGCCCCCGGGCGCGAGGACCGCGTACCGCCCGGACTCCGGCTGGATCTCGAGCCAGTGCGACTGGTTGCGCAGGGCCGCGCGGCTCGACGCGATGCTGCACGCGTCGACCAGCCCGCGGCCGCACGCGCGAAGCCGTGCGTCGTCGTAGGTCCCGCGCATCTCCGGGAGCATCACGGCGCCGAGGATCGCGACGAGCGCGAGCACCACCATGAGCTCGACGAGCGTGAAACCGCCGGCGCGGCGTTGCCGGGGGGGCATCATTCGGCGTCACCAGTTGCCGATGTCGGCGCCGGTGCCCTCGCCGCCGTCCGCCTTGTCGGCGCCGCGCGACCACAGGTCGAAGCCGGTCGGATGCCGGATGCCAGGGCAGCGGTACTGATACGGGACACCCCACGGATCGGGGCGCAGAGTCTTGATGTAGGGACCGCGCCACTGCTGCGCGTCGCCTCCGGGCGGCTCGAGCAGCGCCTGGAGCCCCTCCTCGGTGGAGGGATAGCGGTCCATGTGCACGGAGAACCGCTCGAGGGCCGACTCCAGCTCGGCGACGTTCGCCTTGCACGCGCTGACCTTGGCGTCATGGGTCGTCCCCATGAACCGCGGGATGATCGTCGCGGCGAGGATGCCGAGGATCACGACCACCACCATGATTTCGATGAGCGTGAAGCCGCGGCGGGGTCCGTTCTGATTTCGGGGGGGCATGGGCTGGTGTCTGCGGGGGTTACTGGATGGCGCTGCTCATCCGGAAGATCGGAAGCAGCAGCGCGATGACGATGAAACCGACGATCGCCCCCACCACGAGGATGAGGACGGGCGCGAGCAGGGAGATCACGGTCCTGGTCCGGGCGCGCATGTGGCGCTCCTCGATGTCCGCGACCTTGAGGAGCATCTCGTCAAGGCGCCCGGATTCCTCGCCCACCTCGATCATCTGGACGACGCCGCGCGGGAACAGCCCGAGCTTTCGGATCGGCGCCGCGAGCGAGTCGCCGCCCCGCGTCTCCTCCGCGACACGCGCGATCTGCCGGGCCAGCACGCGATTGCCGATCGTCTCCTCCACGATCCGCAGGGCGGGCAGGAGGGACACCCCGCTGCGCGCGAGCGTGCCAAGCGTCCTCGCGAACCGGCTGACCGCCGACGCGCGGAACACCGGCCCGAGAACCGGGATTCGGAGCTTGAACGCGTCCATGGCCAGCGCGCCGTCGGGCGTGCCGAGGTACCGGCGGCAGCCGTACATCGTCGCCACGAGGGCCGCGAGGCACCATGGCCAGTTCCCGTGCAGGAACTCGCTCACGCCCAGCAGCACCCGAGTGGGCAGCGGCAGGACCTCCAGCATCTCCTGGAGCATCCCGAACAGGCGCGGCAGCACGACGGTGAGCAGGATCACCACCGTGACGACCCCGAACGCGAGGACGAACGCGGGATAGGCGATGGCCGTGACGACTTCGCCGCGCACCTCGTCCTCGTGCTCCAGCAGGCCCGCGAGATCCGCCATGACCGCGGGAAGGGCGCCGGCCTCCTCACCAACCCGCACCATGCTGATGTAAAGGCGGTTGAACAGGCGCGGGTGTTCCTCCATCGCACCGGAGAGCGGTGCCCCCCTCCGCACCGCGTCGGAAATCGCCAGCAGCGTGTCGTGCAGCGCGGGACTCTCCTCCTCCTCCCCGAGGGTCGTGAGCGCCTGCGGTATCGGAATGCCCGCGCCGAGCAGGGCGCTCATTTCGCGAGTGAACGCGGTGACCTGGCGGCGGCGGACGCGGCCTCCCGTTCGGGAGGGCGCGGCCGGCGCGACGGCCACACGCGCCTTTTTCGCCGCCGGATCGGGTGTGCGCGCGGTGGCGGGCGCGGGCGCATGCGCGCCGTTGCCGGAGCAGAGCTCCAGCCGTGACGGGTAGAGCCCGCGCTGCCCGAGCAGCCGGAGCGCCGACCTGCGGTCCTCGGCCTCGAGCCGTCCCTCGACCATGGCGCCGTCGACCTGGATCGCCCGGTATCGAAAGACGTTCATTCCATCTCGCTCAGTCGAGGAGGTCGCCCGAGGACACGCGCAGGATCTCCTCGGGCGAGGTCAATCCCGCGGCGGCCTTCTGCAGTGCGTCCTGGTGCATGGTGATCATTCCGCGCTGCGCGACCGTCTTGAGTTCGGCGTTCGAGGACCTGCGTAGAATGAGTTCCCGGATCTCCGGGGTGATCGCGAGCAGTTCGAAGATGCCGATGCGCCCGCGATAACCGGTGCCCCGGCATTCCTCGCAGCCGCGCCCCCGGTACCATGGCCCGCGGAGTTCGCGCGCGCCCAGCGCCTCCAGCCGCTCCCGGACGCCGGAGGACAGGGCTTCCTCCGCACGGCAGGGGGAACAGACGCGCCGGACGAGCCGCTGGGCGAGAACGCCCTCGAGCGCGGAGGAGATCAGGAACGCCTCCACGCCCATGTCGAGCAGGCGGGTGACCGCCCCCGTGGAGTCGTTCGTGTGCAGCGTGCTGAAAACCTGGTGCCCGGTGAGCGCCGCGCGGATCGCGATGTCCGCCGTCTCCGAGTCCCGGATCTCACCGACCATCACGATGTCGGGGTCCTGGCGCAGGATGGCGCGCAGGCCGTTGGCGAAGGAGAAGTTGCGACCCGGGCGGACGGGGATCTGCGCGACCCCGGGCAGCTCATACTCGATCGGGTCCTCGATCGTGATGAACTTTTTCTCCGGCGTGTAGATCCCCTGCAGGATGGAGTAGAGCGTCGTGGTCTTGCCGCTGCCGGTCGGGCCCGTCGCAAGGAAGAGGCCGTGCGGCTTCTCCACGAGGCGGCGCATGAGCGCCGCGCGCTTCGGATCGAGGCCCAGCTCAACCGGGGTCAGCACGCGCTCATTCTTCTCGAGCAGCCGCATCACCACGCTCTCGCCGCACTTGGTGGGCATGGTGCCGACGCGAATATCCACCCGCGCCCCGCGGTGATGAATCTGGATGTGCCCGTCCTGGGGCAGGAAGCGCTCCGCGATGTTCATGTCCGCCATGATCTTGATGCGGGAGACGATGGCGGCGTGCAGGTGGCGTGGCGGCGGGGTCTTGACCTGGAGCAGTCCGTCGATGCGATAGCGAAGCTCGATCGCGTTCTCGAACGGCACGATGTGAATGTCGCTGGCGCGTTCGCGAACGGCATTGGCGAGGATCAGGTTCACGAGGTTGATGACCGTCGGCTCGTTCGCCATCACCTCGATGTCATGGAGGTTCGTGGCTTCGGTCGCGGTCGCGTCCCGCGGATCCAGATCCTCGAAGAGTCTTTCGACGGTCAGCTGGTAACATTCCGCGATGCGTTCGCTGATGTCTTCCGCGGGCAGGGTGACTGGCTCGACCTCGAGCCCGGTGAGCAGGCGAATGTCATCGATGACCCGGGCGTCCGGAATGTCCGCGGCGGCGATCCGCAGCGTTCCGTCGTGCACCGCGAGCGGAAGAATCCGGTGTTCCTGCGCGAAACGCGCGGGAATCAGCCGGACGGCTTCCGGAGAGATGGCAGTGCCGGCGATGGGCTGCCATCTTCCGGAGGAAGAGGGGTTCCCGCCGGTGGCTCCGTCCTGCGGCGGCCCGGGTTCCGGCCGCAAGTCACCCGTGATCCGATTCATGCTGGGTGGGTCAGTTCAGGTGCGGTTCGGAGCTGCGGGTAGGGGAGCCTTGCGGCGGGAAAGCGGGCGTGGGTCGGGTCGGCCGGGTCGCCTTCATGTGAATGGATCCCGGCCCCGGGGTGCCGACAGGTCGCGCGTCCTCGGGGGATGGCAATTCCCCTCCCCGTTGAATTTCCCCCGATTCGAACCGCGCGTGCATATCCCTTCGGCTCTTCAACCCCCGTGACTCAAGTCTTCCAGCAATAGCCAGACACCTCTGGTGTCAGAAAGTTTTGTGGAAAGACTACGGACGAAGTATCGAAGAATGCCGCGGTACGCAATGGAAATCGCGCCGGCCCCGAAACAGACCGCCCGGACTGACCCTCGGATCGTGCCTGCTCCGCTCAGCAGACAGGCCGGACCACGCGCGATCCGCCGGTCGCCCCTGACAAAGACTCCGAGGGCGGGTGCGGCGCCTCCGGGGCAAACCCGGCGGTGAGCGAGGTTGATGGCCCGGCCGTGGCGCCAAGAAGGCACGCCCGCGCGGCGGGATTTTGCCGGGGTTTGCCCCCGGCGGGGTGAGTGTCGTTCGCGGACACTACTTCGGTGTCCGCGGCGCCGCCCGACATCCTGAAACCACGGGGGTGGAACTGTCGCGTTGCCGCCCGGCGGAACGTCTGGCGGCGGCGCTCGTGTCCGGTGCGAGTCAGCGGGAGGGCGGTTCGTTGTCCTGCTGGCGAACGACAAGGACGGGGCAGGATGCGTAGCGGACGACGTGCTCCGCGATGCTGCCCATGAGGACGTGCTTCAGTCCCGTGTACCCGTGGGTTGCGATGACGATCAGGTCAGTGGCCAGTTCGCGCGCGACGTCGGCGATCACCTTGGCCGGGCTGCCCTCGCGCACGAGACTGTCCGCCGTGAGGCCCGCCTCCTGCGCCTGGGCCACCAGGTTCGCGAGTTCCTTTTCCGCGCCGGCACGCATCTCGCGCTCGAGCGCGGTGAAGTCCACCGCGCCGAACTCGCCGTAGGCGTAATTCACCTGGATGACATGGAGGAACGTGAGGCTCGCGCCCGTCTGGCGTGCGAATGCCGTCGCGTAGCGGATCGCCTTTCGCGAGCTCGCGGAGAAATCCACGGGGGCGAGGATCCGTCGGATCTGGCCGAACTCAGGCGTCTGTCCGGCCTTCTCGAGGAGGGGATCGTCGCCGCTCTCGAGTTCCACCACCACGCTTCCGGTCTTGGTCGGTTTGACTTTCATGGCTCGCTGCTCGTGGGTTCTAGGGCAGACAGTGGCCTGAACGGCATGGGTTGCAATGGCAAATGGGCGAAATCACTTCGCCTGCCGGGGAGGCCTTCACTCCACGTGCCCGCGGCGTCGCTCATGGACGACGGCCCGGAGGGCTGCGAAAGTCCGCTCATGTCCCCTCGGAGTCGCCGATTCATGGCATGGGGGAGCGGCTTCGTCCTGCTGCTCGGGGTGATCGCATGGCGGATGGTGGGAGTGACTTCGCCCGAGAACCCGCGCGTCCACCACAGGCCGCTGTCCCACTGGTTCTCACTGCTCGCCACCCACGGGTACTGGCACCTCCAGGCGCACGACCGGAGTGCCATGGACCCGCCCATGGCCGTGGGCCTGGAGGCGTTCCGGAGCGCCGGGACGAACGCGCTGCCGTTCCTCGTGTCCGAGTTGTTTCCCGGGAACGATGGGACCTTGAGGGAGCGATGGCGCCGTGTCCGGAGGCGTCTCCCCCGGGGGCTCGGGGGAGTGGGCGAAGAGGATGAATGGCTCCGGCGCGAGGCGGTGAAAGGCCTGCTCGCGGCGCTGCGCGTTCCCGGTCCGTCCCTCCTGCACGCCCTCGAACCGCAAATGCAGCAGACGAACCTGACCGTGCGGACGGAGGCGATTCGCCTCCTTGGCTTCACGGGATCGGATGTGGCTCCGGTCGTGGAGCGGCTCCGCGGATCGCTCGACTGGAATGGGAGTCCCGTGGAGACCATCGCGGCGGTGGAGGCGCTGTCGAACCTTGGCCCGGCCGCGACCCCCGCACTGCCGGAACTGGAGGAGCTTCTGCCGTATGGCCCACGCATCCCATCGCTGCCGCTGACCCTGGGAAACTGCGGGCCTGCCGCGGGCGGCGCGCTGCCCGGGCTCCGCGCGATGTGGGACGAGGAGATCACGGGAGGGGAACGGCTGCACCTTGCGATCGCGATCGTGAGGATCGATCCGTCGGATTCGGTCGCGATGGAGTTCCTCCGGTCCGCGGCGAGGGGTGCACTGGCCGGGGCGCCGCACCGGATCAAGGCGGGGCACGTGCCACGCGCGCTCGCGGAGGTGCGCGGTCACGGAGAAGTGCTCGTGCCGCTGCTGACGGAGATCCTCGAGCGCGAGGAACTCAGGTCGGGAAGCATCTTTTCGGATGCCGTGCGCGCGCTCAGCCGGCTCGACCCGGCGCGGCTTTCAATGGAATTCCACGAAATGGCCCGGGCGCGGTATGCCACCAATGCGCCCCTCGGGGCGCATGCGGCGGCGATGCTCTACCGCTGGCAGCCGACGAATCAGCAGGCGCGGGCCATGCTGCTGGACGCCGCGCATCGAGGCGGCGCCGCGGCATGGATCGCGGCCCAGGCGCTGACCCGCGGCGAACCCTTCACCGCGGAGGACGAGGCGGCCGTGCGCCGGCTCCTCGCCGACTCGAAGCTGCCTCGGGAAGTCCGGTCCGTGCTGAAGACCAACCTGCGGGCCGTGGAGCGCCGCGAGCGGATGCGCCGCGACGCCGGCGGTCAGTGAACGCTCGTCCCCAGGTGCTCCGAAAGGCGCGCGGTGCTCGCGTTGAGCACCTCCTCGTGCAGGGAACGGCCGTGCGCGTCGATGGTGACCACCGCGGGAAAGTCGCGCACCTCCAGTTCCCAGATGGCCTCGGGCGAGCCGAATTTCTCCATGAAGTACACGTTGCGCACCCGCGTGACGCACTCGGCGAGGACCTGCGCGGCGCCGCCCACCGCGTGGAGATAAACGCACCCGTGCTCGCGGCAGGCGTCGCGCGTGCGCGGGCCCATGCCGCCCTTGCCGATGACGCCCCGAACCTTGTGATCGCGGATGATCTGCCACTGGTAGGGTTCCTCCCGGGTGGAGGTGGTCGGACCGGCGGCCACGACCTTCCACTCGCCCGACTCATCCCGGATCACCACGGGACCGCAGTGATAGATGATGCCTCCATCGAGGCTCACGCCCTCGGGCAGTGCGCCTCCTTCGTGGAGGTACTTGTGAACGGCGTCGCGTCCGGTGAACACGACTCCGGAAATGGCGACTTCATCGCCGACCTTCAGGGCGCGGACGGCGGCTTCGGTGAGGGGAGTCTGGAGAGAGGTCATGATCGACGTGGAAACAGGTGTTGGGGTGTCCGTCCTCGCGTGCGGGGTGATGGTCCCGGCCCTCAGTAGAGCCACCGGACGATGCGGCCCTCCGGATCCAGCGAGGCGCCCTGCCGCCGGTACGCCCAGCACATGTAGCTGATCGTCACGAAGTAGGACGCCGGCACCCGGTTCAGCACGCCGATCTTGCATCCCAGCAGGGTGGTCCGGCCGCCGAATCCCATCGGCCCGATGCCGAGGTCGTTCGCGGTCTTGATGATCTCCTGCTCGAGCGCGGCAAGTTCCGGGACGGGATTGACGTCGTCGAGGCGGCGCAGAAGCTGGACCTTCGAGGCTTCATACCCGGTCGCCCGGTCGCCGCCGATGCAGACGCCGAGGATGCCCGGGCCGCATCCCTTGCCCTGGGCCTGCAGCACCGCGTCGAGGATCGCGCGGCGGCAGCCTTCGAGGTCCCGGTTCGCGCCGATCCGTTCGTCGGGGAGGGAATACTGGGCGCCGACGTTCTCGCAGCCGCCTCCCTTGAGGATCAGTCGGACATTCAGTTCCTCGCCGCGGTGCTGGTGGAAGTGCAGGGCGGGAGCGCCCGGGCCGCAGTTGGTGCCGTCGTTCCTGCCGGTGAGGGAATCGACCGAGTTCTGCCGGAGATAGCCCTTCTTCGTCGCGGCCTTCACGGCCTCGCGCGCGGTCTCGGCGAACGTCACCTGGTCCATGCCGATCGGACAATCGACGTAGAACAGCACGCTGCCGGTGTCCTGGCAGATCGGCTGCGACTTGGACTTCGCGAGTGCGATGTTGCGATTGATCAGTTCGAGGGCGGACTGGGCGATCGTTCCCTTCTTCTCGGCCTCGAGCGAGGCAAGGATGCCCTGATGCACGTCATCGGGAATCTCGGCGGAGGTTCGTCGGATGATCTCGATCAGGGAATCCAGAAGCGACTGCATGAGGAGACGCTAGGCAACGGGGGGGATGTGTCAATCAGCCGGGGACGACCGCCGCGAGCAGGGCGCCTCGCCGCGGGCCTCTCCCGCCGCACCCGCGCGGATCGTTCGCCCGGCCGGAGGCTCAGGCCTGCAGCTTGCGCTGGAGGATCTCCCCGACCACCGCGGGGTTGGCCTTGCCCCGGCTGATCTTCATCACCTGGCCCTTGAGGAAATTCAGCGCGGCGGCCTTGCCGTTGCGGAAGTCCTGCACCGGTCCGGGGTTCGAGGCGATGACCTGGTCGCAGAACGCCTCGAGGGCGGAGGTGTCGCTGACCTGCGAGAGTCCGCGCTCCTCGACGATCGCGGCGGGTGACTTCCCGGTCGTGAACGTCTCCTGGAAGACATCCTGCGCCGTTCGCGCGTTGATGCGGCCGGTTTCCACGAGTTCCACGAGCTCCCGAACCGCCGCCGGCTTGAGCGGCACCTCCTCGAGGGACTTGCCGGATTCGTTCAGGCGCGCGGCGAGGCTGTTGATCACCCAGTTGGCGACCGCGCGCGGATTCGCGGCGCCGGCGGCCGCCTGTTCGAAGAAGCCGGCCAGCGCGAGGTTGCTCTTGAGCACCTCGGCGTCGCCCGCCGGAAGACCGAAATCGCGCATCAGCCGCTGCTTGCGTTCGAGGGGGCGTTCGACGAGGCGGCTGCGCACGTCGGCCAGCCATGCCTCGGACGGCTCGAACGGGAGGAGGTCGGGATCGGGAAAGTAGCGGTAGTCATGCGCGTGTTCCTTGGTGCGCATGGTCTCGGTGATCCCGGCGACATCGTCCCAGCGGCGGGTCTCCTGCCGGAGCGTGCCGCCGTTCCTGAGCACCTCGATCTGCCGGGGGATCTCGTGCTCGAGGGCGCGGCGCACTCCCGAGAAGGTGTTCATGTTCTTGATCTCGATCTTGGCGCCGAGCGCGGTCGTGCCGCGGGGGCGGACGCTGACGTTGACGTCACAGCGCACCATGCCCTTTTCCATGTCGCAGTCGCTGATCCCGCCCTGCACGAGCAGTTCGGTCAGCGCCGTGAGATACGCCCACGCCATGTCCGGGCTGCGGATGTCCGGTTCCGAGACGATCTCCAGCAGGGGTACGCCCGCGCGGTTGAAGTCGATCCCGCTTTCGCGGCCGAAATGGAAGTTCTTGGCGACGTCCTCCTCGAGGTGTGCGCGCGTGATGCGCACCCGTTCGATCCGGCCGTCGCACTCGAAGTCGAGATGGCCGTTCGCCGTCGAGGGCAGGGCGTACTGGGTGATCTGGTAGTTCTTGGCGACGTCCGGATAGAAGTAGTTCTTGCGGTCGAACGAGGCGCGGGCCGGGATCTCGCAGTGGAGGAGCAGACCCGTGAGGACGGTCAGGCGGAGCGCCTCCTCGTTCGCGACGGGAAGGACGCCGGGCATGCCAAGGCAGACCGGGCACACATTCGTGTTCGGAGGCGCGCCGAACGAGTTCGGGCAGCCGCACCACATCTTGGAGCGCGTGCGGAGCTGGACGTGCGTCTCCAGGCCGATGACCGCTTCGTAATCCATTCTTCGGGGTTCAGGTTTACCGCTGAACCGCGCGGGATCACGGATTTTCTGTTCACGAAAGACGGAGGTCGCCCGCGGCGAGCGCCCGGAAGTTCTGAAGCAGGCAGTGCCGTGCCCCGAGGAGGACGGCGAGGTGCATGCCGAGCCCGGCGGCTCCCGAGAGGAGCCCCGTCAGCCAGCCCGGCGCGGCTCCATCCATCGCGATCGGCGTCATCATCGCGGTGGCGACGGAGGTGGCGATGCCCGGCACGAGCCACCCCAGCAGCAGGGTGAATCCGAACGCCTTTCCCGCGCTCCGCCAGTAAAGTCCCATGAGCAGCCCGACCCACGCGATCGCCGAAAGGGTGACCGGCAGCACCGCGACGTCCATGAGCCCGGAGACGAACTGATGGTTCCCGAACTCCTTTCCCTGCAGGGTGGGCATCGCCCTGAACTGGTCGGCGCCGACCAGCGTGATGGTGGCCTGCAGGAACATCACCGCGGCCGCCGGGAACAGGAGCGTCCGCGCGAGGGCGCGGATCTGTCCCGCGCAGATCGACGCCGTCGTCGTCGGTGTGATGAGCACGAGGTCGATGAGCCCCGTGCGCGCCGCCTCGGCGAGGTGCCGGCCCGCCGTGGCGCTGACGTAGAGGATCAGCATCATCGTGAAGAGGCCGGTCACCATCGATCCCGCAAGGATGAGAAGGTTCCAGTCCACGAGGCTGACCCCGGCGACGATCCCCGCGAGCGCGCCGGCCGTGACCAGCTTCAGGAAGCGGCCGAGGGCCGGCTCGCGCGCGGCCAGCCAGCCCGTCGGATGGGGTTCGAGCGCGCGCCGCCGGCGCAGGATCCGCCGCGCCTCGTCGCGATGCGGGCGGGGGGAAGGAACCTCCCCGGGAACGGGCGAGGCCGGCATCACCGGGGGCGTCGCCCCGGCGTTCTTCGCCGCGGGAGGCGGCGGCGGGTGGGCGGCGGTCATCCGCGATTCCCCGGGAGGCCGCCGCAGCCACCATGTGGCGATGAGAAGGGCGAGCCATCCCTGCGCGTGCACGATCCCGAGCGAGAGCCAGTACTCCTCGGGAAACGGACCGCCGATTCTCGTGATCGTGGTGACGGGACTGGCCAGCGTCACGCCATGGAGGCCCATGGCGTCGATCACCATGGGCAGCACCGCCCCGCCCGTGAGGAGCAGCGCCGTTGTGAAGAAGGCCATGCTCCACTTCTCGAACCATGCCGATACGGCGAGGGCGATGGCGATGGACCAGAACAGGCCGTTGGCGAGGGCAAGGGCGAGTCCGGCCACCCGGCCGGGCGCGATGCCGCCGAAGAGCAGCATGGTCGCCGCGGGCGGAACGGCCGCGAACAGCCATTGACCCGATCGAAGGAGGCCGGCCCCGAGCTTGGCCAGCAGCAGATCATGCGCGCGCAGCCGCGTGAGCAGCAGCAGTCCCAGCGTGCCCTCGCGGCGTTCGGACGCGATGGAGTCGGTCGCGAGGAACAGTCCGCCCGACAGAACCGCGAGCGTGCCGTAGGTGGCGAAGGTGTAATACAGCACCTGGCCCGCGGGAAAGGGCCCCCCGAAGGCCGAGGCGATCTCGACCATCAGCAGGACGAACCCCAGAACCCCGGACGCGATCAGCCCCGCCGTGAAACGGGTCCAGTAGGTCGCGTGACGGCGCGAGGCGACGCGAAGTTCGCGGCGGAGAACCGGGACGAGCGCGGTCATGCGGCGGGAGGCGTCCTCCGCGCCCGGGTGCGGGTGGCCGCGGTGGTCGGCGGGTTTGACGAATCGGGCGCGCCGGATAGGCTCGCGCGCCCATGCAACGGATTCTCGTCACGGGCGGAGCGGGCTTCATCGGTTCCAACCTCACGCTGGCCCTCCAGGAGAGGGCGCCCGAGGCGGAGATCACGGTGGTCGACGACTTTCGCAGCGGGGACTTCCGGAACCTGCGCGGGTTTCGGGGCGATTTCGTGACCGCGGACGTGTCGCGCCTCGACTGGGACGCGCAGTTCGGCCCGGGCGCCTTCGACGCGATCTTTCACGAGGCGTCGATCACGGACACCACCGAGCACAACCAGGCCCTCCAGGCGCACGACAACATCGAGGGATTCCGACGGCTGCTCAATTACGCGGCGGAGACAAGGACCCCGGTGGTGTACGCGTCGTCGGCCGCGACCTACGGCATCGGCGGGGGGGTCAACCGGGAGGACCAGGATCCGGCGCCGGCGAACATCTACGCGTTCACGAAGGTGCAGCTCGACAACCTCGCGCGGCGGTATGCGCGGCGGGATCCGTCGTGGCGGATCGTCGGGCTGCGCTACTTCAACGTGTACGGGCCGGGGGAGGCTCACAAGAAGGCTGCGGCGAGCATGATCTACCAGCTCTACCTGCAGATGAAGGCAGGCCGGCGCCCGCGTGTCTTCCGGGCGGGCGAGCAGCGGCGTGACTTCGTGCATGTGAAGGACGTCGTCGCGATGACGATCGCCGCGATGAGCGCCCCTCGCAGCACGGTGTACAACTGCGGCTCGGGGGTGGCGTTCTCGTTCAACGAGGTGATCGAACAGTTGAACCGCTGTCTCGGGACCTCTCTCGAGCCCGAGTACTTCGAGAATCCCTATCCCTTCTACCAGCCCCACACGCAGTCGGACATGAGTCGGGCGCGGGCGGAGCTGGGTTTCCAGCCGAAGTATCCGCCCCGGGAGGGCATCGCGGATTACGTTGCCCATCTCGAATCCGCGATGCGGGCCTGAGGGATCAGTCGAAGGCGTGCCCGGCGCAGCAGAGCACGGAGCGCAGCTTGTGGCGGACGAGTTCCTTCACGCGCTTGCGGGCCGGCCCGAGGTACTTGCGCGGGTCGAACTCGGCCGGGTTCTCGAACATGGCCTTGCGGATGCCGGCGGTCATGGCGAGGCGGAGGTCGGTGTCGATGTTGACCTTCACGCAGCCGGTGCGCCGGGCGATCTCGATGTCGGCCTCGGGAACGCCCGAGGTGTTGTCACCGAGCTTGCCCCCGTACTGATTGATCTCCGAGACGAGCTCCTTGGGCACGCTGGAGGCGCCGTGCAGGACGAGGGGATAGTCACCGAGGCCGGCGTCGAGCAGGGCCTTCTTGATGGCCTTCAGCCGCTCGATGTCGAGGTGCTGCTCGCCCTGGAACTTGTAGGCGCCATGGCTGTTGCCGATGGCGACCGCGAGTGAGTCCACCCCCGACTGGCGCACGAACGCCACGGCCTCCTCGGGGTGCGTGTAGTGACCCCCGCGGCTGAACCCGCCCCCCTCCTCGCCCTCGTCGAACTGCGCGCCCACGAGCTGGCCGAGCTCGCCCTCGACCACCGCGCCGTGCCTGTGGGCGTACTCGACCACCTTGCGGCAGATCTCCACGTTCTTCTCGAACGGCTCGTGGGAGGCGTCGATCATGACGCTGGTGAATCCCTCGTCGATGCACTCGCGGCAGATCTCGAAGGAGTCGCCGTGGTCGAGATGCACCGCGATCGGAATCGTGGTGACGCTCACGGCCGCCTCGATCAGCTTCCGGAGAAACACCGGGTTCGCGTAGGAGCGGGCGCCGCGCGAGATCTGGAGGATGACGGGTGCCTTCTCCTCCTCGCAGGCCTCGATGATGGCCTGCACGAGTTCCATGTTGTTCACGTTGAAGGCGCCGAGGGCGTACTTGCCCTTCAGGGCCTTCGCAAAAAGATCCTTCGTCGTCGAAAGTGGCATAAGGCGGCTCAGATAATCGCGCCGGCGCAGCAACCGAGCGCACCGGCATCCGCGTGATATAGCGGCCGGGGCGATCTTCCGAAATGAGAAAACGACCCACGGCGGGTCCGCATCCGGCCGCGCCGGGCGCGGCCTGTGCCGGACGGCCTTTCCGCTGGGACGGTCCGGGCAACGTTCGTACACTCCCCGGCATGACTCACCGGAACGCGAGACTTCGACGATGGATGGCCATCCTCACGGCCGCGACGGCATGGGCCTGCTGCCTGCCGCCCTTCGCCGCCGGCGCGGCGACGCGTTTCGAGTTCCGGGACGGCGACCGCATCGTCTTCATGGGCGACACCTTCTTCGAGCGGGAGGGGACGTTCGGCACGATCGAGGCCCGGCTCACCGCGGCGTTCCCCGATCGTCAGCTGGTTTTCCGCAACCTGGCATGGGCCGCCGACACGCCCACCGGCCGGTCCCGCGCGAGCTTCGACTGGAACAAGTCGCCCGATGACTGGCTGCGCCGCGTCGGGGAGCAGGTCGCCGTCGTGCGCCCGACCGTCGCCTTCCTCAGCTACGGCATGACGGCCGCCCTCGAGGGCGGGGCCGAGGGGGTGGACGCGTTCATCCGCGACATGCGGCGCCTCATGGTGACCATTGGCGAGGTTGCGGGGAACGACGTGCGCTTCGTGATCTTCGGTCCGGTCCAGCAGCAGGGAGTGGCGCCGGGCTCCCCCCGCGCGCGCGACCTCGAGGCGGTGAGCGAGGCGCTCGCGGCGCTCGCGAGGGAGGAACAGGCCCCGTTCATCGATGTCCTCTCGATCACCCGCCAGCTCGCGCTCCTCCGGATGGTCAGTTACCAGTCCCCCGTCACCCTCAACGCGCAGGGCCATGACTTCGTCGCCGCGCGCATCGTCGAGGAACTCGGCGGCGAAGTCTCCGACGCGCCCGGCCTCGAGATCCTCGAGGAAGCCATCCGCCGCAAGAACGAGCAGTTCTTCCATCGATGGCGTCCCGCGAACTGGACCTACCTCTTCGGTTTCCGGAAACACGAGCAGGGCCAGAACGCCGTCGAGATCCCGAGGTTCGAGCCGCTCGTGGAGCAGTGGGACGCGAGGATCGCGCGCCTCCGGAACCTCGAGCAGCAGGATCCCGCCGCGGTTTCCGAGGTCCGCAGCCTGATGGAAACGGCCGCCTCCGGCCGGCCGCAGGCGCGGCCCGCCGCCTCGGCCGCCCCCGCAGCGGCCCGCGTTCCCCGGCAGGACCAGCCCGCGTTCTCGGTGCATCCCGGGTTCGAGGTGACGCTCTGGGCGGAGAACCCGATGCTCTTCAAGCCCATCCAGATCAACTGGGATCCCCAGGGACGGCTCTGGGTCGCGAGCTCCCGGGTGTACCCGCAGATCCGTCCGGGCCAGGAGCCGGAGGACGCCATCATCGTGCTCGAGGACACGGACGGCGACGGCGTCGCCGAGAAATCCACCGTCTTCGCCGAGGGCCTGCTCATCCCGACCGGCGTCGTCCCGGACGGCAAGGGGGGATGCTACGTCGGCGCCAGCCATGAGCTGCTGCACTTCGCCGACGTGGACCGCGACGGGCGCGCCGACCGCCGGACGGTCGTGCTGTCCAGCTTCGGCACCGAGGACACGCACCACAATCTGCACACGCTGCGATGGGGATTCGACGGGCACCTCTACATGAACCAGTCGATCTACACCCACACCCACATCGAGACGCCGCACGGCGTGCGGCGCCTCAACTCGGGCGGGATCTGGAGGTTCAACCCCGACACGTGGCGCCTCGAGGTGTTCACCCGCGGCGGCTGCAACCCGTGGGGACATCACTGGGACCAGTACGGAAACCAGTTCTTCACGGACGGCGCCGGCTTCAAGGGGATCTACCACGCGATGCAGGGGGCGACGTACTTCACCTACGCCGACATGCGCCGCGAGGCGCCCAGCATCAGCCCCGGCAACTACCCGAAATACTGCAGCCTCGAGGTCGTCCACAGCCCGGCGTTCCCCGAGGAGTGGCAGGGGCAGATCATCACGTGCGACTTCCGTGCGAACCGCATCGTCCGTTTCGCCCTGAGCGGCGCGGGCTCCACGTTCCAGGCCATGGAACAGGCGGAACTGCTCCGCTCGACGAACGTCACGTTCCGGCCCATCGACCTGCGATTCGGGCCGGACGGCGCGCTCTACATCGCCGACTGGAGCAACCCGATCATCCAGCACGGCGAGGTCGATTTCCGTGACCCGCGCCGCGACAAGGAACACGGACGCATCTGGAGGGTGGCGCTGAAGGGCACCCCCACCGCCGGACGCCCTCGCAACCTCGCCAGCCTCAGCACGACCCGCCTGCTCGACCTCACCCTCTCGCGCAACGCCTGGGAGCAGGAACAGGCGCGCCTCCTCCTGCGTCAGCGGGGAACCGCCGTGCTGCCGGAGGCGATGTCATGGCTGCGCAACCAGGAAGACCCCCGCGCGAAGCTCGAGGTGATGTGGCTCCACGCCGCCTTCGAACGTTTCCCCTCGGGGCTGGTGCAGGAACTCGCCGACGCGCGTGACGCCCGGGTGCGCGCGGCCGTCGCGCGCCAGCTCGCGCACTGAGAGCGTTCGCCGGCAGCGGCCTCGGCCGGACCCCGACACCCCTCCCAACCTGCCGCGGGCCCCGTGCCCCCCGCGCCGTGATCCGGCGCGTGTGTCCCAGGGAGATACGCGCGCGGACACCCTGCGGCGGAAAGCCACGGCCGCCTCGGTGCGGGACAGGGGTGCATGCCATGCATTTGCCCTCTTGCGCCCGGCCTGAAGGCGGACTTCCGTGAGGCGCTATGCGACCGGGATGGAAGACGGGCATTTGCGCGGCAGGCATCGCGATGGGCGCCTCGCTCGGTCCCTGGGCGTCGGCAGGACCGCGCATGGACCAGGTCCAGGTCATCGGTACCCACAACTCCTATCACGTCGCGCCCCATCCGGCGCTGATGGATCTGATCCGGCGCGAGCACCCCGGGGACGCCTCCGCGGTTCGGCACACGCACCGCCCGATCCGGGAACAGCTCGAGCGGCTCGGGGTGCGCCAGATCGAACTCGATCTCTACGCGGACCCGGATGGCGGATTGTTCGCCAGCCCGGCGGGCGCCGGCCTCGCGGCGAGCGCCGGATACGCATCGTTCCCGACGCCTCCCGCCGACGTGATGCGCGAGCCTGGGGCGAAGGTGCTGCACGTTCCCGACATCGATTTCCAGACGACGGTGCCGACGCTCCGGCGGGCGCTGGAGGAGATCGCGCGATGGTCCGCGGAGAACGCCGCCCACGTCCCGATCCTCGTGCTGCTCGAGTTCAGGGAGGCATCGGCCGGTGCGGGTTACACACGGCCCCTGCCATGGACCATGAAGCTGCTCGAGGAGGTCGAGCGCGAGATTCTCGGCGTTTTCGCCGCGGAACGGCTGTTGCTCCCCGATGACGTGCGCAAGGGACGTCCCTCCCTGCGCGAGGCGGTGCAGGGGAACGGATGGCCCGAGCTCGCCGCCGCGCGCGGCCGCATCCTGTTCGCGATGGCCAACCTCGACCACGTCCGCGACCTGTACCTCGCTCCGAGCCGCACCCTCGCGGGACGTCTGATGTTCGTGAGCGTGGATGAGGGACATCCCGCGGCGGCATGGTTCCGTATCGATGATCCCGTCGGCGGCGCGGACACGATCCGGAGACTCGTCGCCCGGGGATTCATGGTGCGCACACGCGCGGACGCCGACCTGCGCGAGGCGCTGAACGCTGACGCTCGCCGGCGCGATGCCGCGTTCGCCAGCGGCGCGCAGTGGATCAGCACCGACTTCCCGGAACCGGATCCTTCCCTCGGGGATTATGCCGTCCGATGGACCGGCGGAATCATCGCCCGGGCCAACCCGGTGAGTCTCCCGGGTGTCGATCCCGGCTCGGATCTCGAGGAACTCGCCGTGCGCGGTCTCGAACCGTTCCACGCCGCGGAACTCGCGCTGCTCAACGATCGGGCCATGGCGTTCCATCAGGAACGCAGGCTGGCCGAGGCATCCCGGGATTACCGGCGGCTTCTGGAACTCGACCCCGCGGTGCCGCCGTCGGACACGATCGAGCGCCGCATTCTCGAGCTGGCGCCGCTCCTGAGGACCGTGCCGGGCGAGCGGTTCCGCCTCGAGACCGCCGTGGCGATCCATCACCCCACCGAACCCCTCATCGGTTACCACCTGTTCTGGGGGGATGACATCGATTTCCCGGACGACAGCGATCCGACGGATCACGAGGTCGTCTGGATCCGCTACGAACCCGTGAGCGGCCGTGCCGTGCGTGCCTACGCATATTTCCATGGCCAGATCCTCGAGGCGGTTCCCGACCCGGCCGGGCCCGTGTTCGCCGTCGAATGGGGAAAGCACGGCAGCCTCCCGGTTGACGCCGCCGGACGCGCGCCGGAGCCCGCCTCGCTCCGGCGCCACTGGGAACGTCTCCATCGCGAGGGGATCCGCGATCCGGACCATCCGCACGCGCGCCGGTGGCCGAAGCGCTTCGACGGCGACTGGGCGCATTACCGCCGGTTCACCGAGGCGGTGGATGTGCGGACACGTCTCGAACGCCGGCCGCGAAGCTGGATCAGCGCATGGCCGAACGCCGTGCTGGACCAGCACGCGCTGCCGTACAACTTCGCGCCGAAGATCGAGTGGCCGCCCGAGTAGGAGCGAGCGAGCGCCGCAGAGTCGGAGCGCTCAGCCCTGGCGGATCGTCGCGCCGAGGTCCCCGAGCAGCTTCGTCACGATCTTCTGGTGCTCGGTGTTCACCTCGGCGTCCGTGAGGGTGCGGTCGCTCGCGCGGTAGATGAAGGCGTAGGCGACACTCTTGTGTCCCTCCGGGACGCCGGTGCCGCGAAACACGTCGAACAGGCGAACCGCGTCGAGGTGCCGGGCGCCCGCCGCGCGGACCGCCTTCAGCACGGCGTCGTGCTCCACGCCTTCCGCGACGATCATCGCGACGTCGCGGCGCACCGCCGGAAAGGCCGGCAGCGACTGGAACGAGCGACCCGCGTTCCGCCGCGCGAGCATCTCGTCGAGGTCGAGTTCCGCCATGAACACCGCCTGGCGCAAGTCGTTCTGCCGGGCGATACGCGGGTGAAGCTGGCCGATCTCGCCCATCGCGCGCCTGCCCCCGAGGAGGATCCGGGCCGACTCGACGTAGAGATCGGACGATTCCGCGCGCTGGAAGCCGATCCCGCGGACCCCGAACCGCGCGAGGAACTCCTCGAGAATCCCCTTCAGATCGTGGATGTCGGTGACGTCCTCGCGGCGGGCGTCCGCCCAGAAGGGCTCGCGCCGGCGCCCGCACAGGGCGAGCGCAAGGCGCCAGTGCTCGCGGACGCCGTTCCCGGCCGAACGGAAGACACGCCCGATCTCGAACAGGGCGAGGTCGGCGTTCTGGTGGCGCTGGTTGTGCCGGAGGATGTCGAGCAGGCCGGGAAGCAGGCTCGGGCGCAGGACGTCCATGTCACTGCTGAGCGGGTTCGCGAGCCGCACCACCTCCGCGGGCGGCACCGACCGGAGGTTCGCGCTCGAGACGAGCGTCTGCCCCTGGACCTCGTGCAGGCCGAGTCCCGCAAGCAGCTGCCGCGCCGCGGACAGTTCGTCGTGGAGCGTGTCGAACGCATGCGCGCCGCGCGCCTGGCGGGGAGCGCTCGAGGGAATTCTGTCCACGCCGTGGAGCCGGGCGATCTCCTCCACGAGGTCGATCTCGCGCTTGAGATCCACCCTCCACGAGGGGATCCGGTAGCTGAGCGTCACCGGCGCGGGCTCCGCATCGACGGGCCGCGGCGGGCGTGCCGCCGGCCTGAGGCCAAGCTGGCCGAGGTAATAATCCATCTCCTCCGGCCGCAGGCTAAGCCCGAGCAGCGCGTTGGCCTTCCCGGGCCGGAGCGTGATCTGCCGCGGCTGGAAAGGCTCGGGCCATGCATCGACCACGCCGCCGGCGAGGGTGCCCCCCGCCGTCTCGAGGATGAGCGCGGCCGCGCGGGCGCTCGCGTGCTCGGCGCCGGCGGGATCCGCCCCGCGCTCGAAGCGGTAGGACGCGTCGGTGCGCAGCCCCAGCGCCTTCGACGTGCGCCGGACGCTGGTGGGCAGGAAGTAGGCCGACTCGAGCAGGATGTCCGCCGTGCGGTCGGACACCTCCGTGTTCTGTCCGCCCATGACCCCCGCGAGGGCGATGCCCTTCTCCGGGTCGGCGATCAAAAGGTGATCGGGCGCGAGGCGGTGCTCGCGGCCGTCGAGGGTGACGAACGTCTCCCCATCCGCCGCGCGGCGGACCACCACGGTCGGGCGGTCCTCGTTCCCGCGCGCCACGAGGTGGTAGTCAAAGGCGTGGAGCGGCTGGCCCGTCTCGAGCATGACGTAGTTCGTGACGTCCACCACGTTGTTGATGCTGCGCAGACCGACCTTCTCGAGCGTCTCGCGCAGCCACGCGGGGCTCGGCCCGATCCGGACGCCGCGGATCACGCGGGCCGTGTAGCGCGGGCACAGATCGGGCGCGTCGAGCCGGACCGCGACGAGGTCCGCGGCGGAGGGCGTCCCGGGCGCCGCGGCGGGGAGGTTCACCTCGGGGAGCTGGAGGCGCGCGCCCGTCACGGCGGCGATCTCCCGCGCGATGCCGATCACGGAGTTGAGGTCGGGGCGGTTCGGGGTGACCTCGAGGTCGAACACGACGTCGGGTCCGCCCATCCCGAGATACTCCCGGAACGGCTGTCCGACCCTCGCGGAGGGATCCAGGACCAGCAGGCCCTCCTCCCGCCGGAGGCCGATCGCGACGGGATCGATTCCGAGTTCGTCGGCGGCGCACAGCATGCCGTGGGATTCGACCCCGCGGATCTTGCCGACCTTGATGGTGAACGGCTGCGTCTCCCCGGCACGCAGCGGAAGGCTGTGCCCCGGCAGGATCAGCGGAACCTTGTCCCCGGGCTTGAAGTTCTGCGCGCCGCAGACGATCTGGCGTTCGCCGGCGCCGTCCCGGACGCGGCACACGGAAAGCTTGTCCGCGTTGGGATGCTTCTCGCGCGTGACGACCTCCGCCACCACGACGCCCTCGAACTCGTTGCCGACCGTCTCGATCCCCTCGACCTCGAGGCCGAGCATGGTGAGTCGTTCAGCCAGTTCGGAGGGCGAACCTTCGAAGGGCACATACTGCCTGAGCCAGTTCAGGGTGATCTTCATGGAACGGCGCGAATCCTGCGCGAAAGCCGACCGATCACGATCGAATCAGGGGAACAGCTCCTTCACGGGCTCGGCGGCGCGCGGATGTGCCCTGCGGAAATCCTCCCCGAGCGCGGCGGCGACCGTCGCCGCGACCTGCGACTGCGTGACGAGCGGCGTGTCGCGGCGCTCGCCCAGCGCGGGCGTGTCCGGCCCCATCACGGCCATCCAGATGTACGCGGAGGGCGCGATCGCGCGGCCATGGTCCTTCCACGCGAGCGGGGCGGGTCCGCGGCCGTGATCCACCGTGACGATCAGCGTGGTCTTGTCGCGGTACTCCGGCATCGACTGGCAGAGGTTCCAGAGCGACTCGAGGAAGCGATCGAAGCCGTGCGCGGCCCGAAGGTATCGGTCGTAGCTGCCCTCGTGGGCCCAGTCGTCGGTCTCGCCGAGCGAGACGTACAGCGCGCGCGGCTTCAGGGTCTGCAACGCATGACGCGCGGCCGCGCCGACGAACGTGTCGAGCAGCACCGAGTTCCACACGGTGCGCCCGTTCTCGACCATCTGCGCGAGCATCTCGGGCACTTCGAGGCGCCGGGTCCCCTCGGGAACCTCCCAGCCGCTCCACACCGGGAAGCCCGAGCGGGGCGCGTTCAGGATCCACGGCAGGACATCCCAGTTGATGGCCGCCGCGACCCGGCCGCGGTACGCCGGCAGCGAGTTCAGAAACTCGAAGACGTTCGTGTTGACGTTCAGCTTCTTGTCGTTGCTGTCGATCGCCGGATCGGCGTAGCCCGTCAGGAACTCGTTGTAGCCCGGGTAGGAAAAGAGCTGGCTGTTGGCCACCCGCATGTCGCTGCCGAGATTGCGGTTGCCCCAGAGCTGGCCGTCGCGCGCGACGGTGGTCCAGAGGAACGGCAGGAGCGCGCGCCGGCGCTCCTCGGGCGTCTCGCGCCAGAACCGCCTGCGCAGCCCGTTCGTGTCACCCACGCGTCCGTACTCGCGGCTGATCAGGATCTCCTCGGCGCCGTTGAACACCTCCTCCCAGCGGAGGCCGTCCGTGGTCACGAGGATCACGTTCTCGGTCTTGCGGCTCGCGGCCCCGGCCTCGGCGGGCCGGAGCACCGTCGCGATCACGAGGGTGAACGCGGCGATCCAGAAGGCGGCGGTGCGGGCCGCGCGGGGGCCGGAGGCGGGCGCCGCTGTCGTGTGCGCGATCTCAGAACTGGCGGAGGAATCGGAGGTCATTCTCGTAGAACAGGCGGATGTCATTGATGCCGTAGCGAATCATCGCGATGCGCTCGATCCCGAAACCGAATGCCCACCCGGTCCACTCCTCGGGATCGTATCCCACGTTCTCGAACACCTGGGGATGGACCATGCCGCAGCCGGCGATCTCGAGCCATTCCTTGCCGAGCTTGCGCACGAGGGCGTTGCTGAAGTCGATCTCGAAGCTCGGCTCCGTGTAACTGAAGTAGTGCGGCCGGAAACGGATGCGCGTCTCCGGCCCCATGAGCTCGCGGAAAACGAACTCCACGGTGCCCTTCAGGTCGCCCACCGTGACGTGGCGGTCCACATACAGACCCTCGACCTGGTGAAAGGTCGGGTTGTGCGTGGCGTCCGCGTTGTCGCGGCGGTAAACGCGCCCGGGCACGATGATGCGGATCGGCGGCGCCTGCTTCTCCATCACGCGGATCTGCACCGAGCTCGTGTGCGTGCGGAGCAGGGGGCGTCCCGGCGCATCGAGGTAGAAGGTGTCCTGCGAGTCGCGCGCGGGATGGTCCTGGGGCGTGTTGAGCGCGTCGAAGCAATGGCGTTCGTCCTCGACCTCGGGACCGTCGGCCACGGCGAACCCGAGCCGGCGGAAGGCGCGGACGATGTCGTCCGTCACCTGGGTCAGGGGATGAAGGCGCCCGAGTCCCCGCTGGCGGCCGGGGGCGGTGAAGTCGGTCGGGACCTTCGGGATCGCGGCCTCGAGCTCGAGTTCCTCGCGGCGCCGGACGAGCGCGGACTCCAGTTCCGCCTTGGCGGCGTTGATGGCCTTTCCCGCGGCGGGACGCTCCTCCTTCGGGATGGAACCGAGGCGCTTCATCAGGGCGGTGAATCGCCCCTCGGGTCCGAGAAAGGCGCCCTTGGCCTGCTCGAGGGCCGGGAGGTCGCGCGCGGCGTGGAGGGCGTCGAGGCCGGCCTGCTTGAGCGGGCCGATTTCGTCGAGCAAGGCGGTCATGATCGGCGGGTTGGATGAAGTTGCGCGTCGAAAAAGAAAGGGGCAGCCGCAGAGGCCGCCCCGGAAGACAAACCGGAATTCTGAGACCCCGTCAGGCCTGGGCCGCGGCGGTGCGCTTTCCGTCGAGGGCGCCCTGCGCGACCTTGACGAGCTCGGCGAACGCGGCGGCGTCCGTGGCGGCGAGGTCGGCGAGGATCTTGCGATCGATGCCCACCTGGGCGGCGCGGAGGCCCTCGATGAATCGACTGTAGGTCAGCCCGGCGGCGCGGGCCGCGGCGTTGATGCGGATCTGCCAGAGGGCGCGGAAGTCGCGCTTCCGGGTGCGCCGGTCGCGGTAGGCGTACTGGAGGCCGTGATCAACGGCATCGGACGCGTAACGGTACAGCTTGGAACGCCGGAGGCGAAAACCCTTGGCAAGCTTCAGGACCCTCTTCCGCCGCTTGCGAGAGGCGGGTGCGTTGGTGACGCGCATGGCTCAGTGTTCGTGGATGATGTGAAATCGGAGTGCTTCGCTTCGGGCCGGTCCGCGATCATGCGACCATGCCATCGCGGCAAACCCGCCGCGCTCAGCGATGGCTGAACGGCATGCTGGCGAGAATCCGGTGCGCGTCCGTCGCGCTGACCTCCGCCGACTTGCGCAGGCTGCGGCGGCGGGCCGGACCCTTGCTCTGGAGAAGGTGCCGGTGGCCGGCGCGGGAGCGCATCACCTTGCCGGTCGCGGTGATCTTGAAGCGTTTGGCGGCTGCTTTCTTGGTCTTGGGCGGACGGGCGCGTCGCATAAGGTTCCCTCGTCAGACGAAAAGGAGCGGCGAATATAGGTGTCGGCGCGAATGACAGCAAGGCCCTTTTTGCAATTCCGCGCTCCTCGATATGCGCCAGCAAATTCGCTCTGCGCGAGATTCGCCGCCCGGGGAGGGGTGAACCTGTTGCGGCGACAGGTCATTGCCCCGGAACGGGGTGCCCCCGGGGGCGACGCCGCGGACGCGTCTGTCGCTCCCCGGTCACACCAGCTCCAGCAGGTCGGCGTCCATCTTCACCGCCGCCGCCTGACTGATGAAATCAAGCCGCAGGTGCACCTCCACAAGCCCGCGGCGCGCCTCCACGTAGCCCTCGAGCCCCCGCAGCGGACCCGACCGCACCCGCACCCGGGACCCGGGCTGGATCGTCGGCGCAAGCCGCACCTCGTACTCCGAATCGAGCGCCTGCAGGATCGCCCTCAACTGCGCCTCGAACTCCTCCTGGCAGGGGACATCGAGCAGGTTCGCCACGTAATCGCTCTGGAGCACCTTCTGGCGGGACTCCGCCTGCATCCGGAGAAACAGGTACCCGGGGAAAAGCGGCTTGTGAAAAACGAGGGTCTTGCCCCGGTATTTCTTGACGCTGCGGTAGAGGGGCAGGGTGCTCGAAATCCCGGCGCGACCGCAGTACTCGGCGAGCTTCTTCTCGCAGCGCGATCGCGTGTGCGCCACGAACCACTCCAGTCCGGCCGGAGTCGTCTGCGGAGGCGCTGCTGCACGCATGGGCGCGTCCGCTTCGCTCTTCGTCATCTCGGGCGGAAGCTTGGCCGGGCGGACGCAGGTTCGGCAAGCCCGCCGGGCCTGGGGGCGCGGCCGGCGCGCGGGCGGGCGCAGGGCCCATCGGCAACCATCGCAGGCTGCAGACGGCCGTGATTCGCTCCCGGCGCAACCGGTGCGGCGCAGCCGCCGAGGTCACGGCTCCGGCCTGGCCTCCGGCTGGTACCCGTGCCACATCCAGACCAGCGTGTCCGCGAGCGTATGCTCGAACACGCGGCGGTCACAGTGCCGCGAATCGAGGCTGTACACGAACCGATAGGGGTAGCCCTTCGCCTTCAGCGCCGCCGCCGTGCGCTGATTCGCCATGACCCAGTTGTGGTACGTCTCCTCGGGATCCTGCGCCCGCAGGTCGTGCTCGGACACGCGCGTGAAGATCCGCAGCGGCTTCAGCTCGCTTCGCTCGATCAGCCGCATGCTCGAGTGATACTCCCACGCGCCGAGCGGGTAATCGGCCTCCTCGGGCGCGTCATCGTCCTGCTGGTCCACGAAGGTGCCCGAGTACGTGATCAGCCGGCGGAACAGGTCCGGCCGGAACCAACCCATCGTCAGCGCCGCCGCGCCCCCCGAGCTGCAGCCCATCACCGCGCGCCCCCACGGATCGTCCGTGAACGCGAGCCCGGGGTAGGCGGCCCGGATCTCCGGCTGCTGCAGCACCGCGGGCAGCACCTCGCCATGGATGAACCGCGCGAAGCGGTCCGACATCGTGTCGTACTCCAGGCCGCGCTGACTGTTCTTGCCGTCGCCCCCGCCGTTCTGCACCGAGACCGCGACAAAGGCCGGGAGTCTGCGCCGCGGATCCCTGGACAGGGTGAGATTGTCCAGCGCGTTGCGGACCAGCTCGAGGTGACTCGGGCCGTCCAGCATCACGAGCACCGGCGCCTTGCTGCCGTCCTGGTAGGCCGCGGGCACGTACACGAAGACCTTCCGCTCCGTGCGCACCGGCTTTTTCTCGGGCTCGAGCGTGGGATCGTCCCCGCGGAAGATCCCGCTGTCGGCGAGCTTCATCGTGAACTCGAACTGGCGTCCCTTCGGATTGCCGCGGTCGGTCAGGTCCGGATCGATCCTGTACTCCGGACCGATCGTGAAATCACCATTTGCGGTCGGATCGGAGAGCGCGCCCGCCGCGTCGGCGGCGCGTGGGCAGGGGGAGAGCAGGGTCATGCACGCGAGAACGAACGGAATACCCGCCGCGCGCAGCATCGCGATGGAGGACATGCCGAAATCCACCTGCACCTGGCCTGTGCGCGCAAGCGCGAATCGAGGCGATGCGCGCGTGCGCTCACCGGCGCACGGGCAGCAGCCCCGGGGGTGTTCGCGGAGGGCGTTGCGCCATGCTGGGATTGATGGCAGAAGGGCCGCATGCCCGCCGAACGTCTCCCACGATCTGGCGCCATTCCCGGCGTTGATTCGCAAAAGCCCCGTCCTGGCTCCCGCCGGGAGTTCCTGCGGGATCTGGGTCGGGCGACCGCGCTCGTCACGGCGTATCCCTGCCTCGCGACCGCGGCGTCCGCCGACCCCCCGAACCCGATCGTCCGCGAGAACAGGTTGCCGGGCACCACGGACTGGATGCTCCAGAACCTCGAGCCGTTCCATGGAAGCGGCGAGGATGATCCATGGCAGCGGCGCAAGGCCATCGAGGGCTTCTGCTCCCATGCGAGCATTCGCGCGGGCGAAACCCTGCGGGTCTATGTGAGCACCGACCCGGCCTCTGGGTACTCGGTGGATATCTATCGCATGGGGTACTATGGCGGCGCGGGCGGGCGGCACATGTGGAGGGGCGGGCCGTTCACGGGCGCAACGCAGGCAACCCCGGAGGATGAGGACAGGCAACTGGTCCAGTGCCGCTGGGAGCCGGGATTCGAGCTGAAGATCCCGAACGACTGGGTCAGCGGCGTGTACCTGGGGAAACTGAAGGCGGCGGAGAACGGCTACGAGAGCTACTTCGTCTTCATTGTGCGCGACGACCGTCGGGCGGATTTCCTCTTCCAGTGCTCCGACGCGACGTGGCAGGCGTACAATCGGTGGCCGGCATGGCGCTCCCTCTACGACTGGCGGGGGAACAAGTGGCACACGGACCCTGGCGCCCAGGTGAGTTTTGACCGTCCTTACTCGCTCTACTACAACAAGCTTCCCGCGGGTCTGATCCCGCTTACGAACGGGTCGGGTGAATTCCTGCTGTGGGAGTATCCTCTCGCCTTCTGGATGGAGAAGGAGGGTTACGACGTCACCTACATCTCGAACCTGGACACCCACGCGGATCCCGAGGGCTTGCTGCGGGCGAAAGGCTTCCTGTCCGTCGGCCACGACGAGTACTGGTCCCAGGAGATGTATGACCATGTCGCCGCCGCCCGGGACGCCGGCGTGCATCTCGCGTTCCTCAGCGGCAACTCGGTCAGCGGCAGGATCCTCTTCAGGCCGGGGGCCGACGGCCGGCCGAACCGCATCTTCGGACGGCATGAGATCGGCGGCACGCACCACTTCCGGAACGACAAGGATCTGATGGGAGTGAGTTCCTACGGCGTGGGTGCCGCCGACTGGACGTGCAGGGCGCCCGATCACTGGTTGTTCGAGGGCACCGGGATGAAGGCGGGCGACTCGATCCCGCAACTGGTGGGCTGGGAGTACCATGGCCCTCCGATGCGCGAGGATCCGAGCCTTGTCGTCCTCGCCCGCGGAAGGATCCGCCGCTACACGGAGCCCGCGGATCAAGAGTACGCCGCGGTGATGTACACGGCGCGGCAGGGAAACTTCGTCTTCAACGCCTCCACCTGCTGGTGGAACATGCCCCTGTCCCGGCCGCCGGGCTCCGTGAACCCTCCCGGAACGGATTTCAGCCGCGAAGACGCCCGCGTCCAGCGCATGACGAGGAATCTGCTGGATCGCATGAGGTCCTGACATGGGATGCGCCGCCGGCCTGGGGCAGGGGATCCGCCCTAGGTCCCCCGGGTGTCGAGAGTCCGGTCCCACCCGTCCAACACAGGACTGGGGGGCAGCGGGAAGTGTTCTGCTGAAGGTGCACCTGACGGGGATGCCCCGGGCATTCCGGAGGGCGAACATGCTCCAGTCCATCGATCGGGAAATGCCCGTCGTGCCCCTCAAAGGAAGGGTCGCGGACGGACACCGCGGTGCGCCGCCTTGCTGGGACTGGTCGGCAATGGCTTGTTCATCCTGACTCACGCATGAGTGACCCCGGCCTGCTCCCGTGGTGTCAGCCCCGCTCGCGAGCGTGGCCCCCGCCGTCGCGTGTGGATGCAACCGTCGCGGCCACGCGCGAGAGCGGCGCCCAGGCTTCGGCGGCGAAAGCCCTTGGAAACCGGGGGAGCGCGGCTCCGTGAAGTGAGTTCCTGGCGCCGGGAGGGGTGACGCCCGGGAAGTTCGTCGCTCCTGGCGGGAGGCTAGAAGTGCCAGTGGATCCCGGCGGAGATCAGGTGGGCGTTCACTCCGGAGTTCGGCCGGGAAAGTCCCGCGCTCGAAAGGTGCATGAGCCTGTAGCTCAGGCTGAAGGCCGTCCGCGGCTGCACGAACCACAGGACGCCCGCCCCGGCCGCAAGATTGAACTGGAAGGCGCCTCCCAGGTCCGGCTCGCGGATGTCCGTCAGAGTGAGGCCTGCTCCGGCTTCGATGTAGGGCAGGACCGGACCGCCGGCGGCGAACGTGTAGCGAAGCAACGGCGTCGCCCCGACGATATAGTCGGCATCAGGGTCATACTGCGCCCCCGCAATCAGTTCAGCGATGAGGCTCAGGTTGCCTCCGTAAAACCGCCCCTGCGCCATCGGCGAGGTGAGAACCCATCCATAATCGAAACGGGCGAGCGCGAGGCCGTGAGCTTCGCGGCTGCCGGCGAACTTTGCGGTCGGCGCGATGCCGAGGGAGAGTCCGGCATGCTGAACGCCGCGCCTGAATCCGTCGCCCACTTCGCCAGCCCAGATGCCCGGGGGCTCGGCGAAGGTTACTCCGGATTCAGCGGAACAGGGCAGGGACGAGGCAAGGACGGCGCCCAGGGCAAGGATGGCGGCGGAGCAAACGGCGGTCGCTGAATCCTTCATGGTGCACGAGAAAGAACCCGCGACGCGTATCGCGGGGAACGTCGGGGACTGAATCGGCGCGCATTCATTCCAGGAACTGGCTTTGGCAATTCCCTCACGGCTTCCTCGGCTCGCGGCAACAGATCTCGAGGCGATTGCCCGAAGGGTCTTCGAAGAAGACGGCGTAATAGCCTGGCGAGTAATCCATTGGCCCCTCCATGTTTCGCGCTCCCAGTTTCAGGGCAAGTTCAGCGAGGCGGCCGACCTTCTCCATGCTCTCCGCGCGGAAGGACACGCGGTTCTCGTTGGGGACATGGGAGGGGGACTCGGTGACTCCGAAGAATTCGCCCGGTGGATCCTCCTCGGAGACGAACTGCAGCCAGCCTTCGACATCGTCCCGCCGGGTGAACCCGAGGGCCGGCAGCAGCGCCTCATAGAAGGGTGTCACCTCCGCAAGGCAGCGGGCTCGCAGGTCGATGTGATCGAGGCGTCGGCCCATGGCGTTGTCGCGCAGGGATGCTTGCCGCGATCCGTGAAGTCCGCAACGGGGAACCGTCCGCCGGGGAGTAGGGGAGCCTGTCCGCGGAAGCCTGCTCCGATGGGTTGAACGGGATCCAGCGCCCGTCTTCCGCGGGGCACACCGGCTCGCGGCGTCCCTAGGCTCGGGGCATGAGCCGCCACGCCCGGTCCATGACCCGGGCGTCCCTGGGGATTCCGGCGATCCGGGCTCATCCGATCGGGCGGCTCGAAGGACCCTCAACCAGTGCGTGATCCGAACGCCGCCCCGCGGAGGCTTCGCGTGCCGTCCTGATCGCGTTCCTGCGGACCGGGATCCCGCCGCGCGGGCAGCCCCGTGAAAGCGAGAGACTCGGGGGGCCCCAGGTCCCTGTACGGGACCCGGAAATTTTCGGATCACGCGAAAGGAACGACTGCAACTGCCTATGAAGGAGGCGAGACATCATGAAATCGTCCCGCCCAGTCATCACCTTCCTGGAGAGAGCTCGGGACCGCCTTGCGCCCGTTGCGGGCGCTTCAGACGCGCGGCCGGCCGATCGCGGACGCTTCACGGCATGTCGCCGCGTTCAATCGATGGCTTTCGCGGCCTTGCTGCCGGTCGCGACGCTGCTCGTCGCGCCAGCCGCGGCGGCGGCGGATCCCATCGTGGCTTCGCTGGAGCACGAGAACGGGAATGCGGGAACTCTCGGCGTTCCGCCCGTGGCCCATTCCCTGCGCGCGGCCATTCAGGAGGCTCATGCGCTGTCCGGGAGCGCGGAGGTCGTCGTTCAACTGAAGCCGGAGGCCACCTACGTCATCGAGCGATCGACCGTGGTTGGGGGTCAGTCCTCGGAGGGCACGGAGCACGATCCCGATCATGGCGATCTCGACATTTCGCGCGACCTGACGATCGAGGGCGAGGGGGCGACCATCGACGCGCAGGGCCTCGGGCGCATCTTCGACATCCGGGGGAATGTCAGGGTCACCATCCGAAACCTCACCCTTATCCGCGGAGGAAACTTCGCCACGGGCCAGGCGGAGGCGATCAACGACGGCGGAGGCGCGGTCCGAATCAGCGGCGGCGCCCATGTGGTGTTCGAGAATGTCCGGTTCGAGGACAACCAGGTGGTCGGCTCCGGCAACCACGGTGAGCGCCGCGGCGGCGCCATGTATGTGGCGGGCGATGGAAACGACGTCCACGTGAGGGACTGCCATTTCGAAGGCAACGGCGTGCGAACGGGGCAGATCGGCCAGGTGGTCGCCGGGGGGGCGATCTATCACTCGGGGGGGCTCCTGTCGGTGGCGAGGACGCGGTTCATTCGCTGCTGGGCCATGCAGGAACCGGCGGGGACTTCGATCTTCCGAGCGGCGCGCGGCGGGGCAATCAGCGTGGAATCGGGGGATGTCGTGATCATGGCGTCGGAGTTCGAGGAGAACAGCGCACGCGGGGCGGACGGGGTGGGCACGGACATTGCCGATCCACGCGGTCAGGCGGCGGAAGGCGGCGCAATCTACCTCGGCGATGGCACGGGATGGTTTGGGGCCGAGGACACCGTCTTCCGACGCAATTCCGCAAAGGCGGGGCGGGGCGGCGCCGCTCCGGGCGGATCGGACGCCGCGTTCCAGCGCAAGGGCGGCACGGCCTCGGGCGGCGCCGTGTTCGCAAAATCGGCCCAGGCGCACTTCATGATGGATTTCAAGCGCTGCCTTTTTGAGGAGAACCTGGCTTTTGGGCAGGAGGGCGGTTACAGCCCGGTGCTTGCCGGCGCGGGCGGGGATGTTCGCGGCGGCGCTCTCTTCGTCGACGGCGGCGCCCTGGACCTTCTCGACGTGAAGTTCCGGGGAAACGCGGCGATTGCGGGCGACGGCGGGTTCACCGTGGCGCCGCACGAGATGTCCCTTGAAGGGTCTTCCGCGCGCGGCGGCAGCGGCGGGAGCGCGCGGGGCGGCGCGGTGTTTGTGGATTCGCAGACCTCGGCGGTTTACGTCCGCGGTTCCCATCAGCCTGAAGTCTCGATGGAATCGACGAACCTCACGGCTTCCGCGCTCTTTGAGGGGAATCATGCCCTCGGCGGATACGGGCGTCCCGGCATGGACAACCGGGAAGCGGATGGGGCGGGCGGGCCGGCCGCCGGCGGCGGAATGTGGATCGCCGCGGGGCAGCTCGAGCTGCTGAACGTCTTCGCCCACGGGAACTCGGCGCAGGGCGGTGGAGGCGCGAACCTCCTGGGGCAGTCCAGGTTCTCCGAGAGCGACGCCACCAATCCGACGCTTTTCGGCCCCGGCGGCTCCAACGGCGAGGCGCGCGGCGGATTTCTTTACGTGACGAGCGCGGAGACGCGCATTGAGAAGTCGAACCTTGCCTTCAATCGCGCCGCGGGCGGACGGCTCGCGGGTCGGGTCCTCCACAGCGTTCCCCCTGAGAACAACGGCGTCTGGAGCGCGTCTCAACCCGAAACGGCGGTTCCCTTTTCAGCGGGCAACGCGGGTTACGGCTCGATTTGGGCGGGGATTTACCATGGCGCGCGCGGCGGGAACGGCGGCGACGCCCACGGCGGGGCGATCTACGGGACGCGGCGTCTGGTCCTTCGGCAGACCGGCGTCATGTACAACGAGGCGGTCGGCGCCCACGGCGGAGCGGGCGGCAGGGCAAAGGATACGCCTGGCAAGGCTCAGAGAGGCGGCGACGGCGGCAGGGGCGGCAGCGCGTTCGGGGCGGGGATTGCCCTTTCGAATTCCGCGAGCTTCGACATCGAGGCCTCCATGCTGTTTGGCAATCTGGCCATGGCAGGGAGCGGCGGTTCCGGCGGACAAGGCAGCGACAACTCGAACACGACGTACAACGAGGACTGCGACGGCTGCGGAGGAAGCGGCGGTTTTGGCGGAGCTGGCGGATCGGCGGCGGGCGGCGCCCTGTTTGCCGACTGTTATTCAGCCGATCCCGGACAGAACGCCCGGCTTGTCCTGTGCTATGTCGCCGAGAACAAGGCAGTCGCCGGTGACGGATTCTTTGGCGGCAACGGCGGGCTTGGCGCGGGAAATGTCGGCGGAAATGGAGGGCTCGGCGGCGACGGCGGCAATGCCTTGGGCGGCGGCATCGCCACCACGGCTTTGCACATGGAACGCAGCACCGTTGACCAGAACCTGGTCAGCGGCGGCTGGGGCGGAAGCGCCGGCCACGGGGGCGTGGGCAGCTACGCGGGCGGCGCCGGGAGTGTGGGCGGCGCCGCGGGCCAGGCAAGCGGCGGCGGCGTCTTCGTTCGCAAGCCCGCGACCCTCGCCCCTGGCGCGCGCTTTGTGCTGAGTACCCTTTCCAACAACCGCGTTTATTCAGGATTTGGCGGGCAGGGCGGTTGCGGAGGGCCGGCCTACGTGTTCGCCGGGCCCGGTCTCAACGGCGGCAGGAACGGACTCGCGCGGGGCGGCGGTTTGTTCGTTGAAGAGGGCGCCGCGCAGGTCCAGCTCACCGATTCGACGGTCGCGGGCAACACCGTTGACGCCGGCGGCGGCGGTTTCGCCGGAATAGGCGCGGCGCTCATTGGGGGCCCGGTTCACCCGCTGGACCACCCCGTCCGCTACCAGGCGGCGACGTCCGTTCAACTGGTGGATGTCGGAGGGCTGCTCGTGCCGGCGCCACCGATCGCCCACGGCGCCGCCTCCGTCCTTCGCGACCGGACGGGATTTGCGCTTGGCGGACCGCCTTCGCCGAACGCCTACGCGGCGCCGCTCGAGCATGACGGGAACGGTTTCGTGCTGTTCAACGAGGACAGGGTGAGCGACGTCGTGGCAACGGCCGCCGCCGCCACGGGCGCGCCGATCGCCGCCACGGGCGCCCTCGTCGGGACGGCTGTTTTCGCGGGCTATCTGTGGGCGAACGCAGGAGGATTCGGCGCGGCCACAACTCTGGCTCTGGGCGGCGCGGGTCTCGCCTTCGCCCATGTCGGGGCCGTCGGCGCTGTGCTGGCGGTCGGCGCCGTGGTCGCCGTGACCTACATCGGCGCCGTGATCGACACTGGCGACTGGGCACTCGCCGCCGAGTACACGCTGGGAACCCCGGGCAATGTGAGTCGGTACAACCTGGGCCATCTGCTGACCGGCGCCGCCTCGCGGGATGACGATGACGACGGGATCATTCCCCAGCCCGGACCCAACGGCGCGCAGGGCGAATACCGGGCCCCGGAGGGTTCCGGCATTCATGGCGCGGCCTCCATTCGCGGAACCCTCGTCGGCGACAACAGCGCGTTCCGCCGCCGTCGCCCCTTCGCGGAGAAGAAGGTCGGTCTCGTCGCCTTCTACGAGTATGACGAGTTTCGCGATCACCTCGGGAGCGTTTCGGATCTGGCGGGGGGCGTCACCAGCCAGGGCGGCAACTTCGTCAGCGTCGCGCCTCCCGGTTTCACGACCTCGACGCACGACATCGTCGGCAGCTCCGGTTCTCCGCTGACCGCGCGCGTCGCCCCCAGCGTGGGGGATCACGGCGGAGGCGTTCCGACGCTCAAGTTGCGGCCGGGAAGCCCGGCCCGGGGCGCGGTCCCGCTGGGCGGGCAGCAATCGCAGTCGCAGAACGGATTCACATGGGCGGACGGCGGGTCCCGCGACATCGGCGCATGGGGCGGCCCGCCCAATCGCCCGCCCGTCGCGGCAAACCAGGTGTTCCGGCTGGTTCAGGGAAGCGGCGGCTCGGCGAGCTTCGGAACGCTTGGGCTCGCCGCGTCGCAGTTCGACCCGGATGGAGATGAGCTCTCAATCGTTCTGCAGGAGACCGTCAACACAGGCGGCTCCTGGATCGTCTACTTGATCCTGGGCGATCCGGTGAACCGGGGTTTCTCCTACACGCCGGCCCAGAATTTCGCGGGCATTCAGGAGATATTCCACTTCTCGGTCACCGACGGTGAATTTGAATCCAATGTCGGAACGATCTACGCGCAGGTCGTTCCGCCTGAAGCGGCCTTCCAGTGTCCCCCGGGGGGATCGGGTCGGATCATCCCGATCGGCAGCGAGTCATCCACCATCGGGACCGCACGCCACGTGGAATTTCCGGCGTCCGCCCGCGTCGATCACAATTTCACCGGGCCGTTCACGGTCGAGTTCTGGATGAATCTGATCCGGCCGTCCGGCTGGGCGCACGAGCATGAGCCGCTGATCACCAAGGGCGACAGCGCATGGAGGGTCCAGCGCGCCGGTTTCACGAGCAAGCTGGCCTTCGACGTCACCGGCCTCGAGCCGCTCTCGCTGCACAGCCAGCGCGACGTCCTCCAGGGCTGGCATCACGTCGCCGCGGTGTACGACGGCAGGTACAAGCTCCTGTACATCGATGGCGAACTGGATTCGTGGCAGGAGGTCACCGGCGTCCCGTGAACGACGAGCCCGTCTGGCTCGGCGGGAACAGCGAGCGACAGGACCGCCGGTTCCGCGGGTTCATGGACGAAGTGCGCGTCTGGAATCACGCCCGTTCGGCAACGGAGATCCGGGAGAACTTCGTGCGCGTTCTCAGCGGTTATGAACCCGGTCTGCTGACCTACCACACCTTCGAGGAGCCGGAGGCGAACCTGGTCTTCAATTACGCCATGAACGGGACCAGCGAGCCCAGTCACGCGGTCCCCCGCGAGGATGCCGAGCCCGTCTGGAGGCCGAGCTTCTCCATCGACAAGGTGGCCAGCCCCATTCTCTGGGAGTTCGGAACCCGCGTCGTGGGCCGCCATCTCTTCTACAATCAGTCCGCCTTCGACGGGTATGATCCGGAGGCCACCGCGGCTGACGATGACGCCATCGCGCCGAACATCGAGGCGCTGCTGCCGGGGGAGATGGCCGGCGAGATTCATCGCAGCTCCTACAGCCGCGGAATCAACGGCGTCATCATCGACATCGCCAATCTCCGCAGCCCGCTCGCCATTTCGGAGGAGGACTTCGAATTCGCCGTGGGCAACGACAGCGATCCGGATTCGTGGACGCCTGCCGAACCGCCGGCCAGCATCCTGGTTCGCCCCGGGGCGGGCGCGTGCGGCTCCACCCGGATCACCCTCGCATGGGCGGATTACCAGGCCGAGCCGTCCGTTCCAAACCGGGCCGTCGGCAACGGATGGCTTCGGGTCACGGTCCGCGCGAACGGGCGCACTGGCCTCCATCACGATGACGTCTTCCACTTCGGGAGCTGCATCGGGGAATCGGACGACGCGGACCTCCTCGTGTCCGCCGCGGACGCCCTCCGCGCGCTGAACCACATGATCACGTCCGCCAGTCTTCTCGATCCCCACGACTTCAATCGCGATGGGATCGTCTCCGCGCAGGACGCCTTGATCGCGCTCAATCACACCTGGACATCCTTCCATCTGCCCGACCTGCGGGTTGGCCCCTACAAGGACGTCGACATCGGTGGCGCCACGGGAAGTCCGGGGCTCATGTCCCGCTCGTCCCCCGCCGGGTCGGCTGGCGCCTCGCCCTTGTTCATCGGGCCGGCTCCGGGGAGTCGCATTCAGCTCACGATTCCTCCCATCGCGGCGGGTCGCGGCGAGGTCGCCGGTGTGATTCTGACCGCACCCACTCCGTCCGGACCGTGGTCGCTTCTGCCGGGCGGTCTGGTCCCGCGGCTTCCCGGCCGGGACTTCACGATCGAACTCACCCCCGACCAGCCGGCGGCGTTCTACCGCCTGGAGACTGACACGGACCCGCCCGCTCACTAAGAGAGCATTCCAGTTCCCGGTCGATCCTGCTCCGTCGAACTTGTCGAGAAACAGAGATCGAGAATCGCGAGGGCATGGATGCCGGGCTCACAAGGTCGCTTGGCGGGCTTGCAGCGGCTGCGGGTCGCGGCCGCGCCCCCCACGCGGTGATGGCCGGGCGTGATATCCGGAGGCTTTGTCCGAAGGTCGTCGCCGGCCGCGCTCTTCATCGGGGTCGTGAACCAGAGGATCCTCCGGGACATCGGAGGGAGGCGGCGCACCTTCTCCATGCTCTCCGCGCGGAAGGCCACGCGGTTCTCGTTGGGGACACGGGAGGGGGACTCGGTGACTCCGAAGAACTCGCCCGGTGGATTCTCCTCGGAAACGAACTGCAGCCAGCCTTCGACATCGTCGCGCCGGGTGAACCCGAGGGCCGTCAGCAGGGCCTCATGGAAGAGGGCCACCGACGCAAGGCAGCGGGCTCGCAGGAGGAGACCGTATTGTCCGCGGGAGCCTGCTCCGATGGGTTGAACGCGAACCAGCGCCCGTCGTCCGCGGGGCACACCGGCATCGCGGCGTCCATCGGGCCCGCGGATGGCGAGTCGTCAACCGGGTTTTCACCCGCCAGGCGGCGCTGCGTTCTTCGAACTTCGCGGAGAACTGTTCGCCATGCCCGGGTGGGGCTTCGGGGGGGTGGAACAATACCCATCGTCCGCAGGCGCCGGTCACAGTAGAGGATCGGCGCCGCGGGGAGGCACGCAACCTTCTTCAAAGTAACCCGTTGGATATGAACGCCTTCGGCGTGGAGCCAGTTGTCGGATTTGAACCGACGACCGTCCGATTACAAATCGGATGCTCTACCACTGAGCTAAACTGGCCTGAGCACGGGCGCAGCGGCGACTGGGGAGTTCCGCAGCACCGTCTGCCGGTAGTTACGGCGCGGTCCACCGCCGGGTCAAGTCCGAGGTGTCCGCGCGTGCGATGAGGGGTTGCCCAATGGCATCCGGCAACTGGGCTCGCGGAACGGGCTGAGGGTCGGACATGCATGCGCGGCGCATCAATTCGCTCCGGCGCATCCGCAATCGCTCACTATGGACGGTTCCGACTCGGGAATCCCTCACGAGCCAGCAAGTTCCTAAAGTGTAGGCCGCCCGTCGCCGATGGACGTGGCATCGGTTGCCGCCGCAGACCCGTCTGACGGCAAGCAGAACATCGAAGGAATTCCGGACGAGGTGACCAGCCGGAGTGGCCCCCCGGTCGGATTGCAAAGACGCAACATCAGTGCAGACGGCAGTTCCCGGGAGAAACAATCAGCGATGATCAGGATCCAATGAACCTGGAACATGCCAGGTTGCCCGATTTCTCCGAGAGAGGGATCGCAACGGATGAGAGGGGGCGAGAGGCCTCTTCCGCGCCGCTCAATCAATTGGAAGAGGCCAATGCCCGGGAGCCGGCCATGAAAACAATGAACGGCGATAACACTTCATGTACTGTCATCAAGCCATGGTTCGTGATAGCGCTGATCACTGCCCTTGGGTGCAATGCGCTCTTCTCCGCGGTTCTCATAGTGAGACTGAGCCGTGTTGACGACCTGAGCCGGCAATCCAAAGAGGCGGAAGCCCTTCTCAACAGCCAGCGCGCACAGTTGGCCAGGCTGAAGACGGAGATTGACTCTCTGAACGAGGAGAAAGAGGCACTTGCGCCGACCGTCATCGAGTGGAGGGATCGACTCCGGGAGAGGACGGAAGCCGAAGCGTTCCTGGAGGGCTATGAGGCCAAGAAGCGGCAGGCGGAGTCTGATGTCACCGAGGCCGCTCAGCGACTGGAGAACGTGAGCCGCTCGTTGCGTGAGGCCGAGGGGCGAAAGATGGAGCTGGAGAAGAGCATCGAGCAGCTGGAGGCGCAGAAGGCGATTCTTGAAAGATCCACGACGGATGCCCGAGGAACCATTCGTCTCGCGGAAGAGGCGGAACGCAAACTTGCTTTGGCAACGAACGGTCTCGCGACGGCCGAGGCTCGGCGGCGACAGGTGGAAGGGGACCTGTCGGCTGCACACGCGCGGCTGGAGGAGATTCAAAAGTCTTTCGACGAGATGCGTGTCGCGCGGGAAAGACTGAACGAGGAGATGGCTGGGATCCGGAAACAGGTGCGGGATCAAAAGGACGAGTATGAGGCTCGAGCCGCAGAAGTCCGAAGGGAGATTGCGCAGTTGACGGATCGCCTGGGTCAGGCGCGAAAGGAGGTTGCAGAAGCGGAGGCCCGACGCGATGCCGCAAGGGAGGAGCATGGGAAGGCTGAGGCCGAGATCCAGGCTGCGCGTTCGAGACTTCATGCCATTGAGGCCCAACATGGTGAACTCGTTCGCGAAGCATCGCGGCTGGATGCCAGCATTCAGTCGCTGAAGGAGGAAAAGGTCAGCCTTGAGCGGGAGACTGGCCGCCTGGAGGCGAGGTTGCGGCAGCTGAAGGACTGACGAAATGGTCTTGGGAGTTTCAAGAAGATGCAGATTCAGAATCTGATTCAGTGGTCCCTGTGGGGTCTGTCGGTTGCGGGCGCCGCCGCGGCGATTGTGGCCTTGTTCAAGCTGGAGTTCCTCCAGCGATTCATTCCAACCAGAGACGAGGCCGATCGTCTGACAGCGCTGCTCCCGGTCCTTGAGGAGGAGGAGGGCGGAAGGCGTCGGGTCATCGAGACCCTACAGAACGAGATTGCCCAGCTCGAATCCCAGGTTGGCCATCTGCGGATCCTGAAGGAGTGGCAGGATGTCAACCCGGACGGTCCGGCGCGCATCCAGCAGATGATGGCCGACCTTGAACGCTGCAAGTCCGAACTGGCCGCGGTCCAGCACAAGCTGGCAGAGGAGGAGGCGAGGCGGAATGATTTGCTCCGGCAGACCAGTGATCTTGGCAAGGAGAAGGCGGATCTTGAGGGGGAGATTCCCGTGCTGCGTGATCGGCTCGCAGCGCTCTGCCGCGAGGAGGATGCGCTGGGGAAACGCGTCCGTGAACTCGAGGGACGCCATGGTCAGCTCGATCAGAAGCTGGATGCATTGACTGCGGAGATTCGCAGCCAGGAGGCGCGGCTAGCGGATCTCGCGGGGGAGGTCGACAAGGCGGAGCAGGAGAGGGCGCAAGCCTGCCGGGAACGGGACAGTGCTCGGGCCGAACGTGATGCGGCAAGGGCTGAGCTGGCCGGTCTGCAGAAGGCATTGGAAGCCTTGAAGGCAATGGCCGAGAACGTGAATGCCCACCTCAAGGAGACTGGCGCCGGGGCACAGGACATCACAAGGGCGCTGGAGGACCTTGCCCAGCCGGCCCTGAGGTTCTCGTTCAAGGCCGCAGCCCGGCTCGATGAGGGGACGGCGCTGCGAAGGTTCGCAGCGCATCTGCGGGCGCGAGGGCTCCAGTTCCCGGAACGTGTTCAGCTCGCCTTCCATACGAGCTTGAAGGCCGCGCATATCAATCCGCTCGTGGTTCTCGCGGGCGTCAGCGGCACAGGGAAGAGCGCGCTTCCCATGGCGTACGCCGAGGCGCTGGGCATCAACTTCCTGAGTCTGGCGGTGCAGCCCGGATGGTCGAGTCCGCAAGATCTGCTCGGATTCTACAATTATCTTGAACGCAAGTACAAGGCGACCGAACTGGCGCGCGCGCTGGCTCAGATGTCGCGCTTCTCAGCCCAGGACCTTCGAGGCCTGCCGATCGAATCCCGCAAGGGACAAATGCTGCTCCTCCTGCTGGACGAAATGAATCTTGCCCGCATTGAGTACTATTTCTCGGATTTCCTGAGTCGGCTTGAGCAGAGGCGGGGACGAGATGTCGAGAATGAGCAACGACGACGGGAGGTGTCACTGCTCGTTGATGCCGGAAGCCTCCCGCAGGGCGAGTCGCCACGGTTCATCTTCCCGGATTTCAACGTTCTGTTCGTGGGTACGATGAACGAAGATGAGTCAACGCAGTCCCTTTCCGACAAGGTGATTGACCGGGCGAATGTTCTTCGGTTCGGAGCGCCGAAGAATCTCGCGGCCGTGCCGACGGAACCCGTCCAGCCCCAGGACGAGTTTCTGCCTCACGACACGTGGCGACAATGGGTGAGGCATTTCGATGGAACTGGCTTTGGCGATGAACAACGGATGCTCGCCGAGCTGAACGAGGCGCTCGAGCAGGTCAAGCGGCCGTTCGGACATCGCGTGTATCGCGCCATGCTGGATTATCTGGCGAATTATCCGGACGTCTCGGGCGACGCGACGCGCCGTCAGCATGCCTTGGCGGACCAGATTGAGCAGAAGATCATTCCGAAGCTGCGAGGTCTCGATACGCAGGACGATGCCACGTCACGATGCCTGGACCGCATAGCCGACCTGATTGGAAGGCTGAACGATCCGGAACTCGCTGACGCATTCATGCGTGCCCGCCAGGAGCACCTGTTCGAGTGGTTCGGTGTGAAGCGAGCCTTCGCAGGAAGCTGGTGATGACGAAATGGCGCGAGTGCTGCCGTATCCCTGGTCGCTCCTGTCCCCGCGCGATGATCGCAGCGGGAGCTTGAGCCTGGAGGATTGTGAGGCGGGGCCGCGCTTGAATGCGGAGTCGTTGACGTTCTTCACGCGGAGTGTGGACGAGGCGCTCCCTCGGCCGTCCTGGCGGCACGGCATGGCAACCCGGCTTGCCGAGGGGGTGCTGCTGAATCCCCAGACCGAAGGAGGTCGGCGTCCCGGAGTCCTGTCGATCCTGACCCTTCCCCACGAGAAATGCGATGAATGGCGCGTCCGTGTTGGCGCCGAGGAATGCGTGATTCCGGTCTTCGGAACTCTTCGCAGGGCGCACGCCAGCGAGGAGCCGGTGAGCTCAAACTCTGCGGAAGTGGCGTTCCGAGACACCATCGAGGTGCTGGCGGGATTCTTTCAGGAGGCCGTGGCCCTCACGAGGGATGCCGGCCACCCGGAGTTTCGGGAGTTTGCCGGACAGTCAATCGCACGGCTTACATGGGCGGCGATCTGGGAGCGCTGGAATGCCGTCAGCTCGGGTGACGAGCCGCGCATGGCGCAGATCGTCGAGATCGCGATAGCCCACCTGGCGGCGATCCGGGACGTATGTGAACGTCCGCGGCGCATGCTGGTGCGGCACCGGCAGCTCGTGTCGCTGCCGCGGGTGCAGGAACTGGATTCCGCGTGCCTGCGACATCTGATTCAGAGGCCGGGCAGGAGCGTGGTGGAGAAGGCCGGAGTGCGACAGGAGATTCTGGGCATCACCCGTCGTGAGACCGTGGATACAGCGGAGAATCGGGTGATTCGGGAGTTCATACGGCTTTGCCAGCATCGTGCCCGCGCGTATGAGCGCGAGAACCGTCGCGCGCGTGAGCACGCCCGAGTGAAGATGGTGGGGGATCTCAGGAGAACCTGTGAACGGTTGGACGCAGTCTCGCCGATCTCAGAGGTGAGCAGGATCGTGGGTGTGCCCCGCCCAAACTACGTTCTGCAGAAGGATCGACGCTATCACTCACTCTGGATTCAATACGACAGGTTGCGCCGTGAGGAGGAGGCCGTCGACAATCTGTGGGCATCGGGGCGGGTGCTCTGGGCGGATTTCCTGCGGGGCATTGTTCTCGCATCCCTGAGCGGACGAAAGTGTGCAGGACGTCCCGCATGGTCACAGGAATCGGACGTGCCCGCCTATCTGGGGGCGGAACAGAGGGGTGGCAGGTTCATTCCGGCAGTCTCCATTTCCAGCCGATGGATCCACAGGACGGGTCGCGTGCGTCTCTTGATCATACATCCGGACCACGCGCACTTGTGCCCCGGGCTCGGGGAGATGCTGCCACGCATGGGTGCGGATCTGGCGCTTGTCCTCTATCCGACCAGTGGCCCTGCGCGGCCGCGATCCATCCTGAGCATGTTCTCGATCATGAGTCTGGCGGCAGACTGCCAACAGCGACAGGAGGTCGTCGCAAGTCTGCAACGGTGTCTTGATCATATGGCGCGGCAGATGCCGGATGTGGCCGTGCGAGGCATCCTCGCAAGAGGGGAGTGGGTCGGATCCAGCGGTGGGGAGGCTGTCGGGGAGGGACGTGTTGCCTATCTGGCGGCACCGGCCGGCGCCTCGTTCTGGTTCCGCGAGTTCCCGGAGGTGCTGACGAGTCAGCTGGAGGAGATGAGCAGATGAGCTTCGTGGGGCTGGATCTCGGAGGACTAAACTCACTGGCGTGCGTCCGACGCGACGACGGTGGCGAGTCCCTAGTCGGCGCCATCGCGCCGGAGCGACCGAGCTCGGTGCTGCTTCCAATGATCAGAAGGGAAGGTCTCATCGCGGGAGACGATGCTCTGCGATGCGAGCGCGGGTCGGGTCTGGTATGGCCACCGATGGCAAGGGCTGCCCCGGCAGGCTGGAGTCAGGCACGGCCTCCGGAGGAGAATGGACGGGTGCTCCTGGGAGTGCTGTGGGAAATCCTTGCGGCAGGAGGCAGGTGGCCGGATCCAGAGTGGCAGCCCGACGGATTGCCGCCCGTGTCGAAGCCCGCACCGGCCGAATGCATCTGCGCGGAGGCGAGCGCGGTCCTGCGACGACCTGCCCTCACGGGGATGGACGACGGGGTCGTCATCGCCGTTCCAAATGAGCTGCCGGAGGAATCCCAGGAGGCCCTTCTGCAGGAGGCGAGGCGGGGGCGTCTGCCGCCCGAGACTCGCCTCGTGTGGCGCTCGGTGGCGGCCGCAATGGCGCATTCGGAGACTGACGGCGGCGTTGGGGCGCCAGGAAGCAGACTCGCAGTGATCGACGCGGGGTTCTACTCCGTGGAAGTGTCGTCCTTTGATTTTCGCGTCCAGGAGGTGGACGGCCGGCGGTTCCTCGTCCCCATCAGGCGGCCTGAACATCTCCGGAGGGTCGAGACGGGCGCTTTGCTCACCGACGGTCCGGCGCCCTTCCTTGGCTGCAGGCCCGACCCTCGGCGACTTGAGCCGCACCTTGCCCCAATTGCGGAGTGCATTAAGTCTGTCTCTGACTACCTCATCTGCGGCCCGCTCGGCCGGGACCTGGTGACTCTCCTGAGAACACGCTACCCGCAGCTTGACTGGAAGGAGGCGAACCCGGAGTCCGTGGCCCGGGGCGCGGCCCTGTTCGCATCTCGGCTGGCGAGGGGGTGGCCCACCTATCTGGACGTCCTGCCATCGCTCGAGCTCTTCACGCTGAATGCAAGCCGAGAACCCAACTGGTTGGCCTTGATCCCGGAGGGACGCGAGGTCGCCGGCGGACTAGACTTCGAGCAGGTGATTCGCCGGCGGATCTTCATTGGTAGGGGCACCCTGCGGCTGGGGAGTTGGCTGCAGCGATCGGGAGAGCGAGACTTCAGGAAGCTGTCTACCCTGCTACCGGCGCCTGCCGAGAGGGATGCTTGGATGGATCTGGAGGTCAGGGCACGTTCCGCGGGTGGATTCGCGAGAGTGCGGATCATTCCGTCATCGGGGGAGTTCAACGTGTTCGGTGGCACGGGAGGCGTGATGCTTGACTGGAAGAGCATGGAGCGCGTTCGACGAGAGCCGGAGGAGAGGTGGCCCAAGGGGACGGTCCGGTTCGGATGGCCTGCCTGCGGCAAGCTGTATGCACACCGTCCGCTCTTTGAGGATTTCCTTCGGGCTGGAAGGGATCGACTAAGACCGGGATGCCAGCACAACCAGTTGGCAGACTGGTCCGACAGTCTGCCAGCCCTCAAGGAGGTTGTCAAGAGGACCGTATCGCCGCGTGTGGCCGGTGTGACGGCAGCGACGGGCGATGCATCGCCCGTCAATCATCTAGTCTGCTTCTCGACCCATGCTCCGTGTGAGTTTCTTCTGAGCGATTCCCGCGGGCACACGAGCGTTGTGTCGGCGGAACCACGTCAGGATGCGACCGCGCGTCAGATCGCCGAGACGCTTTGGAATAGACTCCGCGAGCTGAAAGGAACCTCTAGGGTCAGTGCAAAGGAGGTCGTTGATATCACATATATCCTTGGAAGGATGGGTGGATACGCACCGACGGATTTCGTGGAAAGTCTCTCCCGGGAGATCAGACCGGGGGCGAGCGGTGCACGGTTGTTCGCGGCAGGTCGTGTCCTGGGAAGCCCCCGGCACGGCCGCCACCTGTTCGAAGCTCTTGAAGGGATGGAACGCAAACGGAAGCGCCTGAACAACAATTGGCTCAGGATGCTCGTGTACGTGCTCTATCAGCGTGAGGACGTGTTGCGGGATGTTGAAAGGGAGCATGCCTTGACGGCGGCACAGCTGGCATTGAACGCCCTGCATAGGGAAGTGCAGCAGGGGAGGGTCGCGACTCTTTTCATAAACAGCCTTCGCACACTGGCGCTTCTGCTCCGGATCCGGCGTTACCCGCAGGGACACAACTTTCTCTGCGCTGCCGGGGTCTCAGACAGGGAGGCCCTCCTGGCGAAGCAGATTGACGAAATGTTATGTGAGACGCTCGGCCTGAGGCTGCCCACGGGAGGGAGGATGCTGGCAACGAGGGTAAGGGATTGGCTGCGTTTTGCCGCCGAGACAGATGAGATGCCTCCGATTGCATCGTCCGAGGACGAGGACGAAGAGGCATCGGAGCAGGACAATGAGGAATAGGCTGCTGCAGGTGCTGAGTCGCGCACCCGGGCCGCAAACAGCTGCCGACTTGCATGGTGCGCTGAGGAGGGAAGGGCTCAAAGCTGAGCAGTTCGAGGTCGTACGCACGCTCCGGAAGCTGCAGGAGGAGGGGCTGGTCCGGTTGGCTGGTGCGCGGTGGCGGCTGATTCGACCGATGGGTGAACTGCGGCCGAGCGGATTGCCGGATCCGCCGACGGAGGGATGGCCTGAAGGACCGCTGGGAGGACGGTTGGCAAGGTCGGCGGATGGGCGGACCGGGACGGAGGCTTGCGGGAGGTGGGCGCAGTTCCGGGCGATGTGCCGGTACTACATGGACTGCCTGATGCAGGATGAGGCGCCGAGCCTGCGGGCCTATGTGGAGAATGAGAACGATACCTGGCTGCTGGTCCCGGAAGTCCCGTGGGCGCGTCTGACTGCAAGGAAGGGGTTCGCCTTGCCTCTCCGCAGAGAGCACGCCGGCTTCCAGCGGAACCGGGCGAGGCGGGGGGAGGAGGAATGTGTCCATCTATGCTACCCGGTGGTTCTGGTGCGGCCCGTGAGCGGCTCGACGTTTATCGTGCCGATGTTCGCGCTCCCAATGCTCGCGGAATGGCGGTCTGGTGTGCTGGATCTGGAGCCAGACGGTGCGGTGACAGTCAATGGTGCATGGCTGGAGTATCAGTTCCGCAGAAGAGCCGAGCGGGTGGCGTTTCTGCGGGCAATGGGGTTGGTGGGCCATCCGGTGAACGACGATGAGGGTGAGTCGGCGCCCGCGGCGGTAGGGCGAGACCTGGCGTCGCTGGCGCAGGACGCGGCGCACTACATCTTCAGGGAGGGAGAGTTTGCGGAGGATGTACGGCCGAATGCCTTGAACCGCGGTGTCAGCTGGCACAAGGCGAGGCCGGGGCTCTATAATGCCGCAGTGCTCGTCCTCGGGCCGCGAATGCGTTATACACGGAGTCTCTGGCGTGAACTTCAGGATATCAGCGAAAGGCTCCCGGATGAAGAACTGGACCGCACTGCGCTGGCGGCGCTGTTTCCGCACATCCCGCCTGCGTCCGAAGGCAGGCGGTCGTCAGGTAAAGCTGATGTCAGCGGGGCAGGAATGGCGGTCGGTCTGGCGGACGAGGATGTAATCCACACGCGATTCCTGCATCCAAGTCAGCGGAGTGCGGTCGTTAACGCGCTGTCAGAGCCGGTTTCCATCGTGACGGGCCCGCCGGGTACCGGGAAGTCCGAGGTCGTTGCGGCGATACTGCTGAATGAACTGGTTCGTGGACGGCCGGCGCTTCTGGGCAGCCGAAATCATCAGGCCCTGGAAGCAGTTCTTCCGAGGCTGAATCAGGCAGGGGATGGAGGGGAGCTTCTGATTCGGGCGTCCGGCCGCGATGCCAACAAACGCCAGAACTACACGGAGAAGCTGCGCAGCCTCCTGGCGATTCCGCAGCGTCTCGACGCCGCCAGGGGCGAGGAGTTTCAGGAGGCATTCGCTGAACTGTTCACACGGCAGGGCAGACTTGCCGGCGATCTTGAGAGAGTCCAGGAGGCTCGCAGGGAGTATGAAGCCTTGAATGGAAGACTGGCGGAAGTGCGTGAGCGACTGCCGATCTGGGCGCGGCGGGACGAGACGCTGCGCGAATGGCCCAAACACGCGACGGCAATGTGGCTGGAGGCTCGGGAAAGGGAAGTCGCACGGGCCTTCGCGCCGCCTTCCGGCCTGTTTGAGCACCTGTGTCGGAGGCTTCGGGGGGCGAGGTTCGCAAAACGCCGGGAGCGGGCATGCGAGCCCTTGCGATCGCTTCCCATCCCGTTCCGGGATCGGAACTGGCCGAACGATTCCTCGGATCTCAATGAATGGAAAAAGTGGTTTGCGGCGTGGAAGTCCTGGGCTGAAGCGGCGGAGATTCTAGAGCGGGTGCGGCTGAGCGAACTGGAGTTATCGGAGCTGCCAACGGCAGAATTCCTTACAAGGGATATTGCGGCTGGACAGGAGGCTCTGGAGGAGCTCACCCGGGCGTGGATGCAATGGGCCGGAGGAGGGGGAGTCTCTAAGGCACTTGGTCCGGCCGACCGTGAGGCTCTGGCGAATCTGCGCGCGGGGATTCAGAACTGGGGCGCCAGGAGGTTCGCATCGGAGCTGAAGAGGCATTTTCCCCAGGTCCTGCGGGCCTTCCCATTGTGGTCCGTTTCGAATCTGTCCGCGCGAACCGCCCTGCCGCTCGTGCCGGCAATGTTCGACCTCGTGATCGTCGATGAGGCGAGTCAGTGTGACATTCCATCGGTCATCCCGCTGCTTGCGCGAAGCAGGCGCGCGGTGCTGGTCGGTGATCCAATGCAGCTCAGGCACATTAGCATGCTTGATGCCGCGATCGATCAGGTGCTCCTGACGCAACATGGGCTGACAGAGGCCAATGTCCAACGGTTCTCGTATCGTGTGAACAGCGCGTTTGATCTGGCAGAAGGAAGCTCGGCGGTCCCGGCCGGATGCCGTGTGAGGCTCGACCTGCACTTTCGGTCGCATGAAGCGATCGCAGAATACTGCAACGAGGCGTTTTACGGCAAGACACTCCACGTCGTCACGGCGACGGAACGTTTGCGGATTCCGAGGGGCATGAGACCGGGGATTCATTGGACCCATGTGGCCGGATCGATGGAACGCGCTCCGTCGGGCGCGTGGTGCGGCGAGGAGGTGAGGGCTGTGTGTGATGAGGTCGAGCGGATTGCCTCCGCGGGCTTCGATGGGACGATCGGCGTGGTGACGCCGTTCAAACACCAGATGATCCGGATACGGGATGCCCTGGAGAGTTGCGAGGGAGTCACCATGGAATTCAGGGATCGGGTGAAATTGATGGTGGATACCGCCAACGGATTCCAGGGTGACGAGCGTGATCTGGTGTTGTTCAGCCTCTGCGGAGGCCCGGATCTCCCGGATGGCGGAAAGCACTTTCTTCGCGACAACCCGAACTTGTTCAACGTTGCGGTTTCGCGGGCAAGAGCGGTTCTGCATGTGTTCGGGAACAGGGATTGGGCGCTTACCTGCGGCGTTCCGTTCATCGAGAAGCTGGCCAGACGGCTCGAGACTGCACGTCATGGAGCGCAATCGAGTCAGGAGGAGGCCTATCAATCTCCATGGGAGAAGGTGATGGCCGAGGCCTTGAAGGCTGCCGGCGTCGAGGTCATTCCGCAGTATCCAGTGGCGGGAAGGTTTCTGGATCTTGCGATCCTTGGGCCGCGAAAAGTGGACGTGGAGATCGACGGCGAGTCCGTTCATCGCACTGCCGGGGGTGCTCGGAAGGACGACGATTATTGGCGGGACCTGCAGCTTCAGAGCCTTGGCTGGACGGTCTGTCGGTTCTGGGTCTATGAGATCAGGGAGAATCCGGATGCATGCGTGCACAGGGTTCTTGAGCGGCTGAGGAGCGAACGCGAAGAGAATGCGGGCGGATCGCACCTCGTGCCTGGTGACCCGAAGGCGCCCCCCGGCGAGTGCCAGTCGGACGGATCCCCTGACGTTGAACCCCAACAAATCCTCTCGTAGCACCCGGATCAAGAGGTGGGGGCTGGTCAAGCGTGCTTCCAATTTCCTGGGCCAGGCATTCGCGCGTGAATTCGTCCACACGACCGGGATCTTTGGCTGGCCGGTCCCGCGGTCACTCGCGGAGTATCGGTAGGGGTTGACGCGATACACCCACGCAGCACCTCGGCCACGGCGGGCTTGCGGGGAGGGTGGCGGTTCTGGCAGGGGAAGGCCATGATGTTCCAACGCCTGATCGGCCTCGTCGCCGTCATGGGGCTGTTCCTCCCGGCCCATGGCGGGCACTCCCTGGCGGCGGATGGCACGGCCCGTTACAAGGTGGTCCACGCTAGCGACGCCACCGCCCCCGAGGTTCACGCCGCGCGCGAGCTTGCCCAACATCTCGAGCAGGTCACCGGCGCGTCGTTCCCGATCCTGGCCTGGACCAACGGTCCGCTGCCCGAGCGGGTCGTCTTCGTGGGACAGGGCGCCGCCGCTCGAGAGCTGTGCCCGGATGTCCCGTGGAAGGATCTGGGGCCGGAGGAGGTCGTCCTCCGCAGCGCGGGGGACCGCATCCTCCTCAGCGGCGGTCGTCCCCGCGGCACGCTCTACGCCGTGAGCCGCTTCCTCCAGGATTACTGCGGCGTGCGCTGGTGGACGCCGTGGGCCAGCCGCATCCCGCGCACCCCGGACCTCCAGGTGCCCGAGCTCAACGTTCGCACCGCACCGGCCTTCGAGTCGCGCGATCCGTTCTGGCACACGGCCTTCGACGAGGACTGGGCCGTGCGCAATTTCTCCAACAGTGAGTCGGCCCGGATTCGGCCCGAGCGCGGCGGCGCGGTGCGCTACAAGGGATTCGTCCACACGTTCTATCCGCTCGTTCCGCCCGCCAGGCACTTCGAGCAGCACCCCGAGTGGTACAGCCTGATCAAGGGCAAACGCACTCACGAGCGCGCCCAGCTCTGCACCACCAACCCGCAGCTCCGCGAATTCATGGTCCAGCGGGTGCGCGAGTGGCTCCGCGAGGACCCGGAAGCGAGCATCATCTCCATTTCGCAGAACGACTGGTACAACCCGTGTGAATGCGATGCGTGCAAGGCCATCGACGACGCCGAGGGCAGCCACGCCGGAACCATGCTCGCCCTGGTCAATTACATCGCGGAGAAGCTGGAGCCGGAGTTTCCACACGTGGCCTTCGACACGCTCGCCTATCAGTACACGCGCAAGCCGCCGAAAACCCTGCGCCCCAGGGACAACGTCATCATCCGGCTCTGCTCCATCGAGTGCAATTTCCGCGAACCCCTCGACCACCCGTCCAACGCCTCGTTCGCCGATGACATTCGCGGGTGGTCCCAGATCTGCCGCCGTCTCTACATCTGGGATTACACGACGGATTTCGCCCACTACGTCCAGCCGCATCCCAACTGGTTCGTGCTCGGTCCCAACCTCCGCTTCTTCCACCGGCACAACGTCCGGGGTGTGTTCGAGCAGGGGGCGTATCAATCCCACGGATCCGAGATGGCCGAGATGCGGGCATGGGTGCTCGCGCAGCTCCTGTGGAACCCGTACCAGGACGACCGCGCGCTGATCCGGGAGTTCGTCGAAGGCTACTACGGTCCGGCCGCCGCGCCGCACATCCTTGCGTACTTCGATCTGATGCACGAGGCGTCGGCGGGTTTCCATCTCTCCTGTTTCTCGCCGACGGACACTCCCTTCCACCGTTTCGCCACGCTCGCCGCGGCGGAGCGGCTCTGGGCGAAAGCCGAGGAGGCAACAACCGATCCGGAACTCCGCCTGCGCATCCAGATGGCGCGGCTTCCCCTCCGTTACGTCTGGCTGTCGCGCTGGGATTCCCTGCGGGAGGAAGCGCGAACGTCAGGCGCCGAATGGCCGCTGCCCGATTCCCGCAAGGAGACGGCGGAAGCCTTCGCGGCACTTGCCCGCGGTAGGGAGGGAGCGCCATGGACAAAGGTGACCCACCTCAATGAGAGCAGGCGCACCGTGGACGCCTTTGTCGCACCGTGGATTCAGTCCGGCGATTGAGAGCGATGCGGGCCACGCGCTCCTGACCCGACAGTCGGGACGCCGAAGGGGCGCGGACGCGGGGCATCAGGTCCGGAGCTCCGTTGCACCGTCGGGCTGGCCGCAGCGCGCAGACGGATCATGGCGGGCTCGCTGCCGAGGTGGGCGGCCGACAGTTTTCGCGTTCTGGTGACACGCCCGCCGCGGGGCGGGCGTGTCCTGCGGCGTCCTGCATCGTTCCGGGAAGGGCCAGGGAGGGAACTTCCGGGAGGGCCTCCCGGCCTGCGATGCCCTGGATTCCGCCGTAGAGCATGGCGACGTGCGTCACGGCCTTTCGGAGCTGTTCCTCCCGCTCCTTCCATTGTCGCGCGAAGGCTCGCTGCTCGGCCTCGAGCTGGTTCCGGAGGCCGATGAAGGTCTCCACGATCGCCTGGATGTGCTGCCGGAACCCGATGCTGCAGACGTGGTCGTAGAGGAGCTGGGCCTTGTCCGCGCGATTGGCCTGCTGCGCGCGCTGTGCCGCGGCGCCGATCAATCCCTGCCGCAGCGCGGCGGCCAGTGGAACGGCAAAGGGGGGCTCGGCCACCCAGACGCCCTCGTGCTGGCCGATGCCGCGCAATCCCGGTGGCGGACAGGTCGTGACGATGACCGCGAGATCCGCCCCGGCGCCGCGCTGGTCGTCCTTGAGCTTCTCCGGCCAGTCAGCGGACCAGTTCCTCGCGCGCTTGGCCTCCCAGAGAATCAGGCCCGAATCGTTGTCCGCGCGCGCGCCGACGCGCTGCATGATGTCCGCGCCCCGGTGGCCCTTCCTGACCTCGCGGATGTCGTCCGCGGGAAACGCCGCCTTCAGGTCGGCCTCGAGCGTGATCTCCAGCGACTCTCCCTGGAGCTGCATGGATCCCTGCTCGGCCTTCTGCTTCAGGTTCTGGATCTCGCGCTGGAGGTCCGTGATGATCTTCTCCTTGTCGGCGATCTTGAGACGCTCCGCCTCGACGGCCTGGGCTCGGGCGGCGTCAGCGATCCGCTGGCGCTCGGCGTCGAGCCTGCGGGCGAGTGTGAGCTCCATCTCCGCCCTCGCGGTCTCCAGGGCGGCCTTCTGCTTCAACAAGTCGAGTTCGATTTCGCGGGCCTGCCTGAGCCGTGCCTCCTTTTCAGCGACCTGGTCCTGCAGCGCCTTCAATCGGTCGGCGAGCGCGGACTCCGCCTGCCGTCGAGCCTCGCCGAGGAGCTGATCGCGTTCGGCCTGAACGCGCCTTGCCACCTCGAGTTCGACCGCGTTCCGGCGCTGCTCGAGCGCCGCCCGCTCGGCGGCGACCTTCCTTTCGCGCTCGGCCAGCGCCGCGTTGCTCTCGGCGAGCCGGCGGTTGAAGTCGGCCTCGAGCTGCTCCCGGACCCGCCGCGAAACAGCCTCGGTGAGCGGAATTTCCGCCCCGCACTTCGGGCAGGCGATGCTGTTCTCCATCATGAATCCGATCTTCCCACGTCCCGTTGCCGAAAGACAGATCCCGGACGTCCCGGGGCGACGGGGTGAACAGGTGGGTTCGTCGGGAAGGAAATCGCATGCCGTGTGCCGATGCCCGGCGCCACCATGGGAGACCGTGTATCCCGCGCCGCGGCGCCCCTGCACGCCGGAGGGCAGGGATCAACGCCTGGTATGGACACGGGCCCGGATCGACGGGTGCGTCGGGGAATGGCCTCGCGCGCGGGAGCGGGACTCCGCGGTTCACGAGGCCGCGGCCGGTGCGCGAAGGCTCGCATGCCTGTTGGCGTGGCCAGCCATCCGCCGGACCAGGTGCCCCAGCACGCCCACGGCGCGCTCGATCCGCGCGTTCCACGGGTAGCCGCAATTGATCCGGATGAAGTTCCGGAACTCACCGACCGGGGAGAACATGGGTCCGGGTGCGATGCTGATGCCTGCCTCGCGCGCCTGTCGGGAGAGGACGACGGCGTCCACGTTCGACGGCAGCTCGCACCAGAGCAGGAATCCTCCCCGGGGGCGCGACAGTCCGATCCCAGGCGGGAAACTTTCCACCACCGCCTCCCTCATCTTGCCGACCTGCTGCCGGTACGCCTGCCGGATGGCGCGCAGGTAACGGTCGTAGCCGCCGTTCCTGAGGAATTCAGCGACGGCCAGCGCCGGCAGCAGGGCGCCACTGAGCGTGCTTGCCTGCTTCAATGCCTGCACGCGCGCATGCCACCGGCCCGCGGCGATGTAGCCAATCCGGAATCCGGGCGCGAGTTTCTTGGAGTAGGAACCGCAGAGGATGACTGAGTCCGCGTCGCCGAAGGCCTTCAGGGAGCGCGGTCGGGGGCCCTCATGCTGGAGGTCGGCATAAGTGTCGTCCTCGATGAGGGGGATGTCGCGGCTCGCACAGAGTTCGACCAGGCGACGCTTGTTGTCGTCGGGCATGACGAAGCCGATCGGGTTGTGGAAGTTGGGAATGACCACGCAGGCGGCGACCCGGGTCTTGCGCAGCGCCTTCTCCATCACGTCCAGGTCCATGCCGTCGGCGGAGTGGACCGGGATGGGCAGGGCTTTCAGTTGGAGTTCCCGCAGCATGCTCGCCAGACCGAAGTAGGTCGGTGATTCCACCGCGACGGTGTCACCCGGCCTGCAGACCGTTCGCAGGGCGAGCGAGACGGCCTCGGTCGCTCCGACGGTGACGATGAAGTCGTCGGCCTGAAGGGCGCAGCCCCAGTCCAGGGAACGCCGGGACAACTCGCGCCGCAGGTTCTCATGCCCGGGGTTCACGTCGTAGCCGATGCTTTCCGCGCCCAGGCGGCGGCTGATCGCGGCCATGATTCGGGCGAGCTTGATCCCGGGCAGCAGTTCGACACTGGGCAGGGCCGCCCCGAGTGGCACGAGGCTCTTGTCATTATGGTCCGCGAGGAGGGATGCCACCGGATCCTCGCTGCCGAGGGGAATGCTCCTCGGCGTCGCGGGAAAACTCATGCGCGGCTCGCGGATCAGGTCCGAGAGCCTTGCCCGCACGTAGAATCCCGATTTCGGGCGAGCCTCGATCAAGCCGCGGTTCTCCAGGGTGGCATACGCCTGCAAGGCGGTCGGCACGCTGACCTTCTGCTGGCGGCTGAACTGCCGCACCGACGGGACGCGCTCGCCCGGGCGCAGGGATCGGTGGACGATCATCTGCTCGAGCGTGTTCGCGAGTCTCAGATAAACAGGACCGTTCGTTCTCGGAGAACCCACGCCTGGAGCATGGCGGTTCGCGTGAGCGATGAACAGATACAGTTGCCCTGAATGAGAACTTGAACAGATGAATGGGCTGGAATCTGTGCAAGGCCGAAACCGTTCGGCGTGTGTCTGGTGGCCGCGCGACCCGGGCGCAAGCTGGCGATGTGAGAATCAACACAGTCCAATCCATGCTTCTGCGGCAGTTGCGGGAACTGGGCGATCAACGGCGGGCGTCCCGGTCCGGGAAGAATCCAACCGGGAACGGGGGCGTGAAAGCGCCCGGGTCACCGATGGCGGCGCCGCGGGCAGTTTTCGCGCGGATTCGTCTTCTGTATCGCGCGCTGAATCAGTGGCTGACTGCCTGGTACGAACTCTACGGGCGCGCTGGAATGGAATCACCCGGGCGGCCGGCGGAGCACGTCCGTCCCCCGCGGGCGCGGCGCGCGGCCAAGGGGGTGATCGTGATGGAGGGGAAATGAGGGGAGATCGCGTGGCGTTCAGTCAGAACCACGGCCATGGCCGCGGGAATCAGCAGGTCCATGATCGCCCCGGGGATATCGGAGTGTGTCGGATGCAGCGATGTCGGTGGCCGTGGGGGTTCACGGGATCGCGCGGATCATGACGGCCATCGCCTCGCGGGCGAAGCGGAGCGCCTCTCGGGCCTTCCCGCGGGCGCCGGGCAGGTCGCGGCCGAGTTCGAGGAGGCGGTCGGCCACCTGCCTGCCGTCCACGTCGTCGATCTCGAGAAGCCACCGTTCCAATCCGACATCCCGCCACATCTGGCCCTTCCGGGTGTCCGTCGGCTGGCGCAGCAGGATCGCGGGGGTCCCGGCCGACACCGCGAGAATCGGTGAGTGCATTTCGAAGCTGATGACCGCGGCGGCGCGTGCGTAAACGCTGGCGGCCTCGGGGGTCAGCCAGTAGCGGTCGAGCACCGCGACGCTGGGTTTCACGTCGTCGGGGAGTGGGTCGTAGAGCAGGGGGCGCAGTCGCGGCACGGCATAGGTCATTTCGGGTGCGAGCAGCACCCGCCGGCCGAACTCCCGCACCCACGCCACGATGGCCTCGCGCATCTTGGCATGGTCGCGGTCGGCGAAAGCCTCGTTGACCGCGCTTCGCACGGGGTTGGGCCGTGTGGTCGCGGGGTTGATCTCCCAGTAGGGTGTCCAGCGCAGGCGGGGCACCGCACAGAGAAACTCGCCCTCCTTCAGCCTGTGCTCCTGGAGCACGGCGTCCGCCGCGGGTTCATCCCGAAGATCGAACGCGAACGTGGCATCCGGACCGAAGGCTGCCAGGGGTCCCTCGATCCCCGCCTCCCTGAAGGCGCGGAGGGAATCGGTGTCGCGGGTGAAGACGAACCGCGCGCCCGCCAGCAGCTCGCGGTGGCTGGCGAGGTCGTCATCGGAAAGGGTGATCCCGGCGAACCCATAGGGCTTGCCCGCCTGCTGCGCGCGCCCTGCCTCCGCGGCCCCGACCAGTCCCGGGCCGGACCCGTGAAGAAAGAAGTCGCACTCCGACAGGGCCGCCTCCTGGTCGGCCTCCGTCCGGGCGATCGACAGTCTCGGGAAGCGGTCCAGGAGCATCCTCTCGACCTCCGCGTTCAATCCCTTCGGCCACAGGGTCACCCGGTCGGTCGGGAGGTGTTCCTCCAGCAGCGCCAGCATCCCGGGCGTGTGCGCGATGTCCCCGATGTTCACGGTCTGCCATGACGACCGGAGAAGGATGCGGCGCGGCATGCGGTCCGAGCGGGCTGGCAGGGTCGCAACCGCGCAGGCGAGGGACGCAAGGAAATGACGGCGGTTCAGCATGGGCCAGGCGTGACGGGCTTCCGGAGTCAGGGATCGGCGCAATCCGATCGTGTTCGCCGCGGGACGGAAAGCCGAAAAGACGGCAGCCATCGCGGATCTTCCATTGCCCCGTGAGCCGTGTCAGGGCCGAGCCGATGGCCGTGCCGCCACGCTATGCGATCGAACACTTCCGCACGGTGTCCCAGGTCCGGGTGGTCACTTCCTTGCCGAACGTCTTCTCGATCAGTGTCATGAAGACCGGTCCGCGCGGGCTCGGGACGTAGGCGGAGAAGACCTCGCGGCCGTTCACGGCAAGGATTCGTGCGCCGTCGAGCTCGATCGGCAGCCTTGGCTTCGTGGACGGCGCCCTGCGAAGGAAGGTCACCACCCGGCGGGCTTCCGACGGCAGATCGAACCCGGCGTAGGGATCCTGCATGATCAACTCACGCAGGAAATCCGCGGGCCGCACGATCGTGTGGAACACGCGACCGAGCGTCTCCCGCATGGCCTGCTCGGCCCTGCGCTCGATCGCGGACTCCGACGCCCGATGCACGTCGAACACGACATTGCCGCTCGAAAGAACCGTCCTGACATTCGTGAATCCGGCGGACTCGAAGCATCGCTTCAAGTCCGCCATCTTCGCGCTCATCGGACTCACTCCCCGCAGAAATGCAACGTGGCGGCTCATGGGGGGAACCTGTTCCGAGGATTCGCCATGCACCAGCCCCTGGGCGGCGGCGTGCCATGCTGCCCCCGGCGGGAGGGGGCGAATCCCGGGTTGGACCTCAGATGTACCCGAAGAGCGGCGGAAACAGGATGACGACCAGCGCCGCCCAGATCCCGTAAACAGGGAGGTAGTCGGTCTGCCACTTCTCGAGGGAGGTGAATGGCCCGCGCCGCGAAAGGAAGCGGAGGTACAGGACGGCTGACCACGCGAGGTTGACCATGAGGATCAGGTTCTCGCCGAGGGCCGCAACACGGTTGGGAGTGAACCCGAACTCCGTGATGCGCGCGGCGATCGCCCACAGGGCCACGGCGTCCACGAGGAGCGCGCTGATCACCAGGGCCACGAGCGCGAAGTCGAAGGGCCCGGGCGGCAGGGCGGGATCCCGCGAGGAGATCGAGTAGAGGAGGAGACCCAGTACCACGACCAGCAGCAGGTCGAACGCGATGAGCAGATCCCGCTCCATGTTCGGCCCGCGGCCGGTGAGTGCGAGCATCACGAGAAAGGTGACCAGCAGGATCCCGAACAGGGGCGTGAACAGCCGCGTGAGCACCGGCGCCATATTCTCGATCACGCTCTGCTTCGCCTCCACGAGCCACGATGCGACAACCACGGCTCCCGCGGCGCCGCACGGGACCAGCCAATGCTGGATGAAGAACTCGGGTTCGAGTCCGATCGTGGTGAAGAGCAGCGTGAAGAAGGCGGTGAGCACGCCTCCGCCGAGGGCGATCAGGACGTAGTAGATGAACAGCTCGCCGGAGAAGCGAATGAAGTTCATCCGTGCCTGGGGATCGCGCCAGCGCCCGCCCGCGTACGCCACCCCGACAATGAGCCAGAGCGCGATCGGCAGGTGCACCCCCGTGAGCACCTCGGTGCGCCCCCCGGGAGCCATGGGATAGACATTGCAGAAGATCGCCGCCACGACGAAGGCCGCCGCCAGCCATCCCCATGTCCGCGGGGAGAGGCCCCGCCTCCACGCGAAATAGCCGGTGAGAAAGGGAAGGACCATGGGGCTCGCGTTCCGGAAGTAGAATCCCTCGTTCCCATCGCTCATAGGCATTCCGAACAGCGCGGGAAGCTTGACCGCCGCGGCCGCCATCGCGGCGACCACGAAGGCCACGAGCGCGTTCCGACGTCCCTCGGACCGCGGCTCGTCCGACTCGGAGGGGATGACGAACTGCTTCCAGAGGCGGTCGGAGTGCTCGAGCGCGAACTCCTGGGAGAGTGCGTCGAGGGAGCCCATGCGCTTCACCGCGACGAGGAAGGCCTCGTCGGCAGCCAGACCGGCGTTCCGCAGCCGGGCGATCTGCTCGCGGAGATGATCCTCGAGTTCCGCGACGTCCACCGAATGAATGGCCTGCCGGCGGCGGAGATAACTGCGCCACTGGTCGATTTGCTGGTCGAGTGACATCGCTGCAGGGGGTGGTTGCATCTCGGTCAGGCTTGCGGGGCGAGTGATCCGTGCGCGATGGACTGGCGGGCGGGCTTGGCCGCGGACAACGCCCGCCAGATGCCCTCGAGGGTGGAGTTCACCGTCTGCCACTGCTCGCGTTCCAGGGCGAGCTGCTCCCGTCCCTGCGGGGTGATCCGGTAATATTTCCGGCGTCGCCCGGTTTCCGCGGTCTGCCATCGAGCCTCCACGAGGCCGAGGCGTTCGAGGCGGTGGAGGACGGGATAGAGCATGCCGTCGGTCCACTCGATGCGTCCTCCGGACAGTTGGCGGACGCGCTGGAGGATGGCGTAACCGTAGCTGTCGTTCTCGGCGAGGATGGCGAGGACCATGGGTGTGGAGGAGGCGGCGACGAGATCCTTGTTGATATCCATGACGGAGCGGGGCCGAACCTCGCGCTTTCATACATTGCGCTGCTAGGTATGTCAAGCGGCGGCGGCGGCGCCCCGGCACCCGTGCGCTTGCGTCCCGCCGCGTGATCCGCGCAGGTTCCCCGGTGGGCCCCCCGCCGCCCGCTTCCCTATTCGGAACACGCCGTCATCGTACGGTTTGGTTACGGACAGACCGACCTGAGCCCGCTGTTCGAGCTGGAGGGCAAACTCATCGAGGCGATCCATGCCGCCGGGGCGGGTGAGTTCGATGGCGACGAGATCGGGCTCGATGGGGGCGACGGCTCCCCCCCCCGCCGTACATGTACGGCCCGGACGGCGATCGGCTGTTCGAGGCGGTCCGCCCGGTGCCTGCCCCGGCGTCCTGCATTCGAAACGCGGTGGCGGCCATCGAGTAGGGCCCGCCGGGGGATGGGGTCCGAAGAAGGGAAGTTCCCATCGGCCCGGGACCGATTCTTCGCCGCGACGCGTCGGGTGCGTACAAGCCCGACCGCGGAGAGCGGCATGCCGGACGGTATCGCGCCTCGAAGAGCTTGACCCGCCCGACCGGGCGGTGCGCGCCGAGGATGGACGGCGCCGTCCTTCCCCGTCTCCTTCGCGGAGTTCGCGATGTACACCGAGCTCGCGGAGAAGCGGGCCTGAAACCCGATTCGGATTGCATGCGACGGGGGCGGTCGGGCTGGATTGCGGGACCATCCATGATTCCCGAAGTTCCCCTGAACCGGCGAGCCGCACTCGGATTGCTGGGCGGCATTGGCGTCGCCACCGCGGCGATCGGAAACCGCGTGGTGGCAGCGACGCGGCGGACGGAGCTGATCCGGCGCGAGAACGAGCGCGAAGGCACATGCGACTGGATGCTGTCGAACACGCGCGTGGATCCCGGGACGCGCTGGCGATGTCCCTGGATCGAGGGGTACGTCTCCGGCACCAGCTTCCGCGCGGGCGAGCGGGTGGACCTGTTCCTGAGCGCGAACCCGGAATCGAAGGTGGACGTGGAGGTGTTCCGGATGGGGCACTACGGGGGGCTTGGGGGGCGGCGCGTGCACCGGCTCGGTCCCGTGGCCGTGAGGCCCCAGCCCGATCCACCCGTGGGTCCGCTGCGCCTCCGCCGCTGCGACTGGGAGCGGGCGGCCTCGTTCCAGATTCGGGACGACTGGCTGAGCGGGGTGTACCTCGTGAAGCTCACCGAGCGCAACGAGGGGCTGCAGAGCTACTCCATCTTCATCGTGCGCGATGATCGCGACGCGGACTTCATCTTCCAGTGCAGCGACACGACGTGGCAGGCATACAACCGGTGGCCCGATCACTTCTCGCTCTACGACGACGGCAAGGATCCATGGTACTGGGGACCGAACGTGCAGGTGTCATTCAGCCGTCCCTACGGACGCTACTGTCAGATCTTCGACGCGCCGCTCTCCCAGGGCTCCGGCGAGTTTCTTCTCTGGGAGTTTCCGGTCGCCTACTGGCTCGAGGCGGAAGGTTACGACGTGACCTACATCTCCAATCTCGACACGCACCGGGATCCGAAGGGCCTGCTCCGCGCGCGCGGGTTTCTCTCCGTGGGGCACGACGAGTACTGGTCGATCGAGATGTTCCGGAACGTGGAGGCGGCGATTGCCGCGGGGGTGAACGTGGCGTTCCTCTCCGGGAACACCTGCTGCGGCCGGATCCGGTTCTCGCGTGAGGAGAAGGACCGGGCCTTCGAGAGGGTGGGGGTGTTCGGTCCGCCGGGGGGCACGCGCGATTTCGTGGCGATGGCGGACCTGCCGCACGAGCGGCCCTACGCGAATGAGCTGATCGGCGCGCACAGCACGGGGCCGGTGACCGGTGGCGCGGATTGGATCTGCGCGCTGCCCGACCACTGGTTGTTCGAGGGAACGGGGATGCGCAAGGGCGACGCCGTACCGGGTCTGGTCGGGTGGGAATGGCACGGCGACCCGGCGCCGATTCCGGGGCTCGAGATCGTCGCGACGGGCCCCACGCAGTCCGCGCCGGGACAGCCCAACGGCGGGCAGTACACCGCGACGATCTATCCGGGACCGAAGGGGAACGTGGTGTTCAACGCCTCGACCATCTGGTGGGGAGACGGACTCAGCGAACCTCCCGGCTACCTGCGTCCCAGGGTGTACACGGAACCGCGGGGCCCCGATCCGCGGGTGCAGCGCATCACGCGCAATCTCCTCGAGCGAATGCGCGGCCCGGCGTGAGCGCGCATAGGCGGCGCGGGCGTGCAGGCGGCGTCCGCGCCGGAGGCGTCGGGACGACGCATGGGGTTGGACTCGGCCTGAGGCGCCTGGAAAGGTCGTGCTGACGGCCGGCCGCGGGTGTAGGAACACGCCAACCCACCTCGCGAGCATGGAGAACGCGCTCAATCGGTCCGGACCCGGGCCCGGCGGGTCTGAGGCTTCGCGCCGTGACGACCGTCCCCGTCGCCCGAGGAAACGGTGGATTGCGGTGTTCGTCCTCGTCGCGCACCTGGCGGGGGCGCTGACTTCCGTCCGCGCCATCATGGAGGTGCGCACGGCGCAGGGGGCGATCGCATGGGCGGTCGCGCTGAACACCCTGCCGTATGTCAGTGTGCCTGCGTACTGGGTATTCGGGCGGGGCAAGTTCCAGGGCTACGTCATCGCGCGCCGGAAGGACCTCGCGCACACGGGCCCGATTCACCAGCGGTACCTTGCGGGCCTGACGAACCGCGGGTTGCTGGTGGAACCCGCGCTCGGGCACTCGCGGGCGCTGCAGAGGCTGGCGCGGATGCGGTTCACGACCGGCAATGACGCCGAGCTTCTCGTGAACGGCGAGGCGACCTTCCGATCGATGTTCGCGGGGATCGAGGCGGCGACCAACTACGTGCTGGTCGAGTTCTACATCATCCGCAGGGACAGGACCGGCCGTGAGTTGAAGGACAGGCTGATCGACAAGGCGCGCGAGGGGGTTCGGGTGTATGTGCTCTACGACGAGATCGGCACGCTCGACGTGAGCAGGGAGTCCCTTGCCGAACTGCGGGAGGCCGGCGTGCAGGTGCGAAGCTTCAACACGACCCAGGGCCGCGCCAACCGCTGGCAGTTGAACTTCCGCAATCACCGGAAGATCGTCGTCGTGGACGGCGGCGCCGCGTGGGTGGGCGGGTTGAATGTCGGCGATGAGTACGTGGGACGCGATCCTCGGGTGGGTGAGTGGCGGGACACGCACCTGAAGGTGACGGGTCCGGTGGTCCAAGGGGTGCAGGTGGCGTTCCTCGAGGACTGGTTCTGGGCGAGCGGCGAGGTGCTCGATCTCGAATGGGACCCGCAGCCGGCGGAGTCGGGGGCGAGGCGTGTGGCGCTTGCCCTGCCCACGGGTCCCGCCGATGAGCTGGAGACGTGCACGCTGTTCTTCCTGAACGCCATTCACGCGGCGACAAACCGGCTCTGGTTGGCGAGTCCCTACTTCGTTCCGGATGAACAGTTCATCAGCGCGCTGCAGCTTGCCGCGCTGCGCGATGTGGACGTGCGCGTGCTTCTGCCCGACAAGATCGACAGCAGGCTGGTCCAGTTGTCGGGATGGTCGTACGTCGAGGAACTCGAGAAGGCTGGCGTGAGGGTGTACCGCTATCAGAAGGGTCTGATGCACCAGAAGGTGATGCTCGTGGATGACCGGTACTGCACGATCGGGACGGCGAACTTCGACAACCGATCCTTCCGGCTGAACTTTGAGATCACGATCGTCTTTGCCGACAGGGACCTCGCCGGGCAGGTTCACGAGATGCTCGAACGGGACTTCGGGGATTCGACGCGGGTGACCACCCGTGAACTGCACGAGCGCGGGTTCTGGTTTCGGCTCGCGGTTCGAGGTGCGCGCCTGATGGCACCCATCCAGTGAGTCTTCGTCTCGAGGTGAGGACGCGGGAAGAGGGAACCATCGCTCGCGAGGCGCGCGGGCAGGCGGGATTGGGGATCCGAATCCGGCGAAGGATCACGCCCTTGCAGGACCCCCGGCGTGAGGTTGCTTCCCCGGCGCTCTGATTTGGTGCTCGCGGGAGCCCGACGGGGACGTCCACCATCGCACGGCGAAAGAGTCGCACCTCCCAAATGAACCCTCCAGCTCTTCGGATCAAGAGGAGAATCCGCCGCATCGAACCGCTCCCCCTCGGCAAGATCTCGGCGATTCTCTACGGAATCATGGGCCTGCTTGCTGTCCCGGTGTTTCTGGTGATGGTGGCCGCGTCGTCCCAGCTCCCCGCGGAGCAGCGCATTGGCATGATGGCGTTCGGCCTTGGTTTCGCGGTGTTATCGCCGTTGATCTATGCCGCGATGGGCTTTGTCGTGGGAGCGCTGGGTGCCTTGATCTACAACGGAATCGCGAGGTGGATCGGCGGGATCGAGGTGGAGGTGGAATAGCATCGTCTGAAGGCGGGGAGGGTTTCCCGCGGACGTCTCCGGGCGTGTCTTGGCGTGTCGGGTTTCCCGGGACGCCTGTCCTGCCCGCCCGGAGATGGCCGTTGACAGGAAGGCAGGGGCGGGATCATTCCCTATCGGAATCCGCATGCGCTCGTGTCCTATTACCTGGGCGTGTTCAGCCTGATCCCGGGGCGTGGCCTGCTTCTCGGGTGCATCGCGGTTCCCCTCGGGATCTCCGGCCTGTGGAAGCGATGGGCGCTGCCACAGATCCGCGGTAGCTTGCATGCGCTGGTCGGGATCTGCCTTGGGGGACTGTCTGTGGCCGCGCACCTGGCGGTGGCGGGGCTCATGATCTACAGCGCTTCCTGGAACTGACCGGGACCTTCCCCCGCGCGCCGCGCGGGCGGGAGGCAGGAAGCAGGATCCCGGGGGCGGGGAGGGAAGGAGGATGGAGAACATGCATCCTTCCTCATTCCGGCTCTTCCCGCTCCCTCCGGTGACTCGGTGAAAGCGCGTTTCCCTCCTTCCCTTCCGGTCCGTGATTGCCGCCGTCTTCCGGGTGTCAGCGAGGGACTTCAGATCAGGCCCAGCGCGACCATGGCCTTCGCGACCTTGATGAAGCCGGCGATGTTGGCGCCGTTCACGTAATTGCCAGGCGTGCCGAATTCCTCCGCGGTTTCATAGCAGCGCTGGTGGATGCCGGCCATGATGCCGGCCAGCTTCTGCTCGGTGTACTCGAAGGACCACGTGTCTCGGCTGGCGTTCTGCTGCATCTCGAGGGCCGACGTGGCCACGCCCCCGGCGTTCGCCGCCTTTCCGGGTGCGTACGCGATTCCGGCCTTCTGGAAGATGCGGGCCGCCTCCGGCGTGAGCGGCATGTTGGCGCCCTCGGCGACGGCGGTGCAGCCGTTCTTGACGAGGATCGTGGCGTCCTTGCCGTTGAGCTCGTTCTGGGTCGCGCAGGGCAGGGCGACGTCGCAGGGGATCTCCCAGATGTTGCCCTTGGGCACGTAGTGCGCGTGCTTGTGGTGGGCGACGTATTCCTCGACGCGGCGCCGCCGCACCTCCTTCAGCTCCTTGAGGAGCGGAAGATCGAGACCCTTCTTGTCATGGATGAAACCGCTCGAGTCCGAACAGGCGACGACCTTCGCGCCGAGCTGCTGGAGTTTCTCGATGGCGTAGATGGCGACGTTGCCGGAGCCCGAGACGATGCAGACCTTGCCCTCGAGGTTCTGCCTGCGGACCTTGAGCATCTCCCGGAGGAAATAGACGAGCCCGTACCCGGTCGCCTCGCGACGCGCCCGCGCTCCGCCCCAGTCGAGCCCCTTTCCGGTGAGAACACCCGACTCGTAGCGGTTGGTGATGCGCTTGTACTGGCCGAAGAGGTAGCCGATCTCGCGGGTGCCGACGCCGATGTCACCGGCCGGGACGTCGGTGTACTCGCCGAGGTGCCGGTAGAGCTCCGTCATGAAGCTCTGGCAGAACCGCATGATCTCGTCGTCGGACTTGCCTTTCGGATCGAAGTCCGAGCCGCCTTTCGCGCCGCCGATCGGCATGCCGGTGAGGGCGTTCTTGAAGAGTTGCTCGAATCCGAGGAACTTGATGATGCCGAG
>CAYMDA010000005.1:131837-218724 GCA_964389135.1 uncultured Verrucomicrobiota bacterium | reverse complement strand
GTGACCTTCCTCGGCAAGTGAAGTAGGGAAAAGAAGAGAAGGCAAGAAGAAAATTGGAGTGTTCTCATGAAGTCTCCGTGTCGCTGCGTACTCACCGGAATGCGCCTGGCTGGAGGGGAGTGCTCCCGTGTTCCGCCGCCGCCGCGCGATCGCGATCCGGATGACGGGCGCGACGGGATCGCGCCGCGGCGCGTGCCGTTCTCCCGTTCCGCAGGCCGCGGGCGGCGAGGGGGCTTCCGACACCGAGGTTCGCGCCGGCGTCCGAAACGGGCATTCGGTGTCTGCCACGGGCCCGCCGTGTTGCGCCAAAAGGGGGTGTTACCCTGAGCCCCTTGGAACGAAGGAACCGAAGCGACCCAAGGGGGGGCGATTCGGGTTCCTCCGTATCGCTCGTAACCGAAGTGCTGTCGCACATGGGTCCAGTTGCGTTGCTCCACGTACGGGTTGTCGTTCTTGCGGTACGGGCGTGAGCGGGTGAAGCGCACGGGCCGTTCTCGCTGCAGAAGATGGCGGCGCAGATGGTGGTTGATGAACTCGCCCCCGTTGTCGCAATCCAGCCCCCGCAGTTCAAACGGCAGGCTTTGCTCGATGTCCGCAATCTCGCGCAAAGTCGCGTGTTGACTGCGGTTTTCCAGCGCCCGGAGCGCCGTCCAGCCGGTGTGGATGTCCACCGCATCGAGCATCCACAAGTGGGCGTCGTCCAGCCGTCCGCCACAAAGCGCCACGGTGTCGACCTCCATCCAGCCCAGGCCCGTTTCGTCGTCCTCCCATCGACCTCGGATCGGAATCTCGTCCCGAAGCATGCTCCCCGGGCGCGTGCCTCCCCTGCGACCCCTCTTGACCCGCAGGGGACTCAGCAACCGATCCAGCGTGCGCGCGCTCACCCGCAGCAGTGCCCGGGTGATATCCGAATCCAGACGCCGGTGATCCTGCTGGTACGCCTCGAGCCATGCCGGCAGCTGCGCCCGCAGCAGAAGGGCGCACGGCTGCCCTGCCGTCATCCAGATCGCCTTCACGACCGGCAACAGCCGATCCGGGTGATACTCCCGCGGGCGGCCGCCAATCAGCGCGGGCGCCCCGGGTCGCGCGCTCGGCCGCCCCAGCGCCCGAATCGCCGCCTTGCGGTGGCAACCCAGCACCTCCACCGCCTCATCCACCAGCTTGCGCCGGTCAATCCGGCCCGCTGTCGCATACCGCCTCCTCAGCCTTGCCATCACTTCCCGACTCGTCGTTTCGCTCATTTCGGGGTGCATCGCTCGGTAACACCCCCTTTTGGCGCAACGACCTGTCCCCTCAACAGGTTCACCTCTCCCCCAGGTAGCAAACCTTTTGGCGCATATCGCCGCGCGGGGCGTGTCGGTCGTGGGTTTGACACGTCGCATCCGGATCGGGAGACTTCAGCCGCGAATGTCCAAACCGGCGTTAGGTCGTGGTCTGTCGGCGCTGCTGGGAGGCAAGCCGTCCGGCACGGGGCCCGCCGCTCCGGCGTCGGGAACGACGTCCGGCGCGGGGGGGAAGGTCGCGTCGTCCGGACAGCCTGCGGCGTCGGCCGCTCGATCCGCCGAGCCGAACGCGAACGGCCCGGGGGTGGAGCGCGTGCCGCTGTCGCGGGTGCGTCCGTCGCACCTCCAGCCGCGGCGGGATTTTCCCGCGGACAGCCTGCAGGAACTCGCGGATTCGATCCGGGAACAGGGGATCCTGCAGCCGCTGGTGGTGCGGCCTAACGGCGACATCCTCGAGCTCATCGCCGGGGAACGCCGGTGGCGCGCGGCGCAGATGGCGGGCCTCACGGAGGTCCCGGTCATCCTGCGGGAGGCGGACGACGCGACCGCGCTCGAGCTGATGCTGGTGGAGAACCTGCAGCGCGAGGACCTGAACCCCATGGACGAGGCGCTCGGGTACTCGGAACTGCTGCAGCGGTTCGCGCTCACGCAGGAGGCGGTGGCCACGCGCGTGGGCCGGAGCCGCGCGGCGGTCGCGAACGCGCTGCGACTGCTGCGGCTGCCGCCCGACGTGCAGGCGATGCTCCGGGAGGGAAGGCTCTCGACCGGGCACGCGAAGGTGATTCTGAGCCTGGAATCCGCGGAGCAGCAGTCGGAAGTGGCGCAGCGCGTGGTCCGGGAAGGCCTGAGCGTGCGCCAGCTCGAGGAACTCGTGGCGCGGCTGGCGTCGGGCCCGGGGACCAGGCCGCGCACCGACGCCGTGGAACCTGCGCGGGATCCGCATGTGTCCGCGGTGGAGGACCGCCTGCGGCAGCGCCTTGGAACGAAGGTGGCGGTGCGTTACCGCCAGGGCCGCGGCCAGATCGACATCCGCTTCTATTCGGATGCGGAGCTGGAAAGGGTTCTCGAGATTCTCGGGGTGGGGATGGATTGACGGATGGATGGAAGGATCATGAACACAGTCGAATTTCGGAGTGAAACAGCGCAGGCCCTTGAACGGGCTGCGGGAAAGATCGGCCAGTTGACGGCCTTCATCGGCCTCGATGGTTTCGTGGACGAGATCATCCAGGCGGTGGACGAGCGGCAGAATGCGCGCGACTTCACTCCGATTCCGCGGATTCGTTCGCTGGCCGACCGGATCGCCGCGGCCGCGGGGCGGAGCACGAACATCGAGCTGGTGACCATCCGGACCAAGCTCGGGGGCAACGGCCCGATCATGGCCGACGCGCTGGCCGCGTTCGGGGTGCGCGTCACGTACCTCGGCTCGCTGGGGCACCCCGACATCCATCCGGTGTTCGACGAGTTCTCGCGTCGCGCGGAGGTGCATTCGATCGCGAACCCGGGCCGGACCGACGCCCTCGAGTTCGAGGACGGCAAGCTGCTCTTCGGCAAGATGTTCCCGCTTGCCGACGTGACGTGGGAGAACATCAACCGCCACGGCAAGCGCGAGCTGGTCGAGGATCGCATGCGCACGGCGTCGCTCGTGGGCTTCGTCAACTGGACGATGCTCCCGTACATGAGCGAGATCTGGCAGGCGATGCAGGAGGAGATCTGCCCGAAGCTGGAAGGTCCCCGGCGACTGATGTTCTTCGACCTCGCGGATCCGGAGAAACGGCCGCTGAACGAGCGCAAGCGCGCGCTCGAGCTGATCGTCGGTTTCCAGAAGCACTTCGACTGCGTGCTGGGCCTGAACGAGAAGGAGGCGATCGAGATCGGCGAGGTCATCGGCGCGAGCTGCCCGCGCAGCAGCAGGGCGGACCTGCAGTCGCTGACGGCCGCGATTCGCCGCGCGGTGCCCGTGGGCACGGTGGTCGTCCACCCGACACGCCACGCGATGGCGTGCAGCGGCGACTCGGTGGACGACGTGGACGGACCGTTCGTCCCGAAACCGCTGATCACCACCGGGGCCGGGGACCATTTCAATTCGGGCTTCGTCCTCGGCAGGCTGCTGGGCCTCACGGACGCGCAGTCGCTCCTCTGCGGCGTGTCCACCAGCGGCTACTACGTGCGCACCGGCAAGAGTCCCACCGTGGCGGACCTCCTGAAGCTGATGCGCAACTGGCCCGCGGACTCATGATCCGGCCCATCGTCCGCTACGGGCATCCCGCGCTCCGGCAGAAGGGCGCACCGGTGGAGAGCGTCACGCCGGAAGTGCGGCAGCTCGTGTCGGACATGCTCGACACGATGTACGACGCGCACGGCATCGGCCTTGCCGCGGCGCAGGTGGCCGTGGCGCTGCGCGTCGCGGTGCTCGACGTGCGCGGAATCGAGGACCGCCCGTCCACGATGTGGATCGATGGGGAGGCGACGGACGTGGACTCCCACATGCCCCTGGTGCTCATCAACCCGGAGATCACGCCGAAGGCGGACCCGGTGTCCGGCCCCGAGGGCTGCCTGAGCTTCCCGGAGATCTACGGGGAAGTCGCGCGGCCGGAGATCGTTGCGGTGCGCGCCACGGGTCTCGACGGGCAGACCATGGAATTCTCCTGCGGCGGACTGCTCGCGAAGGCCGTGCAGCACGAGGTCGATCACCTGAACGGCGTGCTGTTCATCGACCGGATGTCGCGCCACATGCGTTCCGAGCTCCGGCCGGAACTGGACGCGCTCATGGCGGAGACGAAGGCCGCGCTGGAGCGCGAGAAACAGGGCTGATGCGGCCGCGGCCGGATCGGCGCCCGGCGGTCGCGAGGCGGACGAGCCGAACGCCGACGGCTGTTCCGTGCGAACGTGATGCGCCAAAAGGATCGTGACCGGCGAGCGCCGGCTCCGCGGGAACGGAAAACGCGAAGCGCCGACACACCCGTCCGGGGCGGTCGGCGCTTTGCCAGAGCGGGCCAGCCTTAGAGATCCGCCAGCTTCGCCGGGGTCTCCTTGTCCGACTGAATCATCTCATCGATCATCCGGCGCAGGTCCTCGAGCCCCGACGACGGAATGATCACATGATCGCGTCGGCCCCCGACGTCCTCGGTGATCCTCAAAAACCGCCCGCGCGGATTCTCCTTCAGGCTGAGGATGAAAACCTTGCGTTCAACCTGGAACTTTTCGGATCGAATCGTCTCCTCGGGTGGCGGTGGATGGGGCACCCCGCTGTTGCGGTACCCGTTCGAGGGATAGCGGCGTTCGTGTGAAATCATACCTCTCTGTGCAACCAATTCGGCCGACCCGCCGGAATGGCGGCCGCCCTGTATTGTATGTCGCTGGCCAACAGTTGAACTGGCAAGTCTTTTGTCAAATGACCGGCGTGTGAAAATCCTCCCGTTCACAGTCTCAGCCGCGACCGGCTGAACAACCTTGGTCCGACGTTACCGATCGATACCTCGTGCAGGAAGTATAATCCCACGCCCGCCAGTGAAAGCACGTGCGCGACCACGGTGACACCGTGCCACACCGCGAGGCCGTTCTCAGCCCGCCGCTGCGCGGGCGTCTGCGGAGTCCGCACGACTCTACCCTCGGCCGTCAGGTACGCCTGCGCATTGAGGCCGCGACACTTGGGCGTGAGAACCATGCGGCCGAAACTCGCCAGCCCGAGCAGCAGAACCAGCAGCACCATCAGCCGCCTGTCGAGCCCCCGGCCCGAATACAGCCATTCCGCGAGCGCGTGCACGATGGCGAGGCTCGCGCAGATCACCTGAAACATCTGGAACCGCCCCACCGCCAGCCACGCGGTCTCCCCCGCGTGCAGCGGTCCGAGCAGGCGAATCACTTCGGTATTTCCAAACAACGGATCGAGGGCGAGGACGTAGAATACCGTGCCGCCCAGCCATACCGCCGCGACCGACAATCCCGCCAGGCGCAAGAACGTGATCACCGTCCGCACCTTAGAAACGCTTCAAGCGCCAAGCCAAGCCTCAATGCAAGGTCCCTGAACGCAATCATCCATGTGATTCATTCGGTATACCGACGCACCGGGTTGGAATTTCCTAGTCGGCCTCACTAATGAACCACGCGTAAGGGGACTCTGTGCGCAAAATGGTGTCGCGTGCCGTTCGCGCGCCAACCGCACTCACGCGAGATCAGCGCCGATGCTTGTCCGTTGCCCGCGTTTCGACGCCAAGGACGCATTGCATCCCGGGGCGACGGTGTGCGCCGGCGTGGGGATCCCGCGGAGGCGGCCGGGGCGGAGCCGGCCGCGAGTGTGTCCCGGGTCAGCCGTCGAAACGGACGGCGGCCAGCGTGGCGTTGTGCCCGCCGAACCCGAACGAGTTGGAGAGGACCACGCGCACCTTCCGCTCGCGGGCGGTGTTGGGCACGTAGTCGAGGTCGCAGGCCGGGTCGGGCGTCTCGTAGTTGATGGTGGGCGGGAGCACGCCTGTCTCGAGCACCTTGCAGCAGATCGCCATCTCGACGGCGCCGGCGGCGCCGAGCATGTGGCCCGTTGCGCCCTTGGTGGAGCTGACCGCGAGTTTGCGCGCGTGTTCGCCGAAGACCGCGTGGATGGCCTGGGACTCGGAGATGTCGCCCTGGGGGGTGGAGGTTCCGTGGGCGTTGATGTACTCGACGTCCTCGGGGTTCAGGCCGGCGGAGAGGATGGCCTGGCGCATGCAGCGCGCGGCGCCTTCGCCCTCGGGGGCGGGGGCGGTGAGATGGTAGGCGTCGGCGGTGTTTCCGTACCCGGCGAGTTCGCAGTAGATGCGGGCGCCGCGGCGGCGGGCGTGTTCGAGTTCCTCGAGGACGAGGACGCCGCCGCCTTCGCCCATGACGAAGCCGTCGCGGCCGGCATCGAAGGGTCTGGAGGCCCGGGCGGGATCGTCATTGCGGGTGCTGAGGGCGCGCATGGCGCAGAACCCGGAGATGCCGAGGGGGACGATCGTGGCTTCGGAGCCACCGGCGAAGATGACATCGGCGTCGCCCATCTTGATGTTGCGCCATGCCTCACCGATCGCGTGGGTGGAGGTGGCGCAGGCGGAGCAGGTTGCGAGGCAGGGGCCGCGCAGGTTGTGGTACATCGAGAAGATCCCGGCGCCCATGTTGAGGATGAGCATGGGGATCATGAAGGGGGAGACGCGCCGAGGTCCGCGGTCGAGGAGGACCTTGTGCTGTTCCGCGGTGGTTTCGAGGCCGCCGATGCCGGAGCCGATGAAGCTGCCGACGCGGTCGAGATTGGTGCGGTTGAGGTCGAGTCCGGAATCCCGAAGGGCCTGCCAGCCGGCATGGACCGCGAAGTGAACGAAGCGATCGGTGCGGCGGATCTCCTTGGGGGAGGGGAAGGCGGGGGTGGGATCGAAGTCGCGGACTTCCGCGGCGATCTGGCAATCGTACTGGGACGCGTCGAACCGGGTGATGCGCTGGACGCCGCAGCGGCCTTCCACGAGGTGGTTCCAGAACTCGGGGACGCTCGAGCCGAGGGGTCCGACGATGCCGATGCCGGTGACGACGACTCGCCGCTCGGACGGGGATTGGGGCATGGGTGAAGCGAAAAAGGGGCAGCTGACGGCCGGAGCGGCCCGCTGCCCCGGGAAAAGAGGGGAACTATTTCTGGCGATCCTCGATGTACTTGATCACGTCTCCGACGCTCTGGAGCTTCTCCGCTTCCTCGTCGGGGATCTCCTGACCGAATTCCTCTTCGAGCGCCATGACGAGCTCAACGGTGTCGAGCGAGTCCGCGCCGAGGTCCTCGATGAACTTCGCCTCGGCGGTCACCTGGTCCTCTTTTACGCCTAGCTGGTCGACGATGATTTTCCTGACCCGCTGTTCAATGGATGTGTCTTGGTCCGCCATGGCAGCCGAATATGTTGTTGCGCGTGTCTGTTAGGTGGCAGGTGGGGGGGCGTCAAGTCCTGAAACTCCCGGCACGTGCGGGGGCGGAATGTGTTACATGACCATGCCGCCGTCCACAACAAGTACCTGACCGGTGACGTACCTGCCGCCGGGGCCCGCCAGGTAGAGGGCGGCCTGGGCGATGTCCTCCGCCTCGCCGAGACAGTTCATCGGGATGCGCTTGAGCAGTTCGGCGCGCAGTTCGTCGCTGAGCGGCGCCGTCATGTCCGTCGTGATGAAGCCGGGCGCGATCGCATTGCAGGTGACACCCCGCGAGGCCAGCTCGCGCGCGACGGACTTCGTGAACCCGATGAGGCCGGCCTTGCTGGCCGCGTAGTTGGCCTGCCCCGCATTGCCCATCAGGCCGATCACGGACGAGATGTTGATGATCCGCCCGGACCGCTGGCGGATGAAGTGCCGCGAGAAGGCGCGGGTGAACTGGAACGCGCCGCGCAGGTTCGTGTGGAGCACGATGTCCCAGTCCTCCTCGCTCATGCGCATGAGCAGGCCGTCCCGCGTGATGCCGGCGTTGTTCACGAGGATGTCCAGCCGGCCGGCCGTCTCGAGGATCGATTCGGCCGTCTTCTGGACGGCGGCGCCGTCCGCCACGTCCGTCGCGTACGCCCAGGCGCGGCGGCCCGCGGCCTCGATTTCGGAAGCCGTCCGGCGCGCGTTCTCCTCGGTGCGCGAGACGCACACGACGTCGGCGCCTTCCGAGGCGAATCGAAGCGCGATGGCGCGGCCGATGCCCCGGCCCGCGCCCGTGACGACGGCGATCTTGCCCTGCAGCAGACTCATAGGGGGGTCGAGAGTGCGAATGCGACGGCCTGAGACAAGCGCGAAACGAGAGCGTCACGGGCGGACACCGTGCACGGGCGCACCCGGCGCGGGGCTTTCAGGGGGCGGGTCGCGTGGTCTGCGGGGTCGTGTTCGCCGCGCCCGCGGCCCCCACGGCCTCGCGGTAGCCGAGCAGCCGGCGCTCGCGGATCATGCGGGCCACATCGGCCGGGACGAGCTCGTCCCAGCCCGCCTTGTCCGATCGAATCGCCGCCAGCACGTCGCGGCCGAAGATCGGCAGGTACTCGGGCCGGAACTCGCGGATGGCATGGATGTACTGGTTCTCCATGAGGTACGCGTACAGGTGGCGGAGATGCGGCTCGACCCGGAGGTTTGCGGCCGTGATCAGGGAGCCGCTCGACGGTTCACGCCACGGGTACACGTACAGCTTGAGCTCGTTCTTGAAGAGGCGCCCGAACGACTCGAGGATGCCGCCTTCGAGGTCGGTGTAGTACTTCTCGTCGAAGATTTCGCGCAGGCTCGGCAGGCCAAGGACGATGCCGATCTTCTTCTTCGTGTAACGGAAGAGAAAGGATGCGAGCCGGTGGAACTCGCCGTAGTTGGTGATGAGCACGGTCTTGCCCATCGTCCCGATGAGATCGACGCGGTCGAGGAAGTCGCGGGGGTCGATCGTGCCGCCGTCCAGGAGGTTGTGCAGCGCCATCTCCATGAGGACGAGGAGGTTGTCGCCATCCACCCCGGGCTCCTGGATGAACTGGGCCTGCGCTCCCTCGAGCATGTCGAGGGTCGCCTTGGTGGGCGGCCGGAACGTGCCGCGCTCCACGAGGATGTTCTTCTTGTAGAGCACCTCGGAGGCCTGAACGACCTCGCCGTCGGCGGTGAACATCGCGGCGGTGGTGAGGCCGAGCTGGACCAGTTTCAGGCTGACGAGGCGGTTGTCGTACCCCTCGAAGGCGGGGCCGGCGAATTTTGCGACGTCCACCTCGGCGCGTTCGTTGCCGAGGTCGTCGGCGAGCGACCGGAGGAAGGTCTCGACGTCGTGATGCAGGTACAGTGCGGCGTAGATCAGGTTCACGCCCATGATCCCGAGGGCTTCCTGCTGCTGCAGGTTCTCGCGGTCGAGCATCCGCACATGGACAAGGACGTCGGACGCGACGCTGCCCGGCTCGTGCTGGAGGCGGACGCCGAGCCAGCCATGGCATTCGTCGCGGCGTCGATAGCTCTGCGCGGCGACGGTGTTCGCGAACACGAAGAACCGGGTGGTGGCGCCGCGCTTCGTCGCGAGCCGTTCCACGAGCAGGTCGTACTCGTGCTCGAGCATCTGCTGGAGACGACCGCGGCTGACATACAGGCTGGTCGGCCCGTAGATCGCGTCGCTGACGGTCATGTCGTAGGCCGAGATCGTCTTGGCGATCGTTCCGGATGCGCCGCCGACGCGGAAGAACCAGCGGGCAACCTCCTGGCCCGCGCCGATTTCCGCGAAAGCGCCGTATTTCCCGTGATCAAGGTTGATGCGGAGGGCCTTCTGCTGCGTGCCGATGCTGCCGCCGGACCCCGGTTCCGGCAGGCACACGTAGCTGTCCTTCAACGTCGCCACGGCACGACTATTCGGGTGGAGGGCTTCCGGTGCAATCGGGATGGACGGCCCGCGGCACGTCGCGGGGCGCACGCGGCGCATCCGGGAAGGCCCGACCAACCCCGTCCCGGTTCCCGCGCGGCCTCCCGGCGCGCTGGATGGTCGGGACGCCCGGTGGGGACACCGGGTCTGCAGAGGCTCGGGGTTGCCGGGAACGGCCTCGCGCGCCGGCGTCGTGCAGGCGCCATCCGACCCGCCCGTCCGTTGCGGAACGGCGTGTCGTCACACGGTGGATCCGACCCCGGGGCCGATTCGATTCATTTGCCTCGACGGTACGCGGTTATGACCGGAAACATCCGCCGAGTGCCCTTCGCCATCTGCAATGAGATCTATCAGGGATGGCCGCTTGCCGATGCGTGCGCGCACGCGTCGCAGGTGGGCTATGACGCGGTGGAACTCGCCCCGTTCACGCTGGCACGCAGGATCACGGACCTGACGGCCACCGACCGCGCCCGGATCCGGGACACCGCCCGGGCGGCCGGGATGGAGATCGTCGGGCTGCACTGGCTGCTCGCCCAGACCGAGGGATTCCACCTGACGCACCCGGAGCCGGCCGTGCGGCGGGAGACCTCGGAGTACCTGCGCGAACTCGTCAAGGCCTGCGCGGACGTCGGAGGACGCATCCTTGTGTTCGGATCGCCGAAGCAGCGGAGCCTTCTCCCGGGGGTGACGATGGAACAGGCGTGGGACTGTGCCGCCGAGGTGCTGCGCGACCCGGTGCGCGCCGCGGAGGACGCCGGCGTGGTCTGGTGCATCGAACCACTCGCGCCGGCCGAAACTGATTTCATCAACACTGCCGCGGACGCGCGCCGTTTCGCGGCGCGGTTCGAGAGCCCCGCCATGCGCGTGATCCTCGACGTGAAGGCGATGTCCTCCGAGTCCGTGCCGATCCCCACCATCATCCGGGAGTCGGCCGGGCGTTTCGCGCACTTCCATGCCAACGATCCCAACCTGAAGGGACCGGGGTTTGGATCCGTGGATTTCCGCCCGATCGCGGAGGTGCTCCGGGAGGTCGAGTACGGCGGGTATGTGTCGGTGGAGGTTTTCCGGTTCGACGAGGGCGCCGAGGAGATCGCCCGCCGGAGCCGGGAGAACCTGCGCGCGGCATTCGGCGCGTAGGGGCCTGAACCGGATCGGATCGAACGGAGACCCGGCGAGAGAGCACGACGAGCAGCGAAAGAGAGATGTCCGCGCCCCGTCCAGACGACCTGCTCGACCCGCACGCGCTCGCGCATGCGGAACTGCTTGGCCTGCATGCGCGCCAGGTGGTCGAGGGTTACCTCGCGGGCGAGCATCGCTCCCCGTACTTCGGGTTCGCGACGGAGTTCGCCCAGCATCGGGAGTACGCGCAGGGCGACGACCTTCGCCACCTCGACTGGAAGGTGCTCGGCCGCACCGACCGCCTGTACGTGAAGCAGTACGAGCAGGAGACCAACTTCGTCGCGCAGATCCTGCTCGATGCGAGCGAGTCGATGACGTACGGCTCGGGACAGGTCACGAAGCTGCAGTACGCGCGGCAGCTCGCGGCGTGTCTTTCCTATCTCATCCTGCTCCAGCGGGACGCCGTGGCCGTCGGACTGTTCGACGCGGGTCTGCGGCGGTATCTGCCGCGGAGCAACAGCCGGGCGAACCTGCACGTGATCATGGGCCAGCTCGCGGCGCTCGAGCCGTCGGGCGGAACCCAGATCGGCCCGGTGCTGCACGAGATGGCGAGCCTGACCCCGCGCAAGGGCCTGGTGATCCTGATCAGCGACCTCTTTGACGACGAGGAACAGGTCCTCGAGGGCATTCAGCACCTCCGGTTCGTCGGGCATGAGGTCATCGTGTTTCATGTGCTCGATCCGGCGGAGATCGAGTTCCCGTTCACCGGGAACATCGAGTTTCTCGGGCTCGAGGGGCTCCCGCCGCAGACGATCCGGGCGCAGGAGATCCGGAAGAGCTACCGGACCGAGATCGAGGCGTTCCGGAGACGGCTGCGTGAGGGGTGCGAGCGGAATCAGTCGCACTATGTGCCGGTGAACACCGGCGAGCCGCTGCGCGAGACGTTGAGCGGGTATCTGGCGTTCCGTCGGAGGACGGCGCGGCTCGGAAGGAGGCTGGGACACGCCTGAGATGTCGTTCCTGAATCCAGCGCTGCTCGCCTTCACCGCCGCGATCGCGGTGCCGATTCTGATCCACCTGCTCAACCGCAGGCGGTTCCGGCAGGTGCGCTGGGCGGCGATGCGCTTCCTGCGGGCGAGCATCGAGAAGAACCGCCGCCGCATGGAGCTGGAGGACCTGATCCTGCTGGCCCTGCGCTGCCTCGTGGTGTTCCTGCTCGCGCTGGCGCTCGCGCGCCCGGCCATCCGCGCGGCGAGCGCGTTCTTCGCGAACGGCACCTCGGCCGCGGTGATCGTGCTCGATCGCTCGGCGAGCCTCGGGGCGGGCGAGGGCGCGCCCTCGAGGTTCGAGCAGGCGCTCGCGGCGGCCGATGCGGCGGTGGACTCGTTCTCCGCGGGGTCCGCCATCGGCGTGATCTTCGGGGGCGATCGCGTGGAGGAACCGGTGGCCGAACCGACCCAGGACCGCAACCTGGTGCGCAAGGTTCTGCGCGAGGCGCAGGCGACCGACCTCGGCACCGATCACGCCGTGTCGCTCGCCCGCGCCCTCGAGCTGCTCGAAACCCAGACCGCGCTTCGCAAGGAAGTCGTTCTGGTCACCGATGACACCGCGCGCGGCTGGCATCGGCTCCCGGAAATCACCTCGATCCTCGCCGACGCGGGACACGACACGCGTCTGCGCGTCGTGCTGGTCGGAAATCCCGTGGACGAGAACCTCGCCGTGACGGCCCTCGGGCGTTCGGGAGGGTTCGCCTCCTCCAAGGAACCGCTGCGTGTGCGCGCGGAGATCACGAACCTCGGCCGGAGCCCGATGGACCACGTGCGCGCCACCCTGCACGTCAATGGCGGGCCCGCGACCGATGAGGCCGTGCTCGAACGGCTCGAGCCCGGTGAAACGCGCGGCCTCACGTTCTTTGGGCGCCTGGATCGCCCGGGGTACCACGCGCTCGAGGTGCGGCTCGCGCCGGACCGCATGCCCGCCGACGACGCCCGGACGATGGTCGTTCGCGCGGTGGACATCGTGCGGGTGCTGGTTGTCCGGGGGGATCCCGAGGCGAACTCGGCGTTCTTTCTGAGGCACGCGCTGCAGCCTGTCCCGCCGTCGTACGCATCGGAGTACTACCTTCAGCCGCAGGTGATTCCCACCGGGCAGCTTGCCCTGACGCGGCTCGCCGACTACGAGGCGGTCATCCTGGCGGACGTCGCGTCGCTCAGTGCGCCGGCCCTCGAATCGCTGTCCCGGTACGTCCGGGAGGGCGGCGCGTTGATCTGGTTTCCCGGACCCTCGGCGCAGCCGCCGTTCTATAACGGCGAGCTCGCCCCGCGCGGCCTCGTGCCCGCCGAACTGCACGAGGTGAACGGCGATCCCACCCTCGAGGAAGGCGAGATCCGACTTGAGTCGGGGCCCTACCAGCATCCGGTGTTCGCGCTGTGGAACGAGGCGGGTTCCGGGACGCTGACCAGCATCCGCTTTCGCGCGGCATGGGATGTCTCGCCCGTCGCGGCGCGGACGAACGCCGCGGGGACCTCCGGCGCGGGCATGGTGATGGTGCGGTTCGCGGATGGCAGCCCGGCCGCGGTCGAGGCGGACGTCGGGCGCGGCCGAACCATTCTCTTCGCGAGCACGGCCGGCACCGCATGGAACGATATGGCCGTGCGCTCCGCGTTCGTGCCCCTCCTGCATCGCCTGCTCGGTCGCGCCGGCGAGGCGCAGGACGCCGACCTCAACGTGCGCGTCGGCTCGCGGGTCACCCTCGAGCTGCCGGGCGAGGCGCCCGGCGCGGATGTCGCCGTGATCGCGCCGGGCGATCAGGAGCGGCGCCTGATTCGCACGCTCCGCGCCGGGCCCGCGGGCGCGCTTCTCGAGTTCGATGAAACCGAGCAGGCCGGCGGCTATCGGGTCACCCCGCTCCATGAGGCGCGGCCCCTCGCCGTTTTCGCAACGCAGATGGACCCGCTCGAGTCCGACCTCACGCCGATGACCCCCGAGACGCGCGAGGAACTCAGCCGCGTGGCGCAGGTGATCGACTACACCGCGGGCGACGACCTGCGGGCGGCATTCGAGCGGGAGCGCGTCGGCGCCGAGCTCTGGCTCCCGCTCGTGATCGGGGTGCTGCTCCTCGGGCTCGTGGAGACGTTCCTCGCGCAATGGTTCAGCCGGCCGAAGTGATGCGGGAGACGCGTACGATGCGGCGATGAATGAACTCGTGACATGGCTTCTCGGCGCGCCTCCGGATGGATTTGGATCCGTCGTGGGCGCCCACTTCGAGGCGCGCCCGGCGCTGAACTGGATCGCGCTGGCGCTCCTTGGGGCGGTGACCGTCGCCATCGCGGTGCTGAGCTACCGGACACGCGCGGTGGAGATCAGTCGATGGAAGCGGAACGTCCTGCTCGGGCTCAGGCTGGCGGCGCTGCTCGCGATCCTCGGGATCCTTGTCCGCCCGGTGGTCGGCCTCACGGTGGAGGGGCTCGTGCGCGAGAGCGTCGTGCTGCTGTTCGATCAGAGCGCGAGCCTGCTCCTGCGCGATCCACGCGTGCAGGCGGATGATCGCGCGCGCGCGGGAATTGCGATGGGCCTCCTGAGCGCCGAGCGCGGTCTCGACCAGCAGGCGCCGGACCTGCCCGAGCCGCGCCCGAGCCGGCTGGAACTGCTCCAGGCCATCCTGACGAACCGCGAGCTCGCGCTCGTCGACCGGCTCGCCGGGTCCTTCGACCTGCGGGTGATGGGATTCTCGCAGGGTGTCGTGGGCATCCCGTCCGTCGCGGCCGGGGATCCCGGGGATCCGGTCGCCCGCGGGCGCGCCATTGCGTCGCAACTCACCGCCGAGGGTCGGCAGACCGCCCCGGGAACGGCGATCCGCGAGGTCCTCACGCGGGAGCGGGGACGGCCGCTCGGCGGAATCGTGATGTTCACCGACGGCATCCGGAACGCAGGGCCGGTGCCGACCGAGGCGGCGGAGATCGCGCGCGCCGCCGGGGTCGCGATCCACGTGGTCGCGCTGGGCACCACCGCCCCCCGGGACCTGCAGATCGTGGAGGTCGCCGCTCCCGAGGTGGCCTTCGTTCGGGACGAGGTTCCCGTCAGCGTCCGCGTGCGGGCGCGCGGGTTCGGCGGCGGCACCGTGCCGGTGACGCTCATCGTGGAGGGGAGCCCGGCGGACGAGGCCACCGCGACATTCGAGGGCGACGGCGAGGTGACCGTTCCGCTGCGGTTCACGCCCGAGGCCACCGGCGATTTCGTGATCGAGGTGAGTGTGCCCGCGCGGACCGACGAGATCCTTGCGGAGAACAACCGGGAGCTGCGGCGGATTCGCGTGGTGGATGACCGTGTGCGCGTGCTGCTCGTCGAGCAGTCACCCCGGTGGGAGTTCCGGTATCTGCAGGCCCTGCTGCTGCGGGACCGGCGCATCGAGCTGAAGTGTGTGCTGTTCGATGGTGATCCCGCGATCGCGCGGTCGCCGAACTCGCCGTACCTCGAATCGTTCCCCGCGCGGCGCGAGGAGCTGTTCGAGTACGACGTCGTGCTCTTCGGGGATGTCGATCCGCGCAACTTCACGCCGGCGCAGCTCGAGTTCCTCGCGGATTTCGTGTCGCAGTCGGGCGGCGCGGTCGTGATGGTGGCCGGACGCAGGTTCAGTCCGTGGAGCTACCGCGACACGGCGCTGGAACGCCTGCTTCCGGTCGAGTTCTCGCGCGCGCCCGACCTGAACGCGGGCGTCGACGTGTACGACGAGCCGCTGAAGCTGGATCTCACCCCGGAGGGGGCCCGCAGTCCGCTGCTGCGGCTCGCCGAGGATGCCGGGGAGAACCTGCGGCGCTGGGATGCGCTCCCCCCGGTTTTCTGGGTCGCGGAGGTCGGGCGCGCGAAGCCCGCCGCCGACGTGCTGGCCGTGCTGCGGCGAGATCAGGACGACGGACCGGGAATCCCGGTCATCGCGATGCAGCAGTATGGCGTCGGACAGAGCATGTTCATCGGCACCGACGACACATGGCGCTGGCGCCGGAACGAGGGCGAGCGGTTCCACGTGTCATTCTGGGGACGGGTCGTTCAGCACATGGCGATTCACCACCTGCTCAGCGGCAGCCGACGCACCCAGCTCATGCTGGATCGCGTTTCCGTGCTGCCCGGTGAACGGCTCGGCGTGACCGCGCGCCTGTTCACCACGGCCTTCGAACCGCTTGGCGAACCCCTCGTGGCGGCCCGGGTCGAGGCGCTGGGAGGAGACGGCGAGGCGACCGGGACGGGATCGGAGTTGATCCTGCGCGCCGTGCCCGATCAGCCCGGGATGTACTTCGGCGAACTCATCGCGCCCGGCCCGGGGAGGTACCGCCTGCGTGTCGGCGACCAGGCGCCGGCCTCGGTGGATTTCACCGTGGAGGATCGCGCGGTCGAGGCGGGGGAGACGGCGATGCAGGAGGTGACGTTGCGAGACCTCGCGGAGGCGACGGGAGGCGGATTCTTCCGGGAGGAGGACCTGCATCGCCTCCCGGCCGCCGTGCGCAGCGGGGGCGAACGCGTGCGCTCGAGGCTGACGGTGGATGTGTGGTCCTCGCCGATGTACTTCCTCGGGATCCTGTTCTTCCTCGGCTCCGAGTGGGCCCTGCGGAAGTGGTGGCAGTTGAAGTGACGCGCCCCCGGGCCGACGACGGATCCGACCGTGCTGGACACAGGGGCGCGAGGCGCGGGGGTTTGCGCCTCGGTGTGTAATCCCTTCCCCTTGGCGCCTCGCGCGCCCGCGGGCTAGCGTCGCGTCGTGAAGCCCACGTCGCTGCACCTTGGAATGCGGGTCCGGCACCCGAGCTACGGGACCGGAGTGGTCAAGGCAATCGATGAATCGACCGCCACCATCCAGTTCGACGACGGCCAGCGGCGCCAGGTCGCACCCGAGGCGAGCGGGCTGGAGCCCGCCGAGGCCCAGGTTTCCATCCAGGCGATGGACCTTCCGCTGGAACAGTTGATTGAAAGGGCGGTCACCGCCGTCGCGGATCGCCTCGGGCTCGAGCAGCCCTCCGCCGTGGAGCATGAACTCGCCGCGCGCTGGCACGGCGGCAAAATCGTGCTGCACCCCAGCGATCCCACGCTGCAGACGAAGGAAATCCCCCTCGACGTGTTCTTTCACAAGATCGTCCTCATGCGGAACAACCTGCGCACGCTCGAACAGCGCGTGAACGCGAGCGAGCGCCTGACCGACGCCGAGAAGTTCGACTGGCAGGGCTACATCACCCGCTGCTACGGCTCCATGACCACCTTCAACGTCCTGTTCCGCGACAAGGAGAGTCACTTCCGATCACGCGGGTCCGCCGAACAGGGCTGAGCGGGACCCCTGTCGGCGCTTGGAACCGGCGCGCGCGTCGGGTAATCCGCCTCCGCGCAAACACGCCACGACATCATCATGAGCAAGACCAAGGTCGCCCTCCTCGGCGCGGGGTTCATCGCGGACATTCACATGGAATCGTACCAACGCTTCGTGCCGGAGGCCGAAGTGGTGGCGGTCTTCGCGCGCGATCCGGGCCGGGCCGAGGCGTTCGCCCGCCGACACGGCATCCCGCAGTGGTACTCCGACCTCGACGCCGCGATCCGTGACTCCGGTTGCGAGGTCGTGGACATCGGGCTTCCGAACCACCTCCATCATCGGGCGGTGCTCACGGCCGCGGCGGCCGGCAAGCACGTCATCATCGAGAAGCCGCTCGCGATGAACCTCGAGCAGGCCGACGAGATGATCGCCGCGTGCGCGTCCGCCGGGAAGCGGCTGATGTACGCGGAGGAGCTTTGTTTCGCGCCGAAGTACGAGCGCGTCCGCCGGCTCGTGCAGGAGGACGCCATCGGGCGCATCTACCAGATGCGCCAGTGCGAGCGGCACAGCGGCCCGCACAGCGAGTGGTTCTACGACATCGAACGATCCGGTGGCGGCGCGCTGATGGACATGGGATGCCATGGCGTCGCGTGGTTCCGGTGGATGCTCGGCGGACGTCCGCGGGCGGTCAGCGTTCAGGCCCACATGCAGACGGGCCTGATCCATGGCGGACGCACCCTCGCCGAGGAGAATTCCGTCTGCATCGTGGAGTTCGAGGGCGGCGCGATCGGCATCGCGGAGAACTCATGGGCGAAGCTCGGTGGCATGGAGGATCGGGTCGAGGTGTACGGAACCGGAGGGGTCGTGTACGCGGACCTGTTCCAGGGCAACTCCGCCCTGACCTACAGCGAGAAGGGCTACGGCTACGCCATGGAGAAGGCCGGCAGCACCCAGGGATGGACCTTCACGATCTTCGAGGAGGCGTTCAACCAGGGTTATCCGCAGGAGCTCCGGCATTTCATCGAGTGCGTGCGGACCGGCGCGGAACCGCTCGTCACGGGCGAGGACGGCCGCGCCGTCCTGGAGATCCTGTGCGCCGCGTACGAATCCGCGAGGACCGGTCAGCGGGTGGCGCTCCCGTTCAACAGCCGCGCGGCCAAGCCCATCGATCACTGGCTGCGCCGCTGAGCCGGTCCGGCGGGAGGATCCGTCAGCCCTCGCTTCCACCGACGAACGCCGCGAACTCCGGGTGGGTGGCGAGCAGGATCTCGCGGATGTCGGCGCGCTCTCCGGCCGTCAGGTGCGCGAAACGCCGCGGCGGCCGGGAAGCGGTCAGGATGTCGTCGAGCCGGCGGAACACGCTCCGCTTGAGCTGGCGCGGAAGGCTCGCGAAGGCGTCGGAATGGATCATGTAGCTGCAGCGGTACCGGAACAGCCGTGTCTGCAGATCGAAATCCTTGAGGCTTCGGCCCGAGGGATCGGCGCGGCGGTTGCATGAGAAGGCCGCGATGAAGTCGGGCGTGCCATGGATGCCGCCCTCGGGCAGGACGATTTCATCGCAGAACAGCAGCGCCTCGACGATGCGCTCGGTCTCGGTGTTGACCACGCGCAGCGCGGTGCCCGTCGGCATGTCGGTCACGGGTTCGCCGAGTTCCTCCTGGAGGCGGCGCTGGTAGTCGCTCCACTTGCGGACGCGCAGGGCCCCCTCGGCGAGGCGATTATGGATGAGCACCTGGTGCTCGAGCACCATGAGGGCGACGATGTCGCTCCCCGGTGACGGGTAGAGCGAGACGTCGAAGAAGCGCTCGAGCGTCTCGACGTTCGCGCCGGCCTCGATGTCGAGGCGCGGGTTCGGCCCGCGATCGGGCGCGGTGACGTTCCCGCGGTGGCGCGCGTCGCCGTGGCGCCCGGTGACGTACCAGCCGCCCCAGCGTTCCTCGAAGGGGGTGTCGTGCCCGACGAGCGTGCTGCCCGCCGCGGTGATCGGTTGTCCGCGCGGGTCGGTGAACACGGAGCGGACCATGAGCCCGGGCCAGTCGCGGGTCATGGATCCGCCGTGGCAGGAGAGGCAGTCCGCATCCCGGTGGAGGCGGCGGTCCGGGCGGTCGCGCGGGTCCAGCTTGTAGAACACGATCCCGAGGTTCGGATCCGTGACGGCGATCTCGACGAGCCCGCCGGGGACCCAGCCGATGTAGGCGTCTTCCGAAAAGTAGAGCGCGCGGGGGTTGGACGGGCTGATGAGATCGCGCTGCAGGCTGGTCTTGGAAAAGACGAGCACTTGCGAGGCCTCCGGCACGTCGAACTGCTCGAGGAGCCAGCGCACAAACTCGCGTCCGGAACCCGCGGGCGCTTCCGGTGAAGCGAGGTCGAGTGTCGAAAAGCGGTTGCTCGGCGTGCTGGCGCTGTAGTTGATCGGCGGAAGCTCGTAGTCCGGGAGGCCCTGCGCCGTAGCCGTCGGCCGCGGGCACATGAGGAACGCCAGCGCGGCGGGCAGCAGCAACCGACCGGCAACGCGACGGGCGGCGGGGGTGGTGCGGAACAAATGCCTGGGCACGACTCGATTTCGGTCAGCCTGTCCCGCGGATTCCTTGACGCAAATCAGAACTTTCGCGGATTCGCGGAGCCATGGCCGCATCACAGGCTGGCGCGGATGCGGTCCACGAGGCCGTTGTCGGGGTCGCCGGACCCGCGGAGCCTGAACACGCTCGCGGCAAGGAAACGATTGCGCCAGCGCGGATCGAGGTGGTGGAAGTCCTCGAGCACGGCGGAGCTGAACTTGTAGTCGTGCGAGTTGGTGCCCTTGAGGAAGATCAGGCGGCGGGCGCGGTTCATGAGATCGCCGGCATCGCCGCCGGCCTCGAGATAGCCGAGCAGCTGGCGGGCGGCGTCGGAGCGGTCCTCGCTGATTCGGGCAAGGATCGCCTCGGCGCCCCTGGCGTCCGGGCTGACCGGAGAGGCCGGCGTGAGGGTGTCGATCGCATGGTTCGGGTCCGGCATGGGTTCGCCCCGGAACATCGGGAGGAAGGATGCGTACTGCAGGAGGAGCATGCGGCGCGTGGGATCGTCCGAGCACGCGTCCCATGCAAATCGCATGGCGTTCGCCGTGGTGACGGCATGCAGTGCGACGATGCCCGGGCGTTCCATCAGGAGCTCGCCCGCGGCCGCGAACAGACCGTCCCAGATGGATGCGGGATCGATCCCTTCCTGCAGGGACTCCACCACGGCAGCCGACGCCGCCTCGGGGGCGCAGTCGCGCAGGGTGCGCACGAGGTCCCGCGCGGCATCGGGATCGCGGCGGCCGCGGGTCCAGCCCGGCGGGAGCGATTCGGCGCGCGGCGTGTTCACGCGCCACGGGCGATCGGGAACGGCGTCGCGCTCCGCGGGGTTGCCGCCGTCGTGTTCGAGCAGGGCGTAGGCGAGCGAGCGCAGCACCGGCTCGGCGTGGTGCCAGCCGATGCACTGGAGGGTGCGCCATGCATTGGCCACGTAGATGCCCTTGTGCCCGATGTCGCGATAGTCGCGCGCGCCGTAGCGGGCGAAGAGATCGAAGATCTCGTGGGCGCCCGCGGAGCGGGCGAGACCGGCCACCGCGGTGTCTGCCGCCTCCGGGTCCCATCGGTCCATCGCGTGCATGAACGCGTCGCGCGCCTTCTCCGGCGCAGGGACGCGTGACTCATCGACGGGCCCGAGGCGCCAGTCGCCCTCGCGCTGATTGCGCGCCTGGGAATCCTTGAAGTAGTCGAGCGCCCAGAAGATCGGGAGCCAGCGGTCGGAGTCGGGCGAGGCAAGGCTCGCGAGGTGCGCGGAGTTCACGACGAGCACTGCGTGGAACTTGAAGCCGACGGGGCGGGGTTCGACGTTGCGCACCCCCGCGAGCAGAAGCGCGGCGAGCAGGTGCTGGTAACTCAGCCCATGGCGAACCCGCCAGCCGACCTCCTCCAGCAGCCGTTCACGCGGCGTCTCCTCAAGAAGGCGAACGAGCGGTTCGATCTCCGGCGAGAGCCGCACAAGGCGCGGTTCGAGCCGAGCCTCGGCGGCGGAGACGCTGCGGAATCCATCGAGCAGACCCAGGGCGCCCCCGGCGATTCCCAGTCCAAGTCCGGCGGAGGAGGTGAGAAAGCGACGACGATTCAGGGCATTCATGGGACGGGAAGTGGAACAACGTCACCATGGGACGGGGTGCGGTCGAGCGCAAGGCGGGGCGGCTTTCGAATCCGGTGCCCATCGAGGCCCCCGGTGCGCCCGCCGCCCTGCCGCGGTGGCATGCAAACGGCTAGGGGCCTTCCATGGCAGGGGCGAAGAGCGTGATCGAACATGCGGCGGCCGGGGCGTGCGCCGGGCTGGTGGCCACCTGGGCAATGAGCCTTTTCATGGTGGCGGCCCAGCGTCCCGCGCGCATGGGCACCCAGCCGCCGAAGCGGATCGTCGCGCGCGGCTTTGAGATTGCCGGAATGCCGAAGGATCCGGACGTGCTTGATCCCGTCTCGGTGGGCGCGCACTTCGCCTACGGGGGTGGATGCGGCATGCTTTATGGCGCGGTCGCCGGCAGGGGCGCGGCCGCATGGAGCGGGGTGCTCTACGGTCTGGGCATCTGGGCGGTGAGCTATGCAGGATGGATCCCCGCGTTCGGGATCCTGCCGCCGCCGACGAGGGACCGCCCCGGGCGGGCGTTCGGGATCGTCGCGGCGCACGTCGTGTACGGCGCGGTGCTCGGGAATGTGATGAGCCATGGCCAGCGAAAGTGACGGGGAACGCCGGGCGCGTTTCGATGTGATCATCGTGGGCGGGGGCATATCCGGGTTGAGCGCGGCCCTTGTGCTCGGCCGGTGCCGGCGGAGGGTGCTCGTCTGTGATCACGGGCGGCCCCGGAACGCGTCCTCGCGGTCGCTGAACGCCTTCCTGACGCGGGACGGAATCTCGCCCATGGAGATGCGCCGCATCGGGCGCGAGCAACTCGCGGCCTATCCCAGTGTGGAACTTCGCGACGTCGAGGTGACGGACGCGAGCCCGGTCGAGACGGGGTATGAGGTGCTGCTTGCGGACGGCACACGCGAGACGTGCCGGAAACTGCTGCTCGCGACGGGCCTCAGGGACACGCTGCCGGCGATCGAGGGCATTGAAGCCTACTACGGGACGAGCGTGCATCACTGTCCGATCTGCGACGGATGGGAACACCAGGACGAGCGGCTGGCGGTTTACGGCTGCGGCGAGCCCGCCATGCTCCTCGCCATCGAGCTTTTCGCGTGGAGCCGCCGGGTCATCCTGTTCTGCGACGGACCCTCGGGGCTCGATCCCGGGATGCTGGCGCGGCTGCACCGTCATGGAATCGAGGTGATCGAGGAGGATGTGACCCGCGCGGAAGGAAGCGATGGCAGGCTTGAGTCCCTGTTGCTGGAAAGCGGGCGGCGCGTGCCGGTCGACGCTCTCTTCTTCGCGCCGAACCAGGCCCAGGCTTCGGATCTGTCCGAACGCCTCGGGTGCCGACATACGCCGGACCTCGGCGAGGTGATTGTGAGCGCCACCTCGAGCGTGCGCGGGCGTCCGGGATTGTTCGTCGTGGGGAACGCGTCCGAGGGCACGCAGCTCGCCATCGCCGCGGCGGCGGAGGCCGCGGCTGCCGCACACGAGATCAACAGTGCTTTGACGACCGAGGATTTCCCGTGAGAAACCGGCCGTGATGGCCGCCGGGCAAAGCGACGACGCCCTGGACCGACGCCGGAGGATCCGGGAGCTCGCGCTCTTGTTCCTCCGGCTCGGCACGACCGCGTTCGGCGGGCCCGCCGCGCACATCGCGATCATGGAGGATGAGGTGGTGCGCCGGCGGGGATGGATGACGCACCCGGAGTTCCTTGACCTCCTGGGCGCGACCAACCTGATTCCGGGTCCCAACTCCACGGAGATGGCGATTCACATCGGGCACCGCCGTGCGGGCTGGGCGGGCCTGGTGGTCGCCGGGGCGTGCTTCATTCTGCCGGCGGGCCTGATGGTCACCGCGATGGCATGGGCCTATGTGCGCTACGGGGACCTGCCGGATGCGGAGGGGGTGCTCTACGGAGTGAAGCCCGTCGTCATCGCCGTCGTGCTCCAGGCGCTCTGGTCGCTGGGCCGGACGGCCGTGAAGAGCACCGGGCTCGGTCTGCTCGCGGCCCTTGCCGCCCTCGCGAGTCTCCTTGGGGCGAACGAACTGGCGGTGTTGTTCGTGTGCGGCACGGTGGCGGGCGTCGCCGCCTCCGGCGGGAGGCCTCCTGCGAACGAACCGGCGGAGGGAGGAAGGACGGCATGCGGCGTGTCTCCGGTCGTAGCCGCCGCTGCCATGAGCGGGGCGCCCGCGGGAGCGGTCGCCTTTGGGATGTGGCCGATGTTCCTGTTCTTCGTGAAGGTGGGCTCAGTCCTCTTCGGGAGCGGCTACGTCCTTCTGGCGTTTCTCCGGGGCGACCTTGTCGAACGCTGGCAGTGGCTGACGGAACAGCAGTTGCTTGACGCCATCGCAGTGGGACAGGTCACCCCCGGCCCGGTTTTCACCACGGCGACGTTCGTGGGCTACCTGCTGGGCGGAGGCACCGGGGCGCTCGTGGCGACTGTCGGGATCTTTCTTCCCGCGTTCGTCTTCGTGGCGTTGAGCGGCCCGCTGGTTCCCCGGATCCGGCGATCCCCGACGGCGGGCGCCGTGCTGGACGGTGTCAATGTCGCGTCGCTCGCGCTGATGGCCGTAGTGACGTGGCAGCTCGGGCGCGTGGCGCTGATGGATCTCCTGACGGTCGCGCTGGCGGGCGCAAGCGCCCTGCTGCTGCTCAAGTGGCGGGTGAACTCGTTCTGGCTGATTCTTGGCGGCGCGGTCATCGGCGTGCTGGCGGGTGGGCGGGCGTGACCCGCGGAAAAGGATCGGGGCCCGCCGGGGAGCATGCACGGCGGGATCCGGCCGGGACCGGCGACGATCGCCGGCGGCGGGGTCAGAAAACCTGCGGAACGCCTTCCTCGAGCGTTCGGACGCGATCGTGCACCTCGTGGTGACGCGCGAGTTCCCCGAGCCAGCGGAGCGGCTCGTCCATTTCCTCGAAGGACAGCTTGAATGTGCCGTAGTGCATCGGGACGAACCACTGGGAGCCGAGATCATGGAAGGCCTTGATGGCTTCGTCGGGACCCATGTGAACGCGCCGGAACGTGTCCGGGTAGTACGCGCCGATCGGCAGGAGGGCGATCTCCGGCCGCAGGCGCTGGCCGATGTCCCTGAACCCCGGGAAGTAGGCGCTGTCGCCGGCGTGGTAGAGCGTTCGGCCCTGGTACTCGAGGACGAACCCGCCATAGCCCCGGTGATGGTCATGGAGGGTTCGGGCGCCCCAGTGCTCTCCCGGGGTGAGGGTCACCGACCAGTCGCCGTGGCCGAATTTCTCCCACCACTGGAGTTCGACGACCCGATGGAAGCCGAGACCGCGGGCGAGGTCGCCCATGCCCCACGGCATGATGCCGATGCGGGGCTCGGGCAGGCGGCGGATGGAGGGCTTGTGGAAGTGGTCGAAGTGGGCGTGCGTGAGGAGCACCAGGTCGATCGGGGGCAGATCGACGATCTTGAGGCCGCTGTGACGCAGGCGCTTGAGCAGGAACAGCCAGTTCGCGAAGTTGGGATCGATCAGGACGTTGAGATCGGTGAACTGCACGAGGAACGAGGCGTGACCGATCCACGTGATGGCGACCTGGCCCTTCTCGAGGCGGGGGAACCTGGGCGACTTGGTGCTGCCCGTGCGGCGGGTGAGCAGGGCCTTCCACACCATGTGATGAAAGAAGGTCCGTGGATTGAAATGGTTGCTGGGGGTCAGCTCGCGGAACGAGCGGGGAATGCGCCTGCGGGGGCGGTACGGCGTCGGCCGTGTGGGCGGAGATGAGCTCATGTTGATTTCAGGTCGCCCACGGCGCCGGGGATTTCGTCGCGACCGCCGCGGCTGGTCTCCTGAATAAAGCAATTCCCGTGTCGTCTCAACCTGCGTCAGAGGTTGAACATGAAAACGAAACTTCTTGCCGGGCTGACAATGATGGGGCTCGCGGTGGCGCCGATGACGACGCACGCCGGGGGCGGGCGCGATGCGGCGGCATGGGCTGTGGGCGGCCTTGTGGTTGGGGCCGTGGCCGGTGCGGCGATTGCCAGCGCCTCTCAGCCCGCGGTGACGTACGCGACGGTGCCTCCGCCGCCGGTGGTCGTGCAGCCGCCCGCGGTGGTGACGCATCCCGCGCCGGTGGTTGTCCACCCGCCGCCGGTCGTGGTGCATCGCCCGCCCGTGGTCGTGCATCCCGCACCGGTCGTCGTGCATCATTCACCGGTCGTATGCCCTCCGCCCGTGGTGGTGCACCCTCCGCATCACCACCATCCTCATCACCGTCATCACCACCATCATGGTCATGTGCACAGGGTCCGTCCCGGCGTGCATGTCCATGTGGGGATCGGCTGGTGAACGTCATGGGACCGCGAAACCCGCGCCTCAACACGGCGCGGGTTTCTTGTTGGGAAAGTCCTGTCGGCGCATAAGTGGGGTGTGATGCACAAGGTCGAGTTTCAACTGGAACGGCACCTTCGATGCCAGCCTCGGATCGGCCGCGACGTCTTCGTGGCCCGAACGGCGACGGTCGTCGGGGACGTCACGCTGGGGGACCAGTGCAGCGTCTGGTATGGCGCCGTGCTCCGGGGCGACATCAACTCCATCGTGGTCGGCCGCGGTTCGAACATTCAGGACAACGCGGTGGTGCATCTCGCGGATGACTACGGCGCGAAGATCGGCGAGTACGTCACCGTGGGCCACGGCGCGATCGTGCACGCGTGCGTGGTGGGCGATGAGTGTCTCGTCGGCATGGGCGCCATCATCCTGGACGGCGCGGAGATCGGCGACCAGTGCATCATCGGGGCCGGCGCGCTCGTGACGCAGCGCACGCGCGTCCCGCCGGGATCGCTCGTGCTCGGGCGCCCGGCGAAGGTCGTGAGGGAACTCAGCCCCGAGGAGCGCGCCGGGATCCGTTCATGGGCGGAGAAGTATGTCGCCAATGCGGCGTATCACCTGCGGAACGGCATTGGTCTCGGGCAGGCCTGACCGCGGTCGCGATCCGGGGATCGGAGGCGGACGGAGGCGCGACGCCTCAGGCGAGGCCCCGGATCCGCTCCCAGAGCGGCTGGAGGTCCTCATCAACCAGGGCCATGCGCCGGATGCGGCGGCCGTCGCCGGTGATCTGCATGGCGCGAAGGAACCATTCCCAGCCTTCATCCAGCCGGCCGAGCTGGGTGGCGTAGCATGCGAGGTTGTACGCGATCAGTTCCTCGTCCGGAAACCGATCCGCCGCCGGACGCAGCGCCGCCCACGCCTTCTCGAGACCGCCTCCGGGCGCCCGGCGCATCGCGTAGGAGCGGTGCAGCCAGGAATGGCGAAGCTCCGGGGCGCGCGTGACCATTTCCTCCGCCACCTCGAGGGCTCGATCCCATTCGCCGCGCTGCGCGTGCAGCCGCCATCGGAGCTCGAGGGCGACGGGATGCCTGCGGGCGTGCGGCGAGAGACGTTCCCACTCGACCATCGCCTCGTGCAGGTTGCCGAGTTCGAACCAGCCTTCCACGGCGGAGAGGTGGTGACGATCCGAGGGCTCGAGCGTTTGCATCCGGGTCGGGGACGCCGCATTGGGGCGCCACTCGGGATTTATGCGCTGGTTCACTGCCTGTTCCAACCTCAGAATCCACGCCGTGGCACCCCGCATTGAGCGAGGCATCTCCGTCAGTTATCGGCACCGTGTCTTCTTCACGGAGGCCGCGTTCTCGCCTTCCAATCCGGTGCTGCGCGAGGTGCTCGCGGAGGGTTCCGGACGCGGCCGGGCGCGGGCGCTGGTCGTGATCGACGAGGGACTTGCCTCCGGACAGCCCGCGCTCCGGCCGGCGATCGAGGACTGGTTTCGGGCCAATGCGGACGTGGCGGAACTCGTCGCGCCGCCGCTCGCGATCGAGGGCGGCGAGCGCACGAAGAACGCCTGGGACCACGTCGGCGAGATCCACGAGACCATTGAGCGCCACGACATCGACCGCCACAATTACGTCATCGCGATCGGCGGGGGCGCCCTCCTCGACATGGCGGGCCTCGCCGCCGCCACGGCGCATCGCGGGGTGCGGCACATCCGTTTTCCAACGACCACCCTGGCCCAGGCCGACTCGGGCGTGGGCGTGAAGAACGGGATCAATGCGTTCGGGAAGAAGAACTTCATCGGGACGTTCGCGCCGCCGTTCGCCGTGGTGAACGACTTCGAGATGCTTCGCTCGCTCCCGCCGCGCGACAAGCGGGCCGGATACTCCGAGGCCGTCAAGGTGGCCTGCATCCGTGACCGCGCGTTCTTCGAGTGGATGGAGGGCGCGGCGGACCGCCTCGCGCGCTTCGAGCGCGACGCGATGCACGAGCTGATCCATCGCTGCGCCGAGCTGCATGTTCATCACATCGCGACGAGCGGTGATCCCTTCGAGTTCGGCTCGGCCCGCCCGCTCGATTTCGGGCACTGGTCCGCACACAAGCTGGAGCAGATGACCGACTACCGCATTCGTCACGGGGAGGCCGTGGCGATGGGGATCGCCGTGGACGTGATGTACTCGCGGAACGCGGGTCTGCTCGACGAGGCTTCGGCCGAGCGCGTGGTGCGCCTGCTCGAAAGACTCGGGTTCGAGGTGTACGCGAGGGAGCTTCACCATCGCCATGCGGACGGCGAGCTGCAGGTGCTGCGCGGGCTCGAGGAGTTCCGCCAGCACCTCGGGGGCGAGCTCACGATCACCCTCCTGCGGGGGATCGGATCCGCCGTCGAGGTTCACTCGATGGACCGCACGGGGATCATCGCCGCGCTGGACGCGCTGCGCGCGCGCTCGAAGGCCGGGCAGGCCTCCGTGTGAGCACGGCGCGCAGGGCGCGTCCCGTGTGGCTCTGCCCGCAGTCCGCCACGTCCTCCGGAGTGCCCGCGACAACGATGCGGCCGCCGCGCTCGCCGGCTTCGGGGCCGAGGTCGATGATCCAGTCGGCGCACTTCAGCAGCTCCACGTTGTGCTCGATGATGAGCACCGAGTCGCCGGCATCCACCACCCGCTGGAACGCCTCGAGGAGGATCCGGACGTCCTCGAAGTGAAGGCCGGTGGTCGGCTCGTCGAAGATGAGCAGGGAAGGCTTGCGTGCTGTCGCGTTCCTCGCGGGGTGCCCGGCGGGCGCGGAGGTCGCGAAGGCCTCGACAAGGTGGCCCGCCAGCTTGAGGCGCTGGCTCTCGCCGCCGGAGAGGGTGTTGATCGGCTGGCCGAGCCGGAGATACCCGAGCCCGACCTCCTGGATGACCCTGAGGCGGCGCGCGGCGAGGCGCGCGTGCGCGGAATCCATCGCCTCGAGCAGGGGAATGGCGTCGTCCACCGGAAGGTCGAGCACGTCGGCGATCGACAGTCCGGCATGGTGCGCGGAGGTGTCGGCAAGGTCGATCATCGGCAGGGTCACCCCCTCGGGAACCGGGATGCGAATCTCCAGGATGTGCGGGCGGTAGCGGCGTCCCTCGCACGCGGGGCAGCGGATGTACACATCCGAGAGGAACTGCATCTCGATCCGCTCGAACCCGGCGCCGCGGCACTGCTCGCACTGGCCCGCGCGCGAGTTGAAGCTGAACGCGCCCGCGGGGAGATCCGCGGCGCGCGCCTGGGGTGATTGCGCGAACAGTTCGCGGATCGGATCGAACGCGCCGGTGTACACCGCGGGATTCGAGCGCGGGGTGCGCCCGATCGGGGACTGGTCCACCAGCAGGACGGCCCCGAGATGCTCGGCGCCTTCGAGGCGGCCGCCCCCGCCTGCGTTCTCGTGATCCGCATCGGGCTCGGGCGTCTCCTCGTTCTCGGATTCGCGCACACCGAACATGGCGGAGCGACCGGTGGTGCCGAGCCGTTCGTGGAGCAGGCGGAGGAGCTCGCCGGCAAGGGTGGTCTTCCCGGAACCGCTGACCCCGCTGAGGCAGACCATCCGGCCGAGGGGAATCGAGACGTCGAGCCCGCGCAGGTTGTGCCGCGTGATTCCGCGGAGGTGCAGCGCGGGTGCGCGGGCGGCAGCCGCGGCCCTGTATGGTGCCGCGGCGTCCGCAAGACGCGGCGCAACGTCCGCACGCGGGCCCGCCAGCGCGGGGTCAACCGGACGGCGTGCCGGGATCGGAATGGAACGGCGGCTGGAAAGGTATGCGCCCGTGAGCGACGCCGGGTGCCGGAGGATCTCCTTGAAGGAGCCCTGCGCCACGACGTTGCCGCCCGACTCGCCGTGGCCGGGGCCGAGATCGATGATGTGGTCGGCGGCGCGCATGACGGCGGCCTCGTGTTCCACGACGACGACCGTGTTGCCGAGGTCGCGCAGGCGCTCGAGGACACGGACGAGTTTCTCGGTGTCGCGCGGGTGGAGGCCGACACTGGGTTCGTCCAGGACGAAGAGGGTGTTGACCAGGCTGCTTCCGAGGCAGGAAGTCAGATTCACGCGCTGTGTCTCGCCGCCGGAGAGCGTGCGCGTCGCCCGGTCGAGCGTGAGATAACCCACGCCGGCCTCCACGAGATAGCTCAGGCGCGCGCGGACCTCCGCAAGGGCGAGGCAGAACGGGTCGTGCGGCGGCCCCGGATGGAGCTCGGCCATGCGGTCGATGACGCCGAGGGCGTCGCCGGCGGTGAGGGCGTAGAAGTCGGCGAGTGTGAGCGACGGCCCGCCTGCATCGGGTCCGGCGGGGAGCCTCCAGAGTAGCGCGTCCGGGTTGAGCCGGCGGCCGTCGCAGTCCGGGCACGTGCGGTACGCGCGGTAGCGCGAAAGGAGGACCCGGACGTGCATCTTGTACGCCTTGGACTCCAGCCAGCGGAAGTATCCCTTGATGCCATACCATGCGTGGGGCCATTCGTTGCCCTCGCCGTAATCGGGGTCACCGTCGATGACCCAGCGCTGCTGGTGTTCCGGGAGGTCCCGGAAGGGAACGTTGAGGGGCACGCCGGCGCGCTTCGCGAAGCGTACCATGTCCGCCTGGCACTCCGCGCCGGTCTCCGTCTGCCATGGCTTCACGGCGCCCTCCGCGAGGGTCTTCGAACGATCCGGGATCGCGAGATTGTAATCGATCGCGATGATGCGGCCGAATCCCTTGCACGTGGCGCAGGCGCCCATCGGATGGTTGAAACTGAAGAGGGCGGGGCGGGGCTCCTGATACTCGAGGTCGCAGCGCGGGCAGTGAAGATGTCGTGAGAAGGGGCGGCGGTCCGTCCAGTGGCCGGGGCGGTCGGCGTCCGCGGACACGACCGCGAGACGGCCATGGCCGAAGTGATAGGCCTGTTCGCAGGCCTCCACGAAGCGCGCGCGGTTCTCCGGCGTCATGCGGACGCGATCCTGGACGATCGTGACGGCGGTCGTGTCCGGATCGAGCCGCGCGCGCGCGTCCTCGAGGCGCAGCACTTCGGAACCGGCGAGGATCCGCTGGAAACCCTGGCGTCCGATCAGGTCGAGCTGTTCGCCGAGGGAGAGCTTTCCGCTGAGCGGCAGCGTGAAGGTGATCAGCGCGTCGGCGCGGGCGGGCGGGTTGCGGGCCGGTTCCGTCGCGGATCCGGCGTGGGCGCCGGGGCGGAGCGCGTCCCAGATCTCGCCGGGCGCCTCCTTGCGGACCGGTTCGCCGCAGTTGAGGCAGTGCAGGCGCGCGAGCCGGGGCCAGAGGACCTTCATGTGGTCGCAGATCTCGGTCATGGTGCCCACGGTGGAGCGCGTGGTGCGAACGCTGTTGCGCTGCTCGAGCGCAATGGCGGGCGGGATGCCCTCGATGGCGTCCACGCGGGGTTTGTCCATGCGATCGAAGAACTGCCGGGCGTAGGGCGAGAACGTCTCGATGTACCTTCGCTGGCCCTCGGCATAGAGCGTGTCGAACGCGAGGGAAGACTTGCCCGAGCCGCTCAGGCCGGTGATGACGATGAGGCGTCGTGCCGGCAGATCGAGGTCGAATCCCTTGAGATTGTTCTGGCGCGCGCCGCGGATACGGATGAGGTCGCGGCCGGGGTCGTTGGCCATGCGGCGAACACCTTAGCAGGGGATCGGCGAGCGTGGTAGCGGGGGCGCGGAGGCGCGGCGGGGTTGCGGATCGAGGCGTGCCCGGAAGGGGTGTGCGCGGCGAAGGCCGTTCCGCGCCGAACGCCGACGCTTGCGGAATGTGCAAATCCTGTGAAGGAATGCGGGCGTCGGGGGGTGTCGGGGAGGGGACGCCGTGCATTCGCACGGTTGTCGCGTTCCGCAGGCGCGCCTGGCCGGCCATGCCATGCCACGTCGAAGCCAGAAATTCATCTTCACGGGACTGATCCTGGTGTTCGGATGCATGGTGTTCGTCGTGCTCGTGCTGCTCGGGAGCATCAGCGAGCAGAGGACCAACACCGAGGAGATGACGCGCTCCCGGGAAGCCGTCCACAAGCTCGCGACCCTGGAGCACCGGCTGGGAGACGCCGAGAACGGAAAGCGCGGTTACCTGATCTCGGGTGAGACGCGTTTCCTGGAGAGTCACCGGGCCGCGGCCGAGGATGTGCATCGGCTGCTGGAGGAACTCCAGGAGGTTGCAACCCGGCGCGATGACCTGACGAACACGCTCAGCGAACTGACCGACCTGATCCGCGACCGTCTCGAACTCGCGGCCGAGAGTCTGCGCGCGCGCGAGCAGCAGGGGTTCGATCCGGCCGCCCAGTCCGAGTTCCTGCTGGAGGGACAGGCGAAGATGGATGCCATCCGCCCGATGCTGCGCGAGCTCGCGACGAACGAGACGGAGCGGCTGCAGGAGGAGCAGGAGCTTCGGGACAAACACGTGCGGGACATGCAGGGACTCGCCGTGCTGCTCTGCCTCCTGTGCATGGGCGTGTTCATGGTGCTCGTCAGCCTCTTCGTCCAGGCCGTTCGCCGTCAGCGAATGGCGGAGGAGGTCCTGAGGAAATCGAATCTCGAGCTCGATGAACGGGTGCGGGAACGAACCGGCGAGCTGACACGCACCGTCGAGGAACTGCAGCGGGCAGCCGAGGCCAACCGCGAGAGCGAGAGACGCTTCCGCCAGATCTCCGAATGGCTGCCGCAGCTCGTCTGGACCGCGGATCCCAACGGGCAGATCGACTACCTCAGCACCCGCTGGCTCGAGTTCGTCGGCGGTTCCATGGAGGATCACCTCGGATCCCGATGGTTCGCGAGCCTGCATCCGGACGACCGCGACCGTGTGATGCGACTCTGGGCGACGGCCATCGCCGCCGGCTCCGACCTGCGGATCGAGCTGCGCCTGCGTCGCAACGACGGGGAGTACCGCTGGTTCGACACGCGCGCGGTCCCGCTGCGGGGTTCGGACGGCGCGATCACGAAGTGGTTCGGGTCCAACACCGACATCACCGATCGCAAGCAGTTCGACCAGCGCCTGCAGGCCGAGCTGATGCGGCTCGACCTGCTGAGCCGCATCACACGCGCCATCGGCGAGCGCCAGGACCTCCGCAGCATCCTTCAGGTGGTCCTCCAGAACATCGAGGATCATTTCACCGTCGAGTTCACGTGTGTCCTGCAGTACGACGAGGTCGAGAAGGCGCTCCAGCTCGCCTGCATCGGTCGTCGCAGCGAGAGCGTCGGCCGGCGGATGGGCATCACGCAGGATGCCCGCATCCCCATCGATGACAATGGCATGAGCCGGGCGCTCCGGGGCCGGCTGATCTACGAACCCGATGTCACCGAGCTTTCCTTTCCGTTCTGTCGCCGTCTTTCGGGCGGCGGCCTCGGCGCCGTGGTGATGGCTCCCGTCGCGACGCAGGAGAAGGTCTTCGGCCTGCTGATCACGGCGAGGAGGCAGCCGAGAAGCTTCGCGAGCGGTGAGTGCGAGTTCCTGCGGCAGCTCAGCGAGCACGTCGCGCTGGCCGCCCAGCAGGCAACCCTCTACCAGGCGCTGCAAAAGGCCTACGAGGACCTCCGCGACACCCAGCAGGCGGTCATGCAGCAGGAGCGCCTGCGCGCCCTGGGTCAGATGGCCAGCGGCATCGCCCACGACATCAACAACGCCATCGTGCCCATCGCCCTCTACGCGGAGCTTCTGGATCAGAAGGAAAAGGGAATCTCCCCCCTCGGACGCGAGCAGCTCCGGACGATCCGTCGCGCGATCGCGGATGTCACCCAGACCGTCTCCCGCATGCGGGAATTCTACCGCCAGCGGGACGCCCAGGGGCAGCTCGGCCCGGTCGAGCTCAACCCGCTCATCGATCAGGTGATCGAACTCACACGCGCGCGCTGGAGTGACATGCCGCAGCAGCGCGGCATCGTCATCAAGGTCCGCCGGGAGTTCGCCCCTGACCTCCCCCCGATCCTGGGCATCGAGGCGGAAATCCGGGAGGCGCTCACGAACCTCGTGTTCAACGCGGTCGATGCCATGCCGGAGGGCGGAATCCTCACGATGCGCACGTCCCTGGTGCGTGGCGGGGAGGAGGAAAGGGACCGGGTCTGCCTCGAGGTGGTCGATTCAGGCGTGGGCATGGACGAGCGCACCCGACGGCAGTGCCTCGAACCCTTCTTCACCACGAAGGGAGAACGGGGCACCGGCCTCGGACTGGCCATGGTCTATGGCATCGTCCAGCGGCACGGCGCCGATCTCGACATCGACAGCGCGCCCGGGGCCGGAACGACCGTGCGCATCGGCCTCCGCGTCGCGAAGCATCCCGTCCCCGCACACGAACCCGCACCTGCGCCGACCGGACCCATGCCGCATCGGGTGCTGGTGGTGGACGATGACCCGTTGGTCGCCGCGACCCTGAACCACGCGCTGCAGACCGACGGCCATGCCGTCCTCGTCGCACAGGGCGGCCAGGAGGGCATCGACCACTTCCGACAGGCACTCGAGGGCGGAGAACCCTTCGACCTGGTGATCACGGATCTCGGCATGCCGCACGTGGACGGCCGCCAGGTCGCGCTCGCGATCAAGACCGCCTCCAAGAGCACGCCTGTGATCCTGTTGACGGGCTGGGGCCAGCGGCTGGATGCCGAGGGCGAACTGCCCATGCACGTGGACGAGGTGCTCTCGAAGCCGCCGAGCCTCGTCCAGTTGCGCGAGGCCATCGCCCGCGTCGCGGGCTGAGCCGGTGCGAGTGCAGGTGCCCGGGGGCGCGGCGCGGCAGACCCCCGCGGACGCCGGGTGGCGCGGGTGATTCCCTGCGCGCACTGAATCGCGCGGGGCCGGCGCCGCCGTCCCGGGATTGAACTAGCCAATCCGCAGCGACTTGCGTAGTCCCGAAATGGCATGGCGCTCTTCCTGATCGACAGCCACGGTCGCCGGATCGGCCCCTACAGCCCGGACGAACTGCGGTTGTTCGCCGCGCGCGGTCTGCTCGAGCCCGCCGCCGTCATCACCGAGGAGGGGACCGGCCGGACATGGACGCTCGCCGAGTTCCTCGGCGAGCCGGGCGGGGCGCGGCGCGAGATCCCTCCGGGTGCGGTGGAGGGCGCGCCGATGATGCCCCCGGGTCCTTCGGTCTCCCCGCCCGTGGAGCAGGACGCCACGCGGGGCGGTGACTTCCTGAGCCTCGTCCGGCACCTGATGCTGCCGCTCGAGGATCTCCTGCGCCTGCGCTGGCTGGACAATCGCCGGATCCTGGCGCTGGCCGTCGTGGGTCTCCTGCCGCTGTTCCTGATCGTGTACCTGCAGCGGACGTCGGATCTGGTCGGCTGCATCCTGGGCGTCGCGCTGTACAGCTCGCTTCTCTGGGCGCTGTTCTTCTATGCGGTCTTCTCCCAGCCGCAGGTGACCGTGCTCCACTGCGTGCTCGCGTACCTTGGCTCGGCGGTGTTCTCGATCAGCCTTGTGGCGCTGGGGCGCATGTTCGTTCCGCTGTCGATGATCTCCCCGTGGATCTCATCGCCGAACATCACGATTCGCTGGCTCGGGCACCTGGGTGGCGTGGCACTGCTCGAGGAGGCGGCGAAGCTGTTCATGCTCTACTTCCTGTGGCCGCGGCGGCCTTTGCCGAAGGCCATGATGTTCTACGGCCTCATGGCGGGTCTCGGGTTCGGCATCTATGAAGGAGTCACTTACCAGGCGTCCCTGAACCTCCATATCTCGATGTCGGCCCGGAACTCCGCGGAGGCCGCCGGGATTTACTATCTGCTGAATGTCCTGCGGCTGACTTCGCTGCCGTTCCTTCACGCGATGTGGACGGGCATTGCCGGATACTTCATCGGGTTCGCGGGCCAGTACCCCTCGAGGAGGGGCGGCCTGCTGGCCGCGGCGATCGTCGTGCCGTGCCTGCTGCATGCCACCTACAACACCTTCAGCCTGTCATGGATCGGCCTCGCGGTGGCGGTGGTCACGGTGCTCGCCCTGAGTCTCTACGTCGTGAAGGGACGCGACTTCGAAGCCGTCCTGGCGGGAACCGCCTCGCGGAACCGAGCCGGCCTGCCGCCGCGGGAATCGATGGGCGGGCCGTGGAACGAGTCCCACCGCGGCCGGGATGACCTGTCGTGACGGGCAGGCGAATGCCCGCGCAAAAGCGTGGACGACGCCACGCAGTCGATCGCAAGTTGCGCGCATGCGCGTGAAACGACCTGTCCTGACATTGTGCGGCTGGTTGCTCGCGGGAGTGATGACGGGCTGCAGCGCATCGTCGCCGAGCCCGTCGGGAGTCGGGGCGCGCCCGGGGAGGCCCACGCCGCTGGATGACCCGACCGAAGGGGCGAGGGAAGCCTCGGCTTCGATCAAGGGGGAGGGTGCGGGTGAGTGGGAGATTCTTTTCCCCGGGGACGGAGTCCCCGCCGGATGGCTCGTGCGAAGCTGGAACGACGTGTCGCAGCCGGCCCCCCCGGGGGCGCGCTGGGTGGTCACCGACGGCGTGCTCCGCGGCAGCGAGCCGCGCGGCACATGGCTTCTCAGCCCGGGGGAGTACGAGGACTTCGTGCTCGAGTTCGAGTTTCGGCTCGGCGAACGCGGCAACAGCGGCGTCGGGCTGCGCATTCCGTCGTCGGGCGATCCGGCGTTTGCGGCGGTCGAACTGCAACTGGTGGACCCGCGGTACTACGGCAAAGGCTACGCCGCGAAGCCGGACGAACTCACGGGCGCCCTGTACAAGCTGGTCGCACCCACGGAGCAGGCATTCAAGGCGGGCGAGTGGAATCATTGCGTCGTGGAATGCCGCGGCTCCCGCATCACGGTGACGCTGAACGGAACGGAGGTCCTCGACACGGACCTTTCCGCCCGCACCGGGAGCGCGTGGCGCGGACCGCCCGCCTCTGAACGCCCGCGGCGCGGCCGGATTGGTTTCCAGGAAGTCAGCCGCGGAGGCGGGAACGTGGAGATTCGCGGCGCGCGGATCCGGGTGCTCTCGTGAGTTCGGATCCGGGCAGCGGCATGCCGCCCGCAGCGGGGGCGCGGGGCGGTGGCGATGCCCGCGTGCGGCGCATCGTCGTGGACTGGGGCGGGCAGACCCTGCTGAACCTCGGCGACCTCGCGATGCTGATCGTGACGGTGCGCCGGCTCGCGCGGTCCCTTCCCGGCGCGCGGATCCACGTGAGCGCCCATCCCGGTGCCGGGCTCGAACGGCATCTTCCCGGGGCGGAAGTGCTGGATGAGACGGTTCTGCAGGCGTTGTTCTGGCGCCGCGCCGTTCCCGGCATGGTGTCGCGCGTACTTCCCTTCGTCCGCCGGGTGGAGGACGCCCTGTTCCGGCGCGATCCGTTCCGGGTGCTTGCCGTGCGTGGATGGCGGACGGCGCGCGGGGCGGGCGGAGAATCCGCGGTCAGGCGGACGATCGACGCGCTGCGCGAGGCGGATCTCGCCGTGGCCGCGGGGGGCGGTTATCTCACCGACGCCTTTCCCGCCTACGTGATCCGTATCGCCGGACTGTTATCCTCGATGCTGCACGCAGGGCGGCGCGTGCTGATGTTCGGACAGGGCCTCGGTCCGCTGGAGGATCCCGTTCTGCGGGAGGTTTGCCGACCCGTCCTCCGCGCCGCATCCGGCATCGCGTTGCGCGAGGGAATCGCCGGCCCGGCATTGTTGCGGGCAATGGGGTGCGACCCGGGGCGTTTCGAAGTCACGGGGGATGATGCACTCGAATTCGTGGAGTGGTGCCGGGAAGGGCGCGCCGCCTCCGAACGGGAAAATCTCGGATTGAACCTGCGCCTCGCGGGGTACGCGGGCACGGATGCGGCTGCGGCAGGGACGGTGGGTGAAGTCGTGCAGGAGTTTGCCCGGGATCGCCGCGTGGAGATCCTCCCGTGCCCGATCGACATCGATCCCGAGCACGGTGACGGCGCGGCCGTGAGAAGACTCATCCGCTCCGGACTGAGCATGCTTCCGGATCCCGGCGACCCGCGCGCGCTGGCCGACCGCATCGCCGGGTGCCGGATCATGGTGACGTCCAGCTACCACGGCGCGGTGTTCGCGCTCGCGCAGGGCGTTCCCGCCGTCGGACTGGCGCGCTCCGCCTATTACCGCGACAAGTTCGCCGGGCTCCAGGATCAGTTCGGCGGCGCGTGCCTCGTCGTCCGTCTGGACGGGCATGGTGCGGCGGAAACGCTGCGCGCGCGGATGTCGGAGGCGTGGGAGCGCTCGGAGGAACTCGGGGCGGCCGCGCTGGCCGCGGCGCAGGCGCAGCTTGCCGTCAATCGGTCGGTGTTCGAGGCGATGATCTCGCGGGTGTGAGCCGCGTCTCACCCGCGGCGCGAAGGGCTCAGGGCGCGAGAATGTGCCGCAGGTACAGGTACATGAGCGGCGCGTTGAACAGGAGGCTGTCGAGGAGATCGAGAATGCCCCCGATGCCGGGGAGCACTCGTCCGGAATCCTTGGCGCCGGCCTCGCGCTTGAACAGGGATTCGATGAGATCGCCGAGGACCGCGGCGATGCTCAGGAGCACGCCGAGGACGGCGGCATGAACGAGCGTCATGCCCGCGAGCCGGTGCCCGAGCGCGCCGGCGAACAGCAGACTGACACCCGTGGAGATGGCGACCGCGCCCGCGAATCCCTCCCATGTCTTGCCGGGGCTGATCCGCGGAATCATCTTGTGACGTCCAAGGAGCGAGCCGGTCACGTACGCGCCGAGGTCGCTGAACTTCGTGACGAGGATGAAGTAGAGGACGTAGTAGCGTCCCTCGACGCCCGGGTGGAATGCCATGCGCGTGATGAAGTTCAGCAGCCACGGCACATAGAGCAGCCCGAGCAGCGTGGTCGCGATCGGCAGCAGGCCGCGGGTGAGGTCATGGTCAAGGAACCGGCGGACGAGGAGCGCGAGCACCCAGCACGCGACGAGGCTCATGTCGAACTCGGCCGCGGACGCGGCGGCGTCATTGCCGGGCATCGGGATCATCCCGACGAGGTGCAGGAAGCCGAGGGCAATGAAGGCGACGCCGGCGATCAGCCCGACACGCGGATAGCACGCGAGCCCGCGGCGCTCGATCAGACCGTAGAACTCGCGAAGGCCGAACCACGCGAGCGCGAGCATGATCGCGAGCAGCATCCAGTTCGTGACCGCGTGATGCGGCGAGAAGATCGTCCAGAGAACGATGGCCCAGAGCAGGATCGTGCTGGCAAGGCGCCGCACGAAGACGGCGCCCTTCGAGGCAGGCGGTGGTGCGGATGGGTTGTCCGGTGGCACGAAAGATGACACTCGGTCGAAGAACGGGACGACGTGAAGTTCAAACTGTCCCGCCACCGGCTGCATGCGTGGGACCGCCCGCGGACCCGGACCGCCGGACACTTCACGGCGGGCCCGCGGCCCGCTAGGATCCGTCGCGTGTTCACCCGGATCCTGATTCTTGTGGCGGTGTTGCTGGGCGCCTTCCGAGTCGTCGCGCGCGCCGCGGAGGGGACGCTCCAGGTCGCGGGCGACGCGCGTCCGCTGCAGGTGGCGACGTTCGACATCGACATCACGCCGCCGATCGGCAGCCGCATGGCCTATGACCCGGTGACGAACACGTGGGACCTCGGCCTGCGCGCGCGCGGCGTGATCCTGCTCGGTGCCGGCGAGCCCATCGTGCTGGCGGCCCTCGACTGGATCGGGATCGGGAACGAGGGACACGACGAGTTCAGGAACGTTCTCGCGCGCGCTGCGGGGACGCGGACGCATCGCGTCACCGTGCACACCCTTCATCAGCACGACGCGCCCGACTGCGATTTCGGCGCCGAACGCATCCTGAAGGAGGCGGGCGTCGATCCCATGAGCTACGAGGGAGACTTCGCGCGCGACGTGCTGCAACGGCTGGAGCGCGCCGTGAGCGAGGCGGTGTCCCGTCCGGAGCCCGTCACCCACATGGGATGGGGAACGGCGAGCGTGGAGAAGGTGGCATCGAACCGGCGCATCCTCGGGGCGGACGGGAAGGTCCGGGCCATGCGTTTCACGGCCTGCACGGATCCCGAACTCCGCGCGGAACCGGAGGGAGTCATTGATCCCGAGGTTTCCGTGCTGTCGCTGTGGAATGAGGATCGTCCCGTCGCCGTGCTCAGCTACTACGCGGTGCACCCGCAGAGTTACTACCGCACGGGGATACCGAACCCGGACTTCCCCGGCCTCGCGCGTTTCATGCGACAGCTCGAGGTGCCGCAGGCGCTGCACGTCCATTTCAATGGCGCGGGCGGCAACCTGGGCGCCGGCAAGTACAACGACGGCTCGCCCGAGAACCGGAAGATCCTCGCCGACCGGCTTGCCGACGGATTGCGGCGCGCATGGGATTCATCGGACCGCCGCCGTGTCACCGCCGCCGACGTGTGGTGGGCGTTCGAGCCGGTCGCGCTGCCCCCGGCCGAACACCTGTCGGAGGACGAGCTGCGGGCGCGGCTTGCAGGCAAGGACGCCGCCTTCTTTCTCTCGGGTGGCGCCGCGAAGCTCGCGTGGCTCCGCCGTTGCCTTTCGGGGCATCGCATCGAGGTGAGTTGCCTCGGGATCGGGCCCGCGCGGATTCTTCACCTGCCTGGTGAGTTGTTCGTGGAGTACCAGCTCGCCGCGAAGGCCATGCGCCGGGACCTGCGGGTCGCGATGGCGGCCTACGGAGATTACGGCCCGGGCTACATCGGAACGGCCGAGGCGTACGAACAGGGGGGGTACGAAACAAGCCCGGGTGCTTCGAACGTCAGCCCGAAGGTCGAGGAGGTGCTCCTCGGCGCCATTCGAAAGCTCCTGGAATCGGACGCGAACTGAACGCCGGCCTGCCGGAACCGCGCATCGTGGGAGACGCGGCCTGCAGGTTGGCGGGTGCGACCGGGTCTGCATGGCGCCGGCGCGATGACGCCGTTCCTGGCAGAGCCGATGAGCTGCAGGCCCGGGGTCCGCATCGGACATTCATCCTGACCCACCGGCGCGCCGGAACGCCGCGCGAGAACGCGCGGTTCAGCGGCCCGGGCGCTCGATGACCTCGAGGTCAAACGTGCCCGTCCGGATCCGGCCGTCCACTCGCACCTGAACCCAGAGACGGTAGCGTCCCGGCTCGGGAAAGGCGTACGGGAAGGCGAGCTCCGACGATCCCGATCGCAGCCCGGCGGAATCGTTCGACCCGGGATCGCCATCACGGATCTCGGAGGGGCGGCAGGTGGGATCCGCCGGGTCGAAGGCGTCGGGGAGCGGCGTACGGCCATCCGCGCGCAGTTTGAATACCTCCTGGGCCGCCATGGAGTAGGAACCGCCCGGATGCACGTGCGCGAAGACACGTCGATCGGCGCTGCGCGCCACGAGGTGACCGAGCATGCCAAGGTACGGATCGAGGCTGGCGCCGCGCCCGGCCTCGTCGCGCACGCTGAACCGCAGGGAGACAAACTCCCGGGCAATCGGGGGGTCGATCGGCTCGAAGATCATGAACCACCCGCCGCCGAGCGACGCGCGGTTCGCATCCGCGGCGGGGAACAGGTCGGGCGCGACGTCCGACACGGGCCACCATGCATCCTCCGCGTCGAGTCGGAGGACGGGTTCACCCAGCCACGGTGGAAGCCGAACGCGGTTCGTGAACGTCTGGGAGAAGCCGGTCTCGTGTGTCACCTGCGCGTAGAGCGAATACTCGCCTCCCGGAAGACGCGGCAGGGCGGACTCGAACAGGCGCGAGTGGACGCGGATCGGATGCAGATGCGCGAAAGCGTCCATGTCCGGCTCGCGCACGAGGAACAGATGCATCAGGCGGCCGTGGTCCGGGACGAGCGGCGGGAGATTGCCCGCGCGCGATCCCTCCAGGGTGAGTTGCAGCGCCTTCCCCCCGGGTGTGTCCACGAGCCGGGCCTCGGTGGGCACCGGCCGGAACAGGCGGTTGTTCATGTAATGCGCGGCTTCCGCCTTCCACCAATTCCAGCCGCCCCACGTGAGGAACATGGCCAGCACGGCCGCGAGCGCGGCGGCGAAGCGGGAACCCCACCGGCGACGGGCGGAGGGAATCTCCCCCGGCTCGAGCACGGCCTCGCGCGCGGCGGCGCCCACGATTCCGACAAAAAGGAGGAACAGACTCGCGCCGAGGAACGCGAGCAGCGCGCTCAGTCCGACTGGCATCGAGAGCACCCGCGTGGCGATGGAATTGACCGGAAGCAGGACCCGGCCTTCCCCGGCGGGACCGCGCAGCGTGACCTCGATGCTGTGGGCGCCCCCTTCCATGAACCAGAGTTGCGCGGAGTACAGCCCGGGTTCACCGCGCACGGGCAGCGCCTCGTCCGGAGGCGGCGCGCCTTTCCGGCCGGTGTTCCACTTGATCGGCAGGACGGTGATCTCCCGCACGTCTCCCCGAAGCGGCCGGATCGAGATCTCCGCAAGACCCGGGATCACACCGGGAGGCCGCACAAGGATGCGCGCCGTGTAGGGGCCCACGGGACCCTCGTAGCATACGGGCTGGTGGGAGGGATCCGCCCGTGCGGACGGGACCACGAGCCAGAGCAACACCGTCGCCAGCGCGATGAATGCGCGTCGCGTCGCGCGGGCGCCAATCCGCCGGCGCGCGCGCGATCCCACGCTGTGACCCGGGACTCTCATCGACGCACGCGTGACATCCAGTTGCCGAGCCAGAGCCCGATGCGGCACGAGATCACCGACAGCACGCCCGCCCACAGGAAGGTTCGCGGCGAGGCCGGCACGTTCCAGCGGGGCGACGTCTCGCTCCAGAAGCGATACCGGCTCTCACCGAGCGCCTCCGTGTAGGACCAGTGACGGTCCGCGCCGAAGAACCAGTTCTGTCCGCCCGGCCCGATGAGGAACTCCGAGAAGTGCCATTGGACGAACGAGAAGATCGCGGTGAACGCAACCCCCGTGCCGAGGACGAGCAGCCAGTCGCGCCCCGCGGAACCGCCCTCGCCGATCCGCGCGCGGAGGAGATCCATGGCGATGGCCGGCGCGACAAGCAGCAGTGGAAAGGCAAGCGGCACGAAGTGGGTGACCGGATTGTAGATCGGTCCGAGACGCGGTGTGCCCGGGAACAGCGGCAGAATCCAGAGCATCATGGCGTGGATCGCCATGTACACGGCGGCGACGGCCGTCGCGCCCCAGCGGAAGCGTGATGCCCGTGCGACGGCCAGCAGGTACACGGGATATGCCGCGCTGGAGATGAGGTGGAAGTTCCGGTTGCGCTGCTGGTTCGGCCAGCTCTCCTCGATGTGGAAGATGGCGACCATCGCGATGAGCACCCCTCCCGCGTAGAGGACGAGCCAGCGGCCGGGCGCCGGCGATCGCCCGGCCGAGGCGGCGTTCTGCTCGCGGATCACCAGGAGCAGCGCCCCGATCACGATCGCGTACATGCCGATCGCGAGAAGGGTGTGGGGCGGGCTGAGAATCTTGACGTCGAGCCCGTACGCCTCGTGCCACCAGTTGTCGAACGGCGCGGAGCTCAGCATGGCCAGCGCGCCCCATGCGCAGATCCATGCGCCGAGCGGGCCGCGCAGCCCGACAATCGTCACCCCGAGGTCACGCGCGTGGGCGTCCCGGTCGAACGTCGCGCGGAGGATGAGCGCCCCTCCCGTGAGTCCGCCGAGGAGCCCGCCGAGGTAGATCGCCATGTGAGCCGGGGTCCAGAAGGTGTCCCTCCCGATCGTGCGGTGCCAGGAGATGTCCCAGAGAATCCCGAGGACGATGCTCGTCGCGCCGAGCACGACGATCCGGCTGGCGTGCGCCTGCAGGATCGCGGAGAGGCGCAGGATCCATGGGGCCGGGCCGGGCGCGCGTGGTCGCACCGCCACCCCTGCTGCAACGGGCCGGGCCATGCCAGCGGCTGCCGAGTTCCCGGTTACGTATGAGCCGGACGGATTCACGAGACGCGAAGTAGGAAGCTAGGCCGCGCGCGAGAGCGGCTCAAGCGCGCGCTTCGTCCGTTTCATCCCCGTGCGCGGGATGGCTTGCATCTTGAAGCCGGATGCCACGGCGTCCGCCGGGCCCGGGTGCGTCCGGGCGCGGGAGTCAGCCTCACGGCTACGCCGTGTGCGCGGCTTCGCGCGACATCTTCCCGAGAAGTTCCTCCAGCTTGGCGCGAAGTTCGCGGATGCTGCGGTCGACCGCCTCCAGCTCGGCATGTCTGCGACCGACCGCCACACCCGCGATCCAGCGCGTGAGATGCGAATGCCCGGGGGCATGCTCCCACAGGCGCAGCGCGGAAATCTCGCGCAGCACCCTGCGCCGACGTTCTTCCTCATCGCGGAGAAATGCGTACAGGAGCCTGATTTCCCGTCGGGCGGAAGAATCATCGCAAGTATTCATGGCATCGTCGGACCAGCAATCGGGAGATGGGCTGGGCCGACAGGACGGGATCTCTCCACGAACAAACCCCAGGCTGCCAGGCGGACAGGCCGCAGCGGGAACCGGCGCCGAACGCCGCGGCGCGGGCGTCCGGTTCCTGCCGCCGGAAGGCAGGCGCTATGCCAGCGCCGTATGCAATGGTTTCACGAAGCCGCACGTGACGTGGAACGGCACCTGCAACGCCGGTGCAATGCGGAGACGAGGTCGCGCCGCGCGCGGCCCCTCGCGTACCGCGCCCCCACCGAATCCGTCGATTCCTCGATCCGCGCGGGCGTGTTGCCTTGCCTGTTTGTGGCGCCGGATCATGACGGAACCGTCGCCGCGAGGTCACATTTCGGACAGAAGCCGCGCAGGCGTTGCCCGCCACATACGCATTGACTTCGCGTGTTCGGACCGCTTGCATGTCATCGATCCCCATGGGTTTCCGAGTGTTGTGCGGGCCCGGAAATCGTGCGCAGACAGCCCTGCCCTGGGGGCCAATCCAACAACAGGAGCCCCACATATGACGCATCGCTTACGACCGGCGGTGTGGCTGGCGATCTCGGCCGCACTTGCCGGAGTGACTGCGGACGCTGCCACCCGGTTCTATCCGGGGGTGATCAAGCGCGAGTTCTTCGACGACCTCGGAGGCACCGCGATCACCGCATTGACCGGCGCACCGAAGTTCCAGCAAAACCGGCCCGACGAAGTCGATTTCGTCACGCAGCTCGAGAGTCCGCCGACGAGCCCGGACCGCAACAACTACGGCGGCCGCCTCTCCGGGTTCATCATCCCCACGGAAACCGCCACGTACCGTCTGTATGTCGCCGGCGACGACCAGACGGTGCTCTACCTGAGTACGGACGACAGTCCCGGGAATCTGCGCGAGATCGCACGCGAGCCGCAGTGGAACGGGTCGCGTGCCTTTGCGGAATCCACCAACGGCGACGCGGGTGCACGCCCGGGATGCACCGACTTCGATGACACCACCGATTGCGAGAACGAATCGGATCCGATCCAGCTCACGCAGGGCCAGCGGTACTATTTCGAGGTGCTCTGGAAGGAGGGTTCCGGCGGCGATCATGCCGCGGTGGCCTGGGTGCGCGACGGCGAGCTCGTCGTGAACGGCCAGGAGCCCATTCCCGCGGAGAACCTCGGCGTGGAAACCTCGGACGAGGTCGAGATTCTCGGCGACCCCGTAGCCTCTCCGACCTACGGCTACACCGGGGACACGATCCGCCTGAGCGCGTCGCTCTACGTCCCCCCGGACGAGGAGGCCGGGGTGCAGTGGCTCAAGGATGGCGAGCCGATTCCCGGCGCGACCGCCGGCTCGATCGACTATGTGCTGACCGCGGGCGATGCCGGGAAGGACCTGGCCTTCCGTGTGCGGCTCGGCACGCTCGAATCCGCCGAGGTCGTCGTGAAGGCGATCGCGCCTGAACCCGAGGTGCTGAGCCCCGGGTTCGTCAAGGTGGAGTACTTCCATGACGTGGGTTCCGGCGGGACGGTCTTCGACCTTCTCGCGGACCCGAAGTACTCGGAGAACCGGCCCGACGCCGTGGAGGTCCGCAACTCGCTGAGCACGCGCCCGAACTACGCCAACAATTTCGGCGCGCGAATCACCGGTGTGATCATCCCGCAGGTTTCCGGTGACTACCGATTCTTTGTTCGCTCGGATGACTCATCGCAGTTCTTCCTGAACACAACGCCCGGCGGGCCGACGCCGGATCCCTTCGCGGACTACCCGATCGCCGAGGAACCGGCCTGCTGCAATCCGTTCCAGGAGCCCGAGGCCTTCTCCGCCGCGACGTCCGAACCGATCTCCCTGGCGGCTGGCGAGGAATACGCCTTCCTCGTGCTGATGAAGGACGGCGGGGGCGATGATTACTTCTACGCCGCCTGGAGAAGGGAGGGAGACACGACGCCCGCCGCTTCGCTTCCCGCGCTGGCCGGACCGGTGATCGGCGCGGAGGTTCAGGCCGCGGGCTTCGAGGTCGCGATCACCCGGCAGCCGCAGGCCCCCTCCGACACCGTCGAGGAGGGCCGTTCGATCACCCTTGCCGCGGAGACCGAAGCCGGGCCGAACCCGGACTTCCTCCTGTACCAGTGGCAGCTCGACGGCGAGGACATTCCCGGCGCGAACGCCGCGTCATACACGACGCCCCCCGACCTTCCCGTGGGTTCCTACACGTACCGGCTGGTGGCCATGACGGTCGGCAATCGGTCCGTGACCAGCGATCCGATCACGATCGAGGTCGTGCCCGACACGTTCCCGCCCAGGCCCACCGCGGGCGTGCTGCGCCGGGACGGAGCGTTGCGCGTCGGAATCGGTTTCGACGAGCCCGTAGCGGAAGGCGCTCCGGCCGACGAGTCGAATTACTCGGTCTCGCCCGGTTCCATCGCGGAGTTCCGATTCATTCCGCAGGCCGGCCGCGCAGAGCTGACCATCGAGGGAGTCGGAGAGGGCGAGGAGGTCACCGTCACCGTACGCAATGTCGAGGACCTGAAGGGCAATGCGATCCCGGAGAGTGGTGAATCGCTGACCGTCGTGCTCGCGACCCGGTTCTCAATGGCCGCCGTCGGGGGCGATGAGGTCAATGAGCGCACGGGAACCACGAATTACCCCGACGATGCCATCGCCCTCGGCGAGGGTGACTTTGACCTCGTCAGCGGCGGTTCCGCCCACTGGACGTCCTATGACGAGCAGACCTTCGTGTACGAGGAGATCACCGGTGACTTCGACCGCAAGGTGCGGGTCGAGTACCAGGATCCCACAAGCCAGTGGGCGCGCGCGGGTCTCCAGGTGCGTGAGGCCCTCGACGAGGGAGTCACACGTCAGCAGTTGTTCCGGCCCGACGACACCACGGATCCGCTCGGGCCCAATCCTGACGGCGTGAAGATGTCGCAGTCGTTCACCATCCGCGTGAATCCCGTATCCGGAGCGGTCGATCCCGACACCGGAACCGCCATTCCCGGCAACAACAGCTACGAGATCATTCACCGCCCGCGCGCCGGCTATGATTACGACGGGTTCAACGCGATGTTCGCCATCCAGGACGGATTCGGAGGGGCGCCGCCCTATCCGAATGCGTGGATGCGCATCCAGCGCGAGGGCCAGACGCTCCGCGCGTGGAAGAGCGAAGACGGACAGAATTGGGGCAGCCCGGCATTCGTCACCTACCAGGATGATCCGGGCACGCCGGAGGACGAGAGCCTCGCGGACACGCTGTATGTCGGCGTGTTCTACGCGCCGGAGTACTTCAACAACAACATCATCCCCGAGGGTGGCCCCTACATTCTCGAAGGGTCATCCGTCGCGAGGTTCCGAGAGTACGGTCCCGTCGGCGACGATCCCGAGCCGCCGCCGGGACTCGAACTGGAGGTTTCGATCGCGGACGGCGGCATCGAAATCCGCTGGCCCGCCGGTGAAACGGCGACGCTGGAATCGGCGCCCGCCGTCGAGGGTCCATGGGACACGGTCCCCGATGCGACCAATCCCTACGAGGCGCCGGCGACGGGCGAGGCAAGGTTCTTCCGCCTGCGGCAGTAGGATCCGCCGACGCGTGGCGGACGGAGTTCACAGCCGTCGAGTTCATGGGGCCGGAGATGATCCGGCCCCTTCTGCCGAGTGCCGTTCACTGCTGTTCAGTTCGCCGTTGCCGTTGCGCTGACGGGCGTGGCCGCGGCGGCGCTGGCGCAGCATGGGGCGCCGGAATACGACCGTTCCGGCGCGCCCTCGCCCCCGCCGTTTCATGACGCGCTCTGCGGCACGTGTCATCTCGTGCCGCCCGTCGATCACCTCGATCGCGCGACATGGATCCGGCATGGCCTGCGATCCATGGCTCCATGGCTGGGGCTGTCCCGTCCGAACTACGAGAGCATGCCGGACGGCGATGTGCTTCGTCGCGCGCGCCTGTTTCCCGACGTCCCCGCGCTCAGCGAGGCGCAGTGGGGTGCCCTGATGGAGTACTACGCCGCGGCCGCGCCCCTGACCACGCCGCCCCCGGAGCGTGACATCGAGCCGGGCGTTGGCGTGCCAGGCTTCCGCGTGGAAACGTGGGATGTTGCCCCGGGGCCCGCGTTCGTCACCCTGCTGCACATCGATCCGCAGGGCCGGCGGGTGTTCGTGGGGGACGGACAGCACAGGTCACTTCGGGCCCTGGGCCCGGCCGGGGAGGTTCAGTGGGAAGTCCGGGTGCCGAGCGGGCCGGTCTCGATGGTCCGCCACCGGGATCAGTGGCTCGTCACGCTCATCGGGCGGGTTTTTCCCTCCGATGAGCAGGCCGGCGAACTCTGGTCCGTGGACGACATGAACGTGCCGCGACGCCTGCTCGCCGCGCTCCGGCGGCCCGTGCACACGACCGTCGCGGACCTCGATGGCGACGGTCGCGATGACCTGGTCGTTTCCTCGTTCGGCAATCGCATGGGCGACCTCTCGTGGCACCGGTGTCTCGCCAACGGATCGTACGAGGAACAACGGCTCTCGGAGCAACCCGGCCACCTCGGAACCGTTGCGGTGGACTGGAACCGCGACGGACACCCGGATCTGCTCGCCGCCCATGCCCAGGCATGGGAGGGCGTCACCCTGTACCTCAACGACGGAAACGGCGCCTTCGAATCGAGGCGGCTCCTGGCTTTCCCGCCCACCTTCGGCATGTCGGGCTTTGCACTCGCCGACCTCAACGGAGACGGCAGCGCGGAATTGCTCGTCGTCAACGGCGACAGCGGCGAGTTCCCCACCCCGCCGCGCGCGTTTCACGGCATCCGGATCTACGAAAGGGAAGCCGACGGTGACCTCGCCGAGCGCGCCTTCGTCCCCATGTGCGGCGCCTATGCGGTGGAATCCGGAGACTGGGACGGAGACGGGCACATCGATCTGGCGGCAGTCGCATTCTTTCCGGAGTACGGACAGAGCCCCGTCCGTTCCTTCCTGCTCCTGCGCAACGAGGGTGAATGGACTTTCAAGGCGCACGCCCTCGAAAGCCATGACGCCCGGAGCGGTCGATGGCTCGTGATGGATTCGGGCGATCTGGATGGCGACGGGGATGTGGACCTTGTGCTGGGTTCGTTCACGCGCGGCCCGCCGACCGTCCCGATTCCCGATGCGCTGATCGATGCATGGCGTGCGAATGGCGTGGATATGATGGTCCTCCGAAACACCCGCGTGGAATGAAGCTCGTTGACCTCCGTCCCGCGGGACGCGGTCGTTGCCCGGCCGGTTTCGCGGCAATGGCTTTTCTCGTGTGCGCGGCCTGCCCCGCCTCGGGCGCGGAAGCGGGCGTGGACGCGAGCGCGGTGCAACGTCTGGTTGTGAACGGCTCCGGAGCCCCCGGGTTCACCCGCCTCGCGCCCGCCGAGACCGGCCTCGCGTTCACGAACCTGCTCTCGGACGGCGCGGCCGCGCGGAATCAGATCCTCATGAATGGAAGCGGCGTCGCCCTCGCTGACGTGGACGGCGACGGTCGCGTGGACGTGTTCCTCGCAGCGCTGGAGGGACCGAATCGCCTGTTCCGAAACCTCGGCGACTGGAAGTTCGAGGAGGACACCCGCTCCGCGGCCGCAATCGCGCTCGCCGACAAGTTTTGCACCGGCGCCGTCCTCGTGGACGTGGACGGGGACCGTGACGCGGACCTGCTCCTCAACCTGCTCGGTGAAGGCACCCGGCTCTTCCTCAACGACGGCGCCGGCCGCTTCACCGCGGCAGCCGACCCGGGATTGTTCGATCGCGGCGGCGCCACGTCGATGGCCCTCGCGGACATCGACCGCGACGGCGACCTCGATCTTTATGTCGCCAATTACAGAACCACCACGATCCGCACCACGGGCTTCCCCATGCTCCGTGTGGACGGCCAACGCGTGCTTCCTGAGGCGCTTCGCGACCGGCTCGAGATCACGCCGGACGGTCGCGTGCTCGAGCACGGCGAGCCGGATATTCTCTACATCAACGTCGGCGGCGCGCGTTTCCAGGCGGTCTCATGGACCCGGGGGCGGTTCTCCGACGAACACGGGAAGCCACTCGCACGCGCGCCCCGCGACTGGTCGCTTGCCGCCATGTTTCGCGACATCAACCAGGATGGCGCCCCCGACCTGTATGTCTGCGGTGACTTCCATTCGCCGGACCGCCTGTGGCTGAACGATGGCAGGGGACACTTCCGCGCCGCGCCCCCCGGCATGCTGCCGCACACGACGGCCTTCACGATGAGCGTCGATTTCGCGGACATCGACCGTGACGGATGGGACGACCTTGTCCTGATGGACATGCTCGATCCGCGACGCCGCTGGCGCATGACCCAGGCCAACGCCGTCGAGCCCGCACCGGCCGATGAATCCACCCCGCAGTACAGCCGGAATGTCCTTCTCCTGAATCGCGGCGACGGCACGTACGCGGACATCGCCCATTTCGCGGGGGTGGCGGCGACGGGCTGGTCGTGGTCGGCGGTGTTTCTCGATGTGGATCTCGACGGCTACGAGGACCTTCTCGTCACGACCGGCAGTCTTTTCGACCCGCAGGACCTCGATACCGCCGAGGCACTCGAGCGCGAAGGGGCCGCGCGCCGCGATCGCATCCCGCAGAAGCTTCTGCGATTCCCGCGCCTGCCCCTGCCGAATGTCGCCCTGCGCAACCTCGGCAATCGCCGCTTTGCGGACATGTCGCGGCAATGGGGTTTCCATGAGAGCGGCTTCTCCCACGGCATGGCCCTGGGTGACCTCGACGGGGACGGCGATGCCGATGTCGTGGTGAATCATCTGAACGCCCCGGCCGGCGTGTATCGCAATGAGACGGGCGCGGCTCGTGTGGCCGTGCGTCTCGAGGGCGCCGCCATGAACACGGCCGAGATCGGCGCGCGGGTCACCCTCATCGCGGGGTCGATGGCGCAGTCGCAGGAGATCCTCGCGGGCGGCAGGTACGTGTCGTCCGACGCGCCGGAGCGCGCCTTCGCGTGGCCGCCAGGCGCCCGGAGCGGGGAACTGCGGGTCTCGTGGCCCGACGGAACGGAGACAAGGGTTGAAGGTGTCGGTCCGAACGAACGCCACACGATCCGCCAGCCGCCGCGTTCCGTCGCCCCCGGGGATGCGACGGCATCCCGGCGTCCGGCGAGCCGGGCGGTGAGGCCGCTCTTCCAGCAGGTGCCGCTTGCGCATCACCATGAACGGCCGCGGCGCGAGGATTCACAGGGGATTCTGCCATGGCGCCTCGATCGTCACGGCCCTGCGGCGGCATGGACAGACCTCGATCGCGACGGCTGGCCGGACCTCGTGGTGACCGGCGGCGCCGGCCGCGGGCTCGCCGCGTTCCGAAATGAGCGCGGACGCCGTTTCCGCCCATGGACGGTGCTCACCAACGCGGGCTTCGAATGCATCACGAGCGTGATCCCGGATCCGCGGGATTCGTCGCGGCTGCTTGTCGCGATCAGCGAACCGGAACAGGACTCCGTCCTGCTTTCGGTGGATGTATCCACCGCCTCCGTGCGCCCACTGCTTCGAGCAGGGACGGTCGAGTTCGGAACGATGGCGGCCGCCGATCATGACGGCGACGGCGACCTGGACCTGTTCGTCGCGGGCCGCGCCGTTCCCGGGCGCTACCCGGATCCGGCCACGTCGTTCCTGCTTCGGAACGACGGCGGCGATCTTCGGCCGGATGCGATCGGCGGAGCGGCCCTGAGGCGGGTCGGCCTCGTGAGCGGCGCGACATGGACCGATCTCGACGGCAACGGACTGCCGGAACTGGTGATCGCGTGCGAATGGGGGCCGCTCCGTGTGTTCCGCCGGGAACGCGGCGCGCTCCGGCCGTGGGACCCTCCCGTGCGCGGCGGACCCCTCCCCGGCGAGCCGTTGTCCCGGCTCACCGGCTGGTGGACCACCGTGGTCAGCGGAGACTTCGACGGTGACGGTCGTCCGGATCTGCTCGCGGGCAACCACGGCCGGAACAACCCCTTCCATGCATCCGCCCGGGCGCCTCAACGACTGTACCACGGGGACTTCGACGGCGACGGTTCGAAGGACGTCCTCCACGTCGAGTGGGATCCTCATTCCGCTTCGGGAGACGCCGGCGCGGGGCGCAGCCCGCCCTTTGCCGCGGCCACCGCTTCCGACACGAATACGATCCGGATAGAGGGTCGCGAAGTGCCCGTTCCCAATCTGCTCGAACTGCGCGCGGCGCTGCCGTCGGTCGCGGTTCGGTTCCCATCCCATGCCGCATACGGCGAAGCCCAACTCAGGGACCTCGCCCTTGCCGATGCCGAATGCCTCGAAGTCGTCATGCTCGAGTCGGTGCTGTTCCTGAATCGCGGCGATCATTTCGTCTGCGTCCCGCTGCCCGATGAGGCGCAATGGTCTCCGGTCATGGGCGCCGCCGTCGCGGACTTCGACGGGGACGGCTCGCAGGACGTGTTCCTTGCCCAGAATTTCTTTGGCGTGCGCCCGTCCGCCTCGCGATACGACGCGGGACGAGGGCTTCTGCTGCTGGGCGATGGCGTCGGTGGATGGCGCCGCGCCCCGGCGGGAGGCGTCTCCCTGGCAGGTGAACAACGCGGGTGCGCCGTCGCGGACTTCGATCGGGACGGCTGGCCCGACCTTGTTGTCGGTCAGATCAATGCCCCGACGGCACTGTTTCGGAACACCGGGAGGCGCGGTCCGTAGCCCGCATGCGGGGAAGGACATCGCGTGCCGGAGCCAGGACGGCCTGGCCGACCGGCCCGGCGGACCCAGACGGCGTGTTCCGACTCGTCACCTCGCGCCCGCGCTCAAGACCGCTCCCGGTCGCGCCGATGAACTGCACGGACGCCCCTGTCCGTCCGCGAATCCATGGCTGCGCCCGATGAACCCAAGGTCCCCATTTCGCTCTACTGCAAGGTGGACCCCGCGATCGTGGGACTCGTGATCAAGCTCGCCCGCGATTACCGGCAGCGCTGCGGCACGCCCGAAAGTCCCGAGGCCCTCGCCGAGCTCTTCGACTCCGATGACGAAGCGCTCCGCGGCGCCACGCGCTGGCTCGCCATCGCCGCCACCGGACTCGCCTTCGCCCTCAGCGACGCCGCGGGCGATTCGCTCAAGGCCACGCTGGAGTTCAACTGACCCCCGATCGTGGCGGCGCGCGCCCTCCCTCCCCCCTCCCCCAGCCCCCTCGCGCCCGCCGCACGATTTTCATTCCATGCCCAGCCGGAATCCTCTTCCTTCTCCGGGCATGAGCAAGAAGTCCGGTCGCTCCTCCAAGTTCGGGGCGTATCCCCGTCTGAACCCGCTGGGCGTCGGCCGCCGCGTGTCGGCGGGTGACCTGATCGATCAGACGTTCCTGGCCTACAACGGCGGTCGTCTCCGCGAGGGATGCCGGCTGTTCACGGAGAAGATGCTCGCGAACGACGGGTTCATCGGGATGAGCCTCACGGGCGCCCTGACACCGGCCGGGCTCGGAAAAAGCTGCATCGTCCCCCTGATGAAGGCCGGGTTCGTGGACTGGATCGTGTCCACCGGCGCCAATCTTTACCACGACCTGCACTACGGCCTCGACATGGCCCTCTATGCCGGGTCGCCCTTCCTCAACGACGTCGATCTCCGCCGGCGCGGAGTGATCCGGATCTACGACATCCTCTTCGACTACAGCGTCCTCCTGGACACCGACGCGTTCATCCGCGAGGTGATCCAGGGGCCGGAATTCCAGCGTCCCATGGGCAGCGACGAGTTCCACTACCTGCTCGGCAGCTATGTTCACGCACGCTCCCGCAAGCTCCGGCTCAAGGATGCCTCCGTGCTCGCCACCGCCTACGAATGCGGCATCCCCGTATTCACGAGCAGCCCCGGCGATTCGAGCATCGGCATGAACGTCGCCGCGATGTCCCTGCGCGATTCGAAGCTTGTCCCGGATGTCAATCGCGACGTCAACCAGACGGCCGCCATCGTGTATGAGGCGAAGTCGGGCGGGCACACGAGCAGCGTCCTCATCTTCGGGGGCGGAAGCCCGAAGAACTTCATGCTCCAGACCGAGCCCCAGATCCAGGAGGTGATGGGCATCCGGGAGAAGGGACACGACTACTTCCTCCAGTTCACCGACGCGCGTCCTGACACGGGCGGCCTGAGCGGCGCCACCCCCGCGGAAGCGGTGAGCTGGGGCAAGGTGGATCCGAAGACCCTCCCGGATTGCGTCGTCTGTTACACCGATTCCACCATCGCCATGCCCCTCCTCACGGCCTACGCGCTGGAGCGCCTGAAGCCTCGCAGGCTCAAGCGGCTGTACGACCGCCGCGACGCGCTGCTCGACAAGCTCCGGGCGAAATACCTCCGGACGGGAACGGTCGCCCGCATCAAGAGCACCCGCTGACCGCGGCGCGCGATCGCGTGCTCCCGCGGCAGGCGGCCTCCCGCGACGCCACCGTACCTCGCGCTCCCCGTCGTTCGCAGCATGCGGCGACGCCGGTCGCGCGTCGTTGTGCCTGCCGCGGATACGACCGAGGCGCGCTCAGGGCGCGGGGCGCGGCGGAAAGGTGATCCCGGGCAGGTCCTCCCACGTGGTCCCATCGAGCAAGGGTTCGTCGGGACCGCGCGGACCCCATACCCATCGGAGGGACTCCCGGACATCCATCGCGAGCAGCTCGTCCACGAGCCGCGGATCGGGCGTGAGTCCCACGCGCGTCTCGAGCTCTCCCAGGTGAACGGAGAGCCGCCATTCATGGAACAGCTCGTCCGCGTCGGGAGGAAGGATTCCGCCCTCGCCGAACGGCGTCCTCGCGAGGGTCATCATGAAGGCGAAGTCATGCAGGGGCGCAACGGCCCATGGCTCGAGGCCGTACCTTCGGCACAACTGCGCGATCGCGACCACATCCGGCCGGTCGCGATCCGGACTCGTGAACCACTTGCGGAGCGCCTCGTGCCGATCGTCGCGGATCTGGAGGTGCCGCGAGTCCGGTGCCGACGCGGCGGGAGCGGGCACCGGGGAGGTCCGCTCGACCGGCTCGCTCCGGGACGTCGGGACGGGATCGCGCGGGATGACCTCTTCCGTCCGCCCGCGGACCGGCGCCGATTCCGCGGGCTCGACGGGAAGCGAGGGGTGGGCCGCCACCACCCCGGGGTTCTGGTCGGGATCCGCGCCGGGTCGGAGCAACAGCCACGCGATGCCCGCGAGGAGTACGACCGCTGGAATCCAGACCCGCGCTCTCATTTCAGGCGGGGAAACACCGTGGCCCAGTGAAGCTCGAAGTTGAGCGGAAAGGTCGTGACCTGCAGCATGTCCCGGGGCGCGGCGGCCCTCTGGGGCACTTCCCGGGTGTCGTACTCCCCATCGCAACCTGAGGGCAGGGAGATCCCGGCAAGGGCCAGTTCCACGACAATGGGCGAGGCATGGGGACGCCCGGGACGGAGCGGGGAGCGGACGGCCTTGTAACCCACGGCGGTGAGCACCCCCGCGCGCACGGACCAGCTCGTGTGGCTGTCGAGCCGGCAGTCGTACGATTGGTTCCTGACGCTCAGGATGAACGGGCTGTCGTCAAAGTAGGCCTGAGTGGGACCGTTCAGCGTCCGGTAAACCCACATTCGCTGGAAGATCGGTTCGCCGTCCGGACCCGTCCTGTAGGTCCGCAGGGTGCGGGTCTCGCCGCTGCGGTACACGTAGATCTCGTCCTCCTGGTAGCGTTCGAGCTTGTAACTGACGTGTTCCTGTTCGAACGGTCGAAGGTCGGCGACCTGTCCGGGATCGGTGATCAGCGCCTGAATGTTGGGCTGACCCTCCGCGGGCTGGATGTTGAGTATGTAGCACTCGGCGGCCGCGATCTCTATTCCCTGGGAGAAGGGAAAGTTCGCGGACGCAGTCATGACTCCGAGGAACGCCGCAAGGGCGGGGATCGGGCAGTGGAGTTTCATGGCAGGAGCAGACAGTGGCTTGTCAGCGTCCGCCGATCCCGGGGGCGGCCGTTCCTCCGATTCACTCGAACCGGCGGCCGTTTCGCCCAGTGCCGGGATCACGGATCGTACGGATAACGCGGCGAGGGGGCGGGATCTTACAGGAATTTTCCGGGAAATCGCTTGAGGGTGCGCCGACCCCGGGCAAGATGTGCGAGCATGCAAGGGCTTGTCACCGCCCGCCGGCCCGCGGGTGCCCGCCGGATGCGATGGAGGTCCGTCCGCGCGGAGGGATCGCGCCGGGCGGCGTGGCGTTGCCTCCGGCCATGAGCCTCTTCGACTCGTTCGGGCGTCTTGCGGGACGCGCCCGCGACGCAGCCATCCAGACCGCATTCAACACCTGGGTTCGCCGGAAAACCCAGGCCATCCGACATATGACGAATCTTCGAATCGACTCCCGGGAGCGCAGGATTTCACTCGAGCTGGATCTCGTCGGTGAACCGGAACCGCTCCGCGTGGAGGTGGGTGAGTATGTCCTGAGCGATGAGGGCGGGCGCACCTGGATCGAGGTGCGCGGCGTGCGCACGTCGAAGCCGTGGCTGGATATCCTCGCCGCGGAGATTCTGAAGGGGCGGCGCTTCGAGGTGCCGGGCGCGGTCCGCGCCGTGCTGTGATGCGCGGACTGCCGCGCGAGCCCGGCGTTGCCACAGGACGCCCATGGATCAGGATGGGGCCATGGCGCAACCCCGGGCTCCCGTCGCGTCTCGTCCCTACGAGGGCGAGACCGGCCGCGCCTACCACGACGGGAAGCGCCGCCTGGAACCCGGCGCCCTCGAGCTTCTGCAGCGGCTGCGCGCGGCGAAGTTTCAGCCATGGGTCGGGGAGGCCGACGTCGTCTTCGAACTGGGCGTCGGCGGGGGGTGGAACCTCGCGAAGCTGCGATGCGCCCGCCGCATCGGTTGCGATGAGGCAGGGTTCCTCCGGGAACGCGTGGAGGCGCTCGGGATCGAGTTTCACACCGGGACGGATGCCGTCGAAAGCGGCGTGGCGGACGTCGCGCTCTGTCATCACACGCTCGAACACCTCCTGGAACCGGCCGCGGCGCTGGCGGAGCTCGCGCGGATCCTGAAGCCCCGCGGCCGGCTCGTGCTCCACGTGCCGTGGGAGCGCGAATGGAAGCATGGCCGATTCCGTCCGGACGAGCCGAACCGGCATCTCTACACATGGAACGCACAGACCCTGGGCAACCTCGCGGCCCGGCTCGGCTGGCGCATCGAGTCGCTGCGCGTCCGCCGCTACGGGTACGACCGGGCGGTGGCGAATCTGGCCGCGAAATGGAAGGCGGGGTATCGCGGGTTCCTCACGATGCGCCGCCTCGTTCAGCTGGCGATGCCGCTCCGCGAGGTCGAACTCGTCGCGGGCGCGCCGGCGGAACCGGGGGAAGGCGTCGGTGGCGGCTGACAAGACCGCGCCCCACGGATGGCGGACCGTCAGTTGCGACTGTTCCCTGCTCCCCGGCCGCTCGTCGAGAGGCTCGGCGCGGAGTTCTTCCGGTCCGTGCCCGCGGTGCCTGGCGTGTACCGGATTCTCGGTGAAGGCGGACGACTGCTGTACGTGGGCAAGGCCGCCGACCTGCGCGCGCGCCTGTCGGCGTACCGCCGAACGCACGGCCACGGTCCGAGGACGATCCGGCTGCTCCATGCCGCTCGCGCCATCGAATGGCAGACGTGCCCCGACGAAAGGTCGGCGCTCCTGCTCGAGAATCACCTGCTGCGGACGCTGAGGCCGCCCTTCAACCGCGCCGGGACATGGCCGGCCGCGGCGCGGTATGTCGTGCTGGAGACCCTGGCCGACGGATTTCAGCTCGTGATCACGGATGACCCCTTCGGGGAGTGCTACGGCGCGTTCCGCGCCCCGGGCGCGGAGGGGCTCGCGGCGCTGGCGCGGCTCGTGTGGCTCGCATCGCGGCGCAGGATCGACGTGGCATCCCTCCCGCGCCGCCTCCTCGCGAGTCCCGGATTGCGGCAGTGGAGGTTCACGGGCGACGAGGCGGAGGCGAACCTGCCCGGCATCCGATCGCTGCTCTCCGGCGACGGAGGCTCCTACATCGCGGATCTGCTGGCGTCGATTCCCGTGCCGCCGTCACCCTTCGAGACGCGCTTCCTCGAGGCGCAGATCGAGATGCTTCTCCATTTCCACGAGCGAGGACCCGCTCGGAACGCCCGCCTGCGAGCGGCCGCGGGTCCCGGCCGCCGGGTGATTTCCCCCGAGGAACACGACGACCTGCTGATCCTCGCCTCCCGACCGGAACGGAGGCCGGTCCGTGCGGGCAAGGGACAGACCGAGACGGCATTGACCCCGACCACGAATTCGCATGCGCATTGTTGAAGCCGAGGTGCTCGATCTTCGATTCCCCACCTCGCGGGGATCGCATGGTTCCGACGCGATGAACCCGGATCCGGATTACTCCGCCGCGTACGTCATGTTGCGGACGGATGATCCCGGGATGACCGGGCACGGCCTCGCGTTCACGATCGGCCGGGGCAACGAAGTCGTGTGCGCCGCGATCCGCGCGCTCGTCCCGCGTGTGGTGGGACACGACCTCGAGGAAATCGCCCGTGACATGGGCGCCTTCTGGAGGCACGTCAACGGCGACAGCCAGCTGCGCTGGCTCGGGCCCGACAAGGGCGTCATCCACATGGCCGCGGCCGCGCTGATCAACGCGGCGTGGGACCTTCGGGCGCGCGCGGCGTCGCTGCCGCTCTGGAAACTGCTCGCCGACCTGCCGCCCGCCGAGGTCGTGCGCTGCATCGACTTTCGATACCTGAAGGACGCACTTGCGCCCGGGGAGGCGCTCGAGCTGCTCGAGCGCCGCGCGGCCGGCAAACGGGAGCGCGAGGCGCGCCTCCGGGCCGAGGGACTCCCCGCGTACACGACCTCGGCCGGGTGGCTCGGCTACTCCGACGAGGAAGTGCGGCGGCGGGCGCGCGCCGCGATGTCCGCCGGCTGGCGGCGCTTCAAGCAGAAGGTCGGACGCGACCTTGAAGACGACCGGAGGCGCGCCCGCATCCTGCGCGCGGAGATCGGACGCGAAGCGCGCCTGATGTTCGATGCCAACCAGGTGTGGGACGTGCGGCAGGCAATCGAGTGGGTGGGCGAGCTGGCGGAATTCGAGCCCGCGTGGATCGAGGAGCCGACCAGCCCCGACGACATCCTCGGCCACGCCGCCATCGCCCGCGCCGTGGCGCCCGTGAAGGTTGCCACGGGCGAGCACTGCGCGAACGCGGTGATGTTCAAGCAGTTCCTGCAGGGCGGGGGAATGGGCGTCTGTCAGCTGGATGCGTGCCGTCTCGCCGGTGTGAACGAGTGCCTTGCGGTGATGCTGCTCGCCGCCAGGTTCGACGTCCCGGTCTGCCCGCACGCGGGCGGCGTCGGACTCTGCGAGCATGTGCAGCACCTGAGCGCGTTCGACGCGATCGCGATTGGGGGACCGCGGGAGGATCGGGTGATCGAGTACGTCGATCACCTGCACGAGCATTTCACGGATCCGGTGCGCGTGGAGCGCGGCCGTTACCTCCTGCCGGAGCGGCCGGGCTACAGCACGGAGATCCGGCCCGAGTCACGGATCCGCTGGCGGCACGAGGACCGGCCCGGCTGAACCCACGCCAACCCGGGGCGCGGTTCAGGCCGGTCTGGGTCTCGGCACGAGTGTTCCCGGCTTGGCCGCCGGGCTCGCGTGCGGCTCGAAGTTCTGGAAGCTGCGCCAGTAGCGCACGGGGAGGAGCGCGAGCGCGATCACCGCGAGCTGCGTGGCATCAAACAGGATCAGCCACTTGAACGCGGCGTCCATGAAGCCGTAGGCGTGCAGTCCGATGCCGAGCATGTTCGTGCCGAACCATGAGAACGCGGTGATCACGTTTCCGAAGACCGCGGTGGCCATCAGCGCCTTCTCGGAGAAGATCCGGCCCCAGCGGGCGTGGAGGTAGAACGCGTTCCAGAGAACGATCAGCAGCGCGCCGTTCTCCTTGGGATCCCAGCCCCAGAATCGGCCCCACGACTGGTCCGCCCAGATGCCTCCGAGGACGGTGCCGACGAAGCTGAAGAGCGTCGCGAAACACACCACGCCGTACACCATGCGCGACAGCGCCCGGGCCATCTGCTGGGACAGCGTGGCAGTGAAGAATCCGCGGATGATGTAGAACACCGCGAGGAATCCCGCGACGAACGAGGCCGAGTAACCCAGCGTCACGACCACGACGTGCGTGGCGAGCCAGAAGTTCGTGTCGAGCACCGCCCGCAGCATCTGCATGGTGTCGCCGCTCATGCCGAGGTTGTGCGCGATCACGAGGGTCGCGAAGCCGGTCAGGCCGGCGATCGAGATGCCGATGCCGTCGCGGTAGAACTTCTCCAGCACCAGCCCGAGGATGACCGTGCCCCAGCCGATGAAGATCGCGGACGAGTACAGGTTGGTCACGGGCGGCCGGCCCTCGAGCACCATCCGGTACACGAGCGTGATGGTGTGCAGCGCAAGCGCGACGAGCGAAAGTGCCACCGCCGTCCGCCGGAGCAGCTGGTTCTGGTTGAACCAGGACACGCACGCGAGCACGAGCGCGAAGACGTACAGGACCATCGATTTGTAGAAGCCCTGCAGCCGGTTGTAAAAGAGCTCGCTGCGACCCTTGGCGACCTCGGCGGCATAATCATTCTGGGCCAGCCAGGCATGGTAGTCCGCGACGGCGCGGTTGAACGTGGCTTCATCCCCCGCGCGGAACGCGTCGTTCATGATCGCGTAGAAACGCATGGGCTGGGGGATCGAGTCGTGGCGCGCCGCCTCCATCATGGCGGTGCCGGCGTTCTGCCAGTCGTCGTGGTCATGGCCCGGATGCCGCAGCGGGATGAGCAGCGGGTAGGCGAAGCGGGCCACCATGTTGAACTGCGTGAAGGGCTCGTACAGGCGGCGGAGGGCGCCTTCGTCATAGGGCCGGCCTTCGCTCTGGGCCATGGCGGCCTCCCGCCCGGGACCGATGATCGCCTCGTAGTTCTGGATGTACTCGACAAGGCTGCCGACCTGCTCGGGTTTCAGGCTGTTCTTGATGCGCTGATACAGAACCACGCGGTTGGCGAGGTTCATCACCGCCTTCTCGAAGGGATTCTGCTCCTCCGGGCGCAGATTGGCCGCCTGGATCCGGTTCGCCTCGCGCTGGAGATCGGCGAGGCCGGGGCCGATCTCGTTGTAGGAGAAATGCTTGTCGTCCCGGTTGATGCCGAGCAGGCCGAGCACCTCGATGTGGTCGATGCGGAAGACCGGGCGCGTGTCGGCGCGTTCCGCGTGGAAGAGCATCTCCTTGAGCCAGTCGATGGCCGCAAGCTTCTCAACCGTCCGGCCGGACTCGGTGTCCTGGACGCGCACGGTCTGCTTGCGGCGAAGCTGGAGGAGGGCGTTGCGCGCGACGGAATCAAGGGGTTGCACGCGCCCCTCCAGCAGGACCGGCAGGCGCGCGAAGTCGCGGGCATTCTTTTGGGCCTCCGACGGCGGTACGACGACCGAGAGGAGCCAGACAATGGCGGCGCCGGCGGCTATCCACGGGATGAAACGCGTCATAAAGCGAACCGCCAGACTGTGGCCCAGATTCGACAGTGATGCCAATGGCGGTTTTGGCTCTGCGAGGTTCGTCGCCTCGGGGGCGCCGTCGATCGCGACACCGGCCGTTGCGCCCGGGCCGGGCCGCGACAAGGCTGGGTCGCGTGTCCGAGGATTTTGAACTGGTGCGGCTTGCGTCCGGCGCATGGGCGGTGCGCTCCCGGCGGTATAACGAGGTCTGCCATCCGGGCGTCGGGCCGGGCGTGGAGGCCCGTCGCGTCTACGTCGAGGGACTTGGGCTCGCGGATCGCCTCGCACATGCCGCCGGCGCCCGCTTCGTGGTCTGGGACGTGGGGCTCGGAGGAGCCGCAAACGTGACCGCGGTGTTCCGGTGCGCGGCGAGGTTCAATGTCCGGCTGCTTGCCCTGAGCTTCGATCGCGACAACGCGCAGCTCGCGTTCTCGCTGCGGCACGCGGAAGCGCTGGGGTATTTCGGCGAGTACGCCGCGGCGGCGGAGGCCCTGCTGAAGACGGACCAGGTGACCTTCGAGAGCGGCGCCGCCCGCGTGACATGGCGCCGGGTGCACGGTGATTTTCCGGCGCTGCTCGAGTCCGGCGGGCCCGCGGAATGGCCCGCGCCGCACGCCATCCTGTTCGACCCGCACTCTCCCCGCGTGAACCCGGAAATGTGGTCGCCGGCGCTGTTCGAGGCGATCGCGGCGCGGCTGGATCGGAGCCAGCCCTGCGGGCTGGCCACCTACTCGCGAAGCACCGCGGTGCGCGCCGCCCTGCTGCTGGCCGGATTCTTCGTGGGCACGGGTCCGGGAACCGGCCGCAAGGAGGAGACGACGATCGCCGCGAATGACGCCCGGCTCATTCGCCATCCGCTGGATGCGCGCTGGCTGGAGCGCGCGCGCCGCTCTCCGCTGACGGCGCGCCTGTGGGACCGGCTGGCGGCCCTTCCGCAGTTCACGAAGGGCGCGCCGCCGTGACTCGCCCGCCTGGCCGCGCGCGCTGATTCAGATCTCCGAACAGCCGGCCGGCCGCAGCAGCACGTTCGAGATGTGGGTGATGATCTCGGGGTCGGTGAAGCCCGGCGTGGCACGGAGCCTCCGCCACTCGGGATCGCCCCCGAACGTGCGCCATGCCTCGTCCCGCGCCGCGAGATCATCGAAGACCAGCATGTAGGTGAGATTCGGCAGGCGCGTGCCGATCAGCATCTCGCCGAAGAACACCGGGGTCAGGCCGACACGCCGGAAGATGGCGAGTTCGCCGGTGTCGAACATCTCGATCTTCTTCAGATTCGCGCGTTTGCTGTGGCTTTCGTACGTGCGCAGCTCGAACACGCGGCCGCGGTTCTCGGACTTCTGAACGGGCACTTCGAGCCGGGGCATTCCCGGGATTGCCCGGAGGAGGGAGCTTTCAAACCGGAGGTAGGTGGGATCGTCGGGCGGCGCGCCGGCCGCCTCGGCGGCCGCTTCGCGGTATTCGTCGTCCTTCGAGAGTTTGTCCGGGACGCCGGCGTACTGCTCCATCGAGCCATAGGGAATCAGCACGTGAAGGCTTGGGTTGTCCGGTCCCAGCATCACGTGAAACACGCCGATCGGGCCGATGCCGAGGCGGCGCATGGCCGGCAGCCACGCCTTCTCGAGGTAGCTCTCGAAGACGGCCTGCTTCGGGCCGCGACGAAGGAGATACCGGCGGAGCTCGTAGAATTCCCGCTGTGCCGGGGCCGGCTCGGCCGCGGAACCGGTGACGGCCGCCGTGAACGCCGCAGACGCGGCCGCGGAGGAGATGAATTCGCGTCGGTTCATGGGTGTGCCGAATCGCGAGGCACGCGCGCCCGAAAATCAAGAACGGGGATCGGACCCGTTCGCGATCGGGACGAAGCCGCCGGGGGGTGGCGGCGGATTGCTAGTCGACTTCAGCGACCGCGCGGTAGAACGCGACCGGCCCGCGGGCGGCGCCGAGAGGATCCTCGAAGGTGCCCTCGCCCGTGGCGTCGGTGGTCACCGTTCCCATGGTGTCCCACGACTCGGCAACGATGCTGGCGGAGCGCTGCACGACGTACGCCCGTCCGGGTGATCCCGTGAACGTGAGTTCGGGATTGCCGTTGGGCAGCAGGGTGTACCCTGTGAACCTCGCCGGGAGGGGCTCTTCACCGCCGCCGGTCGTGCGCAGGGTCAGCGAGGTCAGCCGGCTGACGGCCGAGCTGCCGAACATGTTCTCGAACGTGTTCGTCGAGAAGTATCCCTGCCGGCCGAACACAAGGTCCACGCGGTACGTCTTCCCGGGGCCGAGCGTGCCGGCGGGGATGACGATCGAGGTGGCCGTCACCGGGAGTTCGCGGGGAACGCACGGATCCGGCGCGGAGAACACGACGTCCGCGCCGTCGGTGATCGTCAGGTCGATGACGTCATGGTCGGGATTCGCCCCCGTGAACGCGTTCCAGCGCAGCGTGAAGTCCGCCGCGGGATTCACGCTCTGTGACTCCGTGAAGTTCGCGACCACCGGGATGGGCGGGAACGCGGGCAGGGACATGGCGACGACGCGCTCGGGGAGGTCCTCCTGCTCGAACCGCAGCGTGTAGTTGCCGACGGGGAAGGCCGCGTCGAGGGCCGCCTCGGTGTTGAACTGCTCGAACAGGTATGCCGAGCCGCCGAACGGCAGCACCTCCAGTTCGGAGCTGCCGCCGTCGGGCCGGGTCACCGATCCCTCGATGACGCCGCCGTCCCCTGATGCGGGCACCACGGAAGCCATGAAGGCGAAGGGGGTGTCCTCGTCGGGCACGGGATCGTCGGCGGAGTTCTGGACGTACACGGCATGGCGGTTGATCCCGTACGTTCCCCAGCCGGTGGGCACGGGATTGGGATCGCAGCCCGGATCGCCGCCCTCGCCCGTCGTGAAGCTTCCCGAGTAGATCTCCTCCGGCAGCGGGACGCCCTCCTCGCTCTCCAGCGCGAGCAGGCCGTCGTCCGGGTTCAGGGTCCACCGGACGAGGGTCTCGCCCGGGAGATCCCCCTGGTACTCGCACGTGAGCGTGCGCGCGTCGGTGCTCCATGTGCAGCTGAAGTTCGCGGGCGCCACGCCGTTGCCCTCCCAGCGGATCGCGCCGACGAAGGGCGCCGGCAGGCCGACCACGGGGATGGGGTTCATCGGCTGGTCGAACACGAACACGATGGGCGTCGAGACCGGCACATCCGTGGCTCCATCCTCCGGCTGGGCGGAGATCAGCGCGGGCGCGTCACCGGGATCGGAACGCTCGCCCGTCGTGAAACTGCCGGAGTAGAGACCCTTCGGGAGTTCCACCCCTTCGGCGCTTCGAAGGGGGAAAAGGGCGCCGTCCTTGTTGAGGTCCCAGCGGATCTGGGCCCTTCCCGGAAGGCCGTCCGCGAACTCGGCGGTGAGCACGCGGCCGTCCGCGCTCCACGTGTAAAAAACATCGGTGGCGGGGACGTTGGCGCTCCATTCCACCGCGCCCACGAAGACGCCCGGAAAACCGCCGACCGTGGTGTCGGTGTCCATGGGCACGTCGAACGTGAACTGGACGGTGGTGGTGACGGGTACGTCGGTGGCGCCGGACGGGGGAGTGACGCTGACGAGGACGGGCGTGGGCGGGATCTGGGCGCGGGCGGGCGCAATGGAGTTGAGTGCGGCCGCGACCGCGACGAGCAGCGCGGCCCAGCGGGCGGTGACCGGGCGGGTGGGGCCCGAAAGCATGACCTTCATCGTTGAAGACTTCCTAGCCTCCGCGCCGTACAAAGGCGAGTGGCTTGTGCGGCACGCCCGGGGACCCTTCCGGGTTATGGCATGGCAACCCCGTCCGCCGCCCGCGCCGTGTCTCCGCTCCCGCTCCCCCTGCGCGCCCACGCGACGCGGGCCCGGGCGGATGCGCGTTGCCAAGCGCGCGCACGCGCTCCTAATGTCCGAACCGGCGCCCCGCGCAGCTCCCATGATTGAATACCGGGTCAAGTTCGAGGTGTTCGAAGGTCCGCTGGACCTCCTCCTGTACCTCATCCGGAAGGAGGAGGTCGGCATCTACGAGGTCAACCTCACGAAGATCGCGACGGAGTTCATCGAGTACCTGAATCTCATGCGCGAGCTGGACCTCGACGTCGCCGGCGAGTTTGTTGTCATGGCGGCGACCCTGATGCTCATCAAGAGCAGGGAACTGCTGCCGCGCGATCGCCGGCCCGAAACGCAGCCGGTCGGGGAGGAGGATGCGGAGGATCCGCGGTGGGAACTCATCCGCCAGCTCGTCGAGTACAAGAAGTTCAAGGACGCGGCGCTGCGCCTGCAGGAGCTCGAGCTTCGCGCGGAGAACACCTACACGCGGGTGGCGCCGCGCGTGGAGCTGCCCGTCGAGCCGTCTTCCCCCCGGCAGGAGGCAACCCTGTTCGACCTGCTGTCCGCGGTCTCCGCCGTGCTGAAGCGCTTCGCCGAACGCCAGGGCGAGGCGCGCGAAGTCTTCGAGGATCCATGGACCGTCAGCGAGAAGATCGAGACGGTCCTCACCACCGTGCGCGCCCGGGGCGACGTGCGGTTCTCGGAGCTGTTCGCCTCGACCGCGAGCCGCACCGAGGTGGTGGTGACGTTCCTTGCGCTGCTCGAACTCGTGCGCCTGCGCATGATCCGGGCCGTGCAGTCGGAACAGTTCGGCGAGATCACGATCGTTGCCGCGCCCCCGGAGACACCTTCCACATCTTCCGCGGAGGAACCGCAGGCCGCCGACGGGGATGCTCCCGGCGAGCATGCGGCCCCGGTCGCGGATGAGCCCGGTGCGGACGCGGACGCCAGCCGCTGGAACTGAGCCGCGATGGAATCCACCGAAACGCCGTCCCTCAAACTCGTCCTGGAGGCCCTCGTCTTCTCGGCGCAGCGCCCGCTCACCCCGGCTGACCTGCGGGATCTCCTGCGCCAGGCCGCGCAGGATGCCTCCGCTCCCGAAGCCGCCGCCTACGGCAAGGTCAAGCTCGATGAAATCGAGGCCGCGCTCAGGGAACTCGAGCAGGAGCACGCGGCGGCAGGCCGCAGCTACCGGCTCAGCAGTGTCGCCGGGGCGTGGCAGTTCGTTTCGGAGGCGGCGTTCGCCCCATGGCTGCGAGCGCTCCTCGGGCGCAAGCCCCGCGCCGCGCGCCTCACCCAGCCCGCGCTGGAGACGCTCACGATCATCGCCTACCGCCAGCCCGTCACCCGCGCCGAGATCGAGCAGATCCGCGGCGTCAGCGTGGACGGTGTGATCCAGACGCTGCTCGAACGCGGACTGATCGAGGTCGTGGGCCGCGCCGAGGCGGTCGGGCGTCCGCAGACCTACGGAACCACGCCCGCGTTTCTCGAGTACTTCGGCATCAAGGATCTCGACGCCCTTCCCGCCGCGGACGAGCTCCGGCGCCTGCCCGTCGAGAAGCCCGAGACACTGCTCACCGTGGAACCCGCGCAGGAAGGCGGGCCCACCGGGACCGAAGCCGCCCCCGAAAGCGCTTCCGCGGGTGACGGCGCGGCCGCGGACCGTGCACAGCCGGAGAGTCCTCGGGCCGGATCGGGCGAGGCGCCGACCGAATCACGCGCGACAGTCGCCGATTCCCCGGCCTCTCCCGGGTCGGACGAACGGGCGGAGCGCGCAGGCGACGCGGACGCGGCCGGCGGCGACCAGGAAACCGGGCCGGATGGTTCCGGAGACGCGGAGCGCGAGCAGTCCACGGCCCGCGGGCGAGCCGACGAACCCGCGGGCGGCGATTGATCCCGCGCCGTCGATTTCAGGAGTGTTTCGCAAAGCGACGAAGAGCGTATGAGACTTTGCCGATTTCAAGTGGGAGACGGCCCCCCCCGTGCCGGCCTCGTCGTGGAGACGTCTGTGGTGGACCTTGGCGCCGCCGGCGTGGAAAGCCTCACCGCGCTGCTCGAGGAGTCCACCCTGGTCGCCCGGGCCAGCGAGCTCGCGAAGCGATCGCTGCCACGGCACGCCCTCGGGGAGGTGCGCCTCCTCGCCCCGGTCGAGCGTCAGGAAGTCTGGGCGGCCGGCGTGACCTATCTCCGCAGCAAGGCCGCCCGGATGGACGAGAGCGACTTCAGCGCCCGCGCCTACGATCATGTGTATTCCGCCGACCGGCCCGAGCTGTTCTTCAAGGCGCTCGGCGAAAAGGTCGTCGGACCGGGCGAACCGGTCGGCATCCGGCGCGACGCGCAGTGGAATGTTCCGGAACCGGAACTCGCCCTGGTGCTGAATTCGCGTGGAACGATCGTCGGGTACACGATCGGGAACGACATGAGCGCCCGGGACGTGGAGGGGGAGAACCTGCTCTACCTCCCGCAGGCGAAGGTGTACGAGCGTTCCTGCTCCATCGGCCCGTGGATCGTCGTCGGGGCCGCCGAGGCCGACGTTCGCACCTGGGGCATCCGGCTGCAGATCGAGCGCAACGCCCGGCAGGTCGTCGAGGGCGAAACGAGCGTGTCACGCATGAAGCGTTCGCCGGGTGAACTGGCCCAGTGGCTGTTCCGAAGCCAGCGCTTTCCCCACGGGGCGATCCTCCTGACCGGAACGGGGATCGTTCCGCCGGACGACTTCACGCTCGAGGAGGGTGATCGGGTGCGGATCGGGATCACCGGCCTTGGGGAGCTGGAGAACCCGGTGGTGCGGGTCTGACCTGCACGCGCCCCGCCACGTCACCGACACGCGCGTAAAGTTCCAGTCCCTCGTTCGTCGCGTGCAGGAGGTCGTCGGCGAGCCGAACCGCGCCGGGCTCGAACAGCGTCAGGATCGCGGACCCGCCGAAGCGGAAGTATCCCTTCTCGGCGCCCTTCGCCACCGGGCGATCCGGGGTGAAGGTGAACTCGACGCTGCCGACGTTCGTGGCGCCGATCTCCGTCATGAGCACGCGGCCGAGGAACGGAACGTCGATCTCACACAGCCACCTCCGGTTGCGCCACAGGTACGCGAGGTTCCGGCGCAGCGCGAGCGGGCTGACGGACCACAGGAATCCGTTCACGAGGCGCGGCTTGCGGGGTGTGCCCGCGATCGGGAAGTGGAACCGGTGATAATCGACGGGACAGAGGCGCGAGAAGATCGCGGCGCCGCCCCGGTACCGCACGAACAGGGGATCCGTGCCGACGAATTCCCGCAGGTTGAACCGCTGGCCCTTCACGTAGAACTGCTCGGCGGCGGACAGGTCGTGGAATCCCAGATGCCTGCCGTCGGCCGGGAACACGATCGTGGCGGGATCCGGGTCGATCGGACGCGCGTCGGGCCTGAGGCGCCGGTGGAAGAACTCGTTGAACGTCTGAAAGGAATCGGGCGGATCGGCGAACTCGTCGGTGTTGATGTTGTACTCCCGGATGAACGGGGCGATGCGCTCCCGGCTCTCGGGCCGATCCATGCGCTTGCCGTACCAGCGGGAGAACCACGGCCTCGCGACGACGAGGCTGCGGGCGATCCGGCCGAGGCTGCTGTTATAGGTCCAGCGCAGCCAGGCCTCGCCGTAGACGGCTTCCGTTTCGATCTGACCTGTGTAGCGATTCTTGAACCGGATGGGGGCGGCCATGGGTCACGGGTGGAGGGTGCGGCATCCGGGCGGGCGTCGCAGGGCGCCTGCGTCCATGGAGGGCGGATGCGGGGTGGTGGGGCGGCGGTCAGGAGCCCGAGGACTTCTCCGGCGCGCCCGGCATCATGCCGGTCTGACGCGCGTACTCGAAGATGCCGCCGGCATCGATCACCGGGCGGACTTCACCGAGGGATTTCAGCTTGTAGACGGTGCCGGAGCCGTGGTGGCGCAGCGTGCACGCATCCACGTCCACCGTGACCTCGTCGCCCGTCTGGAGGACGTCGCAGAGCCGGTCCTCGCACTCGACCGGATACACCTCGCCCGTCGCGATGCAGTTCCGGAAGAAGATGCGCGCGAAGCTCTCGGCGACCACGAGCCGGCAGCTGGCGGCGCCAAGGGCGATCGGGGCGTGTTCCCGCGAGCTGCCGCATCCGAAGTTGCGGCCGGCGATGACGATCGGATACTCCGTGTCCATCGCCCCCTCCTTGACGAAGCGCACGGGGTACTGCGACTCCGGCAACCCCCAGAGCGCATAGCTGCCGAGCTTCTCGTACTCCTCGGGAATCGTGGGGACAAGGTTGAGGAACTGCGCGGGGATGATCTGGTCGGTGTCGATGTTGTCCCGAACCACATACACCGGTCCGGTGAAGGTGCTCTGCATAGGCTGAATGTGCGGTTGGGAGGAACCGGGTTCAATCCCCGGATGCGCCCGGGGCATGGCCGGCGCGACTCCGCCGGCGGTGGATTCGCCCCGCGGGCGGCGCCGGAGCGCAACCGGTCATTTCCGCTTCGTCAGGGCGCGCCAGCCCGTCGAGGGCGTCATGGTCGGCCGCAGGAGCTTGCTGACCGTGCCCGCCTGCTCGGTCGTGAAGAACGCGTCCGGCTCCAGCTCGCGGACCACCGAGACCACGCGCCGGTAATCCTTGCGGCCGCACACGGCGTACACGAGCGTCACGGGCCCGTTCATGCCGTCGCCGCGGAACGTCGTGACACCAAACCCGAGATCGCGGATCCGCTTCGCCATCTCCTCGCTGCGCCGGGTGCTGATGATCCGGATCGCGAGATGACCGAGCGCAAGGCGCTGCTCGACGAGGATCCCCACGACGTTCCCGGTCGAGAATCCGAGGGCGTAGAAGATGCCAAGCATCGGGCGGCTGGTGACCTCGGCAATGACGGTGGTGACCACCGCGATCCACATCACCGACTCGAAAAGGCCGAGCGAGAACGCGGCGCGGGTCCGGCCCTGGACGATGCTGATCGTGCGCAGCGTCCCGAGGGTCACGTCGAAGACGCGCGCAAGAAACACGAAGATGCCAAGGCCGATCGTCGTCAGGTCGAGAGTGAAGGACATGATGGGATTCTTCGGGATCGCGTGCCCGCGCGTGCGGGTGCGACGAGGATGAAGCAGGTCGGCGATTCCCGCCAGCCGTCCGCCTTCCGCGGCCGGAACCGGGGCCTTGCGGCCGGGCGCGGCGGCCGCCCCCCTCAGCCAACCGGGGCGGTGGGGCGGTGCTCGCGCAGCGCGCGGGCGGCGGCGCGTCGCCCGAACGCATGGAAGATGGCGGGAGTCACACCGAGTCCCAGCAGCGTGGAGGTGACAAGCCCGCCCACGATGACGACCGCGACGGGATGGAGGATCTCGCGGCCCGGCTGGTCGCCGCCCAGCAGCAGCGGAATCAGCGCGAGCCCGGCGCTCAGCGCCGTCATGAGCACCGGCGCGAGCCGCTCGAGCGTTCCGCGCTCGACGGTCTCCCGCGAGAAGACGGCGCCTTCATGTCGCATGAGATGCAGGTAGTGGGACAGCAGCATGATGCTGTTGCGCGCCGCGACGCCCGCGACCGCGATGAACCCGATGAGCGTCGCGATGGAAATGTTGCCCACCATCAGCCACGTGAGGAGCAGGCCCCCGGTCAGCGCGAGTGGCACCTCGATGAGCACCTGCATCGCGAGGAAGGGACTCCTGAAGTGCGCGTGCAGCATCAGCGCGATGACCGCGAGCACCGCCGCGCTGAGCAGGGCGATGCGCCGCGATGCCTCGCGCCGCGCCCGGAACTCGCCCTCGAAACGGATGGAGTAACCCGGGGGCAGGCTCACCGTCTCCGCAACCTCCTCCTCCCAACGCGTCACGATTGTCTCGAGGTCGCGGCGCGTCGTGTTCGCGGAGACGACCGTCCGTCGCACGCCGTTCTCGCGGAGGATCGCATTCGGCCCGCGGCCCTCGCGGATGTGGGCCACGAGGTGCAGGGGGATGCGGCGCCCGGTGTCCGTCTGGATCGGGAGGTCCATCAGCCGCCCGGGGGTTTCGCGCCACTCCGGCGCCAGCCGGAGCACAAGCGGCACGGTGCGCTGGCCCTCGCGGAGTTCGGCGAGCTCTCGACCGCCCACGAGCATCGCGAGCTGTTCGTTCAGGGCGCCCGGCTGGATGCCGTACGCCCGGGCCCGCTCGCGGTCCACCTCGATGCGGATCTGCGGAATGGCGATCTGGCGTTCGCGCTGGATGTCGGCGAGGCCCGGGATCCCCCGGGCGATGGTCTCGACCTGCTCGGCGAGGCGGTTCAGCACGTCGAGATCCGGACCGTGGATCTTGACCGCGATCGTGGCGGAAACGCCGCTGAGCATGTGCGAGAGCCGATGCCCGATCGGCTGCCCGATGCTCGTGAAGGTCCCGGGCAGGGCCGCGAACCGCTCGCGAATCTCCTCGAACACGACGCGGCGCGGGCGTCCTCCCGGGTGGAACTCGACGTCGTACTCGTTCACGGACACCGGCATGACGTGGTCGTCGCGCTCAGCCCGGCCGGCCCGACGCCCGACGCTGCGAATCTCCGGGATTTCCTGGAGGATGCGGGTTCCCGCCTCCCCGATCTCGTTGGCCTGGCGAAGCGACGTGCCCGGCGCGCTCGCGAGGGTGATCGTCGCGCTGCCTTCGTTGAACGCGGGCAGGAATTCCGTGCCCAGCGCGGGATAAAGCGCGATGGCCGCCGCCACGGGCATGGACGCCAGCGCGAGCAGGGCGATCGGGTGATCGAGCGCGAGCCGCAGCCATGTCCGGCGGAGCATCTCCTTCAGGAGCCGCACCACCGGGCCGTCGCCCGGCGTCCGCGAACGCGCGGAGGGAAGCAGGAACGAGCAGAGCACCGGGATCACCGTGAGCGACACGAGAAACGATGCCGCCATGCTCGTGATCGTCGCGCCCGCGATCGGAGCGAACAGGCGTCCCTCGAGGCCCTCGAGACCGAGCAGCGGCATGAACACCAGAATCACGATGAGCGTCGCGTGAAGGATCGAGTTGCGCACCTCGCCCGAGGCCGCCGCGATCACGGGCAGCGGGGGCGCGGGCGAGGGGGATGCCGCGTTCAGTCGAAGCCTTCGGAAGACGTTCTCGACGTCGATGATCGCGTCATCGACGACCATGCCGATCGCCACGGCCAGTCCCCCGAGCGTCATGGAATTCACGCTCACGCCGAAGGCGCGAAACACGAGAAACGAGACGGCGAACGAAAGCGGGATCGCGGTGAGCGTGATCAGCGTCGTGCGCACGTTCATCAGGAACAGGAACAGCACGATCGCCACCATGATCGCGCCGTCGCGGATCGCATGGCGCAGGTTGCCGATGGCGGCCTCGATGAAGTCGCCCTGGCGAAACAGGATGACCGCCTCCACGCCGGGGGGAAGGGCAAGGCCGGCGAGCGTTCGCTCGATTGCCGCGGAGAGCCGGAGGGTGTCGAAGCCGGGGGCCTTGTCGATGCTCAGGATCACCCCGGGAGTGCCGTTCACTCCGGCGTCGCCGCGCATGGTTTGAACCGCGTGGCGCACCGTGGCCACATCCCGGATCAGGATCGGCCGGTCCCCGCGGCTTTTCACGACCGTGTCCGCGATCGTCTCGGGGTCGGTCGTCATCGCGAGATTGCGAAGCATGGCCTCGCGGGAGCCCTGCGTGACGTAGCCGCTCGTCGTGTTCCGGGCCGCGGCGCTGCCGGCGGCGCTGAGGTCCTCGAGGGTGATGTCGAGGGCCCACATCCGGTGCGGGTCAGGCTCGATGTGGATTTCGGCAACCCCGCCGCCGATGCTCAGCACGTCCGCGACGCCGGGAATCGCCTGAAGCTGGGGGCGCACCGTCCAGTCCGCGAACGTGCGGAGCTCGCGGGGCGAGAACGCGCCATTGGTGGCGCGCAGCCCGACGAGGAGGATTTCACCCATCAGCGACGTGACGGGCGTCAGGCCGGGCCGCGCCGTCCCGGGCAGGCGGTCACGGACCGACTGCATGCGTTCCTGAACGATCTGGCGCGCACGGTAGATGTCCGTTCCCCAGCGGAACTCGGCAAAGACAAGGGAAAGTCCGACTCCCGACTCGGAGCGCAGCCGGTCGAGTCCGACGGCGCCCTGAACCGCCGCCTCGATCGGCTGCGTCACCAGCGCCTCGACCTCCTCGGGTGCCAGACCGGGCGCCTCGGTCAGCAGGGTGACCGTCGGCTTCGTCAGGTCGGGCAGAACCTCGAGCGGCAGGTTTCGCACCGTCATGAACCCCCAGGCCAGCACGATCACGGCGGCGCCAAGGACAAGCGGCCGATGCCGGAGCGAGAATCGAATGAGGACGTCGAGCATGGCGGGGACTCAGGCGTGACGCTCCCCTCGGCGGTTGCGCCGCAGGCTCAGGGCGAGCAGCACGGCGAGCAACCCGGTGGTCGCCGCGAAAAAGCGGGTCCAGAAGCCCTCCGGCATCACGGGGTCACGGTCATCTTCATGATCGTCGTCGTGTCCGGCGTGATCGTGGTCTGGGTCATGCCCGCGGTCCTCGCCGGATTCCCCGTGGTCGTGATCGCCGAGCTCGGAGCCGTCCTCCGCGTGCGCATGCCCGTGCGCGGCGTCGAGGGCCGCCCGAAGCGAGGGCGCCTCGGCGCCGGCGAACGCCAGCGAGTACGCGCCCCGGGTGACCACCAGATCCCCGGGCGAGAGGCCGTCGAGGATCTCCGCCCAGCGGTCGTTCTCCGCGCCGACGACGACCGGCGTCCTCCGGTAGGCGTGCGCCACGCCGGGGGCGCGCACGAACACATGGCGCCCGCCGAGGTCGCCCTGGATCGCCTCACGCGGTATCGCGACGGGCACCTCTCGGGAATCCACGATGATCGAGAACTCGGCCCGCATCCCCGGGCGGAGAAGAAGTTCGGGATTCGCCACGTGGAAGGCGGCCTCGAGCGTGCCGGCCGCGGCATCCGCCTCGGCGGCGATGTGCGCGAGCGTGGCATTGAATTCCCCGCCCGGCACCGCCGGCAGTCGCAAACGCGCCTGCTGGCCCATCCGGAGATGTCCCGCGAGGTGCTCCGGCACGAAGGCCGCCGCGTGAACCTCCCGGAGATCCACGATCTCGATCAGCGCGTCGTCCGGCGAGACGGGCTGGCCGGCCGCGACGTTGACCGCCGCGACAAAGCCCGAGATCGGAGCGCGCAGCGTCACGGTCGGCGGCGGATCGCCTGGCTGCCGGCTCTCGAGGACCACGGCCGGTTCGCCTGACTCGATCACGGTGTCCACGTGTGCGAGCACCTCGAGCGCCCGTCCGGGAATCCGGCTGCTCACGAAGGCGCGGCGCCCGGGCGCGACACGGATCCGTCCCAGCGCGAAGATGGTCTGCTCGAAGGTCCGCGGCCCGGCGGCGGCTGCTTCAATGCCAAGGTTGCGTTCGGCGTTCTCGGAGAGGACGACGACACCCGTCTCCCCTGCGGCCGCGGCTGCATGCCATGCGATCACGGCGGCAAGGACCAGGGTCCGGGCAAGCGGCGCCCATGCCGGGCGCACTGGCGGCGGAGGGGAGTTGGAACTGCGGGATTTCATTCGGGTGCTCGGGTGTCCGCGTGTGGATGGTCCGGCGCGGCCGCCTCGTAACGGACGCGGGCAAGGTGAAACTGGATGCGCGCCTCGACGGCCATGCCCTCCAGCTCAAGGCGCCGTTCGCGCGCCCGCAGGACCTCCACCAGCGCGGCCTGACCCTGTCGATGCGCGGCTTCCAGACGGCGCTCGAGGTCCAGGGCCATGGGCAGGAGTTGCTCCTTGATCGCCGTCTCGCGGCGCATCGCCGCCTGCATACGCGTGCGATGGGCGGCCTGCTGGGAGCGGATGCGAAGGTCCGTGAGATCGAGCTCGCGAGCGGCACGCTCCTCGCGGGCGGCGGCCTCGGCGACACCGCCGCGCTTCCGCTCCCAGAGCGGGAGCGGAAACGACAGACGAAGGCCGATGGTTCGATCCTCCTCGAGGCCCCGGGGCTCGTCCTCGGAACGTTCGAACTCCGCGAACAGTCCGACCTCGAGGTCCTGCCAGCGGTGTGCGCGTGCGAGATCGACCGCGTGCCGGGCGGCGGTGGCGCGTGCCGCCGCGGCGATGCGGTCCGGTCGTTCCATGGCCTTCGCCGGAGCCGGCGGGGCGGGGGCCTCGAGGGTGTCGGTCAGGATCACGGGTACCGCCTCATCGAGGCCCAACATGGGGCGCAGCTCCGAAAGCAGCTCCTCCTCCGCTGAATCCAGTTCGAGCAGCGCCAGCTCGAGCCGTCGCGTCTCGAGGGCCACCTGGGCGGCGTCGAGGCTGGAGATCTCGCCGGAAGCGGCATGACGCGTCATCGCCTCCGCGAGCTCGCGGCTGTTCGCGACCTGCCGAAGACCGAGGCGCCGCTGTTCGTGGACGCCGAGCAGCCGCACGAGCAGGAGACGAACCTCCGCGGCAAGCCGGCGTTCGGCGTCGCGCGCGTCCGCCCGTGCGGCCTCGAGCTCGGCGCGCGCGACCGCACGCGCCCGGGAAAGACGGGCCGCAACCGGCACCGGCTGCACGACCCCGCCGCTCAGCGTCCACTCGCGGCCGTTGACGTTGGGGGCGTAACCTGTCTCGAGGAGCGGGTTCGGGAATCGGCCGGCCTGGTCGAGCCGGGCTTCGGCGGCGGCGACCTCCGCGCGGGCCGCTGCGATCGCCGGATGGCGCGCCAGCGCGGTCCGCACCGCGGAATCGAGCGTGAATGACGCGGCCCCGGCCGCGTGAAGCCACACGGCCAGAGTGCAGGGCAGCATGAGAATGGGTATGCGGTGACGGCAAGACATGATGGAACCTCCCGCTGCGGATTTCGACGGAGCAGGGACGAGTGGTGCCGGACGCAACGCGGCGCGTCGGTCCGATCAGAGCATCCGCGAGGGTGCTCGCGGCTCACCGGCCGCGCGCCGAAGCAGAAGCCAGGGTGGTGACTCCGCGGGGAGACGCGGTGGCGCGACGCCGCAGCGGAGGCAGGTGCATGACGGCATCCTCCAGGCTGCAGGCAGGGCGAACGCAGCGGGCGCTGTCCACGGCAGTGCTTCCACCGATTCCTGCACCCGGACCGCGCCCGATTCCACGACGTCGCAGCTGTCCCCGTGGTGCGCCGGTTCGGAGTGTTCGTGCGCGGAGTCTTGGCAGGAGAGGAAATGGAACGCGGGAACCGCCGCCAGTGTGCAGTGCGCCATCGCCGGCAGCCATGCCGCGATCGCGAGCAGGGTTAGCCAGAGCCTCAGGCGCACGATTGGGATCGAACCATGACGGAGTCAGCCAGGGCAAGCCCCGGGGGTGGCCCCATTCGTGTCACACGCGAGTCCTCGTGCGGTGACACGGCCGATCCTTTCGTCCTCGCTCGCGCCTCGCGCCTCGCGGGTCTGTGTGGTCAGGATGATCGGTTCGCTCGCCTCCCCGCGGAAACACACGATCAGGCACGGCGCAGACTCTTCGGCTGTCGGTCGATCCATGGATGCCTCCTCCACGGAGAAGGCTTCTCCTGAGCGCCTCGCCTGCCTGAATCTTCCCGGGCCTGAACCCGGGAGAACTCCGCTGTTAAGTGGCTGAAGGGGAGCAAGGTGCCCGATCTCCCCGATGGAATCTCAAGTCTCCCGGGTGCGCCCCGGAATTGACACGGGGCATTTTGCGATGAACGGTGCCCGGTGTCTTCGCGTCCCTCCCGTGCGTGTCAGCAGACCGTGATTCATCCTGTCTGACGGAGTCGTCCCGAGAACCTGACGGCCGTTAGCAATTGGGCTTTCAAGGCGAATCGGACTGATGAAGGCTTCATGGCCCTGAGGCCCCGTCGACCATGTTCGATGTGGCGCCGGGGTCGGAGCGATTGATGATCCTGCCCATAGAACCGATCGGAAGCTTCCCGCCTCCCACTCCACTCTTGCAGTCCAACCCGGCGGGGCGCGCCGATGAACCGTTTCACGACGGCCGGAAGGGACGGGAATGAGCCTGAAAGAGGAGGAGCAATCCAGATCCCGATCCGTCCCCAAACGGGACGCCCACGCGTTTCTCCTCGCGCGGGAGCGTGTCGAGGAGGAGCTGGCACGGACGCGCGAGGCGTTCGAGGAGAAATCCAGGGAGATGGCATGGACGCTCGCGATCCTGCGCGCGACCCTGGACGCCACCACGGATGCGATCCTCGTGACGGATCCGACCGGGCGCATCGTCTCGTGGAACGCCCGCTATGCCGAGGTGTGCGGCGTCGCGCCCGAGGTCCTCGAGCGCCGCGATCACCGCGCCGTGCTGCGCGCCTTCACGAGCAGACTCGCGGATCCCGACGCGTTCCTGAGGCGCGTCGAGGAGATCTACGCGACCTCCGCCGCCGAAACGTATGATGTCTTCGAGCTGCGCGACGGCCGCGTGCTCGAACGCTTCTCCCGCCTGCAATCCGTCGGGGACACCCCCGCCGGCCGGGTGTGGAGCATTCGCGACATCACCGTCCACAAGCGCGCCCAGGAGGAACAGCGTCAGCAGCGCGAATGGTTCCGGGTCACCCTCTCGAGCATCGCGGATGCGGTCATCACGACCGATTGCGCAAGGCGGGTCACCTTCCTGAATCCCGTTGCCGAACGGATGACCGGCTGGAACCTCGAGGAGGCCGCCGGCCGCCAGCTCGACGACGTTTTCCGCATCTTCCACGAACAGTCGCGTGAGCCGGCGTTCGATCCGCTGCACGAAGTGATGGCAACGGGTGTTCCGACCGGTCTCGCGGAGCACACGGCCCTCGTTTCGCGAAAGGGTCAGTGGATTCCGATCGAGGACAGCGCGGCGCCCATCCGCAACGCCGGCGGGGTCATCACCGGCGCCGTCATCGTATTCCACGACGTCACGGAGCGCCGTCGTTCCGAGAACGCGCTGCGCCAGAGCCAGGAGCGCCTGAAGGCCGCCCTCGTCGCAGCCAGCACGGGCACGTTCTTCTGGGACTTCGAGCGCGACCTGCTCGAGGGCGACGAGAACTTCGAGCGCCTGCTCGGAGGAGATCCGGTCCGTCCGCACCGGAGCATCGAGGAGTTCATCACCTGCATTCACCCGGGTCACAGGCAGGAAGTGCTGCGCCAGCTCCGGGCGCGCGCGAGCCGCGGCGGCGAGCTCGTGCTCGAGTTCCCGGTGGTGCTCACGGGGGAGGAAGTCCGGTGGCTCCGCATGCAGGGACGCGTCCTCGCGGAGAACACGGAGAAGCCGACGCAGTTCGCCGGCGCATGCGTGGACATCACGGAGCGGAAACGTTCGGAGCATGACCGCTTCCGGCTGGCCGCCCTGGTGGAGTCCTCTGACGACGCGATTGTCAGCAAGTCACTCGAGGGAACCATCCAGAGCTGGAACCGGGGGGCGGAGCGGATGTTCGGCTACAGCGCCACGGAGGTGGTGGGCCGTTCCATCACCGTCCTGATCCCGCAGGATCGCCATGACGAGGAGCATGAGATCCTCGCGAAACTTCGCCGCGGCGAGCGCATCGAGAGCTATGAAACCATCCGCCTGCGCAAGGACGGGAGGCTGATCGACGTCGCGCTGACCGTCTCGCCGATCCGCGATTCCTCGGGCGAGGTCATCGGCGCATCCAAGATCGCGCGGGACGTGACCGCTCGCAAACGGACGGAAACCGCGCTCCGCGACGAGTACGCCATCACCGAGCAGATCAACGCGATGGCCCGCGCCCTCGCCACCGAGCTGGACCTGACCCGCATCGGGCAGATCGTCACCGATGCCGGCCGCCGCCTCATCCGGGCGGAGGCCGGTGCATTCTACCTCTGGCCCGGTGAAACGACGGATGGCGGGTACGTGCTGCAGACGGTCTCCGGCCTCTCCGAGGACGTATTCGCGCGCATGGCCCTCCCCAACGTCGGTGAGCTGTTCGCCCTGAGCCGCGGTCCGCTTCGAATCGAGGGTGCCGCCTGCGCCCAGGAGGGCGCGGACGGCCCCTCGACGCTCCCGGCGCAGCCCGCGCCGCCCGTCCGGAGCTGGCTCGCCGTTCCGATCTCCGGGCGCTCGGGCCAGCGGCTCGGCGGACTTCTCTTCGCGCATTCGGCCGCCGGCGTGTTCACGGAGCGGGATGAACGCATCATCGCCGGCGTGGCCGCGCAGGCCGCCGGTGCCATGGACATCGCGCGCCTGTACCGCGCCGAGCGCCACGCGCGACGAGCCGCGGAAGAGGCCAGCAAGGCCAAGGACCTCTTCCTCGCCGCACTCAGTCACGAGCTTCGGACTCCACTCACTCCCGCGCTGGCCATCCTCTCGTCGCTCACCCACGAGTCACACCTCCCGCCGGAGATCGTTGACGCCCTCGCCACGGTGCGCCGCAATGTGGAACTCGAGGCGCGTCTCATCGATGACCTGCTCGACCTCACGCGCATCACGCACGGCAAGCTCAACCTGCAATGCGAACTCGTCGCCCTCGGGCGCATCCTCGATGATGTGATCGTGACCTGCCGGCCGGACCTCAAGGAGAAGGGCCTCACGCTCGACCTCGATGTCCAGCATCGTGACCTCGAGATCTACGCCGATGGTGCCCGCATCATGCAGGTGCTCTGGAACCTGCTGAAGAACGCCATCAAATTCACCCCGGGCGGCGGACGGATCACCCTCCGAACACAGCTGGTGGACGACGGAGGACAGGGCCGTCACGTGGTCGTGGAGGTGGAAGACACCGGCATCGGCATCGAACCCCAGGACCTGGAGAGGGTCTTCGAGGCGTTCGAACAGGGGAACCGCGAGATGGCGCGCCAGTTCGGCGGCCTGGGGCTCGGTCTCGCGATCAGCCGGGCCATCGCGTCGTTCCACCGCGGAACGCTGACGGCCCGCAGCGAGGGGCGCGGCAGGGGAAGCACCTTCACGCTCCGGCTGCCACTGGTCGAGGTCGAGACCTCGCCGCACAGGGAACCCACCGTTCCCTCCCCGGCCAAGGCTCCCGCTCACCCACGCCCCACGGCCGGCCGCATCCTGCTGGTCGAGGATCACGAGGACAGCGCGCGGGCGCTCGCCACCATCCTCCGTCGCCGCGGCTATGACGTCGCCCTCGCGGGGACCGTCGCCGACGGAATCCGCCTCGCGGGCGAACAGCCGTTCGATGTCGTCATGAGCGATCTCGGACTGCCCGACGGGACCGGGTACGATCTCATGCGCCAGCTCAGGGCCACCCGGCCGATTCCGGCGATCGCACTCAGTGGTTATGCCATGGAGGAGGACGTGCAGAAGTGCTTCGCGGCCGGATTCTCCGAGCACCTCGTGAAGCCGGTGCCCATCGCGAAGCTGCAGGCCGCGCTCGACCGCCTCCTCGGTGCGCGGGCCCCCGGGGACTGATCCGGTCCCCGACCGGATCCGACACGCCCCACCTCGTCCGGCCCGTCTGTCGGCCGGGGACCCGGGAGGCTTCCCCGGTCCGCCCCCTGGTGCGTCGGCCCCGCGGAATCGGTGGTCGATCCTCGGGACCACACTGGATGCGCAGGCGCCGTCATGATGTACTCGAGACACACTCCAGATGCGCTTCTCCAGAATCTCACGGCTCCGGCCGGGCCGATGGACAACCGCCGCTCTCGCCCTCGCCACGCTGCTCCTGTGCTCGCCCCTGAACGCAGCCGGGCTGGAACTGCGGCTGCAGAGGCGTGACCCGGAAACGGGAGAGGTGATCCACTCGCTGGAGAAGGTGGATCCGCGGCGGGTCGGTGTCGTCGCGGTCGATGTCTGGAACTTCCACTGGTGCAAGACGGCCACCATGCGGGTGGATGCGCTGGTGCCGAGAATCCATCGCGCCCTCGAGGCGGCACGCGAGCTTGGAATGACGGTCATGCTGTGCCCCAGCGATGTCGTCGAGAACTATGTGGGATACCCGCAGCGCGAATCCGTCCTGGAGCTTCCACTCGAGGAAGTGCCCGCCCTCGTGGACGTCAATTGCCCCCCGGCCCCGGACGCTGGCGGTTGCGCATGCGGTGCCGAGCGGTGCGCCGTCAACTACGGGTGGGATGCCATGCACCCTGGACTCGGGATTGGCGGGAAGGACTGGATGCCCGACACGCAGGCTGAAGTGTATGCCATCTGCCGAAAGTTGGGACTGACTCACCTGATCTATGTCGGGTTCCACACGCAGGTATGCCTGCTCGGCAAGCCGATGGGCCTGCGCGCGATGAAGTCCGCCGGACTACAGTGCATCCTCGCGCGAGACCTCACGGATGCCCACCCCGGTTACGATCCCTCCCGCAACTTCACGCCCGACCTGAACACCGAAGAGGTGGTCCGGCATTTCGAGGTTCATCTCGCACCCACCATCCATTTCGCGGACGAACTCGCGAGAATCGGACAGTGGCCCTCGGATGAGCTCCTGGACCCGGTCCGCTTCGCCCCCTGGGGCACCTCGATGCGCCCCCATCTCTTCGAGAAGCCGGTCACCGTCACCCTCAGCGCACCGTTCCAGCCCGATGCCGCAATCCGCTACACGCTGGACGGCACGCCGCCCCGTCCCGATTCACCCCTCTACGATGGACCCTTCGAGGTGAGCGGGACTGCCCGGGTCCGGGCGAGGGCGTTTCATCTCGGCAAGCCCGTCACCCGCGAGTCGGAAGGCGTCTTCGTCCGGATGGGACCGCGTCCCCCCGCCCCGGATGTGTTTCTGGGAGATCTCGAGCCGCTGCGCAGCGTGCGGTTCGGCCACACGTACGCGGGACAGGTGCGCTACTCCGGCCGCACGCATCCGCCGCGCGTCGATCGCGCGAACACGGGCGAGGAGTTGAGGATGGATCGGACCATTCATTCCCGCGGCATCGGAGTCCACGCGCCCTGTGAACTGGTGTACGCGCTGCGTCCTGAATACCGGAGGTTCGTCGCGCTCGCCGGGGTGGACGAGAATCTCCTGCGCTACGCCAATGGCTCCAATCTCGCCCGCTATCCCAGCGTGGTGTTCAAGGTGTTCATCGATGGCGCGGAGGTTGCCTCCAGTCCCGTGATGAGGATCCAGTTCCCGGCGTGGCGCTTCGATGTTCCCATCCCTGAAGGAGCCCGGAAGATCAGTCTGGTGGCCATGGACGCTGGGGACGGAACGCGGGAGGACTACGCGAACTGGGTCAATGCCGGCTTTGTTCTCCGGTAGGGATGGGCGGCCGCGAGCCGGCATTTCGTCAGATCGAGGGTTGGAGGGGCAACGCGCGCCCGCCTCGAGGGCGCGGGAATCCGCTTGACCGGGAACACCCCGGTTCACATCGTCCGCTCACTTGGAACTTTCCGTGACCCGGGCCGTCGGGAGGGCGGCGGGCATGGGCACCTTCGGGATCAACCTCAATCTCATCCATTCATTCACCAGTGAGAGTTTCGCGGGGGGACTGCCCGCGCGTGCCTTCATCCGTATTCCGGGTGGGACTGCGGTGAAGTCACAAACTGAAGAAAGGACAAACATGGGCATACTGAAATACAGGAGGATACATGGAACAGCCACTCGTCCGCTGGCGGAATGGGTGGCGCTCGCGCTCACTGTCGGCGCAAGCCACGTGGCGCAGGCGGTCATCATCAACACGTCGGACCCGGGGGAAGTCGCCGCGTTCCAGGCTGGAGCGACGATTGAGACCTTCGATGACCTGACCGGGCTCCCGATCACGTCGTACGGCCCCGGGCAGAACGTCTCGGCCACGTTTCAGTTCAGCACCCGGGGAGGCGCCACCGACCCGCGTTTCAACAGCGGCGGCGGCAGCCCGGGCGATCCGATCGGCAACCCCGGCTGGCCCGTGGGCATCTTCACGCCGGAGGGCGGCATCGCCGGGGATGTCGCGTCGGGCCTCAACGTCGCCGGGCCGCTCGTCATCTTCAGCGAGGAGGCATTCAACAACGGCTTCATGGAGATCCTCTTCCCCGAGAAGGTCTCGATGATCGGGTTCTGGGTGACCCATGGAACCGTGACGCTCACCCTGCGTGATGAATCCGGCAACAACCTGTCCTTGGGCGATGTCACCGTGACCGGTTCCGCCGGCAGCTTCATCGGCATCTCCCGCCCGGACGCAGATATCACGGTCGGGGCGCTCCTCGGCGGTGAATCCTTCACCATCGATGATCTCACCTACTCGCTGGGGGGCACCTCCACCCCGGTCCCGGATGCGGGCGGCGCTCTGAGCCTCGCCTTCGCGGGCGGCTTCATCTGGGTCCTCGGGCGGAAGTTCCGCTCCTGAGCCGGAAGACGGTTTCATCCCTCCCTGCCGTCCGCGGGGAGGGATTCTCTATTTGCGCGGGGTCTCCTTCGCGCGGGCGGCGAGCCCGGGTGCGCGGGAGCGCCCCGAGGGTATGCCCGCCCGGGGCGGCGGCGGCACGGGATCGGCAGGCGAGTCGTCGCTGATCGTGGGTCTTCCGCAGAATCCGAAGCAGGATCGAAGGCACCGTGTTGATGCGCATGATCCCAGACTGCGTGCACGCCGCGGTCGCCAGACACAGCTCGCGCGAAATCTGCATTGAACAGCCCGATCCTCCCTGGATCTGTTCAAGTCCGGGAATCGGCGCATTATGCCTGTTCAGATCCGGGCGCTCCCGCGATCGTCGGTCGTGCGCTCGGAAACCCGAAACGGACCGGTGTACCTCCGGCTCGCCGGCGTGCTGGAGGAGATGATCACGCATCAGTCGCTGCGCCCGGGGGATCGGATGCCCTCGGTGCGCCAGTTCAGCCGCCAGCAGAGGGTGAGCGTGCCCACGGCCCTGCAGGCCTATGCGACGCTCGAGACGAGAGGGATCATCGAGGCGCGTCCGAAATCCGGATTCTATGTGCGCCACCGGCTGGCAAGCGCCGTTCCCGAGCCCAACGGGGCCGCCGGTCATGGCCGGGTGACGAGCCTCTCCGGAGCGGATCCCTTCGAATCGATCCTCGCGGACCTCGCCGATCCGGAACTGGTGCCGCTGGGTGCCGCCATGCCCGACGCCAGGCTTCTCCCGGGTGAGAAGCTTGCCCGGACCATGGCCATGATCAGCCGGAAACTCGGCCCGGCGAGCGGCGCCTATGACATGGTGCCCGGCAGTGTGCAGTTCCGGCGCGAACTCGCGCGGTCCTCCCTGGAGTGGGGATGCGCACTCAGGCCGGAGGATTTCATCGTGACGGTCGGGGCAACCGAGGCAGTGTCGCTGGCCCTGCGCGCGACATGCCAGCCGGGAGACACCGTTGTCGTGGAGTCGCCGACCTACTTCGGGTTCGCCCGCATGCTGCATGAGCTCGGGCTGAGAGCATTGCCGGTCCCCGTACACAGCGCCGAGGGAATCGACCTCGACGCCTTCGAGCGCGCACTCCAGCGGAATCGCGTGGCCGCATGCCTGCTCATCCCCAACTTTCACAATCCCGTCGGGTGCCTCATGCCCGACGAAAACAAGCGCCGGCTCATCGAGCTGATCTCGAAGCACCGGATCCCGGTCGTCGAGGACGACATCTATGGCGACATGCAGCATCACGGCCCAAGGCCGAGATGTCTGAAGGCGTTCGATCGGGAAGGTCTGGTGCTCCTGTGCGGGTCCTACTCCAAGTCGCTCGCACCCGGGTATCGCGTGGGCTACATCGCGGGGGGCCACTGGCAGCAGAGGGTCGCGGCACTCAAGCGTGTCAGCACCCTGTGCACGGCCACCCTACCCGTCCTTGCAATCGCCGATTTTCTCAGGAACGGGGGCTACGACCGCTATCTGCGGTCCATCCGGGAAACATTCCGGCAGCAGGTCGATCGCATGCGGGAGGCGATCGTCGATGCCTTTCCTCCCGGTATCCGCCTTTCCCGGCCCCAGGGCGGATTCCTGCTCTGGTGCGAGCTGCCGGCCAGGGTGGACGCCGAACGGCTTGCCCGTGAGGCACGCGCCGCCGGCATCAGCGTGGCGCCAGGCTCCCTGTTCTCGGCCGACGGAGGGTTCGGGAACTTCATCCGGATCAACTGCGGTCATCCATGGACCGCCCGGATCGAACGCGCGGTGGGCGTGCTCGGGGATCTCGCGCGCACTCAGTGCGGTTGACGGGCGCCGGGGGCGTGATCCGGCAGTGGGCATGGATCCCGCCTGCAGGATGCGATGCAGATCGATCCGCCCGACCTCATCGCTGGATCGTCCGAGCCCCGTCCTGCGTCGCCCGCCCTTCCTGCGCTCGATCGATCGCCCGGTCGCCTGCCGGAGAGGCGCCGTTCATTTTCCGGACCGCCGGTCGCACAACGCCGCGCCTTCCGGTTACCCTTCAGGCGATGAGCAAGGATGCCGCATCCCGCCCGGAAACGGGGCATCGACCCGAAGCGACCCGGATTCGGCTTCGCGAGGGCAGTCACAATGAATACCTCGCCGACGCCGTCCTCGGCAGCATTGACGGCTGTGTAACCACCTTCGCCGTCGTTGCCGGATCGTATGGCGGTGGACTGCCGCCGCGCGTCGCGATCATTCTCGGTCTCGCGAATCTCTTCGCGGACGGCTTCAGCATGGGGGCAAGCAACTATCTCGGGGCAAAGAGCCAGAGCGATCACCTCGAACGCGTGCGGGGCCCGGAGCCTCAGGGGCATGGCCCGGTCCCGGAGGATCAGCGACGCGAGGTGCGGCGAATCTTCGCGGCAAGAGGCTACGAGGGCGAGCTGCTGGACAACCTGGTCGATGCAGTCACAAGGGACGCGCGACGCTGGGTCGACGGGATGGTGGCCGAAGAGCTCGGAGGACGATCGAACGGCCGCCGGCCGTTCTTCGCGGGACTGACCACCTTCATCGCCTTCGTCCTTGTCGGCATGATTCCGCTGCTGCCGTTCCTCATGACCGGCGTTCGGATGCCGCAGGCCTTCCTGGCGAGCGCCGTGCTGACCGGCCTGGCCTTCCTGGCAGTCGGTCTCGTGAAGGGGATGGTCGTGCGGCAGTCGGTGCTTCGTTCGGGCGTGGAGACGGTGCTGATTGGCGGTGCCGCGGCTGCCCTTGCGTACTTCGTCGGCTCATGGCTGCGACAGGTGTACGGCGTGGGTTGATAGCCGCCGAATCCTCACCGGATAGCCATCGGACCATTCCGATGCTTCGACGTTCGTTGTCCCTCTGAACCCCCATTTTTCCGCAGCCGCCCGTGTTCCCGAGGGATTCCCTTCCCCGATAGTAAGAGCCTTCCTCCATGGCGGAGAGGATCCGGGTGGTTGTCATTCGCGACCTCGTGCCGACCAGGAAGAAGCGGTTGAGTGTTCACTGGGTGACAGGCTCCCGGTGAGCTGATGGACGGGTGTGCACCCGGCGACTGGCTCCCAGGGTCTGAGTGTTGGGGTCTTTAACGATTTCGTCGGCGGCAACTGCATCACTGGATGAAGGCCCTGAGTGCACCGCGTGCACCCGGTGACAAGTGCACCCGGTGACAGGCTCCTAGGGCTGGGTGGTTGCTGAGCGTTCCGTCGAAGGGCTTTAACGTTCTTGTGGGCGGGAATCCAGGTGAAGGGGGAGACAGCTGCAATCACTGGGTGACAGGCTCCGGATGGACTGGTGCCTGCTTCAAAGAAGCCAACCAGGGTGCGAACATCTCTCGGGGGCAGGCTCCGTGGCTTCAGGGTGCCAGCCTCGTCGAAGGCCCGCACGAAACCCTGAGCCTGTCACTGGGTGACAGGCTCGACTCCGGGATGCCGTCTGGAGTGGCGGCAGTTTCAAGCCCGTTCGTCCCGGAGATCCGTCGCCGTGCGTGCGCTTTAACGTTCTTGCAGACGGACATCAGAGTGTTCACTGGGTGACAGGCTCCCGGTGACCTGTCTGATGGACGGGTGTGCACCCGGCGACTGGCTCCCAGGGTCTGAGTGTTAGGTCTTTAACGATTTCGTCGGCGGCAACCGTGATGCCCCTCAGTGACAGGCTCCACGTGCCCGTCAGCGGAGGCCACGCTCCCGGTGGCTGCTTCAAAGAAGCCAACCAGGGCCGGTGCGAACATCTCTCGGGGGCAGGCTCCGTGGCTTCAGGGTGCCAGCCTCGTCGAAGGCCCGCACGAAACCCTGAGCCTGTCACTGGGTGAC